>OZ255713.1:670000-2055000 GCA_965276965.1 Bryobacteraceae bacterium
AATCTCGTTATCTTGGCAGTAGGCGTTATTGTTACCGCCTTGGGTCCGTCCAAACTCGTCGCCGGCCATAAGCATGGGAGTGCCTTGTGAGAGTAGGAGCGTTGACAGCAAATTCCGAATCTGACGCTCCCTTAGACGGTTGATATCCGCGTTATCAATTGGTCCCTCAAAGCCGCAGTTCCAGGATGCGTTATCGTCGCTCCCATCCTTGTTGTCCTCGCCGTTTGGCTCATTGTGTTTCTCGTTATAAGTGACCAGGTCGTTCATCGTAAAGCCGTCATGAGCTGTGATGAAATTGACTGAGGACCAGGGCCGCCGGCCTTGGTGATTGAATAGATCTGCCGACGCACAAAGTCGCGGAGCAAGGTCGCCTGGCGTGGCATCTCCCTTCCAAAACTTGCGGACAACGTCGCGATATTTTCCGTTCCACTCGGCCCAACCGGGAGGAAAACTGCCCACCTGGTAACCGCCCGGACCAACGTCCCAGGGCTCTGCAATCAGCTTGACAGTGCGCAGCACGGGATCTTGGTTCACTGCTTTTAGAAAGCCACTTTGATTATCGAATCCGTTTGGTTCACGAGCGAGTACGGTGGCAAGGTCAAATCGGAATCCGTCCACGTTGGTCTGCTCCACCCAATAGCGCAAACTATCGGTGACCATTTGGATCACTCGCGGATTGCTCGGATTTAAAGTGTTCCCGGTTCCGGTGTCATTGATGTAATAACGCTTGTCGTCTGGCAGAAGGCGGTAATAGCTTGCATTGTCCATGCCTTTGAAGCACAAGGTTGGCCCACGCTCATTGCCTTCCGCGGTGTGGTTATAGACGACATCCAGAATTACCTCAAGGCCGCCCTCATGAAGGCGGGCCACCATCTCCTTAAATTCCCGCAGGCTGTCGACTCGGTTTGAGGCATAGCGCGGATCAGGCGCAAAGAAGCCGATGCTGTTGTAGCCCCAGTAATTAACCAGACCCTTCTCCAGCAAATGGCTGTCGTCCACGAATGTGTGAATTGGAAGCAACTCGACCGATGTCACTCCAATGGAGCGAATATAATCGACGACCTCTTTGGCGCCGAGCCCGGCATATGTACCGCGCAAACCAGGTTCAACTTCAGGATGCTGCTTTGTATAGCCTCGAACATGCAGTTCATACAGCACTGTGTCATCCCAACGGATAGGATGACGACCCGGATGGCCGCGCCAGTCGAAGCCCGGATCGACAACCGTGCACTTCGGCATGAAGGGAGCGCTATCGCGTTCGTCGAAAGTTAGGTCATCGCCGGTTTCCATTTGGTAACCGAACACAGCGGGATCCCACTTCAGCGCTCCGAAATTCGCGCAGGCATATGGATCGAGCAAAAGCTTGTTTGGATTAAATCGGTGACCAGCCTCCGGTTCATAGGGTCCATGAACACGATAGCCATATATAGTGCCGGGTGTGACATCAGGTAGATAGCCATGCCAAATCTCGTCGGTAAACTCCGGCAGTGTGATGCGTTCCACCTCCCTCTCTCCTGTGGGATCAAAGAGGCAGACTTCTATTTTTGTTGCATTGGCTGAAAAAGCAGCAAAATTGGTTCCCTTGCCGTCCCAAGTCGCACCGCGCGGGTACGGCAAACCTTCCCTAATCTTTGTCTTTCGAGCATTGGCCATAGTTTTAAGTGACGTTTAAGCAGGTGGGGCGGGATAAGTTGCTTTCCCGCATAAGACAAACCTCTGCGTATGATAGAACGCCGGAACGTACATGCTGTTACACGCGGGTTAGTCAGTCCGGCTCAATGCCGAAAGTGTCTGATGCCGGTGAAGACCATTGCCAGATTCAGTCGATCTGTGGCCGCGATTACTTCTTCATCGCGCACCGATCCGCCCGGTTGAATGACTGCGGTGACTCCGTTTCGCGCCGCTTCTTCCACACCATCTGGAAACGGAAAGAAAGCATCCGACGCTATAACGGCGCCAGCAAGCGGCAGTAGAGTCTTCAAAGCGCCAACCTTCACGCTATCGACGCGGCTCATTTGACCGGCGCCGACGCTAATTGTCTGGCCCGGCCTGGCATAAACAATCGCGTTTGATTTGACGTGTTTACAAACCTTCCAGCCGAACCGCAGCGCAGCCATTTCGTCATTGGTAGGCTGACGTTTGGTTCTGACGATCAGACTTGCCGGGTCGAGTGTCAGAAGATCGGCGCTCTGCGCAAGAAAGCCGCCCGAGATCGACTTCATCACCAGCTCGGGTTTTTTGACCGGGTCCACTTTTACGATGCGCACATTTTTTTTCGCCGTCAGCAAGGAAAGTGCTTCGGGTGAGAAGCTTGGGGCGGCGATCGCTTCGACAAACAATTGGGCGACTTCGACGGAGGTCTCGTGATCCAGTTCACGGTTGAAGGCGAGAACGCCACCGAATGCGGAGATCGGGTCTGCTTCGAGAGCCTTTTTATAAGCCTCGACGAGCGTCGGCTGCTCTGCACATCCGCATGGATTCGTATGCTTGATGATCACGGCAGCCGGATTCTCAAACTCCTGAACCAGTTGCCATGCCGCATCCAGGTCGACAAGATTGTTGTAGGACAACTCTTTGCCGTGTAGCTGCTGGGCATCAGCCACTCCGCCTTCACCGAAGCTGTACAGTGCGGCGTGTTGATGCGGATTTTCGCCGTAACGAAGCGCTGCCGTCCGGGGAACGGAGATCGACAGCCTCTCGGGTAGTTCCTCGTTCACAACTGTGCCTTCGACATCGATCTGCGAAAGTTTTGCCGCTACCGCAGCGTCATAAGAGGCCGTATGCGCGAAAGCCGTTTGAGCAAGACGCCAGTAAGTCGCCGCTGCGAGCTCCCCGCTCGTTCGCAATTCAGTGACGATATCGTCGTACTGAGTTGGCGAGACGACTACGGCCACATCCTGGAAGTTTTTGGCCGCTGCCCGGATCATAGTGGGGCCGCCGATGTCAATATTCTCAATCAGCTCTTCACGGCTAACACCCTGTTTGTCGGCGTATTTTTGAAAGTTGTAAAGGTTGACAACCACCAACTGGATGGTTGGAATCTTGTGCTCCGCAAGTGAGCGCATATGCTGACTGTTCGAGCGCACCGCAAGAATTCCGCCGGCAATGCGAGGATGAATCGTTTTCACACGCCCATCGAGCATCTCCGGAAACTCGGTGACGTCTGACACCTCCCGCACGGCGACATTGCTGTCACGCAAAAGCTTCGCAGTTCCTCCCGTCGAAATCAACTCAACACCGAGCTCTTGCAAGCTCTTGGCAAATTCAACAACTCCTGTCTTGTCAGTCACGCTCAACAAGGCGCGTTCGATTCGTGGCATAAACCATCATTTTGGCAGAGCGAAGAGTTTACGCAGAATTATTGGAACGCCAACTAAAATCGAGGTGTGTCCCACCATTGCACTTTAATTCCCGGAGATGGCATTGGCCCGGAAGTGGCTCAGGCTGCCGTTCGCGCTGTAGAAGCCACGGGCGTCGACATTCGCTGGCGCCGGGCTGAGCTGAACGAGGCCATCATTCTAGAATCGGGAAAAACGCTTCCCCAGTACGTACTCGATTCATTGAACGAGACTCGAGTTGGCTTGAAAGGCCCCGTGACCACGCCAATAGCAGGAGGTTTCCAGAGCGTGAACGTCGCCCTACGAAAGACTCTCGACCTGTTTGCCAACGTCAGACCGGTAAGAACACTTCCCGGTGTGAAGACCCGGTTCACAGATGTTCAGATCGACATGGTGATTTTTCGCGAAAACACCGAAGATCTCTATTCCGGGCTGGAGCACGAGATCGTGAAAGATGTTGTGACCAGTTTGAAAGTGATTACCAGAACAGCTTCTGAGCGCATCGCTAGGTATGCATTCGAATACGCCCGCAAAAACAAACGCAAGAAAGTCTTCGCCATACACAAAGCCAACATTATGAAGTTGGCGGACGGATTGTTCTTGCGTTGCGCACGCGAAACAGCGCAACATTACCCGGAGATTCAGTACAAAGAGTTGATTGTCGATAACGCGTCGATGCAACTGGTGATCCGCCCCGAGACGTTCGACATTCTTCTGCTTCCAAACCTTTATGGCGATATCGTTTCAGATCTGGCAGCAGGACTGGTCGGCGGTCTGGGAATCGTCCCGGGAGCCAACATGGGGGAGACACATGCCGTCTTCGAAGCAGTTCATGGCAGCGCGCCGGATATCGCTGGACAAGGGAAAGCCAACCCGACGGCCTTGATGCTCTCAGCAACCATGCTGCTGACGCACCTGGGCGAAAACGAAGCGGCGCACAAACTTCAGACCGGCATAGAGGCGGTGTACAAGGAGGGCAAATCGCTCACTGGCGATGTCGGTGGAAACGCCTCCACTGAGGAGTTTACTGAGGCAGTGGTTAAGGCGATCAAAGGATAAAAAGCTTTATCGACAAGTGCTCGGGTTTCAGAAGATAATCTTGGCCGATAACTGAAACTCGCGCGGCGTGCCCTGTCCGACGGCTCCCGTGTTCACCGGCACGGTGATCACCCCAAAATTGCCGATGGAAAGATCCGAATTTGGCGAACCGTATTGAGCCCGATTGAAGATGTTGAATGCCTCCGCTCGAAATCGCACACTCATGCGCTCGGTAACTGGAATGTACTTTGAGAGCCCCAAATCAATCTGCCATAAACCAGGGCCTCGAAATGCGTTTCGACCCAGATTGCCGAACGTGCCGGAAGCAGGCGCTGCGAAGGCAGCCGGATTGATCCATTCACCTGATCTTGATCCTCCTGGCGGCGTGAGGGAGACGCCGGGAACAAGATTAGGCCGCATTTCTCCGCTAATTGCTTAGTTGCCTGGAACCGAGCCATTAGAGCGATCAATCGTGATGTTCACCGGTAATCCTGTTCTCCAGGACGAAATGCTACTGAGTTCCCATCCGCCCAACAATGCACGAGCGACACCAGGATTGGTGAGAAACTGTCTTCCGACTCCGAAAGGCAAGTTGTATAACGCAGCCAGATTGACCACGTGGCGGATATCGTCATCGCTATCGCCCTTGTCACAGGCTCGACAGAAGGAATTTTGCGGCGTATCAGATTCTCCGCCTCCGATACTTCCATCGTTGATGGAATGCGACCACATGTAATTGGCGGTTAGCAGGAAGCCGTTTTGAAAGGCTCTACGTGCGTTCAGTTGCAACCCATGGAAAGTGCTGTTTCCGACGTTTCCTCGCCAGGAAACAGGACCGAATGCCGGAAAAGGAACTATGCCGGTCGCTGGATTCGCTAGATTGACGTAAGTAGTTGTGAGTAAGTTTGTTCCTTTATTTCCTAAGTAAGTAGCGGTCCCGACGATGCTTAAGGGAAGCTTCTGTTGAATCGATGCATTCCATGCTGCTACGTAGGCATCCTGGCGATTTCGATCCAGATCGCGCGGAGATACCACGCCGGAGCCGGCATTCTGCGCGAAC
This sequence comes from Bryobacteraceae bacterium, assembly GCA_965276965.1. GTDB lineage: Bacteria > Acidobacteriota > Terriglobia > Bryobacterales > Bryobacteraceae > Bog-105. Next base: position 675,437 of record OZ255713.1, read on the forward strand.
TGGAGAAACGGAGTCAGCGGATACGAGAGCGTTGGAAATGCCGTGCTGCTGAATGAGTAACGTTCCGTGGTGTTCGAGATCGGCAGGTTCTGGTCGTCTTCCTGACCGTCTGTGTGATAAATACCGCCACCTGCTCGCAACACGGTATTGCCGTGCGACCAGGCGATTCCAAGCCTTGGATCGAAGTCATTTGAACGAGGATGGCTGAAGACCGCGTCAGGCGAGCAATATCCGCCACAAGTCGTGAAATCGAACGGAATTGCCTGATTATTGAGCGCGTGAAATACATTGAAGTAGTTGTAACGAATGCCCGTACTTACAGTGAGGTTCGATGTTACGCGCCACTGATCCTGAACATAGCCGAAATATTGAGTCTTTCGCTGCCGCACCAATGGAAGAATGGATGTATAAGCGGCGTTACCCGTCCGGTTATTTGCGAAGTTAGTAAGTGAATTGTAAGTTAAAGTGCCGCTTTGAGAAGTGCCTTGATTCAACAGCAACCAGCGAATCTCAAAACCAACTTTAATAGTGTGTTTGCCTTTGGACCAAGATAAATCGTCCACTAGATCAAGGCTCTTCGAAGGATAGTCAGTTGTGGAAGACCCGGTAAGAGCGCTAAAACCGCCGGTCGATCCCGAAACGGTAACGCCAAAAGGCACGCCCGAAACGTTCGCGGTGTGATAAAGCGTCTGGTTCAGCCCGAACTTTAACTCATTCACAAGAGTTGGGGTCAAGGTGCTGGCCAGTTCAACTTCGCCATTGTTGAACTTGGTATCGAATTTTTGCAATGCGTTCAAAGCGCCTGTGGGAACACTTTCGACCGCCTCGTCTGAGTTAAAGCGCAGAAACGCGGTGTTGCGATCTGAGAAGTGCTGATCGATGCGAATCATGCCAGAGTCTTCGTTGTCTATTTGCCTGCCCGGCGCCACGTAATTCCAGACAGCAGGGTTCGACGTAGCGGAAGTTCCATGTGGATAGGCTTGCAGAAGAGGCGCTAAAGCCGGTGAGTTCGCCCCGGCCTGGGCGAGAAACGTGGGACTGGGAACAAGGCCAATTTGCGTCTGGTCCAACCTTTGTCTTAATCCCTCATAGTTGGCGTAAAAGAAAGTTTTATTGCGAACGACCGGTCCCCCTACGCCAGCGCCGAATTGATTGAGGAGAAAGGGGTCGGGCGAGGGTCCGTCGAACGGGGAGCGGGCATTCAGAACGTCATTTCGAAAGTATTCGAAGGCGTCCCCGTGAAAGCTGTTTGTGCCGGAGGGCGTGACCACCGCTACCTGGCCGCCGGCGGTACCGCCTTGGGTATCGGCGCCAAAGTTCTGCGTTTGCACCTGAAACTGGTTAATCGAATCTAGCGGTATGTTGAGGCGCTGGTATTCGCGTTGTTCCTGGTTGTAAACAGCCGTTGCATCTACGCCGTCAAGCGTGAGGTTATTGTCGTCGAGTCCGTGGCCGGCGAAACGGATGGTGCGTTGATCCCCAGCTCCGTTATTTGTGGCGCCGGGAGCGAGTGCAGTTAATGTCGCCCAATTCCGTCCGTTGATTGGCAGATCGTTCACTTCCGCTTGCTGTATCGGCGCGCCGACGGAAGCGTCTACCCGGTTCAATTGAACTAGCGGTTCCACTACGTTGGTCTGCTGTTTGCCCGTCGCCACAACCAGGCGAGCGTTCAAGATTCGCGTGCCGCCCACCGCCTGCTCCACCTGCTCAACTTGGACCGACGAGAAACCGCTTTTCTCGAATTCCACAACATATGAGCCGACTGGAAGGTCGTTCAGAACGTAAGCGCCTTGCGAATTAGTGTTCGTCTCTCGCTTCAGCCCATTTGCGATCTGTGTCGCGCGCACCACCGCATTCGGAATTCGCCTTCCTACCGGATCGCTCACAGTCCCAGTCAGTGATGATGAGTTAACTTGCGCACTGATATGGAACTGAAGACCGATCAGCGAGCCGGCGAGTAACAATCGTTGAACGAGTTTTGCAGTCGCCGTCAAATTTCTCACCGGAAGCTTTGATGTTCTCAGAGGAGTATTGCAATTAAATCAATTTATCTGGGGAAATATGGAAACCAGTCAAATAAAGCTAAGTACTAGTACCGGCTTAGGCAAATCGACCCGTTTCTTAGCCTTCTGCACCGGTTGTGTACGCTGGTAACAACGTTAAAAAAATGAAGATTTTCCGGACGACTCGCGGATTCCTGGTTGAAGAGCGGGATCGTTACTACTCTCTCGACGACTCGGCCTGGACCACGCTTTCCTGGGACGCTCTCATCACCCGCGATGATTTATCCGATCACCTGCGCGACAGTTTGGGGAGTCTGAAACCGATTCACGAACCGGCTCTCGGTGACATTGAGGCGCCTATCGGGAATGGGGAAGTATGGGCGGCCGGCGTCACTTACTATCGAAGCCGGGATGCCAGGATGCAGGAATCTAAGTCTTCGGGCGGCGGCGACTTTTATGATCGCGTTTATGCAGCGGATCGGCCCGAGCTGTTTTTCAAGGCCACACCGCATCGCGTGGTAGGGCCGGATGAGCGGGTCGCCATTCGAGACGACGCTTCCTGGTCTGTTCCGGAACCGGAGTTGACGCTGGTAATTACGCCATCGGGGAAAGTCATTGGCTACACAATCGGCAACGACATGAGCTCGCGCGATATTGAAGGTGAAAATCCGCTCTACCTGCCACAAGCCAAAGTCTACGATCGCAGTTGCGCGTTAGGGCCGGGCATTCTCGTGAGTGATCAACCAATGCCTCCGTCAACCGAGATTCGGCTGGATATCTTTCGCCGAGGCGCTACCGAATTCTCCGGATCGACCACTCTCGAATCGCTCAAACGAGATCCCGCGGAACTGGTTCAATACCTGTACAGAAACAATCGATTTCCGGCAGGATGTTTTCTGATGACCGGCACAGGTATTGTCCCGCCGGATTTTTTTACCCTCAAAAATGATGACGAGATTCGAATCACAATCGCTGGAATCGGCACCTTGATCAATCTCGTCGGCTAAAGCGCAAGGACAAGCTAAAAAACATGCAATTCCACGGCAAGAATTTCATCGGATCCGAGTTGTCTGCAAGCGGAGAGGCTGCGATTTTCGGATACGATCCGCGACAGGGCCAAAAGCTCGACCCGGGTTTTCACGAAGCAACCTCTGAAGAGATCGACCGCGCTCTGGAACTTGCGTCGCAGGCGTTTCCGGTATTGAAGGACGCCAGCTCCGAGAACATTGCGGGCCTGCTCGAATCCATTGCAAGCGAGATCGAGGCGCTCGGCGACCGATTGATCGAGCAAGCCTCGACCGAATCCGGGCTGCCGAAAGAGAGGCTGACGGGAGAACGCGGCCGTACTGTCGGTCAACTGCGGCTCTTCGCGAGCTTGGTGAAGGAAGGATCGTTTGTCGATGCCCGCATCGACACCGCGATGCCGGATCGCAAGCCGCTGCCGAAGCCCGATCTGCGTCGCATGTTGATTCCCATCGGACCGGTTGCCGTATTCGGCGCCAGCAATTTTCCGTTGGCTTTTTCGGTAGCCGGCGGCGACACCGCCTCCGCTCTAGCGGCCAAGAACCCGGTAGTCGTGAAGGCTCATCCAGCGCATCCCGGAACTTCTGAGCTGGTAGCGAGCGCCATCGCAAAAGCCGTTCAGAAGGCTGGGTTGCCGCAAGGGACGTTTTCGATGCTCCACGCCGCAAATCCCGAAGTGAGTCAGCTGCTGGTGAAGCATCCGAAGACCAAAGCAGTCGCTTTCACCGGATCCGAACGAGCCGGCCGAGCGATTTTCAACACGGCAGCACAACGCCCCGAGCCAATCCCCGCCTATGTCGAGATGGGCAGTAACAATCCGGTGTTCGTTTTGCCCGGAGCTCTGCAGAGTTCGTTCGACTCAATCGTCCAAGGATTATTCGCCTCCATCAATCTCGGAGTCGGCCAGTTCTGTACGTCGCCAGGAGTGGTCGTCGGAAGTGAAAGCGAACGTTTCCAGGCCTTCGGAGAAAAGCTCGAGGAGCTTTTTCGAACTGGCGCGCCCGGCACGATGCTCACTCCTGCCATCTCCAAGGGCTTCGGCCAAAACGTCGAGCAGCGATCGAAGACGGAGGGAGTCGCAGCAGTGCGCTCTTCGGCGACGTCAAGTGCCACCAAGACCGAAGTGACGCCTGTGTTGTTCAGGACCGAGGCGGATGTCTGGCTAAAAAACGAACTTCTGGCGGCCGAAATCTTTGGCCCAAGCGCCGTACTGGTTCGTTCCCGATCGAAGGAAGAACTGCTTCGTCTTGCCGCCGGCTGGCATGGAACTCTGACGGCAACGATCTTCGGCACTCCCGAAGATCTAAAAGAAAACAAAGAACTGATTTCCATCCTCGAGCAGAAGGCCGGGCGATTGATTTTTAACGGGTTTCCCACCGGCGTCGAAGTGACTCACGCGATGCATCACGGCGGACCTTATCCGGCTACGGGCGATGCCAAGTTTACTTCGGTCGGAACAGCAGCAATCTTTAGATTTCTGAGACCGGTCTGCTTCCAGAGTTTCCCTGACGAAAGTCTTCCGGCTGAACTCCGCAACGCGAATGTCACAAAGATCTGGCGATTGGTGAACGGTGAACTGACTCGCGACGACGTGAAGGCGTAATCGGCTGTTCAAGCGAAGAGGCCTGACACAAGCCCTTCGAACTCGACGGCGTTCGTATTGCTGTCGTCCAGCACCCGGGGAAGAAGCAAGACATCCGATGAGGGCAAAGCAAAACCGCGCTCGCAAGTAGTTGCGCTCTCCACGCCACACTCTTTAAGCCAGGGAAAGAACTCGGTGTGGTACACGCCGCTCGGATAACAAAACTGATCCGGTACTCGGCCAGAAATCTCTGCAATACGCGTGCTGTTGTCCTCGATTTCCCGAATGAACAACTCGTGATTTTTGGGAGTGCGGTGGCGATGAGTGTGGAGCTGGATGTCGATACCGGCACGGGCTACTTCGGCCGCCTCGTCGGGGGTCATGATCTGAGCGAGCCGCGACTCTAATAAATCGTCGTAATCGATGTTAAATCGCTCGGCCATTTGCCGGGCAAAGTCATTCTTACCGCGCGTGTCCACGCCTGCTGAATCGAACCAGGCTAACAACCGATACATCACCTGATGCCGTTCCATCCAGTTGCGAGTCGGCATCGGATCTGCAATTCCCTGTTCAGGAAAATCGATGGAAGAACAGCCCGATTTCCATAACAGGTAGTCAAGAATCAGATTAATGATCGGGAAGCGCAGGCCGGAGTAATAGGTGGTCAAATAAAGCGTACACGGAAAGCCAAATTCGTTCAATATCGGTAAGCCGTGTCGAAGAAAATCGTAGAAGCCATCGTCGAATGTAATGACGACGCTTCGCGGTGGAAGAGACCCGTTTCGCAGACGGGCAACGCCCTCTTGGAGCGGCAAAACATTAGCTTTCAAATCACGCAGACTGACAAGTCTGGACCGAAACTTTTCGGGCGTGATGAAAAGATAACCGGCCCACTCATGTTCATCTCGAAGCGCCAGGCCGTGGTAACAAAGGATCAACAGGCGATTTTTTCGCCGAGCGGAATTCGACATCGCCGAATACACTCCCATCGACCGCATCGTCTCCATGGCCGTCCTTTTTAATTGACGACGAAGCCCGATCGAGTTCAAGCAAGCTTCCTTTCGGCAACCATCATCTCCTCAAAAACGGCAAGCAGTGATCGCGTGTAGGCCTCATGAGAAAACTTTTCGTGAAGAACCTGCTTGGCATTGGCCGCCAACCGGTTCGCGTCGCCGGGTGACTCCAGCAGCTTTGCAATACCTGCCGTTAAAGCTTCGGGATTATGAGCCGGAACCAAAATCGCCGTCTCGTTATTCTGTAGAATCTCCGGAACCCCGCCCACACTTGTCGCGACGATCGGAACGCCGGCCGACATCGCCTCTAGAACAACGTGCGGGGAACCTTCGGTGTGCGAAGGGAGAACCATTCCATCGGCGATCCCATAGAACGGCAACACGTTCGCTTGATGAGAAGTGAAAATCACCTGCGACTGCAAAGCCAGCTGTTCCGTTAATGCCTTCAGGTTCTGCTCTTCATGCCCCGACCCGATGAGAAATAGCTTCCATTTCAAGCTTGGCTTCGAAGAACGCAGTCGGTGCAGCGCCTCGATCAGATCGGCATGACCTTTCTCTGAAGAAAGCCGCCCGATCGCAACCAGGATCTTTTCGTCGCCACCTAATCCGAACTGTTGACGAATCGAGCTCACCGTGGTTTCTGCAAACCCCTCCGAAAGCACGGTAGCCGAGTTATGCAAAATTCGAATGCGGCTGCGAGGAATGCCCATCGCCACCAGCTGCTCACCGAACGGACCGCACACCGCAACAATGCGGTGAGCGCCGGGAAGCGACCACCGATCGAGCTGATTGTAAAACTTCATCTTCAGATCAGGCGCCGTGTACCCGTGGTGAAACGCGATCCAGCGGTGTCTACGATGCAGCCCGGCCATCTTAATCAGCGCATGAGATTTGACATTGTTGGTTTGAATAATGTCCGGGTTGATAGTGGCGACTGCCTGCCGTAGGGCGCCGAGTGACTGAGGGTCGAATCGATAGCGCTCCGGGATGATCACAGTTTCGATTCCGCGCAAGTCAAGCGCCTCGATGAACGCATTGACCGGTTTCTTGTCCGGCACTGAACCGCGATGAAAAGTCGCGACCGATACCTTGACCGCCGGCGATAATTCCGAAGATTTCGCGACCGTATCGCAGAAATTCAGAAGCGACTTGGCCGCCCCATTAACAACTGTCGCCTCCATGAAAGCAAGAACTTTCACTGGCGAAATGGATTGATCTTTCGTCAACTCTTCAGTCTACTTTTCCACGTTGCTTCGAGCTCACTCAAGCAGGCAAGTCACGCCGCGAGATATAGGTCGGTTTCCATAGCTTTTCCGGAGGAACGAACCAGATCGAAATCGCGCACAGCGTCGCGGCCATCATCACCAGGAAACTTCTTATCGGCGATGTGAGCCGTTTCACAACGCTCTTCGGAGGAATCTTAGGGTCAAGAAGCGCCGCCCCGTAAACTCCGGCTTGCATCAACCCGCTCAGCACCGCAAATTTGCCGCCCACGCACAAGCTTGAAATGGCGCAAGCCAATAAAGAAAAAGGAAGAAACAAGCGCCCCAGCTTATACGAAACAAAGTGAAACCACAATCGATTTCGAAAGTCCAGCAATTGCGGATAAAAGCCAAGAATCTGGTAATTCCCAGCCAGCGTCCTGACTTTGCGACCAAATTCAGTCGAAAGATTCGTCGGCAAATCGTACATTTTCGCTCGGCGGTCGACAATCAGCCGGTAACCGCAAAAAAACGCAGCCAGCGGAATATACATATCGTCTACCAGCGTATTCGAAGGAAGGGGACCAGCCAGCTCGCGGCGCATGGCGTAATACGATCCGCTTGCGCCGAAAATCGAGTCAACGGCGCTCAGATTCAAGCGAATCCATCGCTCATACTTCCAGTAAGCTCCGGTATCTGCTTCTTCGTTCGAAGAGCCCGCCTGAATCTGCAGCTCGGCGGAAACAACTCCCACCGCCGGATCGCCAAAGTTCTGAAGAAGGAATCGCAAACTATCGGGCGCTAATCGCTGTCGCACGTCCGTCAATACAAAGAACTCGCCGGTCGCAATCTGCATCCCTTGGTTCAAAGCGCCGGCCTTCCCCATCTTCGGGGAGCGAATCAGATAGACGCGATTCCCAAACGATTCGGCAATCTCCCCCGTTCTATCGAGTGAGCCGTCATCCACCACGATGGTCTGGATCTGCCCCTGCGGATAGTCGAGCTCAAAGATAGACCGTAGCTTGCTTTCGAGGAAGGCTTCCCCATTGTGAGCGGCAATAATAAACGAAACGGTAGGAGTCTGCTCCTTTCGCAAAACCGGGCGCGGACGAAACCGAGCCAGCCAATTGATCAACAGCGGATACAGAATGATGATGTAAATCGTGTAAAAAGCAGAACCGCAAAACACGATCTGAGACGGAGACATTTTGCCGATTTCGGACAGCCAGTCTAATTTTACGTCGCTGTCCTGAAATCGTCCAATTACAGAGTGAAGCCGCCGACGATCAATCAGCGGCTTCACTCGTACGGAGCGGAGGAATTACGATCCGCTATTCAGTGTGAGGGTAGCCGTAGCTTTTACGCCAGGATTACTCGTACTGGTCGCTGTGATCGTGATGGTTTGGTTACTGCTCGGCGCGGTACTAGGAGCCGTGTAGAGCCCGGTTTGGTCGATAGAGCCGCCGCCCGTAACAGACCACGTTACGGCATTGCTCATATACCAGCCGACTGCGTATAGCTGCACCACTCCGCCTGCGCTGACGCTGGTGGTTTGCTGCGTGTCGATCGTAAGGTAAGCCGGAGTTGTGTCCGGAGTGATCTGCAGCCCGTTCAAAACGGGGCTGGTGTGACTGGCATTGCCGCCCACCACACGGACCGTTGCATAGAGCAGGTTGTTGGTCACCTGCGCCGGAACGTAAGCCGTATAAGGTGTCCGGCAAGCATAATTGATCGCCTTCCCTAGGTCCAGGTGTGAGCCGATCTGGCCCTGCGATTCGAGTTGCATGGGACCCCAGACGAGCGTGCTCGAATACACGGTCGTCTCGTTAAAGGTTCCGCTGCATCCCCCTCGTGCCAACAGGAAGCCGACTTTATAGTTGCCGTTCGGAACTACAAATGGTCCGTAGGTGATGTCATCGCCGTAAGTATAGAAGAACGTCTGGTAGATCGTCTGATCTACCAAACTGCCCCACTGACCTGCCGGATAAGCGTCATTCTGTACCGAGAACGGTCCGGTTTCGAATCCAAGATTGTCCGCCAGCCAGAGATTGCTCTGGGAATCCGTGTAGTTGTTCGCACTGGCTACCTCGATGCGAATCGAATTCGTTGGATTCGTGCCGTTCGGGATGACCGTCAGGTAAATGTTGGTTGTGGAGTTCGGATCGGCAGCCGCCGTAGCCCTTACAACAGCCGGTGTCGGTCCTGAGACGCTGGCAGGCGGTGTGTAAACGCCGCCGGAAGTGACCGTGCCCGTTCCCGAAGCCAATGACCAGGTGACGCTTTGATTGGACGAACCATTCACCCAGGAGGTGAGTTGGTAGCCCGCCAATCCCGCCTGAACAATCAGCTTTTTATTTGGAACTCCGATGATAACGGGCTGTAGAGCGATCGGCACGGTAGTCGAATTCCCGCTGCTATCGGTCGCCGTCAGACTGGCATAGCTTTTGGGAACGACGTAGCCGTTCGTAGGATTCACTTGGTGAGAAGTGGAAGAGACCATCAAGCTCGATTCGTCCACGACCTCGAAGTAAGCTGCCCCCAATTTCGCGCCGGAAAGCTCGGTGAGCGCTGCCACCACCGTGGCGTCTTGGTTGACATCCGAATCGGCTTCGATCTGGCCGCTGGTTCCGTTATCTGCCAGGAACATGCCGTACTGCTGAAGGGCGGTGAGAATCACCTGCGCCGTTGGACTGAACGCTGTCGCCGTGGCTGCCGCGCCTGAACCAGGGCCGCCGAAGGACATGGTTGGGTTGGTGCAGTTGGCGCCGCTACTGTTGATGGTGACTGAGCTGACTGAGCCGCCCGAGATCATGGCCGTTGCCACCGGTGCAGTCTGACAACCGGTAAAGGTCAACCTCGGCGAGGAGGTGTATCCGCTTCCGGAGCTTGTGACGCTTACCGAGTAAACTCCGGTAGGCGTAAGGCTGCTCTTCAGCCGGAATCTGGCGCCCATAGGCGGCGCAGTGGAGGTGGTGCTCCCGTTCGAAGCCGTCGCCGGCCATAGATAAGTGCCGGAATAAATGCAGCCGGTGCACAGCGTAACGCGCATGGCGTGATTGATCGAACCGGTTTTGATCTCGCTCAAATGCAAGGTCAAAGGAGCGAGCGGTAGTCCTGCCGCATCGGTCGTACCGCCGCTAGGCTGAGCATAACTGGTGGAAGCGTATTTCCATCCGCTGGCCGCCGTGCAGGACGGGCAAGACGTGTTCGGCACGCCTTCCTGATACGTCTCATAGAACTGGCAGCTTTGATGATTGATCGACACCATGTGGTGATCCATGCTGCCGTCCACCGGGAAAGCGCCGCCCTCGCGTTTGCGATTGGGCCACGCGGCAATCTGGAAATTGCTGTTTTGTGCGTTCGTGTAGTAGAAGAACATCGGCGTCTGCGGCGCGGAATTATCCAGAATATTCGTTCCCCAGCTCGGCAGGAAGTTAATCGGCGCGATAAAGGACGACATCCAGGTGCTCGAACTGCTATGAACAGGAAGGTTGTCGATCCGGGTATTGAAAACCGAGTCGTTCGGCAGAACCATACAGCCCGCTCGTGCATTCTGAACGGGGATGCTCATTGGCGGCGTATACAGGACACTGGCGCCGTTAGCCGAGATGCTGCCGGCACTTCCCGGCGCTAGCGACCACGTCACGGTCTTATTCGCCGTGAGCGTAAGCGGTGTTCCCGCAGCCGTCGTCGGAGCGGCCGGAGTGATCGCCGGACGGTTGTTGGACGCGGCCGCTGCGCCCGTTCCCGATATTGCAATAGAGTGCGGCGAGCCGCTTGCACTGTCCGAGACCAGAATCGTCGCCTGTTCCGCGCTCGTCGACGACGGAGTGAACGCCAGCGCAATTGTGCAGCTGGTCCCTACGGCCACCGACGTCCCGCAATTCGTGCTTTCGGCAAAATCGCCGGCGTTCGGCCCGCTCACCGTAATCCCGCTGATCGTGACAGCGCCCGTTCCCGAATTAGACAGCACGATCGGCTGGGCCGGACTGGTAGTGCCCACCGTCTGGCTGCCGAACGCCAAACCGGTGGGATTGAATGAATCCACGCCGGTACCGGAGGCGTTTCCGGAGTTCCCGGATATCCCGGCGCCGCTTCCTCCTCCTTGAGCAGTCCACACATTAGTTGCAGTGCAGCCGAACAGATTCGATCCTGCCGGCGCCGAAGAGTTGAAATACAACTGCCCGACCTGGCATGTCGCCGGTAGAGCCGTCCCCACTGAAACCGGACGCGTCACCGGCAGACTCGAAAAATCAGCATTGCGCCCCTGGGTTGCCAGGTTCAGCGTTGTGATCTGCGAATAGGCCGGCGCCAGCGCCAGAAACAGGGTGATCGTAATCCTCATCGCGAGATTAATGGAGGGCGTGAAGGCCGATGCAATCCGCCTGCTGGCCCGCTTTTTTGTTCTATCTTCCAGGCCAATTGCCTCAGCGCTGAAAGAGCAGCTTCTTAAATAAAGCAAAGAAATCTTTACTCCTTTCGCGCCTATGAAACCGCGCGGACGGTCCCCAACCGAACAACATCATTCCTAACTCATTGAGAATAGGTCGCTTTGAAAATGCGAAATTTGTGACCGTGCTTTTCGAGGGTATGAAAACCCCTCTGACGGCCTGCTATATGTCCTGACGAACCAACCGCAGTCTTTGCATCAGGAAAAGCGCCCGCACTAACAGCTTCTGCTCGGAGTTGGCCATAATTTCGCCGAGATGTTCCAAAACCGGAGGTCGCGCCATCCACAAGCCTGCCACATAAGCACTAGCCCCGATCAGGCAGGTGGAAATCAGACGGAGCATGGCATTGTAAACACCCAGCCGATCCAAAAACACCAGCCACGCGCCGCAGACCGCCACCATCGACGCTGTCACCGCTAGTTGGGGGAACATCGCCCTCCCAAACTCAAGGATGCTCAAGTCAATGAGGCGGAAGGGAAACCAAAAACCGGGAACCATCAAAATAAACACGAAGCAGAGGGCATAACCCCACGCCACGCCAACCGCTCCAAACTGAACGCCAATCAGGAAGGCGGTCAAGGTCACGGCCAAGACCAGCAGACTCCAGCGAAACATCCAATCCGTCCTCCCTTTGGCCTGATAAATGATCCCCACCGTGGTCTGGACCGACTGAATCAGCCCCACCACCGAAAGAATTTGGAAGATCGGAATCGTCGCCACCCACTGCTTCCCGAGCATGGCCCGGATGAGCGGATCGGCCACAATTCCCAGGCCCGCCATCACGGGAAACGTAATCAGAGCCGTCAGCATGCAAGCGCGGACATAGGCGTGCCGAAATCGCGCGTTGTCGTCCTGAATGCGGGCGAATGCAGGAAACAGCACTCCGCTAATCACCGAGCTGATGTTCTGAATCGGGGTCAGCATCAGGTTGTAGGCCATCTGGTAATAGCCCAACGGAATACTTCCCAGTTTTCTCCCCACGATCAGGTTGTCTGCGTTTCGACAAGCATAGTTGACCAGCCCGAATCCGGACAGATTAGAGCTGAATTTGGCGATCGATTTAACCTCCGCGACATCGAATTCCCAATGCGGACGGAAGGAAGCGGTAAGCCAGTAGCCAAGGGAAGAGCAAAGCGAGTTTGCCACGCTGGCGAACACCAGACTCCACACGCCCAAGCCCGTCCAGGCGCCCGTTAACGCCACCGCATAGCTCACCGCGGCCGCCACCAGGTCCGTCATCGCCAGAGCCTTGAACGACATGTCGCGATTCAGGACGGCGCTGTGCACAACGCCACATGAGGCAATAAACAAGGAAAAGGCCAGCGCTCGAAGGATGTTTGTGAGCTCGGGAGCATGAAAGAAGGTCGCCACCAGCGGGGCCGTCCCGGAGACGGCAAGGAACATCGAAAAGCCCATCAGAAGGTTGATCCAGAACAGGCTGGATAGCAAGGTCCGGGTGACCGTGGGACGCTGGACAATCGCCATCGCCGTGCCCAGATCGCGAAAATTGCTGACGAAGTTCGTGACTATGACAGCCATGCCCATCAGCCCGTAAGCGGCCGGCCCTAAAATCCGCGCCACGGTGGTGACGGACGCAATCGTCAGCAGCTGCTTCCCGACAGTTGAAATGCCGGACCAGCCCGTCCCGGCCAGAGACCGCTTTGTAAGACCGGTTACTTTAGAGGGCACTTCGGCTGACATCAGAAGAAGAAACTCGACATAGAACGGAAAGAAAAGGTCTCACAAGAGCCGAAATTGACGATATTAATAATAAGAAAATATCTGCGCATGTGGCGATCCTCAAGGGTGCGAATACTGCGTTGATCGTTATACTTGAGGATGGCCGGGTTGTTCCTTGTCAAAGTTTAAACCAAGTCAGCGAAATTCGGTTCTGCTGCGGGACGGTGTTCCGGCCAGTCCCAAGTCGCCCGGATCCCGCTCTCAATCGACGGAGCAGCGCGCGACCGGGGCTTTTGCGCGGCCGGCTTCCAATCTCTTACAGCCTGACGTTGCCAGTCCTGACGATGCAGTCGAAGAGGCGCCCCAAAACGGATTGCAGAAGTTCGGATTTTACGCCGCGTTATTGTTCGTTTTCTTCCGATTTAGCTTCTTGCATGAGTTTATTACTTCGAAATCGCATATTGATCTGCATTTAATCATTCTTCTGGGCGGCGTTTCCTATTTTTGCAGTCTGCTCTCCGGTCAGCTCTTTCGATCCTTGAAAGAGAAGTCCACCTGGCTCTGGATCGGCTTTACCTGCTTCATGTGTATGGCCACCGCTACCAGTTTCTGGCGCGGCGGATCGTTTCCCATCTTCACGGATTACGCCAAAACCGTATTCCCAGTCATCTTCATGATCCCGGCGCTCACCATGAGCAAGAAGCAAATCATGAGGATGGTGGAGTGCATCGGGGTGGCCTGCATTGCTGCCGTTGTTCTGGGAACTATCAACGACGATTTTAAAACCGGAAGAATGAGTATCGACGCCGCCGGCAGCGATATTCAAGACCCGAACGACTACGCCGCCCACTTGATCCTGATGATGCCCGCTCTCGCTTATCTGACACTGCGCGCAGGCCGATCCGTGCTGCTTAAAATCATCGGAATCGTTTCTCTCGCCCTCTGTTTTATACAGATCCTCAGCACGGGCTCGCGGGGGGCTTTCGTGAGCCTTGCTGTTACCGGTCTCTACATCGCCATGATTGGTTCCAAGCGCGCCAAGGTAGCCATTCTGGTCGGCGTCCCTCTTCTGGGTCTTATCGCCATCCCGTTTGTTCCGACGCAAAGTTTAACCCGGCTTTCCACTATCTTCTCCTCCTCCGCCGGCGCCCAGGATACCGAAGCCGGAGACTCTAGCCAGGCTCGCCTGGAGCTGCTTAAAGCAAGTTGGCAAGCCACAATCGAACATCCTCTACTCGGTGTAGGTCCCGGTATTTTCATGGACTATCAGGCCGATTCGGCGAAGGGGAATGGACAGCGGGGCATGTGGCACGTTTCTCATAATGCCTACACCCAGATCTCGAGCGAGTGCGGCATTCCGGCTCTGCTCTTTTATGGCGGCGCTATCCTGACCACCATGTTTTCGCTCAGAAAATGCAGCCGGTCGGGCGATCCTGATCTTGCCGTGTTGTCCTACTTCACCACGGTCATGATCACCGGCTTCTCCGTTTGTATCTTCTTTCTTTCCCTCGGCTATAACGTACAGATCGTTGTGCTCAGCGCTCTGACTGTCTCGCTGAAATTGCGCTTAATGGCCGATGGGAAGCTCAGCGACGAACGGAATAACAGCTTCGAACCTATGCCCCAGGTCGTCCACGCATAAGGGCGGTTTTTGTGAACGTTCTAGACGCCCCTATTTCCGTAGATATGCCCGGATCGGTTCACACGGGAGCCGCCGTTCCGGTGCTCTTCATGGTCAGGGAACTCGGACTAGGCGGAATTGAGCGTGATGTCGCGAAGCTCGCGCTGAGGATCGACCGGAATCGATTCACCCCTTACGTCGCCACCTACAAGCCGGACGGTCCCAGGCACGATGAGCTTCGAAAAGCCCGCATTCCGATTTTGCATCTCCAGTTTCCTTCCCTGTTGTCGCGCCAGGCTATTTCAGCAGCCGCGCAGTTTGCCTCGTTCATTCGAACACACAAGATCAAAATCGTTCATGCCTTCGACCCGAGTTCCGTCTTCGGTGTCCCTCTCGCCCGCCTGCTGCGTGTGCCGGTGGTGTTGTCCAGCCAGCTTGGTCACCGCGAGTTGCATGATC
Source organism: Bryobacteraceae bacterium (assembly GCA_965276965.1). GTDB lineage: Bacteria > Acidobacteriota > Terriglobia > Bryobacterales > Bryobacteraceae > Bog-105. Next base: position 690,471 of record OZ255713.1, read on the forward strand.
CGCGCACGCGCAAGCAGCTTCGATGGGTAGACCGATGGTCGGATGTCGTCGTCGTCAATTGTGAAGCGCTGCGAAGGCACCTTACAAGCTGCTTCGCAGTGCCATCCGAACGCATCGAACTCTGCTACAACGGCGTCGAAACACGCGAGTTCTTCCCGGCGCTTGAACCCCGCCTGCCTGAGCTCGAAGGCGCTCCCCTGGTGATCGGCGCAATCTGTGTTCTTCGTCCCGAAAAAGGGCTCGATCTGCTGCAAGCGGCTTTCGCGCGCGTTCGTCAACTCGTACCGGGATCGAAGCTCCTCATCGTCGGCAACGGTCCGGAATTAGGGACACTGCAACAGAACAGCGAACGTCTCGGGCTAGCCGACGCCTGCCTGTTTCACCCCGCTCTCGCCTCAGTCGCCCCCCTCATGCGAGGCATCGACATCTTTGTTTCGTGCTCCCACTCCGAAGCCTTTTCTAACGCGCTTCTCGAAGCCATGGCCTGCGGCTGCTCCGTAGTGGGATCGCGTGTCGGCGGCACTCCCGAACTGATCGGTGAGGACAAGCGTGGCTTGCTCTTCGAAGCGGGAAGCGTGGACGACCTGGCCGCCAAATTAGCCCGATTAATGCAGGATGTGCCGCTTCGCAAACAACTAGCTGAAAACGCCGCCAATTTCGCCAGGACCGAGCTGAACATGGAACAAAACGTCCGGCGCAACATGCAAATTTACGAATCGCTGCTCGAACGTAAGCGCGTGGCGCACTAACTGCAAAAGTGAATGAACATCTCAAGTAAATCGCCTTGTCTCGCCGTCATCGCCGGAGCCAGGCCGAACTTCATGAAAGTCGCGCCGTTGATGCAGGCTCTCTTGAAAGATGGACAGTTTCGTCCCGTGCTGATTCATACCGGCCAGCATTACGACGAAAACATGTCCGGCAGATTCTTCCGCGAACTCGGCATTCCCATCCCGGATTACCATCTGGAAGTCGGCCCCGGCAGCCACGCTCATCAGACAGCTGAAATCATGAAGCGCTTGGAACCGGTATTTCTCTCAGAACAGCCGGAAGGTGTGGTGGTGGTTGGAGATGTAAACTCCACCGTTGCGGGAGCGCTGGTGGCCTCGAAGATCGGCATCAAAGTGATTCATGCCGAGGCAGGTCTCAGAAGCTTCGACCGAACCATGCCGGAAGAGATCAACCGCATTGTCACCGATTCGATCTCGGACCTGCTGCTGATCACGGAAGAGAGCGGAAGAACCAATCTGTTACGCGAAGGCAAATCCCCCGAGCAAATCGTTCTGGTGGGCAATCTCATGATCGACTCGCTTCAGACGCATCTCAAACAGGCGCTGCAATCTGACATAAAGAATCGCTTGGGCATCGCCGAAGGAGAGCGCTTTGGGCTGGTCACTCTGCACCGGCCCGCCAATGTCGACGACATGCAGCAGCTCTCGGAAATCGTCTCGGCTCTCGCCGTGATCTCGGAGGATCTGCCGCTCTACTGGCCGATGCATCCGCGAACCCGATCGCGTATCGAAAACAACGCCTTGCGCTTGCCGGCCGCGATCAAAGTAATTGAGCCGCTCGGCTACTTCGATTTTCTGTCCATGCAGAAGAACGCCTTTGTCATCCTGACCGACTCCGGCGGGATTCAGGAAGAGTCCACGGTTCTCGGCGTGCCCTGTTTGACGTTGCGCGACAACACCGAACGTCCCGTGACCATTGAGTCGGGAACCAATCGACTGGCGGGAACTCGGAAAAACACAATTCTGGCGGCCTGGGAACGAACGAAGCATTCACCGAAGTCGGGCAACACACCTCCTCTCTGGGACGGCAAAGCGGGAGACCGTTGCGTCGCAGCCATCAAAGAGCTACTGGCAGTTCGGGAAACAATCGAAACGTCTCGGGCATGAGCGGACAGCACGTCCTTCTGTTCGCCTATCATTTCCCGCCCGAAAATGCAGTCGGCGGATTGCGGCCTTATCGCTTCTACAAGTACTTGCCGCGTTATGGTTACCGGTGCCATGTCATCACCGCCGCCGATGTAACGACGCGTCCGGATCTCAAGGCCGAATACGTGCCGGATCCCTTCTTTCACAATTCGGAAAGAGGACCCGGTTGGCAAATCGAGCGCTCCCTTCGTAAGCTCGTTTTTCCCGGCGCGGTCGGAACACAGTGGGCGAAAAAGGCCTACCGTGCAGGCGCCCGCTTCCTCCACGAACATCGGGGGGACCGAGTCGTGATCTTCTCCACCTTCCCTCCCCTCGGTCCCCATCTGGCAGGCTGGTGGCTGGCAAAGCGTCACCAGCTGCCGTGGGTGGCCGATCTTCGCGATCCGATTGCCGGAAACCCGGCCAACGCGCGCTTGGGGAAGCACACCCACTTCGCTTACCATCAGCTGGAACGCACCTCATTTGCGGACGCCGCCTGCGTGATCGCCAACACAGATGAAGCCGCCCGTGTGCTCAAAGCTAAATTTCCCTCGAAAGCCGAACGATTCCATCTGCTTTGGAACGGCTTCGATCCGGAGCAACGAATTGAACCGCTCCCTCTCGCCAGCGATGTGCATGTGCTCAGCCACGTAGGAGAGCTGTATGAGGGACGCACCGTTGCCCCCCTGATTGAGTCGTTCCGGCGCCTGCTGAAGGCCGGCCGCTTGGGGCCAGGCTGTTTCAAACTGCAGCTGGTGGGGCCGGCAGAAAACAGCTGTCTTCCCGCTCCCGCTATTGTCGAAGCTGCCAAGTCCGAAGGATGGCTCGATATTGTGCCCCAACAAATCCCCAAGCACGAAGCTCTCCGGATCGCCCAGACTTCGCATAATCTCTTAATCGTGCAGCCTCATTCCGCTATCCAGGTTCCAGGCAAGCTCTTCGAATATCTTCAAATCGGGCGTCCTATTTTGGCTTTCGTGCCGCGCAATTCCTCCATTGAACGCGTGCTCGAGCCAAGCGGCATTCCATACCGCTGTCTCTATCCGGATTCCTCACCGGAATCGTTCGACCAGGAAGTTCTATCTTTTCTAAAGATGAACACCACACCTCTGAAACCCAGCGCCTGGTTCGAAGAAACATTCAATGCCGAGTCCCAGACGGCCACGCTCGCCCGCTGGCTCGACGGTGTGAAAACACAGTAGCCAAGGCGTTTGAAGTCACATGTCTCTTCGCCGGTGTTTGTCCGGATTCGCAACCGCTCTGGCAATACTTGGAGCGCTCCTGCTGGTCATCACCTTCACCCCTCTCGTCCGCCTGATTGCCACGGCAATGGATGGCAACTGGTTCGATGGCGATGGCGAAGTGTTGGTGGTCCTGGGCGGGTCAATGCTGGTCCCGGGAACTGCCCCTGATGCCGCCATGGGAGACGACACGTATCTTCGCTGTGTCTATGCAGCCTGGATATTGAAAGGCCATCAGAAGTTCAGTCATTGCATTCTGTCAGGAGACCAGGGCCTGGCGCCGGCAATGGCCGAATTTCTATCGGCGCAGGGGATACCCCGCGATTCGTTATGGCAGGAAACCGCCGCTCGCTCAACCTATGAAAACGCGCTCTTCACTAAACGGCTGCTCACTTTGAAATACGGGGCCGATCGCTTGCCTGAGGTCGTTGTTCTCACCAGCGACTATCATTCCTGGCGAGCGCGGCGCACTTTTCAGCGGATTGGATTGCGCACCAGGATGATCCCCATTCCGGATGTAATCAAACGCTCGAGTTCGCCCTCTTACCGTTGGACTGGAGCCATTACGCTGTTGAATGAAGCAGAAAAAGATCTCTTCTATGCCGCAACCGCAAGGCTCTAAGGTATTCTGACTTGATACATAGCAGCACGGACAAGAAAGGATAAAGAGAGATGAAGGGTTTTAGGGCATTCATCCTTCGCGGAAACGTTCTTGACCTCGCAGTCGCCGTTGTGATGGGCGCGGCCTTTGGGGCAGTCGTTACCGCTTTAGTGAAGGATCTGTTGACTCCGCTTATTGCAGCCATTGTCGGCAAACCTGATTTTTCGCAGATCAAGTTCACCATTAACGGCAGTGAGTTTGCAATCGGAGATTTCATTAACGCGATTATTGCTTTCCTGCTGATCGGTGCAGCGATTTATTTCTTCGTCGTTCTTCCAGTGAATACACTCATGGCTCGGATGAAACGAGGCGAAGCGCCGCCTGACCCCACGACCAAGAACTGCCCGGAGTGCCTCAGTGCGGTCCCGATTGCCGCCCGCCGCTGCGCATTCTGCACGTCGCCCATCGCCTGACGAAGCAACTCATGGATTCTTCCCATACGAAGATGAAATGAGTGGCGCTTCTTATCAATGCTCAAGGTCTCTCGAAAACATTCGGCGCCGAGCCTCTGTTTCGAGACATCGCGCTGAATATATCTGAGGGAGACCGTCTCGGGCTGGTCGGTCCCAATGGTTCCGGCAAATCGACGCTCATGCAGATCCTTGCCGGACGCATCCGACCCGACAGCGGCGAGGTCGCGCGGCGTAAGAATACTGCGCTTGCTTACGTGGCCCAGGAATCGCAGTTTCAAGCCGGCGAGACCGTAAGCACCGTTCTTAAAGCGGCGCTCATTCGGGCTGGCACTCCCGAAGCGGAACGGGCCGGGCGCGAGGCAGAGACGCTCGGACGTGTAGGCTTCGCCGACTTCTCAATGGAGGCGGCCAAGCTATCAGGAGGTTGGCGAAAGCGCTTGGCCATCGCCGAAGCCTTGGTCTCCGCTCCTGATGTTTTGCTTTTGGACGAACCCACGAACCACCTCGATCTGGCAGGTATTTTGTGGCTCGAAAAGTTGTTACAGTCGGCTTCCTTTGCGAGCGTCGTCATCAGTCACGACCGCTATTTTCTTGAAAATGTCGCGACCGATATGGCCGAACTGAATCGGGTCTACCCCGATGGTTTGCTTCGGGTTCGCGGAAACTACAGCAATTTCTTGCAGAAGAAGAGCGAGTTCCTGGCAGCGCAGAGCAAACATCAGGATGCGCTTGAGAATCGAGTACGCAGCGAGATTGAATGGCTGCGTCGGGGTCCCAAGGCTCGGGCGACGAAGGCCAAGGCGCGAATCGATAAAGCGCATCAGCTGATCGGCGAGCTCAATGACCTGAACGCCCGAACCCGCACCGCAAACACAGACATCGATTTCAGTGCAACGGACCGCAAGACAAAACGTCTCGCGGAGTTCGACAACGTCAGTTGCCGGATCGGGGAACTTTCGCTCTTCCGGAACTTGAACTTCACGCTGGTGGCTGGCACGCGCCAGGGACTAGTGGGACCGAACGGCAGCGGCAAGACCACGCTGCTTCGGCTCTTGCGCGGCGAGATGAGCCCCACAGCCGGCGAGATACGCCGTGCCGAGGGACTGCGGATTGTGTACTTCGATCAGAATCGCCCGCTCGATTCCGATCTCACCTTGCGGCGCGCCCTCGCCCCGGATAGCGACTCCGTTCTATATCAAGGCCGAACCATTCATGTCGCCAGCTGGGCCGACCGCTTTCTCTTCGCAAACGAACAATTGAATCAGCCTGTCTCAAGGCTCTCGGGCGGCGAGAGAGCTCGTGTGCTGATTGCCCGTCTCATGCTCGAACCCGCCGACCTCCTTCTACTCGACGAGCCGACCAACGATCTCGACATTCCCACGCTGGAGATACTCGAAGAGAGTCTCACCGAATTCAATGGTGCGCTCGTGCTGGTCACCCACGATCGTTTCATGCTCGACCGCGTTTCCACCCTTGTCCTCGGATTAGATGGCCAGGGCGGCATCGAGAGCTTTGCCGATTACTCGCAGTGGGAAAAATGGCAGGCTGAACATAAACAGCAGCGGACCGCCTCGGAGCGAAAAACGCGTGAGTCGGCTTCTTTACCCCGACCGGCAGCAAAGAAGAAACTCTCTTATCTCGACAGCCGCGATCTCGAAACTATCGAGGAAAGAATCGCACAAGCGGAGGAGTCTCTAGCAACCAAGCGGAATCTGCTCAACGATTCGGCAGTCGTCACCAGTGGCGAGCGGTTGGAGCAAGCGTACGGCGAAATTGAGCAGGCTCAATCCGCGGTGGACAATTTGTACGAGCGCTGGGCTGAGCTCGAACAGAAGACCAGCTAGACTGTCTTCGGGTCGGGGTGTTCCCAAGGCTGGCGATACGCCCCTCGGAGCAGCTGATTGGCTTCTTCGTCGCCGCTAACATGTTGCAGATTGGCATCCCAGTTCAGAGATCTGCCGAGCTTCATCGAATTGTTCGCCAGAATGCAGGACGCTGTTGAGATATAGCCCTGCTCGATGTCGGACACTGGCTTCGACCGCTCATCGATGCACTGCAAGAAATTCATCATGTGGTGACGGATAGCCGGCGCGATGTGCCGCTCCAGATCTTTTTCCGTTCGGTCTTCCGGATATTGCTCGTACTCGTAGGTCACGTCGCGATGGATGGTTTGGCCTCCGAGCGGAGTGAAGTCGTATCCGTAAACGTCCACCTTCAGCGTTCCCTTGTCGCCATAATAGGTAGCTCCCCAGGGATGCTTTGGATCGTTCGCCTCGCCCCAGCTGCGATGCTCCCACACCACACGTAAATCCGGGAAGTCCCAGGCTGCTGTTTGGGTGTCAGAGATATTGGCCTTGCTCTGCTTGTCAACAAAAATCCCGCCCGTCGATGAGATCCGTGTCGGCCAGCCAAGATCGAGCATCCACCGCGTCATGTCCAACATGTGAACGCACATATCGCCCATGATTCCGTTACCGTATTCCATGAAGGCGCGCCACGTTCGCGGGTGAACTAGTTTATTGTAGGGGCGCATGGGTGCCGGGCCGGTCCACATCTCGTAATCGAGGTTCTCGGGCGGATCGGTGTCGGGAGGGTTCGCCGTTGCTCGCATGTGGTAGTAGCAGTAAACTTCAACCAGCGCGACCTTGCCGAGCTTCCCTGTCTTGATGTAGCGGTCTTTGGCTTCCACAATGTGAGGCGTACTGCGGCGTTGCATGCCAACCTGAACAACACGACCGTATTTGCGACCGGCCGCCAGCATCGCTTGTCCTTCCACTACGTCCTTGCTGATCGGCTTCTGAACGTAAATGTCTACACCGGATTTAGCGGCTTCGATCATGATCAGCGAATGCCAGTGATCAGGCGGATCGATTAGAACAATGTCGAGATCCTTTTGGCCTAGCATCTCCCGATAATCGTGGAAGGTGCGCGGCCGTTTCTTCGAATCCTGCCGGTGTTCGATGATATCTGCCGCTTGTCGCAGCATCTGTTTATCGACGTCGCAGAGTGACACCACTTCAACCGGAGCGACCTGAATCAGCCGGATCAAATCGATCTTGCCGTACCAGCCACATCCGATCAGACCGACTCTACGGCGCTTTTGGTCGGCCATTCCCGCGGCGTAACTGTTCAGGCTGCTCAGCGCCACACCCGCGCCACTCGTCTTGATAAACTGCCTGCGATCCATGGACCTAGTGTATGACTTGTTAACGAGTCAGGCGCTTAGATGCTCTTTTTTCTCACTGCATCCAGACTCAGGACACCGGGGCCGGCTACGACAAAATACAAGAATACGAAGCAGTAGAGAACGGGCAGCTCACCAGCGTTCTTCAACGGCAGCGGCCCTCGCGGCAGATGAGCGTAGAAAAAAGCAACCGCCATTTCACCGGAAAGGATGAACGCGACCGGCCTGGTAAACAGGCCGAGAATGATCATCGCTCCGCCGACCAACTCGAGCATCCCTGCCAAGCCGAAGATTGAGTTCAGTCGAACCGCATGTCCTCCCATACCGCCGAACATGCCCAGAACTTTCTGTAGACCGTGACAGATGAAAAGCAGGCCTGCCACGATGCGAAGGGCTGAGAGAAAATACGATTCTGTTGAGTTGGATGTTTGTATCGCCATTAGGTCTTTCATGGAGAGTATCATTCCCCGATCGATCTTCACGCGATCTAGTACTGAAAAGCTTGCTCTAGATCGTCCTGCAAATCTTCGACGTCTTCGACCCCCACTGACAGTCGTACGAGAGTGTCCGAAATACCGAGCGCTCGCCTTTGATCGACCGGTATCGAGGCGTGCGTCATGATGGCGGGATGTTCGATCAGGCTCTCGACACCGCCCAAACTCTCCGCTAACGCAAAAACCCGGCAGCGTTCCAGAACCCGGCGCGCATCGTTGAGACTGCCTTTCAGTACGACCGAAATCATGCCGCCAAAGGCGCTCATCTGCCTCTTGGCAACGTCATGTTGTGGATGAGTGGGCAACCCCGGATAGAAGACCTGTTCCACAGCCGGATGCTCGTTCATCCATTCGGCTAGTTGTTGCGCGTTGGCGCAGTGCTGTTTCATCCGTAGAGGAAGAGTCTTGAGGCCGCGCAGTGCAAGAAAGGAATCGAACGGGCCGGCGATCGCGCCTACTGCGTTTTGAAGGAATCCCAAGCGCTCGGCTATCTCGGCATCGCCGGCTACGACAACGCCGCCGACCAGATCGGAATGGCCTCCGATGTACTTAGTCGCGGAATGAATCACCAGGTCGAAGCCGAATTCGATTGGCCGCTGCAGGTACGGACTGGCAAACGTGTTGTCTGCGACAGCGAGTAGATTCCGCTCTCGTGCGATATCGGCGGCTGCTTTCAAGTCAATGATTTTCAGAAGCGGATTCGAAGGCGTTTCCACCCAAAGCATCCGCGTGTTGGGACGCACCGCTTGCCGGATCGAATCCGCAGACGACATATCCACGAAGCTGAACTCAAGTCCGGCTGAACGCCGGCGTACTCGCTCGAACAAGCGGAAGGTGCCGCCGTAGAGATCATCGCTCGCCACGACATGGTCGCCGGTGTTCAAGAGTTCGAGCGTCGTGGCCATGGCCGCCAAACCGGAGGCAAAAGCAAATCCCCGCACTCCGCTTTCCAGGTCCGCAATACATCGTTCGTAAGCGAAACGCGTTGGGTTTTGTGAACGTGAGTATTCGAACCCTTTATGAACACCGGGGCTTTCTTGTACATACGTCGATGTCGCATAGATCGGCGTCATTATCGCGCCGGTCGAAGGATCGGGAGTTTGACCCGCGTGAATCGCTCGCGTTCCGAATCGCTGTTTCATGAATGGGTATCTATTGCAGTTTGCGCCTGAGATGGCTGAGGACGTCGGAGCGTGTAATCAGGCCGAGAAAATGGTCCCCGTCCGTTACTAATGCCACCAGACCGCGATTAAGAATGCGAAAGACATCGTCAATGCCGGCGTCCGCCGACACTGTCTCCAGCCGACTGGTCATGGCGCTTCGCACGGGGGAATGAAAGTTGGCAGCGTCCCCGTGTACAGCTACCAAAAGATCCGATTCGTCCAAGACGCCCTCGCACCGGCCCTGTTCGATGACCGGAACCTGAGAGATATCGGCCATCCGCATTCGCTGAAAGGCAGTCAGCAGCGTGTCATCCGGAGTGACGGTGATCACGGCGCCTTCTTCATAACGGCGCGAAATCAACTCGCGCAGCGTGCCGGCGAAGGGCCGGTCGAGGTAGCCTTGATCCAACATCCAGAAGTCGTTGTACATCTTCGACAGGTATTTCGCTCCCGTGTCGCAGACGAAAGTGACCACGCGTTTGGGCGTCTTCTGCTCCCGGCAGTATTGGAGCGCGGCGTCGAGGAGTGTGCCGGAAGAGGGACCGCCGAAGATTCCTGTCCGCTTCAGCAAATCGCGACCGGTTTTGAAACTATCGCGGTCGGAGATGCTGTACGCCGCTTTGACGCGCGTGACATCGGCAATCGCCGGCATGGAAGCTCCGCCGATTCCTTCCACTGCATAGCTGCCCGAAGGACCGGGCTTTCCCGAGCGCACGATTTCAGCCAGCGCGGAGCCGGCTGGGTCTGCTAAAACCATCTCGGAATCCGGCTGGACGCGCGCGAAAAACCGGCTGAGGCCCGTCATCGTCCCACCCGAACCGATGCCGCACACAACGGCATCCAAGCGGTGTTCCATCTGATCCCAGATTTCCGGGCCGGTTGCGGCTTCGTGAGTCAGTGGGTTGTTTGGATTTGCGAACTGGTTGATGTGATATGCGCCGGTTTGTTTGGCGATAGCAGCGGCCATGTCCTGGTAGTACAACGGGTGACCAGGATGAACATCGGAGCGGGTCAGTCGGATGTCGGCGCCGAGGGCACGGGCGTGGGCGATCTTTTCCGATGACATCTTGTCCGGGATTACCAAAATCATCTTGTAACCCTTGATCGCCGCGACCAGCGCCAGCCCGATGCCGGTGTTTCCTGCGGTTGCCTCCACGATCGTGTCGCCCGGCTTGATATCTTCGGCCCGCTCGGCCGCTTCGATCATCGCAACCGCCATGCGGTCCTTGATGGAACCGCCCGGATTCTGCGACTCGAGTTTCAGGAACAACTCACACGGGCCTGTGTCGAACTCCGTCAATCGAACCAGCGGAGTATTTCCGATGAGGTGGAGCGTCGGAGGTGCAAGGGGGAGAGTGGTTGGCATAGATTGACGGGCATGGATTGACCGCCGCACCTCCATCCTAATATCGACGAGGCTTTTACGTGATTTGCAGATTCTTGTAGGCGACCAGACAGCGTTCCGCGGTTTCCATTTCGGGGTATTCGCTGCCTTCCTGCTCAATCAAAAAGAACTCGGCATTGCCATACTTCTCGGCAGCTGCGCAGATCTTCCTCCAATCAGCTGCGCCTTCGCCGAATAGGACTCGGTATCCGCCTTTCGGCGACCAGTCTTTCAAATGAACGGAGCGAGTGCGGCCTGGATGCTTCACAATCCATTCGACAGGGTCATTGCCACTCTCGAGACAAGTTCCGACGTCGAGCTGTAACATGATGCTCTTGTCGGTTTGTGCAGCCAGTATGTCCATCGGTCGTTGGCCATCGATCGGTTTCCACTCGATATCGTGGTTGTGGTAGCCCGCATGAAGCCCGGCGCTCTGCATGTGCTGATTCCCTTGATTCAGTGTTTCAGCCACATGTTTCCAGCCGTCCAGTCCAACTACTTTGCCGGCGGATGCCAGAACGATATAGTGCGTGCCGAGGATTTTGTTGAGCTCGACTGCCTTTTTCAAGCCGTCATCTGCGAAGGACGGCATTCCGTTGTGCGTGGAGTAACAATGGATTCCAAGGTCATCCAGTTGTTTGCGAACTTGCTTGGCGTAATCGGGCGTCCATTCGAAATACGGGGCGTAGAACTCCACGCATTCGTAGCCCATCTTGGCCACGGCCGTGATTGTGCCCGGAAGATCTTTCTTCATCTCGTCGCGGACTGAATAGAGTTCAAGACCGATCGGCACATGCTTCTTGCCCTTTCGTGCGAAGGCGAGCGGAGTCGCCGCCAGACCTGCCAGAAGCGTGCGCCGCGATGAGATCCCGAGATTTGCCATAGAAGCCATAGCATACCGAAGCGCCATCGACCGTGTGGACGAAACTTCTATCTGCTGCGGTCATCGGACACATATGAGTACTAGCAGGGAAGCGGGCGTGCGCCTGTTTTCACCGATTCAGATTCGCGATGTTACGCTTTCAAACCGGATTGTGGTTTCGCCCATGTGTCAGTATTCGGCCGACGATGGATTCGCCAATGACTGGCATCTGGTTCATTTGGGAAGCCGCGCGATTGCCGGCCCAGGCGCGGTCGTTGTCGAAGCCACAGCGGTGGAAGCGCGCGGGCGGATCACACTGGGCGACATGGGCATTTGGAAAGAGGAGCACGTTGAGCCTCTGGCCAGAATTGCCCGATTCTGTAAACAGCATGGATCCGTCCCGGCCATTCAGTTGGCGCACGCGGGGCGCAAAGCCAGTACGGAAGCGCCCTGGTTAGGTGGAAAGGCTTTAGCGCATGACAAGGGCGCGTGGAAGACAGTTGCTCCGAGCCCGATCGCTTTTGGCGACCTTGCGATGCCTGAAGAATTGACGATCCCTGAGATTCATAAAGTAACCGAAGCTTTCGCCAGTGCGGCGCAGCGAGCTCTGCGGGCTGGTTTCGAAATTGTCGAACTGCACGGAGCTCACGGATATCTGATGCATGAGTTTCTGTCGCCTCTGTCGAACCAGCGGGCTGATCAGTACGGCGGTTCGCTAGAGAATCGCATGCGATTTGCCATCGAAGTGACGGAGGCAGTTCGGAGAGTCTGGCCGAAACATTTGCCTCTCTTCTTCCGCGTTTCGGCTAGCGATTGGGCGGACGGAGGATGGACCCCGGACGATTCGGTAGAGCTGGCAAAAGCACTCTCTTCGCGCGGAGTCGATCTGATCGATTGCTCCTCGGGCGGAATGGTTTCCTACGCGAAGATTCAAGTGGGGCCGGGCTACCAAGTCCCCTTTGCCGAGAAGATACGTCGTGAGGCCGGCATCAAGACGGGCGCGGTCGGGATGATCACGGAACCGCAGCAAGCAGAAGGGATTCTACAGGCGAGCGCTGCCGATCTGATTGTGGTCGCCCGCGAATTCCTACGCGAACCCTACTGGCCGATCAAGGCAGCCGAAGCGCTCGGCGCTGAGCCGAGCATTCCGGTTCAATACAAGCGAGCGTTCCATTAATTTAAGCCGGTAGCCGTACTATCGCCTATAGCCGTAGCCGCGGCCGCCATAGAAACGGCCGCCGTAGTAGGGATGACCGTAAAAGCCTCGGTAGTGGGGTCCTCCGAAATAGAGTCCGACGCTCGGGCCCCCGTAGTAGGGATAGCCGTAGCCGTATGCATAAGGGTAGCCATAACCGTAGCCGCCGTAGACATAGGGAGGCGGGGGAGGCGGTGGAGCAGCAGAGGCATAGTTTCCGCTTGGTCCATTCGGTCTCTGATCATACTCGCCGGGTTGGACGTAACGAAAGGCCTGAGGCGCATTCGCAGTTGACACCAGGACAGGCTGTTCCAGTCGGAAGGTGATGGGCTGTTCAGGATAGATAACGCTGGCGTGGCCGTGCGTAAGGACTGCGCCCAGGCTGACGAGCGCACCGGCTCCGGCGCCGATTGCCGCTCCGGTTCCCCAGCCTACAGCTCCACCGATGGCAGCGCCGAGCGCGGTGGTTCCGATGATCGGTCCGGCATCGCGGCCTTCGATCCTGTTTCCTTTTTGAGCGACCAGTTGCGTTTGGATGGGCAGTGTCTGACCATCGACCAGCGGCAGATCGGTGAGGCGAACGGCGAGGTGGGAAACCCCTTCTTCCTTACGCGCTTCCATCACTTGTCCTCCGACCAGCTGACCGGGCTCGGCAACCACCACTCCGTCCACAACGACCGGCGCTTCCAGGGTGGCGGTGAAGGTATCGCCGACCTGACTTTTATCGGAGGAAAGCCTCTGGTTTACTCGCACCGACAAATACGTCCCTTGGGGCACGGTGAGTTGGGCGGGAACGGGAGGTGGCGCCTGTTGGGGACCATAGGGTTGTCTCCCTTGTCCATAGCTCGGCGGTTGTCCGTACGGGGGTTGTTGCCCGTATTGTGGCGGCTGCTGATTCGGAGCCGGCACCGGCGCCTGGCCGGCTTGCGGCCATCCGCCACCGGTTTGAGGGGCGGGCTGCTGCTGATCCGTATCGGGCGGAGCTGGCGGGGTGTCAGGATTTTGTTGCTGACTGTAGGCAAGCGTTGATGCCGCCAAAAGAATTGCTGGGAGGAGACGTTTCATTATTGCCTCAATGAGTTCGACGACAATCCTAGAGCACGCGTTTCGCCAACTCCAAGCCGTTACAAATACAAGAGCTTCCAGTCACTTCAACGGTTTGGATCCACCGTTCGTGGTGCTTTTCAGCCATTACTCCAGCCGGCTGCGGTAGTAAGCCACAACGGTCTTGGCCGCTAGTCCCAAAACGATCAGTAAGGCCAGATAGCGAGGGGAACCTTTCAACACCGCAAACGAGATGGCTGCCAAGCCGGCGTACAGGGCGAGAGCGGTTTTGATTCCGATCATCTGGAGGCGAGATTGTAGCTAAAGGTAAAGGCAAGCCGGACCTGAAAACCTTTGAAGTCGGCCGGCAGCGGCGGGAGGGGATTCGACATACTGAGCCCGGCTACAGCGGCGCGATCGAGAGCGTCCGAGCCGGACGTGTCGGCGGTGACCAATTTGGGGATGCTGCCGTCCCGGTCGATCTGGAATTCGATGACCGTGCGGCCTCGTACGGTGCCCATGCGGGCGCTCTCGGGAATGACGCGGCGCCAGTTGGTACGGACAATGGACAGAATGTGTGCGAGATAAGCGCGGAAGTCGGCTCCCTGGGGGTCGCTTTCCAGTTCGACTGCGGCATGTTGCACCTGCGATTGTCCGGTTGCGCCGGGTAAGCCGGGGATCGGGCGGGGCGAGATGTTGTCGTCGCTGATGATCAGGTGGTTGCCGGTCGGTTTCTGCGCCAGGCTCTGGATCGCTCCCTGAACGGAAGCCTTCGGAACGGCCAGGGTGGGATGGCTGGGGTTGAGCTCCGACCCTACGTTTTGAAACGGCTGGTCACGTGGGGCCGGCGGGGGAGTTGGCGGCGGGGAAGCGTTGGTTGGCAATCCGCTAGCAACTCCGGGCGGAGGCGGAGTTGGCGGCTGGTTCTGCGCCACTTTGGGAGCTTTCGGTTCTGGTTGGGTGGACGTTTTGGCAGTGGGCTGGGGCGGAGCGGGGGTCTTGGGGAGTTCGAAATGATGGGTGCTCGGGCGGGGAGCGGCGCGGCGGGCTTGCTGGCGTTCCGTTTCGAGCAGGTCCGCTAAATCGACACTTTTGGATGGCGCATGGGTATTGGGGGCTTTTTGGGTGAGCCGGTTAGTGGGAAAGTAGAGCGGCGTCTTCCGGACAATTACGATTCGCGTGGACGTCACCGGTCCAACGGTGCTCGCCATTCGTAGGCCTACTGACAGGAAGAAGACATTAATAAGGATAGAAGCGCCGAGGATAGCGAGCCAGGCGCGATAGGAATGGCGCTCGGGCCACTCGAGAAGAAGGTGGAGCTCGGGGTCTCCGCGAGCAATGTCAGGTGCGGAGGGGATCGCCATGCTTGCTTACCGTTTGCGAGACCAGATCTGCGTGTTCCCTGATCTTAACAAGGATAGCCTCGGCTACCCGGAGAGCGTTCGTGGCATCGGCGGCCGACACCTTAGGAGGAGTGCGATCCCGGACTGCGGCGAAGAAGGCTTCGAGCTCCAGACGAAGCGGTTCGCCTGCGGTGACGGGCAACCGTTCGAACCCAATTTCGGGAATACCGCCTGTTTTCAATGGATTAGCGGTAATTTGCGAAACGAACTCCGGTTTGGGTTCGTTTTTGCGAATGGCTAAACGGGCGGCTTCCTGCCGCGCGTAGTCGACCGAAATGTATTCACCCGGTTGGAATAGACGCAACTTACGAATCTTCTCAGTTGAGACGCGGCTGGCCGTCAGATTTGTTACACAGCCGGATGGGAACAAAAGACGAACATTGGCGATATCGACCAGAGAGGAAAGGACGGAGATTCCGGCGGCGCGAATTTCGGTGGGAAGTTCTTTTGTCAGATGCAGGACGATATCGAGGTCGTGGATCATCAGGTCGAGAACCACGTCGATGTCGAGGCTGCGAGGCGTGAAGACGCTGAGGCGGTGAATTTCAAAAAAGAGGGGAAGCGTTCGAGCTTTTTCGAGGGCGGCGACGGCCGGGTTGAAGCGTTCGAGGTGACCGACCTGGAGAATCCGACCGCGCCGTTCAGCCAAGAGAGTGAGGCGATCGCCGGCGGCCGAGGTATCAGCGATCGGCTTCTCGATGAGCACGTCCAGGTTACCTTCGAGCAGACGAGATGCTACCGATTCGTGTGTGAGGGTGGGAGTAGCGACGATAGCGCAATCAGTATCAGTTAAAGCTTCTTCAGTCGAGCTAAATGAGGAACTTTGGTATTGTTGTGCAAGCCTTTTTGACCTGGACTCGTCGATATCGAAAATACCAGCTAGTTCAATGTCAGGTATTTCACGAATAACTCGGACATGATTTTGGCCAAATGAGCCCGCGCCGAGAACGGCGACTCGAATTTTCTGCATTAACGGATGGGAATTTCAGTGATTCTCGAATTGGAATTCATTGCGGCTTTTACGTGGATGCGATTATCGTATCTAAATAGCTCACGGAGGGTGGATGGTATTTGAGGGCCGAGTCTCTAAGCCGGGCGAAGCAATAGTGCTGGCAATGTTCTGCTTTATTCTGCCATTCGTCGTTGTGCCATCGGTCGGGGGGCAGGATGTGACGGGCAAAGTGGCGGGCATTATCACCGATCCGAGCGGAGCGGCGGTTCCAGGTGCGAAGGTCACCGTGACGAATCAAGGCACGCAGATTAGTAAAGAGACTCAGACCGACAGCAAAGGCTTTTATGAAGTGGCGCGGCTTCCAGTGGGGAACTACGAAGTAAGCGCGGCGGCGAGCGGTTTCAGCACAGCGGTCTCGAACGGAAAAAACGCGCTAGACATCAATCAGACTCTGCGTATCGATCTGAAGCTCACGGTCGGCGTGATTAGTAACA
This sequence comes from Bryobacteraceae bacterium, assembly GCA_965276965.1. GTDB lineage: Bacteria > Acidobacteriota > Terriglobia > Bryobacterales > Bryobacteraceae > Bog-105. The sequence continues at coordinate 706,874 of OZ255713.1, forward strand.
CGGTGGACGTGACGGCGCAGGGGAGTACGGTGGAGACACAGAATTCGACGGTTGGTGGCACAGTAACGGGCAGCGCGATTTTTGAGCTTCCGCTGAATGGGCGGAACGCGTTCGCACTGCTGGCAACGCAACCAGGTGTAACGCCTACCGATCCGATGAATACTGGTCCGGGGGCAGGATTCAGCATTGGGGGAGGGCGAAGCGATTCGGTCACATTCTTACTGGACGGCGGCAACAACAATAATCTGCTGGATAACTCACCGGTGATGAATCCGAATCCGGACGCGATTGCAGAGTTCCGCGTATTGGAGAGCAATTACAGCGCCGAGTACGGAAGAAATGCAGGCGGCGTAGTTACGGAAGTAACGAAGAGCGGAACAAATTCGCTGCATGGAACGGCTTATGATTACCTGCGAAATAGGGAGCTGAATGCGAACGATTTCTTTGACAACCAAGAAGGAAATCCGCGGAACGACTTAAAGCGGAATCAATTTGGAGGAACGATCGGCGGCCCGATTTACATTCCTAAGCTGATCGATGGCCGCAACAAACTGTTCTTTTTTTTCGCGTATCAGGGACAACGGCAATCATCCGTATATCAATACGGAGACATAACGGCTTACACACCGCTGGAGGCGCAGGGCAACTTCTCGCAATCACCGGCCAACGATCAGGCGCTAGTATCTGCTTTTCTTCAATCGCATCCTTATTACCAACCGAATCCGGACCTGGCGGCGCAGGGAGTGATTGCTCCTAACCGGATCGATCCGGTGGCGGCCAATTATTTCAAGAACAATTTATTGCCGGTTTCTTCAACCGGAGGCGTGTTGGCGCAAGGCGCTGCGACATACAACATCAATGAGTACCTGGGCCGATTCGATTACAACATCGGCACGCGGGATACGCTGAATGGAACCTTTTCTACTCGGAGCGATACGAATCTCGAACCCTTCGATGGCGCTCATGTTGTGAATGTACCGGGTTATCCCGATACGACGGACCGGACCAATTACTTTGGAAGCGTCACTTACACGCATACTTTCACGTCTGCACTTCTTAATGAGCTTCGAGTTACGGCGCAACGAGCGAAGAATCTTCAGTATCAGCCGGCGGTGACTTTGCCTGGTCCTGCACAGCTGGGTATCGGAGTTACTCCAGACCAGGTCAGCGGACCCACGATGATGTTCTTACAGGGGAGCGGCACGACAGCAGGATTCAGCTACAACGGTCCCACAAATTTCGCTAATACCACCTACGCGTTCTACGATAACTTGTCCTGGAGCAGGGGCGGCCACGATTTGAAGTTTGGGTTTTATTTTTCACCGTACCAGACGAATATAAAATTCGATTTCTTCGGCAACGGCGCCTTCTTCTACTATGGTCCGAATACGAGCGTCGGCTCAGGCTATGACTTAGCGGACTTACTGCTTGGATTGCCGGATGAGTATCTGCAGTATCCTAACGCGCCGACTAACATTCGATCTCACCAGTATGCAGGGTATGTGCAAGACAACTGGCACGTGACGAAGCGAGTTACTCTGAATCTAGGTTTGCGTTACGAGTATGCAGAACCAAAGTACGACACACAAGGGCGTTCTTTTTCGTTTATTCCGGGCTTGCAGTCTGCCAGATTTCCGGGGGCTCCGACCGGCGAGGTGTTTCCCGGTGACGTAGGTGCGCCGCGTGGGGCGAACTTTCCAGACAAGAATGACTTTGCTCCTCGCTTCGGATTTGCGTGGGACGTAACGGGAGACGGTAAGACTAGTGTTCGAGGCGGATTCGGGGTTTTTTACGACATTCTGAAGGCGGAAGATAATTTGCAGTTCAACGGACAGGCTCCGTTTTTCGGATTCTCCGATTTGTTTTATCAGTCACCCGCCACGGATGCAATTAGCTCCCCCGGGTACCTGGCGCAGCCGTTTTCAAGTATTGGCGCGGTGAACCCATTTCCATCCAAGCCGCCAAATTCGAACATCAACTTCGCCAATTCGGGATTTTTGCCGGTGGGAGGGAATGGAGTTTATTTTGTCGATCCTCATCTGCGCACACCGTATGTGTATCAGTACAATTTATCCGTGCAGCGGCAGCTCGCTACGGGGTTTGTTTTTGACATTAGTTATGTAGGACAGGACGCACATAAGTTGACCGGCCTGGTAGATGTGAATCCTTTCATTCCGGGGACGAATAATCGTATCAACAACCCAGGGGATCCAAGTAATTCTACGTTCAGTTACTTAGAACAATTCCAGAATGTGGGAAAGATGAATTACAATTCGCTGCAAACAAGTTTGACTAAACGTGCGACAAACAATCGCTGGCTGGGGGATTCATTTTTTACGCTGTCGTACACCTGGTCCCATCAAATCGACAATGTTTCCGGGTTCCAGAATGCTACTTCAGAAGCACCTTATTTCAACCACAACTACTTTCGAAGTTCAGGGGACTATGATGTGCGAAACACGCTGGCGTTCTCGGGCGGTTGGGACTTGCCGTTCGATCAGCTGTGGCAGCACGGTCCGAAGCTGTTGACCAAGGGTTGGAGTCTATATCCGATTGTAAGTTGGCATACGGGTTTTCCGCTCAGTGTCAGCGCGCAGTTGAGCCGATCGAATAACGATCCCGGCCCGGCAGGCGATGGCAGCCCGCAGCTGGTGCAAGCGGATCTGGTGGGGAACGGTGTGACAATTCTGAACCCGAAGACGAATACGGCGGGCAGTGGCCAAGGCAATTACTACTTTAATCCAGGTAACTTCTCAAATTCGAGAGCTCTTGCATTGGATGCGTTATCGCAGACGAATCCGACGGCTCTGATCGGACAATTTACGGAAGGCTCTTTTCCGCGTAATGGGTTGCGGGGGCCAGGTTTTGTAAATGTCGATATGTCACTGGCGAAGCACTTATTCTTTTTCGGTGAGAAACTGGACGCTGAAGTAAGAGGCGACGCGTTCAACTTACTAAATCATGCGAATTTCGCAAACCCGAATGTTAACATCAGTTCTTCGCAGTTCGGCATTATTTCTTCGGTCGTGGGCGCGAATAGCACCACGAATCCGACGGGACCGCGGATTATACAGGTTGCTTTACACTTACGGTTTTAGTTAGTTTTCGTTGCGAGAGGGTGTACGTTGCGCTCCCTGTGGTCGCGGCTCTGACGGGTCGATTGATTCGGCGGTTGCAGGAGGATGATAAATCAACGCGGTCACGGCGCCGCCGAAGGTGATTGTAGTTTTGCCACGGACGTTGGTTACCGTTCTAAGGGTGGATAGCCGATGATGGTGAGGCTGGCTTTATCGGCTCGCTTCAACATTTCGCCTTTGTCGAGGAGGAGCGTGCGTCCGGCATCGATTGCCATTGCGGTTGTGCCGGTTTCGATCATGGTTTGGATGGTGGCGAGTCCGGCAACGGGAACATCGAAGAGCAGATGAGCACGTCCGTGAGAAGCCTTGACGAGGCGTAGGGGTTTGCCAGCGGTGAGGGAAGCAGCGCGGCGGAGCATGGCATCGGTTCCCTCCATGGCTTCCGCGGCGACACAGGCTTTTTCACTGATGGCGACGCTTTGCCCGATATCGACGGTGGCGAGTACGGAGGCGATACGGCGGCCATAGCGGATATCGGCGTCTTCTTCTTTGGTAGGTTTACGGCGGGTGAGAACACCTTCCGGCGCGAGCAGAGATTTCAAGAGGCGCGTGGAGTCAACCAGCTGGATGCCTTCTTCGCGCATCACGCGCTCCAATCCGCCGATGAGGGCCGCGGTGTTTTTTTCTTTGAGCGAGGTGAGCAGCTTTAAGAGGCGCCAATCGGGTTTGATGTCGGAGAAGAGGCTGACGTGCTTTACCTGTCCGGTCATCATGACTTCGGTTATGTTTTCGCGTTTGAAGATTTCGATCAGCTTGCCGAGTTGGCCGATGTTGATCCAGTGCAGAGAGGCGGCGTATTCTTTTAGATCGAGTGCGGCTTCGTTCTCGATGGCTACGACCGTAACTTCATGCCCTTCGCGGTGAGCTGTTTGAAGGGCTAGTAAGGGGAAGCGGCCGTTGCCGGCGATCATGCCGTAACGACGAGGCGTCGAGCCGTAACGACGAGGCGTCGAGCCGTAACGACGGGGCGTGCTCTTATTTGACAAAGCCGTGTTTGGAGGTCCGGATGAACTCGAGTAGTTGCTTCACCTCTGCGGTGGGAGGCACTTCCTCCTCGATTTTGGCGAGGGCTTGGGTGGTGTTCAGGCCAGATCGCGTCAGCAGGCGAAAGAAGTTTTGCAGTGGTTCAATATTGTCGGCGGAGTAGCCGCTGCGCTCAAGTCCGATGCGGTTTGCTCCATAGACTCTGGCTTCGTGATCGGAGGCGGTAGTCGAAAAAGGGAGCACATCCTGTTTGATCACGCTGTAGCTGCCAATGATGGCGTTGCGGCCGATTCGAACGAACTGGTGAATCGCGGAAAGGCCTCCGATATTCACTTGGTCTTCAACTAAGACGTGCCCGGCAAAGGTGACGTTGTTAGCGAGGATGGCGGAGTTACCGATGACGACGTCATGAGCAACGTGCACGTACGCCATGAGCAGGTTGTCATTTCCGAGCGAGGTGGCCATGCCGCCGCCTTCGGTGCCGCGATGAATGGTGACGCACTCACGAATCGTATTGTTGTTCCCGATTCTAGTTTCGGAGGGCTCGCCTTTGTATTTTTTGTCCTGCGGCGTAACGCCGCACGAGGCATAGGGAAAAAATGTATTGCCTTCTCCGATAGTGAGCTTGCCTTCGAGATAGACATGCGCAATCAAACGAGTGCGCGCGCCTATGGTCACGCCGGAGCCGATGATACAGTAGGGTCCGATTTCGGCTTCGGCAGAGATTTCAGAAGCAGGATCAACAATTGCTGTCGGGTGAATTGCCATCGTATTTTTACTACGGATATTCAAGGCAGGAGCTTGAAATGCCGGCGAGCGGATGGTTAGGCCAGTTGCGGCTCGGCTATTTCGGTAGCGGGTTTCGGTGCAGCTTTCGGGCCGGGATCGACCAATTTACACATGACGCTGGCTTCTGCGACTACTTGACCATCGACGGTGGCGACGCCTTGCATTTTGGCGACGGTGGTCTTCAGCCGGCCCATTTTCATTTCGATTCGCAGTTGATCGCCAGGCACAACCGGCTTGCGGAATTTGGCTTCGTCGATGGAAGCGAGGAACATGAGCTTGCCTCTGGTTTGTGGGGCCATTTTGCCGACGAAGATGCCGGCCACTTGCGCCATGGCTTCGATGATCATCACGCCGGGCATGACGGGGAAGCCAGGAAAATGTCCGGTGAAGAACGGCTCATTGCAGGTGACGTTCTTTATGCCGACGATAGATTCTTCGTTGATCTCGAGAACCCGGTCCACGAGCAGCATCGGATAGCGATGCGGCAGGATCTCCTGGATTTCTTGAATGTCGAGGGCGGCCATGAGAAAACTTATGATAACAGCCGGGATGTTGGGGAAGGGGTTGGTGGGAGACGGCGGGATAGTTTCAGCAAAACAGTACAAGACGACCGTTTGGTCACGAATGTCACTCTTGCCGCAGTATCGTAATCGGATCGATTGTTGCGGCTCGCCAAGCTGGTGTGAGGGCCGCGGTCATCGCAACAATGGTCAAGAGTAGAGCCACCGCGAGATAGGAGACCGGATCGCTGGCCCCAATACCAAAAAGAATGCTGCTCAGCAAGGTTGTCAAAACACGTGCACCGAGCAGACCCGCAAGCAGGCCGGGCGCCATCATTTTTAAACTTTGCCGCAGAATTGATCTCAACAGCGTTCGGGGCTCCGCTCCAAGAGCCATGCGGATGCCGATTTCATGTCGACGCTGCGTGACCGAGTAATGCATCGCTCCGTAAATTCCCACGCTCGCCAGGAGTAGCGCTAACAACGAGAAAGTAGTGAGCAGCCAAGTCTGAAAACGGCGTTGCTCGGTTTGTTCGTCTAGCTGCTCTTCCATGGTGGCAACGGTAGAGATGATTGCCGTGCGGTCGAGCGAACGAGCGAGGTGGCGCACTGTTAGAACCAGTTTTGCCGGATCTCCCACGGTGCGAATGAGCAGGTCCGGCGTTGCCGGATTATCGCGCTGCTCCAATTGCGCGACTGGTTGAAAGACTTGTGGCGTGGGTTTAGCCTCACGTCCCTGACTGTGTGTATCTCGAACGACACCGATGACGGTGAGAGGATCGTCGTTGAGGCCCCGTGGGTCGTGACCTCGAAACTGTTTTCCCAAGGAGTTTTCACCCGGCCAGTAACGCCGCGCCATGGCCTCGTCGATGATTGCGACCAGAGGCGCATCAGCGTGGTCCTGCAAGGTGAAGAACCGACCTTGCAATAACTGTATGCCCATGGCTTGAAAGTAGTCGCCGCGAATGCTTTTCCAGGTCGCCCAAACTCGCAGACGGCTTCGAGACTCCGCTGGTTCGCTCCGCTGAGCAGCGCTCAAATCAGCGGTACTCTGCTCAAAGAGCCCATCGATGGCGCCTACAGTATGAACGCCCGGAATGGCGTCGATCTGCTGGAGTAACTGGTCGTAGAATGAGGCGGGAGATTTTTCAGCTGGCAGTGTAATGTGCATTGTCAACACATTTTCGGGGTTGAATCCAGGGTCAACAGCCTCAACCGCAAGAAAACTGCGAATCAATAAACCAGCGGCAACCAGAAGTACTACGGTGAGCGCAACTTCCGTCGTCACAAGGCCGGCCCTGAGGCGGCTGACCACAGCGGTCTGCAAAGAGACGCGTCCGCCTGATTTGAGAGTGTCATACAGGGAGGGTCTGGAAGATTTCCAGGCGGGTAAAAAGCAGGAGAGAATCGCGGTCAAAAAAGAGACTGCGAGGGCGAAGGCCAGCACCCACCGATCTACGCCCGCTTGCTCTAATCGCGGTATATTGGCGGGTGCGAAAGCGATCAATGCGTGTAGCACTGAGGTTGCCAGCATTACGCCACAGGCTCCAGCGGCGAGTGAGAGCACCACGCTTTCTATCAACGATTGCCTTAGAAGATCTCGTTGGCGCGCGCCCAGTGAGAGTCTAACTGCCATCTCCTGTGCGCGCCCGAGTCCTCTCGCGAGCATAAGTTGTGTCGCGTTGACGCCTGCGATCCAGAAGAAGTAAGAAGACAGCGGCCAGTAGGCTCCACAATGCTACCCTCGTTTGAGCGCTGACCTCAATTTGCAATGGGACCGCGGTGAGTCCGAACCCGCGATTCAAGCCGGGATTTCGCTCGTCCAATCGCGGGGCCAAAATGCTCATTTCGACTTGAGCTTGCTGGAGGGAAACTGTTGGTTTGAGCCGTGCGACGGCATTCCATCTGGCGTAGAAGCCTCGAACCTTATTGCTGTCCATTGTAGGCTTGTCGAGCCAGTAGCGATTCGTGGTGATGGGCGCCCAAAATCGGATTTCTGCTGCGGGGAATTGGAACTTGGCTGGCATCACGCCGATGACTCGAAAGCTTTTTCCATCGATCTCCAGAGTCCGACCGCTTAGATCAGAAGACAACCCGAAGCGGTCTTGCCAAATCCGATGACTCAGTACGACGACTCGCTCCGCTCGCTTCACCTCGTCTGCCGAGAACACTCGACCTATCGACGGAGCGATTCCGAGCAGGGAGAACAAGTTTGAAGAGACATAGCCGCCCTGCACGGATTCCGGTTCACTGACGCCAGTGAGGGCGACGTGCGAAAAAACGCTGTTCTTGTAGTAGACAGCCATTTCGGACAAGCTTTGACTCTGCGATGTCAGCAATTGGAAGTCAGGCAGGAGAAGCGGTTCTCTGGAATCTTTTGAGCTGGTTTGAAAGAGCAGGACAAGCTTGTCTACGTTGGGATAGGGCAGAGGTCGCAGAAGAACAGCATCGACGATGCTGAAGATAGCGGTGGCTGCTCCAATTCCGAGAGCGAGCGTCAGGATTGCCGCTGCTGCGAATAGCGGGTTTTTGCGAAGGGTGCGAAACGCGTACTTAATATCTCGAGCGGCGGTGAAGATCGTGGCTCCGGTGCGAACATCCCTTACCTTCTCTTTCACCTGTTCAGGACCTTCGAACCTGCTCGTGTCAGACGGCGCGCTTCCTCTTTTGGAAGACCTTGCTCTACTTGGCGGTCTTCTAGCATTTCGAAGTAACTCTGCACTTCGGCATCGAGCTCTCCTTCTTGGTGACGCCGCCGCATCAGCAATTTAAGAAGCATACGGGTGCGGTGTAACCAGAACATTTATTTTTCCTCCGCAAGCACCTGATTGACTGCGGTAAAGATCTTTTTCCAATTCCGTTTCTCTTCGGTAAGCCGCGCTCGACCGGAGGACGTTAGATTGTAGATTTTCGCGCGCCGGCGATTGTGTTCAAGCTCGCTCCAGGTTCCTTCGATCCAACCTTTTTCTGCTATTCGATGCAGCGCTGGAAATAGGGAACCGGGTCCGACTGCGAAGACGCCCCGCGTGACCTGCTCGATGCGGTCGGAAATGCCGACTCCGTGTAAGGGGCCGAGTTCAAGCGTGCGAAGGATCAGGAGATCGAGGGTGCCTTGCAGGAGTTCGGCTGGTTTTGCCACTGGACGACATTGTATCGACGCTCGATATCGAACGACTAGTGATTCGTCTCGGAGAAACAATTAGCATTAGGGCGACGTCTATTGTGATGTGCCCTTCACTGCCGAGGCAATCGTTTTGACGGCCGATGAGCGAGTCGAGTTGGAACAGATAACGCAATCCCGGACGTTACCTGCGGGTGATGTCTTCCGGGCGCGGCTCATTCTTCTGCTGGCCGACGGATTGCGGTACCGAACGATACAGGAGCGGCTCGACACCACGGCCCCGACGATCTCGCGTTGGAAAGAGCGGTTTTTGCAAGAACGTGTGGCTGGCCTGCTCGAGATCCGGCACCCGGGCCAGAAGCCCAGCGTGATCACGCCGACGTTGCAGGCCACAGTTTTAGATGCGACACGGCGCAAGCCGAAGGATGGATCGACTCACTGGTCCTGCCGCAAGCTAGCCGCGCAACTCGGCGTCAGCAAAGACAGCGTGCAGCGCCTCTGGCAGCGGGCCGGTTTGAAGCCGCATCGATTGGAGCGTTACAGGGCCAGCAATGATCCGGAGTTGGAACGCAAGGCGGCCGACATCATTGGCCTGTATTTGCATCCGCCGCAACATGCGGCCGTGTTCTGTGTAGATGAGAAATCGGCCATTCAGGCGCTTGACCGGCTCGACCCGGTTCTGCCGATGTCGCCGGGTCGAGCCGAGCGTCACGGCTTCGAATACTATCGCCACGGAACGTTGTCGCTGTACGCCGCGCTCGACGTGCACAGTGGCAAGGTACACGGCAAAACAGCGCCCCGTCACACCAGCGACGAGTTTGTGGATTTCCTCGACGGCGTCGTGGGGCTGTGCAGACCCAGGCAGGAAATCCATGTCATCCTCGATAACCTCTCGGCCCATAAAACGCACAAAGTCGCCAGTTTCCTCGAAGACCACCCGAACGTGAATCTCCACTTCACACCAACCTATTCGTCTTGGCTCAATCAGGTCGAGATCTGGTTCTCGCGCATCGAACGCGATGTGATCGCACGCGGCGTATTCACTTCCGTCCGCGATCTCGCGCGCAAACTCATGCGTTACGTTCGCGCCTACTCAAAAACAGCGCGACCGTTTCGATGGAAGTACTCCGACGTCCGCCGCCGCGTTCCAACATGCTAATTAATTCACTGCGACAGGCCACTAGTTAAGGAAGATAGTTTGGTTGGACGAGCAGATAGTCACAAAAGGATCATCCGTGACGAACAAGCGGGGGTTTATAGCTGATCAAGTTGTCGATCTGAAGATAGGGGTTCCAGCCGGGAGGCGGTCCCATCGATGTGTCAAACCATGGAGCGCCGGCGTTGAGCCAGTTTGCTCGCAATTCGCGATGAGTGCGACCCAGGTCGCTATAGCCGAATTCGGTACCGCAGGACGGGCAAATGTTGTTGTCGGCGGCTGGAAAGTCCAACGGATATCCGCAAACGGGGCATGGGTTGGTCATCTGGTGCACTCAAAGTTGAAGTATGTCAAATTGTCTGGGTACGGGTGACAGTCGGCAGTCGATCCGGCCGGTAATGTCCAGCACGCCACAGGTTTGTAATAGGTTCTCAAGAGGCCGTTTGACGCCAAGATCCCAAACTCTTCCGTAACAACATCATAGCGGAGGATGTCCCCGCCTTTGCGCTTGCACTGTTTGACATTTTGGTGCAGAGGACCGGTCATGAAGCGGTCTGCCAACGCTTCGTATTGCATATCGGTCGCGGTCTGGAAGTCCATTCCATGTTTGATGAAATGCCTGAATAACTCCCGTGGATGGAAGGGCATATACACTGCTGGAAAGATCATACCTAAGATGTCATCGGTTGACGGCAAGAGCGAAAGCAGGCGCAAACCATTTTCGATGATTCCGAAGCCATACGCGAGAGCGCTTCCTCAAACTCCGGGACTGAGTAGTCCTCGCCGATGTTGGTAGAACATCTTCCCAGTTCCGATTGTTATTGGGTAGAATGTCTGCTGCGATGGATGCCTAAAAAATCAGAGGAACGTATTGAGTTGCTTCAGGGGACGCTGGATATGTTGATTTTGCGGACTCTTCTTTTGGGTCCGGCCCATGGGCATCAGATTGCCAAGCATATTCAGGAGACTACCGAGGATTTGTTGCAAGTGGAGCATGAATCTCGGTATCCGGCTCTTCACCGGTTGGAACGGAAGGGATGGTTGGCGGCTAAGTGGGGGGTGGCCGGCAAGGATCTTAAGCGTGAGCTCAAGTATTACCGGCTCACTCGGGCTGGCCGCAAGCAGTTGAGCGTTGAGGAATCGAAGTGGAAGCAGATGATGCGGGCGATGCTCGGGTGATGTGGCCGGCGGAGAAGTGGAAGGCGTCGGGAATTTCGGCCGAAGAGGCGGAGTATCGGGCTGTTTGCAAGATTGAATGATCCTGTTCAGTTCGGTAAGGCGTCTACTGTGTCTGTGGCGGCACGAAGAATCCCGTGATGTTCGAGATTAGGGATGAATCTGAAAAGCGGACAAAATCAAAGCCGTGGTTCGCCGCTGTTCCGTCGTTTTTGATTTACTGCCAGTTCAGTAGCGCCACGTAATGGTGCGGCAGCATGCTCTGTAGAACGAAGCTGCCGCCAGGTTGGCGTTGCTGGAAAGCTTCGAGATTACTTGTGACTTTTTTCTGGCCGCGGCACTCGATCCTGGGATCGATGTAAAAGAAATCGGGGGACAAGGTGTCCTCCAGGATCTGCTTCCGCTCGGCATCATTGGCTGGCGACCAGGCTTTTGCGTATAGTTCCCATTTGGCACGCATTAGTTCAGGGTTCATTGATTTCTCCTTTTCTGTTGTCGCAAAGACCTCAAGCAGCGGGTAGCAGCGTGCGCAAAAGGCGCTGCCAGAGTGTCGGGCATTCCTGTTTTTTTTTACGAAGGAAGCAAGAGTTCATTTCGAGTCTGCGGATTTCCAGTGGTGCTCCAGGGCTCGCGCTACGTCACTCGGCCTTTGGAGGAGGAACCAGTGTCCCGCGTCGAACTTCAGGACGCGTCGCGCTTTGGCGTCCCTTCCCAAGCGGTCCGCAAATTCCACCGGGCAGGCTTCGTCCGAAATGCCCCAGAAGACAAGGCCAGGAGACGTGATGCCTGCTAAGCCGGGCTCCCACTCACTCCCAACAGTCACCGCAGAACGATATAAACGCAGGATGCAGCGCTTCATCGGCTCATCTATATGAGCCGCGGCTTGCTTGGCAGAATCGGCAGGAACACCCAGCTTCTCCAGTCGTTCACTGAACTGCTTTGGATCGAGCTTCGCCATCCACTCCTCGCCGGCGCCGGGAGCTTGAAAGATCTTGGCGAGCTCATGCCACTCGTAATCCTTGCTGATCGGCCCCCCGCCCGCTGCCCAGGTCCGGACGAGGTCAGGTCTGAGTGAGGCAACGCGAACCGCCAGTATGCATCCCCAGTCATGACCGACCAAGTCGATGGGTTCGGACCATTGTTCGAGCTGGTCGATGATCCAATTGACGTATTCTTGCTTGGTCGCGGTGAAGTCCGGGGGAACGGGGCTGTCGAAGCCTGGAAGAGCGAGCGCGACGACATCGGTCCGAGATAGTTGCTGGAGCAACGGATCCCAAACGCGATAAGTGTCCGGAACACCGTGGATGAAAACTGCAGGCATGACGATTCCCTTTCTATTTCTTATGGCGGCCTAGACTAGTAGGTGTGCCAGACATCAGCTGTACTTGATGACGCGTTGTCATCATGACATGTTAATAATAAGTTGTCAACATGATAGATTTGTATGGCTTTGAAGCAGACGCCTACTGAAGCGAGTTTCAAAAGAGACCGCATCATCGCGGCCGCAACTGAGGTGTTTCTCCGGTATGGCCATGCGCGCACAACTATGGGCGATGTGGCGGAGGAGGCGGGCATCTCCCGGCCGGCGCTTTACCTCGTTTTTCCACGCAAGGAAGACATCTTCGCCGCCGTCATCGAGCGCCTGATCGGGGACACACTGCAGAAATATCGTGAAGCACTGCCCCGCTTGCGGAGCTTGGATCGAAAACTGCACTTCTGCTGCGAGCAGTGGGCAGGGCATGGATATGATTTGACGCAAGCACATCCAGACGCCAGGGACGTGTTCGATTTGGCATTCGCTCCGGTACGGGAAATGTACGCAACTCTCGAGGCATTCCTGGCCGACCTCATTCGCGAGGCTCTTCACGCTTCCAAGCTAAAAGCCACACCCGAAGAATTGGCGCGTGTGCTGATTTTCGCGATGCGTGGCTTTAAAGACATTGCAGAAGATGCAGCGCATATGCGACGGTTGATCGCGTTGCAGGTAGACGTGGTCTTGACGTCAATGAAGGCACGATAGGAACGATGTTTCGTTACGTCGTTCGCATGAACTAACTTCCGTAAAGCGGGGAATTACTCCTCAGGCCGCCGCTGTTCCGGTGGGCAGATTTGATGGAAGCCGTGGGCAGACTAGAGTTGGTAGTATATCTACCCAGTCTGATTAGAGTCGGGTAGAATATCTTCTGAGATCGATGCGTAAGAAATCAGAGGACCGGATTGAGTTGTTGCAGGGGACGCTGGATATGTTGATTTTGCGAACGCTTCTTTTTGGTCCGGCTCACGGGCATCAGATCGCCAGACATATTCAGGAGAGTACCGAGGATCTGTTGCAAGTGGAGCATGGCTCTCTGTACCCGGCTCTTCACCGGTTGGAGCGCAGGGGGTGGTTGGCGGCTAAGTGGGAGGTTGCCGGCAAGGATCTTAAGCGTGAGTTTAAGTATTATCGGCTCACTCGAGCGGGCCGCAAGCAGTTGAGCGTTGAGGAATCGAAGTGGAAGCAGATGACGGGGGCGATTGCTCGGGTGATGTGGCCGGCGGAGGAGGGTTGATGCTGAAGTGGCGTTGGCGATTCCGAAGCCGTAAGGATGATTGGGACCGAGAGCTGCAGGCTCACTTGGCGGCCGAGGCGGAGGAGTGGAAGGCGTCGGGAGTTTCAGCCGAGGAGGCGGAGTATCGGGCTCGCCGGGCTTTGGGGAATGTCACGTTGATTAAAGAGAACTTGCATGGCTTGACCTGGCGTCGGTGGGCGGGGAGTGTCCGGCAGGATTTACGGTTTGCTGCGAGGTTGTTTCGGAAGAATCCAGGCTTCAGTGTGATTGCGCTTGTGATGCTGGGGTTGGGAATGGGCTCGGCTTCGACGGTATTCAGCGTTGTACAGGCGGTTCTTTTGCGGCCTTTGCCTTACCAGCAAGCAGACAGGCTGGTGGTGATTTGGGATCGCGCTTCGAATGCCAAGAGTGAGTCCAAGCTGTTTGCTTCTTACAGTGACTTTCTGACTTACCAGGCCCACAGCCGTACTTTGCAAGAAGTATCCGGGTTGACTTGGGCGGTAGCGGGGCAGACGCTCAGTGGACGCGGTTCGTCCCAAGATGTGTTGGCAGTTCCGGTGACCGAGTCTTTCTTTCACTTGATCGGTGTTCAAGCGGAGAGGGGGCGTGTGTTTCAGCGGGAGGATTTGAACCGTGGGTGCGCTGTGGTGTTGAGCCATTCTTTCTGGCGGCGAGCGTTGGACGGTGATCGGAACATTGTCGGGCAGACTTTGCGGCTGGATGACCGGGTTTGTTGGGTGGTGGGTGTGATGCCTGCCAGTTTTACGTTCTATCCGGAACAAGCGGAGCTTTGGACTTTGCTTACGCCGAACAGTCCGCTTCTTGCAAAACCGGACGATTTATCGATCGGTATTTTCGCTCGACTGCGGCGTGGAACTTCTCTTCCGGCTGCGCAAGAGGAGCTGGCTGCCTTACACCGGCGCGCTCATGTTCATGATCGTCATGGACATGAGACTCAGGCCAGGATTTACTCGTTAAAGGAGGAATTCACGTGGCTCGCCAGCCGTACGCTTCGATTGAGCCTTTTAATTTTGTTCGTGGCGGTGGCTTTTGTGCTTTTGATTGCTTGTATGAATACGGCGAATTTGTTGTTGGGGCGGTCGGTGACGCGACAGAGAGAAATGGTAATTCGCGCAGCGATTGGTTCGGGGCGAATGCGATTGATCCGGCAGCTGTTGACGGAATCGTTGCTGTTGTCGCTGGGCGCCGCTGCCATGGGAACGGGGTTGGCGTGGGCGGCGGTTCGCTGGTTCAGGAGTGTGGCGCCAATTCAAATGCCTCCTGGCACTCGAATCGAAATAGACGGCTTGGTGCTTGCGTTTAGCGCTATTCTTTCGATCATCACCGTTGTCGTTTTTGGTCTGCTTCCAGCTTGGAGAATCTCCGACGTCAACTTGACAGAGGTGCTGAAGACAGGAGGCCGTGGGACGACGCAGAAGAGTGTGAAGAGGCTCAGCAAGGCGCTGGTCGTGTTTGAGCTGATGTTATCGCTGGTGCTTCTGGTGGGGGCGGGGCTGCTGATTGAGACATTGATCAAGTTTGCGTCTCCGCCGCTAGGGTATGCGATGGATCATATGCTGACGGTGAAGGTGGGATTGCCGGTGCAGACTTATTCTTCTGACAAGAAGCGCGTACAATTCGCCGAACGTTTGCTCACTGGAGTGCAGACGATTCCCGGAGTCAAGAGCGTTGCAGTTGCTTCGGCTGAGCCGTTACGCGGCATTCAAAAAACGGACGTGTTGGAAGTCGCGGGGCGTCCTGTTCCGAGTCCGGATGAAGCTCGTCAGGATCTGGGTGGCGAGTCTGTTTCGGCCGGGTTTTTCTCCATCAATGGGTTGGCGGTGATGCAAGGACGTCCGTTTGACGGCCGGGACCGTACGGATTCTGTTGCTACGGCGATCGTCAATGAGGCTCTGGCGCGATCGTATTTTCCGGGTAAAAACGCAATCGGCGAGCAGATTCGTTTTGCGGGAACATCCGGTACGAGTGGTGCGTGGTCGACGATTGTGGGCGTTGTGGCAAATGAGAAACGGTCTACGGTTTACAAAGAGATGACCTGGGTCGAGATGCCGATCGTTTATCGGCCCTGGCTACAGGACCCGAAAGGTTTTACGATTCTCATCAGTACGGCCTTGAAAGATGCTGGATCGATTGGACGATTGGTTTCTCGGACGGCTGGAGAGATCGATCCGTCGGTGACAGTGGACAGTGCACGCACGGTGGCGGAGCTTTTGCGCAACGAGTATCTTTCGTATCCGAGGTTTCGGGCGATGCTGCTCGGCAGCTTTGCTGTGATTTCGATGCTGTTAGCGCTGGTGGGACTGTATGGAGTTTTGGCTCAGCTGGTGGCGCAACGGACGCAGGAAATAGGCGTCAGGATGGCGCTGGGCGCTCAACCGCGGGATGTGTTGAGCGGGCATATCAAAGAGGGAGCTTGGTTGGCGGGAACCGGAATTGTTGGTGGCATCGGGCTCTCCTGGCTGCTTCTGCGGTTTATGTCTTCGTTGCTGTATGGAGTGCCGGCGCTCGATCCCGTGATGCTGGCCATCATCTCTGCGGCGTTGATGATCACGGCTTTGGCAGCGACCTATATTCCGGCGCGGCGTGCATCTTATGTCGATCCGATTCGTGCTCTTCGATATGAGTAACTTTTGGCGAGACGTGATCTATGCGCTGCGGGCTATGCGCAAGAACCCGGTGTTTGCGGGAGTCGCTGTGTTGACGCTGGCTTTGGGTATTGGAGCGAATACGGCGAGCTTCAGCGTGATTCGCGCTGTGCTTCTGAAACCGCTCGAGTATCGCAACCCGGACCAGCTGGTGAATATTTCAGGCGGTGCGACTCCGGTGCGGTTCCGAGAGATGCGGGCGGCGGCGCAGAGCTTCATCGACATTGGGGCGTTCACGGGACAAGAGAGCTTGACGCTGACGGGCGGCGCGCAGCCGGAGGTGTTGAAGGGGGCTCGCGTATCGGCTAGTTTTCTGCGGATTCTGGGTGTTATGCCGGTGCTGGGACGCGGGTTTCTTCCGCAGGAGGATTCGGCGGGCGGTCTGGCGGCAGTGATGATCAGCGCGGAGTTGTGGCAGCGGCGATTTAACGGCGATTTTCATATTGCCGGGAAGACCATGAATCTGGCTGGCGCTCCATACACCGTGGTGGGGGTTCTTCCGACACGTTTTCAGTTTCCGTTTCCGGGGCTCGATGTGTGGTTGACGCAGCCCTCGGAGTGGCCGGCGATGTCAAGGCAGTCTCGCGCGTTGAGCCCGTTTCTGAGCATCTTTGGGCGCTTGAAGCCTGAGGTGACGATCAACGCGGCGAGTGCAGAAGCGGCCTTACTGCAACGGCAGTACGCGATGAGCCATCCGGCGATGCTGGATGCGAAACCGAAGATTCCGGTTCGGGTGAAGCCGCTTAAAGATCAGATTGTCGGGAATATACGTTCCGAGCTTTGGATGTTGTTTGGGGCGGTGGGCTTCGTGCTTTTGATTGCGTGCGCCAATATTGCGAGCTTGCTGCTGGCGCGTGCGAACGCCCGTTCGCGCGAGTTCGCGGTGCGCTCGGCGCTGGGTGCGGCTCGCGGCCGTTTGATGGGGCAACTGCTGGCGGAGAGCGTTTTGCTTTCGCTGATGGGCGGGGCGCTGGGGATGGTGTTCGCGGTGTGGAGTTTGCAGGCGGTTCGTCATATTACTGCGTTCAAGCTGCCGCGCGCGGATGAGATTCATCCGGACGGAACGGTGCTGGCGTTTGCTGCAACGCTTTCGATTGTGACGGGGATTTTGTTTGGACTGGCGCCTTCGTTGAGTGCATCGCGACCGGATTTGATGGGTGTGTTGCGGGCGAGAGTGGACGATTCGGGCAAAGGCGTTTTCAGTGTGCGCGGCGCTTTGGTGATTGGACAAATCGCGCTTTCGATTGTGCTGCTGATTGGGGCGGCGCTGCTGATCGAAAGCGTGGTTCATCTGCGTGGCGACAATCCTGGCTTCGATCCGGCGAATGTTCTGACTATGCGTGTTTCGCTGCCTCCGCAACGGTATGCCAGCGATCAGAAAAGAGACGACTTTTTTAAAGAACTTGTTCTTCGCGTCCGATCGCAGCCCGGTATTCGGAGTGCGGCGGCGGCGATGACGCTTCCGATGACCGGGTATGCAGGGAGTCCGGTGCAGGATGCGGCCAAGCCGCCCTTGCGGTTGAACGAGCGTCCGATCGCGACCATTCTGATTGTGACGCCGGGGTATTTTCAGACTTTGAAAGTGCCGTTGCGGCGGGGCAGGATTTTCAACGAGCGCGATCACGAGGGCACGCAGCGGGTGGCGATGATCGACGAAGGACTGGCGCGGCGTTTCTGGCCGGCGTATCCGGGCGGCGTGGATCCTGTCGGGCAGCATCTTTTGATTGGCGGCACGAATCCACAACCGGCGGAGATCATCGGCATTGCCGGCAATGTTCATCAGAATATCGATAACAGCGCGTGGCCAGAGAGTGTGTATGAAGCGTTTGCACAGATTCCGCTGCCTTCGGCTATGCTGGCGATTCGAACGGAGGAGAAAGCGGCCGGGGTCACGGCGGCGATTCGTGGACAGGTGCAAGCGTTGGATCGAGATCAACCAATTGCGGAGGTTCAATCGATGGAGGATCTGGTGGAAGCTCAATTGGGCCAGCGACGGGTGCTGGTGATGCTGCTGGGTTCCTTTGCGGGCGTGGCACTGTTGCTGGCTTTGGTGGGAGTCTATGGTGTGATTACGTATTCGGTGACGCAACGGACGCAGGAGTTGGGGATTCGCCGGGCATTAGGCGCGCAGGAGGGCGATATTCTCTGGCTGATTGTGGGACAAGCTTTGGGGCTGGCTTTGGCGGGCGCGGTGATTGGTTTGGCGGGAGCGCTGGCGTTGACGCGGGTGATGAAAACTTTGCTGTTCCATACGAGCGCGACCGATCCAGCGACGTTTGTTGGTGTCGCAGTGCTGTTTATTTTGGTTGCGATCGGGGCTTCCTATTTTCCGGCGCGACGGGCTGCGCGGATCGATCCGATGATAGCTTTGCGATACGAGTAAATGGTTTTAAGAATCGCGTAAAGCGGTGCTCGGATCGACAGCGGACGCACGGCGCGCGGGTAGCCAGGAGGCGACGGCTGCGATGAGCAAGAAGACTGCGCTCATGATGAGGAACGTGAGGGGATCTGTCGGTTTGATGCCCACTAACATGGTGATCATCAGGCGTGTCAGGGCCAGGGCTGCAGCGATGCCGATGACGATGCCGAACGCGCTGAGGCGTAGACCATTGCCGACGAAGAAGCTGAAGATGCTGCGGGGCGGGGCTCCGAGGGCCATGCGGACTCCGATTTCGGCTGTGCGCTGACGTACGGCGCTGGATAAAACTCCATAGAGCCCGACACCGGCCAGCAGTGCTGCGACGACGGCGAATACGCCGATCAAAAGAAGTGAGAAGCGGGTTCCCGCTTGTGCCTGTTGCAGGCGCGCTTGCATGGGGAGAGTTTCGGTGAGGACCAGTTGCGGGCCGATTTCGGCGAGCGTTTTTCGGATCGGCTCGGCGTAGCCGGCGGGATTGCCGGAGGTGCGAACGGCCCACCAGTCGACGGCGCCATGCCCGGCGAAAGCGTCTGCGAAGAAGATCTGTTCACGGCCGGGTTCGGCGAGCGAAACAGTGCGCTGGTGGGAGACCACACCGATCACTTCGACCCATTCGGGCTCGGGGGTGCGAAAGCGTACGAGAATGCGCTTGCCGACCGCGGATTCGAAAGGGAAGGCCTTGGCGGCGAGGGCTTGATCGATCACGACCAGGTTGCGATCCGGCGCGTTGTCGGCTTCGGTGAAGGTGCGGCCGGCGAGGAGAGGGGTGTGCATGGTGTCGAAGTACCCGGGGAGCACGATTTGGAAATCGACGGCTTGAAACTTGGTGGGGTCGGATAATGCTTGGGCCGTTCCCCAGCGGATGGGAGTGAAGCCGCCGGTGAGAGGGAATGGCTCGCTTGCCGTAACACTTTGAACTCCGGGGAGCGTATGTAAGCGGGCCTGAATTTCGCGCACGAAGGCAGCACGTTGCGGAGGCAGTTGGATTCGCGGCCTGAGTAGTTGAAAGGTGAGGAGATGACGCGAATCGTAGCCGGGGTCGATGTGCTGGAGGGCGAGGAAGCTGCGAAACATCAATCCGGAACCGACGAGCAGCACAAAACAGAGTGCGATTTCGGAAATGACAACGACGTTGCGCAGGAGTTGGCCGCCTGCGAGTCCGGCGGTTCTTGCGCTTCCGCGGAGGACGTGCATCAGGTTTGGACGGGCAGCACTAATGGCGGGAGCGATACCGAAGAGAGCCGCCGCTAACAAGCCTGTGAGAGCGGTGTAGGCGAGGACGGTCGGGTCGATCCTGATGGATTCGAGTCGTGGCAGATTGGCGGGCGCGATGACGAGTAGTTCGTGAATGCCGAGCCAGGCAAGTCCCAGGCCGAGGATTGTGCCGATTGCCGATAGAAGCAGGGATTCGGTGAGTGTTTGGCGTACCAGGATCCACCAACTTCCGCCTAAAGAAGAGCGTACGGCCAGCTCGCGTTCGCGCGACGACATGCGCACCAGCATCAGATTGGCGACGTTGGCGCAGGCGATGAGGAGCAGAAAGATGACGGCGCCAGTTAGGGCCGCCAGAGCAGGTTCGACCGCCGCGACGAGGTGTTTGCGAATGGGCTCCAGCCGGATGGTGAAGCCGGAGGTGTTGTGGATGGGGAAATTGCGTCGTGATTCGGCGGCGACGGAGTTGGCTTTGGTTTGGGCGCGATCGAGCGTCACTCCTTTTTTCAGGCGTCCGATTAAGTGCAGCGAAACCAAGTTTCGTTGGGCGTTGTCGTAGGCGAGTCGCGAGGCGATCCAGATGTCGGGCTTGGCGTCGATGTTGGCGCTGGCGGGCAGCAGCAGTTCGAAGCCGGGGGCCAGAACGCCGACCACTTGGGGAGCTTCAGCTACGGTGGTGGTGAGCGGGCGTCCGATGATGGACGTGTTGCCAGCGTAACGGCGCTCGAAGTATTCGTGGCTCAAGATTGCGAGTGCGGGCAATTGCTGGGGCGCTCCCAACCCGGGCGCGGTGGGAGCTTGCGGCTGCGGTGGCTGGGGCTGGCCGTCTGCTTCTGTGAAATTTCGGCCGAAGGCGACTTGGGCTCCCATCATTCGTAAGAAGTTGGGGGTGACGTTGGCGAGATGAACTTCCTCGAAGGTTCCGTCGCTTCTGGGGAGAGTGCCGGGGCTGGTGTTGACGCCCTCCAGATCTTTAAAGGCCGTGTTTGTGCCGGCGCGTAAGTCGAAGAAGTCGGCGTTTGAAAAAGGCCAGTCTTTTACATTGCGCTTGGTCATTTCGCTGGTGACGGCGATGAGTTGGCCGGGGTTTCTATACGGAAGCTGTCGCAGCAGGATGGCATTGGTGACGCTGAAGATGGCGGTGCTAGCGCCGATTCCGAGCGCCAATGTAATTGCCGCAGCGACGGTGAAGGCGGGACTGCGGCGCAGCGTTCGAAAGGCGTATGCGATACCGGTTGAGCGCATGTTTTTTCCTGTGGTTCAGTGTCGTCCGATAGGCCAGCCTTCGACGTCTTGGCCATTGAAGATGCTGCGATTAGTTTGGCCCTCGAAGAGGGAGTAGAAGTTTCCGGGATCGAAGGCACTCGCCTGCTGTAGTTTTTCTAAGTGCGCCTGGGAGAGAGTGACTCCGAGGGCGGCGATGTTGCTTTGGAGTTGCTCGGGCTTAGAGGCGCCAGGGAGGAGAGACGAGACGCCGGGCCGACTTCCTGCCCAGGCGAGCGCCACCTGCGACGGTGGCGTTTTCATCTCTCGGCTCACTTCACGCAGTACGTCTAAGATTTTCCAGTTTCGTTCTGTGAATTTGCGAAAGGGCTGGTTGCTGAGATCGAGGCGGCCTCCTCCGGTGGTGGCTTTGCCGCTTTCGTCACGGCTGTATTTGCCGGTTAGGAAGCCGGCGTCGAGCGGGCTCCAGGGCACGATTCCCATGCCGAGCGCTTGGGCGACGGGAACGTGCTCGTGTTCGATGGTGCGCTCGGTTAGAGAGTAGGGGAGTTGAAGAGCGATGGGTGCGGGCAGGTTGTACACGTGGGCCAGCGTAGCCATGCGCGCGGCGTACCAGGCGGGCACGTCGGAAAGACCGAAGTAGCGGATCTTTCCGGCGCGGACAAGATCGCACATGGATTGCAACATTTCTTCGGCCGGCGTAACGGCATCCCAGACGTGCATCCAGTAGAGGTCGACGTAGTCGGTTTCGAGGCGTCGGAGCGAGCCTTCGAGGGCGCGATGGAGGTTCTTGCGACCGTTGCCGCCGCTGAAGCTGAATTTCGTGGCTAATACGATTCGGTCACGGAGCTTGCGTTCGGCGATGAATTGGCCGACTAGTTCTTCGCTGCGGCCTCCGCTGTAGACGTCGGCGGTATCGACGAAATTGCCGCCGGCGTCCACATAATCGTTGAAGATACGGTGTGAAATTTCGTCGGGCGAGCCCCAGGCCTTGTTTCCGAAGGTCATGGCGCCGAGGGCGAGCGGGCTAACGGGAAGTCCGGAGCGGCCGAGGGTTCGAAGGCTGGAGAGTTCCAAAGGTGATGATCTCAAAATCGCTTTGGCCAATTTGCGGCATAGATGTCTCAGTAGCCGGGACAGGCGCGTCTACATTCCGGAGATTAAAACAATGATCAACACGAAGGATTTGCTGCCAGAAATGGAAGACCGAACGGTCGCGGCGCGAACATCGAGTTTCTTTTGCTGGATCGCGGCGATGTGGTTCTTCGTTTCGCCGTGGGCTTATTTCGGTGTTTCCGACCAGCCCTCGGGATGGAATGCCTGGATTGTAGGCGGTGTAATGGTGATGGCGGCGCTGATCAGGATCATACATCCGCAGGGCACGAGCGGATTTAGCATGTTCAACGTGGTGATGAGCGTGTGGGTTCTCCTTTCGCCCTTTGTGTTCGGTTACTACGGCGAAAAGGGGCGCCTCCTCAATACGCTCTTTGTCGGAGTGGCGACCTTAAGCTTGTCGCTGATGTCTTGGCTGATCAGTAAAGACGTGAATGCCAGAATCGGCACTCCGGACTCGGATATTTGAGAGGCAAGAACATTCACGTTACGTCGTTGGACGGGCGGCATCTAGTTAGTAAGGCAAGTAGAAGATTATGAGTATTAAAGACGCATTGGGTTTGGGATCCGACAGGAAGGTGCGCTACGGAATCGTGGCCCTGGGCGACATTGCACAGGAGGCCATGCTGCCGGGCGTGAAACATACGGGTAACTCAGAGGTGACTGCGTTTGTCACTTCAGATCCGGCGAAAGCGCGCGAGGTGGGCAAGCAGTATAACGTTGAGAACAGCTATGGCTACGAACAGTTCGGCGAGTTGTTGCAGTCGGGAACCATTGACGCGATCTATGTGGCGACGCCGAACTGGCGTCATGCTGAATTTATCGTGCCTGCGCTGAAGGCCGGCATTCACGTGCTGAGTGAAAAGCCGCTCGAGATCGACACCGCCAAATGTAAAGAGATTCTGGAAGCTCAAAAAGGTTCGAGCGCGAAGCTGATGGTGGCGTATCGCCTGCATTTCGAGCCGTCCACGCTTTCGCTGATTGACACCATTCGCTCCGGGGAACTCGGCACGGTGCACCTGTTCAGTTCCGTGTTCGCGCAGATGGTGGATCCGGCGAATCATCGGGCTGAAAGCGGGGATCTGGCGGGTCCGGTACTCGATCTGGGTCCTTACCCGGTCAATGCGGCCCGCTACGTTTTTGGCGCGGAGCCGACGGAAGTGATTTCGGCAGTGGGAACGCGTCACGCAGACTCCGGTCTGGGCGATTTCGACGACACGGTTGCGGTTACGCTGCGCTTTCCGGAAGACCGCCTTGCACAGTTCACGGTGTCTTACTACGGCAATACGATTGATTCCTACACGGTGGTTGGCACAAAGGGAAACGTAGTGATGAGCCCGGGCTTCATGTATGGCGAAGCGTTGAAGCAGGAGATTACTTTGGGGAAAGCGAAAGAGGAACAAAGCTTTAAGAACACCGATCACTTCGGGGGTGAACTGAAGTATTTCTCCGATTGCATTCTCAACGGGACCGATCCGGAACCGGATGGGGAAGAGGGCTATGCCGACGTGCGGGTGCTGGAAGGCGTGTTGCGCGCGCTGAAACAAGGAACGCCGCAAAAGCTGGAGCCTTTCACACGGTCCAAACGCATCGACACTTCAGTCCAATTGGAAACGTTGCGAGCACAGAGTTCGCCTGAGCTGGTACACGCCGCGAGTCCTGGAAAAGGGCAAGCGAAGACGGCGAAGAATTAGAAATCCTATTTGTCTCAGCCGAACGAATCTCCAGAACACTCCGAAGGCGCAAAGGGCGAAGGCGCAAAGATCGATTTTCTGCAGAACGAAATCAATCTTTGTAACACGCTTTTGAATCTTACTTATATCGAAGTTGACGATGCGCCGGCCAGAGCTAAAGCAGGTGAAAATGCGCGGCAGGCTCATAAGACAGCGCAGCAGTGGGTCGGGGCCATTCAGGATTCTCAGGCGCGAGAGCGGCTGTTGGCGGATCTAGTGGCCTTAGATAAGCGATTAGAAGATCTCGCGAACGACGACCGCCGGTAGACGACAAATTCAAAGTAAAGATCCGTGAAGAAACCAAGACTGTTTGTTGTGGAAGACGAGATGATTACACGCGATCATCTGCGGCGGCTGCTGGTAAAGCTCGGGTATGAAATCGCGGGGCTGGCGGCAAACGGGGCCTCGGCTCTGGAAGGGATTGCAGAGACTTGGCCGGACTTGATCCTGGCGGACATCGGACTGGAAGGCGAAATCGACGGGATAGAGGTAGCGGCGAGAGTACATGAACGATGGAAGATTCCGACGGTTTTCCTGACGGCATACACGGATCCTGAGACCTTGAGCCGCGCCAAAGTCACCGAGCCCTACGGGTATATTGTTAAGCCATTCGTGGCGCATGAATTACATGCCACGATCGAGATCGCGCTTTACGAAGATGCACAACGGGCGGTGCGGCGACAAGAGGCAAGCCTCACCACTCAGACCTTGATCCGAACGAAAGAAGAACTGAGCGCCGTTACGGCCCGCCTTCTTAACGTACACGACAACCAGCAGGCAGAGGTCGCGCGGGACCTTCACGATGACCTTGGCCAACGTGTGGCGGCATTGGGAATAAATCTCGAGATGCTGTGGCAGAAGTTGCCAAGTAGGACACGGGCCTCCCATAAGGCGGAATTCGAACGTGTACTTCGGCACGCCAGTGAGCTGCAGGGGAGCATACGAAACATTTCGCACCGCCTGCACCCGTCGGAACTGGACCATCTTGGCCTGGTGGTTGCTCTTCGGCGATTAGGTGACGATTTTCAGCAGGCCCAAGGCGTGCCGATACAGTTTTCGACACGAAATGTTCCCGAACCGTTGAGCCGTCGAATCGCGGTGGCTTTTTACCGAATAGCGCAGGAGGCGCTTACGAACGCGAGGAAATACGCGGGGGCGACAGAACTAAATATTGCGTTGACTGGGAATGCCGACACGCTAAAGATGAGCATTCGCGACAATGGCAGAGGGTTCGATCCGGAGAGAATGTCTCAGCCGCGAGGACTGGGACTGATCAGCATGGTGGAGCGCGCCGAAGCGGTGGGGGGCAAAGTAGAGGTTTATTCGACGCTGAACGAAGGGACCAGAATTCTGGCAACGGCGCCTTTGGATTTCCGGGAAGAGGAAGCTTCTGAGAACGAGAAACGAGTAGGGGATCAAGCGGATGTTAGATCCTGAGAGAGAGAACGACGGGAATGGCTCGCGCTCGGGCGAGGCGGCCCTGAAAGCGGTAGAGCCGGGAACGGTGGAGACGGACGGCGTTACCGAAGTGGACGTCAGTCCACCACGCGGCCATGACTTCCCGGTGGTGGGGATCGGCGGATCGGCCGGCGCGCTGGATGCCTTCACCCGTTTTCTGAGAAATTTGCGGGACGACACGGGAATGGCATTCGTGTTCGTGCAGCATCTGGACCCGCACCACGAGAGCCAGTTGCCGGAGATTCTGGCGAACAACACGACCATGCCGGTTCATAGTGTGACGGACGGAATGGCAGTCAGGCCAAACGAGGTTTTTGTCATACCGCCCAACGTGACAATGATTCTACAAGATGGCACCTTGGGCTTAACGCAACGAGCTCCCGGCCTGCATCTGCCGATCAACGCCTTTTTCGAGTCGCTTGCGTCTGTGCAGGGCGGCCGGGCCGTCGGCGTGGTTCTCTCCGGAAATGCTTCGGACGGCAGCCTGGGCGTCAAAGCGATCAAAGCGGAGTGCGGCGTCACGTTTGCGCAAAGCGAGGAGACGGCGCAGCACTTATGGATGCCGCGGAATGCCATTGCGACCGGCGCGGTTGACTTTGTACTTTCGCCTTCCGAAATCGCAAAAGAGCTGAACTCACTTAGCCATCACCCGTTCATTCAGATTCTTAGGGCAAACCGCCCCGAACAAGAGGTGCTTCCCGAAGGCGTCGGCGACTTGCAGAGGATCTTTCAGGTTCTGAAAACCGGTACGAAGGTCGATTTTTTGCATTACAAGCCGAATACGGTTCGCCGTCGTATCGGGCGGCGGATGATTGTCCGACGGGCCGGAACGCTGCACGACTATGCGGATTTCATTGAATCGCATCCGGACGAGGTACGGGAGCTGTATCGCGATCTTCTTGTCAGTGTCACGAGCTTCTTTCGAGACCCGAAGGTGTTCGAGTCGCTGACCCGGGTGTTAGCAGACGTATTGAGATCGCGGCAGAGCGGCGAGCCGTTTCGGATTTGGGTACCGGGCTGCGCGACAGGCGAGGAGGCCTACTCTCTCGCTATTTGCGTTCAGGAGTTAATCGACGAGTTAAAACTGCGAACACCCATTCAAATTTTCGGCACCGATATCAGCGATATCGCGCTGGACCGTGCGCGCACAGGTTATTACCCGGAGGTCATCGCCCAGGATGTGTCGGCCGAACGGCTGCGGCGGTTTTTCTTTCGTACGGATCGCGGATACCAAATAGTTAAATCGACCCGTGAGGTTTGCATCTTCGCCCGGCAGGATGTCAATATCGATCCGCCATTTGGCCATATTGACTTGGTCAGCTGCCGCAATCTGTTGATTTATCTGGACAGTACGTTGCAGCGGCGAGTATTACCGATTTTCCACTACAGTCTGAATTCCGAAGGCTTGCTGATGCTTGGAACGGCCGAATCTATCGCTGCAGCGAGCGACCTGTTTGAGCCTATCGATAAACAGCACCGCATTTATATGCGAAAAGCCGCGCCGGTGCGACTGGCCTATACGCTGGCCGTGGGAGGCGGAATCCGTGAAGTCCCTCCCTCAAAGCCCCGCACCAGCTCCGGGGAATTCGATGTGCAGAAAAGCTTCGATCTGGTCATTCAGAGTAAATACGCTCCGGCTGCGGTAGTGATCGACTCGGGGTTCCAGATTCTTCACTTCCGCGGACGTACAGGCTTTTACCTGGAACCGAGTTCGGGCGAAGCAACATTCAACCTACTGCATATGGTTCGGACGTCGCTGGTGGCGACTTTGCGGAGGGCGGTTCATGTTGCCAGTACGAACAATGTATCCGTCCAGGAGACCGGCATCAAGGTTGAGAACCAGAACGAAATGCGCCAGGTGGATGTAGAGGTAACACCCATTGGCGGGTCCTCTCCCGATCAGCGCCATTTCGTCGTCGTCTTCCAGTCGGCGGGCAGCGCGGACCGGTCAGAACAAAAAACTGGGCCCGTACAGTTGCGGGAAAGAGTCGAGAACGAGTCGCCGCTGGAAGCGCAGGTCATTGAGCTGCAGAAGCAAGTTGGCGAATTGCGTGAACAGCTTCGCAGTGCCAGTGAGGAACATGAGGCGCACGCGGAAGAATTGGGCGCCGCTAACGAGGAAGTGAGTAGCGCCAATGAGGAGTTGCAGAGCACCAACGAGGAGCTAGGGACCACGAAAGAGGAGCTCCAAAGTGCAAATGAGGAGTTGAACACTCTCAACGAGGAGTTGCACGACCGCAATCATGAACTCACCACGGTGAACAGCGATCTCCTCAATTTGCTGGCAGCGGTGGATGTCGCATTCCTGATGGTTGATAAGGACCTGCGCTTAAGGCGGTTCAGTGCGACGGCCGAAAAATATGTCGGCGCGAAGGCCACCGATATCGGGTATCCTCTGACGCACGTCAATTCCGCCATCGATTTGGCCGGTCTGCTACCCCAGATGCGCAAGGTTGTCGAGACTCTTAGCGTGGATCAACGCGAGGTTCAGTCGAGGGAGGGGCGTTGGTTCAGTGCTACGATTCGACCGTACCGCACCGCCGATGACCGTATCGCAGGCGCGGTGCTGGTGTTTGTCGATATCGATCCGCTGAAGCGCATGCTGCGAAGTAGCGAAAAAGCGAGGGACTTCGCGGAGGGCATGGTGGAAACGGTTCGAGAACCGCTTCTGGTTTTGGACCGAGATCTGCGCATTCAGCGGGCGACGGCGGCGTTCTATGAGATGTTCGGGGTCTTGCGCGGCGAAACCGAAGGGCGATTGCTTTACGATCTGGGCAATGGCCAGTGGAACGATCCCAGGCTGCGCGAACTACTGGGACTGGCGCTGTTCCGTAACACGTCGTTTCTGGACTTTGAAATCGAGCATGAATTCCCACACATCGGAAAACGCACAATCAGGCTGAACGCCCGAAGGATTTTCCCGGCAAACGACGAGGACCGTAGAGTTCTGCTGGCGATCGAGGACGTGACCCAGCCGCGTCACGATGCGGAGGTCCGGTACAAGCGACTTTTTGAGACCGCGAAGGATGGCCTTCTGCTGTTCAATGCAGAGACCAAGCGAGTGACCGACGTCAATCCGGCTTTCCTTGAACTTACCGGATTCAGGCGCGATCAGCTGGTCGGCAAGACGCTGGAAGATTTGGAATGTTTTCATGAAGCTGCACCCTCGACTGATTTTGTAGCGCGAACGAATGAACAAGACGTCGTTTGGTTCGATAGTGTATGCCTGAATTCGATTGAAGGCCGAAGAATCGACGTGGAGATTGTGGCGAACAGGTACCTGGTAGGGCGCCAGGAGATTGTGCAAGCCAACTTCCGAGACGTCACACAACGCAAACAGGCGCTGAAGCAACTAAGGGAGAGCGAGGAACGATTCAGGTTGTTCGTCGATAGCGTGAAGGATTATGCTCTCTTCCAAATGGATTTGCACGGCCGTGTGGTTGCCTGGAATGCAGGGGCGGAGCGACTCCTGGGATACAACGAAGCTGAGATTGTGGGGAAATCCTGCTCGAGTATTTTCACGCCGGAGGACGTTGCGTCGGGCGAAGACAAACAGGAAATGGAGACTGCGCGGGAGAAAGGCAGGTCCGAAGATGATCGCTGGCAGGTGCGGAAAGACGGGAGCCGGTTTTTTGCCAGCGGCATTCTAACCAGTGTGCGGGACGCAGGCGGGGTCCTTCTCGGATTTGCAAAGATCATGCGCGATACCACGGAGCGGATGAAAGCCGAGGAGCGATTGAAACAGCAAGCACACCTGCTGGAGCTGTCGCAGGATCTGATTATTGTGCGCAAGGTGAATGGGGCTATTTCGTTTTGGAACAATTCTGCGGCGGAGAAGTACGGCTGGACAAAGGAAGAAGCGATGGGCCAAGTGACGCATACGCTTCTGCGAACGGCCTTTCCTGAGCCGCTGTCCGCCGTCGAAGCCACGCTCTTCAGCCGAGGTCATTGGGAAGGTGAACTTCTGCATACGCGACGAGATGGCGTCCACATCCCTGTGTGGAGCCGATGGGCGCTGCAGCGCGGCTCAAACGATGCGGACAACTGGGTGTTGGAAATTAACAGCGATATCACAGAACGGCAGAGGGCCGATCGGCAGCTGCGGGCATCGCTGCGGGAGAAAGAGGTTCTGCTGAAGGAGATTCACCATCGGGTTAAAAATAATCTGCAAGTTATCTCGAGTCTGTTGAGTTTGCAAGCCGAAAGTCTGGACGATCCGTTTGCCCGAGGAATGTTGGAGCAGATGAACACGCGAGTACGGTCGATTGCCGCTATTCACGAAGTACTGTATGGCGCTGCCGACTTTTCGAGGATCGACTTCTCAACGTACTTGAACCGGTTGGCGAACGATTTGACCGCCGTCTACTCAGATCAGATCGGTGGCGTGAGTGTCAGTGTGGAAGCCGGTCCGATTCTGCTCGACATCACGCAAGCCGTACCGTGCGGTTTGATTGTGAATGAGTTGCTGACAAACAGTTTCAAACATGCCTTCCGCAATAAGGCGTCGGGGAAGGTCGAGATTTCCTTCGAATGCATCGACCAGGTTTGCGCGCTTCAAGTTGCGGATGACGGCGTTGGGCTGCCGGACGATGTGGCATTACAAAACTCAAAATCGATGGGTCTTCAGCTGTTCAGCTTGCTGGTAATGCAGATAAAAGCAGAGGTGGACGTGGATCGCTCGGCGGGGACGCGATTCAAAGTTGTTTTTCCGCGCAAACCTGTTTAGGGCGGAGTGGAAAGATACCGCTCCTTTTAGTCGCGGCTCCGTTAGCTGGGACGGACTTCGGTCGTTTTCACTACGCTGTCTATGGTCAGTTCGAGGGCTTGCGGCGAGAACGGCTTGGCTATGCAGAGGTAGGGGAAGACCATGCGGGACGGCTCGGCCAGAAATTGCTGGCTGTGGGCTGTGATATAGATAATCGGAACCTTCCATTTGCTTGCGATTTCAATGGAGGCTTCGACTCCGTCCATCTCACCTTCGAGACGCACATCCATTAAAACTAAATCGGGAACAGTTTCTACAACCAGCCTTACTGCGTCGCTGCCACTTTGGGCAGGCCCGAGAGGAACGTGGCCCAACCGGCGCAGCACATTCTGCAGGTCGCGTGCGACGATTTGCTCATCTTCCACCACGAGAATCCGTTTTGCGACCGACTGCGGATTTGCTTTTCGGCCGAGAGTGCGCGGTAGACGATGGTGAATCGATCCGTTAAACATTTTGAGGCTTAAGAATTCAGTTTAGCGAGTTTCGGCGGAAACTGACGACCGGGAAAGAATCAGGCGGAACAGCGGAGAGCGGCTTCGGCTGCTGCCGTGAAACTAAACAGATCACCGGATTTGACGTGATATCCATTGGCCCCTAAATCGATTGCTCGGGCGCGGTCAACAGAGTCGATAGAAGAACTGAACATTACCACGGGCAAACGAGCAAATGACGGATGCTTCCGGATCGTCATCAGTAACTCGAAGCCGTTTTCGCCAGGAACATTAATGTCCAGCACTACGACGTTAGGGCGAGGAGCATCACGGAATCGTCCCGTTCGATCGAAATATTCTTTGGCTTGATTAACGTTGCAGACACGATACAGTGTCGCACCGGAATCCAATTCGCGAAGAGCAATCGAGAAAAGGTGTGCAGTAGCATCGTCATCTTCGAGATGAAGAATGACGGTCGAGGTTTTGGCCGCTTCAGTATCGCGGCCCGCTTGCCGAAATTCAGGCACTTGCAGCGTTCCTTCCTTTTGCTTTTACGACAATATCACGTGACCTGCCTAACAGATCGGGCTAATTGGTTTTCGTCGCAAAATGATAAGAAAACGCTCCCTTTTGGTCGCGGCTCTGCCAAAGGCGATTGATCCTAAAATGGTTACCCAGCGCGGTTTGCAAGGAGTCGCTATGATGACATGCGATGCATCGCTATTTGCGTTACAGCCAAGAGAAGTTGCCGGAGATGATTGGGCTCATTCGCGAGTTGGTTGAGTGTGAGTCTCCCAGCGATTCGCCCGAGCAGGTGAATCGGTTTGTGGATTTGCTGATTGAGAAGACGAGCGATATTGCGGAGGCGCAGACTTTTGCCGACGGTGTTTTTGGGAGGCATTTGCTTCTCCGGTTCGACGTGGGTGGGGGAGCGGGGAGGCCGATTATGGGGTTGGGGCATTCGGACACGGTTTGGCCGGTTGGGACGTTAGGCCGAATTCCCTTCCGGCAGCAGGATGGCCGGTTGTGGGGGCCGGGCGTGCTGGATATGAAGGCGGGGCTGGTCTTCTTTATTTATGCGGTGCGGGCGCTTCGGGATCTGCATGTGGCCGTAGAGAGGCCGATTGTTTTGCTGGTTGTGTCCGACGAAGAGGTGGGAAGTCCGAATTCGCGGAGCATCACGGAGGAGGAGGCGCAACGAAGCACAGGAGTGCTTGTTCTGGAGCCTGGAACGGCGCTCGATGGGAAGTTGAAGACGGCCCGTAAGGGGATTGCCCGTTATGAAGTTCATATTGCGGGGGTTGCTTCGCATGCGGGCGTGAACTTCGAGGGCGGGGCGAGTGCGGTGGTGGAGGCGGCTCGGCAGATTGAACGCATGGCGGCGTTGACCGACATCGAGCGTGGCATTACGGTGAATCCGGGGGTGGTTCGGGGGGGAACTCGTTCCAACGTGATCGCTGCAGACGCTTCGGTTGAGGTGGATGTGCGCGCGCTGCGAAAGCAGGATATTGAGTTTGTCGAGGAAAGATTGAAGAGCCTGGCGCCGGTCAATCCGCGATGCCGAATTCAGGTAAGCGGAGGACTGAATCGACCGCCTATGGAGCGAACAGCAGCGATCGCTGGGCTTTTCGAGCGAGCGAAAGGCATTGGGCGTGAGTTGGGGTTGGAATTGGAGGAGTCTTCGACAGGCGGGGGATCGGACGGGAACTTCACGGCTGCTTTGGGTGTGCCGACATTGGATGGATTAGGCGCTGTGGGCGAGGGGGCGCATGCAGTGAATGAAAGTATATTGGTGAATCGGATCGCGGGACGTACTGCTTTGCTGGCGGGATTACTCGAGAAGCTTTGATGTAAGTTGTTATTAAAAGAAAAAGCCGAGTAACTACAGTTGAAAGTAGTTACTCGGCTGAATGGTTCAGCGGGAATTAGCGGTGACCTCCGCCTCCGCCTCCGTGGAATCCACCACCGCCGCCGTGAAAGCCGCCACCGCCGCCGTGAAAGCCGCCACCACTAAATCTACCGGCGGCGTGCACTCCACCTGTGGCATGGGCTCCGTTGAATCCGCCTCGATAGGCGTGTCCGGGGTAACCACGACCGGCCGCAAAAGCCCGATTTCCATAGCCATATCGGGCGTAGCCGTAGCGTCCGTAGCCTCCGAAGTAATAAGGAGAGGCATAGACATAGGCCGGCGAGTAGAAGCCAAATCCAAAGGGGCCGCCTATGAATCCTGCCCCAGGCAGGAACGCATAGGAACTCCAGAAGGGATCCCAATACCAACCCGCTCCATTCCAGCCGCCGTACTCGGCGATGTTGCTGGCGATGTTAACGTTAGCTTGCGCTTCGTTGTCGCTGCGCACTTTGCTCCATACATAAAGAGGGTCAGCTTCGGCCCGTTTTTTGTCGAAGTCCCTCTTCTTGAGTGGAGTTTCGCTGGCGAGCAGGATCTGGTCGCCTTTAGACAGAGTAGACTCGCCGCTTGTTCCGATGACTTTTAACTTACCGTCGAGCACGCGAATGGTTTGTGCTTGCGTATTAAAGTCATAGAGACCGTTTTTTTGTACGGCCGCAGTTACTCCGTTTATGCTGATCTGAAGAGACGTGCCCTTCACCAACTGAGCCGCTTCGATCATTGCCGATCCGCGTACCACATCCAGCTTGGTGTCAGCCAAACCGGCAGAGACTAAGCGAACCTCGGAGTTGGTTCCGACTCGCAAGAACGCGCCAGGAGAAAGCAGGATTTCTGCATAACCCTGTTGCGTGTCGATGGCCTGTCCAGGCTGAATCACGGTGGATTTAACTGACTGCGGAGTAAGTTGCTCGCCTTCGAGCGAAACTTGACCTTCCACGTAATTTAATGCTCCGGGAGGCGGCATTCTCTCGGATTGCTGCTGGACGGGCATTTGATTTTGAGCGGAGCTCGGACCCTGATTCTGAGCGAAGCTCAAGGCTGCCGCAGCAAACAATACTGTGATCGTTGGCCCTACTGTTTTTAATTGCCCTCTCATTGTTTTTCTTTCCTATCCACTACATTGGACGCGCCGTTGACTCATTAGGGTTCAACGGGTGGAGAACACTGGATAGGTAAGTGAAACCGGCTAGTTTCCGTCGCAAAATAACGCTCCTTGCAGTCGGGCTCGGTAATTAATTTCGAATCAAATCGCCTTACGGTTATGATCATTTGCGGCGACAACCAGTTAGTTTGAGAAACTTATAAGTTAGTTAGAAACGGTGAGAGCACAAATGAATAGTTACAGACGGTTCACAGTACTAATTGGTTTAGCTGGTGTACTTCTGACCCTTTCTGCGGTGAAACTGATTGCTGCCGATAAGACGAACTTCAGCGGGAATTGGAAGCTCAATTTGGACAAGAGTGACTTGGGGCCGATCCCGCCGCCGACGTCTATGCGAGAGCAGATCGAACACAAGGATCCGGATCTGAAGGTGAGAACGATTGTGGTGGGCGGTCCGCAGGGAGATTTGGATTACGAAGCCAAGTACACGACGGACGGCAAGGAATCCAGTAATCGATTCGGGGGTCAGACGGCAAAGAGCGCGGCAAGTTGGGAAGGCGCTTTGCTGGTGATTCACACGGCGGCAAATTTCGGTGGGCAGGACGTGACGATCAAGGGAACGTGGTCGCTCTCTGCCGACGGGAAGATTCTAAAACAGAGCTCGCATGTTAGTTCGCCGCAAGGGCAATTCGATTCGGTTTATGTGTTCGAGAAGGAGTGAACGACGCGATAGATTTCGGGGCCGTATTTTTTGACGGTGGCCATGCCGATTCCGGAGATGGTAAGGAGTTCTGAATCGGAGGTGGGCCGTTGAGCCGCAATGGTTTTGAGAACCTGGTCGGTGAAGATGCGGAAGGCGGGAACGGCGCGGCGGCGCGCTTCGGAGAGTCGCCAGGCACGGAGAGAGGCCTCGATGCGGTCGGAGTTCGGCGTTTTCGAGCGGCGAGTTTTGGTTTCGGCGGCAGGGGCAGTTTGCTTCTTCTTTTTTCTGCTTTTCCGGATGGCCGGTTGATCCTCCTTCATCAGAATGTCGAGAGGCGTGGTTTCGGTGATCAGATGGCCGGCATCGGTCAGGCTGACGGTGCGATAGGGGATCTGCTTTCCGTCTTTTTCGAAGACCGCGTCCTTTTGCGTGAGCAGGCCGGCACGGGCCATCGATCCAAGCAGTTGTTCGAAGGCGTCGCGGGTGATTTCGCTCGGGGAACATAGTTCGGCGTGTAATTTGCCGGTCGATTTGGGGAAGCCGGGACGGAGGGCTGCGACGATACGAAGCGACACCGACTGTTCCGCTTCGGTTAAGGCGCGGAAACGCTGGGCGGCGCAGCTCTGGGGAGAGCAGAAATCACAGAGGCCGCAGGCGCGGCGAGCGTCGGCGGTGTCGCCGAAGTGGCTGACGAGCGAGGACATGCGGCATTGATGGCCGGTCGCGTAGCGAAGCACTCCTTCGATCTGGGTGGATTTCTGTTTGCCGATGGCGAGATAAGGGCCGTGCCACCCGGCTTCTCCGCGGCGGATGTTTTCGTCGGAATCGATAAGCGCGCCTCCGTTCATCCAGAGCTTCTCGAGCGCTTTTTCGAAGAGGTCTTCGTCCATGTGTAGGTGGCGGCGGAGTTCCGATTGCTGGATGGGCTGGTCCGTCAGCTGAGTGAAGAGGCGATCGAGAATTTTGACGTCGGGGTAGTCGCGATCGAAGAAGAAATCGTGGGTGTGGCGATCGGCGTAGGAGTACATCAGGATGGCGCGACTGGGAGCGCCGTCGCGGCCAGCGCGTCCGATTTCCTGGTAGTAGCCTTCGAGACTTCCGGGGAGGCCGGTGTGGATGACGGTGCGGACGTCGGGCTTGTCTATGCCCATTCCGAAGGCGATTGTGGCTACCATGACCTGGATTTTGCCGTCGAGAAAATTCTGCTGGACGCGGGAGCGATGTTCGGTGTCGAGGCCGGCGTGATAAGTGGCGGTCGGGCAATCGCGCACGAGTTCTGCGGATACGAGTTCGGCCTGTTTGCGGGTGGGAACGTAGACGATAGCGGGTCGGCTTTTCGAATCGAGCAGGATGTCACGCGCGAGACCGGCGCGTTGCGAAGGCGCGACTTCGACGACCTCGATGGCGATGTTGTCGCGGCGAAATCCGTGGATGAATTTGTCGGCCTGGTTGAGGCCGAGCTGTTGGGCGATGTCTCTTTGAACCAGTTGGGTGGCAGTGGCGGTGAGTGCAATGACCGGTGCGGGACGCAAGGCGGGCAGGTAATGCCCCAGCATACGGTAATCGGGGCGGAAATCGTGACCCCATTGCGAGATGCAGTGCGCTTCGTCGATGGCAATGAGCGATGGTTTGCGTTTGGCGAGCATTTCCGGGAAGCCCGTGACGCGCAGGCGCTCGGGCGCAATGAATAGGAATTGGAGTTTCCCCGCCAGGTAGTCTAAGCAGACTTCGCGGGAGGTTTTTCGATCGCGTCCGGAGTGGATTCGCTCGACCTGAAAGCCACGCTCTTTCAGCTTGGACACTTGATCTTCCATGAGGGCGATGAGCGGGCTGATGACGAGCGTAACGCCTCCTCGTGCTAGTCCGGGAAGCTGATAGCAGAGCGATTTTCCGGCGCCGGTGGGCATGACGAGCAGAACATCTTTGCCTTCGATGGCGGCTCGGCAGACGGCTTCCTGGTTGGGGCGGAACTCGGAAAAGCCAAAGGCGGCGTGGAGTAGCGCCTGCGGTGTTTGGCCTTCGGTTTGGATGGTGAGGGGCGCGGGTTTGGGCGGCTCGACTGGTTTAGCCGTGTGTGGAAGGTCTTCTACCTTGCCGACTACTTTGCGGACGTATTCTTTGATGCCGTCGAGGAATGGTTCGAGTTGGGCCTGGCCGTGCTGGATTCGGCCGAGGTAGGCTTCCCATTGGCCGGTCATGGCGGGGCTTTTCACCTCGGGGTGGACGACTTCGATGAGGCGAATCCCTTTGGGAGTTGCTTCGAGGCTCTTGCCGTTTCGTGCGATGTAGTTGCGCTTTAGCAAAACTTCGATGATGGAGGCGCGGGTGGCCGGGGTGCCGAGACCGGATTCTTTCATGGCCTGTGAGAGTTCGCGTTCTTCGAGGGTTTTACCAGCTGTTTCCATGGCGGTGAGCAGCGTGGCTTCCGTGAAGCGCTTGGGGGGGCGGGTTTTTTTCCGGACCGGTTCGATGTCGACGAGTTGTACTGATTGATCTTTTCGAAGGCCGGGAGGTAAGGATTGGGGTTCCTGTTCGGTGGAACCGGTGTTGGAGGACTGGCTTCGTTTCCGTTCGGGGGCCAGGTCCAGAATTTTCCAGCCGAGCTGTTCGACGGTGGTTCCGGAGCTGTGATAGCGGTCGATGACTTCGCCGTTTGAGATGGCGGTAATGACGGTGGTGACGGCGATGATGTAGTCGTCGTGCCAGGCGCTCAGGAGGCGGCGGCAGATGAGGTTGTAGATCTTTCGTTCGTCGGGCGAGAGGCTGGTTTTGTCGGGTGAGGCAGCGGTTGGAATGATGGCGTGGTGATCGCTAACCTTCGAATCGTCGATGAAGCGGCGGCTGAGGGGGCGTTCGCCTGTGCCGGGCGCCAGCTCTTTTCGATAGGGGGCCGAGATGGCCGTCACGATCTTAGGGAGCGTTCCGGCCAGGTCTTGCGAGAGGTGGCGGCTGTCGGTCCGCGGATAGCTGATGAGCTTGTGGCGTTCGTAGAGCGCTTGAGCGAGGTCGAGGGTGTTTTGGGCGCTGAAGCCGAACAGGCGATTAGCGTGGCGCTGGAGTTCGGTGAGGTCGTAGAGGAGCGGCGGGAGGGTGCGTTGTGTTTCTGCCTGGACCGATTCGATTTTGATGGCGCCGGAGCGGGCGCGGGCAACGAGCGATTTGGCTTCGAGGGCGTCGGGCGGCAGCCGCATGGCGGATTGGAGCGATTCTCCGTCCGGGGCGCCATTCTGTTTGCTTCGGAACCAAGTTCCGCGGTAATTGGCTTTGGGCGGGCTCGTTTCGGCGTGGAAGGTGGCGATCACCTCGACGTAGTCTTCTGGAACGAAGTTTTGGAGGAGGAGTTCCCGCTCAACCAGCATCGCGAGGGTGGGCGTTTGTACGCGTCCCACGGAGAGTTCTTCGTCGAAGGCGAGCGAGTAGGCACGGGATAGATTCATGCCGACCAGCCAGTCGGCGCGGCTTCGGCCGCAGGCGGCGTCGGCGAGAGTATTCAAGTCGGCGCCGGAACGGAGCGTTTCGAAGCCCCGGCGGATGGCGTCGGGAGTGAGCGAGGAGATCCAGAGGCGGCGGAACGGTTTCTCGCAGTCGGCCGCTTCATATATGTAGCGGAAGATGAGTTCGCCTTCACGGCCGGCGTCGGTAGCGCAGATTACGCTGTCTACTCGGGACGAGTTGATGATTTTCCGAACGATCTCGAACTGGTCTTTGGTTTTTTCCTGGACCACGAGGGGCCAGCGGTCAGGGAGCATGGGCAGGGTCCGGCTCTGCCAGCTTCGCCATTGCGGATTGATTTCGTGAGGTTGAGCTAAGGCGACCAAGTGACCGATGGCCCAAGTCACGACATAGCCGTTTCCCTGGAGATAGCCTTCGCCGCGCTTGTCGGCTCCGAGAACTCGGGCGATGTCTCGGGCCACCGATGGTTTTTCCGCTAGGACGGCGATGGCGCCGGTGTCGGCAGGCTCCATGGAATCAAGATTTAGTGTAGCGGGCTAATGTTGCCGGGTGGGGTGAGTTGCACAGTAACATTCTTACCGAGCCCAGAGAGAACTTAGGGGATAATCCCAGGGAGATATTGTTCCTCTTGGCGAGGAGATAAGCTATTGATTTTGTTGAGCTTGGGGTTAGAAGGCCGGTTCAAGGCGGCTACGTTGAAGGTTGGCATCTTATTTGCTACAGAAACGGCATCGTCATGAGCCCAATTAACAACACTACACTCACCATCAACAATCCTCTGGATACTCTGCTGGTTCAGCAACTGGAAAATATTATCCGAGACGAGAGAGCGCTTGCCACGAAGTACCCGAGTCTTAGCTCCGCCACCGATACGGAAGAGACACGCGCAGCGTTCTCGGACGAGCTCAATCAATTGAAGCGCCGCGCCGATCGCTTACAACGATTGATGGATGCGATGGAAGTGGTTGGATATACCCAACCGGCTCAAAGCGAATTTGTTCCGATGTTTGTTGTCTAAGGAAAGGCCGGCTGGCTGTGGTGTTTTTCAGCCATGGGTGGTGGTGCGATTTCTAGAATTTCGCCCTCTTTTCACACTGGCCACGATTATCAGGCCAGCCCCCAATAATAGGAGTGAGGCAGGTTCAGGCGTTAAAACGGGCATAGCATTGCCGATTGTGCCGGCGAGAAGCTCGACCACGTAGGATTGTCCGTCGAAGATTCCGGCACCTAAAATGTCTCCGGCGGCGTTGATTGCGTTGGCGGATGTGATTGTCCACCCAGAGGCGGCCGGGAGCAAGCTGTTCAGATCGAGCATCACACCGTTGCGATCGAGAAAGCCGTGAGTGGCGTAGTTTCCAGTGATAAAGGAATACCCGACAACTTCTCCCAGGTCGTTGATTCCATAAGCGGAGCTGGTGTCACCGCCGAGTGTTCCCAGGTCTACCATTCCGGCCGTAGTCCAGGCAAACGCATTCAAGAATCCTGACGAAAGCTGCGATGCTCCAACCACTTCACCTTGCTTGTTGAGGGCGGTGCCGTAGCTATTTGCGCCCCCTAGCGTTCCTAAATTCTGCAGGTCAGCGCCGTTATAGAAGAAGGCACGGAATTCACCGTTTCCCAAGGTGCTGGTTCCCGCGGCTTGACCGCCGGCGTTAATGGCGGATGCCGAACTCCAATTGCCGCCTAGAGTTCCGAGGGTTTTCAAATTCCCGCTGTTCCAGGTGAAGGCCCGAGTCTGTCCGTTTTCCGATAGATAGCTTCCCGCGATTTGTCCGCTGTTGTTAATCGACGTTCCGTAGCCAGCGATGTTCAGGTTTGTCGCCGTTCCGTTCGACCATTCCGTGACGGAGGCGCCTGAACCGGAAAACGTTGTACCGACTATCATTCCGGAGTCGTTGATGCCAGTGGCTTCTCCCAGACCGGAAAGCTGCGTGGCCTGTCCGCCGCTGAAGGTCACCGGATGCACGTTGCCATAGATATCGGCTGAGAATCCGACCGCTGTACCTGAAGAGTTGAAGGCGGTAGGAGAAGTGAGGCCAGCATTTAGGCTGCCGAGGTTCTGGATCGAAAAAAGAGGGTCCGCCGCGATTTGAGACGAACCCTGTAGGAGAAGGATAAGGAACCCAACAAAGAATGGAAAGCGAGAAGAAGAGGCGGGATGAGGCCTAGAAGGTGTCATGCCGATCTCTTCGTCTCACGAAACGATTATGTGAGGAAAAGTGAGGTTCAGCCAAGAACCGGCGGTTAGGGCAATAAGCCCCCGATAAACGTTACTGGCTAAGGCGGGAAGGCAGGTTATTTCGCTTCGGCGAGCTTGCGGGCTCTTTGCCACTGCAGATGGTTACGGAACTCCTGGTAGAGCGTCGTGAAGCCAGCCCACCAGTACCCGCAGACGAAAAGAAGCAGGAATGGGAGTGCGAAGTAGTTCAGCGTGTCCATGGCGAAATCCATCATCACTACGAAATAGCAGCCGATAAGGATTTCGATCCACGGCAGCCAGCCGCTTCGACGACGGTACGCTGTGGTCTCGGTCTTCGTCTTCTGGGATCCGATGGCGTACTTGGGCGTGCGGGCAAAGCTGCTCTGAATTCCGAAGAGAGCTTCGAGGACACCTTTGGAATTGCTGACCGTGAGTGCGACTCCGGCTGCCATCAGCATAGGAAGGAAGGCAATTGCTTTCCACCAGGTTTTTGGGTAGAGCTCGCGTTGAGCGTACAGGTAAAAGGCTGAAATGGACCAGAAAGAGGCAATGATAAGCGGCAGGTCGATGGTGACCATCTGGAAGATGCCCATGTAAAACCGCACGATCATGACCGGCAGCATCAACATGGAGACGATGATCATGATGGGATAAGAGATGTTTGGCGTCAGATGCATGAACGCCTCGATCTTCACCCGCAACGGCAATTTGGCTCTGAAAATTCTGGGCAGCAGCTTTTTGGCGACTTGCGTTAGCCCCTTGGCCCAGCGAGCTTGCTGGACCTGGAATCCATAGGTCTCGATCGGCAGTTCGGAAGGGCAGTCGAGAGCGGGAAGGTAGACAAAACGCCATCCCTTCAACTGGGCGCGATAGCTGAGGTCGGAATCCTCGGTTAGAGTTTCATGCTGCCAGCCGCCCGCATCGTCGATCGCTGATCGGCGGAGTACGCCGGCTGTGCCGTTGAAATTAAAGAACAAACCTGAGCCGCATCGCGCTCCGTGCTCCAGGACAAAGTGCCCGTCGAGGAGCATGGCTTCCACCTGGGTCAGGATGTTGAACTCTTTATTCAGGTAGCTCCAGCGGGTTTGGACGACGCCGACCTGCGGGTCGGTAAAGAAGTGCACCGTACGGGTCAGGAAGTCACCGGGAGGTACAAAGTCGGCATCGAAGATAGCGATTAATTCGCCGGTTGCCGTTTGGAGGCCTTCCTGAAGGGCGCCCGCCTTGTAACCGTGCCGATTGGTGCGGTGATGGTACTCGATCGGCATTCCACCGGCGGCATACTGGTTGCAAAGCCGTTCGGTGTAGGGGTGCGTTTCGTCGGTCGAATCATCGAGGACCTGGATCTGGAGCAGATCCAGGGGGTAAACCACCTTGCCGATTCCTTCGAGGAGCCGATCCACGACAAAGCGTTCGTTATAAAGCGGAAGCTGGATAGTGACTCGGGGGAGCTTTTCGTACTGCTGAGGCGCGGTTTTTAGAAGATTCTTCTTAAATTTTCGATAGCGGCGGATGGTTTCGTAGCGGTGGACGCCGTAAACGGACAGGATCACCAGGGTTCCGAAATAGGGCAGCAAAATGGCCCAGTCGAAAGGGGTCAGATGGTAGAGGCCGCTAAACGTATCGTCGGAGAGGCCGCCAAAGACACGGGAGGTAAAGTTCGGTTGAGCCCACAGCAGGGCAAAGAGCGCACTGGACATTTAGGGTTTGGCCGGCGTTAGATCTTCAACCCGGTGTATTACTGTAGTGTCCAGTTTACCGTCTTTTAACTCATTGAATCTAGGCAGCATAATTAGCTTTCCTTAACCTGGTCGAGCTCCGTTGGAACGGATTCACTGCCCTCCAGCAGGCGGCGGGCTTGCAGGAAAATCTGAGCGAGCATTTCCGCAGTCAGTCGTTTAGTAGACGTGTTTTGCTGGCTCGGATGATACGAGGTTAAAAGGACAGGTCCGGCGGAATGGGTCCGGTAAGCGAGGCCATGGCCGAAGGGGAATTTCGCTCGAGATGCAATCAGTCCGGCGTCCTGGAGCACCGAGAGGTACGCATCGAGGGCGATGCCTCCAAGCACCACAATCAGTTGCAGCCGATTTAGCAGGTTTAGTTCGGCGTTGAGGTACGGACGGCAGGCGAGGATTTCAGATCGGTCGGGTTTGTTGTCAGGGGGAACGCAACGGACAGGAGCGGTGACGTAGGCGTCCGTCAGTTGGAGGCCGTCCCCAAGCGATGTACTTTGCGGCTGGTTAGCAAAGCCGGCCTGGTAGAGTGCCCGGTACAGGAATTCTCCGGAGCGGTCTCCTGTAAACATTCTGCCGGTTCGATTAGCTCCGTGAGCGCCCGGGGCGAGACCAAGGATAAGCAGACGGCCCAAAGGATCTCCGAAGCTGGGGACCGGTTTGCTCCAATATTGCTCGCCGCGGTAGGCCCGGCGCTGGACTACGCCGACTTCTTCCCTATGAGCGACCAGGCGGGGACACTGGCGGCAGCCCACGATCTGGCGATTGAGAATTTCTAGCGGATGAATTGGTTGGGCTCGGATCGAAGTCAATTTCGGATCGAAGTCACTTATTATAGTGCGCTGGCCCAGGCGAAGGATCCGGGAAGTTTTCTTGGAACGCTCAAGCGCGGGTTCTTGCGATAGGATTCGATCGATTGGGCCAGGGCCCGAAGCGACTCACGGGTATGCTCGGGCGAGGAACTCGGCTTGAACATGGGCACGGTTTCCTCAAGAATCGTGACGAGACGAGGATCGCGCCAACCCCGTTTTGCTTCTTCCTTAATAATGTGAAGCGCTTCTTCGGGGGTGAAGGCGCGTTTGTAGGGACGGATCGCCATCAGCGCATCAAAGATGTCTGCGAGCTGCAGGATCCGGGCCAATAAGGGGATTTGTTCGCCTTGGAGGTTGTCGGGGTACCCGGAGCCGTCCCAGCGTTCGTGATGGTGACGAATAATGGGCAAAACCGGAGCTAAGGAACGCACGCCCTTGCAGATGTTTTCGCCGCGTTCGGCGTGGCTTTTCATGATCTCCCATTCTTGAGCGGTGAGAGGACCGGGTTTCAGCAGAACCTGGTCGGGAAGCCCGATTTTGCCGATATCGTGGAGGTATCCCCCTCGCTGCAAGGCCAGGATATCGGCGGGCGGCAAACCGAGGCTGACACCCATGGTGGCGGCCATGAGGGCCAGTCGCTCACAGTGCTGGCCGAGCGCCGGATCCCGTTCTTCGACCGATTGCGCCAGAGTAAAGAGCACCGATTCTGTCTCGTTCAGGGAATCTATCAGGGATTTATGGCGGAGGCGCGCTTGGACGCTGGCGCGCAAGAGCTTAGGACGGAGCGGGGCTACCAGGAAGGCTTCCGCGCCGGCTTCCATGCAGAGAATCTCGGATTCGGGATTTTCAGCGGGGGCCAGCACGAGGATCGGAAGAGTGGCTCCGGCCGGCATGGCTTTCACGAGGCGGCAGAATTCGACAGCTCCGATAGGGGGTGCAAACTTGTCGATCAGAACAATGTCGATATGTTGACTGGCAATGACTTGCAGCGCCTCAGAGGTGGTCGCTACCTCGTACAAGTGATGACCGAGGTCTTCGAGGATCAGGGTGACTGAGCGGCGGCGGGTGCGGGAGGAATCGACCAGCAGGAGACGGCTTCTATGAGATGCTGCCTGCTCGGAGACTAGGACCGCCGGTGCGTCGTGGACGTCGGAACCGTCGGATGAACTGTCCTGATTTGGGAATTCTTGAACTTTCATTGACCAGGCTGAACTTTCTAATTCAGAAGTGTCCGGAGAGAAAAGAAAATCTGATCAAAGGTGGGCGACGGATTCGTGAATGGTACTAGAACTTGGAGTTGCTTAACCGCGGAATGTGGAAAGCAAATCAGGGATCTTCTGGCTGTGGTGTTCATCTCTGCCTGCATAGGGCCGTTACAAGGCAATTCTGGTTGCCGTGTGAGTTCGCTTACCTGAAGTTATACTCGATCCTGAAACAATGCGTATTTTTAGTCTGGTGATGATAGCCAGTGTTGCTTTCGCCCAAGCGCAGGATGCTTATCGGGGTTGGCAGGCTGTGGGGGGTGGCACGGAGAATATTCACTACTCGTCTCTGCGTGAGATCAACACCAAGAATATCGGTTCGCTTAAAGTGGCTTGGACATACGACAGCCACGATGCGTATCCGGATTCCGATATGCAGTGCAACCCGATCGTGATCGACGGGGTGATGTATGTGACAACTCCTACGCTGCGTGTCGCTGCTTTGGACGCAGGCACGGGACGGGAGATGTGGAGCTTCGATGGTTTACACACCGGACGTTCGCCGCATCCGAACCGGGGATTGACTTATTGGAGCGATGGGAAAGAGTCACGGATTTTCGTGACGCTAGGGCCGCAGCTGATTTCGCTGGATGCCAAAACCGGCAAGCAGGATCCCAAGTTCGGGAGCGCCGGGAGGGTAGATATGCAGGC
Source organism: Bryobacteraceae bacterium (assembly GCA_965276965.1). Classification (GTDB taxonomy): domain Bacteria; phylum Acidobacteriota; class Terriglobia; order Bryobacterales; family Bryobacteraceae; genus Bog-105. Next base: position 751,132 of record OZ255713.1, read on the forward strand.
CGATTTCGATCCCCCGTTGCGGGAAACGTCGTTAAGCGTGACGAGTCCTGGGGTGATTTATCGCGACCTGATTATTCTTGGGAGTTCCGTCTCGGAGACGCTGCCAGCCACACCGGGCGATATACGGGCTTACGATGTTCGTACCGGCAAGCTGCGCTGGACTTTTCACACCATTCCGCATCCGGGTGAGTTTGGATATAACACTTGGCCTCCGAAGGCCTGGGAACACTCAGGCGCGGCTAACAATTGGGCCGGCCTTGTGGTTGACGTGAAGCGTGGATTGGCTTTTGTTCCAACCGGTTCGGCGGCTTTTGATTTTTACGGGGCTGACCGGATAGGCGACGATCTTTTTGCCAATACTCTGCTCTGTCTGGATGCGGCGACGGGCAAGCGTAAATGGCATTTTCAGGCGATACGACATGACGTTTGGGATCTCGACTTTCCCTCGGCTCCCTTGCTGGTAAGGGTTCGGTCGCAGGGGAAGCTGGTAGACGCTGTGGCGCAAGCCGGCAAGAGTGGTTATCTCTATGTGCTGGATCGAGAGACTGGGAAGAGTCTGTTTCCACTTACAGAACGGCCAGTGCCTCCCTCGACGGTAGACGGAGAAGTTACCGCTAAGAGTGAGCCCGTTCCGACGAAGCCCGAGCCGTTTGTGCGGCAGGATTTCAATGAGGGAACGGTGACCGATCGCACGCCAGCGGCACACCAAGCAGTTTCGAAGGAACTGCAACACCTTGTACACGGGCGGCTGTTTGTGCCTCCCAGTTTGGAAGGGACGGTGTTCTTTCCTGGTCCTGCCGGAGGAGCGGAGTGGGGCGGCGGGGCGTATGACCCGGAGACTCATCTTTATTACATCAATGCGAACGAGTCGCCTTGGTTAGTGCGTCTGGCGCCGCCTAGCGAGATCCACCGGACTGCTCGGGCGAGCCGGGTCTACCGGGCGCGATGCGCCGCCTGTCACGGGGCGGATCGAAAAGGATCTCCTCCCGAATATCCGGCGCTTAACAATTTGGCCGGTCGGCTTAACGAGCAGCAGGTTTCGACCATGCTTCATAACGGCGGTGGCCGCATGCCGGCGTTTGCCTCGTTGGGAGAACCAGCGATCAAGGGTCTGACGGATTGGCTGTTGCATGACGAAGACAAAGAAGTAACGATCGCAAATCACCAGGCTGAAAAACAGGGATTGAAGTACGCCAGTGAATCGTTCAAGAAGTTTCTTGATCCGGATGGTTATCCGGCGAATACACCGCCGTGGGGAACGTTGTCGGCGATCAACTTAGATACGGGCGACTATGTCTGGAAAACGCCGCTGGGAGAGTATCCGGAGTTAGTGGCAAAGGGAATGAAAAATACCGGAAGCGAAAATCACGGCGGCGGAGTAGTTACGGCGGGCGGACTGTTCTTCATCGGGGCAACGCACTACGACAATAAGCTACGTGCCTTCGACAAGAAAACGGGCAAGGTTTTGTGGGAGACGATTCTGCCAAACGCGGCGAATGCAACTCCAGCGGTTTTCGAATTACGTGGTAAGGAATATGTTGTGGTAGGGGCCGGGGGTGGTCGAGAGCGTCCCTCAGGAGGTTCGTTCATGGCCTTTGCTCTTCCCTAGCTTCCTAGGTCAGGCATGTTTCTGACCGAGAAGGTATCGGAGGCACGCCGTACAAAGGTGATATTCATAATTGAAATACAGGCTTTCCCAAACATGGAGGTTTTCCGTTTCGCTTTGTCTTTCCGTGCTCTAATTGTGATTTAGGACAAGCCTGCCGACGCGCGGTCGTGTGGTGTATTTCTTCCCAGGAGTAAATTTTCCCTTGAATACTAAAGTTGCTGTTGCTGCCCAGGTGCGTGAACCTGCCGATCGTTGGACCATTACTGATGCGGAAGAGACTTACGACGTTTCGAGCTGGGGCAAAGGTTATTTTTCGGTTGGCGAGAATGGCAACCTGCTGGTTCATCCGACTAAAGAGCCGGGGCGCAGAATCGATCTCAAGCAGTTAGTGGATACGCTCGAGTGGCGTGGCATTTCTCTGCCAATCCTGATCAGGTTTGCCGATATCCTCAAGCACCGGCTCGGTGACATGCATCAGGCATTCGATACGTCGATCCGGGAGCACGGATACAAAGGCGGATATTGCTGTGTTTATCCGATCAAAGTCAACCAGCAGCGGCAAGTGGTGGAAGAAGTGTTTGAATTCGGCCGGGCCTACGGGTTCGGTCTCGAAGCGGGGTCCAAGCCAGAGCTGCTGGCGGTGCTGGCAGTTGCAGACAATAATACGCCGATCATTTGCAACGGCTTTAAAGATGACGAATACATCGAGATGGTGATGCTGGCCCAGAAGATCGGCCGGAGGATCATTCCTGTTGTCGAGAAGTACACCGAACTGGAGCTGATTGCGAAACATGCCGAGGCAGTTGGCGTGAAGCCTACGATCGGCATCCGGTTGAAGCTGGCCAGTCGCGGTTCAGGACGTTGGAAGTCGTCGGGCGGTTATCGGTCGAAATTCGGTTTGACAGTTAGCGAAGCGATGAAAGCTGTCGAGTATCTGAAAGAGCGCGGGATGGAAGACTCGTTGCAGTTACTGCACTTTCATCTCGGCAGCCAGATCACAAATATTCGTCAGATCAAGGCAGCAGTGATTGAAGGCGCACGCATTTATACGGAGCTGAAAAAACTCGGTACCGGACTTCGCTATATGGACGTGGGAGGCGGACTGGGAATCGATTACGATGGTTCGCAGACCGACTTTGAATCGAGCGTGAACTACACGCTGGAAGAATACGCGCGCGACGTGGTATACCACATCCAAAGCATCTGTGACGAAGCAGAGATTCCTCATCCGACGATAATCACGGAAAGCGGTCGAGCCGTTGCGGCGTATCACAGTGTTTTGGTCTTCAATGTGTTGGGTGTAAGCGGATTCGGCGACGAGAATCTTCCCTCGAGCGTTCGTGAGGATTCCGAACAATGTTTGATCGATCTGGCTGAGACGTACCGGTCGATGAACAAGAAGAATTTACTCGAAACGTATCACGATGCCCAGCAGGCTCTGGACTCGGCTTTGAATTTATTCAGTCTGGGCTATCTTCCGCTTGAACAGCGTAGTTTATCGGAGAACTTCTATTGGGCCATCTGCCAAAAGATTCTGAAGATGGCGAAGGAGTTGGATTACTTTCCAGAGGAACTCGAAGGTCTGGATGGCCTACTATCCGACACCTATTTTTGCAATTTTTCGCTGTTTCAAAGCATGCCCGACAGTTGGGCTGTCAAGCAGCTTTTCCCCATCATGCCGATCCACCGGTTAGATGAACCTCCGACGCGTAACGGAATACTGGGCGACATTTCTTGTGACTCGGACGGCAAGGTGGATCAATTCATTGACCGGCGAGATGTCAAGAAGACGCTTCCGCTACATCCGTTCAGTAATGGAACTTATATCCTGGGCGCGTTTCTGGTGGGCGCTTATCAAGAGATTCTGGGAGATCTTCATAATCTGTTCGGGGACACCAATGCCGTTCACGTCAGCCTTGATGAGAACGGGGAAGTGATGCTTGACACTGTGGTGCAAGGCGATACGGTCCGCGAGGTGCTGAACTACGTTCAATACAACTCGCAGACTCTGATCGATCAGTTCCGAAGGGATGTCGAGCGTGGCGTTCGTGAACAGCGCATCGGCTATGAAGAGGCCGGGCGGCTGTTGAAGTTCTACGAAGAAGGATTGCAGGGTTACACGTACCTGGAGAGTTAGTGAGCGATTCTGCCGGGGACGATGTCCCGAGCAGTTCGATACCGATCGCGACGGCCGGGCAGCTGCGAATTGTTCTGGTGTCGCCCCGCAATCCGCTCAACATCGGCGCGGCTGCACGCGCGATGAGCAATTTCGGTTTTACGCAGCTGTACCTGGTGAATCCCTATGACGTGGCGTTCAAAGAGGCGCGTTCGGCGGTTCGTTCACGCTACATTCTGGAACAGGCGAAAGTTGTTCCCCTGATAGCTGAGGCAGTTGCCGGCTGCCAACTGGTGGCAGGTACGACGGCAGTTGGGCATCGAGACCTGCATGTGCCTCTGTACCGTCTTGAGACTGCCGGTCGAGTTCTTCGCGATAGTCTCACCTCAGCGCGTGTGGCGCTTTTGTTTGGTTCAGAGAAATTCGGGCTGTCGAATGAGGACATGAGCCATTGCAACTGGCTTTTGCGAATCCCGACGCGCGATGAGCACGGGTCTATGAACTTGGGGCAAGCGGTAGCGGTGTGTCTCTATGAGCTAAGCCGAGATGCCGGAGCTGTCCAAAGCGCCTTTCCTCCAGCAGAGCGAGCAAGCGCAGAAGATCTGGAACGAATTACCATGCGTTTGTTCGATATTCTTACGCACTCCGGGTATGTCAACGAACGTACTTCGCAATCAACGGAGATGAAGCTGAGACGGCTGGTGCGGCGTTTGGGCGTGCCGGGCTCGGATGTGGAAACATGGCTTGGGATTCTGAGGCAAATTCTTTGGAAGGTGAAGCCAGGGGAAACGGAGAGCGAGTGATGCACGCTGCTGTTGACTATTTCTTTACGTCTGAACTGACTTCCAGCACCTGTTCGCGAAAGAGCCGATTTAAAACCGGCTCGGGTTCGTCGCAGATCCCGGCGTGTACGGCGGAAGGCTGAATGATGGTGCTGCGAGGGGCAACCAGCCAGTGGAAGCGTGCGCGTTGCGAGATGCGAGCGATGGGTCCTGCGTCGGGAGCGCCTAAGCAGATTTTTACTACCGCATCCAGACGTTGTTGTACATCCTCAGCTTGCAAAGCGGACGCGAAAATTATTAATTTTCGATGGTCCAAATGAATGCGCGCCTGGAGGAACATCTGCTGAGGACAGAACAAGATCACACCTGCATTGAAGAACTCTTCGCGCTCAGTGAACGGAACGACCCGAATGACCGCGTAATCAAATGAGTTGAGCGTGTGCACGTATCGCCTCCTCTACGAATTTGGATTTCGCGAGACGTTCCCGGAAGTACGTCAAATAGCCTTCCACGCTTGGACCTTCCTCCTCCGGCAACCAGTCGAGCGGGACTGTCTCGACGATCTGCCTTAACGTCGATTCGGTGAGTCGGTCCCGCAAGTGGCCGTCAACCTTGCCGATCGAATCTGCCCAGGGCAGCAGTATGTGATCTTTAATGGCGTAGAAAGGTTTGATTGCCATCTGGTCAATGACTTTCCAGTTGTGGTGAAAAAACAGACTGGCCCCGTGATCGATGAAATACATCTGTTTGTGCCACCAGAGCAGGTTGGCGTTCTTTGCGGTTCGATCGATGTTCGTTACGAACGCATCGAACCACACGGCCTTTGAAGCAGTTTCACCGTCGGAACGGTCGCCGGCGGCAGGATCGAACATGGTCGCGCCCGGCAAAAAATCCATTCCGAGATTCAAGCCTACGCTCGCCATCAGCAGATCACGGATTTCCGGATCTGGTTCGTTGCGCCCAATGGCGGCGTCGAGTTCCATAAAGACGAGCTCGGGAACGCGCAGTTCCAAGGCGCGTCCAATCTCACCGGAAAGGAGTTCAGCGACGAGCGCCAGCGGTCCCTGGCCGGCGCCACGGAATTTGAGAACATAGAGACCTTCGTCATCGGCCTCGACAATCGCCGGCAGCGATCCACCTTCGCGTAATGGCGTGACGTAGCGCGTTACGCGAATCGTCCTTAGCATTGTTCTGATTCTACGGGGCTCTGATTCTAAGATGATTGCTTGCAGATGCTATTCTGAGGCCGATGACAAAGGTACAGACTACCTTTACACTTTCCCGGCCTTTAAACGAAACGGACGTGGTGCGGATATCTCATATGCACTCGGTTTATGGATTTCTGGCCGTGCAACTGACGGCTTCGGGCGAGAAGCTGTTTGTTGAGTACGATGCGTCGCGGCTCACACCGAAAGAAGTGCAAGGTTCACTCGAGCAAAACGGATTACCGTTAGCCGCTCCCCCGCCAGCTCCCGAACCGGAAACAACTAAACCTCAGCCGGGTTAATGCGACTGACGCTGGGCGTGCATCCGGTGCGCGAGGCGTTGCGCTCCGGCCGGCCTTTCGATAAGGTGCTCATAGCGAAGGGAGCTTCGGGTCCTCGCATCCAAGAAATTCTAGAGCTTTGTCGAACGCTTGCCATCCCGGTGCGGATCGAGCCGCGCGATGCACTTGACCGAGCGAGCAAAAATGGATCGCATCAAGGCGTACTTGCGTTCGGGGCTGCTCACGAATACGTGGAGTTAGAGGCGGTCATCGAGAACGCGCAACTTGTGGTCGTGCTGGATGGCGTGGAGGATCCGCACAACTTCGGTGCGATTGTCAGGACGGCACATGCGGCAGGCGCGAATGCCGTGATCGTTCCGGAAAGACGAGCCGCGCCGTTGACCGAAACGGTAGCGCGTTCTGCGGCGGGCGCTCTCGAATATGTTCCGATTGCGCGTGTAACTAATATCAGCCGTACGCTAGAGCGACTTAAAGAAAATAATTTCTGGATTTACGGACTGGACGAGCGAGGGACAGAACTCTACGACAAAGTTGATTTCAACGCACCAACAGCGATTGTGTTAGGCGGGGAAGGCAAAGGATTGCATCAGCTCGTTCAGAAACACTGCGATGTGCTGGTCCGGATTCCGATGTCGGGTGCAGTTTCTTCCTTGAACGTGTCGGTGGCGGCAGGGCTGGTTTTGTTCGAGTGGCGTCGCAAAAACGGCTGAAGTTCATCTGGCGGCTGTGAGGGCCAGGATCAGCGTTTCCATGACCAGCCGATCATCTTTATATCCTTCACGAAACTTCTTGTCGGTCTCGTAGATCAGGGTGACCGCCTTATTGAGATGTTCGGTGGTGAATGCGCTTGCTGTTCCAACGATCTGTTCCGCACGATCTCGCCACATGCGGACTCCGAGTTTGGCAAAGAACGTTTGTGCCTGCTGCAAGGAGCTGACTCGAGATTCTTTGGCGGCTAATGCCAGCCGGAACTGCGTGCTCAAGAAGGTGAGAGCCAGCGGAAGATATTCTCCTTCACGAACCAAGATGTCGAGAGAACTAAGAGCGCCCGCGCGATCGCGTTTGCCGAGGGCATTCACCAGGCTGAAGATGGTGCTCTGAGCCGCATTAGGAACGAGAGTCCGCAGATCGTCTGTCGTTACGCTGCGGGTTTCTCCAACGAAGAGGGACAGCTTCTCGATTTCGGAAGAGAGGCGATTGGCATCGCCGGCGCACGCATCCAGCAAAACAGCCAGTTCAGCTCCGCCGAGCTTTAACCTGTGCTGTTTGGCAAGATTCTGTGCCAGGTAGCGACTCGACTCCGGCGTGAGCGGCCGGAACTCGACCGCGGCGGGAAGGGGGGCATAAAACTTCTGAACCCGGTCCAGCTTTTGCTTATCATCCCCGCTGAAATCGAAGCGACTGCATTCGAAGACGAGAGTGGTTCCCGGCGTGGGCGCTTTCAGATAGCCAGACAGAGTGGCATCCGAAGATTTGTCGCTCTCATCGGTATCCTCGTTGCTTGCAGTCATGCGTCTGGGTAGCGCTAATTCGGCGCTTGTCACCCAGATGACTCGCTCCGAAGCAAAGAGGGACAACGATCTCGCATCGTCGAGGACCTGCGCAATCGTCGTTTCTTCCAGATCGATTTGAGTTAGGCCATCTTGCCTGGCCTCCCCGGACAAAGCTCGAGATAGTAGAGCGTCTTTGCAGATTCGACGATAGTAGCCTTCGGGACCGAGGAACAGATAGGCCGAAAGGAGCGGCTGTTTCGCCACGCGCGCCAAGAATTGGTCCGGATTTAAGGCTGGCATCGATCAGGCTCTCACACACACGACCATTTTAGAAGTTTTCGACGATCGCACTGACTACGTCCTGCGCTGCGGCTTGACTCAGGCGTGTATACGCGGGGCCGGTCTCGTCGAAGTACTGATGCGGGTCGGTGGCGATCTCATAGTAGCTTCGAATGACAAAGCTCGGGCGGGAATAGAGTACCCGGCCGGTGGCGCGCTCGATGAACTTGAGGCTTAACGTCGCGATGAGTTGAATGCTGGTCGCTTTGCCGGACGTGGGATCGGAGATAGTGGGATAAGCCAGCACCGATATGACACTGCCGTTTAAAACAGCATCGGCCAGGCTGGAGTCTCTCACAACGGTGAAGCGGGTCCGCGCGGTAAACTCCCGGCCGATCTGGTTGGCGAGCTTATCGCCCAGTTGGTATCTGGTAGTGAGAGACGTGAAAGCCGGGATAGCAACGGTTTGAATGCTTTTGGGAACCAGGTCTGCTTTGCCGCCGACGTGGTATCCGCAGGAGAGCACCGCGAAGTTGGAAATTGCCAGTAAGAAGGATCGCCGCCTCACTTCGGAACAGCCTTGATGCGGGCGACGACCTCCGCGACAGCATCGGCGGTCAGGCGCAGGTTGTCAAAGACGACCCAAAGCCAGGCGGCGCGACCACTATTGCGGTCGACGCGGATATCACCGACAATGAGACCGCTCTGCCCGACGACGGCCACACTGTTCGGAGTTTCGTCTGTCTCACCACGAACCTCGATCTGTGCCGAAGCGATGGCGCCGCTAATCTCGTCAGGCGCAACATGGCTGTCGAACTCGATCCAAAGCGAAATAGAGTACCCGTGGAACACCGGGGCTTGCACCAGGCGAAGGGAAGGCATTGGAACCTCGGTGGGTGCGACCCTTTTGTTGAGCAAGGATGCCACGTGGCGCTCGATCCGTTGCTCCAGCGCTGCGAGCTTCTCCGGAGCTTCTTCCCCGTAACTTGGGAGCAAGTTGAAGCTGACCTGAGCGTCGTAGACGTCTTTATTTAACGGCTTGAACGAGAGAAGACTGGTGGTTTGCTGATGAAGTTCGGAGACTCCTTTTTTCCCTCGCTCACTGGCGGGTTCAAAGATGTGAGCCACAATTCGATGAGCTCCCGCCCGCCGACCGAGTCTGATGAAGACGAGAGCTAACGCCGAGGCAGCAGGATGAGCAACGCTACGAAGCCAGCTTCCCGGTCTCATTGGTTCGTCATCGAGGGGCAGCAGGTAGGGCGCAACAAGCTCCACCTCTGGTTTATCTTCCAGATTCCCGTTGCAATCAATCAGAAGGACGTCGCTCTCGGCTTCTTTGACCAAGCTGTAGACCTTGAGCGCGCCTTCCGCCGTTCCAGCCAGCAGAATTGCCTGCTGTTTCGCGACCGTTTCGGCTGTCAGCGGTTCCAGGAAAACCGCCTCGCCTTCCTGCTCGCCGAAGTTGCCTTCGCCGGTTGAGGAGAAGCTTGTGATGACGACTTTTCTGGTGCTCTTTTCGAGGACATCTCTGATTTCGCGGCCCAGCAGAGTCTCGGCGCCGATAAGCGCGACTCTGATTGCTGGGGTGTCGGACTGAAGTTTAGCCAATTTGATGCTCCGGTAGTTGTGTTGGCGGACGAGAGCGTTTGCGCCTTCGAATAATACCGCCTACGCGAATAAAGATGCCGGTGAGAACGTAGGTAGTTGCAAGTATCAGAAGGACCGGTTGCGACCAGAGCCAGATGAGAGTGGCTGTGGAGCCCAGGATGAGGACAATAAGAGGCGAGCGCGGCTTGGCGCTGCTGATCTGTTTGAAGCTGGGATAGCGCCAGTTGCTGACCATCAGCAGGGAAATGATCGCCGTCATGATCAGCCACGCAATTGAGAACATGACGGACCGGACGGGGGAAGCGTCCATATAAACCACGGCAGCGATGAAGCCAGCTCCGGCCGGTATGGGCATGCCGACAAAGTACCGGCGATCCGGACGGCCCGGATTTTTGGGCATGGGATTGGTTTGTACGTTGAAACGCGCCAACCGAACAGCCCCGCACAGAAGATAAAGAAACGCCACCAGATAACCGGCCCTTGTCAGGTGCGTGTAGAGGTTGTTGTCGCCGGTCGGCGCTACAAACAGAATCCCCCATACGTAAAAGAGAACCGCCGGTGCGATGCCAAAGGTGATCACATCAGCCAGGGAATCGAGTTCGCGCCCGAAATCGCTGGTGGTGTTCGTTATTCGGGCAATAAAACCGTCCAGGCCGTCGAAGAAAACGGCGAAGCCTAACGCTTTCGCCGCTATTACGAAGTGGCTATTAATTCCGAAATTGCCGCCCTGCACTTCAAGAGATCCTTGGAAGGATTGAAGAATGGCTACAAAGCCGAGGAAGATGTTCCCGCTGGTGAAAAGAGTCGGCAATGCATAAGCAGCGCGCCGCGGTCGTTTCCGAAGAGATTGGGACGATAGAGCGCCCCCAGTTGGATTCAGGCCTCCTCCTTCCAGGAGACACGAGTGGCCAGGATTGAAGTGCCTGCCGCAACACGCTCGCCGACTTTGACTGTCGTTTGCCATTCAGGGCCGTATAGGACATCCACTCGCGAGCCGAACTTGATGTATCCGATGCGCTCCGCCGGCAGAACGGAGTCCCCTCGACGTTTGAAGCAGATGATTCTTCGGGCGATCAGGCCGGCAATTTGACGGCAGACCACACGCGTTCCGTTGCCTTCCACCACTAGCGTGTTTTGCTCATTGTCGGCGGAAGCGGCTTCATGACTAGCAACCAGAAATTTTCCTTCCCGGTAAACAACTTCGGTCACTTTGCCAGGAATGGGCGTGCGGTTGACGTGAACATCGAAGATATTGAGAAAAATGCTGATCCTGGTTTGACCGGGACTTATTTGTTTCACCGCCACGACTTTTCCGTCGGCAGGCGCCACCATCACATCGCCGGATGGCGGGATGCGCTCCGGATCGCGAAAGAAGTAGAGACAGAATGCGGCCAGAAGATAAAGCGGTATGCCAATCCAGTGATTCAAGGAGAGAGAACAAAGGATTCCCACGACCGTCAGGCCACAAGCATAATAGATGCCGTCAGGAACTATGCGCAAATCACTATTTTCTCATGTGCGTGATACGTTCTTGAGGAGCGGTCCGCTTACCACCATTGCGGCGGATGTGGCCGTAAAGGATCGGAGTTTCTTGGATCCGGAGCGTCGATTGAATCTCGCGGGCAGAGCCAGCACGCCCAATCTGCCAGGGCCCAGGTTCTCTCCGGCTTGTAGCGCGAAGGCGTGTTCTCAGCAATGAAACCGGAAAGCAAGAGATGGCCTCCCGGTTTTGTCACTCGTTTGAGATCGGCGGATAAATCGTCGATGATTTTCGCGCTGATGTTAACGAGCACAAGGTCGGCCAATCCGCCGCGAACTGCATCCACCGAACCCACAAACGAGCGTAGATGAAAATGAAAAGCTGCACGAACGACAGCTTCCGGATGAATATCGCAGCAGAAGACAACGCCTGCTTTGAGCTCTCTTGCGCCGACCGAAAGAATTCCAGAGCCGGATCCCACATCTAGGACGACCATCTCGGGTGTTAAGTATTCTTCCATGGCCTGGAGCATTAGTTTGGTGCTCTCGTGGCGACCGGTTCCGAAAGCGGTGGTGTCGTCAATGCTCAGTCGAAAGCGGCCCGCAGGAGTAGGCTGCTCGACCCAGGAGGGAGCCACGAAAAACTTTTCACCAACATAGATGGGCTCCCAATTCTCACGAGTGAAATCATGGGGGTCAGTATCTGCTTCCCGTCGCATTTCGACGACGTCGTACTTCTTAATTAGCTCGGCAGGATCGTTCTCGTCTTCGAAGAAGGCGCGTACATACTCTTCTTCCTCAAGAATTCCGGCCGTTCCGTTTTCCCAAAGATCGCTGCTCAATTCGTCAAATTGGCCTGATTTACACGAGAAGAGGATTGAGTACAAGCTCCAGTCTAGCGGGGGCCTCAGGAGTTTTCGGTGGACAGCCTGATTAAATAGGAGTTTCTTATGAAGCTTCAAAGCTACACCATTACGCAGGGCAAAGACCGCGCTCCGGCCCGTTCGTATTTAAAGGCGATGGGTCTCACTGACGCGGACCTGAAGAAACCAATTATCGGCATCGCGAATACCTGGATTGGCACAATGCCCTGCAATTTAAATCTTCGTGATCTCGCGGTGGATGTGGCGAAGGGCATTCGCGAAGCCGGCGGTACGCCGATGGAGTTCAACACAATCGCCATCAGCGACGGCATCACCATGGGCACGGAAGGCATGAAGACGTCGCTCATCAGCCGCGAAGTGATTGCAGACTCCATAGAACTGGTGGCGCGCGGGCACATGTTCGATGGAATCGTTGCTCTAGTGGCTTGTGACAAGACGGTCCCTGGCGCTGCGATGGCTTTGTTGCGGTTGAATGTTCCGGGCGTGATCCTGTATGGCGGAACGATTCTTCCCGGCAGGTACAAAGGGAAGGATATTACGGTTCAGAGCGTGTTCGAAGCGATCGGGGCTAACGCGGCCGGACGTTTGAGTGACGACGAGTTGCTGGCGATTGAAAATGCGGCCTGCCCGGGTGCAGGAGCTTGCGGCGGGCAGTACACCGCCAATACCATGGCGACCGTGATGGAGATCATCGGGTTGTCGCCCATGGGATTGAACGCCATTCCCCAGGTTGACGAACGGAAACACGAGGCGGCACGGCGGTGTGGCGAGATTATCCTGGATGCAGTGCGACAGAATCGGCGTCCGCGAGATATTGTGACGCGAGCCTCGATTGATAACGCTATCGCGAGCGTGGCAGCCTCGGGCGGCTCGACCAACGCTGTGTTGCATTTGCTTGCGATGGCTCGTGAGGCCGATGTTCCGCTCACGATCGACGACTTTCAAGAGCTCAGCTCCAAGACGCCTCTGCTTGCGGACTTGATGCCGGCGGGGAAATACACCGCGGCAGATGTCGATAAGGCGGGAGGCATTCCGGTGATTGCCAAGCGGCTCCACGACGGCGGGTTTGTGAATTCGGATGCTTTGACGGTAACGGGCAAAACCTTTGCCGAAGAGGTGCAAGGGGTTCATGAGACACCGGGCCAGGATGTGATCAGACCGCTTGATCAGCCGATCAAGAAGTCGGGCGGACTGGTGATCCTTCGAGGTTCGCTCGCGCCGGAGGGCTGCGTGATTAAGGTGACCGGTCTCAATCGAATGTCGCAGACTGGACCGGCCAGAGTATTCGATACGGAAGAGGCGGCCAAGAAAGCAGTTCTCGAAAGCAAAATCAAGCCGGGCGACATCGTCGTCATTCGGTACGAAGGACCGAAGGGCGGCCCAGGCATGAGAGAGATGCTGGGCGTGACGAGCGCCATCGTGGGCGAAGGGCTGTCTGAAACGGTTGCACTCGTCACCGACGGCCGGTTTAGCGGCGCCACGCGGGGTTTCATGGTCGGCCACATTGCTCCGGAAGCGGCTGTCGGCGGCCCTCTTGCCGCGGTGCAGGAAGGCGATTCGATCACCATCGATATTGAAAAACGCCAGGTGAATCTGGATGTTTCTACCGCAGAGCTGAAGGCACGGATGGCATCGTTTCATAAGCCTGCAGTTAAATACGCATCCGGGGTTATGGCGAAGTATGTAGCTTTGGTCGGATCCGCTTCTGATGGTGCTGTCACATCGCAGCCTTCGCTGTAAGCGCGCGAGTATATATTTTGATCTGATTGCCCGGCGAGCGGCATCTTCCCAAGAAGGAGCGAGCCGTGCCGGGAAGCAAGAAATCGGATCCAAAGACGTACACCAAGCCTGAGCTTCGCGACCGCATTAAGAAAAAAGTTGTTGCGGGCGATAAAGGTGGAAATCCTGGACAGTGGAGCGCTCGTAAAGCGCAACTCGTGACTCAGGAGTACGAACACGAGGGTGGGGCGTACAAGAAGCCGCGAAACGAAACGCAGAAAAGCTTGAAGGAGTGGGGCGACGAACACTGGTCCACTGCGGACAAAGGGCAGGCGCGGAGACCGGGGGGTACGACCCGCTATCTGCCGGAGCAGGCCTGGGAGAAGCTGAGCCCCGAAGAGAAGAGATCGACCAACAAGAAGAAGCAAGAAGGCTCTCGCGAGGGCAAGCAATTCGTGAGTAATACTCGAGCCGCCGTAGCTGCCCGTAAGACGGCTTCTGCCGGCGTTGCCAAGAAAAAGTCGAGCGCTAAGAAGTCCAGCTCCAAGAAGCGATGAGTTGCCGCTTAGGCTTCCCGGTGAAAATTCTCGGCTCAGCGGGAATGAAGAGCAACGATGCTCGCCGCTGGCAAGCGAACCCGAATCTCAAAGTTTCGCTCGAATATTTAGACAGCATTTTCGAGTATCTTTCCGACAACCAGATCAATATGTATCGGATGGCTTCGGATCTGGCGCCGTACGCGACTCATCCTGACCTTCCGCAATTCCACAATCAAGTTCACGAGTGCAAAAGAGAGTTGAAATTAAGCGGGCGGCGCGCGCGGGAGCTTGGGATACGGCTGTCTTTTCATCCTTCGCAATTTATAGTTCTCAATAGCCCTGACGAGGCGGTTCGAGAGCGCAGCATTTGGGATTTGCGTGTGCAGGGCGAAATTCTCGATCGCATGGAACTGGGCGACGAAGCAGTTATGGTGATCCACGTCGGCGGCTCCTATGGCGACAACCGGAGCGGGATCGATCGCTGGTGTTCGACGTGGGAGCGATTGCCGCAGCGGGTGCAGGCACGCTTGGTTCTCGAGCATGATGATATCCGCTACAGCGCGGCTGACGTTCTCGAAATTCATGAGAGAACAGGCGTGCGCCTGGTGTTTGATGTCCAGCACTTCTGGTGTCTAAATCCGGAGCGGCTGGAGATGAGAAGCACGATCGAAAAGTTCTTGGCGACTTGGCCCAGCGGAGTAAGACCTAAGCTTCACTTCTCATCACCGCGAACGGAGATGCGCGAAGTGAGCAGAGTGAATCGTAGAACGGGTAAGAAGAAAACGGTACTGCAGGCGCCGATCTGGACCGGGCACGCCGCTTACAACCATCCATTTGAGTTCATCTCGTTTTGCCGCGGCATGGCAGGGTTGGAGTTCGATGTGATGTTGGAGGCCAAGGCCAAAGACCTGGCGCTTCTGCGGCTTCGACAGGATTTATTGCGGTTTGCTCCGGATGTTGCTACCCGATTCGGGTTGGGTGACGGTAGAAGACTTACGGATGCACCGGAGGAACTTTCCATAAGTCCGGCGGAGTTGGAGACGGCATAAACCGGCGACGGCCCGTTTACTTGTGAAATTATCCGCGCCGAACAGCGACGCTAGTTACTCTGTTCGGCGCGCATGGGCACCGCAAGAACCTTTTAATTCTTCGAGGAGGCCGACGAGCAGGTGCTCGACAAACTCGTTTTCGTAACGGTAAATTGCGCCGGTATTTTCAGTTCTGAGCTATCGACAGGAGAAGCCAAATCGAGCGAGGTCAACTCATGAACCGTGTCGGTATGCAAACCGGGCGTAAGGCTCACATTCATTTCGAATTTACCCCTGATGTCGTTATCCATATTGAGCCAGAGTGTTCCAGCACCGACGTTCGAATGGACCGGATAGCCAACGAACTCAACACCGTCGACCGCAATAGTACCCCGGGGCGCCTCGTGGGGAGGAACTTTCACATGGTTGGGCTGCGCAATGGCCGCAACTGTCGCCGTTTTCTGGGCGTAATCAAGATTGATGATCTGCCCACACGCGAGCCATAGTCTTCCCGTTGTTCGCTGTCCGTTTACCTCGACGGTTGTTAGTTTCGACCCATCGCTGGAACGGATTTCCTGGCCGACTTTTTGTTGATGCGAGATAGTGTGACCGGAACTATCTGTTTCGTTCAGAGTATCGGAATATCTGGCTGAATAAGGAACCCAGGTCGGAGATTGTTGGGCAAACACAATCGCGCCAAACCAAAACACATATAGGCACTTAAACATAGAAGACCTCCTTCACTATTCACACATAATTCTTACGACCGCTAAATTGCCGAGAAGTCTCCTTAAATGGTGCATAATTAAATTCAGAGAAGAGCTCGTTCCGAATCTAGGTTCGCGTCAACAACTTTTTTTTTCTGCCACTCTCCTGGGGTCAGCGAGGACGACGAGAGTTGATCCACAATCGGTTTTCAGGGTTATTTTTGAGACGGGCGCTTGCTGTTCTAGTGAGTGCGCAAACGAGGTCGTTCTGCACGCTTCCCCTCGCGTTTCTTCCCTTTTGCCGCAGTACGAGCGTTTTGAAACTTGATGCATAAGACGCCGGATTACTTACGAAACATAGCGGACAATGATTTTGAATACGGCGTTTTTGCAACGCCTCGCTCGGTAATGATGGCCGATATGTAGCGATTTGGCGTGACATCGAAGGCGGGGTTCGCCACGTTGATTCCCTCGGGTGCGACGTTTACGCCTCCGACATGCGTGACTTCTTTGGATGCACGTTCCTCGATGGGAATCTGATCGCCCGATTCAAGCGTGAGATCGAGAGTTGAGATGGGAGCTGCGACATAGAAAGGCACGCGATTCTCTTTCGCTAACACCGCCACTCCATAGGTGCCGATCTTGTTGGCGACATCGCCATTGGCGGCGATACGGTCGGCGCCCACGATCACACAGCCGATGCGACCACTTTTAAGAAAATGGCCGGCCATGTTGTCCGTAATCAACGTGGTCTCGATTCCATCCCGCTGCAGTTCCCATGCCGTAAGACGAGCGCCTTGCAAGAAGGGGCGAGTTTCGTCTGCAAAAACGTCGATTTTCTTGCCGAGCTCTACAGCCGCCCGAATCACGCCGAGAGCTGTTCCGAAGCCCGCCGTTGCCAGGGCGCCTGCGTTGCAGTGGGTGAGTACGGTTTTGCCGTCCGGTACAAGCGCGGCTCCATTCCGCCCGATCGCTTTATTGATCGCAATATCTTCTTCGCGAACTTTTTGGGCTTCGCTCACGAGTCGCTCCCGAATGGCGGCTGAATCTTGACCACGCATGGATCGATAAAGCTTGCTCATGCGATCGATGGCCCAGAACAGGTTGACAGCCGTTGGCCGGGTTTTTGCCAAGGTGTCGCAGATAATCGGCATGTCCTTCTCGAGATCCTTCGACTGAAGGGCGCCTAGCGCGACACCCATTGCCGCTGCGACTCCGATAGCAGGAGCTCCGCGAATCACCATACTGCGAATTGCATCTGCGACCTCTACGTAACTACGGCACGTGACGAAAATCTCCTCCCGTGGCAAACGCGTCTGGTCGATCATCACGACACCTGCAGGCGTCCATTCAATAGTTTCGATTGTCTTCTGACTGAGGATTGCGGGAGAAGTCATGGGTGTTTAGAAAATTTAGTAACTAACAGCGCGACCACGGAGACGGAGTTAAAACAGGCGTGCATGACGGTGGAAGGAATCAAAGAATTGCTTCGCACGCGTACATAGCCCAAAGCGACGCCTACCAAGGTAATCGCTAATCCGTATTGCCAGACCATCGAATACTCGGAGAGGTGCAGAGCTCCAAACAGCATTGCCGTCAGAAGAACGCCGATAATCGTTCCGAACGTTCGAGAGAGAAGCGGTTGGAGGAAACCGCGAAAGAAGAGCTCCTCAAAAAAGGGAGCTGCGGAAACAGCAAGGATCACGATGAAGATGAGCGCGCCGGGCGATTTGGTGAACTCTTCTATCGGCGAATTGACCTGCGGCGTATGTAAGAGCGCTGCAATGGCTGAAACTACGAAAGCCAGAGCGACACCTACCGCTGCTGCAACGCCCAAACGGAAGGTGCTTCTTCGCCATCCGAGCGACTGAAAGACATTCTTTCGAGAGTGACGAAAAGCGAAATCAACTTTGATTGCGATGTATACGGCAGCATAAAGTCCGGCCTGTAAGATCGCTGCTATCAGCACCAGGTTGCTCGCGAACTTACTCTCAGATTTCACAATCACCACCACAGGAAGACAAAAAACAATCATCAGGCCGAAGCCCAAGCCGATTACTAGCAAAAGATCGACATAGCTCCAGAACGGCTCACGGACGGGCGGAGCCGGCGATGGAAGTTCAACGTTAATTTCAGGTTCAACCGGGGTAAAATCCATGAGGTCAGGCGGCACTGCTCGCTTTTATTATCTTTCGGAGCGCGTGCGCGGTGTAGCTCTCTGAATTTCGAAGGATCTCCTCCGGCGTTCCAGCGGCCACGATCTGACCGCCTCGCTCTCCACCTTCGGGCCCAAGATCGATCAGGTAGTCTGCGCTCTTGATCACATCTAAATTGTGTTCGATCACCACGACCGTGTTCCCCAGATCGACAAGCCGTTGCAGGACTTCCAACAGGTGACGAACGTCTTCAAAATGCAGGCCGGTAGTTGGTTCATCGAGCAGATAAAATGTCTTGCCGGTCTGCCGCTTACTCAACTCCTTGGCAAGCTTGATTCGCTGCGCTTCGCCGCCCGAAAGCGTAGTTGACGATTGTCCCAGATGCAGATATCCAAGACCGACCTCAGTTAGCGTTTTCAGTTTGGCGTGCACTTGCGGAATGTTGGTCAATAGTTCGAGCGCTTCATCCACGCTCGATTCCAGAAGCTCCGCGATGCTCTTCCCTTTATATTTGACCTGCAGCGTTTCGAGGTTGTAGCGACGCCCACGACACACATCGCAGGTGACGAACACATCGGGCAGAAAGTTCATTTCAATGCGCTTCAGTCCATCGCCTTGACAAGCCTCACAGCGCCCGCCTTTTACGTTGAAACTGAACCTCCCGGCTTTATAGCCTCGCTCGCGGGATTCAGGGAGCATGGCGTAAATTTCGCGAATCGGCGAAAACACACCGGTGTAGGTCGCGGGATTCGAGCGCGGCGTTCTGCCGATGGCAGATTGATCGATCTCGATGATCTTGTCTATGTTTTCAAGACCGCTGATAGCATCGTGGGCGCCCGGCTGGGCGCTCGATCCGTAAATCTCTTTCGCTAAAGCACGGTAAAGAATATCGTGAATCAGCGTGGACTTGCCGCTTCCCGAGACGCCTGTCACCACCGTAAAAGTTCCAAGCGGGAAGTCAACGCTTACCTCCTTCAGATTGTGTTCGCGTGCTCCCCTCACGCCGACCGTCAAACCATTCCCGGATCGGCGAACCGCAGGCCATGGGATAGAAGTGCGGCCTGACAGGTAATCGCCTGTCAAAGAACGAGGCGCTTCCATGATTTGCGCTGGACTTCCCTGCGCCATGACATTGCCGCCCAGTCTTCCGGCGCGAGGACCGAGGTCGATCACGAAATCGGCCCGCTCAATGGTCTCGGCGTCGTGTTCCACCACCAGGACCGTGTTGCCGAGATCGCGCAGGTTATGGAGCGTATCGAGAAGCCGCTCGTTGTCCCGGGGGTGCAAACCGATCGATGGTTCGTCGAGAACGTACAAAACCCCGCGCAGTTTGGAGCCGATCTGCGTTGCCAGCCGGATTCGCTGAGCCTCGCCACCGGAGATGGTGGCCGAGGAACGATCGAGACTGAGGTAGTCCAGGCCAACCGCGCACAAAAATTCGAGTCGATTGCGGATCTCGTCGACAACTCGACCGGCTACCTTCAACTCACGTTCAGAAAATTGCCAGGAACCAACCAAAGGCAAGGCCCGTGCGATTGGAAGATGCGTAAAGTCGGCAATCGAAATGTCTTTTACTTGAACAGCAAGGCTCTCCGGTCTGAGCCGGCGGCCATGGCAGTCCGGACATTCGGTAGGTGACATGTAGTCCATCAGCCATTCGCGATAGCTTTCACTTGAACGATTGTAGTTATTGTCGAGGATCGACAGGATACCGGAGAATTGAGCATTCCCGTTCAGCAACAGATTGCGTGACTTCTTAGGCAAATCTTCGAACGGGACGGAAACATCTATCCCGAAGTGCTCTGCCACCTCCGTTATTCCGGAAAGCATGTAGGAGGAACTGGAGCCTGGACCAAGCGCACCTTCTAACAACGGTTTCGACGGATCGGCTATGACCTTGGTTGGATCGAAGGCCCACGTGCTTCCGACTCCTTTGCATTGCGTACAAGCTCCGTATGGACTATTGAAGGAGAAGGAACGCGGCTCGAGTTGCGGGATGCTGGTTCCGTCGTTCGGACACGCCAGCTTTTCCGAATAGAGTCGCTCATCCCCCTCCACCACGGCGATAATCACCAGGCCCGACGCCCACTTTAAAGCGGTTTGAATCGAATTTTCGAGACGCTGCTCAATGCCGGGTTTGATAACCAGCCGATCGACGACTGCTTCGATGCTGTGATTCTTGCGTTTATCCAGCTTTGGGATGTCATCTAAGGTCAGAAGTTCGCCATCGATGCGGGCGCGGAAGCCTGCCTTGGAGATGGCCTCGAGCTCCTTCTTGTACTCGCCCTTACGTCCACGAGCAATGGGAGCAAGCACCATGATTCGGTCGCCCTGGTGGCCGCTGAACACCTGCTCCAGGATCTGAGCGGGCGATTGGCGGGCGATCTCCGCGCCGCAGAGCGGGCAATGCGGTATGCCTACCGAGGCAAAAAGCAGCCGGAGATAATCGTAAATTTCAGTGACTGTACCGACAGTCGATCTTGGACTTCGGGTTGTCGTTTTCTGCTCGATGGAAATTGCCGGACTGAGCCCGTCTATGGAATCGACCTCGGGGCGTTCCATCTGATCCAAGAACTGGCGCGCATAGGGCGACAGCGTTTCCACGTAGCGGCGCTGCCCCTCGGCATAAATGGTGTCGAAGGCGAGAGAACTCTTGCCCGAACCGCTCAACCCCGTGATGACTGTGAAAGTATTTCGAGGAATTTGGACGCTGATGTTTTTGAGGTTATGCTGGCGCGCACCATGCACTGAGATTCGGTCTAACATTTAAAAGGAACCACACAGAGGCGCTGTGCAGCAGATAGGGGATCTCCTTTATTGTCTCGCATTCGGGTTTTGAATTTAGACAGCTCGGATTACAGGAAGCAGCCGTTCTGTTCGCTCTGGTATCGTTTCGCTCAGGAGGAAGACAAAGTGGGGATGATCGAATACGGAGAATCGAACCCAGAAGTGCGCAGTGTTTATGACGACATACGGACGACTCGACAGACGGAGTACATAAATAATTTTTGGAAAGTGCTTGCAAATGACCCGGCAACTCTGCGGCGAACGTGGGAGAGCATCAAACAGATTATGGCGCCCGGCTCGCTGGGCCCTTTGATCAAAGAATTGATCTATCTGGCAGTTAGCGCGAGTAATCAGTGCGCCTACTGTATTGCCTCGCACACCGCTTCAGCGCGCAACAAAGGAATGACGGACCAGATGTTCTCCGAACTGATGGCCGTGGTGGGAATGGCGAACGAGACCAATGCACTTGCCAGCGGCTACCGAGTGGAGATCGACGAACAGTTTCGGGCTGCACCGTAAGCTCATGGCGTTGCGACGGGTAAACAGCAGAGAATAGGGTAGGTGAGTTCAACATCAGCCTCCGCAGGGAGGGCGTTCGAGCTGTTCAACAGACTGTCGGCGGATTCTGTCACGACCGTGCTTCTGGTTTATGCGGCAGCGGTTTTCTTTAGCCTCGGAACGGAGAGCTTTCAATTAAGAATTGTTCCGGACTTTGCACTTGGGTTGGCTTTGATTGCGATTGTCTATTTGTTGTCGAAGCGAGCACGTCTGCAAAAGCACACGACTGGTTTTGGAGGAACGTTTCTTCCGCTGCTCATCGTGGCCGGCGGACTGGTTCTTAGGATCGGATTCGGCCTCCTGGTGCAACCGGTTCCGGCTAGCGACATGGCGTCTTATGAATCTACTGCTCGCCATCTAGTTTCGACCGGTGACTACGTGTGCATGGAGGGCGGCTTCCCCACGCGGGCCTATCGCCCTCCGGGAGTCGCGTTTCTCCTGGCGTCGGTTATGAAGGTTGTTGGCCAGCAGTCTTGGGCAGCTCTTTTGCTGAACTGCACGCTCTTCCTATCTAGCTCATTATTTCTGTGGCTGTCTATTCGTGAGCTACCTTGGCAGAGTGGCGTCTGGGTTCTAGGGATGCTCGCCGTTTGGCCGAGCGACATTATGATGGCGAGTCTGTCTCAATCGGAAACGCCTTCGGTTCTCGTTTCGGCTGTCCTTATTTATGTTGTGGCCTGTGTGAGACGGCCCGTTATGAAGATTGTTCTCCTTGGCATTGTCACGGGCCTGAGCTGTCTGCTTCGGAATAGTAATCTACTTATGCTGGGCGTTTGGCTGTTCGTCATCGTTCAGATTCCTGTTCGTCTCCGGCAGAGAGTTGCGTTTGCCGTGCTTTTGCTTGCGTGCGCCTTTGCCCCTATTCTTCCCTGGACGCTCCGTAATTACCATGTCCTTGGTTCACCTGTGCTCGTCGCTACAAATGGCGGCGATAATTTCTACAGCGCTAACAATCCGTTGTCGGGAGGCGGCTGGGAGGGCACAAGCTCACTGCAGTTGCAGACCTACTTGCCGGATGAGGTGGCCATGGACAAGGCTGGGTACCGACTCGCAAAGGAATGGATTCGTTCCCATCCAGCTGCTTTCTTGCGATTAGGCATTGAGAAAATCCGGATTCTTTTCGGGTCTGACGACTGGGGACCTTATTGGGGTCTGGAGCGCGGTCGTGGTTACACCGGTGGTTGGTACAAGGCCAGCCTGGTGGCTGCTGCCTTGTGGTGGATAGCTGTCTGGGGGTTTTTGCTGATGAACCTTTTCAAGAATATTTCCCTCTTTCGAACCGACTCTACGGTCCTCGCAATTGCCGCCTTCACACTACTTCCGGCTCTCTTGTTTTTCGTGTTTCAAAGTCAACCGCGATACCACGCGTTCATGATTCCAGGGCTGCTGTGGCTGGGCGGCCGGAGTCTCTTCGCTCGCTAGCTTCAAAGAATATGCTGTTCGCCGAGGTTGTTGAAGTTTCGCGCCGGATTGCCGGCACAACCAAGCGTCTGGAGAAGACCAATTTGCTTGCCAACCTGCTGAAGCAACTAAGTCCGGAGGAAGTGGAAGTCTGCGTTGCTTTTCTTTCGGGGAGCACCCGGCAGGGACGTATTGGAGTTGGGTACGCCACCATCTCGGAAGCGAAAAGGACACCGGCCAATGCAGCGACCATGCAGATCATGGAGGTTGATCAGGAGCTTACGGATTTAGCGAAAATTCGTGGGGCAGGCTCGGACGGTCGTCGCCGCGAACTTCTGACCCATATGATGGAGCGCTCGACCGAGAATGAGCAGCAGTTCCTCAAAGCGCTTTTAGTGGGCGAACTGCGGCAGGGCGCCCTGGAAGGAATCATGCTCGAAGCCTTGGCGAAGGCGTCCGGAATGCCGATTGAGCGCGTTCGACGCGCCGCCATGCTGGCAGGCGGCGCCATTACAATCGCGCGGCCCCTACTCGAACTGGGTGAAAGCGGTCTCGCTCAATTCGACATTCAACTATTTCGACCGGTTCAGCCGATGCTCGCTCAAACCGCCGAGGACGTTGCCGACGCTTTGAAAGAGCTTGGGGAAAGCGCCCTGGAGTATAAGTTCGACGGAGCGCGGGTGCAGGTGCACAAATCGGGAGATCAGGTTGCTATATTCTCGCGAAGCATGAACGACGTCAGCTCGGCTGTTCCCGAAGTCGTCGAGGCGGTGCAGAGTCTTCCGGCTCATGATTTGATTTTGGATGGCGAGGTTCTCAGTCTTGATGCGGAGGGTCGCGCGAGACCATTCCAGATCTCGATGCGCCGGTTGGGACGCAGACTGGATGTCGAACGTTTGCGGGCTGAATTGCCGATGACGCCGTTTTGGTTCGACCTGCTATACCTGAACTGCAGCCCGGTACTAGATGAATCGCAGGCACAGCGGTTTGCCGAGTTGACTAAGCTTGTTCCCGCAGCAAACCTGGTTCCGCATCTGACAACGGGAGATCCGGATCAGGCCGAGGACTTTTTGCACCAGGCATTACAGCAGGGAAATGAGGGCATCATGGCCAAGGCGCCGGGAGCGATCTACGCCGCAGGCGCACGTGGTCAGAGCTGGCTCAAAATCAAGAAGGCGCGAACGTTGGACCTGGTGATTCTGGCGGCGGAGTGGGGGAATGGCCGACGTCGCGGCTGGCTTAGCAATCTGCATCTCGGGGCGCGTGATACGGAGAAAGGCGGTTTCGCCATGCTGGGTAAAACCTTTAAGGGTTTGACAGACGAAATGTTGACCTGGCAGACGCAAGAGCTGCTGAAAGTCGAGCTCGCCCGCGATCAATATGCCGTATACGTGGATCCGAAAATTGTGGTGGAGATTGCGTTTAACGAGATCCAGGTCAGTCCTCGCTATGTCAGCGGGCTCGCTCTGCGCTTTGCGCGCGTGAAGCGATATCGGCCCGATAAGACTGCTGCCGATTCTGACACCTTCCAGACCGTTCGACAGCTGGCCGGTATAACCGAATAAAACAAATCGATTCGTCTTGTTCTTAGCGGACAATTCGGCTAGGGTGGAAGAACAAAAGGCGAACGGCATGAACTTAGCTCTGGATTTCGGTGACACCAAAGACGAGCAGGCCTCTCTTCCACCTGGGCCCGCGGAGATCGTGTCTCTACTGCCCACGTCCGCGGTGGAAAACCTGGTTTTGCGGTTCGAAGAATCCATGCAGCAGGACGATTCGCCGGTTCGTGCTGTTCGACATCAACCAGCCAGGGCGGCCCAGTTTGCCACTTACCCAGAGAAGTTGGACGTTGCCGTTCGGCAAGCACTCGCTAGGCGCGGCATTGAAAAGCTTTACAGTCACCAGGCTGCGGCTGTCGAGCACACGCTTTCGGGAAGAGATACCGTGGTCGTCACCCCGACCGCCAGCGGTAAAACGCTCTGCTACAACCTCCCTGTTGTTCAATCCGTTCTAGAAGATCCGGCGGCTCGTGCCATTTATCTGTTTCCAACCAAAGCGCTGGCCGAAGATCAACGGCTCGAATTGCAAGCTCTGAATGAGTCACTCGGCAGCCCGATTACTTGTCACACCTACGATGGCGACACGCCGCAGGATGCCCGGCGAGCCATTCGCGAAAAAGCCAATATCGTGATGACTAATCCCGACATGCTGCATACGGGCGTTCTGCCTCATCACACGAAATGGGTCAAGCTCTTTGAAAACCTTCGCTATTTCGTAATTGACGAACTCCATTTTTATCGGGGAGTTTATGGTAGTCATCTCGCCAACATCTTGCGAAGAGTAAAGCGGATCTGCGAATTTTACGGTTCGAAGCCGCAATTTATCTGTTGCTCGGCCACCATTGCAAATCCCAAGCAGTTAGCGGAGAACATCACGGACCGTCCCTTCGAGGTGGTTTCGGAAAACGGGGCGCCGTCCGGCGACAGCTATTTCATCTTTTACAACCCGCCGGTCGTGAACCGGCAACTCGGTATTCGCCGTAGTTATTTAAATGAGACGCGGCGCATCGCAGTCGAATTCATACGGCAGAAGCAGCAGACTCTCGTTTTCACTAACAACCGTCTTGCTACGGAAGTTCTGACAACCTATTTAAAGGATGCTGCTTCGCATCTGCCGTTCTCGAACGAGGCGATCCGCGGGTATCGGGGAGGCTATCTGCCCAAAGAGCGAAGACAGGTTGAGCAGGGCCTGCGCAGCGGAGCGATTCGGGCGGTGGTAGCAACGAATGCCCTGGAACTGGGGGTCGATATAGGCTCGCTCGATACGGTGGTCCTTGCCGGTTACCCGGGAACCATCGCATCCACGTTGCAGCGAATTGGCCGTGCGGGTCGCCGGCAAAGTTCCTCTCTCGCGGTGATGGTTGCCTCCAGTGCGCCGCTTGATCAATATGTTGTGGAGCATCCGGATTACTTCTTCGGTTCGTCTCCCGAGGAAGCGTATATCAATCCTGACAATCTGGAAATTCTTCTGAGCCATTTGAAATGCGCCGCCTTTGAGCTTCCCATTCGTGACGACGAACAGTTCGGCAAGCACGATACGGCGAAGCTTTGCGGGTTCTTGTCAGAAGAGCTACAGCTTTTGCATCATTCCGGCGATTGCTGGCACTGGGTGAGCGACAGCTATCCGGCCGATACGGTAAGCCTGCGCGCAGTGAGCAGCGATAATTTTCTGGTGGTGGATATCAGCGGTGATCACCAGATTATCGGGGAAGTGGATTTTCCTTCTGCTCTGACGACCTTATACGAGAAAGCGATCTACCTGCACGACGCTCGTCAATTCCAGGTAGAAAAATTGGATTTCTATGGCCGTAAGGCTTACGTGAGACGAGTGGACTCCGACTACTTTACCGACGCCATTGTCTACACGCAGGTGAGTGAACTCGCGCAATTCGAAACGGAAGCGGCGGCGGTTGATATGCTAGCCCGTTCGGCGCATGGCGAGGTTCGCGTGAAGCGGCAGGTAGTCGGATTCAAGAAGATCAAGTTTTACACGCTCGAGAACATTGGCTCCGGCAATCTTCAACTACCGGAGCAGGAGATGCACACCACTGCATTCTGGCTGCACTTCAACGAGGGCTTTTTCGAGAGCTTCGAGGGATTCACGACAGCCGATCTTCAGGATTCGGTACATGGCTTAGGCAATGTACTCAAGACCGTGGGCACTGTATTGCTCTTGAGCGATTCCAGGGATTTAGCCGTTGCGGTTCTCGACGACTCTTCCCAAATGGTGAAAACCTTCGAGCCCGATGTTGTTCTCTATGACAATTATCCGGGTGGCATCGGACAGAGCGATCCCTTGTTTCGACGCCGGGGTGAGCTTCTGAGGGAAGCTTTCAAACTCCTGAGTGAGTGTGCGTGTGAGTCAGGCTGCCCGAGTTGCGTAGGGCCTCCCAATGAGGTCGGATCGCGGGGCAAAGAGGGCGCTGTCCGCATTCTGCGAAAAACACTCTCGCTCTCCTAGGTTTGAACAGGCTCCAGAGCTTTGGGCATGGCGTCGGCATCCTCCGGGAAGACCGCGTAGCCAGTGGGAGGCGGATACAGCGACTTCAAAAGAGCGAGACGCTTCCGCAAATAACGGCTGGGCAACTGCCTTGGGCCGGTTTCAACATCGATATCGCAGCAGATTCCGTGGAGATAAAGAGTCAACGTGTCAATGAAAGACTGCCGGACGTAATCCGCAAAGAGCGGACTGTCCCGCTTGACATTTGCTTGCCGGCGAATTAACGATTGCTTGGCCTGCCAGCTGTCATCGTCCACTTCACCGTGCACGGCCGCCGCCAGCTCATCTCGTATTATCGCCTTGTACGCGGAGGCAGCTTCAGAAGACCAGTTGTCCGCTACCAGTGCGGCGAGCCGGCGATAGAGCCGGTAATGATATTCAGCAACGTCCTGCTCTTTTAAAGCAAAAACCAGAATCGTTTCATTTTCATAGCTGACTTGAGAGGTCCACGACTGTTTGCCCTCGGCCGGACGTTCTGCGACTACGAAATCTGACTGCTTCTCGATTGAGGAGCGCGTCTTGCGCTTGCTCTTTGCCGCGCTGCGTTCGGCGGAGCGTTCGAGGTAAGGCACCAGCAAAATGGAGATCCGCGGCAGCATGACCGCGATCGATGGAGGCAGGGCAGCAACCGGTTCTTCCAGATACTCCTTCACGACTTCTTCGCTCATTGGCAACGAGGCACAGAAGTATGCGAAGGTATTGCTCAGCGGGATTACCTCGCTGCGGAAACGTTCAGCAAACTGCCCGACGCTTACCTTGGCGAGACCCGGTTGAGCCGTGCTGGAAGGACTCGACTCTCGTTGGCTAGACATCTACTTTTCGACCTCGATTCTAGCAGAGCGGATATCCTCCAAATTCCTTACCAGCCGATAGATACAGCTGTTTGCCAGCTCGATTTGCTCACCGCCAGGACTGCTACACTTGGGAAAAAAGCAGTGCAGTTCCTAGTTTCCGCAGGCGAAGCGTCAGGTGATATGTACGCGGCGGGCGTTGTTTCTCACCTTTCCAAAGCGGACCCATCAGCTCATTTCTATGGCTGCGCGGGGCCGAAACTTCAGCACGCCGGTGTGAAGCCTGTCATCGATGCGGCGAGTCTTGCCGTAGTTGGATTGGCTGAAGTCGTCGGTCATCTTCCTCGCATCTACGGAGATTACAGAAAGCTGGTTCGCTATGCGGAGCAGCATCCGCCGGACATAGCGCTTCTGACCGATAGCCCGGATTTCAATCTTCGTGTCGCCAGAAATCTCAAGCGCCTGCATGTTCCGGTGTTCTACCTGGTGGCCCCGCAGGTATGGGCATGGCGCCAGGGGCGGGTGAAGGTGATTCGGCAGCTAGTCGACAAGCTCTACTGTTTGTTCCCCTTTGAAGAGCAGTGGTTTCGCGAGCGTGGAGTGGACGCAACTTATATAGGTCATCCGCTTGCCTGTACTGTTCGCCGAACGTCCTCGCGTCAAGACTTCTTTGAATATCACGATCTTCCGGTGAATCGAAGAATGATCGTGTTGCTCCCCGGCAGCCGCACGGGAGAGGCATCCAGACATTTACCGATCCTCTTTGAGGCGGTTCAGGAATTGCGAAACCGCTTCAATCTCTCGGTATTGCTTGCGACTCCAAAAGGCTTTCGGGCTCAGAATGCCCTGGCAAAATATCGGGAACCGATGGCAGCGCTATCCATCAAAGTAGTAGAAAACGAGACTTGGGATTGTATTGGTCATGCAGACCTCGCACTGGCGGCGAGTGGAACCGTTACTGTGGAGGCCGCAATTTTAGGAACCCCGATGGTGACCTTTTATCGGGTGACCCCATTATCGTGGCATGCCGGACGGAGACTGGTAAAGGCGCCATATTTGTCGATGGTCAATCTGATTGCCGGCCGAAAAATTGTTCCTGAACTGATCCAGCTTGATATGACGGCAGGGACGATTGCTGCCGCTGCAACCGAGCTGCTAAACGATGAACGGCAAGCGGAACGGATGCGATTAGATCTGGCCGCCGTGCGAGCGGCGCTCACAACTGATGGAGATCCTTTTCAGCGGGTATCCGACTCCATACTCGACTCGTTCGCAAGGCGAGCTTCGACCCACCTCAGGGAAGTCATACCGTCCGGGAGAGAATAATAATGATGCGCGGTTTATTGAGCATAGTTGCTGCGTCCTTGCTGGTCTCGATTTCTTCTGGGCAAACGCCGGAGAAGGCTGTCCGGGTAGACGTACAGAAATACGTCATTGAGGCGGACGTCAACCCTCGCACCCAATCCATTGTTGCCACCGCGCAGATTACCTTTACGCCTCTCGATAACACCAACGACGTCACCTTCGAACTCAACAATGCGTTAAACGTTACGAAGGTGGTGGACAATCAGGGCAAGCCTTTGTCCGGAGCTCGGAATCCGCAAGACTTTTCGGTCAAAGTAACTTTTCCGAGTACCTTGACCAAGGGCCAGGCGTGCCAGATCGCAGTCACGTACGACGGGAAGCTGACAGGCGACGAAGATTCACCGGTCTCGGGAATTAAGTTCGCAGCGCTTCATCCAGATTTCGGCTATCTGCTTTATCCGGCCCGCTGGTTCCCCGTCAGCGGCTACACGGTAAATCGCTTCGCGGCAGATCTGCGAATCACCACGCCGTCGGATTACGTTGTGATCGGGAGCGGTGATGCGAAGAAAGACAAGGCTGATAACAATCGCACTCTGTACTCGTTTCATTATGAGAAGGCAAGCTTTCCGGGGAGCATCGCGATCGAGAAAGAAAGTGGCGTTCATGTCTCGTCTGAAGGGATAAGCAGCCAGGTCTTTTTTCGCGGCGACCAGGCAAAGCAGTCGCAAGCCTATGGCGAAGAGACGGGCAAGATCATGTCGTTCTTTACCACGGAATACGGTCTCGCTCCGCAGGCGAATTTGACGCTCTTCGAAACAGAAGCAGGCGCGGTGAATGGCTATTCCGCCCCTGGAATCATTTTTCTTGCTCCTGGTTCTATCAATCAATCTGTCAATCGCCGGGTGCTCGCCAATCAATTGTCGCGGCAGTGGTGGGGCATGCTTGTTTCACCCACCAACCGGAACCACTTATGGCTGGTAAACGGACCGGCTCGCTTTTCTGAGCTTCTTTATCTGGAGCACACTGCCGGGCAGGGCGCTATGGATGCGGACCTCAAGTCTACCTATGTCGAAGCGTTGACGGTCAAGGACCCCCCCGTTCTCCAAGCTGCGCGCCTCGAGGACTACTCGCCGGAGTACTGGGCCCTGACTGCTGCCAAAGGCGCCGCAGTTCTGAACATGCTTCGCAGCGTTCTTGGCGATGCAAACTTCACAAAAGGCTTGCACGCCTTTATGGATAAGTACAGCTGGCAGTCCGCCAACACCGAAAACTTTCGTAAGGTGATGGAGCAGATATCGGGCCAGGACCTTCGCTACTTCTTTATTCAATGGTTGGAGTCGAGTGGCTCCCCCGAGTTCAAGCTTGAGTACACCGTGCTTCGAACTCAGAAGGGCTTTCGAATCGTCGGCAAAGTCAATCAGGATCTGGATACATTCCGGATGCCGGTTGATCTACGGATCGAGACCGAAGGAAACCCGGAAGATAAACGAGTAGAGGTAACCGGCACCTCGTCCGAGTTCAGTGTCGATACCTTCGGTAAGCCGCGCAAAGTATCTATCGATCCCAATCACGTGCTGCTGCGTCTGGATCCTAGTATTGAAATTTCAGTCGCCATCCGAAGAGGGGAACAGTTTGTCGAAGTTAACGATTTCCCTAACGCTCTTCGGGAATATCAGAAGGCGCTGGAGGTAAACAAAAACAGCTCGCTGGCACACTACCGCATCGGTGAGCTTTTCTTCCGGCAGAATAACTATCAATCCGCTGCCAACGAGTTCCGCTCCGCCATTAACGGAGATCTTGATCCGAAATGGACCGAAGTTTGGTCGCACGTCAATCTGGGCAAGATCTTCGATGTCGGCGGACAGCGTGATCGAGCTGTAAACGAGTACAAACTCGCGATTCGCACACACGACAACACAGCGGGCGCCCAAGCCGAGGCAGCGCGGTACTCGAGTAAGCCTTACGAACAAAAAAGCTCGGAGATTTAGCGCTATTTCGTAAACCACAGTACTCCTGTGGGATCGATTACAAAGAGTAAATCCTATACTGTTCTGCATCAAATTGTGTGAACGGGATGAAAACCTCAGCGCACTACTAAGTTGGTGCGAATCTCTTGCATTATTCAGATGTCGTGGCAGATGCCAATGCGTAATTTGGATGATACCCTGAAGGTACCCGAGAAAGGGGTCAACTTGGACGAAAGATTGAAGGAGCTGATGCAGGAGCTTGGTAATGCAATCAACGAATCGTTGTCCGACTCGGATCGCATTGCGGGCGCTATCGGTGAAATCAAGCGGGCCGGCTACGACGTTTTTCTAGTGCTCGAAGCAACCATAGGTTTCAACAAACGCGAAGACTCTGACGAAGACGGTGATTCTGCTGACCTCGATCACCAATCTGACGCCCCTGTGCATTACGAGTCAACGGGGAAGATACGGCTTACATCCCAAGATCAAAAGTTTCTCCGGGCGTTAAAAATCTCTATCGAGGAAGATCAGAAGTAATCTTTGGCTGCCTCTTTGTAGACTTCAAAAGTTTTGGTCAGGGTTTTCTCCCAAGAAAAAGCTTGTGCGCGATGACGTCCTAGTGACGCCAGCGTTGTTCTTAGGCTCTCGTCGACGGCGAGCGTTTTCAGCGCCTCACATAGCTGTTCGGTCTCCTCTGGATCTATCAGTAAAGCTGCATTGTCGGCTACTTCCGAGAGCGCTGACCGATTCGACGTGATGACAGGGACACCGTGAGCCATTGCCTCCAATAACGGAATGCCAAACCCTTCGTCTAACGAGGGGAAAGCGAAGATCGAGGCACGGGAATAGAGTTCTAACAATTTGTCTTTACTGACGTAGCCTGTCACTTCAATTCGACCAGTGGAGTCGGCGGAAATCTCGTCCAGTATTCGGTCGGCTCCGTATCCGGAAGGCGCGCCGGCGAGCACCAGTCGCCAGTCTTGCGGCAGGCAGCGAAAGGCTTGTACCAGGCGGCGTACGTTCTTGCGAGTTTGCAGGGCGCCTACGAACAACACAATTTTTTCTCTCGTTCGGCCGGTCGATGCAGCTCCCGATGGCGAATGAACGCCGTGCGGAACGACTCGAATCCTGGAACGATTAAAATTCAGGAGCTCCACAATCTGTGTCGCTGTAAATTCCGATACCGCTATGATGAAGTCCGAATTCGCGGCCGCTTGCCGAGCTTGCGTGGCGAATCGCGTTCGAAAGTCGGGGGACGAATACTCGCCGGTCAAGACGAATAGGTCGTGGAAGGTGCTGATCACGATCTTGGCGGGGCGGTGATCGACGCGCTGATTCAGCGCATGGAAGATGTTGGCTCGAAACGTAGGCAGCGGAGGGAGTAAAGGGCGCATCCTGACATTCGACGCTTTTGGTTTGATCGCTCTTGTCCACTGTTTGAGGCGATAACAGAAGACGAATTCATGCTCCTGATAGCGCTTGGGTAGGCCTGAGATGAGCTCTCCTGAATAGATGGCAATGCCGGATGGGTAAGGGTCAACGCTGTAAGTGGCATCAAGTGCAATCCGCACGAACCTAATCTTACAAACCGTAGTCCTTAAGTTTTCGATACAGCGTGGTTCGCCCGATATCCAGCATCGCCGCAGCCAAAGTACGATCTCCCTTCGCCACTTCCAGGGCCTGCAGGATGGCTCGTTTCTCAACTTCGGCCAGCGGGAGGATGCCGTTTCCTCCTTCACCCGGAGAACTGAAGACAGGCGAACCGATATTTTGGCTCTTGGCAATCCGTTCGGCAGCGTTGGTAACAACGGAAGACGGTAGGTCCGCCATCGAAATCCACTGCCCGGAATTCATTGCCACCATCTGTTGAACGGTATGTTCAAGTTCACGTACGTTTCCCGGCCAGTCGTATTGCAACAGAGCGTCCATGCTGTCTTTTGGAATGCTGTGTCCGTTTCCGTAACGCTCTAGAAAATGTGAGATGAGAAGTGGGATGTCCTCTTTGCGTTCGCGCAGTGGAGGCAACCTCAACTTGATGACGTTGAGACGGTAGTAGAGATCTTGCCGAAAACGTCCTTTATCCACTTCAGTGGCGAGATCACGGTTCGTGGCCGCGATGACGCGGAAATTGGATGTTCTCTGCGTCAAGCCGCCTACTGCGCGAAACTCCTTCTGCTGCAGCACTCTTAGTAGCTTCTGCTGCACCTCCAGCGGCAGTTCGCCAATCTCATCGAAGAACGCCGTGCCCCCGTTCGCCGCATCCAGTAAACCAAGTTTCTGAACGTGAGCGCCGGTGAAGGCGCCCTTGGCATAGCCGAAGAGTTCGCTTTCCATCAGCGGTCCGACGAGCGAAGAACAATCCACCACCACAAAGGGACCGCGCGGCTCCAGGTTGTGAATGGCGCGAGCTACTACTTCTTTGCCGGTTCCTGTTTCACCAAGAATCAGAGCCGGGAAGCGCGACTTCGCCATTCGCGATACAAGCTTGGCAACCTGCTTCATGGCGGACGAACTGCCAACCAAGGTCGACAGGGGAGAAGTATCCGGAGTAGATGTCGTTGTCACAGCGGCGCGAGGGCCACTCACCTCAGTTATCCAGTGCCGTTCGTTCGGAGAAAATCTCGTTCGTACGCGAACTAGCGCTGCGGGATCGTAGCTGTTTGGGATGGAGGCGTGGTCAGGTTCTGGCCGAGAGGTCCAGCCGCTTGGTCCAAACGAACAACAAACACGTTTTTGTTTTCGGTGGAGAGCACGCCCGCAAGTTGCTGTGCCGCGGCAATGGTTGGTTCCTTGCCCACTAGCACGCGCCACAGAGGGACCCTCCCTTGCTTGATGGCGACCTGCGCCGTTCCAAACCGTTGCGCGTACTGCAGCCGAACATGCTCTGCAGTTTCCTGGCTTGAAAATGCGCCAACTTGCACACTATAGAAATCGATTGACGGATTGTCGGTGGGTGCGGCAACAACTTCTATGCGGACTCGTCCAATACCCGGCCCGAGCAACTGGATCTCTCTCGCTGCGGCTTTCGAAAGATCAATGATGCGCCCACCTACAAAAGGGCCACGATCGATTACCCTCACCGTCACTGTCCTGCTGTTGGAAACATTGGTTACTTTCAACCAGGTGTTGAAGGGCAACACGCGATGCGCTGCTACCAGCGTCTCCATGTCATAAATTTCCCCGTCGGCAGCAGGCCGGCCATGATACGGGATGCCGTACCAGCTTGCGATTCCTTCTTCGGTGTGTCCAATGGCAACGGCCGGAGCGCCGCCACCGTGGCGCTGCGAACCGGGTGAGCTTGCCCTGGGCGCTGCGGGAACATGAGCAACATGCTGATGCTTCTTTCTGCATCCGGATGAGGCAAAGAGCAATGCCGCGACGACCAGACTTGTCGCCGCGGTCTTCGAGTAATGATTCGCCGCTGTCCGCCGCATCGCGGATGAGAGCGTCAAATGTTCACCCGACAGCTTGAGCTTTCTTGCGTGAACTGATATCGCGGGAGCATGTAGCACCTCTCCAAAGGGTAAAACAAAATTTTGCTCCTACGTTTGGAGCATTCTTGAGCAAAGATTGCCCCAAGAGCATCCTCTTTGACATTTTTTTCTTGACTTATCTTGCGAACAAATTTATATATGAATCACACTGCGATCTGTAAGGATTGCAAATTTACGTTTAGGGAGAATTTGATAGATGAAGAACGCAACTAAGAAAGCCGCTTCGAAGAGCACAGGAGCAAAGAAAGCTGCAAAGAAAGCTCCTGCTAAGAAGAAGAAGTAAAAGTATCGTCCGCGCTAGCGGATGAACGTGACATTCGCCCCCGAGTTTTTTCGGGGGCTTTTGTTTTTTAGAGAGCTTTTTCCAGTTCCAGCACGCGAAATGTCTGTCCCATCCCGAATAAGAGTTGCTTCCACTGCAGTTTCCATCGCTGGTCGGCAGTGGCCCACTTCTGTTCTAAAGCGGTTTCGTCCCATACTCTGATCGCCCAGTCGGCAAGAGTGTCGTTGGCGAGAATGCGGTATCCGTTTCGTACAGCAGCATCCTCCAAGTCTGAAAAATTTACATGAGACGTGATGTCTCGCAGGCCCGGATTCGAAAACACATTACGATCGGCAACGTGATTTTTGTATGACATCACTGTGCCCAGGGGGAAGCGAGCCAGCTCCGGGGCGAAGTATCCATAGTCGATGATCAGGAAACGACCGGCTATTTGAAGACGGCTCACTCGCTCTACCCACCGGTGAAGCTCAATGTTCACCTCCAGCGATCCGCCGACTGGGATGAACCGGCCATAGAGGGCAAGGTAGTCCTCCATCTCCTCGGTCAGATTCGATTCGTAATCTTCGAGGAGAAATCCTCCACCGCGGAAGTTCACTCTCCTTTCCGTCCACCCCTCCGCCCGTCGATGAAGCACGTGAACCGGAAGAGCGTCAAAGAATTCGTTCGCGATCACCAATCCCGATAATCCAGACGGTAGCTCATCACCTTGCCAGTCGTATGCAAGGAAGTTGAAGTCGCGAAAGGCCTCCTTGAGTTCGCCTCTTCCGGATCCTAATTCGAGAATGGCAAAGGTGTCATTTTGGCAAGATCGAGACCTGCAGAGCATCGCAGCGTAAGCGGACAGCAGATCTCCGAACAACGGTTGAAGCTGCTCAGCCGTGAAGAAATCTCCGCTGATGCCGAACGGATCTACATTGCGCCGGTAGTACCCGTAAGCCGGTTCGTAGAGAGCGAACTCCATGAACCGGGCCACACTGATGGCGCCGGCGCATGCGATCTCCGATTGAATAATGTCTTCGAGCGTGCCGGAGTCCACCTCTACATTTTCAACTGCGTGATCCACAAAAAAAAGGGCACTGCCGAAGCAGCGCCCCTTTCTTCACGTATTTTTCGAGTCCTTTATGGCAAGGTGTAGCGAAGGTTGATCCAAACCATGTTGGTGTGGGTTTCTTTCGGATTGGTGGTTCTGTTGACGTACCATGGCTCTCTGAACACGTACGAATACTGGTTGATCAAGGACAATGCACCGTAGTTCTTGTTCTTCCAGAGCGTCTGAACCCAGTCGAACGTAATTTCCTGAATATCACGATTCTGGGTTACCCCGGATCCGCTGAATCCATAGCCTGCGTAGACCGGCGTTGCTGGCGTACTGCCGGTGGCGGTCGGATCATAGATTACGTTGCGGCCGATGTAGGTTCCACCGTAGTAGGCTGCCAGCAGAGTGTTCGGCCGCGCCTGGTATTCAAATCCGTCAACGGTTGAGCCGCTGTGGACTGGCGAGAGGTTGCCGTCGGGCCGGACCACGAAATTTGGCGCCATGCCGAATATGTAACGACCGCCCCCCGAGCTGATGAACGCGTTTTCTATCAGTCGGAAATTCTTGAACAGTTCCAGATTGGAGTTGATAGATCCACCAAAGCCGAAGAGAGTGTGGCCGCCCTGGCGAACATAACGGTTCGTGTTGTAAGGCGAAGTATTCGGGATGTAGTCTTTAAACCCGCTGACCAATCCGGCTACTTCAACGTGCATGTCGCGCTTGCCGACCTTCCCGTCGAAGGCAACTTTGGCGATAATATCCGGCATCAGGTTCGGCACCTGTGTAATGCTGGCGCCTGCTGACAGCGGTTCACTGAACTGGAACTGATTGGTAAACGAGGTTTGACTATTTAGGAAGCTCGGAATAGTGGTTGCACCGGAACCGTTCCCACCACCTATATATTGCTGAGGATTTTCAAGAGAAACACCGAACGCGACGTTCTCGTTGGGATGGGCGATAAAGCGAAACTGAGGTTGACGCGCCCAGATCAGGCCCGCCTGGTAATTCGTGTCCTCGTTCTGGCTGTAGAAGATATCGCTTGGCAGAGGAGAAAGGCCTTTGCGGTTCGGTGTGAGAAAACTCCAGTCCTGTCCGCCGAGTATTTCGAAGGTGCCATCGTTAACATCTACAAAGTAGTTACGGAGCCGCAGGCCTGCCGAATTGCTGGTGACCTGAAAACTATTAGCGTCGTTGTTGAAAAGGAAGTCAGCCTCCAGATAACCGAGTACTTTCCAACCCATGAAGTTGGAATCGACCCGGAAGCCGATTCGCGAGTTTTGTGCCGAGAAATTCGTCTCTGAAAGACGGCCGTTCGGGACGTTGTTGAGAGGAATACCAGGAAAGTTCGTTCCAATGCCGCTTCCAACTGCGGTGGACCGCCAAAAGAATGTCGCGTCGACAAAGCCCAGTGGAGTCAGAGTAGTGTTGCCCAAGCTGATCGACAAAGGCGAAGGAGGCGCTGTTTCGTTGTGCTGCCGATAGCGCCCGTTGGCTACATTTCTGACCGGCGTATTCGAAACGGGCACGATCTTGGCGGGACTCCCCACCTCTGCCGGGGCATTTGCATCAGTCGGTGCTGCTGTTGTGGGTACAGAAGTCGCCGGTGCGGCAGTCGCGGGCGCAGTAGTGGCTGGCGCTGTACCTGGAGCGGGAGCGACTGGTTGGGTCTTCACCGCCTTATCGAGCATGTTTCTCTGCTCTTCAATCGATTGTTGCAGTTTTTTGAGCTCTTCTTCCTCTTTCGAAAGACGATCTCGAAGTTGCTGCAGGTCGTCGGTGCTGGCCGGCTGTGCTGTGGAGTTCGTATTTGGGCTTTGTGCCCAGATTTGAACCGACAGGACAGAGAGGCAGAGCACTCTCAGAATCCTCTGTGCTTTCATAGACTCCCTTACCGTTTGTAGTTGCGCCCCAGACACACAATGACCCCCCGGTGGCTGGAACTATTGACTAAGTCAAAACAAAGTTACCGAAGCACTGTTACAGCGGGATTAAAGTTGTGTAACGGTCCAAAAACCGAGGTACGCTCGGTTTGCCGTCCTCCTGACCGCTAAACTAAGAAGAACCACGCATGTCCGAACGCCCGTTCGTTCACCTTCACTGTCATACCGACTACTCGTTGCTCGATGGAGCCTGCGACATCAAAAAGCTAATGGGAATTGCCCAGAAGCAGGAGATGCCGGCGATTGCGATGACCGATCACGGCAATCTGTTTGGAGCTGTCGAGTTCTATAACGAAGCAACTGCCCATGGAGTTCATCCGGTGATCGGCTGCGAAGTCTATGTGTCCCAGCAAGGCCACAAGACTCGCTCCGATTCGGATCGCTATAACCACCTGGTTCTCTTATGTGAAAACCAGGAAGGCTATAAGAATCTGATTCAGTTAGTTTCGACAGGCTATCTGGACGGGTTCTACTACAAACCTCGTATCGATAAAGACCTGCTT
Source organism: Bryobacteraceae bacterium (assembly GCA_965276965.1). Taxonomy (GTDB): domain Bacteria; phylum Acidobacteriota; class Terriglobia; order Bryobacterales; family Bryobacteraceae; genus Bog-105. The sequence continues at coordinate 789,162 of OZ255713.1, forward strand.
GCTCACCATTCGAAAGGCCTGATCGCGATGTCGGCCTGCCTGCGAGGCGACATCAACGAGACCATTCTGGCTGATCGTTACGAAGATGCCCGCCGCATGGCGAACGAGTATGTCGACCTGTTCGGCAAGAACAACTTCTTCCTCGAGTTGCAAGATCACGGGCTCGACCAGGACAAACTGCTGTTGCCACAGGTGCATCGCATGTCCGCCGACACGGATATTCCGCTGGTGGTCACCAACGATGCCCACTATCTGTCGCACGATGATGTCCGCGCCCACGAAATTCTGCTCTGCATTCAGACGGGCAAGACGATGTCCGATCCCAATCGGATGCGATTCTCCACTCCTGACTTTTTTATAAAAACCCGAGCCGAGATGATGGCGCTGTTTGGCGAAGTGGAGCACGCCCTCGACCGCACTTGGGATATAGCGCAGCGCTGCCACGTCAAGCTCGAAAAAGTAAAAGATCCGTTTCCTCGCTTCGATGTTCCTGAAGAACACACTGCCGATAGCTACTTCGCTTACATAGCACGGGAGGGTTTTGAAAAGCGGCGCCACCGCCTGGAGGCTCTCCGTAAGCAGGGGCGTCTGAAATATGATTTGCCCGATTACGTGGAACGTCTCGAGCGAGAGATCTTGATGATTCAGCAGATGAAATTTGCTGGATACTTCCTGATCGTCTGGGATTTCATCCGCTTTGCAAGGCAAAAAGGTATACCGGTCGGACCGGGGCGCGGTTCTGCCGCCGGCAGTCTGGTGAGCTATGCCATGGAGATCACCGATGTCGATCCGCTCGAATACGGTCTCCTCTTCGAGCGCTTCCTCAACCCGGAACGCATCAGCATGCCCGACATCGATATCGACTTCTGTACGAACCGGCGCGGGGAAGTAATCCAATACGTAACGGAAAAGTACGGCCGCGAGCAGGTCTCGCAGATCATCACGTTCGGAACGCTCGCCGCTAAAGCCGCAATTAAGGATGTCGGCCGAGTGCTCGACATGAGCTTCGCAGAAGTAGATCGTATCTCCAAGCTTGTTCCTAAGCAGCTGAACATCAAGCTGGAGCAGGCGGTGGAAGATCCCGAGTTGAAGGCGTTGGCAGCTAAGGAGCCTCGCGTCCAGGAAGTATTAGAGGTGAGCAGGAAGCTGGAGGGAGTCGCACGGAACTCCGGAGTCCATGCGGCCGGAGTTGTCATCTCGTCGGTTCCGCTGAAGGAGCTGGTGCCTCTTTACGTCACGAACAAGCAGGAAATCGTGACGCAGTACGACATGCTCGGCCTCGAGAAGCTGGGTTTGTTGAAGATGGACTTTCTCGGGCTCACAACGCTCACCATCATTGATGAAGCGGTCAAACTCATCAGCAAATACTGCGGCGTGAATCTCAACATGGAGGATATCCCTCTTGATGACGCTGCTACTTACAACAAAATCTTCAGTCAGGCGCTGACGAGTGGCGTCTTCCAGTTCGAATCAGCCGGTATGCAGGACATTCTGCGCCGCTATCAGCCCAATCGCGTAGAAGATCTTTGCGCTCTGAACGCGCTGTACCGCCCGGGTCCGATTCAGGGCGGCATGATCCCGGACTTCATCGATCGTAAGCATGGCCGCAAGCCGATTGTTTATGACTTGCCTGAACTCGAAGAGATCCTGTCCGAGACATACGGCGTGATTCTCTACCAGGAACAAGTCATGCAGATCTCGAATAAGCTGGCGGGCTATTCTCTGGGCGACGCTGACATTCTCCGCCGCGCTATGGGAAAGAAGAAGGCCGACGAAATGGCAAAACAGCGCGAGCGCTTCATCACGGGGGCGGCGAAAGCGGGCTACCCGGCCAAGAAAATCGCCAAGATCTTCGATCTGATGGAGCAGTTTGCCGGGTACGGGTTCAATAAGTCTCACTCTGCCGCTTACGCCTATCTCGCGTACATCACTGCCTATTTGAAAGCCCATTATGCGGTCGAGTTCATGTCTGCCCTGCTCACTTCCGAGTCGGGCAACATGGACAAGACGGTGAAGTACATCAACGAGTGCGGCGAGATGGGCATTCAGGTTCTTCCACCGGACGTCAATCAAAGCGACCTGCACTTCACGCCGGCTGGGGAAGCCATTCGCTTCGGTCTCGGGGCGGTGAAAAATGTTGGACAGGGAGCGGTGGATGCGATCGTTCTGACACGCCAGCAGGGAGGCCCTTTCACCTCTTTATATAATTTTTGCGAACGTGTAAATCTGGGCAACGTGAATCGGCGCGTGATCGAGAGCATGATTAAGGCGGGCGCCTTCGACTCGACCGGCGCGAATCGGGCCCAACTCACTGAGGCGATCGACCGGGCGATTGAGTCCGGTCTTCGTACGTCGCGTGATCGCGAAATGGGCCAGCATGGGCTGTTCGGATTTCTCGATTCGGAAGAGGAGAAGGTAGATCATCCGATGGCCAAGCTTCAGGACTGGACGATGGAGCAAAAGTTAGCCGGCGAGAAAGAGGTCCTGGGGATTTACGTGTCGGGCCATCCGCTTGATCGCTTCAAAGACAAAGTAGCTGACCTCGCTACGCATTTCACCGATAACCTCGAAAGCCTGGAAAAGAATTTTTGCGTGACGATGTGCGGAATTCTCACAAGCATCGTTCGAAAGAGCAACCGGGAAGGGAAATACTGGGCCGCGATGAAAATCGGCGATCGGCACGGAACCGCAGATGCCATGGTCTTCGCCACCCGCTACGAGGAACTACTTTCGTCGATTAAAGAGGATGCGGCCGTTATGATTCGCGCCAACATTCTCCCGGAGGAGGGCTGTCCGCCGAAACTTTCCATCCAGGAAATGGTCTTGTTGGAGGACGCTCGGGTGAATATGCCTTCCGTTATATCGATCCGGATCTGGCTCAAAGATGAGAACTCCAATGAGAAGGCTGATGCATTGAACGAACTTTTTTCACGAAAAGGTGGTGCTACCGAAGTGCGGCTTCGACTCGATAAGGCGCGCGATTTTTCCGTAGTCATGGATCTTGCGGCCAAAGTGAGACCCGATCGCGAGTTTAAGGCAGAATTAGAGAAAATTTGTGGTCCGGAATCAATGGAGATCCTAGTTAACTGAAATGGCCGAAGAGGAGCAAACGTTTGAATCAGAGGAAGTGGACGCCGAACTTCCTATTTCTAACCCGAGTTGGGAACGAGTCCAGATCGCAAGACATCCAAAACGGCCCCATTCGAGGGACTACATACAAGGTCTGATCACCGGTTTCGAAGAACTGCATGGGGATCGTCTCTTTGGTGATGATAAATCCATCATCGGGGGAATGGGTTTTCTGGAAAATAAGCCAGTTATGGTGATCGGCCAGCAAAAGGGTCACGATACCAAGGAGAAATTGCTTCGAAACTTCGGCATGCCGAAGCCGGAGGGCTACCGTAAGGCTCTTCGTCTGATGCAGCTTGCCTCCAAGTTCCGTCGTCCTATCATTACGTTTATCGATACGCCTGGCGCTTACCCGGGGATTGACGCAGAGGAACGCGGACAAGCCGAAGCGATTGCTTATTCGTTGCGCGAAATGTCGCGGCTGCGGAGTGCGGTCGTTAGTGTCGTAATCGGAGAAGGCGGTAGCGGCGGAGCGTTGGGTATCGGAGTCGCAAATCGGGTCTACATGCTGGAGAATGCCTACTACAGCGTGATCTCGCCCGAGAGCTGCGCGGCTATCATCTATAGAGACTCCGGCAAAGCGCCCGAAGCCGCCGCTGCTCTCAAGATGACTTCCGATGATCTCCTCGCCATGAAAGTTGTCGACGGTGTTGTTCCGGAAGCGCCCGGTGGCGCTCACCTGAATCCTGAGGCGGTTATCCAGGCGGTGCGTGAAGTTCTGGTGCAGGCGCTGGGAGAATTAGCGACTTTGACTCCGGAGCAATTGATTGAGCAGCGCTATGACAAGTTCAGGCAAATGGGAAACTTCTTTATTGAGTCCGCCACGTGAGTAAAATCGGTCTCGTGATTGCAGCGTTCGTGCTTGGGTTCATCGCGTTGATAGCGTATTCTACGCTGCACGGACCGCGCTATCGGGTGGAGGTTTGCATGGCGTTTAACGGCCACACAACCTGCAAGACAGTCTCAGGAAAGAGCGAAGAAGCTGCTCTGAGATCAGGTATTACAAATTCCTGTGCCGATATGGTCGCGGGAGTCTCTGAAACGATGCGATGTGAGCAATCACAGCCGCAGTCACTCAAGTGGCTTGAGCGGCCCAGTCAGTAGCGATTCCAGTAATTCTTGCTCGAGGCAAAACGAATCGGACGTACTTGCCGCGGCCGGTAACGCTGTCCGCCCTGCCACTTTAGTTCGTCGCTGAAAATAAAAGCCTCAGCGATCTGATGCAGTGTTCTTCCTGACTCGCGACTCAAGCTGCACATTGTACGAAGCGCCTCTTGGTCCGACGTATTTCGAGTGTTTGCCACCAGCGCTTTCGCCCGGTGGATAGCCTTTCGCCGCGCCACGATCAAACGCAGATTTTGTATCTGTTTCCGGAACTGATCACTCTGATATTCAAGACTGGACTTGTTCAGAACGCCTTCGATTTGCTGGGCCAGGAATCTGACAAATCGCAGCGGACTTTCAAGAACATCGGATGTTAGGTCGAAGTAGAGCCGCAGTTCGCCCCACTTTTGACCGTTTGACGTAAGGTCGGCGACAGCTGATCCAATGGGCTTACCATCCGGGGCATTCCATAAGGCCGTGTTGCTGAAGTAGGAATTCGTTTCAACGATTTTCTCTACGTTAATTCCTTTGACTCCGCTGACCTTCAGAGCCAAGGAGCCGATCGCCTCCAGAATAATTTCGTCTTCGCGAGAAGAAGAAACGACTCGGCTGATTTCCCGAGTCACTTCTAACTCGGTTAGCCGACGCGCAGTGATAAAGATTTGCTGTTGGGGAGCTAAGGCACTCATTTTAAGGGACTCATTTTAGGGAGAGAAAAAGAACGAGAGGTCGCGTCAGCTTTATGGTCGCGTGCCCTTGTGTATGTCTTAGTGCACTTGTGTAAAAATTCGCTTACAAGCCTTGGGCTGAGTCAACCCTACGTTGCCCACAAACTACTTCTTGTTTTCTAAGTCAGCCACCCGACGCTCCAACGCTCGGATCGTTCGGAGCATCTCCGGAAGCCGCTGTTGAATGGCAGAAGCACGGAGCCAATCACCCGAAGGCAATGCAGGCGATCCGCTGACGATCGCCCCTTCGGGTACATCACGATTGAGACCGGATTGTGCCCAGGCGATGGCGTTTTTATGCACGGTGAGGTGGCCAGCCGAACCAGTCTGGCCGGCCAGGATTACGTTTCCTTCCAGAATCGTGCTTCCGGCGAGACCGGTTTGCCCGCAGATAATGTTATCTTCGCCGACTACGCAAGCGTGGCCGATCTGACATAAACTATCGATCTTAGCGCCACGTTTGACCCTGGTCTCTCCAAGCGTCGCGCGATCTACTGAGCTTAAAGTTTGAATCTCGACATCATCTTCGATGATCGTTATTCCGGACTGTACAATCTTGTACTGACGGCCATCGTCGCCCTTTGCGAAGCCGAAGCCGTCCCCGCCGACCACGACGCCGTTGTGCAAGGTCACTCGGTTTCCTATTCGCGTGTATTCACGGACCGAGACATGGGAATGAGCGGTAAAATCGTCACCGATTGTGCAGCCGTCGTAGATCACAGCATGCGGATAGATGATTGCATCTGCTCCAATTACGGTGTCGTCACCAACTACCGCGTAAGGACCGATCGAACAGTTCTCTCCAACCTGCGCCGTCGCTGCCAGAATAGCGGTCGGATGAATACCGGGGATAGGTTTTGGCGGCTGATAGAAGAGCGCCAGAGCTCGTGAAAACGTGTAATACGGGTTGCCGGAGATTAGCGTCGCGGCCGGCGAATCTTTCACTTCACTGGCCGCGATGATCGCCGAAGCTCTTGTGGTTCTGGCTTTAGCTATATATTTTGGATTTGTGAGAAAAGTGATGTCACCAGGGCCAGCTTTATCGACAGTGGAAACTCCAACGATCTCGGCCTTGGAGTTCCCGGCTATTTCGCAGTTCAACAGATCTGCAAGTTGGCCCAATGTGAAGGACGGCATACTTCGATTGAAGCAATTACCGCTTATGATTCTGCTACGACCGGATTTTGCAATTGCCCAATCATCGGAATCTTGACCACCACATCGTCACCAGCCTTCAAAAACCGCGGCGGCTGTCGCGCTACTCCAACCCCAGCGGGCGTACCGGTTGAAACGATATCACCCGGCTCGAGCGTAAAAACACTGGAAAGGAAGGCGATTAGGTCGGGTATCTTGAAGATTAATTCCCGTGTGTTGGAATTCTGAAGCACTTCGCCGTTGATCTCAATGCTGATGTCCAGGTTATGCGGATCTTTGATCTCGTCTGCAGTGATGATCCACGGTCCCATTGGAGCAAATGTATCGAAGGTTTTACCCATGAGCCATTGTGTGGTGGCTCGCTGATAATCGCGGGCGCTCACGTCATTGATAATCGTGTACCCGAAAATGTGGTTCGGCCAGTCTTCGGCCTTGATATGACGTCCTCCGCGGCCGATGATAAAGGCGAATTCCGCCTCGTAATCAGGAGCTTTTGACACCTTGGGAAGAACGATCTTGTCTAACGGACCAATCACCGAGGTCGCGAACTTGTTGAAAATGGTGGGAACCTGCGGAATTTCAGAGTTGGTTTCCTTGGCATGATCCAGGTAATTCAATCCGACGCAGATCAGTTTGTTGGGCTTCGGAATGGGAGCTGACAATTTAATATTCGCAAGCGGTCGTTTGGTATCCGCGGGAGCCTCTGATAAAAACTTCTCGATCTTCTTGCGCCCTTCTTCTCCAGCTTGAATCACCTGCAGAATGGAAGCGAAACCTGCACCCGTGAGATCTACGATTGTGTCTTTGTCGGCTAACGCTCCGGGGCGGCCTTGTCCATCGACTTGAAATGTGACGAAACGCATGATGACATCTTATGACGCTTGGCGCTTCGTCACTCGTCAGCTCAGTTTAACTTTGGCGTGATCGCCTAATTTGGAAGCGTCTTTTGTGGTGTAAGCACGAGCAAAATTGAAAGCGCGGCCAATACCTGAGCTTGCCGAATCCCAATACTCCGCCCACTGAACGGTGACTTTTAACAGCGCAATCTCCGGATCTTCCAGCCCTTCAGGAAAGAAAGTCTTGTAAACGGGTTTCCAGAGTTCTTCGATCTTCTCACGGTCTCGAACCAGCGTTCCCAGCCCGGAAGCTGAGACGAATTTGTTTTTCTCCGGATCCGCAAAGGCCACATTCACCTGCTGATGCCGATTGGTCTCAGATACCTTAGTGGAATCGACACGAGTAAAAAACCAGAGATCGCCGTCGAAGTCAATCTCCTGCGTGGCCATCGGGCGGCTATGCATGGTCCCGTCCTCTTCGACCGTAGTCAGCATCGCGAACTTGATGCTTCTGATAATCGCTGCAAGCTTCTTGATTTCACTCTCGTGTTCAGTGTCCGGCAAGCTCCACCTCCAAGACATGGGACTCACGCAATGCCCTGGAGTTTCAAATTGGCATTTAGGAGGTTCGGGATCGGGCAATTTCCGGCGTTTCCTCCATTGGCGTAGCCAACGTTCTCTCAGGCTCGAGATAATAATTCGTTAAGCCCTCTTGCAGAATCTTTAGCGCATCTTCCGGGCTGTCCGCAAAACGAAACAAATTGAGATCTTCCCGTGAGATCACGCCGTGCTTTACAAGCGCCTCGAAATTGATAATCTCGTTCCAGAATTCCGAACCGTACAGCACGATCAGGATTTTGCTTTCGAGCTTCTTAGTTTGCGCCAGCGTCAGGATTTCACTCATCTCATCCAGGGTCCCGAAACCCCCTGGAAACACCACGAGCGCCTTCGCCAAATAGGCGAACCAGAACTTCCGCATGAAGAAGTAATGAAACTCGAAGCAAAGCTCGGGAGTGATGTAGAGATTCGGGCGTTGTTCGAAGGGAAGTCCAATATTCAGTCCGATCGATTTGCCGCCGGCATCATTGGCGCCGCGATTGGCGGCTTCCATGATGCCCGGACCTCCGCCCGAGCAGACCACAAATCGGCGGGCGCGTTCGGAGTCGCCTACCGGTTCTGAGACTGAGTCGGCCCACACCGTAACCAGCCTGGCCAGCTCCCTTGCTTCGTTGTAGTAGCGCCCGAGTGCACTCTCTTCCTCAATGCGCGCGGACCCGAAAAAAACAATTGTGTCTTGAATCTTCTCTTCTTGAAAGTGAGAGAGGGGCCACAAATACTCGGAGAGAATTCGCAGCGGACGCGAGTCCGGACTCTGCAGAAACGCTTCTTCCCGATAAGCCAGCGGACGTCGATACGAATTGTGGTGAGGGCTCAGCGGGGCGCCCTGGTTTTGATCGTCGGAACGCAAACCCCGATTGTACGCAATCGCGGTTATTCGTTCTGCGATTCCGTTCGATGGCCAACTTCCTTTATCCCATCCGAAAATTCTTAGGCCTATCCCCGGTGTTGGTCCGGAGAAATTTGTTCGCAAAACGAACTGATTGTTTGAGAACACCAAGTTCCAACGCGCTTGTTGAGCTAGCTGCGGTTAGCCACGGTCGATTTGCGCGCGGCTCAGTAAGCAAAAACACTAATGGATCAAACACCAGACGACATCTTCGCGTTGTATTCGCGCTTTGATCTGGACTGCGACAACTATCGAGTCTTCAACCCGAGTGCAGCCGCTATGCTGTCCGCTTCCATTGCTCTAGAAATGGCGGAAAGTCCGTCGGCTCCCGCAGTCGACTCGCAGGCGGCAGTTCCGACGAGCGATGAAGGCTTACACGTATCAGCGGCCATCGAATCCGGCGTGAAGTTCGATGAGGCTGAAGAGGCGAAACTCATCCTATCCGAAGTAGAACAGATCGAGCCCACGTCCGTCACGTCAAACCGGGCGGCTCTTCGCAATCTCTGGAATCATGTCGCCCCGGCACTTGTCGCCACCCAGACCGTTGACATTGCTGCGCTCAGGTCCAGCTCGATCAGTATTCACGGAGCGGCAGGAGGAGTCGGTTCAACCGCGATTGCCGCTGTTCTGGCCCGCCTTCTCGCTCGATCCGGAAGACGATGCGCCATCTTCGACGAGAGCGAAAGTTCAGCCTTGCCCATCTACTTCGGAACCCACAAGGCGACCGCCGATTATCGTCGATTTGCCGGTCTTTATTCGGTATTCGAACCGGGCGTCAGGATTGTCAATCGCGATATGTTCGAGTCGGCACGGCCGGAGAAGGGCAACTGCGCGGGTTTTCTCGAGCGCCATGCCGGGCCGCTAGCCCAACAATTCGATCATGTGATCTTCGACCAGCCGTCCCGGTGTACTGAAGACACCGGCGCCGGACTTCTGGTTTATGTCGCCATTCCGGATGTCGGTTCTCTAATCGGAGCGCGAAAGCTGAAGGAAAGTCTGGAGAGCACATCTCGACAATCTATTTGCGTTTTGAATCGGTTCGATCCCTCGATTCCTCTGCACTCGGAAATTCTGAGTCTGTATCGCGCTAACTTCTCGCAGGTCATCACTATACATAATTCCCCACTCGTGCCGGAAGCGCTTGCCGAGGGAACAACGGTTGTGGAATGGGCGCCCCGCGCAAAGGCATCTGTCGATTTCCTGAACCTCTTCAAGATTGTGAGTCACCAACTGGCCCTCCCAGGCAGCGCTGACCTCGGTCATTCTGAACTATTCGGCTTAGAAACGGAAAGGCTGCCCCTATGCTCCTGAACGCAGATCAGCATTCTAAAGGAAAGCCTCGCAGCCTACGCTCGGTGTTTCTTCTTCTACCCATCGTTCTGGGTTTGGCACTGCTGATTCGCATGCCTCTCACCTGGACTGACCAGGTTGTCTTCGGAAGCCTTCTTGTCGGTTGCTGCATCGTCTTGGGGCGCCTGAGTGCGTCTCGCCTTACTACCTCGATGCTGATAGTCGCATCGCTCTTCTGTTCCCTTCGCTACATCATCTGGCGATGGACCAGCTCGGTTAGCTTCCTGAATAACTCGGGCTGGAACGTCGATCGGATCAGCCTTGTCTTCGCCATCATACTTCTCTGCGCAGAAAGCTACGAGGTTCTCATTCTGCTGCTCGGGTACTTTCAAAGCGCGCGTTCCTTGAAGCGACGGCCGGCGCCCCTGCCTTCCGATGTCGACCAGTGGCCTTCCGTGGATGTCTTTATCCCCACTTATAACGAGTCGATCGAAGTCGTCCGTCCCACCGTGCTGGCGGCCCTGAGCATTGACTGGCCTCAGGACCGGCTCCATGTTTACATCCTCGATGACGGACGGCGAACAAAGTTCCAGGAGTTTGCGGAGGAGTGCGGAGCAGGATATATCACACGCTCCGAAAATGCTCATGCCAAGGCCGGCAATATCAACAGCGCGCTCAAAAAGACTAAGTCCGAATACATTGCCATCTTCGACTGCGATCATGTCGCAACGCGCTCCTTCCTGCAGGTCACGATGGGCTGGTTCTTCAAGGACAAGCGTCTGGCGGTGGTGCAAACGCCTCATCACTTTTATTCTCCGGATCCTTTTGAACGAAATCTCAACGTCTTTCGCAAGGTTCCCAATGAAGGCGCTCTTTTCTACGGCGTTGTCCAGGACGGCAACGATCTGTGGAATGCCACGTTCTTTTGTGGTTCTTGCGCGGTGATCAAGCGCGAAGCTCTCGAACAGATCGGCGGCATAGCAGTCGAGACCGTAACCGAGGACGCCCATACCGCGCTGCGTCTCCAGCGTCTCGGCTGGAATACCGCGTACATCGGGATCCCGCAGGCGGCAGGCCTCGCCACGGGGAGCCTGGCAGCGCATGTGGGACAGCGTATCCGCTGGGCCCGCGGCATGGTTCAGATTCTACGGACCGAAAATCCTCTCTTCGCCAGCGGACTGCGGTTCGCTCAGCGTCTCTGTTATCTCAACTGCGTTGTTCATTATCTCTACGCGATTCCGCGCCTTGTCTTCGTCAGCTCGCCACTGATGTACCTGCTTTTGGGTAAAAGCAATGTCTTTGGAATGATGTGGGAGATTGTGGCCTACGCCGCTCCCCACCTGGTTCTTTCGAACATGGTGAACTCGCGCTCCCAGGGAGATCATCGCCACTCCTTCTGGAATGAAGTTTATGAGATGGTGCTGGCGCCCTACATCTTGCTGCCAACCACCTTCGCGCTCATTAATCCCAAGTGGGGAAAATTCAACGTCACAGCCAAGGAGAGCATTGTCGAGGAGAGTTTCTTCGATTGGAAGATCGCTCGTCCCTATCTGTTCCTGCTCGCGTTGAGTTTGTTGGCCATCATCATTTCGGTCCCTCGTTACTTCATCAGCGGCGATCCATCTGGAGTTTTGAGAGTCAACATGTTGTGGGCTCTCTTTAACTCCCTGATGCTGGGTGTCACCGTCGCCGTGTCGTACGAAAACAGGCAGCGTCGAGCTAGTGTTCGTGTGGAAGCCGACCTGACCGCAATCCTTACGCTAAGCGCGGACGAGGTCCATCATTGCCGCGTAATCGATCTATCAGAAGGTGGGGTGGCGTTGCGCTCTGAGAGGACGATGACTTCCACTACTGGAGAGCCGGGAATTGTGGCGATCCGTGCTGGTAACGAAGAGTTCCGGCTGAATGTCGAGACGGTCCGCACCAAGGACAACCGCATTCACATGAGATTCCCGGAGAACGATCTGAAGCATCAGCGAGCCATCACGCAGATCATCTACGCTCGTGCCGATTCCTGGCTCGATTGGACGAAGGACCAGAAGCGCGATCGCATTCTGGGCAGCTTGCTGAGCGTCTTCAGTATCGGAGCACAAGGTATTTGGATGCTGCCGAGTTACTTCATCCGGCGGGAGACAAAGTCTTCGGAGTCCCACACAAAGTCGACTCTGGCCAAAGCCACTCTGCCTGGCTTGCTCCTCTGTTTGCTCATTCAGTCGTCCCTTCGCACCGACGCCCGGCAACTGCCACCGCCTCCTCCTGCTGAGGCAATCGCCAAGAGCGCACCAGTGAGTGTAGAACAGCCGGAAGATAAGTTCCACGATAGCCAGAGCTTCTCTGAACTCGGTCGGAAGACAGCGCTTACGTTGCGCAGCCGGAACCCGAAAATGGCGTTTAGCTTTACGGTCCCTGGCACAAAAATGGTGGACGCTGCAGATCTCGCGGTTCACTATGACGTGAAACAGCTCAGTTCAGCGGATACCAATGAAGTGACCGTTACGCTGAACGACGTCGAGGTGGGCGCTATCGCTCTACACGATGCAAGCGTGTCACCGAACGTGGCGCGTCTCTCGCTTCCTCCGGATCTGCTTGTACACGACAACACCTTGTCGTTCGAGCTGCGAAATACCTGTGCCCGGCCATGCCATAACGCCGGTGGCGATGGATCGGTGCGCATCGAGTCCGCCAGTGAACTTGAAACTTCAGGCTTGGTAGTTCCGCTGCCCAATCGTTTGTCAATGCTGCCGTCGCCTTTCTTCGATTCTTCCATCCGCCACTCTGTCGGGTTGCCGGTAGTCTTCGAGGCACAGCCGGATTCCCGGTCTCTGAAAGCCGCGGGCATACTTGCCTCCTGGTACGGAGCGATGGCCGGTTATCGCGGCAGTCACTTTACCGCTTCGATCGGCCAGATCCCAAAGGGCAACACAATCCTGCTCGCCAATTCCAATGGCCCGTTAGCCTCAAGTCTCGGTCTTGGTGGTGTGGAAGCCCAAGTGGCGATCTGCGACAACCCGAATGATCATTACAGTAAGGTTCTCGCGGTTGTTGCCAAAGGAAGCGATAATCTGGTGCGCTTAGCCGAACTGGTCGCTCAGAATCGTTTTCGAGACGATACAGATCGTGTTTCGGTCGATTTTGACCATCTGGCCGAGGCGCCGGTCGTCGCCAGCGCACCATCCTGGTTAGACACCAGCCGTCCGCTCCGGTTGACCAGCGACTTGAGCGAAAATTTACTCCACAGTAAGATCGGCTCTCCCACCAAACTTTACTTCCGCATTGCTCCGGACCTGGACTACGGAACCCAAACTACCGTTCCGCTTCGTCTCGCCTTTCGGCTGTCTGGCTTAGGACCCGAAGATCATGTGTGGGTCTCAATCCGTCTCAATAATACATTCGTCGCTCACCGGCGCCTAGGCTGGCAGGATTCTACTGAATCGAAAACGGAACTCTTTGCCATTCCCGTGCCGCTGCTCTATGCGAGCAACACACTTGACGTAGAGCTTGCCACGAACCGCTCGGACACCGCCGTTTCGGATCCGAGTTCTGTCGACCTACAGGTTCTTCCCGCGACCAATTTGAACCTGGGAAGTCCGACTCACTATGTTCGGATGCCGCGCCTGGACCTGTTTGCTGCTTCCGGTTATCCGTTTACCTCAAAAGTTGATTTGAGCAGCACGACCGTTGTCATGCTGGCGAATGCTACGTCTGCGCAGATCGGCCTGTTCCTGGATGCCTTGGGTTTTATGGCTGCACAAACCGGAGTTCCTGCTGCGAACTTCGAGGTTGCCAACGCAAAGCAGGTTTCTGCGCACGACGACAGCAACTTTCTGGTTATCGGCAGCAGCAACGATGAAGACGCATTCCGCCCGTTTGAACGATCGATGACCCTCATCCCAACAGGCGGCAAATTCGAATTAGGCGAGAACTCTCTGCCTTGGAACGAATGGTTTGCTCGTTCCTGGTTCGGCAGGAAAGAAGAGACGCAACAGTTGAGCGCCGTTTTGGAGCGCGACGGCGGTCCGAAGTTCGTGATGGAGCAATTTGTCAGTCCCTTCCGCAAAAACCGTTCTGTGATTGTGCTTGCGATGCGGTCTGAATCGGATGATCAGCCATACTTCGATCGGTTATCGGATGCGTCGCGCGAAGGCGCCATCCATGGCGGAGTTGCAACTGCAGACGATTCTCGCTTCACATCATTCCAACTCAACACCGGCTCTTATGCCCTCGGAGTCAATGTTTCGCTGGCGGCCGTTTACAGCTGGCTAAGATTCCATCTCTGGATTCTTCCCTTACTTCTCATAGGAGCTTCGTTCATCCTGGCTCGCTGGTGGGAGGCGCTCGTGTCCCGACAGGCAGACATGAGGCTCAACGGCAATGCCTGATCGTACTGAATCTGATCGCCATAAGTGAGACCACATGAAAACTCCAGCTCTATTCGCAGGCTCTTTGCGCGTTGTTTTAACGGCCGCGCTATTAACCGCCCAGATCCTTCCTGCCGGCGATCTCCGAGCCACCAACGCCGTCGATCTGTTGATCCAGAAGGCTCGCTCTCTGGAAGCTCGCGATCGAGAGGATTTAGCGGCTCAGGTCTGGCATCAGGTGTTGGTAACCAGCCCGAATCAGCCCGAGGCGTTGGCGGCCCTCGCTCGCTGGGCGAAGCGTTCCGGAAGGAGTGAAGAGGCGAATGCCTACCTTGCCAAACTCCGCCGAATCGCTCCTGACGATTCCGCTTTGACCCAAGTAGACTCGCAGACCTCGGACCGTAAAGCGAGTTCCCGGCTCACTGAAGCCTCAAAACTCGCGGCGGACGGTCGGTCAGAAGAGGCCATGCGTATTTACCGGGAGGTTTTCGGTTCGAACCCACCGGCAGGCGGATGGTCCATTGCCTATTACCAGACTCTCGCTAACACCACCGGAGGATTCGAGCCGGCCGTTGCGGCATTGAAGCGTCTAGCCGAAAGCTATCCGGATGTCTTGGACTACAAGATTGCGGCGGGCTCTCTGATGACGTTTCGGCCATCCAGCCGCGAATCCGGGGTCAAGCTGCTTGCTTCCGTTGAAGGGTCAACCGCTGCCGTAGGGAAAGCCAGGCAGGCTTGGCGTCAGGCGCTCCTCTGGGAGAAAGCAAATCCGGCGTACATCCCCTCATTCCAAAACTATCTGACTCGCTACAAGGATGCTGAGCTGCAATCTGCGCTCGAGAAGATGCCGGTGCAGGCTGCCAGGGCAGGAATGCCGAATCCGACCAGCCATGAGGAGCAACTCGGCTACGAAGCCCTCAAGAAAGGGCAAATACCAGAGGCTGAACACCAGTTCGATCTTGCTCTGCAGAAAGAAAGCGGAAGCTGGCGAGCACATGCCGGCCGGGGATTCGCCCTGATGAAGGCAAGTGACTTCGACAGCGCTGTTCAGGAATTTGAAACCGCCCATAAAGCTGCCCCTGAGGATGTCGCGGTGCGCAATGCTCTCGGGACGGCTAAATTCTGGCAAGCGATGCATCGCGGTGCTTTGGCGGCCGATAAACAGGACTGGAAGGCTGCCGTGGATTCATTTCACCTGGCACTAAGCTTTCGCGCCAACGATCATGAGGCTCTGCGCGGTTTAGGAGGGGCGTTGCTGGCAGTTGGCGATCCCGCCAAGGCACTCCCTTATTTGACGAAAGCGGTTGAAATCCAAAAGTCAGACCAATCTTCATGGCAGGCTCTCGCACAGGCGAAGCTCGAAACCGAAGGCGGCCGGGCGGCGCTCGCGGTCATGCACGAGGTCCCATCGACTCTGACGCCGTCTTTGGAGCAGAGCATCGGATGGAAGGCGCTTCAATCGTCAGCATATGCTGATGCCGGCAACGAGGCACAAGCAATCAAGATTTATCGCGAACTGACGGCGGTAGATCACACCGACATTAAGCCCGCTGAACAAGTTGAACTCGCTAACCTGGCGCTTCGCTTCCACGACGCTCCGAAAGCCGTATCTTATGCGGAAAGGGCGATGGAGGCAAGTCCGAACCAGACCGATGCCTGGGAAACTCTGTTATCTGCCTTGGTTGCCTCAGGTAGGACGAAAGATGCCGAACGCCTTTACGCCCAGATGCCTCATACGGCACAGGAGGCGGCCATGACTCACTCTGGCTTTAAATCCACTTTGGCGGCTTTGAAGGAGAGCAGCGGCGATCTCGAAGGCGCAAGAATGCTGCTCGAAGAAGTGACCAGCGCTGAAGCCTCTCGACCGGATCGGGAAAACGGGACCGGCGCCAAAATTCAACTGGCTCAGGTGCTCGCCAAGCTTGGACGGGCAGAAGAAGCCGAGACGATGATGAGCGCTCTGACGGACACCAACCCTGACGACGTGAATGTCTGGAGAGCGCATCTGTTTGTTCTGCAGACCCTGCGTCGTCCGAATGAGATTGAGCTGCTGACGGGTCGCATGCCGCAGGCCGTTGCGGTTCGGCTGGGACGGGAAGGGGACATGGTCAACCTTCTTGCCAGCGCCCATGCGGCTACCGGTAATAAAGAATTAGGCGTCAAGCTGCTCGAGGCTTATATCTCGCGGTCTGATGCTCCGATGGGTTCGAACGATTCAGCCCAGCGAATCCAACTCGCCTGGCTGCTATTGGATTTTCCAAGCAGGAGCGGTCGTCTTTATGGTTTGCTCGATCAGCTGAACAATCGGACTGATCTTTCGGCCACGCAGCAGAAAGCAGTAGCTTCGCTCTGGAGTACTTGGATATCGCGAACGGCTGACATGGCGCATAAGTCAGGTAATGATCAGCGGGCTTTAGCTCTGCTCGAATCCGGCGCCAGGATGTTTCCGAATAACACCGACCTGCAGCGTGCCATGGCCGGAACTCTTTTGGCCGCCGGCAATACTAAGCGCGCGCTGAACATCTATTCGAACTGGGGATTGGCGGGGGCTCAGCCGGATGACTTCGCGGGGGCGATCAGTGCTGCTCTCGCCGAACGCAATTTCAGTTATGCCGATGCCTGGATCGACCGTGGCCTCTCACAGTGGCCGGGAAATGCAAAGCTCCTAACGCTGGCCGGTGAGCGAGCGCAATCTCGCGGCGATTTGAAGAATGCCGAACGGTTATGGAAGGAAGCGCTCGCCCAGAAGAAAGCTTCGGTCTCAGATCAGGCAGCCGTAACCGCGGATCCGACAGAACCTTCGCTCAAAATGCTTCTGGCTGGGTCAAATGTGGCCGCCCCGTTGACCGCTCGCGGCGCTGATTTTGCTTCAGGTGGGGATGGCGAAACGCCCAAAGTGAACCTCTCCAGTTTCCAGGAGGGAAGCTCCGCTAACCAGCAACTAGCCTCAAATTACGCCCTGCCCAGTGGACCGGCAGGCCTTGCAGCGCCAGGATCCAGTTATCTACCGAAGGCGATGCTCGCTACCCCGGCGGCCCCCGATTCGCTCGAGGACAAAATAGCAGGGATCGAAAGCCGAAACACCCCCTACCTGAGCTCTCGCATGTCAGTCTGGGAACGCGGCGGCCAATCCGGCTTTGATCGGTTGGTCATACAACAGGAAGAGTTCGAAGCCAGCACGACCCTCGCTAACGAGTTGCGTGCGTCTTTACTGTTGATTCCGACATACTTGTCGAGCGGCTCTGCCAATGGCTCTGGCCAGGCGCTGTTCGGAACGCAAAGCGCGCCAGCCGGTTTTGGGTCTCAGAACGCCAGCGGACTGGGAGCGGAAGCGCAACTTGCTTCTCAATCGTTCGGCCTTCGTCTTGGCACAACCCCGCAAGGCTTCCTTATGCATAATTGGCTCGGCGGCGTCCGCCTTCAGCCGAAGCATGGTCCGATCACCTTGCTTCTGGAAAGAGACAGCATGAAGGACAGCATGCTTTCCTATGCCGGCGCCCGCGACCCGCAATCAAACCAGGTCTGGGGCGGAGTCATGGCCGACACCGCTTCTTTAACGGGGAAGTGGGGAGACGATAAGTCAGGCTTTTACGTGTCAGGCGCGTACCAGGCGGTTGACGGACACAACGTAGCCCGGAATACGGGCGTTAATGGCGGCGCCGGCACATGGTGGAAAGTAGCCTCCCTCCCTACCGGCAACTTGACTGTCGGGATGAGCTTCTTTGCCATGCACTACGAACGTAATTTGCGGTACTACACGTTCGGCCAAGGCGGCTATTTCAGTCCGCAGGAATACGTGCTGGTCAGCATCCCGGTCCGGTGGACAGGCACCTATGCGAATCGTCTGAAATATACGATCGGCGGAAGTCTTGGTTCCCAGCATTTCACGGAAGACGCATCGGATTACTATCCGACCGACGCCGCGCTCCAGGCAGCGTCGGGCCTTCGCTACCAGGCATTTGCCAATACGGGCGCTAATTTCAACTTCGACGGACGCCTTTCTTATCAGATGGCGCCACACTGGATTCTCGGCGCCTTCGCGAATGCCAACAATGCGCGGAATTACACTGCGGCCGCGGGTGGACTCTTTGTGAAGTACACATTTGAAGAGCGGCCCATGAACATCGAGACAGTAATTCCGTCTCTGCCTGACTGGAAAGGACAGCAGCCATTTTCATTCTGAGAGAGGCGCGGATTGCCCCAAAAACGCTAACGTGAGGACTCCGAAGTCCCGAGCACCCGATTAACTTGTTTGCACGGCTCAAAAACAATTCCCCTGCGGGGGGCGTTGCACAAACCTGTCGTCAAATGATTCCGGCGTAAATTGGATGTTTCCGCGTTCGTTTGTTCCGAACTTCACTTCGAATGATGGCGCTGGTCCGGATTCATTTAGCTGTCACAATTGCCGTTCATGATCACAGCTATTAGGCTGTCCCAGTGATTTCGAAATCGGGACGAAGAATGTCGCGATGAGTCGCGACACGGCAGGCACGAGTGCCCGCGCCACGAGCGGTGAACAATCTATGTTGCGAAGTGATTGGGACAGGAAGGTGAATCAATCAAACAAGGCTTGGGGGAGTGAAAAGCACACAGAACTTGCTGGCTTTTCAAGGAATACGGATCGAGTGTTCGTTAAAGGGGACACCGCTGCTGCCGTGACGTTGCGGCTGATCAGCCGCCAGCCCGCGATGTCCCCGACAGGCTTTTCGGACTCGCATAGGGACGGATCTGGTTGTGTAGCGGCCTTTGATAACTGCGGTTAAATTTTTTCACACCTTCCAGCTCACCAGCTCTCATGCGACTTTTACTATCCATAAGGTGATATCAAGGGTAAACGATGTTATCTGAGGGAGCTCGGTCCGTTAAGTTTTTTCGAGTTGCTGCCGTTGTGTACGCAGTTGTCTGTCTACTGGCAAGTTCTCTTGCGTTCTATCAAGCCAGAGACAGTGAAGGCCCCGCCCTGATAACTGTATTACTTACGCAGCCGACATCGGGCCTTGTATGGCGCCGACTCGGCATTACGTCAACTAATTTCGTCTTTGTGTTCGCCGGGACTGTCCTTCTTAATACTGCTGCAATAGCTTCTTTAGATATTTTCGTTAATTCGATATTTTCTTTCAGGGCACGAAGATGCGCTGGCCTCAGGCCGCCCGGTCACAGCGTAAGATAATCGCTACGGATGGCTTCCCCCGAAACTTCAGTGACGGTCGCTGCCCTCATGCTGCGCTTTCGCTCCGGCGACCGCGAAGCCGCGGACCATTTGTTTTCGGTGCTTTATCCGGAACTACGTCGTTTAGCAGCCGCGAAGATGAATGCCGAAGGGAGCGATCATTCCTGGCAGCCATCCTTATTAGTAAATGAACTTTATCTGCAATTGATAAAGGTGAAGTCTCTGCCCGCCCCGGAGAGTTCCTCTCGCTCGGAACGCGAACACTTTCTGCAGTTTGCCGGACACGTCATGCGCCACCTCCTGATTGATCATGCCCGGCTGCTGTCCCGGCGCACCGCCAAAATCGACATTGCAAACTTTGAATTGATTGCCATCGAAAACAATGGCGCGACATTACAGGACATGGACGACCTGCTGGCCAGACTAGGAGCGATCCACCCGCGGCTTCGCAGCGTTGTAGAGATGAAAGTGTTCGAGGAGTTATCGGTGGAGGAAATTGCGCATCGTCTCGAAGTGGCGCCGCGAACAGTCGCCCGAAACTGGACCTTCTGCAAAGGATGGCTCAGGGAACAGCTAAACGTGGAATAGAATTTCGCTGACATGGCAGTTTTGGCCTCCTGCACTCGCTCTAAAAATATGGAACCCGGGAGCGGCTTGTGACCGACCAGCAGTGGCGCGCCGCCTGGATCCTCTGCGAGACGGCGGGCGACCTGGATCCGGAAGCCCAGCGCGACTATGTGCGCGGCGCGACCGTAGATGCTGAAGTGGAACGCCGCGTCATTGCGGTTTTTGAAGAGCTTGAAGGCGAGCCCTCCTATCCTGCCGGGCCGGACCGCCGGGTCGGCGATACCGTCGGGCGTTACACCCTGACGGAGCGGATCGGGCAAGGCGGCATGGGCGAGGTGTATGCCGCGGAAGATGCCGAACTCCGGCGTATTGTCGCCTTGAAATTTCTGCCCAGCGCCGTCGCCCCAGACAAAGGGGCCGCCTCGCAAGTCATTTCGGAAGCACGACTCGCCTCACGCCTCAATCATCCCAACATTGTTACCGTTTACGAGCTCATCCAGACCCCTTGGGGCCTCGCCATGGTGATGGAACTGGTGGAAGGGCAGTCGCTCCGTGCATTGCGGAAGTCACGCCAACTTTCCGCGCGCGAAACCATCCAGATCGGCCGCCAAATTGCCAGTGCGCTCGCCGCCGCTCACCGGCAAGGCATCGTTCACCGCGACATCAAACCGGAAAACATCATGGTACGAGCGGATGGCTATGTCAAAGTGCTCGATTTTGGCCTTGCCCAGAATATCCGCGACCGCGCCCTGAACGGAAGGAGTCTGCACCTCCCTGTCGGAACTGTGCGCTACATGTCCCCGGAGCAGAAGCTTGGCGGAGACGTCACCGGCGCCAGTGATGTGTACTCGTTAGCCTTGGTTCTGGAAGAGCTTGGCAAGTGGCGGCATCCTCTGCTGACGCAAATGCGAAGCGTAGCGCCGGAACAAAGGCCGAGCGCTGGGAAGGTGGTCTCGCAACTGGAGCGGCTGGAGAAATCCAGTCATTGGCCACTGCTGACCATGGGCATCACTCTCGTCGCAGTTCTCGGCAGTTTCCTGCTGTTTCACTTCTGGAATCGAACTCATCCCTCCCCCGAACTCCGCTTCCAGCAGCTCACCAGATATCAAACAGGTCACGATGTCACCGTTGCGCGGCTTTCCTCCGGCGGAGAACGTCTCGCGTACGCGACCGTCGATGGCGGCTTGTTCGTGCGCAACAATCGGACTTCCTCCGTTCAGGAATTGAACGCCCCGCCAAACTTCTCCGTTAACCAGTTGTTGTTCGCGTCCGATGCCGGCCCCTCAACAAACTCGCGCAAAACGGCCGCGGGGTCAAGCGCGCCCCGCGAAGAGCAAAGGCTTTCTTTGCCTGACTCGGGGCGTGCATCCGCGTCCTTTGCGCTACTGGCCGGCGGCATCATCGGCGGCGTCTTTGAAACATGGACAATACCGCTGGACGGCGGCCCGGCGAATCGCCTGCGTCCGGATACCCAATTGCTGGCGCTCTCCCATGACCGGAAACGCCTGGCTTGGCTGAACGAAAAACACGAAATCTGGACAGGTCCGCTGGACGGAATTGGGGCGCGCCTTCTTTACAAGAGCAGACCGGACGAAAGGATCGGCACGCTCTTCTGGTCCGCGAAAGACAAATCGGTTTGGTTCAATCGTCTCCGGCACTGCTTTGCTGCACTCAGTTCGCGAGACGTTTTCATCAACCCCGATACCTGCCAGGAAAGCGATCTGGCCTCTTCTGCCGTCGCCACCGACCTCTTGGCGCTTCAGCTCAAAAATATTCGGTTGAACTCGGGCTTCTTCGCTGATGACGGAGAGTTCTTCTTCTTGCGAGAGAATGTGGACCGCAGAAGCGACGGGGGTCTCAATCTATGGTCCCTCCAAACAGACCAAAAAACAGGGAACTTAGCCAGCGCGCCCCACCAGTTGTCCCATTTGAACGGAGCGCTGTTATCCCAGTTGACGGGCAGCCGCGACGGCCGGATGTTGGCGGTAGTCCTCACCGATAGCACGACACAAACCTACATCGCCGACTGGCAAACCACTCCCTCCCCGCTGTTGAATAACCAGCGCCGCCTCACGCTGGAGCAGACCAACAGCTATCCCCATGCCTGGACGCCGGATAGCCAGTTCATCATCTTTGAGTCCGACCGCAACGGACACCTGGAACTCTTCCGTCAGAAGCTAACGCGCAGAGAAGCCGAGTTGCTCGTGTCCACGCCGGGCGACGTCTACATGCCGCAAGTCACGCCCGACGGCAAGTGGCTGCTCATGATGCACAGAGATCCGGTCAGTCCCGGCAAGCCGGACAATCCCACTCGCCATCGGCTCTTGCGAGCTCCGATCGCCGGCGGCCAGGCGGTCGAAGTTCCCTTGGGCCAGCCGCTCGATGAGTTCCGCTGCAGCTTGCCAGGCCACGGAACGGGCTGTGTTCTCCGTACCACCCAGGATAATGAGCAGCGCTATTTCGAGCTCGATCCCGTCGTGGGCAAGGGACGCGAACTCGGGCGTACCGCCTTCGTTTCCACCGGCCTGGGCCGCTGGTCACTGTCGCCCGACGGCACAAAAATCATCATTCCCGATACTCGCAACGCCGGCCGCTTCCTCGAAATACGTCTCCATCCGGATCCCTCCCATCGCTCCCAGTCCTGGCGCCAGATAGACGGAATCGGGCGCATGAGCAGCATCTCTTTCGTCCCGGGCGGCAACGGCTGGCTGGCAAACTCGCCTATGCTCGATTTCACGGTGAACATGGCACTCTTGCCGTCCTTTCTGGGCGACCTCTTCCGCGCCGAAGGCCTCTTCTACATCGATGCACAGCTTCACGCTCATCTGATCTACAAGAACTCGACAAATATCTTTGGCGTAGTATCGCCCGACGAGAAGCATATGGCGTTGCTTGGAGCCGATGTGAACAGCAATGTCTGGAGCTTCGGGCGCGCCTCCGGCCGCTAAACGCAAGCGAAGCGCAGCGCTGCGAACGAAGGGAGCGAATGGGTCCAAATCTCTCCGCTAAACTAACGGTAAGTGTTCGCCGAACTGATTGCCGAATCTTTTCACTCGATGACGACTCTGACGTGGGGCATAGTATCCACCAAACCCGGTAGGGCTGTCGCCAAATTTCAGACCAATGAGGTGAATGTCGAGGTATTGTTCGAAGAGCGAGCATCCGATTGGACCGTTTCCTTCGACGTCCTGGAACCCTCGCAAGCTGTCTACACAGCGTTCCACATCTTCAACGGAGTCTTCCAGGCAGTGGAAGAGTTCATCGAGACGCGGCAACCCAACGTCATTGTTTTCGTGACAAAGAAGAAGGGTCTGGCCGACATCTACGATCTGTACTTGCGCCGGGAAAATGAGCGGATCGCGAAGTTGGGCTATCGCCTCGAACCAGTCTCCGAGATTGACCCTTACCGCGAATACACGCTTGTGCGTGTCAATCCCTCGAATTGGAAATCGTTGTAGGTTCGAGGTCATACTTTCAACTTCGATGCAGCCGGCTCACCCTCCCTCCTGAATCGACGAATCGCCATTTTCAGCGCTTCGTAGCGCGGCCTTCAGGCTGCCGTGTCGACAATCGTGTCGACGCTTGAGTGTTCATCCCTCGTTGCGGCAAAGTGAATAACCCGCCACGGGCGATCACCCTGCTCCGCTCACAAAAAAATTTTGTTCCGGATGGCAGTTTTCGAGCGGGTGCTCTCGCTTGAAGAGGTGGATTAGCACTTCACCCTGCGAGGAACATTCATGAATCCCTCATTTCTGACCATCATTCGTGTGGCGCTCCGCACGGGCAAGCAAAACCAACCTTTAACTCACTATCTGTGTGCCTTGGCGCTGGCGCTGGCCGGCGCGCTTCCATCGTTCGCTGCCAGGCAAAGCAGGAAACCGACGGGAGAACCTTCGGCAGGGAAAAGACCCCGGAGGACATCTTTTCTCGTTCTTCTGACGTTCGCCATGTTCGTTGGGCAGCCGACGCCCGGTCTTGCCCAGGCCGGCCCTAACTGGATGGCCCAGAACCAGTTGTTTATCCAGACGGTTCCCTTGAAAGGAATCGCTATGCCGGGGTCGCACGACACATTCTCTTACATTGAGAACGGCACCCAAGACGGCACCTACGCCAGCTTTTTCGAGACGCAAGATCTCGACATCACGCGACAACTAAATGCCGGCGTTCGGCATTTCGACATGCGAACCTACCTTCTGGACAGCAACGGAGTCATCGCGGGAGGGAGTTCCTGCCCCAATGCGCCAAACGCGCTGCCTTTGTCGGGAGCCGGTTATTACATGCATATTCATGGTTATTGCTCGGGAGTGAGGCTGGATGACGTGCTGGACCGGATCAGCTCCTTCCTGGATGCTAATCCGCAGGAGATCGTCCTATTGCATTTCAGCGGGACCATCCTGGCTGGATCGCCCACCTATGAAACCTCGGCGGCTTTCGAGTCCGTGCTGGATCAACACCTTCGCCGCGGTTCCGATGGCGCCTCCTACATCTACAGTCGAGAAACGGCCTGCAATTTGAGCGGACTTCCATGGACCTCGAATATCCCGTACCCATATTTCGAAACCGCGCCTTATTCAGGTTTTTGCGCGGCAGGTGCAGTGATCCCGCAAGAAGTAACCCCGCAGCAGCTCTATTCGACCTCAGCGCGCGTCATTGCGATAGCGGAGTTTGGCCAAAACCTAACGGGGACCGGTTCCAATAACCCGCCTGATTACGCGAAGCTAACCTGGCCCGACTCGGTTTACCAGACGCCGCCGCCTCCGTATCCGCCAGGGAACGTCGAGACTTTAGGAGGGGATAACGGCGCCGGCGCAGCCGATCCCGCCCTGATGGATCAATATCTTGAATACGCCTCGCCCCAGCCTTTTCTCGGACTGTACGGCACTCGTCCCGTCGGCGACGGTTACGAGAGCGATCCGAAATTCCTGACCCTGCAAGCGAACCTCACGCCGGGTGGACCCGGTTTTCTTATTGCCAACCCCCCAATGGACGATGCCCGAGTTTACAATCCCCACCTTGCGAGTCTCATACAAACTACCTGGACTCCTTACAGCCTCAACGTTGTTCAAGTGGACAACGTTGAATACGCCTGGTGCTCTGTTGTTTCAAATTCTCAGGTTTGCAACACGGTTGCCGACAAGATCGTCGGGTTCAATACCGATACGTTCGGCCGCGTTCCTTTCGGGTCGACCGGAGCATCGCAGATTTCGGTTAGCCAGTACAACACTGTTTATAAGCTCGGTTTCACGGATGGATCTGGGTCCGGCCCGCTTGGACAGAACCATCGCCTGTCCAAACGGACCGGCAACAGCGGATATTTCTCGGACTGGACGGATTTGCCGGTCGCGGGCAGCCGAATTGCAGCGGACCCGTCCGGGAACGTTTGGATTCTGGACGACACCGGGTTCTTATTCAGGTTGAACGCGGACGGCAGCGTTTCGAACAACCTGCCGATGTCTCTCCTGGAACTGCAAGATATAGCGATCGATAACAAGGGAACACTGTACGCCATACTACGTGGTTTTGATCTCCCGATGTACTACAGCAACGATCAGTGGCAGGTATTGTCGGGTCTCAACAATGCAGTGCGTATCGCCGCCAAGAACGGGGTAGTCGCCGTATTGGATACAAACGGAAACGTACAACAGTACCAGGGCAATGGAACTTGGGCGCCTCTAAACCAGCCGTTTAAGGCAACTTCGGTGGCCGTCGATGATAACGGATTTGTATGGGCGACCCAGGCCGAGCAAGCCGTCGGCGCTTACACCGGATACACTCCAGTTCCGACCTCCGGCCTTTGGGCCAGGTTCGGTAACGTCTGGCAGCAATTCAGAACCGACGGCGTCCAGGTGGCGATCGGCGCTTCTATTGGCGGTAATAAGCCGTTCGATGTTGTTTTTGTAATGGATAAGAACGGCAATATGCACAACCTTGAGCACCAGCTGTTTCCCAGCGTGAATCAGGGCCAAGCGCCGCCGCCTCAGAGGTATGCCCCGCAGGTTACGGTAAGCGGACTAACATTCAGTCATGCCACTCAGCTTTTCACAGGTACGTTGACCGTCACTAACAATACGGGGACTGCTATTACAGATCAGTTGGCGGTTCTGTTCGAAGCATTGCCGTCCGGCGTTACGATTGCCAACAACCCTTTGACCTATCAGGGAGAGCCGTTCATTCTCATGCCGCCGGGCACTTTGGAACCCGGTGCTTCCGTTTCGACACAGGTGCAGTTCAAGGATCCGAATCAGACCAGGATTACCTACTCAAACATCGTTTACGCATACGTTTCGGGAAGTTAGGCCATGAGGAACCACATGAATAACCAAATAGCTGTCGCGGTTATGTTCGCGTTCTTTCTGCTGTCCGGCCGCGTCGCGCTAGCCCAATGTCCAACGGTGAACAACACGGGTTGCGCGGCGGTGATCACAATCACCGATAGCGGAACCAGTGTTTCCCAAACAGGTCAAGGGACATACGGGACGGCCAACGATGCCAATGACGGCAATCCGACCGGGATCCTGATTGGCGTAATCAACAACAGCAGCGAACCGCTTTACGCGATGGAACTGACATCCCCGAACCAAATCTTTGCGTTCGAAGATGACGGAATCGACAACTACGGCGTGCCTGGCAATGGATCGGACAGCACGGGTTATGGCGGCCCGAATGCCTACTTTACAAACATTGTCAACTATCTTACCGACGGAATCGTCAACTTCATCACCCCCATCAGCGCGAATGGCGGGACCGGATACTTCTCGCTAGCGGCATTATTGACGAGCGGGACGGCGTGTTCAGATCTTCTGAACAATGCTCTGACGCCGCCCTTTGGCGGCTCTACCTCGATCAGCGCCTCCTTCACGCCCAACAATGGATATAACCTCGCCAACGCCGCGCAGGTCTGCGGGTTCACTAATTTTGACTGGCAGCAGCTCATCACTGTGTTACCGTCGCCCAGCCCCTTCTACGGGGTGACTGAGGGCAATCTGACTGCTCCCGCTCCTTTCAACGATCCGCCGCCTGACGGTTACACCTATCAGTCGCCGCCGAACGCGGTAGGATTGCCGATCTACTACAATCTGTTGGGGTCGCTAAATGATCCGTTGTCGCTGGCATTCAACGAAGCTTCGAACGCCCTATTCTTCTTCGACGCCCCCGCCGATGATTGCTTACCTGGCGGCTCTGGTGATGGCTGTCCAGGTAATACGACTGCGCCCGGCAACAGCTACTTGGGATTTTCGACTCACCTGGTCGGAATCGTTGGCAGTGGGCCGAACGCCACGGTGCAAGATACCGGGATCGGCTTCAGTTGGACCGATAATTTCAATGGTACGGTGGGCGGCATCTCCGTCCTGGACGGATACCGCCCGGTGGATCCGGGTAGTGGAACCGGCAAAGTTACAGTAACCGCTGTCAATCGGATCTCTACATACCAGTATCCGAAGACTCTGGCCGTAAAATCGGTGGACGGGCACACCGCCCCGCCCCCGGCCCCGCTCATCCTACTTAGTAAGTCTCAGATTGAATCCTTTGTCACGCCGGCACTGTATGTTTCTCCGAAGAAAACCTTCTATGGACTTGTCGTGTTTCGGAACATCAGCAACAAAACTATCGAAGGCCCCTTTCAGCTAGTCGCATACTCCCTGAATAGTGGCGTGACGCTCAAGAACGCGGCCGGCGTTTTTGGCACAGCGCCTTATTACACGATACCCGGTATTTCGCACCTGGATCCGGGAGCTTTTGCCTTTGCTGTCCTTGAGTTCAACGATCCTTCGTTTGCTAAGGTTGTATACTCTGCCGCGATTTACACTGGCGGCTTCAACTAATCTGGGTTACCGCCCGCACTTGAAGACCTACTACTACTTACTCGAATCTTGTTAATGCTTGCAGCACGGAGATTATGCCATGACTAAGGTAACTACAATTGCAGCCATTTCCATACTTGGGTTGTTGCCGGCATTTGAAGCCTCAGCCGCCCCAGTCACATTCTTACCCGATCAGATCTTGCAGATCGCAGTCGATACTTCAAGCCTTGCCGGGACGACCGGGTCGATCGACGTCCAGTTCAATCCAGGTCCCAACTCCGTTGAAAGTGCATCGGTGGCGGTGTTGGGTTTTCGGGGCGCAAAATCGACTTTTGACCAGCAAACGGGAGGCGCAACCGGCGGACCGTTGCCGAACGCGGTTACGATAACTAATAGCGCCGTTCTCAACGAGGATTTGGAAGGACTCAGCTTTGGCAGCACGCTCCTTTTCACGCTGAATTTCTCAGGAGTAGCTATCAACAATCCGGGCAGCCAGAAGCCGCAGTCCGGAAGCACTTTCACACTGGGGCTCTTCTCCGATCCTGGGGCAACAATGCCGGCCGCCATCGACCCTAGCGGGGTCGCCTTTGAAGCCGATATCAGCGCTAGCGGTAACTTCACTACGCTTATCGAATCACCTCAAGTGTCAATCGTTCCCGAGCCAAACTACTTACCTGCACTCTTGTTGTTTGGCTTCGGACTGTTCACGCTAAAAAAACGATGGTGGCCGATTGCACCTACGCCAATGGCAATCCGGTGACCACCGACCAGCGCGGAAAACATCCCGGCTTTATACTCACCTCTTCGTTCACACTCGGCAGCGCCAGCACGGGGCAACAACACGTACTCCTTCGACGCCGCCGGCTCCCCGGTGACGTTCCCGGGCATCAAGAGCCCTGGCAGAACTCGCTGGCTTTTCAAGGAATACGGATCGAGTGTTCGTTACAGGGGACACCGCTGCTGCCGTGACGTTGCGGCTGATCAGCCGCCAATCCGCGATGTCCCCGACAGGCTTTTCTGACTCGCATAGGGACGGATCTGGTTGTGTAGCGGCCTTTGATAACTGCGGTTAAATTTTTTCACACCTTCCCGTCACCGTGACGCTCACCTTCGGCAACGACACGGGAACGGCCGCCCCTGCCGTTCCACCAAAATTTTGCTGCAAAGTTTGGGTGTGGTGGCAGTTTTCGTTGGTGTGCTCTCGCTTTAAAAGGTGTATGGCCACTTCACCTTGCGAGGAACATCCATGAATCCCAAACTCACCGAACTCATTCGCTCTGCGGTCCGCATCCGGACGCAACGCGCTCACTCATCCCGCTACTTGTGTTTATTAGCGCTGGCGCTTGCGGCTGCTGTTTCTTCGTTTGCCGCCACGCTCACCGTTACCAACACAAACGACAGCGGCGCCGGGTCTCTGCGGAACGCCATTGCGACGGCGAATTCAGGCGACACCATTAACTTCAACGTGCCCAATCCGAGCACCATCACCGTCGCCAGTACGCTTTCCATCTGCAACTCGCAAGCCCTGACTATCAGTGGTCCCGGCGCTTCTCAGGTAGCGATCAGCGGCAACGGCGCGGTGCAGGTTCTCAATATCTGCGGCGGTGCGAAGGTCACCCTCTCCGGACTGACGATTGAAAAGGGTTTCGCAAACATCGGCGGCGGCCTTTACAACAGTGGAACGCTCACTGTCGCCGGCAGCACGCTGTCGGGCAACTCCGCGGACGGCGGCGGCGGCATTTTCAACACCGGTACGCTCACACTGACCGACAGCACGCTGTCGGGCAACTCCGCCGTAGGAGCCTGCTCAGGCGGCGAGGGCGGCGGTCTCAACAATAGCGGCGGTAGCGTGACGGTGAGCGGCAGCACTTTGTCGGGCAACTCGGCCGGGTGTGCAGGCGGCGGCATCGAAAACACTTACGGCACGCTCACGATGACCAACAGTACACTGTCGGGCAACTCCTCCGCCGGCGAGGGCGGCGGCATTGACAACAATAACTCCGGCATTTTCACGGCGACCAACAGCACGATTTCGGGCAACTCCGCAGGCGCGGGCGGCGGGATCGAGAATCTTGACATGGTCACCCTCAAGAGCACGCTGCTCGCCAACAATGGCTCCGGTGGGAGCTGTTCGCTTAACGGTGGAACAATCGTTTCGGATGGCTACAACCTGTCCGATGACAGTAGCTGCGCTTCCGATTTCACGCAAACGACCGATGTCAACAACACGCCCGCACAACTCGACCCCAAGGGCCTCCAGAACAACGGCGGTCCCACGCAAACCATCGCCCTTCTGTCCACCAGTCCCGCGGTGGATCACATTCCTGACGCAAACTGTACTGATACAAGCGGCAAGCCGGTGACCACCGACCAGCGCGGAGTCTCGCGCCCGCAAGGCAAAGCCTGCGATGTGGGAGCCTACGAACTCGTTCAGAGCTTCCCGTTCGAGAGCTTTCACCCCTCCCTGGCGATTGACGACGGCAGACATCCGGGCTTCATCTTGACTTCGACCTTCACGCTGGGCAGCGCCGGCACGGGGCTGAATCCGGCCACGGAAGCGATGACGCTGCAGATTGCCAACTACATGCTGACTCTTCCGGCGGGATCGTTCCATCAATTGTGGAATGCTACGAACGCGCCCTATGGCTATGAAGGCACGGTGAAGGGCGCAACCGTGGTGCTCGGCCTGATTCCTCTGGGCAACAACACCTTCTCCTTCGACGCCGCCGGTTCCCCGGTGACCTTCCCGGGCATCAAGAACCCCGTCAACGTGACGCTCACCTTCGGCACGGATACGGGAACGGCAACTGTCAACGCTCTTATTACGAACTTCTAACCAAGCACCAATGGGGTGGGCGTCGCAGCCCGGCGGTCACCCTGCTCCGCTCCTAAAAAAAAGTTTTCGCCGGATGGCAGTTTTCGAGCGGGTGCTCTCGCTTAGAAGGTTGTATGAGCCTTCTACAACTAAAAAAACGACGGTTTGGCTCTTTTTGCCTGACCTTAGCTTTCACGGCGGCGCTACCCGCGTTCGCTGTTACACTCACGGTCACTAACACCAACGATAGCGGCGCCGGATCTTTGCGGAACGCCATTGCGACGGCCCACTCAGGCGACACAATCAACTTCAAGCTGCCGAATCCGAGCACTATCACGCTCACCGGCGGAAAGCTCACCATCAGCCAGAATCTGACCATCACCGGGCCGGGAGCGGCGCAACTGGCCATTGATGGTAACAAGGCAAGCCAAGTCTTTTCCATCAACTTGGGCGTCACCGCCAGCATCTCCGGCCTGACGATTCAGAACGGGGAAATTCCAGGCGCCGGCGGCGGCATCGCCAA
This sequence comes from Bryobacteraceae bacterium, assembly GCA_965276965.1. GTDB lineage: Bacteria > Acidobacteriota > Terriglobia > Bryobacterales > Bryobacteraceae > Bog-105. Next base: position 820,146 of record OZ255713.1, read on the forward strand.
CTCGGGCTCTCTCACGCTGACCGGCTGCACGGTTTCTCACAATGTGGGCGGGAACGAGGGCGGCGCCATCTACAATGCGGGGTCTCTCACCGTGACCGACAGCTCCGTATCCGACAACCCAAATGCTTACGTCGATGGCGGCGCCATCGGCAACGATGGCACGCTCACTCTGATCAACAGCACCATTGCCCGGAACTCAGCCTCCGAAGGCTTTGGCGGCGGAATTGCCAACTATGGTACGGCCACTCTGACCAACAGCACCGTGTCCGGCAATTCGGCGTACGAAGGTGGCGGCGGAATCCTGAACGAACCAGCGCAAGGCTCGCTAACGCTTATCAACAGCACAGTTTCAGGCAACTCGTCCAACTTCGAGGGCAGCGGCATCTTAAATCTCGCACCGCTCACCATTAAGAGCACCCTGTTCGCCAACAATGCTACGGCCGGGAATTGCGATTTTTATGTACCTGGCGGTAGCACGGTTACCTCGCTCGGCTACAACCTGTCCGATGACGGCACGTGCGCCTTTTCCGGTCCCGGTGACGAGAACAACGTGGTTGCGGGCGCGGGACTCGACCCGAAAGGCCTGCAGAATAACGGCGGTCCCACGCAAACCATCGCGCTCCTGTCCACCAGTCCCGCGGTGGATCACATTCCCGTCGCCGACTGCACCGATGCCAATGGCAAACCGGTGACTACCGATCAGCGCGGCGTCTCACGCCCGCAAGGCAAAGGCTGCGATGTGGGGGCGTACGAACTCGTTCAGAGCGTCTCGTTCGAGAGTTTTCACCCCTCCCTGGCCATCGACGACGGAAAACATCCCGGCTTCGTCCTCACTTCGACGTTCACACTGGGCAGCGCCAGCGCTGGACTAAATCCGGCCACCGAAGCGATGACGCTGCAAATTGCCAACTACACGCTGACTCTGCCGGCGGGCTCGTTCCACCAACTTTGGAAAGCCACGAACGCGCCCTATGGCTATGAAGGCACGGTGAGCGGCGCAACTGTGGCGATCGGCCTCGTTCCTCTGGGCAACAACACGTACTCCTTCGACGCCGCCGGCTCCCCGGTGACCTTCCCAGGCATCAAGAACCCTGTCACCGTGACGCTCACCTTCGGCACGGATACGGGAACGGCAAGTGTTCAAGCTCTGATCACGTCGTTCTGAGCAAACAGTCTCCATTCTCAACTCACAACCGTTAGAAAGGAACTCGAATGCGTCAACTGTTTTTACTCTTTACCGCTGCAGCTCTATTGAGCGGGAGCGGCCGCCTCTTCGCTCAATCGTGCAATTTGTCCAGTCTCCAGGGAAGCTACACGGGTACGGTTGCCGGTCACACGCCAAATGGCACGCCGGTCGCCTACCAGGCGATTGCGCACTTCGATGGCTCGGGCGGCTTTTCCCTTTCGGGTTTTACCTACGTCGCGAATGGAACCGTCATCGCCAGCGATGCGACCGCAACAGGAGGAACCTATACAGTCAATCGCGATTGCAGTGGCTCGATTCAGATCATGTCCAACGGGCAGACATTCAAGTTCGCGATTCTGATCACCGGTCCGGATCTGTCGCAATTTCAAATGCTCGAGACCGACGGCAGCGCAACAACAACCGGCAACGCCGTGAAACAGGAGGAGGGCAAACGGCCGCAATAAGCCCGCTGCAATGCTATGGCTCGCCGAACCATTTACCCGTATGAACTCACGACTTCCCTTCCGACTGACGAAAAGCAGCGAATAGCCCAGAGCCGGGGGACCTACCTCATCTGCCTCTTCTTCGTCGTGCTAACCGCACTCGCAATAGTGACGATGATCCAGATCCCTCCGACCTGGGACTTGATTCAGTAGTCCTCCGCAAGGGTGGTGCGCTCGCCATTAGCGCACCACCACGCTCGTTTGACGTACGGAAACGGTTATCGGCGCAGCCTACGAGTTCAGCAACCTTCCGGGAGCGGGGTTCGTGGAGAAAGTCTACGAGCGCTTTACCGATTGACTTCCGGCGCCCCAAAGTCGAGTGGCGGCGCATCGTTCAATCACTCACGCTAATTCGGCAACAGACCAGCCAGAACAAAGACCAGCGGTGCGTTCCAGTTGTTTGCCACTTCATTCGAAGCGTACGATCCCTGGACATCGAGGAACGCGCGGGCCGGCGGTGTCTCAGGCGGGATCGACTTCTTCATTTCGTCATCCTCCCGGCCAAGATTCGGGCCTCCGCTCAAAAGACCGGGCCAAGGATGGGGCAGTCGGTCTGCGACACTCGGCCGGTGGTGAATGTGCTCCACCGAACGCGAGCCAAGTTGGGTCACATAACTGAGGGAGAAAGTATTCCGTCCCAACAGGTAATGTAGATTTTCTGTCACGGCAGAGATGTATCGCCGGTCGGTGTGGAATTGATTCGCTATCAGCAGTTGCAAGCTGTAATTAGCTACGATTCCATTTGAGCCCCAGACGTAGTTCCTCCGAACCATACTGGTCCGGTACGGTTGAGTCTCGCCGCGTTGAACAATTGCGTTCGCAACTTCGATAGACCGGGCTTCGATTGCCCGAACCGCCGTCGTATTTTTTCCCTTCCCCAGCGCATAGGTCCACAACGCAAAAGGCGACATGTTGGAGTAATTCGGTGGATTGTCCGAAGCAATCTGATTCACGAAATCCCGGTAATTTGCTTCGAAGTACGACTCGAAGTCGGACTCTCGCGTTGTCCGGGCCAGCTCCGCTGCCGCCCATAGCGCTTCGTCCGAGCAGTGCTCGTCCCCATATTCTCCCGTTGTAATCCCGGCAGGGTTGTGAAACGTGCTATTCGGTTTCGATTGCAACCATTTCCACGCGCTTCGGGCAGCAGTCAGGCAGCGTTCCGAATATCCGCGATCATAGGGCAAGAAAACTCGGGAAGCAATCGCCATGACGGCCGAGAAGTCTGCCGTGGCGCAAGAAGTTTTGAAGGGGGGCTGCCCCGATCCGACAACAAGGCTCGGCAACTCGTCGCGATCGGGCGCCACGAAGCCACAGAAATGAGCGCTCGTCTGCTTCTGCCAGACGCCTCCGTCCGCATCCTGCATACTCAGCATCCAGTCGATGTTCCAGCGAGCTTCGTTTAAGAGGTCGGGAACGCCGTTTCCGGTTTCCGGAATGCGGAGATTGACCTTGCGCATGCTCCGATCACCCCAAAGTTCAACGGCCCACAGCAGAGTGGCGGTTGAGATGCCGGAGTTTACGACGTAGCGGCCGTAATCTCCGGCATCGTGCCAGCCCTTGCCGGAAGGGTGCATGCCGGTTTTTCCGCTCGAGGCGTCATAGGCGCCATTGGGATGGCACGCACCATGGCGATAGTTCGGAAATTCAGACCCAAGATCAACCGCGATTCCACACCGCTGTCCATAAAAAGCACGTGCGGCCAAATAATACGCTCGCGCAAACACGTCTGGAGCGACGCGGAACGTCCAACTGCGTCCCAACCCGGGAACATCGATGTAATAGCTACCCGCCTGATCGAGAGCGCTGAAATCCGCCGTTTGGACCTGGTCCCCGGAATCGGGATCGTAGGAAGGTGCGGTCCAGTGCCCTTCGAACACGATCCGGTTGTCAGCACTTTGACGGACTTGATAAGGGTGTCCTTCCGAAATACCGGAAGGAACGAGAAAAGCCAGCTTAGGCATACCTGTGGGGTATCCCACTTGGTCCACTTTGATTTCCGGATGAGGAACGTTGTTCAAAGACGACGTTGCAGCTGGAACAATAAAACAAATTACCAGCCCAAGAAGCAGGCGCTTCGTCAATCCGCTATAGTCGCATAACAAGATTGCTAAAATTCGGCCATGCCAAACCGCAACGTCTTCACGGTTCTGGAAGAAACCGCTAGCAAATATGGAAACGCCTTGGCTCTTCACCAGCCTCTTGGAGCAAAGGAAGGAGGAAAGTATCGTTCCTATTCCTGGAACGAGTGGCTGACCACTTCTCGCGAGATTGCTCTAGGTCTGAAAAGCTTAGGCTCGGTGAAGGGCGACATCATATGTATTCTGTGTGAAACCCGTGCCGAGTTTTACCTCGTCGACCTGGCCGTCATGGGAGCGGGCGGAGTTTCGGCTGCTCTTTACACGGCTTATCCCATTCCCGATCTTGCTCGCGATATTGGAAAAGCTCAACCGCGATTCCTATTTGTCGAGGACGCTAAAACGCTGGATAGCCTAACGAAAGAGCTCGCCCTCCAGCAAATTACTATTCCGCAACACGTCATTCTGATGACGGGCGACAAAGAAGGCGCCTTGTCGCTCAGGGACCTAAGGGAACTTGGGAAGAAAGTTCTAGAAACAGACGCCTCTTCGTTCCAAGCCACACAAAACGAGATCTCACCGAGCGACCCTGCCATTCTCTACCTGACCTCTGGCGCAACCGGAGCCCCCAAGATGGGTCTTACGAGCCATGCGGCGATCCTGGCGAATCTCGAGATGGGCCCGGTTGTCCTCCCAATTACGCCCGAGGATTCTACCGTCGTCTTCTTGCCCTCTGCTCACATTGCGCAACGGATCGTCCTTGAATTGGTGCCGATGAGCATGGGGACTCCGGTTTGGTTTTCCGAAAGCCTGGTGCGGCTGCCGAACGAACTCCGTTCCATCAAACCAACCGTTTTGCTTGCCCCTCCGCGCGTCTGGGAGCGGATGTACGCAACGATTCAGAGCGAGCTGCGGAAACGGCCGACTCTCGCCAAAAAGCTGTTCTACGGCGCATTGGGTTTAGGTTTGGAAGCCAACCGGCGTCGTGAGGCAGGAAAGCCGATTCCCGCCGTCATGGCCCGGCTCCTGAAAATAGCCGACAAGATTGCCTTCACGAAAGTTCGCGAACGGCTGGGAGGCCGAATTCGAGTCGCGGCCTCGGGCGCCGCGCCCCTGGGTCGTGATCTTGCCTCGTTCTACGCCGCCATCGGGATGCCTCTCATCGAGGGCTACGGTCTTACGGAAACAGGGATTGTCTGCTTCAATCCAATCCAGCAGCCGAGATCCGGCAGCATCGGTAAAATGCTGCCGGGCGTAGAGCTTCGCTTAGCCGAAGATGGCGAATTGCAGGTCCGCGCCCCTTGCATGTTCGATGGTTATTACCATGATGAGACTGCCACGCAATCGGTTCTGGCCGAGGACGGCTGGTTCTCAACCGGCGACATCGCCGAGGTCGATGAGGAAGGCTACTGGTACATTACGGGGCGCAAAAAGGAATTAATCGTCTCGTCTAACGGCAAAAAAATCTATCCGGCTCGCATCGAAAATCTCTTTAAAATGGAGCCGCTCGTCAATCAGGTTCTTCTCATCGGAGACAAAAAGCCGTATGTGACAGCCCTGCTCACCTTGAATGCGGCTCAGCTGGAAGCCGTAAACGGCATGAAACAGGTCGACCAGCAGCCCGACGGCGACGTGAGTCGGTCCGGTCCGGTCACAAAAGCAGTTCAGGAGGCTGTGACCCGCGTGAACCGTCAGTTAGCCGACTTTGAGCGCATTCGTCGCTTTAAGATTCTCGAACGAGACTTCTCGATTGAGGCAGGGGAACTAACACCAACGATGAAACTCCGTCGTGGACGGGTTCTGGAGAATTACTCTTCACTTGTGACTGAACTCTACTTAGGCAAAGAAGAGATGACGTAAAGCGGGCGGCATCGATCGATTCCAAGTCCTTGAATTCGTTAGGAGCGGGAACGCTGAAAAGCCGTCGTTCGTCCGATGTCTCCCAGTCGCGCGAGTCGAGCGCAGCCTCGAGCTGACGAACGTTGACGCGAGTCGCTGCAATGCTGACGAATGCCAGGCTCATGAACGCCACAAACAAAAATGCTCCCAATGCGATAAACATTTCTTCTCTCCGAATCAAGAAACTCTAACTTTGCCGACGGCGAAACATAGATAATGTGATGAGATTATCAAAAAATCTCTACCAATTACAAAATTATGACGCGGCTAACTAGGCCTTTTGAATTGCTGCCCCTCTTTCGGGAGCGGGTTTGGGGGCGGGAATCACTTGCTCCGTTTTTCCCCAACCAGCCCCGAAACAATCCTATCGGCGAAGTTTGGTTTACCTTTACGGAAAATTCCACTTCTGTCGGGAAAAACTTAGGGGACCTACTCCGGGAAGAGCCGGAGCTTCTTGGCGCGGCCGGCGATCCCCGCCACCCAGGAGTCTGCCCCATCCTGGTTAAGCTGCTCTTCACGACGGAGCGTCTTTCGGTCCAGGTGCATCCCGACGACGAATACGCCGAAAAACATCATGAATCGCTCGGGAAAACGGAAGCCTGGTACGTGATGGATTCTCAGCCGCCAGGTGAGGTCGCCGTAGGTTTCCGGAAACCGCTTGCCGCCGATCAGCTCGCAGGAGTGGCGCAGTCCGGAGAAATTGTCGACCTTCTCGACTGGCGCAAGGTACAGCACGGCGATGTGATCTTCACGCCGGCCGGCACGGTGCATGCCATCGGAGCGGGTCTGACAATCTGCGAAATCCAGGAGAATTCAGACATCACATATCGGCTGTACGACTATGGACGACCTCGCGAGCTCCACCTCGAACACGGGGCAAAAGTTTCGCACTTGGGCCCGCACCAACATGACGTCAGGCCCCGCTCGCTAAGCCCCGGTCGCGACGAGTTGGTAACGAGCAAGTACTTCCGCATCGAAAAGCTCACGCCCAAGGCTGGATTCCAAATCCCCGGCGACTTGCCATTCTACGTTCTGGCCATCTGCGTGAAAGGATCGGGCCAATTGGACGGAAGCCCGGTGAAAGCAGGACAGGCCTGGTTCATCCCCGCTCAAAGCAAGCCTGTTGTGATCGATTGCCCTGATGGCGAATGGATTCTAACCTATGCCGCTCCGCAGGCCGCCCGTGACATTCAGGTTACGTAGCCCTCGTTAGCTTCGCCGCAGGAAAGCGCGCAGCAAAATGAAGATCTTCGTGCTCGTCGGAACGTTGATGCGTCGGCTCAAAACAGAATAGTTGGAGCGAACTAATTTCGCGAGAAGCTGCATATAAATAGTCCGGAGCGCCCAAAGGGAAGCACGGCTCTTGGGTGCGATCAAATCCGATAAATTCTTCGATTCACCATAGTATTGGCGTGCACGATCGCCTTCGAAGCGCATCAACCGACGAAATTTCTCGTCCTCCTCACCGCCTTCAAGCTGCCGGCGAGTCACGCCGAAACGCGAGAGATCCTCAGCAGGCAAGTAAACGCGTCCGAGCTGCACATCTTCACGCACGTCACGAAGAATATTCGTCAGCTGAAATGCGATCCCACATTTTTCTGCTAACAGCAGTGCTCGCGGCGATTTAAAACCAAAAATATGAATGATGGTGAGACCCACCACCGAAGCAACTTGATAGCAGTATCGATAGAGTTCGTCGAAGGTGCGGATTTCGCGAGGCTCCAGATCCGAAGTGATGCCGTCGATCATTTCATGGAAGAAACGATGCGGTATGGAATAGCGAGCCACAGCATCGTGAAAAGCCGGCCAGATCGGACTCTCGTCGAATTCCCCACGCAGCGCACGATCCGTCGAGATCCGCCAGCACGCGATCGTCTCATGCAGCCTCGATCCCCCGCCGCTACCAGGCTCATCACTCAGATCGTCACATTCGCGCATGAAGGCATAAATGGCGCACATGGCATCGCGCTGAGGTCTCTCGAGCAGCAGGAAAGAATAGTAGAAATTCTTGGCGCGTTTGCGGGCAATCGCCCGGCAATACTCATACGACTCCTCCAAGCTGGAGGCATTCAGAACTGGAGAAGGCGCGGTAGGCATCGCAGCATAATGGCAACACGTTCTATCTTCGAAATACGCGGGCGGTCCGTAAGAACGTCGTATGCCTGTGATCTGATCTTATCCAGAATCTTCATCCCTCCGCGGCTGAAAAGTTCCAGATCTAACGCCAGTCTCCTGTTCACTGTGCCGATTAGCGGCAGACCCTGACGAAAGAATTTGTCAGCTACATCCACCGCCTCACGCATGATTGCCTGGAAACGATGGTCATACTTAAGCGCAAACAGCTCTTCCACGCCGTAATCGTGAGCAGCAAGCAGGTCGAGTGGAAGATAAACGCGGTCCTTTTGCAGGTCAACCTTCACATCCTGCCAAAAGTTGGCAAGCTGAAGCGCGGTACAAGTGAAATCGGAGAGGCGTTGCCTCTCGGCATCCCGGTAACCGCAGAGATAAAGAACCAGATGGCCAACCGGATTGGCGGAATTCGTACAATAACCAAAAACTTCGTCGAAGTTCCGATAACGCGACACCACCTGATCCTGCTCAAAGGCCTGGATAAGCCGATCAAAGGGCTCCGCGGGGATCTCGAAACGCTGAACCGTGCCACGCAGTGCAAGGAACACAGGGTGCGAGACATCGCCGCGATACATGGCGTGCAACTCCTCCCTCCACCACCTCAACAGTCGCAAACTCTCTTGCTTATCCGCGATCTCGTCGCCTAAGTCGTCGGCCCAGCGACAAAAGGAGTACACGTTGTAAAAATGCTGATGAAGCTCCCAAGGCAAAAGCATGCTCACTACCTGGAAGTTCTCGTAATGGTGCGTAGCAAGCCAACGTGTGTAGTCTAATGCTTCCGATTCCGAATAAAGAATGCTGTCCGGCAAAATGCTACGGACGTAATCTTTGGGTTGTAATTGTGCGACCGGCAAATCTCTTCCGTTACGGGATGATAGCGGTCTTGATCTGACCGTTTCGGCGATGCGCCAGATCGTAAAGGACCTGCGGCAGTTGCGCCAGAGGTTCCTGATGGTTCACCATGTGACTGGCGTTCACCACTTCATCGGCAATCAAATCGAGCGAACGGCGAATGTGCGCCGGAGTGTGGTGAAAGCTCGCCTTACAGGTGATTTCAGAATAGTGAAGCAGTCCCGTATCCAATCCGACTTTGGTTCCGGCCGCGCAGCCACCGAAGAAATTGATGATCCCGCCCTTGCGAACCAGACGTGTTGCAAGCTCCCAGGCGTTCGCCTGCCCGATCGCCTCAATCACAACGTCCGCGCCCCGGCCGCTCGTCTGTGCCTTCACCTCAGAAATCAGGGCGCTCTCTTCGCCCATGACAATCCCCTCAGCAGCGCCAAGCATCATAGCCCGATCCACCTGTTCCAGACGGCGCGCCATCGCAATCACCCTTGCCCCGTAGGCATATTTCGCTAAGCGAACAAACATCAGGCCAATCGGCCCAAGACCCATGACAGCCACCGTGTCACCGGGCTGGAGATTACTTTCGTCAAGCCCCCGCAGAGCACAAGAAAGAGGTTCCGCGAGCGCCGCGTCCTTGTAGTCAAGGCTATCCGGAATCGCATACGTGTTCTTGGCGACTAATCTGGCTGGTAGACGCATGTATTCTGCGTACGCGCCATTATTGAACAGAAGATCTTCGCAAAGATTCTCTTGCCCACGCCGACAGAAGAAACACTTGTCGCAGGGCGCCGAATTCGCAGCGATCACACGATCGCCTACTTTGAACTGAGTGATGTCAGGGGCCGTGGCCACAACATCACCTGCCACCTCGTGTCCGAAGAGAGAAGGAGGCTGAATCATTTTGGCATGATAGCCCCGTCGGAAGACTTTTACGTCCGTGCCGCAGGTAAGTGCAGTCCGGACACGAATCAACATCTCGCCACGCCCGATCGCCGGAACGGGAACGGACTCCAGGCGAACATCTTCCTTGCCGTATAGAACAGCCGCCTGCATCTTCGCCATCAGCCCTGCTCCTGTGGATGGACAACCACCTTTAATGATCGTTCACTGGGATGCAAAGCGATAGCGAAACCTCGCTCAATCTCACTCAACGCTACACGGTCAGAGATTAGTTGCTCGAGCGGAAGCTCACCGAATACCAGGCAAGCGGACTCGGCTTGTAAGTCGATATCCGCGCTGTAAGAGCCTAGAAGTGTTCTCTCTCCCACGCAAATATCTGCGCCGGATAGGTCGATGCGCTCCTTAGCGTTGGTTTGGGCGAAGAGCAAGATTTTGGATCCTGGACGCGAAATCTTCAAAGCCTCATCCACCAAACCGGGTGCGTTTGTTGCCACCACCACAGCATCGGCGCCGCGGCCATCCGTCGCTGTCCGCAATGTATGCTCGAGATCATCACGTAGCGGGTTCGTCACGGTATCCGCACCTAGCCTGGTTGAGAGGTCGCGTCGGAACGCAATGGTGTCGCTGGTGTAAGCCGCCGCACCTGTACGTTTCACCAGCATGGTAAAGATCAGCCCAATCGGTCCTTGCCCCAGGATAGCCACAACGTCGCCTGCCGTGAGCCCTAGTAATTCAACTCCCTTTAGACAGGTATTAACGGGTTCTACCCAGCAGGCCTGGTCAAAAGATACGCCCTCCGGAACTAGTTCCACGCCGCTATCGACTATCCAATCCATTACGCGGACGTACTGAGCAAACCCGCCGCCCGCCGGTTCAAAACCCGCTGTAATGCCGACTTTCTTGTAAACCGGACACTGTGCATACAGACGCCGCCGGCAGTAAAAACAGTTTCTACAGGGTATATGATGGAATGCAATAACCCGATCACCGAGCTTGAACTTTGAGACACCGGCGCCCACCGCGGCCACAACTCCGGCTGTTTCGTGGCCGTAAATCCTAGGTGGCGTCAACAAATCGTATTCGATTTTCTTGAGATCGGTATGACATACACCACAGCTTTGCACCTGAATCAAAATTTCACCTGCGCCAATAACAGGTGTACTTACTCCTTCAACGGAAATACGACCGTCGCCACGGTACACCGCGGCTAACATCTTTTCCGGCACAGTGTTATTTAGCCAGAGATTCGTTCGACTCAGGCTTGATTCGGCAACTGACAAGAAATTCTCCCAGAGCCTCGGCTGCATTCTCGCTTCGTTTTTTCAGATCCATCAATTCTGGAAGAAGCCTAGGATGCGTCAGGGCATAACTTACAATTTTCCCACGAGCGATACGTCCATCAGCGGTTCGCATCTGATTCAGGTCGAATCCGAAGCACTCATGCGCACAGTCGGATACAACTTTGATGCAGTAAAAAGGTAAACCGGCGCGGTTTGTTCGGCTTGCCGCGCCAAACGCTTCCATCTCGACTGCAATCGCCCCGAGACCGGCAAGCCGTTTCTTCGCTGCTACCCCGTTTGCGACACGATCTTGTGAAATTACCAGTCCGCGTTGCAAATTGCCTGCTGACGCGTTTAGCGGCTGGCATTCGATTTTTTCGCTCGAGTCCACATCCAGAACTTCTGTACCTAAAACAATCTCGAACAAACGAAGGCTTGGATGAAGTCCTCCGCAAAATCCCGTGCTTACTACAGCATCGAGCTTGGACGAAGAAAGATTCGTCGTCCCAAAGGCGCGCAGTGCGACCTCCACAGCTTGACTCGCCAACCTAGGGCCCGCTCCATTGGCGGCCAGTATAACTCTACATCCATCCAGGATCCCTTCAGCTGCATAGTCCAGCGGCCATTTCAGTTTGCGGAGATCTTTCAGCCGCCGGCCGAACGGCTTGAGTTCAGCCGCTTCAGCGGCGACGTAGAGAACGGCCATTCCTATCCGTATCCATTTGCGCGAAACCAATCAACTGCCTTTTCTAGAGCAATTCGGGCCGGTCCAGGGCAAAACCCCAGTTCCCGCGTGGCCTTTGCATGGCTAACGAACATTCTTTTTCGAGCCATTTTAACCGCCTCAATTGGGGCAAGAGGCTCCTTGCCGGTCAGATGAGAAAAAGCTGTGGTCACAAGGCCAGTTGCATACGCCAGCGCATACGGAACCTTTGTTGTGGGCTCTGGCTTGTTCGTAATGCGCGCCAGGCAACTGAGAATCTCCCGCAGCGTAAGATTCTCAGAGCCGAGAATGTAACGTTCGCCCGGCCGTCCTCGTTCGTCGGCCAGATGATGCCCTATGGCGATGTCGCGTGCATCAACAATATTCAAGCCCGTATCTACGAACGCTCCGAGCTTACCGGTCAAATATCGAACCACGATCTGACCGGTTGGAGTGGGCTTCCAATCATGGTCCCCGACTGGCGCCGTAGGATTCACAATCACCACGGGAAATCCCGAGCGAGCCTTTTCAAGCACGATCTGTTCCGCCAGCCACTTGGACCGCTTATAGTGCCCTGTCATTTCCGCTATCCCGACCGGCGTGTTTTCGTCTCCCTCTCCATTCTTCGGAAGACCGATACAACCTACCGTACTTGTGTATACGACCTTGCTGACACCTGCGCACCCCGCCGCGTGTAGCACATTGCGTGTGCCGTCTACATTTGAGCTATAAATTTCAGCCGGATCTTTTGACCACAAGCGGTAATCGGCAGCAACATGAAAGACTTTTTCGCAGCCTTGCATGGCTCGCTTCAGAGATTCGGCGTCCCGAAGGTCGCCTGTCACCCGTTCCACATCTAATTCGCAGACTCGACTGGAATGGCGACATAGGGCACGGACTGTGTCGCCACGTTCAATGAGGACGCGTGCTACGTGCCAGCCTAAAAACCCACTGGCGCCAGTGACAAGAGTGAGACTCAATGGGAAGAAAACCGAAGGAATGCCGAGTCACTGGCCAGCGCACGTATATCGAGTATTTTGAGCATTCTCTTCGGGGAGTGGGGCTGTAGCTTTCATGAACGTTGAAAGAGCGAGTAGCGGAAACATGTTGCGATACTCGGTATAACATAAGTAAAAAACCCGTGGAAAGCCAGTTCCCGTACTGTAATCCTCCGCCCAGGTTCCGTCAGATCGCTGTGTTCCCATCAAATAATCCACTGCGTTATACAGACTTTCACTTCTGATGTCGCCGCCGGCAAGTAAAGCCAAAATCGCCCATGCGGTTTGCGAGGGAGTACTTGCGTTCGGAACAAACCGGCTTTCATCATAGCTGGCACAACTCTCGCCCCAACCGCCATCCCGATTTTGATAAGCCCGAATGAACTCTAATGCGCGTTGTATATAGGGCTCGTTTTCGCTGATTCCCGTGGCGCGTAAACCACGAAGCGCTAAGAACGTGCCGTAGATGTAATTAACACCCCATCTACCGTACCAACTGCCATCGGCTTCTTGCGACCTCAGTAGATATTCCACACCACGTTGGACAGCAGGATGTTTTGACGGCAGACCGCAGCGCATCAGAGCCTCCAGCACCCTTCCCGTGATATCAGGACAGGAAGGATCCAACATGGCATTGTGATCGGCAAACGGAACGTGGCTCAGAACATCCCAGTTGTTGTCGACGTCAAACGCAGCCCAACCGCCGTCTTTGCCTTGCATGCACAGCAACCAATTGATCGCCCGTCTTTCACAGGCTTGCTGTTTGGTCGGATCGGAAGCGCGGGCTTTGCCGAACGCTAACAGCACCATCGCCGTGTCGTCCACATCCGGATAAAACTCGTTGTTGAACTCAAAGGCCCAGCCGGATGGTTCTGCCTTGGGACACTTGATCGACCAATCGCCTTTGCGCCGCACTTCTTTTGTAAGTAGCCAATCGGCAACACGGGTTAGCGCTGCTTCTGGCGCGACGCCGCTCTCTGCCAGCGCGTGAGCCGCAATGGCGGTATCCCAAACCGGAGAGAAGCAGGGCTGCATATAGAAGCCGTCGCGGTCGTTATCGACAATCAGCTTGTTAAATTCTGCTTCGGCCCGAATACGCAAAGGATGATTAGCCCCATAACCGAGCACATCCAAAGCCATGATCGAATACTGCATCGAAGGATAGATGGCGCCCAGGCCATCCGATCCCTCAAACCGCTCGATCATCCACTCCGCACATTTCTTAACGGCGTAACGGCGCACAAACTGAGGCCCGCGACGCTCCCAAACCTTCAGAAAACGGTCTAGCGCCAGGAAGAAATTTCGCCAGCTAAACTGCCGTATGTCCGGCTCCGGACTGATCGGAGCGCCAGGCAAAAATAATTCGTCGAGAGAAAAACCGGCCGGAACCGGCCGCCTCGGGTTGGCAGAATGAACAATAGACAGCGCGATGACAATAGCGCGAGTCCAGGATGACATCTGGTAGATAAACTTGAACGGAAGCAGAATCACTTCCGGCGGAATGGACGGACAGGCATCACGCGGATAGAGATCGAACAGGCTCAGATTCACCCGGACATAGCTGTTGGCGGCCTGCATTCCACCCATCTCTAGAATGCGGTTGCGCAGTCTCGCCATGCGGCTGTCGTCCACGGGCAACCCGGCCAGCTTTAGAGCAAAGTACGCCTTGATAGAAGCGCTGACATCCGAGGGGCCATTCAGATAAATGTTGAAGCCGCCGTCGTCAAGCTGCCGCGACAAGATGGAAACTATAGCCTTCTCTATCCGGGGTCGGGTCGGAGGGGTCCAGACACCCTCAACCGGCGGATGGAGCCACAGCTGGGTCAGCACGAAATCTGACTCGAGCGTGGTATCTGCCGTTAGGTGTGCCCACCAGAAACCTCCTTCGCACTGACGCTGTAAAAGCGAAGCTGCTGCTTTGCTAATGACGTCAGATACGGCAAAGTTCAAAGTGTCGGACGATTGTAAGCTAGACTTCATCGTTCGGAGCTAAGTAGTACGCAGGGTGTGGAGACGCGGAGTGAAGCTTTCCAGATCGGAAGGCAATGTGAAGCGTACATCCTCCTCCTTGATCTCTGCTTCTTCCAATTCGGTGTATCCTTGCTGCTTCAAGTGGGTAATTAATTCTTGAACTAGGTGCTCGGGAGCAGAGGCGCCGGCAGTGACGGCAACTGTATTGACGTTTTCCAACATGCGCGGTTCCACTTCACCGCAGTCGTCCAGCAGATAGGCTGGTATTCCCGCCTTTTCACAAACCTCCACCAGTCGGCGCGAATTCGAGCTGTTCTGCGACCCCACCACCAGCAAGGCATTGCAGAGGGGGGCTACGGCTTTCACAGCCAACTGGCGATTCTCGGTGGCGTAGCAAATGTCTTGTGTTTTTGGCCCCTGTATCTTAGGAAAACGTTGCAGGAGTCGAGTAACGATATCGCGTGTTTCGTCGAGCGATAAAGTGGTCTGCGTCAAGTAGACCATTTTCTCAGGGTCTCTGATGGTCAGCCGGTCGACGTCGAGAACATCTGAAACTAAGATGGTGCTACTGGGAGCTTCGCCCAGCGTTCCGATTACCTCATCGTGATCGCGATGGCCAATTAGAATGATCGTGTAGCCCTGCTTCGCAAATCGCACCGCTTCCAGGTGAACTTTCGTTACCAGAGGACAGGTTGCATCGATCACTTGCAGCCGTCGGCTCTTCGCCTCGGCACGCACCGCTGGAGATACGCCGTGAGCACTGAAAATTACACGTGCCCCCTCCGGTGCCTCGCTAAGCTCTTCAACGAAAATTGCGCCTGCACTCCTCAATTCGTCTACTACGTGCCTGTTATGGACAATCTCTTTGCGCACATAAATCGGGGCGCCATACAGGTCAAGAGCGATTCTCACCACGTCGATGGCGCGTACCACTCCGGCGCAAAAGCCGCGCGGTTTCAGCAGGATAATCTTTTTTTGCGCTTCCTCTAGCGGCCCAAATTTTTCCGGAGTGCGGGTATCGTAGGCAAGTTCGCTTAGCGGCATAGGCAAGCCTAAGTATATCAATGGCCTGTGTTTTCAGTGTTCGAGCCACGGTAATTGGCCGAATTCAGAGTACCTATGGCAAAAACCGAGAGCCCAGCTGTAATCGAGGCTTGTAATTAAGACCTGTAATCAATCTGTCATTGGCATGCCGCCCAACGGGCAAGCGCCTAAGATCTAGAAGGTGTACTTGGGCGGTGTGACACCCTTCAATCTCAAATACACTTCTGCTTGTCCGCGGTGGTGTGCGGCATGAGTGAATCCGCCCCAAAACATCTCGAATACTGTCGCTTGGCGAGGCGCTTTTCCGACCATCTTCATTAATTCCGAATCCGGCATCTTCTTGAGTCCGGAGATGCAGAAGTCGTACGCCGTTTCCAGGTTTTTTTCGGCAGCGGTCTTAGTATTATCCGGAGTCGCGCTCAGCGGATTAGGGACGCTCAAAGCTCCCGAGCAGTAATTTCCATTTGCTTTCGCAATATGGTTCATCTGCTCACCAAAGCTCATTTCTGACGGAGTCGCCTTAAAGCTGTAGTCTGCCTCCGGCATTGCATCCGCCACGGCAAGCGTCAGTTTCTTCGATGACTCCCAATGCTTAACCAGGGTGTCCACCAAACTGCCCTGCTCTTGCGCGCTTACACTCAACGCGCCGGCCAACAAGAAAAAAATTGAATAGTGAAAGATGCGTCTCAAAGTGACTCCAACTCGACTAGCATCTTACTCCAACGCGAGAAGCCCATGTTGAAACGAGGGCGCGACTAGCGCTCCTGGTAAAGACCACAGAGGCTGATTTAGAGCAGAAATTCTGTGTTATCCTGACCCCAGTTTTGCTTTGGAGACTTCAGGGATGTTTTATTCAAGAACTAAGTGCGTTCATTTTCCGAAATGGCTGACTCTTGCCATTTTGGCGCTCGCGGCCGGAGTGCTGCCTTTATTCGCCCAGGCCGGCGGCCAGATTCAGGGAACGATCGTCGATCCTTCGGGTGCGTCTATTGCCGGCGCTCATGTTCGCCTCACCGACACCCAAAAAGGCGTCGTGGTGCAGGAGAATGTGACGCAGGCTGACGGCACTTTCGCCTTCCAACCGCTTCCAGCAGGCCAATATGCCATCCATGCCGAAAGCCCTGGCATGAAAGCGCTCGATCGCACCGGCGTCACGCTTGACGTAAACCGAATCCTCAACCTCGGTCAGGTAAAGATGACCCTTGGTTCGCAGAATCAGCAGGTGACAGTCGAAGCGGCCAGTCCACTGGTCGAGACGACCACTGCTCAGAAGGATTTCACAATCGACTCGAAGCAGGTGCTCGAAACCAGTACCGACGGCCGCGACTTCCAATCCTTGCTGATTACACAGCCGGGTGTTGTGACCAACAACACGTCTGATTTTCGATTGGCCTTCAACAGCACCAATCAGTTCAATGTCAATGGATTGCGCAACACTGCCAATGTCACATATTTGGACGGCAGTGTTAACACCGATGTAGGAGCAAACGACGGCGAATACACGCAGCTCAGTCTCGATGCTATCGGTGAATTTAAAGTACAAACTAGCACGTTCAATGCTGAATACGGTCGTATTGCTGGTGTTCTTATCGCCGCAAACACGAAAAGTGGCGGCCAAAGCTTTCACGGCACCGCCTATGAATTTGATCGTAACGACGCTTTTGATTCCAATTCGTTCTTTAACAATTTGCAGGGCCTAGGCAAGAGTAAGCTTCGTTTTAATCAGTTCGGCGGCAATTTAAGCGGACCCATCGACTTCATTCCGAAAGTATCTACGCCCCATAACAAAAAGCTGTTCTTCTTCTTCAATTACGAAGGTACGCGCGCCAGCCGCCCTCAGGGAAACAGCTATTATGACGTTCCGAACCCGGCTGAATTCTCGGGCAATTTCGCCAGTTCTCTCCGCTACAACACGAACGGAACTCCGCAATTGGTCAACAATTGCAGCGGTAGCGCCAGCTGTCTCACCTATCAACTTGGCACAGTCTTCCAGCCTGGAACCGTCAAGTACAACAGTGCGGGTTTGATCATCGCCGGCACTCCCTACGCAGGTAATCGAATCCCAACCAGCCAGTTCAGTTCTCAGTCCGCTGCGTTTATCAAGCTGCTGAGTCCTGCTTACCGGGGACTGACTTCGTTTACTCAAACGCCCGGTACACCGAGCGAAGTGCGCATCCCGTTCCAAGACACCTATAACTTCGATAAGGATCAGAAAGCCTTACGCGTGGACTACGCCATTAGCTCGAAGATGAATGCCTTCTTCCGCTGGGTAGATGATGCACAGCAGGAAAGCCAAGGAGATGGAATATTCTCGACGAATGCCTTCCCAGTTCTTCCGCAGTATCGAGGGAAGCCGGGATCAAGCTGGTCCTGGAACGTCATCAATACACTTTCTCCCACGACGACCAACGAGTTCATCTTTACTTACAACCATCTGAATCAGATCGTCGACGTCTCAGGCGCGAATCCTAGCAGCTATAATGCCAGCGCATTAGGATTTAATTTCCAGAACCTCTATCAGGGCGTGAATCTGCGGAATACTTTTCCGACCTTCAACGCGCCTCTCGAAGCAGGCGCGGCCGGCTACAATATCCAGGTTTTTGATCCAGGTTGGCACAGTGGCGCAAAAACATTCACTGGAACCGACAACTTTACTAAGATCTTAAACAGTCACACGTTGAAAGCGGGTGTCTTCATCGATGTGAATACAGCGGGACAGCAGCCTACCTGGAATGGCCCTGTCAATTTTGATTTCAGTCCCAGTCAGCTCAATACCAATGACTCCGGGATTGGAATGGCGAATTTACTGCTCGGAAACTACACGTCCGCTCAGCAGTCCAATGGTGTTTTCTTTGGGCATTTTAAGTTCTACCAGGATGAGGCCTATTTACAAGACAGCTGGAAGGCAAGCCGCAATCTGACACTTGAGTACGGTGTCAGATGGCAGTACCTTGGCCCAACCTTCACCTATGGCAATGTTCTTCAGAACTACTGGGAACAGAGTTTGTACAATCCGGCGCAGGCGGTTTCTATCAACACGACATCCGGGCCGGCTTACAACAGCATCATCACCGGAAGCGGTAATCCTTACAACGGGATTGTCAAGGAAGGGACTAAAGGATTTCCACAAGGCGGCGCTGATCATCGCTTTAATAACTGGTCGCCTCGCTTGGGAATCGCATGGGATCCGTTCGGAGATGGCAAGACGGCCATTCGTGCCGGCGGCGGTGTTTTCTACGAACGCATTCGACAGAACCAGAACAGCTTCGGTGGACTCTCCAATCCTCCGCTTTCCTACACGCCTACCGTCTACAACGGCAATATCGCAAACCTCAACCCCTCCTTGATTACTGGCAGCGCGCTGTTCCCGGTGGCCCTTACTTCTTTCAATCAACAGGGAAAAATTCCGACGATCTACTCCTGGAGCGTTGACGTGCAACACCAATTCTCCAATAGTTTGGCTTTGGATATCGGCTACGTTGGAAATATCGCGAACCACCTCCAGGTTCTGTCGGATTCGAGCCAGTTGCCGCTCGGGACAACAACCAACACTAATATCTTGCAGACCGTCAACAATGCCAGTAACGCCTTACGACCGTACGCCGGTTACACCACGAATTCATACACCGACTTCGCAGCCAACAGTAACTACAATGCTCTGCAGGTTCAGCTTACGCGGCGCTTTACCAGCAACGTGACGATCAGCGCCAACTACACCTGGTCGAAAGCAATGGATCAAGTCGATGACGATACGACGGCAATTCCGGATGCCTTCAATCGACGAGAAGAATACGGACCGGCCGGCTTTAACCGAACGAATGTCTTCACCATCAACTATGTGTACTTGCTGCCGAAGTTCACCCGCTACAACCAATTCGTTAGACAGACTCTGGGCGGATGGGAAGTAACTGGGATCACTCGTTTCTGGAGTGGTTTCCCGATCTCCATCTTGTCGTACAACACGAATCCCGGCAATCTGGATGGCGGCAACTACGGAACGGCAACTTACGGAAGCACCGTTTATGGAGGCGTTCGTGGCGACTACATCGGCGGCCAAATCACACCGGCCAACAAAACATGGCAGGAGTACTTCAATCCTTTGGCCTTTGGTGAAGCCGCGAATGGAACTCTTGGGAATACAGGCCGCAATTTTCTAACCGGACCCGGTGTAAATCAGTGGGATATCTCGTTGTTTAAGAACTTCAACTTTACCGAAAGTATTCGCTTCCAATTGCGGCTGGAAACTTTCAACACGTTCAATCACACGCAATTCTCTGGCATTAACACAAACATAGCGGCCGCCGGGCCCGGACTTCCAGTAACTAGCGCCACGGTGTCTTCGGCCGGACAGGTGAACTCCACGCGAGACCCTCGTACCGTTCAAATTGGAGCCAAGTTCTACTTCTAACTTGTTCTTACGTGCTCTATATGTCGCGGTTATGCTGATTCCGATTCAGCTGACCGCGGCAGCGCCGCCTCTTGAAGAAGTCTTTCGGCAGGCGAGTGAATCTCTTCGGCGCGGCGATTACACTTCTGCTGAACAAGGTTTTCTTGCGGTTCTCAAAGCTCAACCGGACAACATAGGCGCACTCGGCAATCTGGGCGTCGTTTACTCCAGAACAAATCAGCCGGGCAAAGCGATCTCGACGTACGAGCGCGCTCTGAAACTTGCGCCGCATGAAGAAGGTCTCCTGCTGAACTTAGGGCTTGCTTATTTCAAGCAACAGCAATACACCCGCGCTCTTTCGCCACTTCATGAAGTTGTCCAACTCGATCCGAAAAACTTTCAAGCTCAGGAGTTAGTGGCCAGCTCCCAGATCTTCACAGGCGATCCCAAAGGAGCGCTTTCCACTCTGGGCCGATTACAGGACGTAGACCCGAACCGGGGAACCGTGCTTTACCTGCTTGGCGTGGCTTATATCCGAAATAAGGAGCCTGCACAAGCTAAGGTTGCGTTTGATGAACTGCTTTCTTCGGCGGTAAGTCCGGTGGAAGCCGACTTTCTTTTATCGAAGGCCTACTATGACGGCGGTCAGTTTCCGGAAGCCGAAAAATCGATTCAGGAGGTTCTCAAGATCAACCCGGATTACCCAGGCGGCCGTCTTCAGTTGGCGAAGATTCTAATCAGTGAACGGGAGGATGCCAGAGCCATCGAAGCTCTTCGTTCCCAGCTCCGAAAAAACCCTGCTGATTCCGACGCCGATTACTTCTTAGGCGCCGAGCTGGTTCAACAGCAGCACTATGCCGAAGCGATTCCTCACCTCAGGGACGCTGCTAAAGCAACACCCGACTCCTGGGCCGCTCACTACTATCTTGGGAAAGCGAACCTCAAGACCGGAAAAGTAAATGCTTCCGTTCCCTATCTTGAAAGAGCGGCAACGCTGAATTCGGATGCCGAGTCCGTTTACTATCTCTTAGGCCAAGCTTATCGGTTGCAAGGCCGTACGCAGGACGCTCAAAAAGCGGTCGCGCACGTCAGAGAACTTCAGGCGAAGACCCATCGGACGGAAGATTCGTTGAATAAAGTTCCGGGCGTGCAATAGGGAAGCGGGTTATTCGAGCGATTCAGGCTCGATTTCGGCTCGTTCTCCGGCCGATCTCTTTTCCCAATATTTCCGAGTCCACGCTTCCCAGCTCTTACCTGCAGCAGGATCGCGCTGACTGAATTGCAAAGCTGCGATCTCGGAATAAGGAATATTGACACGAGGACTGCCATTTGCCGGAAGCATTCTTGCTGCCGAATCCGCTAAGGTCCGTCCGGTGCGTCGATCGTAGAGATATCCATCGACCACCGAGCCGTCCTTACGTGTGATGGTCACATCGCCGCGGTAATCAAAGGCCTTCTCGAGCGCATCTTTCAATTCGCTCTCACTGGCCAATGACGGAATCCATCCCTGCAGCTTCTCATGAGAAAAGCCCGGAACGATCTCGAGCTCGTCCGGGTTTGCAGTCTTCTCGGTCACGCTTGTCCGGTCTCAGGATTTTTGATCTGCACCAGTGGATTGTAGGAATGCACTGGTTTGACGGGTTCGTTGAGCAGCGCCAAGGCATCTCTATCTTTGTACGAATCGAACAGAAATGCCTTCGTCATCGCCATAAGTCCGCTTACCGAACCAAAGCCGTAATTGACAGAAGAAGCCTCATAACCGCTATGCACCATGCAATTGGCACACTTCGGATTGCCGGATTCCGTTCCGTAGTTCGACCATTCGGTTTCCGCAATCAACTCGGAGTAAGTGTCGGCGTAGCCGTCTTGCAGCAGATAACAAGGCTTCTGCCATCCGAATACGTTATAGGTCGGCATTCCCCACGGGGTGCACGTGAAGGTGCGACGACCCATCAGGAACTCCGCAAACAGCGGCGAAGCATTGAACTTCCAGCTCGACTTACGATTGGAAAGAATGGCTCGAAAGAGACGTCTGGTCCGCGCCCTTCCTAAAAAGTGCTGTTGATCCGGAGCTTTGTCGTACGAATAGCCGGGAGAAATCATCATGCTTTCTACGCCCAAATCCATCATCTCGTCGAAAAAGCGCCGAACGCTGTTCGGATCGGCTCCATCGAACAATGTCGTATTGGTGGTGACACGAAACCCACCGGCAACCGCCGCGTTGATTCCGGTAAGCGCCGCGTCATATCCGCCTTCCCGGCAGACCGAAAAGTCGTGATGCTCTCGCTCGCCGTCCATGTGAACGGAAAAACTTAAGTATTTACTAGGCTTGAAAAGGTGAAGCTTCTCCTGAAGCAGCAAGGCGTTGGTACATAGATAGATGTATTTCTTCCGCGCCACCAGACCTTCGACAATTTCGCCGATTTGCGGATGCATCAGCGGTTCGCCGCCGGGAATGGAAACCATCGGAGCGCCGCACTCATCCGCCGCGCGAAAACACTCCTCAGGCGTCAACTCTTGCTTCAACACATGGGCCGGATACTGAATCTTGCCGCAGCCTGCGCACGCAAGATTACACCTGAATAGAGGCTCCAGCATGAGCACCAATGGATAATGCTTACGTCCGGCAAGCTTTTGCTTGACCACGTAGGTAGCCGTAGTCCACATTTGTGACGCAGGAACACTCATAACAAAGTCACTTCTTCTACGGTAACAAACGTTCATGCCTTTCTAAGGTGACAAAAGCGTGTTTAACCCCGCGTTAACCAGGTCCGCCAGACCGTGTCCACCATGGCATGCGTCAGCGCAGAAGCCATCAAGCTTCCCGCACTTCGGTAAGCCGACCCGTAAAACCATCCCGCAATGGTCGCCAGAGCCACATAGCGCCAGTTCGGAAACGGCGCGTGCAGAATATGGAACAAGCCAAACAAGATCGACACGGCCAACTGCGCCTTCCACCACGAACCGAACGAATCCGTCAAAAGCGACTGAAGAAAACCACGGAAAAACATCTCTTCCAATAGGGCGATGAATAAAAAGATTTCGAGATAATCAGCTAAGAACGAAAGAACCCCGTGCCAGCGGGGATTCCATACCGTGAAATGAAGGAGCAATCCGGCTGGGATTGCAATCAAAGCGAGCCAGAGAAAGTTCACTGCCGCGGCCTGGAGCACTTGGCGCGAAATTCGGAATCGGTAAGCGAGATGGGGGACGGGCCGAACAAACGTCCAGCACCACGAGGCAACGGCAATCAAAAAGAGCCGTCCCAGGAAGTCCAGGTTCTTCGGCACGGCCCATATACCGCGCAATGTTCCGGAAAGAACGACACCGATCAGCAGAATCGCGACACACCCATCCTGCCACCGAAAGCCAATCAACCGGCGAACCGGGAACAATCGATACAACAACAGCGGAGCCGCAGCGACTGCAATCACACGACCGAGTGGGCCCGGCCGAAAGTCTCCGGTTCCAGCTGCGTAAATCAGGTAGGCTGAACCGACGGACGCAATCAGAACATAGGGAGCTCTTCTTGTGCCGACCATCGCAAAGCCCGGAACCAGTGCAAGAAAGAGTAGCAACAAAAAACAGCCGAAGATGCCCGCAGTGGCCGCCGCAGTGACAGCGTACTTTTGAGCGTAAACAGCTGCCACACAGCCAAAGATCACTGCAAGAGTTATGAATGTTGCAACAAACGAGCTGTAATCACAATAGAATCTTAGTGTGGACGACAACCTCGACTTGGTGTGCGGAAGCCTGATTGACATAGCGAGTATGCGCTTCTTCTCGGAGTACAACGATCGAACCTATCCGTTTTGCTCTGCCGAGTGCAAACGGGCGTTCGACGACCATCCCGACAAATTCATCCAGGAACACGCCAAGCAGGAACTAGGCCTCTAACCGGCTCGACGGAAGGTAAGATTCACCCGGTAATTGCCCGTCAACGGATGGTGTCCTTCTTTGAGCGCGAGAACGCCGTGGTAACGCAGACGATCAGGGCCTCCCCAAACCACAATGTCGCCATGCGACAGCTGCACCCGCACTAGTTTGTCGGCCCTTGTAAGACCTCCGAACTGGAAAGTAGCTGGAAGTCCCAATGAGACGGAGACAATCGGCGCCTTGAAGTCCTGTTCATCTTTATCCTGATGTAAGGTCAGTCGGGCGCCTGGTGCATAACGGTTGATCAGGCAAGCGTCCGGCACGTAGCCGCCGAATCCAGCTTCAGCTGCGGCCATTACGGCTAGACGGGAGAACGAAGCGGGCATCGCAGGCCATGCTTTTCCGCTCAGCGGATCAAAGGACTCATACCGGTAGCCTATGCGATCTGAGATCCAACCCAGGGGGCCGCAGTTCGTCATCTCGACGGACATCGTGAAGCCGCCCGGCGTAACCATGTGGCGGAAAGGCGCTGCTGCAACGACATTTTCGAAAGCAGCCATGAGTTCCGTCTCCTCGGCGACTGCGAATCGCCTGAGAATCACAGCGCCCGGCCCTAGCCGTTCCGTGGAAGGCTTTTCCTCCAGACCGTCAAACAGACTGCCGCTGGTCTCCATATTCTTCCTCCCGTTTCAGCAGAGTTCGCTTTCTTTCCACACCCCAGCGATATCCCGAGAGCTCACCGCTTCGGCGAACCACCCGATGGCAGGGAATTGCAATCGCCAAAGAATTTGCGGCACAGGCCTGCGCCACCGCACGTACTGCTTTTGGGGAGCCGATTCGATCCGCAATTTCTGTATAGCTGGCCGTCGAGCCGGCAGGAATTTGTTGTAGCGCGAGCCATACTCGCTGCTGAAACGCCGTGCCTTGAATGTCGAGCGGCAGATTGAGACCGATTGCCGGAGCTTCGACGAACCCGACCACCTTGGACACGAGCTCCTCGAAGTGGTCGTCTCCGCCAATCAGATTGGCCTGCGGAAACCGGTCTTGCAAATCTCGAACCAGAAGTTCCGGGTCGTCTCCCAGAAGGATGGCGCAAATTCCGCGATCGCTCTGGGCAACCAGGATCGCGCCTAAGGAACACTCCCCCACTGCAAAACGAATATCGGAACGCGAGCCGCCGTTGCGATACGCCGTCGGAGTCATACCTAATAAATTGTCCGATTCTTCGTAGAATCGGCCGTTCGAGTTGTAACCGGCCTCATAAATCGCATCAGTGACCGTGCCATTTGATCCGAGCGTTTTCCGGACGCGTTCCGCTCGATGAGCGGCTGCATAATCCCGCGGCGTCAGTCCTGTCTGTGACTTGAAGACTCGATGAAAGTGAAAACTGCTCATCCCGGCGCTCTTTGCTAACTGCTCGAGGCCGAGGATCTTGTCAGATCCTTCAATCTGGCGGCAAACGGCGGCAATGGCTGCTGTCTGCTGTGTTGTCTTGGCAGGTCGATTGGGCTGACAACGCAGGCAAGGGCGGAATCCAGCCGCTTCGGCTTCCGCACAACTTTCGAAAAAGCCGACATTTTCAGGGCGCGGCAAACGGGCGGAGCACGACGGGCGGCAATAGACCCCGGTTGTCTTGACAGCATAGAAAAATGTGCCGTCGGCTTTCGCGTCCCGGGCGATTACGTGAGCCCATCGAGAATCAATCGCGGTCGTGGCAATAAAGGTGGACGTCATGAGAACGAATCTAACAACCATTCTCCTTCTTTACACTCCGTTTATTGCTTTGGAATTCCCGGTTTCAAACCTAATCGCGAGAGACTAGAACTTCATGTCGAGTCATGTCAGTTCTTTTGGAAGGGGAGCAGTGGGCCTTTCCGTACTGTGTTCTGTCTTTCTTCTAGTCGGCGAACCTGTCAAGCGGCCTACTCTTCATCACTACAAACGACAGGAAGCGATGATCCCGATGCGCGATGGCGTTCACCTTCATGCGGTCATTCTTCGCCCCGCTGACATCGACGCGCCGCTGCCGTTCCTGTTGACTCGAACGCCGTATGGAGTCGACCACTGGAATGAAGAATCGCTGAACAGTGACAGGCCGGAGCTTGCTCAGAGCGGTTATATCTTCGTGCTCGAAGATATTCGTGGACGCTACAAGTCGGAAGGACAGTTCGTGATGGTGCGACCGCTGGTCGATCACAAAGATCCGACGCAGGCGGACGAAAGCACCGACGCCTACGACACTATCTCGTGGTTGTTGAAATCCGTTCCGAACAATAATGGGCGCGTCGGGGTTGTCGGCGTATCGTATCCAGGCTTTCTCACGGCAGAAGCCGGTATCGATCCCCATCCTGCCGTTAAGGCGATTTCGCCGCAAGCGCCCATGACCGACGTATGGATCGGAGACGACTTTTTTCATAACGGAGCTTTTCGCGAAACGTACGGTTACGATTACGTGATCGGACTCGAGAGCAGCAAGCAAAACGCTTTTGGGAAGCTCGACCAGGACGCCTACGATTACTTCCTCTTTGCCGGTTCCTACGCGGCGGCGGCTGGGGCGGCGGGTATCGACAAGCTGCCAACTTCAAAGGCGTTTCTCGAGCACACGAGCTATGACGCTTTTTGGCAGGCGCGCGCGGTGGAGCGTCAGCTTACAAAGCTTTCCGTCCCAACTCTCTTAGTGGGAGGTTGGTGGGATCAAGAAGACATGTGGGGTCCCCAGGCCGAATATGCGGCCCTCGAACCGCATGATCATGAGGGCAAAAATTTTCTTGTACTCGGACCATGGAACCATGGTGCATGGGAGAGCCCGGCGCGTCGGCTAGGCGACCTCGACTTCAAGAGCGCAATCGGAGATGAATATCGGCAACGGTTTGAGGCGCCGTTCTTCGCCCGCTACCTGAAAGACCAGGCCGGTTTTGATCTGGCAGATACAGCCGCCTTCCAGACGGGGACCGATCGCTGGATGACTTACTCTCATTGGCCTCCTCAACAAGGCATAAGGAACCGAAATTTGTACTTAGGCGAGAACGGTGCTCTAAGTTTTCAAAAGACGCAAGGCGACGACGCCAGCCACGTCTCCGCTTATACATCGGATCCGGACAATCCGGTTCCGTATCGACGACGTCCGATTGAGACCACTTATGCGCCGAGCGGCTCCGGCTGGTACACATGGCTGGTTCAGGATCAGAGATTCCTCGCCGGTAGGCAGGATGTGCTGACCTGGACCTCTACCGCGATGGATCAACCGCTCACCATTACGGGCGATGTGGCAGCCGATCTCTTCGCTTCCACTTCAGGAAGCGATAGCGATTGGATTGTGAAGCTGATCGATGTTTATCCGGAAGACTCGCATCTCGGAAAGCTCTCCGGATATCAACTCATGATTGCCAGCGAGATTTTTCGTGGACGTTATCGTAAGAGCTTTGAAACGCCTGAAGCGCTTCCCACGGACCAGCCGCTTGAATACAAATTCAGTTTGCATGGGGCAGATCACGTGTTCTTGAAAGGACATAAGCTCATGGTGCAGGTTCAAAGCACCTGGTTCCCGCTCTATGATCGGAACCCTCAGCAGTTTGTGCCGGACATCATGACAGCGAAGAAGGCCGACTTCAAGCCTGCCGTTCAGCGCGTGTTCTGGTCTTCAGAGCATCCCTCTCACCTCGAACTGCCCGTAGCTGAAACCAAAGCTGCTTCGGACCAGCCAATTTAAACATAGGGAAACCAGGCTGGCTGAATTGTTGGAGGAGCGCCGCCGGCTTCTTCGATTCTGATAAGCAGTCGTTCTCGGAGGGTGTTGGCGATCTCCTTCGTGGCAGAGTTGCCGGCCAGGTTTGTGTGTTGGTAAGGATCTGCGAAGTTGTCGTAGAGGATGTAGTCGACGTATTGATCAGCACTTTCGACGGACTTCCAGTCGGGGCGCTTGGGCGCTGCTACGGCGTAGGTCCATTGCGGCGTTCGCAGGACTCGCCCGGTTACGAATTCTCGCATTCCGATGTACACTTCGTCGCGCCAGCCTTCAATTTTTCGGTCGAGGAGAGGCACGAAGCTTTTGCCTTGCATTTGAGTGGGAACAGTCAAGCCAACGCTTTCGAGCAGGGATGGAGTGAAATCGATCTGACTCACGAATTCCGGGATGATTGCGGATCGATTGAATCCTGGTCCGGCGATGATGAGAGGAATATGAATGGAGCTGTCATGCGGGCTGCGTTTGTATTCTGTGTTGCGCGTTTTGAAATGGCAGCCGTGATCGCTCGTAAACATGACGATGGTGTTATCGGTAAGCCCTTCTTCGCGGAGCGTAGAGACCAAATGGCCCACAGCATCGTCGATGCCACGCACGCATCCGTAGTAGTCTCCCATCTGGCTCGGCCAAGAGCCGGGCAGCGGGCGCAGATCCGGGGGAATGAAGGGGTTTCGATACTGGTCGGCGTACTTTTTCGGCGGCTGATAGACATCGAGGTCGTTTTGATGATGAGTCTCGAGATAAGAGACGGTAAGCAGAAAGGGCGCTTGCGTCCGTTTTTGTTTGAGAAATCGCACGGCTCGGTCAGTCAGGAAGTCCGTGCGGTAAGTGCCCGAGAAGCGGATGGGCTTGCCATCTCCATCGAACATTTCTCCTCCATAGGCGTGAGACGTGTGTTCCAGGGCGTTGCTCGCTTCCCACAGATCTCGAAAGCCACCGCGCGCATCGAGAGGAACAGCGCCATCTGCTTTTCCGTCTGTGGAGAGGTGCCATTTGCCTATGTAGTTGGCGGTGTAACCCGCATTGCGCAAGGTGGAAGCGAGAGTGGTTGCATTGGTTTTCAAGCCGATTCCGTTACGCCACACGCCGTGATGTTCAGGATATTGGCCAGTGAACATGGTCGCGCGCGCGGGAGCGCACACCGGCTGGTTGACGAAGGCGGAACGAAACAGAGCGCCGCCGGATGCCAGGCGATCCAGGTTCGGTGTAAGGCCAAGCGGATTTCGTCCCATGCAGCCGAGGTTGTCCGCCCGGAACTGGTCCGAGATGATAAACAGGATGTTCGGCTTCCGGCCAAGTGTCTGTGCGGAGGCCAGGCTCTCCGAAGCCAAGGCTAAGGGTAAGCTTGCAATCCAATCTCTTCTGCTGAACTGGGACATAAGAGTGTTCGTTAAATTATGACGTCAAAATAGAACTTTACGCCAGCTTGCAGGTTTAGGCGGCCTTGAAGATCTTGGCGAGCTCGGGGTTGGCGTCGAGTTCGGCGTTGAAGCCTTCGAGCGCGTTGGCGAGCACGTTCTTTACGACTCGGAAGGGGATTTGGGTGTGGCCGGGGAGACGGGCTTCCATGGTTTCGCGGATGCTGATGTCGAGCTCTTGGTCGGCCGCTTTGGCGTTTGCCATTCGAACCCGAACTTCGTGCGCTTCTTGTTTGCGCAGGGCTTCGGCTTCTTTGCGGCGCTCGGCTGCTTCTCTTTGTTTTTGCTTTTCGAGGTCGGCTTCCTGCTTGCGGCGGTCGGCTCGGAACTTTAATAAGTCGCTGAGGCATTTGGAGAAGCCTCGGTCGTTGGTGGTTTGGTAGCGCAGGAAGAGAGCGAAGGATTTTTGCTGGTTGCGCTCGGGTTCTTCGGTGTCCATGGAGAGATCTTGAAGGAGTTGGGCTCTTCGGCTGAGCCAGAAGTGTTCGACCATTTTGTCGACCAGCATGTGTTCGGTGGGGGTGTCGGGTTGGTGCTCCATGCGCATGGCGAAGAGGAGGCTTTCGAATTCTTCTTCGTTTTCGGTGGGCAGGACCTGGAAGGTACTGCGGAATCCGTGGCGGAAATTGTTGAGGCAGGAGGTGGATTTTCCTGACTCGGAACGGGGTCCGGTGCTGTGTTGGGCGTTGGCGCGATTGGCTTCGATTTGGGCTTCGGTGGCGGGCATGATTGATTCGTTCTCCTTGTGGATAAAAAGGAAAAGCGCCGGATCCGAGGCGTGACAGCCTGGCCGGCGCTTTTCGTTTACGGTTTCCTGATCGGGAAGCTATGAGTGTACACTATGCCTCCAAGCGATTCTTTGTAGGTTGTTGATTCTGTTGCGAATATGGCTTGTGACCGGGGTTGGGAGAGCGGGTGGAAATTGCGTTTGGGAATCGTTATCAGGGGTTTAGCGCTAGATTTCGTGCCGCCTTTCGGAGGTTGCGAGGTTAGAGGGGAGTTTTTTTCGTTCCTTATCCTGATAATGCTCGAAAACCTCGACGGACAGCTGACCGGGGTTGGGAGACAAGGCGATTTAATCAGGTTGAAAGCTCAAGGATGCGAGGATTGAGGAGATTATTTTTGTAAGCCAAACTTCATCTCTCAAAGATTACGTATGCGAAAAGTTCTTCTCAAGTCGATTCAAGCGAACAGCGGCTTTCTCGAGCAATGTAAGGTTGAATTCTCTCCGAGCCTAACATGCATCATAGGGGCGCGCGGCACTTGTAAATCGACCGTAGTCGAGTGTGTAAGATTTGCTTTCGATACTGGGCAAGAGCGAGTTGCCGAGTTGACCGGGCCGCAAGGGATGGTCACGAAAACGCTCGGACCAGGAAGTGTTCGGTGCATTGTACAGGTCCTCGAGGACGGCCAAATCGCAGACTATGTTATCGAGCGCGAAATCGGGAGCGAGCCCAGAGTCTTACGAGATGGTACGCGTGATGTGCTCGGGAATGACATCCTCCATGACATCGAAATTTATTCCCAGGGGTCTTTGCAGCGAATCGCATCGATCGATGAGCCGCAGCTCAGGCTCGAACTGATCGACCGCCCTAATCGGTCGGAAGTCCTCAAACTTAGGAAGAAAATCGACAATTTGGTAGCCGAACTGAAGATTATTGGTACCAGGCTTCGTTCCTTACGTGGAGATTTCGAAAAAAGGCGACTAGAGCTCAGAGACCTTAACCAACTCAGAGCGGAACTGGGCCAGGCAATCGAGAACCGGCCGGAACTTCCCCCGACCTTGGAGGAACAGCACTCACTTTTTCTGCAGCGACAAAATGTCGTGGAGTTGCTCGATGAAGCTTACGAGTTGCAGCAACGCACGGTCCAAGCCCTTTCAGCTGCTATCGACAACGGTGACAAAGTAGCCTCACTCAGAACGTCAGCGGAACAGATACACGCGGGCATCGAATCCCCGCTAAAGATTATCGCTGAACTAGGAAGTAAGATCGGCGCTATCGCTGGCAACCAGCTGAACATTTCAGAGATTAACATAAGGGCTTACATCGAAAGGGTCAAGGCGCAATTCGAGAAAGAAAATGAGACCTACTACCAACTTCGCCAACGGCAACAGGTTCTAAATGAATCTCTGAAGCGCGAGGATGCCGTTCGACGCCGAGTTGCCGAACTGGAAAGAATTGAACGTGAGGCACGGAAAATTGAAATAGAGGGGAAAGATGCTGCAGCTCGACGGCGGGAGTTCCGAACCCAACTCGCGGCAGCGCGCGATGAAATCTTCGAAACACGTGTTCAAGAAGCGGATAAGATAAACCAGGAATTCGGGGACGTGGTCCTTCTTTCAGTCAGAAGGGCTGCGCATTCGAAGCCGTTTGTGAACCGCCTCTCCGATTTGCTTGCAGGCTCTCGCATCCGCACTCAGGGCAACATCGCTGAGGAACTAGCGACGAGCCTTTCGCCGAGTGACCTCTTGGACCTTATAGAGCAGGGTGATGCACAACGGCTAGCTGGGCTACTTTCTCGAGATCTTGGCCAAATAACCCGGGTAATCACCTATCTCCGCGACCATCCTGACCTTTACGACCTCGAGGGACAACTCTTTGACGACTCTTTGGAGATCACGATGTTCGATCGTGGTCAACCGAAACCAGTTGAACAACTTTCCGAAGGTCAAAGAGCGACAGCTCTACTGCCTCTCATCCTTAGGGACTCCAACTGTCCTTTGATAGTGGATCAACCAGAAGACGATCTCGATAACAGCTTCATATTTGAAGTGCTCGTGAAAAATGTTTCGAGACTTAAGAAAGAGCGCCAACTCAT
Source organism: Bryobacteraceae bacterium (assembly GCA_965276965.1). Taxonomy (GTDB): domain Bacteria; phylum Acidobacteriota; class Terriglobia; order Bryobacterales; family Bryobacteraceae; genus Bog-105. The sequence goes on from OZ255713.1 coordinate 851,924, forward strand.
CTTTGTCACCCATAACGCAAACATCCCGGTCCTCGGAAATGCAGAGGCGATTGTCGTCATGCATATGGACCGACCCACAAAAGCTGCGCCTCCGATTGTTGGCTCTCTAGATGAACGCTCCGACGATATACTGCGATTGCTTGAGGGCGGCAAAGAAGCATTTGAACGTCGCGAAGCACAATACGGATCTTTGTTGCGATGAGTCCTGACGATCTGCTTAGGAAGCTAATAGACTCCACGGACTCATTCGAGTCTGCGCTCGCGGATCCGGCAATTGGCGAGGCCGACATAATTGCCCCGTTTCTTGCCGGCTTACAGTCAAACGAAGCCCTCGACAACGCGGAGCGTGAGCGCCGACTAAGAATTGTGTTTTCCAGGACGATTCCAACGACTCCTCACTTCATTGCGGCAGCGACAACAGCTGCCTCACTTCTGAATCCCATACTCAAGAATGCCGTAATCCAGCTACTTCCGCCGGATTTCAGGGGCCTAGTCTTCAAACGATCGCCAACCGTGAAGTTTGAAGCTAGTCAATCGCTCAAGCAAGAAGTCGCTGCTGCGCAGAGTGAAGATTACTCGAAACAACCTGCTAGTGAAGCCGACGGACGCAGTGATTTCTCAGACGTCATAATCCTCTCGATCAATGACGATCCGGCGACAAAGAGACTCCTCGAGGGCTCGCATTTCACTCCGCTCCGGTGCCAGAGCGTTGAGGATTTGGATCTAATGCTTGCGACGAATGAGAGTATTTGCGCGTTCCTACTGGAGGCCTCGTTTTTGAGAGCCTTGGCTCTTGACCAACAACTTTCCTTGATTACGAAATTGGCTCTATTCTCGACCTTTGTATGGCTTCGGGTTCAAGAAGATGGTATTTCCATGGACAACGTGGAGATCGAAAATCATGTCGCTGCTAAAAGGTGCCGACCGTCGGGGCTGGGGTTTACCGCGCTGGCCCTTCGGGATAGACCCGGGCTTCAGGAAAGAGAACTTAGCGCCCTGAACGCCGCTCGGCGCAGGCTGACCAGCGGCGGACCACAAGGGCTTTTTACGCCTGGAGAACTCAGTTGGCTTGAGTTCAGGTTGCTGGCTGCCGCAATGAGTGACTACGCGAAGGAGCGACAATTCAACCGTCATGCGGAATTGACACAGGTCACCGCTACGTTCCTGCATGGCGGCCACAGCGGCGCGCGAGTCGCGTTGGTGAAGATAAATGATTTTCGAGTTCCTTTAATAGTCAAGATAGCCAAGAAGGAATTCATCCTTGACGAAGTCCGCCGTTTTTTAACGTTCATTTTCAAAGACAACCCAGAACTTAAACCGGATCCGCATTTTCACGGGAGCGCCGCCCTGATTGTATTCGGAATTATTCCAAGCAGCGGTGTAGAACACGAGCAACCCGCACCGACACTGGAATCGCGACTGAGCGATTTCTGGTATGGGGAGATGTGGAGCGCCACTAAGATGGTCAGCGACGACCCCTTGGTTCAAGGATTTAAGCAGGCGACCCAACGCCTGTTCTTATTGAATAGGCAACCGTGCTCGACTCGCGATTTTGAATGCAAAGCTAATCCGTACCTGAAGTCGCTTAAGCAGATGGAGAGCGATGGATTCGACTGGGGCTTCAGCAAGACGATACTCGAAAAACGAAACTCCGCCGAAGAGATTATTAAGACAGCTGACGACATTGCGATTTGTCATGGAGACGCTCACACGAGGAATGTCCTTATACGTGGCGAAGAAGGATTTCTAATTGATTATGCAAACAGTGGTCCCGGACACCCTTGCTCTGATCTGGTTAGGCTCGAATCCGCAATCTACTTCAGCAGGTTCACTCCGTTCGGCGGAGAGGCCGAACTTATTCAACTTCAGCGTGACTTTTCATTTGGGCGTCTCCCGTTCAACACCATACTTAACAAATATCCAGGGCTATTCAAATCGAAGACTAACCAGCTTGCTTTAAAGTTGTGCGTACTTGCAAGAGATTACGCGGGGCAAGTGCTCGCCGCACACAAGCTTGGTTGGGAACATTACTTAGCAGTTAAGCTCCTTAATGCTTGGCAGTCTCTCCAAGTTCCGATGCTTCAGCAATCGCAAGTTAGAGGTGTGATCGCGTCACTTTCCTCTTGAATCGAGTTGAATCGAGGTAAATAGATCATTGGGAGGCGGATGTGCACAGGCTCGATACTGTCTTCAGGGAGGTATAGACAAGCAGTCAACACTCAGTTCTCGGTGGCTGCCATCCAGCAGTTGGCAGAGTCCGACCAATAGAACTGTACATTAATTTGCTGGTTTAGCGCCCTGACTTTCTGGCTGATGCGGACGCACTCCTGTTCAATCTGAAGATCAGTTCGGCTGCCACGATGGACCGAAAAGGCGAGATAGTTAGTCGAACGGGCACAAAGCCTCTTTAGGATGTGATCGTCGTTGTCACTCGCTGACCAGCCGTAAACAGCGCATGCCGATCCCAGAGATCTCATCACGTCGTTATAAACGGTATTCAGGTATGGGCTACGTTGGATGGCACGCTCCTTTTGCTTCGTTTCGCCTTCACTTACGAAGAGTGGCAATCGGTTCCCCGATTCCCACTCATCCAGAACACAATTCAGAAGTTTGCTGCCATCGCTCGTACGTACTACTTTCGATTCAGAGCCATCAATAGAAGTCGTGAGCACCAGATTACCGTGAGGGTAGAAAACCAGTGTCACTCCTTTCGCTCCGTACGGTTTCTGCATGCGCTTCCAATCTTCGTCTAAGAGGCCGTTCACAAAGCAATCCTTAAACCAGTTGCCTAGACTCGCGTTGCCCGCCATCATCGCCCAATAGACAATTAGGTCGTAATTGAGTGGAAGCACAGTCTGGAAACGCTTCAGAAAATTCGCGATCGGCAATAAATAGTCTTCGGCTGTCTCGAAGCTTGTATGTCGCATGCGAACCGCGCCTACGAGTGCAGCGCGGACCTCTCGGTATCCTAGATTCGTGGCTTCCTCAACAATGTCCAGAGCCTGATTTACATTATGGGCATGTTGAATAACGTTGAGAACGAGTTCAAAATCTTGCGTGTTCAGATGCTCGAAGATTTTTCGAACGCTTTCAGTAATCAGTCCCGCTTCGGAAGCAGTTTCCTTTAACGAACGATACGAGAACGAGGCGTCTATCGCGATGCTAGCACCGTTTCCAAGAAGCAGAGTCTCGGTATAGTTGTCAGCGATCTCTGTCCAGTCGAAAACTTTAACCATCATTTCAAAATACTGAACATAACGTCGCACAGGGTACAGCTGAACATCAGGAATGTGCGCGGAAAGATTCAAGTGTTGGTTGACGCTTCGGTTAAAACACCCTACCGTCACTTGAGCGAATATAGAAGAAGGAAGCCACATGACGAACCCGAAACTGTCACCGAAGTTGCTGGAACAGATCGAGGAAGTCGCGCAGTTGCAGAACCGCAAGCCAGATGAAGTGCTGGAAGAGGCGGTGACACGCTACCTTGAGGAACGCTCCTGGGTGCGGATGCTCGGCTACGGCCGAGAGCGCGGTGAGGCGGTCGGCATCACCACCGAAGAAGGAATCGACCGCGCCATAGCGGAAAGCCGCAAGGAAAACTTCCGCAACGGGCGCATGTAATTGGTCCGCGCCACCCTGGACACCAGTGTCTAAATCAGAGCGCTTCAGTTGGGCGGTCCGGCTGCACATCTGCTGGGCTATGCACGCCTCGGCGAACTGCGACTCGACGTTTCCGATCCCATACTCGACGAAACCGTCCGGGTTCTGCGGGATAAGTTTCATTGGTCAGGAGAAATGCTCCACTATACACGGCAAAAGCTGCTTGGCATCTCGAACCGCGTGGCGCCCAGAGAAACGCTCGACATTATCAAGGAAGACCCGCCAGACAATCGAATATTGGAGTGCGCCGCGGCGGCGAGATCGGATTTCATTATTTCAGAAGATAAAGATCTGCTGCGTCTGGGCAGTTTCAATAGTGCACAGATTACGACGATTCGCAACTTTTTTGAAAGGAAACTTATTGCGGATAAATCAAGGTAATGCGGAAGGAAAGTCAGACAAGGTACTTCGCAAGGGTAAACTCCGACATGTTTTTTGGGGAACACGCGCACAACAGGCTCGGGAGCAATCGCCCCGCCCAAAGGACTAGCGAGTTCCTTTGTTGTATGGCGGCGCGCCGCCGGGCCTTGTACGCTTCCATGAAAGAACTTCGGAAATTTTCAATCGTATCGCCCAGATCTGCGCGCTTTACGAAGACCTCAAAATAGAATTTAGCAGCTTGGAAAATTTCGGAGAAGACTTGAAACGCGATGGTGAGGTTAAGAAGACTTTCGAAGTGTTTTATTACATTCGCAAGTCAACTGCCAGTCTTGTTGAATTTCGCGGCGGGCTATTGCCGCGCATGAAGGTCGTGGAGGAATAGAAAGTAGTTATCGTGCCGCGGCACCATTCTCGGCTTCTTTGCCGCTCGCGACCAACGGCAGCAACCGCGTTCGCAGCCGTTATGTCGGGATAACCCTGATCGCCGGATAACACCTTCTCTCGGGCTTTTGCACTGACGCTAAGCAGTTTTTCGGTTAGCTACTCTGTCGGGAAACCTCTCGGTGCTGAGAAAGGCAGAACGTGAAATCTGCCCGGCTGCGATCCGGCCCGCTCCCGCTCCCATCTTTTGCCTGTGGCGCGCCCAGAAGGCACTTTTCGCGGGAAGGCCATAGCGCTTGAGAAGCGATGGAAGACGCCGCGAGGGACGCAGAGAATCTTATCGCGCTTACATTCCTGCTGCAATTCCGCCGACCCCAAGTATTTAGATGTCAGCTTGGAATTTTTGTTAGAGAAGGCCGGTCAAGTTTAGGACACCTCGATCGGCAAAAGGCGCCGATTGTTTGCCTACAACGAGTACATCAACATTATTGGTCTTGGAACCGAACCGCTACCACGTTTAGGGATCGCTTCGAATCGAATGCTTGGCTAGAATCGTAGAGGAGTGCAACGTGCCAAAGGAACGAACCAAGGCGCCCGATAAAGTAGGCCAACGACGGCAGTCTAAACGATCTGCCCCCGACAATTGCGAAGGGGATCAGAGCGCACAATTTCTTGAAAAAACAGGCGACACCCGCATCGATGCACTTCGGCGGACCTACGATAACGGCTTCGCTCCGGGCATTCGTGGCGACGCGCATCTGAGCACTTTGCTCGATCGAACGGGCAGCAACTCGCTTTCAGATTACCTGAAGACAACGGGTCAGTCGCAGGTTGGCGGAAAGGACGAAAAGGGCGCCCTGAACGAAGACGATCCCCAACTGCGCTATGCCTCCGATCAACAGTTTAAAGAAGCCCAACGGAAAACGAGCAAATTACACGCCGGTCTGTTTCGCCGTCTCGCTGAATAAGCGAATTCCGACCGGCGATTTTATTGGAACAAGAGCCCTATTTTCTGACCCGCGACCAGGTTGACACAATTCATCGGGATCAGATCGAGACTTGGGGCGGCTTGCACGGGCTGCGTCGCGAGGATGCGCTCGAGTCGGCTATAGCACAGCCCCTGAAGTACCGGAAAGGCTCCTGTGTGTCGATGTCGTGCCGGTCATGATGCGGATGACGAAGCGGTTCCTTATTGTTCGCACAAGAACTTCACGTACTCCTCCAGAGCCGAGTGTTCCTCTTGAGAAAGTTTTTCCACTGGCTCCGAACGCGCCGCGAACTTCAGGGCAGCGTTTTGAAACTGTGCATCCCTTACCCGAAGCAGCCCGGCAAGAACCATCAACTTAGTTTCTGATATTGTCAGAAATTCAGCGATCTGGTGGACGGTACGAATGGCTGGCGTATATTGCTCGTCAGTCTCGATTTTTAGTAATTCCACTAAATCCACATCCGCTCTCTTTGCGAACTGCTCCATTGAGAGCTTGCGATCCCGCCGGGCAAGCTGTAGGAAGCGGACGAAAGCATGCTTAAACGGGACGGTATTGCTTGGAGCCTGTTCGGCTTGTTCCAAAGCGTCCACAAGCCCCCCGACTGAAACGAAGCAGCCATCCTCTTGTTCCGCTTTTCGGATCAACCAATCTCGATCGTTATTCATATTCATTCGGCGCCCTCTTTCAAGAATCTCTCGGCCTGCTCGGGAGTGAATTCACACCAAAGCAGGTTCTGTTTGGTGGCATCGCGGCCCACCGCCGTCAAGCCACATACATCGAGGTAGAACCGCTCCGAAGTCGGAAGCGAGTGGAGCGCCACTCGTCCCTTGAATCCTTCGTCAATGCTCTTGCGCACGGCTGCTTCAATAAGTCTCGTACCAACTGCTCCAAATTCAGGACTCTTTCCTAATGCCTGCATCAAATTCTTTATGTTCCATGGCGCAGTCTCCAGGTAATCCACATAAATCAATGGCTTTCCTCGCTGCGACGAGACTTTCCCCGATCGTCCGGCGCTCTCCAGCTTCATTAAGCCTTGAAGTTTGCCTCTGACGCTAATTCCGTAGAAGCAGTACGCGAGCATGCGGAGATCCGCCTCCTTACTGGTCCAGTCCCAGTGGAAATGCCGAGGAACCGTTTCCCGTGGCGATCCGGACTGAACGATTCTCTTTGTGGCTTCTACGACGACCGGTCTCCATTCCTTCTGAGTCTCCATAAAGTGCTCAACCGTCACTTCGTCGAACAATTCCGCCTCAACCGGTTCCTTGTTTGTCCAGTCAACGATATGTATAGGGCTTCTCACAAAACCATTAGCTCTGCCTTTTCTTTCTTCTGATCCTCGAAGAACAGTTTTCCGCCTTCCGCCAGCTTTGCATCGACCAACTGGTAGAGCCGAAGAGCTTGCCGCAGGATCGCTGTCTTGCTCAGATCCTTTTGATTACAAAGGTCTTCGAGCACACGCATCTCCTGATCCGTCAGGTTAAGCGTCATCGTCTTCTTCGAGTTCATCAGATCCTACCTGCATCCATTATATATCAGATAGCCATAATTACAGTAACAACTATAGATTTATTGTAGTGCTGATAGCTATTTTGGGGCTAATTACGAAACTCTGCGAAAGCCGAATGACAGGAAACTCGCTTTCAACGGCAGGACGATCACATCACAAGCGGGCCAAGCCGGAGCATCACAATCAATCCGCTGGCTCAGTTTGGGAAGATGTCGCGGACGGGCACGGTGACTCCTTGAAGCTCGAGCCATTCGTCTAGGCGTGCTTCGCTAAAGCCTTCGATGGTGTAAACAGTGACGGTTTTTTTCTTGGGGTGCACGATCCAGGCTTGTTCTGCTCCGTTTTCTACGTAGTCCTCTGCCAGACTGCCGAGTGCTTTGCCTCGGTTGCTTGCACTCCACACATCAATTGCCAAACGGGGCGCACCCTGCAGGTAATCATCAGCTTCAGCTGCAGCGTTGCACTGCGCTTCGCTATAAACCCCTAAATCCGGCTCGGGCATGGATACGGATTGAGAGTGCGGGCGGATGACGCAGGATTGTTCGACGACCAGCACGAAGCCTTCAATTTCCAGCGGTCGCAGCGCCTTGTGTAATCGATTGACTATCGCCGTGTGCAGAAATTTAGGGCTTGGGGACACAATGAGCTCTCCTCTGATCAGCTCCTCGCGCTGTTCATCTGCGCGCTCGGGACGCGCAATGAATTCTTTGAGAGACATCGACGCGGGTAGAACTGCTGTGCCCATAGACTTTATTATGACTTCAGAACGTTAAACGTAGAGCGAACTGGACGATTCGGGGGCCGCCTCCCACAAGTCCGGCCGTGGTGCCGACTGCCGTTGCGACGGAACTACCCACGGTGGACGTAATCTGGCCGAAGCTGGAACTGCTCTGGTTCGAGACCGGGTTTGAGAAGTTGGTGTGATTGAAGATGTTGAACAGGTCTCCGCGGAACTGCAGGTGGAGGCGTTCACTGCCGAGGGGGAAACTCTTCGCCACAGAAAAATCGTAGTTGGCGAGGCCGGGGCCGTAGTACTGATCGCGGCCGGAGGTTCCGACACGACCGGTGGGCGGCGTGCTCGAGAAGAAAGACGTGGCAAAGGCGGCGTTCGGGTTCCGGTTGTTTTGGGTGAGCTTACCGGTCCCTACAACGTCGGGACGATCATAGAACTGATTGAAGCCGCTGAAATCGGCTGAGCTGTTGTAGACGGTGAAAGGCGCTCCGCTCTGGAAGGTAGTGATGCCGGAGGCCTGCCATCCGCCGATGAGCTCACGATTCAAGAGATTATTCCAGCCGAAGAGCCGATGGCCCGGGCCGACCGGCAGATCCACGACGTAGGTGATCACAGCGCGGTGACGTATATCGAAATTAGAAGGTCCGTATTCGAGCGAAAGGTCCCGGGGGTCTGCGACACCTCCGGGCTGGCCAGAGGGTAAAGACCAAGTCGAGCTGTTGTCGAGAGATTTTCCATACGTGTAAGAGGCCTGGAGAAACATGCCATGACGCCCCCGATAGTTGCCTGTCAAGACGAGACCGTTGTAGTTGGAATTCGCAATGTCCTTACCCGTGTTGATGCCGGCAAACGTTTGGTACGGGAACAGTTGGACGTTGGGCGATTGATTGCCGCGGCGCGCTGGATTGTTGACCGTGACATAAGGCTCATTCAGGTCAATATTCAGCAGTAGCTTGTGACCGCTGGAGCCCATGTAATCGGCTTCAATCGAGAAATCCTGGCCAATCCGCCGCTGGATCCCAAAGTTGTATTGATAGATGTAAGCGTTGCGGAGATTGGGGTCTTGCGCGCTGATACTCACGAGCCCGCTGGTGGGAAGACCGGGCCCCTGCTTACCGTAATTCGAGACTAGCGGAACATTTTGCTCGTAACCGGTAGCCCACCCGAACTTGCCCGGTTGCGTGACAAAGGCGGTTTGGTTGGTGGTCAGGCTATAAGGAGGGTTCAATCCCATGTTGGCGGGGATGTTGTTGAAGACCTCGTCGTAGCCGACTCGGAAGCCGGTGCGGATGACAGTGTCGTCGTGGCCGAAGATGGATTGGGCGAAGCGAGGCGTATAAGCAATTCCGACGATCGGAGCGACGTTGTTCTTGTCGGCATTTACGCCGCTATTCGAGAGAGTATATGGGCCGGGCGTGGTGTAAAGCGCAGAGTAGCCGACCTTAGTGGGATCAATGCCGAGGACCTGGTTGGTGCTCAGCAGCATCGGCCCGATGCCAGGGATGAAGTTCGTGGCTTCGAGGCGGGTTTGATAGATGGCGGACGGGTATTCGTACCGAATGCCGTAGTTCACCGTCACGTTGTCCTTGATCTTATAGGTGTCCTGCCAATACAAATCGAAAGGGTAGCGGCGCCAATAAGCCAAGGTAGAGCCAGTGTGAACGCTGGAGGTATTCACGAGTCCGGCGGCAAAGTCGGAGAACGATTGAAAGTTGAAAGTGCCACGGAATGAGCCATCCAGAAAGCGGCGGGCTTCTTCGCGCCGAATGTGAAAGCCCCAGCGAAACGAGTGTTTGGAAGCGCCGAAGGGAGATACCCAGGACATGTTGTCAAAGATCTCGTAGGTGTTCGTGATACGTCCCTGCGGATAATTATTGGCGGTGCCCAAAACCGCGAAGCCGCCGGAAACCGTGATGGTAGGGAGGCCCGAGTCGAGCACGTTTTGTGTGCCGTTGACCACGCCAGAAAGCGGCGCGCCGTTCGGACCTTTGAAAATAGTTGAGGCATCGAAGCCGGAATCGGTCACTGTCAAAAAAGTCTGGTTGCGCGAAAAGCCAAAGCGGAACTCATTTAAGAAATTCGGTGAGAAGGTGTGTGATTCCGTGATGACGCCGGACCGGCTGACAGGGGCGTTGGTGGTGCCTCCCAGGCCGGGAAGTACGCCGGCGGAGACCGACGTGCCCTGGTACTCGGCCCAGCGTCCGGAGAGGTGATCTCTCTCCCCAAAGTTATGATCGATCTTGATCAGGCCAGTATTGTCAAAGGTCGAGGCGCTTACGTTTGCAATGTAGTTAATATTCGATCCAGCCTGGCTGCTGTTAGGAGCCGGCCAGAATTGCAGGAGAGCCTTTGAGATTGGATCAGTAACCTGCGCGCGTTCCGCGGCGGTAGGAACACGTGTTGAACTTACGGTGGGATTGACTTGACGAAAGCCTTCCCAGGAGGCAAAAAAGAAGGTTTTGTCTTTAATGATCGGCCCTCCCAAAGTCGCTCCGAACTGATTTCGGTGCAGAGTGGTCTTTTTGCCGCCGAGTTTGTTGGTGAAGAAGTCGGCGGCATCCAGATCGGAGTTGCGCAGGTACTCGAAGACGGAGCCGTGAAACTGATTGGTGCCGCTCTTGGTGACGATGCTCACTTGAGCGCCTTGACCGCGCCCAAACTCCGCTGTGGGAACGCTGGTCTGAACCGCGAATTCCTGTACGGCGTCTGTAATTCGAAAGGTGCCCAGGGCCGAGCCGATTTGGGTGTCCATTGCGCTGACGCCATCCAGAAGAAACAGGTTGGATTGGGAGCGCGCGCCGGCCATGTTGAATCCTCCTCCCTGCTGTCCAGGTTGAGACGGAATGGCGCCGGGCGTGAGCAACGCCAGATCTAAATACTGGCGGGCGTTTAAGGGCATGCTGGCGATGGTGCGAGTTTCTATGACGCTGCTGATTGTGCTCTTGTCGTTCTCCAGGAGCGGCGCCACGGACTCTACGGCGACTGATTCGCTGAGGCTTCCCAGTTCTAACCGGAGTTCGAGATGCGTAACCTGATCCACTTCAACGAGGACGGAGGAGACGGTGGTCTTTTTGAATCCTGAGTTCTCAGCCTCAAGCGAATAGGTTGCCGGAACGAGTTGCAGGATCTGGAACTCTCCGCTGGTATTTGTTGTGGTGGAAAATTGCGCGTTCGTGGAGATGTTTTTGAGATGAATCGTGACTCCTGGAACGAATGCGCCGCTCGGATCCTTTACGGTTCCGGAGATGCTGCCGACTGGCGATGCATAGGCAATAGCGCTGAAACAAAGGAGCGCTCCGAGCTTGAAATTCCGGGCAAAATTCCACATGTAGACTCCTCGACAAGATGTGATGTCGGAAAAAGCTCGACTGGGATGCTGACTCCTGAATAGGTATCAATATACATGATTCTTAGTACTGGCGGAAAGAAAAATGACCCGTGAAGGAATGCTGAATTTGTGGAACGGCTTGTTTATTGATAACGAAGCGAATTGACAGGATCTATCTTCGCGGCTTTTCGGGCAGGAACGTAACAGGCGAGCAGTGCGACCGCGAACATTAGCGACGCTACGGAACCATAAATAGATGGATCTCCTGTGCTCACTCCGAAGACCAGGTTCGTGAGAGCGCGCCGTAGAGCAAGAGAGGCTAAGATCCCGAGGCTCAATCCCAGCAGCGTGAGCTTGAGGCCATAACGAAGAATCAGGAGCAAAACCTGATCGTGTTGCGCTCCAAGAGCCATACGGATTCCGATTTCTCGCGTTCGTTGCGCCACCGACCAGGACGTCACGCCAAAGATTCCTACCAGCGCCAAGAGCAGGGCCATAGCTGAAAAAGCCGTGAGGAGGCCCATGGTCCAGCGTCGAGTGAGAGCCGATTCCCTCGCAATGTCTTCCATGGAACGGAGGTCGGAGACGGCTAAATCCGGATCGACAGAATGGATCGTCTTTTGTATCAGCGGCTTCAGCTTTGATGGATCGCCGTTTGTTTTGACAATGAGATATCGGCCAGCGAGGCTGGGATAGTAAAGGTCAAAACTAGGCTCTGAATCCAAGCCAAATTGCTTGACATCGGCGACTACGCCAACAACCGAGGCCCAAGTAGGGTTGGGTCCCCATGGTCCATTGACGAACTTTATTCCAACGGGATTTCTGCGGGGCCAGAAGCGGTTTGCCATCGTCTGGTTGATGATCACCACAGGCTGGTTCAGATCATGTTCGGTAAAAGCACGGCCGGCTTTCAGGGAGATCTTCATGGCATGGAAATAATCGGGGCTCGCTGTTCGGATTTGCGCGGCAGGCAAGGCGTCAGGGTTGATGAAAGGACTGCCCGGCACGTTGAAGCGGGACGTGTTCGCCCGGTCAGCGATGAGCGGGAGCGCATTGGTCGCAGCGATGCTTTGAACGCCTGGTAGGGACAAAAACTTTTCCTGCAGGCGATGGAACAGCATTTCTGGTTTTTGAGAGGGAGGAGCGAGAATGCGTACCGTGAGAATGTCTTTGGGATTGAATCCCGGATCAACTTTCATCAGGCTTATAAAGCTCTTGGTGAGAATTCCTGCTCCGATGACGAGCATCATGGTCAAAGCAAGTTCAAAGACCACGAGGGCGGCGCGGGCGGTTGTGCCACTGCTGGTTCCAGATCCGGATTTAATGATGGACTGTGGATCAGTACGAAGAGCCTGAGTCGCCGGGACCAGACCGAAGAAGACTCCGGTCAATAAGGAGATGGCCACGAGAAATAGAACGATGACCGGCTCCAGGTGCGAGTGTGTTGGAAGAGCAAACACCAGGGCGACCTTTGCCACAACCAAACCGCAGGCTCCTCCGAGCAGAGCCAGCAGCAGGCTTTCCGTTACAAGTTGACGCACGATGCGCAGGGCGGAAGCGCCTACTGCCACGCGAACTGCCATTTCCTTTGCTCTAGCGGAAGCTCGTGACAGAAGCAAGCTCGCAACATTAGCGCACGCTACCAGGAGCAGGAATGACGCGGCCCCGAAGAGTAACAGCAGAGAGGGCCGGACGTTCTCGATCAAATCAGCTTGAAGACTGCTCACGCGAATTCCCCATCCGGTGCTGGTCTGTGGATGTTTACTGGCGAGTTGCCGGGAAAGGGCAGCCATGCGATTGGCAGCTTGCTGTTCACTAACGCCCGATTGTAGCCGTGCAAGGAGGCCGAGTGCGTGTCGAACCGGGTTGGTTAACTCATCCCCAAGCAGCGGACCTTTCGGCAACCAGAGATCTGCCCACTCTGGAAACTGTGCGGCGGCGGGCATCACTCCTATTACCGTCAGTTGTCGATCGTTGAAGTGTACGGTTTTACCAATAACGTTTGCATCACCTGCGAAGCGGTTTCGCCATAGATGTTCGCCTATTAGTACAGACTGTGGATCTTCTACAGGGCTGAAGCTTCGGCCAACAAGCGGTGATACTCCCAGCGTGGGGAATAAATTGGTGGAAACGAAATCGGCGTGGACGGCAAAAGGTTCCAAACCGGTTGCCGACAAGGCGCCATCCTGCGATACGTAGCGATACCAGGCGGTCTCTTGAAAGAGATCTTTCTGCTTCTGCCACGCTTCGAGTTCTGCGGGAGAGATACCCACCTTTGAAAACTGAGGCAAGTAGGTATCCCAAACCGATAGCAGTCTCGATGACTTGCGAAACGGAAGGGGCGTAATAATTACCGCGTGGACAATGCTGAATATTGCGGTGTTCATTCCGATTCCGAGGGCGAGCACGAGCACCACAAGAGCGGAAAAGCGTTTGTTTTGCCGAATGATCCGAAGAGTGTAGCGGGAATCCTGAAGAAAATCTTCTATCCATCGCGTGCCACGGGCGTCCCGGCAGGCTTCACGTGTTTGCTCTATTCCTCCGAGCGCTTTTTTTGCACGGCGCAAGGCTTCTTCGGGCGACAGGCCAGCTTGTCTATTCTTTTCGGTCTCGTGTTCTAAGTGGAAGAGCAGTTCTTCGTCTAACTCCGTTTCGAGCGCTTTGCTTTGAAAGAGGGCGCGTACCCGATACAGAAGATCGTTCAGCATTTTCGCTTCTATGCCATGTCGAGAACGTACCCTACTGCAGTCGCCAGCTTACGCCAGGCGTGCGTTTCTTTTTCGAGCTGTTGCTTGCCTATACGAGTGAGGCTGTAATATTTCGCTCGACGGTTATTCTCGGTTACTGCCCAGTTCGCCTTCACCCACCCGCGACGCTCTAAACGATGAAGGGCAGGATACAAAGAGCCTTGCTGAATGGACAATGTCTGTCGTGAGATTTGCTGGAGCCGTTCAGAAATGGCCCAGCCATGAAGCGATTCGATTGCCAGCGCTTTCAGAATGAGGAGATCTAGTGTTCCTTGCGGCAAGTCCAGACGGTCCGTCATTTGTTTTCCCTGTTGCTTCTACAGCAAGGATAACAAAATTGGAGAAGGGGCAGGTACAGGACTAACTGGCCTTCATGGATTGCCAGATAGCGAAACCATGACGGCGTTTGTCACGCCTTTATAGCAGGACTGGCTCTTCAAGAGCTGGTGGCGCGAGGAGCGAGTCAATATGTCTAGCCAAGCACCTAAACGGGCGAGACTTTCGAGGCGGGATTCCATTCTGTTACCGCTATGCAGCTTAGTAGCCATCGCGCTTACGCTCGGACCTGTCGAACTTATCTCGCGGATGAAATTTGCCGAGTCGAAGTCGAAATCTTTGAGCTGTATGGATTTAAACGACCTTGAGAGCGGACCGCATGCCATTCCGAACTCAACCTGTTCGTACAAGATCCCGGAAAGCAATCGGGTGGAATACAGGTTCAATAGCTGCGGTCATCGAGCCGGTATGGAATGCGGACCGAAGCCGGCTGACACATTCCGGATTGTGCTGGTAGGGACCTCTATGGCGGAGGGGTTACATGTGCCGTGGAACCAGACCTTTGCCGCGATGCTGCCAAAAGAGTTGTCAAGGGAGACCGGGCACAAGGTGGAGCTTTATAACGAGGCCTTGGAATGGGAATCGCCGCACCGAATCGATTTACGGTTCAAGGATGATGTCCTGGCTGCTCAGCCCGATTTGATCTTATGGGCTGTGACGAAGTGGGATGTCGAAAACGCCGGGCTAACGACGGCATCGCCCAAATTTCGAAGGGAAGAGGGCGAGGATAAGAGCGGGATTTCGCGCGCCTGGCATCGAACTATCGGTCTGTTTCGGGACAAAACGCTCCAACAAGGGTTGGCAGATAACGTCAAGCATGGTTTCGAGATTTTTTGCCCTGGCACGGTCTTCTTAATGGAACATCTCCTATATGAGAGCCGGACTGAATACGTCCAGCGTTACGTAAGCTCGGACCAGGAAACGGATTTCCTTCGCAGCAGGCCCGATCCGGCATGGCAAATGCACTTGCAGACATTCGACTACTATGTTTCAGATATCATGGCTCGCGCAAAGATGGCCGGCGTACCGGTTTATGTTGTCGTGCTGCCTCCGCGGATAGAGGCGACTCTGATTTCAATGGGCGAGTGGCCAGCCGCTCTGGACCCCTACAAGTTTGGGCAAGAGGTGCGATCCAGTGTAGAGAGCCACGGCGGAAAATATCTGGACTTATTACAGGGTTTTCGCCGCATAGGAAATGCGGAGCAATACTACTACGCAGTGGACGGACACCCGAATGCCGGTGGCCAAGCGATCTTCGGGAGTCTGTTGTCGAAGGCGTTTACATCTGATGCTGTTTCATTCTCAGAGCCTGCCCGGGATAAAAGAACTACCGCCTTAAGAGTGAGCGGCCATCGATACAGCTTTTCGACTAGACACCTGGATCATAAGAAAGGTCGAAAGGATCGCTTACGCAGAGCGAGGATTTGAAGTGGAGAGAATGTCCGAATACAAGGCCGGTGAAACGCTCGCACTACTATAGCTTTCAGGTCAAAACGCTATAGTTTGACCGTGGGAAGTAATATTTGGATTTTTGCCGGCCGAGGAGCGGCGGCAGTAAGCATTTTATTGATAGGAATGGTTGTTCGAGGTTCGGCGCAAACGCCTTCGCCGGCGCAGGCTCCCCCGACTCCTGCTCCCTCGGCGACGACCGCGACGCCGGCGGCCCAGACTGACAGTACAACGGAGGCCCGACACCCAGGCGGCTTTGTTCCGGGGCAGCAGCGTCCGGAGGGCGATCCGGTCAAGATCGCACATGGCAAGGCTCTTTACGACGTGAACTGCAGAGCGTGCCATGGCGCAGACCTGCGTGGTGGTGACATGGGCGGCCCGAATTTGCTGCGGTCTCAAGTGGCCTTGAGTGACAAAAACGGCGAGTTGATTATTCCCATTATTCACGGCAGCCGCCAGAGCATGGGCATGCCCGCGATTGGGATCGATAATGCTGATGCGGAGGCAGTAGCAGCCTACGTACGCAGCGTGGTTGGAATGATTGGCAGGCAGGGGACGCCGCCTTCGGTGGGCCTTGAGGCGCCCAGCATTCTAGTAGGAAATGTGGCGGAAGGGAAGGCGTATTTCAACACAAAGTGCAGCGGTTGCCATTCGGCAACGGGAGATTTGAGTGGGATCGCCACAAAGATCTCCGACCCCAAGACCCTTCAGACCGCCTGGGTTGGTGCAGGACGGCGAAGCGAGCGGAGACGTCCTGGCGCAGGTCCGCAGATGCCGGACGCAACCGTCACGGTGACGCCGGCGTCGGGCTCGAGCGTGGAAGGCAAGTTAGTACATATTGACGATTTTCTTGTGACAGTGCAGCTGGCTGATGGAACCGTGCGCTCGTTCAGACGGGGCGGGGCGCAGCCTAAGGTTGAGGTGAACGATCCAGTCAAAGGTCACAGAGACCTACTCGCTGAGATTACTGACAAAGACATTCACGACGTGACTGCTTACCTGGTGACTCTCAAGTGAGATTCCAATCACTATTACTGGCCTTACCCTTTGTGCTCTATCCGGCTTCCTTGCTGGGCCAAGGTGGGGGAGTTACTCCGGCGGACTTACTCAAGCCATTGAAGGATTCATGGCCCACTTACAACGGCGACTATTCAGGGCGGCGTTATAGCGAGTTACGACAAGTCAATCGGACGACGGTCAAGGATTTGACGCTGGGCTGGATGACGCGAGTCACTCCGGGCGCCGAGAACCCGGAAGCGGGCGAAGGCAGAGGCGAGCGTAATCGTGAGCAGGCGCCGCTTATCGTGGGCGGAGAAGGCGCAGGGGACATCAAGATCCGAGGAGGATCGATCAAGGCTTCCGTCTTAGAAGTTGATGGAACCTTGTACTTCACGACGCCAGACAATGCCTGGGCGGTAGACGCGCGCAGCGGTCAGCAGCTTTGGCATTACTTCTGGAAGACAAAGGGCGGTACACATATCGGCAACCGAGGGCTGGGGATGTGGCACAGCTCCTTGTTTATGGAGACGCCGGACGACTATGTGGTTGCCCTGGATTCCAAAACCGGCAAGGAACTGTGGCACAAGCCGATTGCCGATCTGGATCAAGGCTACTTTTCGACATCGGCGCCGATCGTGATTGGGAACCATGTCCTGGTGGGAACGGGCGATGACATCGACGCTCCGGGATTTCTGCAGTCGTTCGATCCCGAAACAGGAGCGCTGCAATGGAAGCATTATACGGTGCCAATGGAGAAGGGCGATCCGGGGGTGGAAACCTGGAAGAGCCTGGATGCGGCGAGACATGGGGGTGCGCAGACGTGGATCACGGGCGCTTATGACCCCGAGACGAACTTATACATCTTCGGCACGGGCAATCCGACGCCCGCGTATACGACCGGTACTCGTGGCGAAGGAGATAACCTGTTCACCTGTTCGCTGATTGCCGTGAATGTGGATACGGGCAAGATGGCATGGTATTTCCAAACATCACCGCATGACATGCACGATTACGATTCGGCGCAGACGCCGATCTTGATTGACGGCATGTTCAACGGCAAGATGAGAAAGCTGGCGTTGACGGCCGCACGGAACGGGTATTATTTTACAGTCGACCGTGTAACCGGCGAGCGACTCATAACGAGTAAGTACGGCAAGCTAACGAATTGGGCGAAGGGGCTGAACAAACTTGGCGGCCCTGAGCACAATCCAGAGAAAGATGCGACGGTGGCGGGTTCGCTGGCGTCGCCGAATTCAGGAGGCACTGTCAATTGGGAACCTCCGGCTTACTCGCCGCAGACCGGATTACTGTATGTCTCAGAGAATGATTCTTTTTCGCTGTTCTATCTGACGGACATCGATCCGCGCGGATCCATGGGACTGGGCGGTAAAGAAGAAGACGAAGTGGGATCCGACGGCAGCTATTTGACCGCGATCGACTATAAGACGGGAAAGATTGCCTGGCGGCGTCCCTATTACGGGCGCGGTGGTGGAGGCGGGATTCTGGCGACCGCAGGCGGTCTGGTTTTTGCTGGGGATGGCGCCGGAAGCCTGGTCGCGAACGATGCAGCCACCGGGAAACCGATCTGGCATACACGCATCGGCGAGGTGACGAATGCGCCGCAAACTTACATGCTGGACGGACACCAGTATGTCATCGCAGCGACTGGTGACATGTTGTGGTCCTTCCTTCTTTATTGAGAGCTGCCATATTATGCACGGAACTTCCAGAAGACAGTTTTTGACGAAGACAGCTACGGGGAGCGCCATAGCAGCATTCTTTTCGGCCGCGGCGGCGCAATCTTCGGGTGACCCGCTTGGCATGCCCATCGGCTGTCAGACCTATCGCGTCAGAAAGATGATTGCCAGCGATTTTCCGGGCGCGCTAAAAGTGCTGGCGGACTCCGGCTTTCAGACTATCGAGCTGTGCTCTCCGAAAGGCTACGCCAAAGCAGGCTTTAGGCCGATTGGCAAATACAAAGGCCCGGAACTCCGCAGGCTTCTGTCCGATCATGGCCTTCAATGCAAGAGTTCTCATTTCAGCATGAAAGAACTGCGCGAAAACTTAGACGAAAGCATTGCGTGGGCGAAGGACGTCGGGCTTACGCAAATGATAGTGCCAAGCTTGGATGGGCCGCAGCACCCGACCATGGACGATGTGAAGAAGGCGGCAGAGGAATACAACAAGATCAGCGCGCAGTCGGCTAGAGCAGGCATCCAGCAAGGTCTGCACAACGAGACTTTCGAGATTTCGACTGTGAACGGCAAGCGCACCTACGATGTACTGTTCGATTTGCTGGATCCAAAGCTCGTGAAGTTTCAGTTTCAAGTATCGACCATTGCCGACGGTTTTGACCCGGTCGAGTACTTTATTAAGTATCCTGGACGATTTATCTCCATGCACGTGCAAGGCTGGTCTGCAAAGACGCGGACGGAAGTTCCCGTTGGCCAGGGCACGCTCAACTGGAAGAAGATTTTTGCCGCGGCCAAGATAGGCGGTATAAAGAATTACTTTGTCGAAATGGATCTCCCGCTGATGCAGGCCAGCGTTCCTTATCTTCGTAAGCTCAAAGTTTGAAGAAGGCTGTCGCAGTGATTGCGCGGAAAATGAGGGTTTTGTTGTGGTCCGTGGCGCTGTTGGCAGCCCCGCTGGCTCAGCCGGCTGACCTCGACGCCGTGATTTCTGCACTACGGGCTCAAGATTTTCATCGGGCTTTGACTCTAACGAAAGAACTGAACGCACAGAACAAGGTTGACCCCCGCGTTTGGACGCTTGAGGGCATGGCCAATGAGGGTTTAAAAAACAGAGCAGAAGCTCTGGTGAACTATCGGACAGCGCTCAAAATTAAACCGGATTACGTGCCGGCGCTGAAGGCCGAGGCGCAGCTGGAATACTCCAGTGGTAACCCAAATGCGAAGCAGGTTCTCGATCGAATTCTTAAGCTGGAGCCGGGTGATGAGGTCAGTCACGCCATGCTGGCTGCCCTTGCTTATAGACAAGGAGACTGCAGTTCGGCGGTGAGGCAGTACCGGCAGAGCGGACGCGCAATTGCAGATAAGCCGGACGCTCTCACGCAATTTGGCGAGTGTCTGCTGAAGGAGGGGCAGCCAGACGAGTCGGCGGTTGTTCTTGGCCAGGTGGTCTCGCTCGAACCGAACCAGTGGTGGACGCGTTACAACTTTGCCTTGGCGGAGATGCGTCGCAAGAGAACGGCAGAGGCGATCAAGATCTTGGAGCCTGTCCTTGATGACGCACGCGTGGAGCCGGAGGCGCTCGATCTCGCGGCTGAGGCTTATGAAACATCGGGAGACACACCACGCGCCGTGGACTTGGAACGCAAGGCGATTCTAAGTCAGCCAAAGAACGAAACTTACTATCTCCACTTCGCCGATTTGTCTTTTGATCACCAGAGTTTTGCAGTCGGGATTGACATGATCGATGTCGGACTTACACAATTGTCTAAGTCGAGCAAGCTGTATCTAGCCAGAGGCATACTGCGGGTGCAACTGGGCGATTTTGTCAAAGCGGAGATCGATTTCGATCGGGCGGACCAGCTGGACGGTAACAATGGAGCGATCAGCGGCGCGGCCGCAAGCCTGGCTGAACTGCAGAACAGCAATCTGGAGAAGGCACTGCAGTTATCACGGGAGAAGCTGAAGAGTAATTCCAAGGATCCGATGCTGCACTACGTCAAAGCAGAGACGCTGAAGCAGATGGGCGTGGCGCCAGGAACCGCGGAATTCCGGGAGGCGCTAGATTCGGCTTCGACCGCGGTTCGTTTGAAGCCTCGCTTTATCGCTGCGCAGAACTTGTTAGGAAGCCTCTATGTGCAGGAAAACAGGTTGCAGATGGCGAGAGAACAGTTTCAAGCGGTGCTCAAAGAGGACCCCTCGAATCAGACTGCAATTTATCACCTGATACAAGTTTCCCGAAAGGCCGGGAAAAGCGAGGAAATTCCGGGTTTGATTCGACAGATGGCGCAAGCACGGCTGATACAGCGGCACAAGGACGAAAGTGTCGGGCAATACCGATTGGTGGAGGCGCAAGAACCGTCCGCGCCTCCTCGCTGAAGTGTGACTCGGCCTTAAATCGCTCAGAATGTGATGCGGGCTCCGATCTGGAGATAACGCGGCGTGTACTGAGCAGTGGACTTGCCGAAGTTGGCATTGGCTAGATCGGAAGTTCCATTGCTTTGGCTTAGCCCTTGCAGATTGGGATGGTTGAGCACATTGTAAAACTCGAAACGTAACTCCAGGTTCAACTGCTCCGCAAGCCTTGTATTCTTCACGAGGACTGCGTCAACTTCAGCGAATCCAGGGTTTCGAAAGCTATTGTATTTCTCATTCCCTTCCTGCCCCAGCGTCGGTTGCTGAACTATGTTGCTGCCTGCGGGGAACAAGCCGTTCAGGTATGCGGTCCTGCTGGTCGCCAGCGTGTAATTCGTGATGTTCGGGAAATCGAAGTTGTTGCCGTCGGCATTGTAGTCGCCGCTATTGGGAGCGTATGCGACCACCTGACCGGTCGCGTTCTTCACTCCCGCAAAAGGAGCGCTGGTGTAGACATTGAACGGATTGCCGTTTTGCACGGACACTGTGGAACTGATTGACCAACCACTGGTGACACGACCGACAAAACCGTTACCGGCGTGATAGCCCGGCAACTGATAATTCAGGAGCATCGAGAAGCGATCCGGAGTGTCCCAGGCCGAGTAGCCGTAGTATTGCGAGATGCCTGGATAAGCCGGGTAGTATTGGCTGTCGTCTTTCGAAACCGAGTGCGTATAAGAAGCGTTGAAGAACAGCGAGTCTTTGAAGATCCGGCCTCGCGCGCTGACCAGCAGGGCATTGTAGCGAGCCTTCGCTGCGTTCGTCTGGTAATTCAAAATTCCGAAGCTAGAAAGAAGACGCCGCGGGGCCGATAAGCCGCTTTGAATAAGATCCCCGGCAAAACCGTTGATGTTTAGGCCGTACGCCGTGTTTCCCGTTTGGCCATAACCGGTGATTAAATTGTGAGAGTTCGATCCGGCGTAGCCAACGCTGCCCACTAAGTTGCTGATCAGCTTGTGCTCGAGAGTTCCGCTGTAATTGAAGGTAGTGGGAGCTGTCAGATTCACATCGACGGCGCCGCCGCCGCTTTGCACGCCAGGCAGTCCCCCGTGACTATCCAGGTTTTGAGCGGGCAATACCGGGTACGTGAATCCTTGAGGGTGTGCGGCATTTGTGCCAAGTTGAAAGATAGGCGCAGCGGTGGTTCCGTCACTGTAGAACAAAGGCGTGATAAAGCCGGGCGGGTTGCCGTTGAGACCATTCTCCAGGTTACCGAGCGTAGGCATGTCGTGATAAACACCGAAGCCCCCTCTGATGACCCAGTTTCCATTCTTTAAAGGATCCCAAGCGATGCCGACGCGCGGAGCGAAGGTCTGCCAGATCGATTCATTCAGGACATGGCCTTGTTGTTGCATGACGCCGTTTGCGACTTCCTGATTGAAGGTGCTTCCAGGGCCAAGGTGGAAATTGGCTAGCACCGTGCCGGGCAAGCTCGGATGTGGATTTCCGAAATCGTCCCAGCGAATTCCGTAGGTAAATGTGACGTTCGACTTGGCTTTCCAGGTATCTTCGATAAACACGCCGCCCACCGTGCTCTGATATCCATACTGCCCCGGCTGAGGCTTTCCGGTAAGTGGATTGTAAGTGAGGTTGGTCTCGGTATAGACCTTGTCCTGCACGAGATCGAGCAAGCTATTAAATTGGTAAGTCGGCAGGGTGTGAACCGGAGCGAATAAGGCCACATCGTCGCCGTGCCAGCCATCGTATCCGGCGCGGATGGTATGGGCTCCTCCGATATGCGTGAGAACGTCGCGCCAGTGATAGTTGTGCTGAATGAATTCACCTTGGGCAAACCCGCTGCCGGCGCCGAAATTTGCGATGCCGGAAGGGCTGCTGAGCCCGGTGACATTGATGGTCGGCACACGGAAATCGCCTGTGTCATTATTCGTGCCGTCGACGGTGAGATAACCGAATGCCATCTCGTTCAGGGTTGTCGGCGAGAACGTATGAGTGTAGTTACCAGCTACCGAATTTGTGTAGAAGGTGTTGGTGGTCGCAAACTGGGGCCTGATGTTAGCGGTTCCGGTGTTCAGCCGGGTGAGGAAGAAATCACCGTAAAGTCGGTCGTCCTTGAAGTACTTGTCGACCCGGCCATTGTATTGAATAGCGTCGCGAGGGGCGCTTGCGCTCTGTACGCCATTGTCGAGGACGGGCAAGTTGCAAGGGATAAAGGCCGTTGCGGCCGTGCCACAACCCTGAAAGGCTTGCCCAGCGGTTTGCGCCACCCCGGTAGTGGTCGACGACGTGGGCCGGTAGGTGGAGAGAATCTGTGTACCGAGAGTATTCGGAAAGTGCTGCTGCGCGAAGGACACGAACTCCGGGCTCTCATAAACGACCGAATTTACGGCGGCTTGTGAGGAGCGAAGCGGTTCGACGCCAAAGAAAAAGAAGAACTGTTTGTTTTTCCAGATAGGGCCGCTGATGTTACCAGACGCGTTGTTCAGGTGGAACGGGAAATATTTTTTAGTAAACTCAGTTCCAGCGTAAAAACCTTGATAGGTGAAGTAATCGCTGGCGAGACCGTGAAACTGATTCGAGCCGGACTTGGTGGTCATGGTGAAGACGACTGAACTTCCCCGGCCATATTCACTCGAAAACGTGTTTACTGATGTAGTTTCCTCCTGAATTGAATCCGGGTTGGGGCTTAAGTTAACAACTCCCGGCCGGATGTTACTCGTCACGTCGAGGCCGTCGACCAGGTACATGTTGGCGTTGGAGCTGCGGCCATTGGCGCTGGCGTCAACCGACTGTTCGGTAGAGAAATTATCGCCGGCGGCTCCCTGCACTCCGCTACCAAGAAGGCCGCGGCCACTAACCCCCGGCGCGAGGGTGACCAGGCTGATCATGTTGCGGCCAGAGAGCGGGACAGCATTCAATTCCTTCTGCTGCACGGTCTCTTCATTTCTGGTTTCGGCAGTATCAAGGACCGGGGCCGCGGCCGTGACTTCTACCGAAGTGGAGGTGCCCGCCACCTGGAGTGCAATCGGCACATTGAGGTTCTGGCCGGTGGTGAGGGTGATGGTGGTGGTTGTACTTTGAAACCCAGGCCCAGTCCCGGAAAGCTTGTAGTTAGCGGGAGCAAGGCTGACAAACCTATAATTGCCGTCGCTTCCCGAAGTGGCCTTCAGCGAAACACCGGTGGCGGTGTTGACCAGTGTGACGCTTGCATTGGCGACGCCCGCACCACTTGCATCCGTCACATTTCCCTCAATGCTGCCGCTGAATTGCGCCTGCGCGAGCGGTGCTAGAAAGGTTACTAGCGCAAGGCAAGTTAAACCTAAACGGCGGAATTTCCTGTTCATCGATGTGAAGCCCCCGAGCCTACTTGCCGCAATTCTATAACAATTCCACTAGAGTCGGCGTCGACCAGCGTGTCATATCGTAAAAGAGTGTAAAAAGGCTTCGGGTCCACAATGAAGATGGACTCGGTTTTTCAGCTTGGTTCCAGCTCCATGCAATTACTCAGAACTTACTTCGTCGTAGTCTTACCGTTACTGCTTTGCTCTCTCCTACCAAGCGAGGCAGCTATCGCGCAACAAAAGGCGGTCATTCCTAATCGTGCTCCACTGCAGAAGAACGTCTTCAATCCGCTTCCCCTGGGTGCCGTAAAACCGCAGGGATGGCTGAAGGAGCAACTCCGCATTCAGGCATCCGGTCTCACGGGGCACCTTGATGAATTCTGGAACGATGTCGGCAGTAACAGCGCCTGGCTGGGAGGCACGGGAGAGGCTTGGGAGCGCGGACCATATTATTTGGACGGTCTGCTTCCGCTGGCTTACCAATTGGATGATTCTCAGCTGAAGGCGAAGGCCGATAAGTGGGTGGACTGGTCACTTACTCACCAACAAGCCAACGGTCAGTTCGGGCCTCCGCAGAACGACGACTGGTGGCCACGGATGGTGATGCTGAAGGTACTGACTCAGTATCAGGAAGTAAGTGGCGACAAACGCGTGATTCCGTTCATGACCAGATACTTCCATTACGAGTTGGATAATCTCCCTCGCCGTCCTCTCAGAGATTGGGGAAGGTATCGATGGCAGGATAATGTTCTTTCAGTTCTCTGGCTTTACAACCGCACCGGAGACAAGGCTCTACTTCAGTTGGCTGAGTTGTTGCACAAGCAGGGATACGATTGGAAAGCTCAGTTCGCGGATTTCAAGTACACCCAAAAACAGACTCGAGCGATTCTGGGCGGTCCGAATCGCAAGGGGCCGCCGCCGGATGCGGCTATGCAGACTCACGGCGTCAATAACGCGATGGCCATCAAGACTTCGCCCTTATGGTGGCTGGTGACCGGCGACACGAGCGATCGCAGCGCTATCGATCGGCAGATGGCGATGCTGGACAAATATCACGGGCTTCCCAACGGCATGTTTAGCGGAGACGAACATCTCGCGGGAACTGATCCTTCGCAAGGAATCGAGTTGTGCGCCGTTGTGGAGACGATGTTCTCTTTTGAACAAGCGCTGGCGGTGCTTGGTGACGCTCGCCTAGCAGACCGACTGGAGCGAGTAGCGTACAACGCGCTGCCGGCGACCCTGTCGAACGACATGTGGTCTCACCAATACGATCAGCAGCCCAATCAGATTGCTTGCGACCGTGCACACCGGCAGTGGTCGACCAACGGAGATGACTCGAATCTCTTCGGTCTGGCGCCTAACTTCGGATGTTGTACGGCCAATCTGCATCAGGGGTGGCCGAAGTTCGTGTCGAGTCTCTGGATGGCTTCTCCCGATGGAGGATTGTTTACGTCCGCGTATGGACCGAGCGAGGTGCAAACGACCGTTGCGGGCCGGCGCGTGTCGGTCGAAGAGAAAACAAATTATCCGTTCGATGGGAAGCTCGAGTTTGCGGTTCGCCTGGACCGGCCCCAACGATTTCCCGTCACGTTTCGACTGCCTGTCTGGGCGCAAACGGTAGCTATTAAAGTAAACGGCAAGCGATTTCGTTCATGGAAATCGAACTGTGAAGCGAATGGTTGCGATTCCGAAAGCCTGTTGATGCCTATCGATCGAGAGTGGCATAATGGCGATCAAGTCAGCTTCACGCTTCCGATGCCTGCTCGCGCATCTCATTGGTTTAATCAGGCGGCTGTATTTGAAAGTGGGCCACTGGTCTTTGCTTTACCTCTGGATGCGAAGTGGAGCGAGCTCAAAGCTTATGCCCAGAAGTCTGCGGATTGGCAGCTGCACGCCACAGAGAAGTGGAACTATGCAGTGGAATTGGGGAGTTGTGACGCGAAGGTGAGCGAACGTGCGATTGCGGTGACGCCGTTTGATGTGAACAATCCTCCTGTGACCATGACTGTGCACGGACGCTTGCTTCCGGAGTGGGGCGTCACCGAACACTCGGCGAGCCCGGTCCCCAAGAGCCCTGTAAAGGGGAGCGGTTCGCTTGAGTCGCTCACGCTGGTTCCGTATGGCGCGGCAAAGCTTCGCGTCACGGCATTTCCATTTTTAAGGGAACAGGCTAAGTGCGGAGCGAAGTAAGGTTATTGAGATTGCGTACGAGCGCAGACGCTTTCGGTCATGAGAAATGCGAACTCGCCGTCTAGCGGCTTGTCTGCTTGTTTGGGCTGCATTGCCGCTTAGGGGACAGAGCAGCAGCAGCGCAACGGGCTGGTATCAATACTTCGGGGACCATCCCTTGTCCGAGCATTGGGGCATCCACGCCGAGGGCCAATGGCGACGTGACAACGTAATTACCGATTGGGAGCAACTGCTGTTACGAACCGGCGCCAACTACAAGGTAAATGAGCACGTTTCATTAACACTGGGCTACACCTATCTCAGAACTTTCATCTACGCCGAAGTCCCGCGCCCTCCTTCACGGGAACACCGGATTTATCAAGAACTCAAGATCAAGCACAGGATCAAACAGATCGATTGGGAGCATCGATTCCGCCTCGAACAACGCTTTCAGGCTCAAGAGCAGGAGTACCAATGGGAGTTCGCGGAGCGGGCGCGATATCGTCTACAGGCGAGAGTTCCCATTAACGCTGCGCGCGTGGACGATAGCCGGATTTACTTGTCTTTCTACGATGAATTTTTTGTGAACTTCGGGCCACATGGGGGAACACAAGCTCTCGATCAGAATCGCGTATATGGAGCATTAGGAGTCAACTTGAAGGGCAAGAATAAGCTGGAGATCGGCTATCTCTATCGCTATTTCCCGCAACCCGACGGTCCTTTGCAGCAGGAGCACTCGTTGCAGGTTTCAATCTTCTCTTCTTCGCGGCTGTTCGGGCGATGATTCGTTCAAAGTAACTCGCCGGCGATCGAGTGGATTAGCATCGATGTAGACAGATAAGGACCTAAGGCGTGAAGACATATCGCATCGCCACGATACCGGGTGACGGTATTGGCAAAGAAGTTATTCCGGCAGGGCAGCGACTTCTCGAGTCGCTCGGGACTACAGAGAGTTCCTTCAGTTTCGATTTTGAGACGTTCGATTGGGGCGGCGATTACTACCGCCGGCATGGCGTGATGATGCCGGAGAATGGCCTGGAGCTTTTACGAGATAAGGATGCCATTCTGTTCGGGTCGGCCGGTGATCCGAACATTCCCGACCACATCACTTTGTGGGGCTTGCGGCTGAAGATATGTCAAGGCTTCGATCAATACGCGAATGTGCGTCCAACGCGCATTCTGCCCGGGATCGAGACGCCGCTCAAACACTGCGAGGAAGGGGACCTGAACTGGGTGATTGTGCGGGAGAACACGGAGGGTGAGTACTCGGGCCTGGGAGGCCGCGTCCACAGAGGTCAGCCGATTGAGGTGGCTTCTGACCTGTCTGTCATGACGCGCGCCGGTGTCGAACGTATTCTTCGCTTTGGCTTCCGGCTAGCCCAATCGCGCCCCCGCAAGATGCTCACGGTTATTACCAAGAGCAATGCACAGCGCCACGCTATGGTGATGTGGGACGAGATTGCTGCGGAAGTGGCAAAAGAGTTTGCTGACGTTCGCTGGGATAAAGAACTGGTTGATGCAGCCACCGTACGCATGGTGAATCGCCCGCGATCGCTGGACACAATCGTGGCGACGAATTTGCATGCAGACATCTTGAGCGATCTCGCTGCGGCTTTAGCGGGGAGCCTGGGCATCGCGCCAACCGCGAACATCGATCCTGAACGGCGCTATCCATCTATGTTTGAGCCGATTCATGGCTCGGCCTTCGACATCATGGGCAAGGGCCTGGCTAATCCGATCGGCACGTTCTGGTCTACAGTGATGATGCTGGAACATTTGGGTGAGGCCGAAGCTGCGCAACGGTTGATGAAAGCAGTCGAGAACATCACAGCGAACCGCGCCTTGCACACCCGTGATCTGGGCGGCGTGGCTACGACGGTGCAAGTGACGGAGGCGATCTGTTCTGAGATCGTCAACAGCGTACACGGACGGTTACCGGTTTGATCCGTTCGGAGATCCGGCCATCGGATTTGGAAGCGCGGGTCGTCCGGAAGTTAATGTGGCGTATTCTTCCGTTCGTGATGCTGCTCTACTTTGTCAGTTTTCTTGACCGCGTAAATGTAGGCTTCGCGGCTTTGAGTATGAACAAAGCGCTGGGACTTACTCCGGCGATGTTCGGCTTCGGAAGCGGTATTTTCTTTCTGGGCTATGTGCTGCTCGAAGTGCCTTCCAATTTAATTCTCCACCGGGTGGGCGCGCGGATATGGATCGCTCGCGTGATTGTGAGCTGGGGTGTAGTTTCAGCGGCCTCGGCCTTCGTGATTGGGCCAAAGAGCTTTTATGCCATGCGATTCCTGCTGGGAGTGGCGGAGGCTGGTTTTTTCCCAGGAATTATTTTGTACCTCAGCCTTTGGTTTCCCGCCCGTCAACGCGCGACGGCTACGGCGTTATTCATGGCTGCGGTTCCTCTTTCGACGGCAGTCGGGTCGCCTCTTTCCGGGGCGATTATGGAGCTTCCCACCGTCGCGGGCCTACATAACTGGCAGTGGCTGTACATTCTGGAAGGTCTTCCTGCGGTTGTTTTGGGGTTCGTCGTTTTACGCGTACTGACAAATCGCCCTGCAGAGGCAACCTGGCTTCCGGAAGAAGAGCGGGAGTGGTTGGTCCATCGCCTGGAGTTCGAAGACCAGGGGAATGTTGGAGGAGCAGAGGCCAAGAACGTGGTTTGGGCGGCGCTTTTTAATCCCCGTGTGCTTGCTTTGTCGCTGGTTTACTTTGGAACTTCGTCGGCACTGTATGCACTTGGCATTTGGGCGCCCACGATCATTCACGAGCTTGGATTTTCGCCGCTCCAAGTCGGCTGGATTAATGCCCTTCCGAGCGTACTGGCAATTCTGGGCATGTTCCTGTGGGCACGGCACTCGGACCGCACAGCGGAGCGGACCTGGCATATTGTGTTGCCGTGCCTGGCCGCGGGCTTGGGATTTGTGTGGGCAGGAACGGCGGCGTCCGCAGTTTCGCTGATCCTCGCCCTCATTGTCATCAATGTCGGAATGAGCGCGGCGAAACCCCCGCTGTGGGCAATGCCGACCGTGTTCTTGTCGGGTGCCGGAGCTGCAGCCGGGATAGCGCTTATTAATTCGATCGGCAATTTAGGTGGATTTGTAAGCCCCTACGTGATCGGGTGGTTGCGGAGCAGGTCGGGCAATTATGCTGGTGGATTGTACTTCGTCGCCGGGACGCTTGCCTTATCTGCTGCGGTGACGTTTGCGCTCAGTCGTCAATACCGCAGCCAAGATGTTGCTGCGTCCAGGCAAGTGCTGAGATGAGGAACAGAGATTGATGGCGAAGAGAGATTGGCAATGAGCGATACCGAACAAATATCAGCTGAGTTGGTGAACAAATTCAAGAAAGAAGCCGCGGAATCGGCGGCAGGATTGATTGAAAACGGAATGGTGGTTGGGTTAGGTTCCGGAACCACTGCGACTCTTGTTGTTGCCGCGATCGGCGAGCGTGTGAAAGCAGGTCTTACTTTGGTTGGCGTTTCCACCTCCGAACAGACCGCCGCGCAAGCCCGTCAACTGAACATCCCGTTATCCACGTTGGCGGAGCATCCGCGCATCGATCTTGCCTTAGATGGCGCCGATGAGGTCGAATTGAATACTCTCAACCTGATTAAGGGCGGCGGCGGCAATCTATTGCGCGAGAAACTGGTGGCGGTTGCGAGCGCGAGATTCGTAATTGTCGTCGACGAACGCAAGCTGGTGGAGAAGTTAGGCAGCCGCTCTCCACTGCCTGTTGAAGTTGTCCCGTTCGGCTGGCAGAGCACTGCACAAAGGTTAAAAGATCTGGGCGCCAACCCGATCTTGCGAACCAAGAAGAACGGCGAAACGTTTGTGACTGACGGCGGACATTACATTTTGGACTGTGTGTTTGCGTCCATCTCATCCCCTTCGCAATTAGCGACGAAATTGGACAGCGTGGTCGGGGTGGTGGAACACGGGCTGTTTGTCGGGATGGCTTCTGAAGTGAGAGTCGGAGGAGAGAACGGCGTCAAGGTATTGGGCAAGACGACAGCGGCGACGAAGTAAGCTTCAGAAGTTCAGACCTCCCGTGTGCCTTTTTGCCGCAAAGACTTCGTGAAGACCGCGGAGGTCTTCCAATGTGAAAAATTTTGCTGAAGATAAAAACGATGAGCGGCTTCCCGCTTGATCTGAGAACGAACTAAGATTTTCCGGATGTTTTGGCCGGCAACCCATTCCTCGGCTTTCCGGACCAGCATTTTACCGATCCCACGACCCTGGTGCTCGCTACCGACAATTAAACCGCCGATCTCACCACAGACATTCGACTGCAAATGACGGACGATTCCGACATCGATCCAGCCAACAACGCTGTCATTGAGGCATGCGACGTACACCACTTGATCGTTTCGGTGCTCTAACTCCCGGATTCTCGTTTCCATTTCATCGACCGGCGCCGGATATCCCAATTCGCGGCTCAAGTCGGCAGCCGCTTCCGCATCGGCGGGTGAAATCTTTCGGATTAAGATCTCACCTCGGGTATTTCCAGTCATCGAGTCCATGCCGGCAATTTTAGTTTGTTCATTCATCACTCATTCCGCTGTAGCATATAAAGAATCGTATTCCGATTTTACTTTGTTGTTTATTGCCTATTAAACGGCACACCTGCAATAAAACATAGTCGAATATCGTAACTAAACATTCGTGAGCTGTGCCCGGTTGTTCAGCCCTTGACCATGCTGTCTCGAAGCGTTTTGGAAAGAAGAGGACATGCAAGGCCAGCTTCAGGGACAATTTCTCGGCACATCGATCGGGAGCCGCCAATTTCCAAACTTTGCTGTCAGCGGCAACGATTATTCTTCGCACGAATACCTACTTGAACACTCGCACGAGCGGGCGTTCCTCTCCGTACTGCTGCGGGGATCCTACCTCGAATATTGCGGCTCCACGACTTGGGAATGCAACGCGGGTCAGGCCATACTCCACGAACCCGGTGAGACGCACGCCAACAAATTCTGCGGGCAAGGCGGCCGAGTTCTGAACATCGAATTTTTGCCTCACTATGTATCGTTCCTCAAGGCAAACGACTTCGAGCCGCTGGTTCGACGGCGTATCGATAGCCCGTTCTGCTGGCATTTTGCTCTTCAGTTGGAACGTGAGATCGCCCACGGCGATCAGGCTGCCGAACTGGCGATTGAAGGTCTCACTTTGCAGCTTTTGGCAGAACTTCTTCGTTCATCTGCCCAGAGGGCGCGGCGGCGCTCTGGGGACTGGCTTAGTGAAGTGAAGGAAACGATACACCGGCATTACCGCGAGCCGTTGTCGTTAAGTAGGTTGGCTACAGAGGCTCAAGTACATCCGGTCCATCTGGCAAGAAGCTTTTCAAAGCACTTCGGTTGCACGATCGGTGATTATCTAAGACGGCTTCGAGTGACCTCGGCGTGCGATGAACTGCTTAACTCGACTCTGTCCATCGCGGAAGTTGCCATGCGAAACGGGTTTGCTGACCAAAGCCATCTTACTCGAGCGGTGAAGCAATCGACTGGGCTCCCGCCCTGCCAGTTTCGGAAAGGCGGCGCTCCCCCTTCGGCGGACCTGTTAAGCGCGTTCAAATGTTAAGCCGGTTCAAGACGCTTCTTGTGTCTATTCCGTAAACTCCATTTTCAAGAAGTCATATACGGCTTGGTAAGGGCTCCGGGGAGCTTTGGGGGGATATGAGAAAGTTTTTGAAGCTAATGTTGTGTCTGTTGGTAGCGACGTCCGTCTCGAATCACGGATGGGCACAAGGGACAACCGGTAGCATCGTCGGAAAAGTGCAAGACGCCACGGGAGCGGTACTTGCCGGCGCACCCGTGAGCATTCGCAATCAGGGAACAAACGTAAGCAGGACGGTGATGACGAACGCGCTGGGCGAGTATTCGGTTCCGCTGCTGCCTCCCGGTACTTACGAGGTCACGGTGGACCGGCCCGGGTTTCGCAAAGCTGTTTCTAGCGATGTGAAACTCGATGTAAACCAGACCGCCCGAGTTGACGTAAAACTGGAGGTCGGCAACCAGGCCCAGCAGGTTGACGTGGTGGCAAGTTCCACACTCGTACAGACGGACACTTCTTCTCTCGGCCAGGTTGTCGATCAAAGAAGCGTGAGCCAACTCCCCCTGAATCAGCGAAACTTCGTCAGTTTTGCTTATTTGGTTCCCGGCGCGCAATTACCGGCAGAGGGATCAATCGATTCGACACAAGGATTAGCCCTGAGCGTCAACGGCGCTCGTGAAACCGCCAATAATTTTCTTATTGACGGGATCGACGACAACGATCTGGTGATCAATCAGTACAGCGCGATTCCATCGCTCGATGCGATTCAGGAGTTCAAAGTTCAGTCTGGAAACTATACGGCTGAATACGGTCGCAGCGGCGGCGCCCAGATCAACGTTCTTTTAAAAAGCGGTACGAATGAGTTCCACGGGACGGCATTTGAGTTCCTGCGCAACAGGCATCTTGATTCCAAAAACTTTTTCGATCAGCCGGCCTGCCAGTCGGGATCGGCGCCTGGAACGTGTTCCGATATCCCGCGCCTCGACCGGAGTCAGTTCGGAGCTTCACTGGGCGGCCCGATCGTAAAGAACAAAACGTTTTTCTTTTTCGCTTATGAGTACCTGAATTTGAGGGACGCCACTACACGGCAAGCGACGGTGCCTTCCCTGGTGCAAAAGCAACAGGCTCTCGCCTCTGTGCCGGCCAGCCGCATCAATCTGGCGGGGTTGAATACTCTGAATCTATATCCTGCCGCTAATGTAGGAGCGAATCTTTCGACATCTAATCTCTATGTGTCGGCGCCCACTGCCAGCCAGAAGCAACCCTACGGTGTTGCCAAGATCGATCATCAATTCAGCGAGAAGGATAGCATTGCGGGCCATTACGTCCTGACGTTCGGTGACTCGTATAATCCCTTCGACCCGCTTGCGCCGTACACCAACTTGCCCGGCTATGGCACGGACGTTTCGACGCATGGTCAGAATGGCGGCATCAGCTGGACACACATCTTCACGCCGAAGATGTTGAATGAATTTCGGATTGGTTTCAATCGCGAGCTGGGCGACTTCGAGCAGTCCGACAAGACCGACTACAACACGAAGCTCGGCTATCCGACAGTGCTTACCGCGCCCATCGATCTCGGTTTCCCCAACGTCAGCATCTCAGGATTCGACGGCATTGGGCAGCCCACGAACACCCCGCAGGTTCACCCGACCTATACTTTGCACTTAGGCGATAACTACGCTTGGAATCCGGATTTTGACAGCGGCCGCCATCAACTCAAGTTCGGATTCGAGTATCGCTATTACTGGTACAGCATTCTCTTTGACACAATGGCGCGAGGGATCTGGACCTTCAATGGCGGGGCCGCTGGGAATGCTCTCAATCCGACACAAAGCTCACTTACTCAGCTACTGCTTGGCACGCCGGATGTGGCGCAGAACGTGAATTCGGGTGTGACGATGGACATCCGCGCTCCTTCTTATGATGCTTACATCCAAGATGACTATCGCGTGAACTCTAAGCTCACGCTGAATATGGGTCTGCGCTGGGAATTTAACCAGCCGCCCTACGAGGTAAATAATCAGTTCAGCGCGCCTGATTTGAGCTCGCGATCCGCCACTTGCACTCCGAAGCCTAACTGCGAATTTATACCTGCAGGGACGAACGGGTTGTCTCGCTCGACTTACAATTCGGATTACAAGAATTTCGATCCGCGGGCCGGTTTTGCATGGAGACCTCTTGCCAGCGATCGAATGGTGATTCGCGGCGCTTATGGCATATTCACTGATATCGTGGTGCTGAACGCAAACCTGAATCTTCGATTTAACCCTCCTTTCCGAACCACGTTCCTGATCCAAAATCCTTCGGGGACAGCGACGATTCAAAACATTCTGAATCAGCCGGCATCGTCGGTTGCTCCGACGGCGACTTTTTTCGATAAGAATTACCGAGACGCCTACATGCAGCAATGGAACTTCGACGTTCAAAATGAAGTGGCGAAGAATTTGCTGCTCGATGTCGCTTATGTCGGTACGCGGGGCGTGCATCTCCCTGGGAATCGTAATCTCAATCAGCCGGCGTCAGGCCAGAACGCGCCGTACCCGCAGTTCGGATCAACAGTCAACATCATCGATAACAGTCGTGACAGCAGTTATAACGCCCTACAAGCGAAGTTCCAACGCCGGTTTACGACGGGTTCCTTCCTCACCTCGTATACCTATTCCCGCTGTATCGATAATGGGTCGACATTGTTCGGCGCGCTGGGTGGCGGAACTACACCGCAGTATGCGCAAGACTTGAAGATGGAACGCGGTCTCTGCAACTTCAACACAAATCAGCGGCTCGTTTTCAGCTACGTCTATGATCTTCCGTTCGGTCGTGGTCACAGCATGTTGAACCATGGTTTGGCGAGTCAAGTCCTGGGCAACTGGCAGGTCAACGGAATTCTTTCCGTGCAGTCGGGACAGCCGTTCACAATCAACCGAGGCGTCCCACAGAGCGGCACTCAACCCACCGGCACATCGGACCGGCCGAACGTGGTCGGTGACCCGACCCAAGGGGGAGCGATTGCGAATAACGCGTCGTGTCTCGCTCCGGCGCAAGTTCAGACGGTGTCGCACTGGTTCA
This sequence comes from Bryobacteraceae bacterium, assembly GCA_965276965.1. Lineage (GTDB taxonomy): Bacteria > Acidobacteriota > Terriglobia > Bryobacterales > Bryobacteraceae > Bog-105. The sequence continues at coordinate 886,632 of OZ255713.1, forward strand.
ACACATGTGCTTTCGTCCCAGCGCCGGGACAGTTCGGTAATGTGGGCCGCGATAACATCATTGGCCCTGGCTACGTCGATCTCGATTTTTCGCTTTTGAAAAATATCGCGATACGGGAGACAATGCGCCTTGAAGTGCGTGGAGAAGCATTCAATCTGCTCAACCATCCCAGCTTCGATCTGCCGAATCAGAACTTCGATTCAGCTACTTTCGGGCGTATCACTTCGTCAAATGCCTACGGCGGGAGACCTCCCCGCCAGGTTCAGCTCGGTTTGAAATTTATCTTCTGATGTTTAAATCTAAATTCCTCATCCGGAAGCTCTCGCTTCTTACTTTGTTTGTTGCGGCAGCCAGCACTCAGGCGGCGGACGGCAGCCTGGAGGCGGTTCGCTTTGGGAAACTCTGGGACGGCAACAAGGTTATCGACGGTGCGCTGGTCGTTATACAAGGCGACCGGATCCTGAGTGTGACGGGCGGGAATCCCGCTCCTCCGCCGGGAGCTCATGTTGTCGACTGGTCGCGCTACTATGGCCTGCCAGGGATGATCGACGTCCATACTCACATGACTTATTACTGGGATGGCAAGCCGGGTACGCGACCGCTGGGACAAACTCGTATGCCGGCAGTGACGGTGTTTCTTGCTCAGGGGAACGCGCGTAAAACTCTGGAAACAGGAGTTACATCGGTTCGCGACCTTGGGGCGCAGGATTTCGACGATATTGCGATGCGCGACCTTATTAATCGCGGTGCGATGGTCGGCCCTCGGATGTTTGTCGCGGGATACGGTTTGCAGGTGCCGCGTGCTTCTCGGCCGGGCGTTCCACCGGTATTTGGTCCGAGCACGGCGGCAACTCCCGAAGATGTAATGAGAGCGGTTCGCAACATGGTGGCTGCGGGTGTTGATGTCATCAAGATGTATGCGTCCATTGGCAGCTTCGACAGTGTGGCGACGCAGCAGACATTTACTTACGAAGAGATCAAGGCAGCCGTGGAAACAGCGCACACCATGGGCAAGAAGATAGCAATCCATTCGTATGGACCGGAGGGGGCCGCGACGTCGTTCGTGCCGGCGCCGATTCGCTCGAGCACGCGATTGACTTAGACGACGCTACGCTTGCGCTGATGGTGAAGCAGGGGACTTACTACGTGCCGACGATCGATCACAACCGATACTATGTCGATGCAGGTTCGGAATTCCAGTTTGTGTCCGGCTACGAAAAAGGTCTGAACGCCTTCATCCAGAAAAATTACGCGACAGCGCAGCGTGCCTTTCGGGCGGGTGTGAAGTTTGCCATGGGATCCGATGCCGTCTACACGATGTTCGGACAGAACACACGCGAGTTGACCTGGTTCGTCAAGCTTGGAATGACGCCCGAACAGGCGCTCAAGACAGCGTCTGTGAATGCAGCAGAATTGTTGGGCCAATCGGAAAACATCGGTGCTGTGGCGCCGCATCACTTCGCAGATATCGTTGCTGTGGAAGGAGACCCGCTGAAAGATGTCAACGTAGCGATTAAGAACGTTCGTGGTGTGATGAAAGGCGGAGCAGTGATTCCCGGCATCCCCGCCGACTCTGCCGCGGTTTCACACTTAACCAATTAAGCTGAATCGACAGCGCATGAAAAAAATAACTGTTTTAGGCCTATGCCTGAGCATGACCTTGCCCCTGTTTGCCCGACAAGCAGCGCCGGCTCAGCGAGCCACTCAATCCTCGCCTCCCCAGGAACAGGGCTCGCCCGGTCCATCCCCGAATCCGAATGCCGCCCTGGATCAAGTGCTGAAGCGGGTGGACGATGTCCTCTGGTTCACACGTCTGAGCGACATCGCGGACGTCGATAAGATTGAGTACACTAGCCTGCCGCCCACACATGTCGCCAATCCGAAAGCGCCGGGCGCGGTAAACCCGATCATCATTCACGCGTATACTTTCATTCCAAAAAACCTGGACCGGACTAAAAAGCAGCCGCTGATCACCTTCGCGCACCAAGGAGTGCATGCGAATTTCGATACCAGCGACCTCCATGTAATGCGTGAGCTCTTGGAACAAGGCTACAGCGTGATCGCGAGCGATTATCGCGGCAGCACTGGATACGGGCGCCCTTTCTATGAGCAGATTGACTACGGTGGCCGCGAGATTGATGATGTCTTTCTCGGGACGCAGTGGATGCTTGAGACACATAGTTTTCTTGACCCGAAACGTGTGGGCATGATGGGCTGGAGCCACGGCGGGTTTATCACGCTGATGAACATCATGGAGCATCCAAAGACCTACGCGGTCGCTTATGCGGGTGTTCCGGTCAGCGACCTGGTAGCGCGTATGGGTTATGAACCGGAAGGCTACCGCGAACTCTACTCGGCGCCTTATCACATTGGCAAGTCTGTGCGCGATGACATCGAGGAGTATCGTAAACGTTCACCGGTGAACCATGTTAAGGATTTAGAAACTCCCTTGCTGGTTCATACCAATACGAACGACGAAGATGTGAATTATTTGGAAGTGGAGCATCTGATTCAGGCTCTTAAAGCAGAGGGCAAAAAGTTCGAGTACAAAGTGTATGAGAATGCTCCTGGCGGTCACTATTTTAACCGCACGGATACGAAGATGGCGCGTGACTCCCGTCTGGAAGTCTATCGCTTTTTGGCGTCCTATCTACATCCGGCAAAGTCGCTGCAGTAACACCGGGCAAAGCAATCTGCTAGCGTCACGATATGGGCGCGCTGGACTCGGAAAGGCTGGATCGTGAAGGTTTTGCGATCATCGAAGACGTCCTCGAAAAGAGCACGCTGGAATCGGTACGTGAGCGTGTGGAAGAGTTGTACCGGCAAGAAGGTGAGAATGCCGGATCGGAGTTTCGGAAAGAGCCCGGCGCGCGACGTCTTGCCAATCTAGTCGACAAAGGTCAAATCTTTGAACGACTCATCATGACACCCAGAATCCTGGATCTGGTGCGTCACGTACTGGGCGACAAGTTCAAACTGAGCAGCTTCAACGCCCGATCAGCCAATCCTTATTCGACCGAAGCGCAACCGCTGCATTGTGACGCAAGCGCATTGCCGGACGAGCACGGCTTTTGGGTATGCAATACGATCTGGCTGTTGGACGATTTCACTCGCGATAACGGCGCCACGCGGGTGATACCCGGCTCTCAAAACTGGCGCAAACTTCCACAGAACGTACTGCCTGATCCTGCTGAGCCTCATGCCGAAGAAGTTTTAGTGCTGGGAGCGGCGGGAAGCGTGGTGGTGATGAATACGCACGCCTGGCATGGAGGAACCGCCAATCGAAGCGCGGAAGCACGAAGAGCGCTGCACGGTTTTTATTGCAGAAGCGACAAGCCTCAGCAGCAATATCAAAAGCGGTTGCTCTGCCCGCAGACTCAGAGCCGACTGTCTCCGGAATTGCGGCAGGTCCTGGCTCTGGACGATCCTATCAACGATGAGCTCAGTTCGAGTGAGCAGAAGACGAGCGGATTTCTGCGATGACGAGCTAACAGGAGTAGGGTAAGAAGAGAATGGTTGAGCCAGACGTTACTACGCTCGAAGGGCGAGTTCGATTCCAAAGCAATCGAACGCAGAAGATTACCGAGAGCGTGATTCGCGAGATGTCCCGTGTTGCGGCTCAACATGGCGCGATAAACCTGGCGCAGGGCTTTCCGGATTTCGCGGCGCCAACAGCTTTGAAAGAAGCGGCCGCCCAGGCAATCTTCAGTGATGTGAACCAATATGCGATCACCTGGGGCGCGAAAGCCTTCCGTGATGCTGTGGCAGCAAAGTATCGGCGTCATTACCAGTTGTCGCTCGATCCCGAACGAGAGATCACGGTAGTCTGCGGCTCGACTGAGGGGATGATGGCTTCCCTTTTAGCAATTACAAGCCCGGAAGACGAGATCGTTATCTTTGAGCCGTACTACGAAAATTATGGCCCTGACACACTACTCTCAGGAGCCACGCGACGCTTCGTTAAATTGAACCCTCCCGATTGGAGTTTCGATTACGAAGAGCTCCGAAGAGCGTTTTCCCAAAGGACGAAAGCAATTATCATCAACACGCCGAATAATCCCACGGGAAAGATTTTCGACCGTAAGGAGTTGGAGTTCATAGCGCAGCTGTGCCAGGAGAATAATGCTCTTGCCATCACGGATGAGATCTACGAACACATCATCTTCAACGGAGCTGAACATGTAAGGATGATTCAGATTCCCGGCATGCGCGACCGGACCATTCTCGTGAACAGCATGAGCAAGACATATGGGGTTACCGGGTGGCGCGTAGGCTGGGTGATTGCCAGTCCTGACCTAACGGATGGCGTCAGGAAAGTGCATGATTTCCTTACGGTGGGCGCTGCGGCGCCATTGCAGCAGGCGGGCGTGGCGGCTCTTTCCTTCCCGGATCAATACTATATGGATCTGGCTCAGCTTTATCAACGCAAACGCGATCTGCTTCTGGATGTACTGACTCGCGCAGGCTTTCGCTGCTTCGCTCCGCAAGGAGCTTACTACGTGATGACCGACATCGCGAATTTCGGTTTCAAGAGCGATGTGGAATTTATGCGGTTTCTGGTGGCAGAGGTGGGAGTAGCGGGTGTACCGGGCTCCAGCTTCTTTCATAACCCGAACGACGGAGCCCATCTGGTCCGCTTCTGCTTCTGTAAGAAAAAGGAGACCATCCGGCAAGCTCAGGAGCGCTTGATGCAGCTCTCCAGTAAACTCGAGACGACAGCTCTGAGATGAAGGAGAGCCACGTCTTCAGTTTCCTGCTCCGGTATGTTCTGTCCGCTCCGGTTCCTTTTCGATTGGAATCGGATCTATTTCGGCGCCTTCACGCAAGACGTCGCCAGGGTGAGCGATGATGGTGTCTCCTTTTTGTAGGCCGTTGACCAATTCCAGCCGATTGCCGTAGTCACGGCCGACCTGGACCTTCTGCAGGTGTACCCGATTGCCCGATTGCACAACGGCGACCTCTGCGCCCTCTCCCCGAAGAATCAGCGCATCGCTCGGAACCGACAAGGGCGGATTGACGCGGGCGCTTGTCAGTTCGACTTCGGCATACATGCCCGGAAATAATGTGCCAGTTGGATTCGGCACGCGAACCTCCACAAGCAGCGTCCGGCTGGCGGGATCGAGAGAATTAGCCGTTCTGGCGACTGTACCCGTGAAGCGCTGCCCTGGCATGTTGGAAACCATCAACGTCGCCGCTTGACCGGTTCGCACAGAATTCGCGTAGGATTGCGGAACCGTGACATACAAGCGCAGCGTAGCTATTTGCGCGATGCGAAACAAAAGCGTGCTGCCCGCGTTGACCAGCGCGCCTTCGTCGACATTGCGCAGCGTGACGACACCATCGAAAGGCGCCACTACCGTCCGGTAGCTCCCCATTTCCTTGAGTCGCGCTAAATTTGCTTCGGCTGCGCTGACGCTGCTGCGCTGAACATTCACCGCTTTATCCAGGGCCTGTATGCTAGCGATCTTGGCTTGATATTGTGCCTGATATTGATCGTTTTCCTGCTGCGACACTGAACCGTCATTCACCAGGCTGCCCCAACGTTTGGCTGTGACCCGAGCCAATTCCAACTCCGCCTTGCCCTGCGCGAGATTGGCGATGGCCTCGTCTTGCGCCGCCTGAGCCTGTCCGAGCTGCGAGTTGGCCTGACGAACCTGTTGGTCCAGCTCCGGCGCCACAATCTCTGCCAACATCTGACCAGCCCGAACCCGGTCTCCGATGTCTGCTCTGCGATGAAGAACGTAGCCGTCAGCTCGGGCCAGGATGGGGGCCTCAGTGAGCGCTTGTATATTGCCGGGCAGTTCAATCGAGTTTTGGGAAGAGGAAGATCCTACTTTGATCACTTCGAAGCGCGGGAGAGATTGTTCTTGCCGGTGAGCCTCTCCGAGGATGGTCGCTGTGCGATCGTGGAGCGGCATGTAACCGGCCATAAAGGCAATTCCGGCGACAATAACTGCCGCCAACGCAATCGACCAAAGCGTGATCCGGGAGGGCCGCCAGAGTCTTGCCGGGACGTTTCCTTCAGAAGAGTGGGCAGAAGAGTGAGGACTTCGGAGTTCCTTGATCTGCCTCTTCAGTTCTTCGTTTTCTCTTCGCAGCTCTTCTGCGGCGGCGTCGTCCGCGTCCTCGATTCGTGAATCGTGCTGATCGGTTTCGGTGTATCGCATCAAAGACCCGAAGCAGACGCTATGTGCAATTCCATCAAATGTCTCCGGCGGTCTGATTCTGACGCTCTGCAAGCCGACGCTCGTGGTCCACCGGAGGGCTTGTCCTCAAAAAACTATAGATGATCGGCACCACAAACAAGGTCGTTATCGTGGCGAACATCAACCCGCCTATGACAGCACGCCCAAGCGGCGCGTTCTGTTCTCCTCCTTCTCCAAGACCCAGCGACATTGGAAGCATGCCGAGAACCATGGCGGTCGCTGTCATGAGCACTGGCCGCACGCGGGCATAACCTGCGGAGATCATGGCCTGGCGAGCAGATGGTATCGCCTGTCGCTCGTCGTTGGCAAAAGTGACGATCAAGATGCTATTGGCCGTCGCCACGCCAATGCACATCATGGCGCCCATCAAGGACGGAACGCTCAGGGTGGTGCGGGTGACGAACAACATCCATAATATGCCCGCCATGGCGCCTGGCAGAGCCGTGAGAATGATAAAGGGGTCGAGCCACGATTGGAAGTTGACGGTCATCAAAAGATAAACCAGAGAGACGGCAAAGATCATGCCCAAAGCCAACCGAAAGAAGGACGACTGCATGGTTTCGATCTGTCCGCGCAGGACGAACGTGGTCCCTCGCGGCAAGTGCGGTTCTTCCTCGCGCATTATACGTTCGACGTCCCTTCCGACGCCGCCCAAGTCCCGCCGATCCGTGTTGGCGTATATGTCAAATACCGGCCAGACATTGTAGTGGTTGACGATCACAGGCGTGTACGCGCGTTGGACGCTGACCAAGTTGGAAAGAAGCTGCGTGCTGCTCGCCATTGCTCCCGGATTCCCATAGGCTTGGGTTGCTCCGCTCGGCGAGGCAGCCACAAAGGCGTTGCCTCCTGCCGAAGCACCTGCCTGTGAAGCGGTTGTATTGCCGTTGACGGCCACATTCGCCATAGATATCGGTGTTCGAAGCAATGCATCGAGCGAGTCGATCTGGTACTGCGGCGTCTGAACACCGATGCTGTAACTCACTCCGTTGGACCAATTCATCCAGAAATTCGGCGCCACGGTGCCGCTGCCACTCAGGGAAATGAGCATGCTGCTGCTTACGTCGCGCTGCGTGAGGCCCATTTGCGCGGCTTTCACGCGATCCACATCTAAGCGGAGCTCCGGCTGTGCGGCGACTTGGTGGACGTGAACATCGGCAGCGCCTGGAATGAAGGACATCTTCTCAGCCATTCTCTGAGCAACCTGATAATTTGCCTCTGCATTGCGGCCTACAATCTGCAGATCGATCGGGGCGGGCAATCCGAAGTTGACAATCTGACTGGTGATGTTTGCCGGCTGGAAGAAGAACGTCATGTCCGGAAATCTGTTACGCAGCCGCTTACGAAGGAGCACCTCGTAGTTGCTCGTCGATCCGTGTTTGTCCTTATTCAAAGAGATCAGGATTTCACCGTCCGCAGCAGAGATGGTTGGATTGTCTCCCTGAGCAATGGCCGGCCAGCTGTTTGGGATTCCGATGTTGTCGATGAGCGTGTCGATCTCTTCACGCGGAATCACCGAGCGAATCTGCTGTTCGAGCGCCGCGAACCGGACCTCAGTCTCTTCGATCCGCATTCCCGCCGGTCCTCGGGCATGCAGCCGCATTTGGCCGGAATCTACATTGGGGAAGAAGTCTTCGCCGATCCACCAGGTGAGTCCCAGCGAGGCAACCGAGAAAATCATGAAGCCCGTCAGAACCGGACCTCGATGCGACAGAGACCAGTCGAGCAAGCCGAGATAGCGAAAGCGCAGCCCTTCAAAGAAGACGTTTACCAAATGATGAGCGTGCCAAATCAGACCTCTTCTGCCGTGGGCTGGCTCTCCGTCGCTGCCATGTCGATATAGATCCACCTCCGAGGCGAGAAGGTAAGTCATCATGGTGGGCACTAGCGTGCGCGATAAAAGATAAGAAGCCAGAAGAGCGAAAACAACGGCCATCGCTAACGGAGTAAACAGATATCTGGCAGTGCCCGTAAGCAGCAGAACCGGGATGAACACGATGCAGATCGAGATAGTCGCTACAAAAGTGGGAACGGCGATTTGCGACGCTCCATCGAGCACCGCCGAGACCAGCGGCTTTCGCATGGCAATGTTGCGATGTGTGTTCTCGATCTCGACGGTGGCGTCGTCGACCAGGATTCCCACCGCGAGCGCCAGGCCGCCCAGCGTCATTACGTTGATGGTTTGTCCCAAGATACTCAAAATGGAAAGTGACGTGAGGATCGACAGCGGGATCGAGATGCAAACGATCAAGGTGCTTCGCCAGCTTCCCAGAAAGAGAAGGATCATGAGACCCGTCAGTCCGGCCGCGATCAATGCTTCCCGCACTACGCCTTGTATGGAAGCCCGGACGAACACCGATTGATCGGCCAAAACGGACACTTTCAAATCTTCCGGAATATTCGCGAGGATATTGGGAAGCGCTGCTTTGACAGCATTTACGATCGAGAGCGTGGAAGCCTTGCCATTCCTGGTGATGGTAATCAAAACGCCGCGCAATCCATTGTTCCGGACTATATTGTTTTGAACCGAGAAGCCATCATGAACCTGGGCCACATCCTTGACGTAGATGGTGGCTCCATTCACGGTTTTGATTGGTAAATTATTTAGTTCGTCCAGGACAAGTGGACTGCTGTTGACCCGTATCTGGTATTCGGTCTTCGCGAGCTTAGCGGTTCCGGCCGGAAGAATAAGATTCTGAAGATTGATGGCGTTTGACACGTCAACCGGTGAAAGCTGTTTCGCATAGAGCTCATTCAGGTTCAGATCCACCATGACCGCCCGCTGCTTTCCGCCGAAGGGATAAGACACCGAGGCGCCTTGCACAGTTCCTAGCGGAGTGCGGATGAAGTTGTTGCCCAGATCGAAGATCTCCTGCTCGCGCAGCGTCTTGCTGGAAAGGCCTAGCTGGAGAATAGGAACGCTCGCTGCGTCGTATTTCAGGATGTTGGCGGGGAACATGCCGGGCGGCATCTGGCGCAGCGATGTTTCCATGGTCGCCGTAACTTGAGCCACGGCCATGTCCACTTGAACATTCGGATGGAAGTAGATGCGCACGACGCCATAGCCGTTGTAAGACTGCGATTCAATGTGCTCGATGTCGTTGACGTTTGAGGTGAGGCTGCGCTCGAAGTTCGTGACTACACGTTTCTCCATTTCGGCCGGCGAGAGACCGGAATAGACCCACAGCACGGAGACAATCGGGATGTCGATATAAGGAAAGATATCGACCGGCATCGTGATGATCGCGGTCGTGCCGAGAATGGACATCAAAATGGCCATCACGACAAAAGTGTAAGGACGGGAAAGTGCTAGCCGAACAATCCACATAACTGGTTGTTCCTCCGAGACCGGGAGGAACTGGTCACTGAGTTTCCTCGCATAAGGCCGGAAGCAATCGCACAACTCCCCGTACGTAGAAGTATATAGCGACGCAGATCAAAGCTTACCCGAACGAAGACAGTGTGGTGACTTGGGATGCGCTTTAAACTGAATTGGATCAAGCCGGTCCTGAACTGGAGCTTCGGGTTGAACACTAGAAACCACGAAGGGCCCATCGCCGTTGAGGAGATCTGGAAAGAACTGGGGCAAGAACTGACGAAGTGACCGATGCGTGGCCTGAAGTGTTCATTCCAGGTTAAGTCATGTTGCGTCCCAAAGCCAATTTCCGCATCAACCGATACTCTTTTTTTAGGCCATGACAAATTTCAAAAAAATTTTATCTCTTTTAAAATGAGCTACTTAATATAATTTTCCAGGGTAGTTCCGACTACCCCCTGCGCTATCGTCAAGTCAACCGAGGACGAACTGATCTGACGACAGACGGTCCTCAAATTTCACTCTGTTTCGCCACTTCGTTCCGGCGTGCGGGCACACGCGAAAGAGATGACGGATGGGCTCCGTCATCTCCGGTGAGCGGCTGGGGAAACAGAGTGATCTGGCGCTAGACGGGCATCTGGCGCCATCAAAAAGGGTGCACGCTTGGGCGAGCGTGCACCCCTCCTCCAAATCCTTCCAACATCGAATAGGTCTTGCAAACGCGGCGGTTCTCGTGACAGAGTAGCGTTTTGTATAAGTACTCCCAACGGCTTCCCTGGACAACTCCAACTAATCCGTTTAGCAAGCTGCTTGCCGCCAAACTTGTCGACGGATCTCCGCTTCTGGATCTGACCGTCTCTAATCCCAGCCAGATTGATTTGCAATATCCACATCAGGAAATCGCAAGTGCGTACGGAAGCATAAGCGACTTTACTTATCGGCCAGAACCGTTCGGGGAAATTGAAGCTCGACGCGCCATAGTCCGCTACTACGAAGATCGGGGAGTCCGGATTCACTCGGAACAAGTGGCGCTTACGGCCAGCACAAGCGAAGCTTACTCGCTGCTGTTTAAGCTCCTCTGCGATCCGGGCGACGAGATTCTTGTTCCCACCCCTTCCTATCCGCTCTTCGATTATCTTGCCGCTTTGGAAACAGTCCGTGTCGTGCCGTATCGGCTCTTTTACGAAGGCCATTGGTCTATTGATTTTGCTCAGCTTACAGCAAAGCTGACCTCTAGAACACGCGTGATAGTCGTTGTTAATCCCAACAATCCGACTGGATCGTATCTCAAAAGAGAGGAAGCAATCTCGCTGCTGAACCTGGCGTCCCGGCATCATCTTCCGATCATCTCCGACGAAGTCTTCATGGACTACTCGTTCGGCGATCAATCTAGCCGGGTTGCTACTTTCGCTGAGTACGACTCGGTGCTAAGTTTCTCTTTGAACGGTTTATCGAAGACTGCTGGTATGCCGCAGCTCAAGCTCGGCTGGATCGTGACGAACGGCCCTGCACGCGAGCGCGTAACAGCTCTTGACCGGCTTGAGATCCTGCTCGATACCTATTTGTCTGTGAGTAATCCCGTTCAACAATCACTTCCCAGATTGATGGAATTAGGCGATTCGATTCGAAACCAGCTGAAAACTCGCACCGCTGAAAACCTTGAGATCGGTCGCACAATACTGAAAGACATAGCTGCTAATTTCCTCCATACCGAAGGCGGTTGGTCGGCTCTTATTCACCTTCCCGGAAGGCTTTCCGAAGAGGAGTGGATCACCAGATTACTGCTCGATCATTCAGTCGTCGTACAGCCTGGATATTTTTTCGACATTTCTCCGGAGGCTCATATTGTGGTAAGCCTTATTGCGAATCCCGGTGATTTTAGGGCCGGATTGGAACGGCTGCGCGACTTGCTGGATGTACTTCAATAAAACGGTGACCATTCAGGACCACTCAAGCTTCTTGACCAGATCTCACATGCGTTCATCTTCCACTACAACGCTTTCGCTAATTTTCTTTATTTACGCAGTGGGCCTGATGGCCGGCGTATTCTCGATGCCGCTGCGCCTCGACGAAATTTTGCAGGTCAGCAATCCTGACGATCACGCGTTCAAAGGAACGCTGGACATCATTACGCAAACTCCGGGTGCGGCTCCCTTGAACTACCTGATCCAGTATCCTTTCGTTCACCTGTTCGGACACTCTCGCCTTGCCGTTCGGATCGTCTCACTCCTGTTTGCAATCGGCACTCTGTGGGTGTTCTGGAACGTGTCGCGCAGCATTCCGATTCGACAACCGGAACTTGCCTCCGCCACTTTCGCCGCGCTGCCTCTCCACTATCTATTCGCCATCACGGGACGACCCTATGAGCAAGCTCTTTTTCTATTGGTGCTCTCAATCTTCTTCTTGCTTCGATTGTTCGCAAAACCTGGAATCGCCTCGGCCACTTGTTACTCCGGCGCTTTGCTCCTGCTGATCTATACCGAACCGCTGGCGTTCTGGCCCGCGGTCGGATTCCTGTTGTTTTTTTTGCGCTTCATTCGAGTCGTCAAGGAGCGGCGCGTCTTTTGGCATTTGCTTCCGGCCACTGCTATCCCGGCGTTTCTCTATTTGCCTTACTACATCTGGATGACTCCGCGGAGAAGTCCCGATTGGCTCTACCTGCCCAGCGCAAGCGGATCGATTTATCTGCAAGCCTTCGAGTCGATTTCAGCAGCCGGGTCTTTGGCATACCTTGTGTCAGCCCTTCTATTGATCGCGACTGTGTTCGCTTGTTGGCGATCCTTTCGCCTTCCTGATCCAGCTGCCAAAACGCGCATTTCCCTGTTCTGTTTGTTTGGAGGCGCCGTCAGCGCCCTCGCTGGAGCGTTAATCATTTCGACGATTGGCGGGGGTACTGTGCGAGAGAACGAAATGCTTTGGATCGCCCCTCAAATCATCCTTCTGACGTTTGCTGCTCTCGATTGGCTCGAGCGATGGCAAGGTATGCGCCTTTTGCCAACCGCTGCCGGTATAGTTCTTCTGTTCCTATGCACCGTCGGCAGCCTGCAATACGTGCGCGAAAACCTTAACACAGATTTTGAGGCGCTCGCTAACCGTGTTACACAGGAGATCCGCGGAGACGCCTGTGTGGTGTTAGTTTCGGAGCGCCTATCCCCGCGTTTGTTTCTGTTATTTCAACCGGAACTCAAACAGAAGGAATGCCTCAACTTTGTTCATAAGCAGGTCGTGCTCGCCATTCATCCCTTCGTTCTTCCCGAACAGCAGCACGACGCCGAAAGCTTTTTCCGAGGCTTGAATTTTGTAGAGACGAAGCGGATTCGCATTAAAGGCGGAGAGATCATCGACATGAACCAGAAAGACACCACCAGGTCCGATGTCTTGATTACTCCAAAGTAAAACTCTGCTTGGTGACGGCCGTGCGATTCGCAACAAGGTCTTTCACCATAAGAATTAAAACGTACGTGCCGCGTGCATTCGAAGAAGAGGTGGTGACCTCAACGTTAGCCGGGATAAATTTAGCGGGATAAAAGGGTGCAGACGTCAATTCGGCAGCTTTCGATTGTTCCAGGAATGGCTTGCCATCCGGCCGAAGGACAGTGATGCCATACGAGAGATGGTACTCATTTTGCGGTGTGTTCGAGAAACCGACCATGTCGAAGTTGGCGAACACAGAATCTCCAGGACGATAGGCGGGCACTTCTAGTGAGGGTCCGTTCTCGGTCCGCGAGAATCGAAGATTTTCAACCTGTAAGCCTTCAGAAGGTCGAATTTGTGTTCCGCCGATTTGGAAAGGTATATCCTTCGAGGCTTCGACGTTGGCAAGCGTGTCCTTGACGACAAGGTGAATGTGATACTCGCCTGCGGCTACGAAAGCCGGAATCGCAAACGAAGCCCTTCGTATGGGCGACCACTTTTTGTCTTCAGCTGCCAGCTCCGTCCTGATCTCGCCCGACGCACTTTCTGCAAGGGCTACGTTCTGTGCGTCGAATGCACTCACCTGCCATGTCAGCGCGATAGTGCGAACGTTTTTCTCTTCGCTCGAGTTCACAGAAAACCCGGCAATCTGAAACGAGACGTAGACGGGTTCTCCAGGCAGAAATTTATAACCAGGAGGAACGAACGGTGTGTCTTCCGCTGACTCGACACCCGCATTCACTAATACCAGCGGAGATTCGGGAGCAGCTCCGAGGCCTGTGCGGAACAATAGAAAGAGCGCGATGAGACACAGTGCGGGTGGCAATCGATGGAGTTGCGGTAGTTGGTGGGTGATCCCGGCTCTTCGAAAGGTTTCTGTCAGGCAGCGAGGCATCTTTGGACTCATCTAGTACGGTTTCCTCGGCACTCATTAGCCGCTATACCGATTTTGACCGACCGCAATGGAAGGCGCTACGGGCAAACACCCCTTTACTGCTCAACGAGGAAGAATTGACTTCGTTGCGCGGCATCAATGAGCAAGTTTCTTTGGGTGAAGTGGAAGACATCTACGTTCCGTTGTCGCGGCTTCTTAATTTACACGTGGCAGCCGTTCAACACCTCTACGAAGCGCGTCAGGAATTCATGGGTTCGCCCATGCCGCGACACGTTCCTTACATCATCGGCATTGCGGGAAGTGTCGCGGTGGGGAAGAGCATTTTTTCTCGTGTACTCCGGGCCTGTCTGGCACGCTGGCCAGATCATCCACGCGTCGATCTGGTGACCACGGATGGTTTTCTTTATCCCAACCGCATTCTGGAGCAACGCGGTTTGATGAATCGCAAAGGATTCCCGGAAAGCTACGACCAACGCCGGCTCCTGCAGTTCCTGGCAGCGATCAAGGCTGGCGCCAACGTATCAGCGCCGGTCTACTCCCATCTTTACTACGACATCATCCCGAACAGAGAAAAATTAGTAGACAAACCGGACATATTGATCTTAGAAGGACTCAACGTACTACAATCGCCCGACAGCCTACGGGGAGCTTCGCAGGTATTTGTGTCCGATTTCTTCGACTTTTCAATTTATCTCGATGCCGGCGAGCCAACGATTCGAAACTGGTACATTCAACGGTTTCTCAAACTGCGCGAGACGGTGTTCCAGAACCGGGATTCTTACTTCCACCGGTATGCCTCTCTAACCGAAGAAGAAGCGATTGAGACCGCCCGGAATATCTGGAAGCAGATCAATCTGGTCAACTTAGACGAGAACATTCGGCCCACTCGCGAACGAGCACATTTGATTCTTGAGAAAGATGAAAATCACCTGGTCGAAAGAGTCCGGCTTCGACGTGTTTGAGTGGCTGTGAACGAATATTTGGTGGACCTGGACGGGTTCGAACCGTCGACCTCTTCCATGCCATGGAAGCGCGCTCCCAACTGCGCCACAGGCCCCACTTCAAGTGCGGTTACGTCCTGAGAATACCACAACAGGTATCTTCACCAGACCCTCCGGGAGCAAAGCAAAATTTCGCGAAGAACTCTATTGACTGTCCGCTCGAACGGGGTGAAAATCAGACGACTAGGATTGCTCTCCTTGGTTTGAGTCGGTCGCCTGGCCGACACTGTATGGCTCTATGAATCCCGTTTTCCCTCTGACCTTGGCACAAACACGTTCTCTGCGACAGGCTGACGCCGCTCCCTGTCACACTGCGAGACCTCAGGAATCTGTTCTCGATAACTTAGTGCATGAACTCCGCCAGCCTTTAAGCGTCATTGAATCGCTCGCCTATTATTTGGAATTGACATGCAAGGATGAAAAATCCGTTCCACATATGCAACAGATTCAGGCGATGGTTCGACAAGCCAGCCGCATTCTGGACGGAGCTAAAGATTTCTAGCTCTGTTGGTAAAACTTTTCTATAGCTTCTTCTAGCGCCTCCAGCTTTTTTCTCATTTGCTTGAATTCGTTCAGCGTATCCGAGAGCTTGGCCACGTTTGCCAGGCCTTTTAAGTGTTGTCGTAAGGGTCGCGCCGGTGCGCCCCAAACAGGCTCTCCGGCCGTTACGTGCTGCGACGTGACAATGCCACTCTTAGCAGCGACGTGAGCTTTCGAAGCGATCGTCGCTTTGGGTCCGATCCCTACTTGCCCGCCTAACGCGGCATAGTCCCCGACAGTCACACTTCCTGACAAACCTGTCTGAGCGGCAATTACGACATGCTTGCCGATGACACAGTTATGGGCGATATGTACCAGGTTGTCGATCTTTGTTCCGTCTCCGATTAAAGTCGCTCCAAGCGCTGCGCGATCGATACAGGCGTTCGCTCCGATCTCGACGTCATCTCCAATCTCGACAGTGCCAACCTGCGGAAACTTTTCCCAGTGATCCTCAACAAGAGAGAAGCCAAACCCGTCGGCGCCGATCACGCACCCGGCGTGCACTACGGCACGTCTACCGATTCTTACGCCACGATAAATCGTCACATTCGGATGAAGGTACGCGTCATCACCCAAAATCACCTCGTCGCCTAACGTGCACCCCGCATTGATGAAGCAGTTCTCTCCGAGTCGGACGTGTTCGCCGATCGTCACATGCAGACCGACGTAACAATCGGCAGGAATCGCTGCGGAGGACGCAATTACAGCAGTCGAATGGATCGCGGGTTTTGGCCGGACCGAGGGATAAAGCTCTTTTACAGCTCGAGCGAAAGCGAGCCGCGGATTGCTTACATGAATCAGCGCCCAGCTACCTTGCAGCGAAAACAATTCGGACACCAACAAGGCGCCTGCTCGGGAGGAACTTGCTGCTGCAAGCGATTTCTCGTTCTCGACATAAGACAGATCGGTTGCCGCAGCATTTTGCAGTGTATTTGCTCCGGTGATAAGACGGCTGGTTTCTCCTTCAGCTTGGCCGCCGCAAATGGCAGCAAGCTGAGCGACGGTGAACTCTGACATGATTCATGTTTGCATTGGATCGACTGCTTCCTCGTCTTTCGTCCTGCGCGACAATCGCAGTGATGCCCGTCGACCCTGCTGCCTACGTCGCGCCCACAGCTCGCGTCCATCCCGATGCCGTCATCGGCGCCGGTTCGCGAATCGGCGAGTTTTGCATAATCGAATCCGATGTAGTCATTGGCTCACAGTGTCTGCTGGAGCCATATGTTTATGTGAAGCGGTGGACCACGATGGGCGATCAGAATGAGATTTCTGCCGGAACTGTGCTGGGAACGGATCCTCTTGATAGGTCATTCAATGGTGCACGCAGTTTTCTTTCGATTGGGAATGGAAACAAGATTCGCGAACATTACACCATTTCTCGAGGGACCCAGCCAGACTCAGAAACACGCATCGGAAACGACAACTACATCATGACTTCCGGGCATATTGCGCACAATTGCCGCTTAGAGGACAACATCGTCATTGCGAGTTGTGCTTTGGTGGCGGGTTATGCGGAAATCGAAAGCCAGGCTTTTATCTCGGGAGGCGTCGTTATCCATCAGTTTTCTAAAGTCGGAACCCTTGCGATGGTTGGTGGAAACACGAGAGTGAATAGCGATCTCCCGCCCTACTTTCTCTACTCAGATTTCAATGTTGCGGTGAAAGGTCTCAATCTGGTTGGAATTCGGAGAGCTGGATTCAAAGCTGACGAAATCAAAGTTTTGAAAGTTGCTTATCGACTTCTCTACCGAAGCGGCCTTAAGCAAACGGAAGCTTTAGCTCGGATCGAAGCAGAGCTTCCTTCCCAGCAAACGCGTCACCTGGTTGAATTTATCAGGCAGTCCAAACGCGGTATAGCAAGAGAAAAATCGAGGAACGTGGACAGTCAATTGGAAGATTATCTGGTGCCAACCCGTGCCAGTTGAACGTGGCTCAATGAGCTCGCGTAGCCCGATACGCCTTTGTATAAGGCTTCTGCAATCCTCTGACGCTGATCTATTCTCTTCATGAGCTTTTCATCGTGAGGGTTGGAGACAAAGCCAACCTCTGCAAGGATCGAGGGCATGGTTGCGCCGATTAAGACTACAAAAGGGGCCTTTCGAACTCCTCGGTCTCTCGACTTGCCGTTCATCTTTACAGACATGAGCGAAAGCGACGTCTGAACTCTTTGAGCAAACTCGCGGGACTCTTCCAATTTTGTCTTGAGTAGGGCTCGGTGCAGCAGATCATTCAAATCTGAAATGGAGCTGCTAGATGTTGCGTTTTCGCGCGTCGCTAGATCAAGCCCTGTTCGATCAGAAGTGAAATTGAAGTAGTAAGTTTCTACCCCAGTAGCGGCAGGCTGCGGTGAAGAATTAGCGTGAATGGAAATGAACAGATCTGCCTTCTGGTCGTTCGCAATTTTGGTTCGCTCCTCAAGCGGGACGAAAACATCGGCAGATCGGGTGTAAACGATCTCAGCCCCTAACCTGGTCTTGATTAAACGTCCCAACCGGAGCGCAACATCGAGCACCAGATCCTTCTCAAGCAAGCCGTTGGGGCCAATCGTACCCGTGTCGTGTCCTCCATGCCCTGCGTCGATTACAACACGGCCTAACTTCAATCCGAGGACTCGCACAAATGATCGATCTGCTTCGGCAATCGTTGCCGACGAGGGAAGAGCAGAGGGGCTGACTGACACCGGCGCCGGCGACATCGAAGAAGGAACAACCGTCTTGGCAACCGCCTTTGGCAATGGAGAACGATCTGGAGAACGAGTCGGTGGCGTCTCTTCTGTGATGCTTTCTCCTTGCGAAGGCTGTAATCTGCGAGTGCCGGTGAAGCTGTGTGCTGTCGAAAGCGCGCCGCCATTTGCTCTTTTCGGTTTTAGCTCAATCATCAACCGATCCGGATTGACAAGTTGTGACGAAACCACTTCTACCGTCTGGTCGAGGTCGAATACGATGCGCGTAGTGGTGCTGCTAATCTGAGCTACTCGGATCTGCTTCACTCGTGGATCGCCAACCTGAATGGTCTGCACGTTCCGTTTCATCGGACCGGAAAGTTTAGCCCCGGTCAGATCGAAATACAGCCGGGGAGGAGTGTCGATTTGATCTGACTTCAGGTGATACTCGCCATCCGTTTGAACGGCGATGCGAGTGATGTTCCCGAATGACCAGAATCGAATAGCCTGCACTCGTGGCGCACTGGGAACCGGTATTTTGCTGAAGCCCGTCGGCACAAATAGCGCTGCCGCGACCGAGAGTGACGCAGTCCAATGGCGAAGGCTGGGCATGTCGTGAAAGTTAGCGAGCCCGAAATAACATAAACAAACAAAACCAACTGAAGTTGTTGTCTGAATTATAGCCTGGAACTCGGATATTCGGGTGTTACTATTTGGGCATGCAGACGGCTGGCTTTGTGCTGGTAGGGGGCAAAAGCCGGCGAATGGGACAAGATAAGGCTCTCTTGCCGTGGGGCAGAGGAGTGCTGGTTCAAGACATCGCGGCTAAGGTTGCGACGGTGTCTGGGAGTGTAGCGCTGATCGGTGCGTCTCACTCTTACGGCGACCTTGGATTTCCTTGCCTTGAAGACTTACGCCCTGGGTTCGGACCGCTGGCTGGCGTTGAAACTGCACTTCAGACCGGCCGGGCAGAATGGAATCTAATCGTTGCTTGCGACATGCCAAATATCGGAATCAATCACTTGCGACGCCTTTGTAAAACGGCTGAAATGTCAGAGGCCGACTGCGTAGTGACCACCGACGTTGAAGACAGGATTCATCCCTTGTGCGCACTTTATCGGGATAAGTGCTTGCCTGCCGTTCAGAAAGCTCTCGATTCGACCAAGCTCCGGATGATGGATTTCATTCATAGTTTGGTTGTTGAGTACGTTTACACATCGGCTAGCATTCAGAACGTGAACACGTTGAAGGAATGGGACATGGTCCGCGCTGCCGATGCCTAGCGAGTCGCCTTCCCACTACATCGAATTTCGTCACGTCAACAAGAGTTTTGACCGGCCGATTCTGCGGGACGTGAATTTTTACGTCGATCCCGGTAAAACGCTCGCGATCATTGGACGAAGCGGCGTCGGCAAATCGGTCACTCTCAGTCACATCATGGGTTTCATGAAGCCGGACAGTGGGCGCGTTATTGTCGGCTTCAATGACATAACGGAGATGCCGGAAGAGGAACTCCGGCTGATCCGTAAACGGGTCACCATGGTTTTCCAGTCCGGGGCGCTTTTCGATTCGTTGACTATTCGAGAAAACATTCTTTTTTCTCTGGAACTGCGCGACGACTACAACGAGGAGAACAAGGAGGAAGTCGTCGAGGGCCTTTTGAAGATGGTGGATCTCCTGGATGTTCGCGACATGTATCCGGCGGATCTTTCTACCGGATTTAAACGCGCGGTGGCGATTGCGCGGGCTCTGGCGGCTCAGCCGGAATGCATCCTTTATGACGAACCGACCACCATGGTCGATCCGATTATGTCGGACGATCTGGGTAACCTGATGCTGCGTTTAAAAAGGCAACTCGGACTGACATCGGTGGTGGTTACTCACGATTTAGACTTGATGAGAAAAGTGGCCGATCTGGTGGTGTTCCTTTACAAAGGCGAAGCAATTTATTTCGGGCCGGTTTCGGAGATGGACCAAGCGGATCATCCGCACGTCCATCAGTTCCTAGCGATGGACCGCGTCGAGATCTCCGGACCGATCGAAGAAGCTTAGTGAATTTTTCCAACGTTGCCCTTCAGGCGGTCCCAGCTGTCGCGTAGCCAATTGGATTTCGCCGCGGATTTTTCTTCTTTGCTTTTTGCATTCGGACTTACTGGGGCGCTCGCGTCGTATGGTTCTTTGCCGGTGAGGTGAACCAAAGTGCCATCGAACAGGTAAGTCCGACGCCAGAGTTTATTGTTGTCGTCGTCTTTGGTTATGATTTCGAAAGTCCGCTGCGGTGAGGTGTTTTCTGCGGGATCGACGTGGACGGGAAAGTAACCCTCCAAATCACGTTGCCGGTAAGAGGTTTCGTATCGATGCCGATGGCGACTCCAGATAAAAACCCGCCAGGCGTCGAAGTCATAAGACTCCGACTCGGAAGCCGTCGTCCAGAGCCAGTTGTGCCGGGCGCCTTTATCCTCGTCGATGACGGTTCCGAGTTCGAAGTAGGATGTGATCCGCTTGCCCTCGGCATATTGCGCGACGTCATCGGGAATGGACATGATCAAATTCCGCGATAAAACCCAGCCGCACTCCTTGTCTTTGGTTCGAACCAGCGTCCAATCTTCCATCACTACTGGTTCTTTTGGAGTTTTGTCTTTTGGTTCGACGGGCTTAACAGCAGGTAGGGCGGACAGTTCAACCCAATTGTCTGGGGCTTTGGGGGGAGGGGGTGGCGGGGGGAGATGGAAAACTTCTTTGCCTTTTTTCCCTCTGCGAGATTTTTTGGCGCCGCTCGGTTGGGCTTGTGGAAAGACGAAGACTTGTGGTTTAGGCGGCCCGGTCACTTTGGGTTCGAGCTTGTGGGCAAGCACTTCCACTGAACCGTTATCGGGGATTCTAGCGAAGGCAGGCGACTGGCGGCTGGGATCGATGTGAACGTTTAGAGCTTCAAATACGGCTGCTGAACCTTCCGAGGGGAGCTTGAGGGCTCGAGCCATCTCTTGTTTGATGAGCCCCATCTGTTCGGTCGTGAGCAACTGCGCAGAATCGATCCATCCTTCCACGCCGTGCTCGGTCCGAATCCTCACATAGCGGCGACGCAACTCCAGAATTTGCACTGGCTCGCCATGCTTTAGAACGGCGGCAGAGCCGTTTTTCTCCGTGAGTTCGCGGCGCAAGTTGATGGTTGCCGGTGCGACATAGGCAGTTCCGAGGACGTCGGTCGGTTGTTCGATGCAACCGCTCAGCAGCAAGAGCAGGACTGCCAGCGGCGGAGCAAAGCGGTTGGCGTTCAAGGCAGTAGGCGAGCTAGTTCTTTGAGTATGCAGCGGTCCATGACAACCGGAATTCCAGCGGCTTCGGCACGATCGGCCGCGGCCTGATTGATAACGCCTTCTTGCATCCAAATACAGCGAATCTGGCGTCCGATGGCTGCTTCGACCACCTCGGGCACAGCGTCAGGGCGTCGAAAAATATCGACGATGTCGATGGGGTCGGGCGTCTCTTGCAAAGACGGGTAGGCGCGTTCGCCCAGGACTTCTGTTTCCTGCGGATTCACCGGGATGATGCGGTATCCCTGCCGCTGTAAAAACCGGGAAACGCCAAGACTGGCTCGGGCGGGATTATTCGAGAGACCGACGACGGCAATGGACTTCGCGTTCCGGAGGATCTCGGTTATTTCCTGATCATTCAGCATGCGGCTTTTCTTCCTCTCCGTCCAGATGGAGCAGTTTGCGAAAGCGTTCCACTTCGCGATTGGTCAAGGTCCGATAGGCTCCGGCTTTCAATTCGCCTAGATCCAGAAAGCCAATCTTGACGCGCTTCAGCTTTTCCACCAGGAAGCCAGAATGCTTGAACATGATGCGAATCTGATTTTGGCGGCCTTCTACCAGGCGAACTTCGTACCACGGGTTGATCGCTTTGTGTAAAAGCTTCAGGCCGGCGGGTGCAGTTCGGCGGCCATGTATTGGGATACCGCGGCGAAATTGTTCTTCCTGATCGGGGGTCAGCAAGCCGTTTGCTTTGACGAGGTAGGTCTTGGTGACGTGGCTGGCGGACGAGGTCAGTTTATTAGCGAAGTCGCCATCGTTGGTGAGCAGCAGTAGTCCCTCGCTGGCGTAATCCAGACGGCCGACCGGATAAATCCGCTCGCGAAAGCCCTTAAAAAAGGACATGACGGTTTCGCGGCCTTGCGGATCGCGAACGGTGGTTACGACATTCTTCGGTTTGTGGAGCGCAATGTAGATGTGGTGTTTCGGCTCACTCAGCACCTGTCCGTCGACTTTGACGCGATCGACGGCCAGATCGGCCTTCGAGCCAAGCTCTACGATCGTCTTGCCGTTAACGGAGACTCGTCCTCCGACGATGAGGTCTTCCGCTTTGCGGCGGCTGGCGATTCCGGCGCGCGCCAGTATTTTTTGTAAGCGTTCTTCAGCCATCGACTTGCGGCAGTTCGGCCGCCTGCTCGGCTTCGCTCAGGGCAAAGCGTCCTAATTCTTCAAATTCTTTCAAGGTAGGCAACTCCGCCAGAGAACTCAGTCCAAATTGAATCAGGAACTCGCGCGTTGTCTTGTACATGATCGGTTTGCCGACCACATTTTTCCGGCCCGCGGCGGCAATGAGTTTCCGATCGAGCAGCGTCTTCAGGACTCCGGCCCCTTGAACGCCGCGGACGTCCATCACTTCGGGGGCGGTGATTGGTTGTTTGTAGGCAATCACGGCCAGAGTTTCAAGCGCGGCAAGCGACAGTTTGAGCGGCGGTTGCAGCTTTTTCACAAACCGGCGAATGGATTCGTGGTGCTCGGGCTTGGTAGACATTTTGTAGCCGCCGGCCACTTCACGGACCGACAGCCCGCGATCGGGCGAGGAATACTCGGCGACTAATCGATTCAAAATTTCCTTTACAATCTCGATCGGTTGTTCGACAGCGGCGGCAATCTGCTCTGCCGTGAGGGGTTCATCTGTAATGTAGATTGCTGCTTCGATGACAGCTTTCAAGGCTGCAATCGCCTCCTCCGAGGCGGGTGGTTCAATGACCGCTTCAGCGACGATCACTTCCTCGGCGTCGAGCGCTACCGTTTCTTCCACTTCTTCCATGCTGTCGATCAGTGATATTCCTCTTCTACTACTACTGCGCTACTCTCTTCCTCGAAATTGCTGCTTCGAGCCAGTCCGATTTCGCCGAAAGCGTCTCCTTGCGTCAGCGAAATGGCCTGGCGCTTGACCAGTTCCAGGATGGCCAGAAATAAACAGATCATGGCACGGCGGGATTTTTGTTGTTCCAGGAGCTGATTCGCAGAAATAAATTCCTGCCGCGATCGAATCAGACGATCTCGCACCAATTCGATCATCTCCGGAATACTTACATCTTCCTTGCCGACTTCGTAGAGCGGGCGATTTTTGGCTCTTTCCAGCAGATTCTGAAAGGTTTTTACCAGATCGAAGATTGTGACCGTCAATCCGGGCAGTTCATCTTCGGTTACAAAATGGTCGATCTGCGGATTCGACCAGATTGCTTCCTCGATGATCAGTTTCTGCTGGAGCATCTCGGCGGCGTTCTTGAAACGCTCGTGCTCGATGAGCTGTTCGACCAGTTCTTTTCTGGGGTCTTCCTCGGGCGCGATCTTCTCTAATTCCGGATCGCGGGGGAGGAGCATTTTGCTCTTAATATGGATGAGCGTGGCGGCCATGAAGACGAATTCGGAGCTCAATTCGATGTCGAGGTTGGCGGCCCGCTGCATGTAATCGAGGTATTGGGAGGTGATTTGGGCGAGCGGGATGTCGTAGATGTTGATCTGCTGTTTCCTGATCAGGTCCAGCAGGAGGTCGAGCGGGCCCTCGTATTGCTCCAGGTGGAAGTTCAAGGGCAGGGACACTAGCTTCACCTTAGCAGAAACAGCCGGATTGCCGATCGAACCCAAAACGGCTGAAGTACGGCGAATCAATGAGTTACGGCTGTTTTGCGAAACGAACTCCCCCGGTTGGGTTCGTTTTTTCAAAATGCGAGCGTGTTTACGGTCAGGGGTCGCTTGGCTTCATAGGCGGCGATGGCGGCCTCTTGTTGCAAGATGAAGCCAAGTTCATCTACGCCCTCGAGCATGCAGAATTTGGCAAAGGCGTCGATAGGGAAAGTGACGGCCGAGCCGTCGGGGAGCGTAAGTTTTTGCTGAGCGAGGTCGATGGAGACGGTGGCTTCGGGGCTGGCAGCGACGGCGATAAAAAGCTTTTTGTGGGCGTCGGTCGGGATGATGATGGGCAGCAGAGAATTCTTGAGTGAGTTCCCAGTAAATATATCTGCGAACGACGTGCTAATCACCGCTTTGAAACCATATTGCGTGAGAGCCCAGGGGGCGTGTTCGCGGGAGCTGCCGCAGCCGAAATTGTCTCCGGCCAGCAGAATCTGGGCGGCGTGGCCTTCGGGTTGATTCAAGATGAAGTCGGGATTGGGATTACCTTGGGCATCGTAGCGCCAATCGCAAAACAAATTTTGATCGAGCCCCACTTTGGAAGTGGTTTTGAGAAAGCGAGCCGGGATGATCTGGTCGGTGTCGATATTGTCGATCGGGAGAGGGGCAAGACGGCTGGTGAAGATAGTGAATTTTTCCATGATTGCCTCTTAGAGCAGTGTCCTTACGTCGGTGACTACGCCGGTCAGGGCAGTGGCGGCGGCGGTCAGCGGGCTGGCCAGAAAGGTTCGGCCAGCTTTGCCCTGTCGTCCTTCAAAGTTGCGGTTGCTGGTGGAGACGCTGTATTCGCCGGGTTTCAGCTGGTCGCCGTTCATGGCGATACACATGGAGCAGCCGGCTTCGCGCCACTCGGCTCCGGCTTCCTGGAAGATGCGGTCGAGACCTTCTTCCTGGGCCTGCTTTTTGACTTCCTGGGAACCCGGTACGACCATGACACGAACGTTGGGGTTCACTTTGCGGCCCTTCATCAGCTGGGCGGCAGCGCGCAGGTCGGAGATACGAGAGTTGGTGCAGCTTCCGATGAAGACGACGTTGACGGCATGGCCTAAGACGGGCTTGCCGGCGGGCAGGTCCATGTAACGGAGCGCCTTGCCTAACGATTCGCGTTCTACCGGATCGCTGACCGCAGAGGGATCGGGAACCGAGGCAGTGATGGGAATACCCATTCCCGGATTGGTGCCGAATGTGATCATCGGTTCGAGTTGGGCAGCGTCGATGTGGATGCTTTTGTCGAAGGTCGCTCCTTGATCGGTCCGCAGCTGACGCCACAGGCCGAGGGCACGATCCCAATCGACGGCTTTCGGTGCGGCCGGACGGCCCGCCAGATATTCGTAGGTGGTGTCGTCGGGGGCGACCAGGCCGGCTCGCGCGCCGCCTTCGATCGACATGTTGCAGATGGTCATTCGCTCTTCCATGGAGAGCGAGCGGATGGCGGAACCACAGAATTCAAACACGGCTCCCGTGCCTCCGCCGATTCCGATGCGCGAGATCAGGTTCAGGATGATGTCTTTGGCGCCGACTCCATTCTTGAGCGCGCCCTCTACTTGAACTTCATAGGTCTTCGATCGCGTCTGCAGCAGACACTGCGAGGCGAGAACGTGTTCGACCTGGCTGGTGCCGATGCCGAAGGCGAGCGCGCCGAACGCTCCGTGCGTGGCGGTGTGGCTGTCGCCACAGACGACGGTCATGCCGGGCTGGGTGAGACCTTGTTCCGGACCGATGACGTGAACGATGCCTTGTTTGCTGCTGTGAGGACCGAAGAAGGGAATGCCGAATTCGCGGCAGTTGGTTTCGAACTGCACGATTTGGGCTTCGGCGATTTTATCGAGGATGGGGAGGGACCGATCGTGCGTGGGGATGCTGTGGTCGGTGGTTCCGATGGTGAGATCGGGACGGCGAACTTTCAGGCCTCGCTCGCGGAGTCCGGAAAAGGCCTGGGGAGAGGTGACTTCGTGTACTAGATGCAGGTCGATGTAGAGCAAGGTCGGGGTATTCTCCCGCTCCGTAACGACGTGGTCGTCCCAAACTTTTTCGATGATGGTGCGCGGCTTCCCGGTAGCGCCATTTTGTTGTTTCATAATTCCTTCTTTACTCGGTTTCCGTTGCAAACGTAACGCTCCTTTTAGTCGCGGCTCTGACGGAACGGATTGGTGTTATGCCGTGACCGCTCGCAAGGCGAGCGCGGCGCACATGGCATCTCCTACTTCCGATGTGGTGGCAGGCTTGCCTGTCGGCTTTAGGTCAGCGGTTACCTTTCCGCTGTTCAAGACTTCTTCCATGGCGCGATTGACGGCTTGCGCTTCCTCGACTAAACCGAAACTGTACTCCAGCAGGGCCGCTACGGACCCGATTGCGCCGAGGGGGTTGGCTTTGTTTTGCCCGGCGATGTCGGGCGCGGAGCCGTGAACGGGCTCGTATAGTCCGACCCAGGCGCCTGAGGGACGCTGCTCGCCTATGGAAGCGGAGGGCAGCATGCCGATGGAACCGGCGAGGACGGCGCCTTCGTCGCTCAATATGTCGCCGAACAGATTTTCCGTGAGAACGACATCGAAGCGCGTGGGGCTCAAGACCAACTGCATGGCGCAGTTGTCGACCAGCAAGTGATCGAGCGCGACATCGGGAAATTCTTTGGCGATGTCGATGACGACTCGACGCCAGAGCTGCGAGTTTTCGAGGACGTTCGATTTGTCGACACTGGTTACCTTTTTGCGACGCTTGCGGGCGAGCTGAAAGGCCATGCGCGAGACGCGTTCGATCTCGGGTCTGGTGTAGACCATGCTGTTCACGGCACGCTCTTCTGCGCCACTGCCAGAGATGCCGCGAGGCGTTCCGTAGTAGAGGCCGCCGGTGAGTTCGCGCACGATGATCATGTCGGTCCCGTCCACCAGCTCATTTTTCAGGGGCGAAGAATCGAGCAGTGCGGTGTAGGACCGGACGGGCCGGAGATTGGCGTACACGCCCAAGGTCTTGCGGATGCCGAGGAGACCGCGTTCGGGCCGCTTCTCGGGAGGGGCGTTGTCGAATTCGGGGAGGCCGACAGCGCCCATCAAGGTGGCATCGGCTTTCAGGGCGAGATCGCGTGTTTCATCCGGGAAGGGGTTGCCGGTTTTGTGAATCGCGATTCCGCCGAGCAGTCCTTCACTCAGGGAGAGCTGGTGTTGCCAAGTTTTGGCGATGTTTTTTAAGACTTTAACCGCTTCGGCGGTGACTTCGACGCCGATACCGTCGCCGGGGAGTAAGAGGATGTTCAGTTTCATTGATCGTGATTAGACTGTCGTGGCTTTCGCGGCTCCGGCAACTTCGCGGACCAGTTTGGCAATTTCTTCGTTGCGCATGCCTTTCTTGTTGTCGGAGACGGAGGTGAATTGCTTATAGACCTCGTCGAGTTCCTCGTGTGTGAGCTGAAAGCCCAGGTCTTCGGTTCTTTTTTTCAGCGCGTGCCTGCCACTATGTTTTCCGAGCACCAGGCGGCCTTCGGGGACGCCGACCGATTGCGGGCTGATGATTTCGTAGGTCGATTTTTCCTTTAGGTAACCGTCCTGATGGATGCCGGCTTCATGCGCGAAGGCATTTTCGCCCACGATGGCCTTATTCGGTTGGGGACCGAAGCAGATGAACTGCGTCAGCATCTGGCTGGTGGAAAAGAGCTTCTCGGTTACGATCTTGGTTTCGAAGGGAAAGCGGTCCTGGCGGGTTTTGATGGCCATGACTACTTCTTCCAAGGCTGCATTCCCGGCGCGTTCGCCGATTCCGTTGATGGTGCATTCCACTTGCCGGGCTCCGGCTTTCACGGCGGCTAGAGAATTTGCTACGGCGAGTCCAAGATCGTCGTGGCAGTGGACGCTCACGATGACCTGATCTCCCAATACGGTTACCATGCGAGCGATGAGGTCCGCGTATTCGTCCGGTACGGAAAAGCCCACGGTATCCGGGAGATTGATAGTGCCGGCGCCTGCTTCTACCACCGCTTTGCAGACTTGCTCCAGGTACTCCGGTTCGGTGCGGGTGGCGTCTTCGGCGGAAAATTCAATGTCGTCGGCGAAGTTGCGGGCCAGCTTGACGGCGGCGACTGCTTCGTGAAGAACCTGTTCGCGGGTGCGCCTTAACTTGTATTTCAGGTGGATATCGCTGGTGGCTATGAAGGTGTGAATGCGAGGACGCTTGGCGTGTTGGAGCGCCTTTCCGGCACGTTCGATGTCGGACGTGCAGCAGCGGGCTAATCCAGCGACTCGCACCCAGGGGAATTGCCGGCTGATCTGGTCGACTGCCTCGAAGTCTCCATCGGAGGCAATCGGAAAGCCCGCTTCCAAGATGTCGACGCCAAGATCGACTAGCTGCGCTGCCATTTTCAGCTTCTCGGGCTTCGTCATGCTACAGCCGGGGGACTGTTCACCGTCGCGCAAAGTAGTGTCGAAAATATAGACTTGGCTCAACGCTTCACTCACACCCAGACTCCTGTTCGTAACATTTGACTTTTCCATCGTACGGGGGCCTGAGAGATTATGCAAATTTATAGTTTTGTATCCTAGTATTAGATATAATGATGCCATAAACGCTCTGGTGGGTGGGCGTTAATGGAACTCTATCCCTTAAAAGTCTTTTTGACTGTAGCGACTGAGCGAAGTTTCTCGAGGGCGGGCGAGAAACTGGTGCGGACTCAGCCTGCGATTTCTATTGCGATTCAACGACTTGAGAGCGATCTGAAGGAAAAGCTGATTGATCGCTCGGGCCGGGAACTGTTGCTTACGGATGCCGGGCGGGTGGTTTTGGAGTATGCGCGCCGTTTTCAGAATTTAGAGCTGGATCTGGAAAATGCGCTTCGTGAGCTGCGGGATAATTATGCGGGGCGATTGGCGATCGGGGCCAATGAGTCGACTTCGCTCTATCTGATTCAACACATCGAGCAGTACCGGCGGACATTCCCGAAGATAAAGATCCAGATGCGGCGCACGGAATCGAGCAAAATTCCTTCGCAGCTTCTGGATGGCGAACTGGAGCTGGGCGTGATCAGCTATGACCCGAACGACGCTCATCTTCATTCGCAGGTGATCTATACGGATCGTCTTTCGTTCATTGTTTCGCCGCAGCACCGTTTCGCTCATCGGGAAGAAGTGTCGATTACGGAGCTGGATATGGAGACGTTCATTGCGCACAATGTTCTGTCGCCGAACCGGGAGGCAGTTTTGCGCGAATTTCAGCGGTATAAGGTTCCGCTGAATATGGATGTGGAGATGCCGACGATCGAAACGATCCGGCGTTTAGTGCAGCATAACGAAGGCGTGGCATTTGTTCCTCGGATGTGTGTGGATCAGGAGATTAAGCAGGGGTTGTTGCGTGAGATTGCGGTGAAGGAATTAACTCTGGAGCGGAAGATACGGCTGGTTTATCCGGCCCGGCGTGCGCTTAGCCATGCGGCTAAGGCGTTTCTGGAATTGGTTAAGCGGGCTGGTTCGGAGGGGAGCGAGGGTTGAGGGCGGTTGCCGGAAAAGGCGGGTCTCGACACGAGTGTCGAGACGGCAGACACAAGTGTCCGCGCCACGGTTCACTATTTGACCACAGCCACGGTTCCATTAGGCCCTATTCCAAACAAGAACGGTCGTATTGGGCCAGCCTGGCACCTGAACTACGGTGAGTTCTCTGGCGGTTGTTGGTGGCGGCATTATTGGGTTGTCGATTGCCTGGCGCCTGGCTCAGCGGGGCTGGCGCGTGGTTGTTTATGACCAGGCTCGGGTGGGGGCGGAAGCGAGCTGGGCCGGGGCTGGTATGTTGTCGCCGGGCGGGGAAGTGGATGAGGATTCCGAACTGGCTTGGTTGGCGATCGCGTCTCGCGGTTTGTATACGCGCTTTGTGCGGGAGCTCGAGCATGAGTCTCAGCTGGAGATCGATTATCAGGAGTGTGGGGCGCTTGACTTGGCGTATTCAGCGGATGAGCTGGCGAGGTTAGAAGCGCGGTCGGCGGTGCAGTCGAGCTTGGGCATTTCGTCGAAGGCTGTTGCTCCCGCTCAGGTGCAGACGTTCTGGCCTCGGGTGCGACGGGAGGATTTAGCGGGCGCTCGCTTCTATAGCGGGGATGGAATTGTCAATCCTCGTGATGTCGTCGCGGCGCTGGTAAAGGTTTGCCGCGGGCTGGGCGTTTCGATCTTGGAGAACTCGGCTGTCGAGCGCATCGAGGTTACGGCGGCCGGTGTTGCCTTAAACGGGACCACTTTCGGCAGCGTGGTTTTGGCGGCGGGCGCGTGGAGCAGTGACATTGCGGTATCGGGAGTACCTGCCCTGCCTAGCGCGGAACCGGTGAAGGGCCATTTGATCGGGTATCAACAACCGGCCCAGACTTGCAATACGATTCTTCGTCATGGGCATTCTTATTTGCTGCAGCGGGCCAGCGGTTTGCTGGTCGTAGGGGCTTCAGTGGAACGTGTGGGCTTCGATCGAGCGATTGCGCTGGAACGGGCGGCGGAACTGGGCAAGGAAGCTGGATTCGTGCTGCCGCACCTGGCGGAGACAACTCCTTCTGAGACGTGGATGGGATTTCGGCCGGGGAGTGACCGGCTGCGGCTTGGCGCCTGGCACTCCCGGCGTTTCTACCTGGCCTACGGCCATTACCGGAACGGCATTTTGCTGGCTCCGATTACTGCGCAGCGTATGGCCGATGAGATCATTTCCAATTCGGGAAAGCAGTAGCGCGCTCCCGCTTTACGTCTGCAAGCAGGTCGGCTACACGGGTTCGGCGCTTTACCAGATTTTCGAGCATCTCTTCCAGCTCCGTTTCGTCTTCGAGCAGCCAGTCGGGAGGAATTTCTTTCCACGCCGAATCGATCACTTCCAGGGGAAAATTCCGGACCATATCGAGCCAGGGCTGGAACGAGTCGAGAGATTTCACCTGATCATAAACCGAGGTGCGGAAATACAGGCCCTGAATGGGAGAATCCTGGAAACGCCAATGGGGTCCGTTGAAGGCGAAGCCGTGATCAATCATTTGGGCGAAGAATCCGATTTTAGCGGGCGCTTCACCCTTCAAGGGCGTCCAAGTCTTGGCGCGGGCGCGAAAGAACACCGCCTGACGAGAATCGGCGTTCGAGATCCATTTATCGAAGACCAGAGTTCCGAGGAAGTCCGGCAGATTTTCGATTTTGTTGAGCAGCTTGTCGGGCAGGAAGTCGAAGACAGCGACTCGATCGGGGTGCACCGCCATACGGGAACCGAAGTGAAGGCCGGGCGGAACGGGCTCGCGGCGAGGGCCGATGGAGAGGTAGAGCTCGGGGCTGTCGTCTATGAATTCGGAAGTGAGCTCAATGACTGCCGTATCGGGAACATGGATCTGAAGATAGCGAAGAAAGGCGTTGGCGAGCCATTCATTGACCAGGATTCGTCGATGCTGTGGATTGTTGGTGAACTTGACGATGTAGAAGGCGCCATCTTCGGCTTCAACTAAATGGGACTGCGCCCCGCCCCGCATCTTACGGATCAGTTTGCGAGCTCGGAGGGGCATAGGCTAGTAGCAATGGCAAAATCAATGGAGAAGGATTTGAATAGGAAGGAACGCAGCTCCCGAATGGCAGAAGAGACAGAAATTCACGAGAATAAAAACCCAAGCAGTCCAGATGAGGTTGCCCTAGAACTAATGAAATTTATTGCCGTCACGACTGGCTACGGAAAGGGGACAAACTCGGCAGGATTCGGCACGAAGGGGCCTCGCTCAAGCGAGGAGTATGCCGACTCTTTACTTGACTTATTCGAACGCTGCCGGACGGTGGTTCGAAAACAAGCCAAATAGCCCAATCTCCGGCGGGCGCTGAAGCACTGCGTTCCGGAGTTCCGGAACGGCGTTCTGCGCCCGGCCAATTCAACGCCTCTTGGCGGCGCCTTTTTTAGCGACGGTTTTTTTTGTGGCGGTCTTTTTTGTAGCGACCTTTTTCACAGCGGTCTTGTTCGGTGCAATCTTTTTGGCGGCAGCTTTCTTCGGCGCAGCTTTCTTGGCGAGTGCCTTGGTCATTGCTTTTTTGGGAGCGGCCTTTTTAGCTACGGTTTTCTTTACTGGCGCTTTCTTTACTGCGGTCTTTTGGGCCACGGCCTTTTTCGGCGCAATCTTCTTGGCAACTACTTTCTTGGCGGGCGCTTTCTTAACAGCGACCTTTTTCGAAGCTGTTTTTGCCGGCGCGGCCTGTTTCTTAGCCGGCGCGGGGACTGAAGCAGGAGCTGGCGCGGACTTAGCTATGGCCTTTTTGGCTGGGGCTTTGCGAGGAGCAGCCTTCTTTACGGGGGTGGCAGGAGAATCGTGAACATCGCTCGCGAGGTCAGAGGCTTCAAGAGATTCGACATGCTCCTTCTCGGGAAAGCTTTCTTCGCTGTCAGGCGCTCCGAGTAAAGATTCTTCTTCCACATGATGGGCTTCCGGCTTGGCGGGAGGGTGGGCGGAGTGTTTAGGGGCGGTCTCGGAAGAAGGAGGAGGCGCGCTTGCCTCCTCCTCATCCTCTAATTCATCTTCGTCCAGGTCGTCCTCATCTTCTTCATCCTCGTCTTCGAGATCCTCCTCGTCTTCATCGTCGTCGTCAGTCTCATCTTCATCGTCTTCGTCGGGCTCCTCGTCGTCGGCAGCGTACTCCTTTATGTCGGACTCGAGCTCGATATGTTCCTCTTGGTAGGCGAAATCTTCGTCTTGTTGGTCAGGGTTTACACGATACATCAAATTTGTTACTCCTCCTTCGCACCATGTCACTACGCATCCAGATGATGCAAGAAGCAAAATGATTTCACAACCTGTTTATCATGACAGGAAATAAAACAAAAGCCTGGATCAGTAAATCCAGGCTTTTTTCTTTGAACATTGGATTATGACCGCTCCCTTCCAGTCACGGCTCAGACACGGCACTTTGCTGAAAGGCCGTTTGCGAGGGACACTCGGCTGGCGCTCCAGATTGAGCGTATCGCTAGCGCTCCAGATTGAGAATATCGCTAGCGCTCCAGGCTGGCGGTCCGCAGGGCGGCCTTGCGGTGCAAGGTGGAAGGAGAGATATGCCGAGAAGCGGCGATATGAGAGGCATGCTGGGCAGACACAGCGCCTTTGGAGCGGCGCCGGACGGGGGTTCTGTCCTCGTGATACACGGCGGGGATCAGGAGGGTATCGCCGACCTCGATGGAATCAGCGGCCCGATTGACAGAGGCAATGCGATCCGGAGTCAGATGATACGAGCGGGCGATGCTGGAAAGCGTATCGCCGGCGAGGACATGATGAAGGCGCCAGGCCTGACGATTTTGGACAGGTACGCTGTTCAACGCAATCTCGGCGCTGTCGGCCGAGCCTTTGGGAACGCGAACGGAATAGCCGGCAGGAGCTACTGTTCGGAGCACCGCCGGGTTTAGATCGCGGATCACAGATAGGGGCTGCAGAGCGGCATCGGCGACCAGGTTTAAATTAGTGGCCGCCGTAAGCCGGACGCTATCGAACTCAACGGCAGGGTCAAGATCCACGTTTTGGAGCCCGTAGTCCTGGGGATTCTTGGCGATGATGGTCATGGCCAGAATGATGGGCACGTAGTTGGAGGTTTCTTTGGGCAGCGCATGACGCTTGAGGAGTTCCCAATAATCTGCATAACCGGTGCGTTCGATGGCGCGATCGATAGCGCCCGCTCCGCAGTTATAAGCGGCCATGGCTAAATACCAATCGTCGTAGTGGGCGTAGAGATCCTTCAGGTATTTGGCGGCCGCGCGGGTGGCCTTCTCAGGATCAAAACGCTCATCGTAGTTGGAGTTGCGTTCGAGTCGATAGATGGCGCCGGTACCGGAGATGAATTGCCACATTCCGGCTGCACTCTTGTAGCTGACGGCGCGGGGAAGGAATCCGGATTCTGCCTGCGCTAGGTAGATGAGTTCCTGGGGAACACCCTCTTCGGAAAAGACTCGCTCAATAAGCGCTTTGTAGCGACCTCCGCGACGAAATCCAGCGAGCAAAGTTCGACGGCCGGCGTCGGTTTGGAAATAGTGCACATACGCAAGCACCGGGTCTGCCAACTCTAACGGGATGCCGGAGGTGGTTTGATTGAGCTCGAGTTTGATGCGAGGAACGAGACTCGGGTCTACCGAGAAGGTCATGTGGCTGATCTCGTCGATAGGCGCTTTGTCGAACACAATCGCGGCTTCCTCGGTTTTGCCGGAGCCGAGCTTTTCTACATCGAAGCGATAGATCAGATCGCACATTTCATCGACGCGACGTTCGATACGGGCGTGGTCGGGGACGGTTTCGGGAGCACTGAGGAGGTTGTCGACTGCGGCGTCGAAGTCGCGGCGAGCGGCTTGCAAGTCGCCGCGAAAGTATTCCTGCCGGCCAGTGTTAAAGCGAGCGTCGGCTCTT
The DNA here is from genome assembly GCA_965276965.1 of Bryobacteraceae bacterium. Lineage (GTDB taxonomy): Bacteria > Acidobacteriota > Terriglobia > Bryobacterales > Bryobacteraceae > Bog-105. The sequence continues at coordinate 920,959 of OZ255713.1, forward strand.
GCCAGTCGATCATCGGTTTCGGGAGAACGGGTTCCTTTAAAGTCGTTGTCTCGGGAAACAAGTGAATTTTGAGTATCAGGAGAAGGGGCAGCTTCCAAAGCAGCCGCTGCGGCAAACTGTACGCCCGAAACTGACAGGTGAACTACTGCCGCTTGTGAACTGGCTGTGAAAGCGCAGGTTAACAAAGCGAACCCCGTCAGCATAGAGCGCGATGGAATGATCATTCGATAAGCGTTCCTTATGCCTTAGAGTGTAAGTAACAGAATCATCAATGTATCTCAGGCCCAAAGGGCCGGTCAAGGAAAAAGGGACAGCAAAATTCCTGTTTTCGGGAGGAAATTCCTAAAACGGGAGACTACAGCGCTGGTGTAAAGATGATAAATCGTTCATTAACAATGAGTTAACTGGCACCCCAACTTTGGTACGGGGTATATTATTAATTCAAATAAATACATAAACCGGAACGTCAATAATTTATTTTTGGTGGATGGCGTCCCGGTGTTTCTTATGATCAGGGATTAACGAGTTGGCATGGGCGTGAGTGCTCTAGACTCAATTACGCGGTCGATGATGCCATATTCCAGAGCAGCTTCCGGTTCCAGAATGTAATCGCGATCAACGTCGCGAGCAATTTTGTCGACTCCCTGGCCAGTGGCATCCGCCAAAATCTCATTGAGATTTTGACGCATGCGGAGAATTTCACGGGCGTAGATGTCGATATCGGCGGCTTGTCCACCCAAGCCGGTCATGGACGGCTGGTGAATGAGAATGCGCGAGTGGGGCAAGCTATAGCGTTTGCCTTTGGCGCCGCAGGCCAGCAAAACAGCGGCCATGGAGGCGGCCTGTCCTAAGCAATAGGTTACGATGTCGGGCTCGACGAGCCGCATGGTGTCCAGAATGGCCAGCCCGGCAGTAATGGATCCGCCTGGCGAATTGATATAGAGCGAGATATCGCGCTCGGGGTCTTCGGCGGCTAAGAACAGCATCTGAGCCATGATGAGGTTCGCAACGTTGTCGTCAATCGGAGTTCCCAAAAAGATGATGTTCTCTTTGAGTAACCGAGAGTATATGTCGTAAGCGCGCTCACCGCGAGATGTCTGTTCGACCACCATCGGTACGAGTACAGAGTTGTTCATTCGAACTCCTTCACAACAAAGCCTTCCGCTTGCAAATTAAACCGGCCACCGAGATTCGATACAGCGGGCGGTCAGTTTCGGAAATGGACACAACCCTGGATTGTGTCTTCCCATGCCCCATGATATAGGATCGGCGTCTTTTCCGATGCGCTTCGGAGAAACTCGCGCCAAACGGGCGCGTCCGTGCTCTTGGCGCTTAGACGGAAGGAGGTAGTCGAAATACCTACTTCACAGTAGAGGATTTAAATTCCAGTAGACCGGTACGTGCGTTCTATTGACGGTGCGAATAGAGGACACGATAGTAAAAGAATCTGATCCATTCATTCCGCTTTTGTCCATCCATGCTTACAGTGCTCTCAGTAGCGGATGGTGAGAGGAAATTCATTGAATTGCCTCTAATCTTCTACCAAAGTTGGACGATTAGTGTAGTAGAAGCTGGGGGCGCTCGCAGACGATGAGGGTGTTGATTGCCGATGACAGTGGTCCGTCTCGCATTTTGCTGCGCCGCGCGCTCGAACGCTGGGGATACCAGGTTGTTCTCGCTGTAGATGGAGCCGAAGCTATAGACATATTGAGTCAAGTGGATGCGCCGCCGATGGCGATTCTGGACTGGGTGATGCCGCAAAAGACCGGGCCGGAGATTTGCCGCCTGGTTCGCGAGACCCACAAGGAACCGTATACCTACATTCTGCTGCTGACTTCTAAGAACACCAAAGATGAGATCGTGGAAGGATTCGATGCCGGAGCGGACGACTATATCGTGAAGCCGTTTGACGAGCACGAATTGAATTTCAGGCTACGGGCGGGGAAGCGGATTATCGAGTTGACGATGGATTTGGTGCAAGCTCGGGAGGAATTACGGGAACGGGCGAACAAAGACTTATTGACTTTGCTGCCAAATCGCTCGGCCATCAGTACAACACTGGAACACGAATTCGCGCGGTCTATTCGCGACGGTCGCAGTGTGGGAATTATTCTTCTCGACATCGACCATTTCAAGAAAATTAATGACACTTATGGCCATTTTGCCGGAGATACGGTGCTGCGGGAGACGGCTCACCGGTTGAAGCACAATATGCGTCCCTATGACCAAGTGGGGAGATACGGCGGTGAGGAATTTCTGGTGGTTTTGCCAAACTGCGATCTGGAACAAGCGAGCCTACAGGCAGAACGAATGCGGAAAGTTCTGAGCGAGCAACGCATGATGATTGAGGGATCTGAGATTGTTGTGACGGCCAGCTTTGGAGTGACGGTTTCAGATGGCGCAGAGCGGAGTCCTGATTTGTTGGTTCGAGTGGCTGATGAGGCTCTGTATCAGGCAAAGGATCAGGGACGGAATTGCGTCCGGAGTCTCACGTTGGAAGATTCGGCTTTGGGAACGGTGGCAAATCATTGAGATTTGCGTGCGGTGGGGCTGGCAGAGACTGGCGGGTTGGCCACGCTTTGGTTTGCATGCGGTTGTTATACTGTGAGGGCGAAGGCAGGAGGCGGCACGTTCGGGGCGATCCTTGCTTTCGAATTCTACCGCCGCGCCCGTAGCTCAGTTGGATAGAGCGTCTGGCTACGAACCAGAAGGTCGCATGTTCGAATCATGCCGGGCGCACCAAACATTAACTTCTATCCCAGCGCTTCCTTCGGGCGCGGATCTGATGGTGTGCTCGTGAGGAACATATCCTCACACTTGTGCATCCGCATTTCGCGCGCGCCTAATTTCAGACCGCAGAGCTTGCACTTGCGCAATTTTTTCGGACGGCCGCCGGCGTAGGTCTTTCGGAGCGCGTTCAGCGCCCGACCGATTTCGCTCTTCTCTATCTTTGTCATGGGCAGTAAAAGGAGACTATTCGTCCTCCTCTTCCTCCTTGCCCTCAATGGCTAACAGTCGCGTCTCGTGATCCATGACGATCAAGCGAATGTACTTCCCCAACCGACTGATCTGTTTTTCGGTTTTGGCCTGCATTCCTGCAAGCAGCTCGACGGAGTGCGTCAGAGCTTCCAAGCGTTCATCTAGTGACATAAGATAAGCAGCCTCTGACACCATAATGCCAAATTACGTTGTTTGTGTAAACGGAAGCGGTCTCAGTTATTGTAAAGAATCATGCCGGTTGCACCAGACAGGAACTTTTATTCCCAGCGCTTCGGGCGCGGCTCTGATGGCGCAAAAAAAGCCGGGAGGAATATTTCGAGCGAGAAGAAGCGGTTACTTCCAGTCGCTACGAATTATTCCGCCCGGCTTCCCAAAGGGTCGTGTTTACGGTTCTTGGTTGACCGGTGAGACGACGACCTCTCCCACGAAAAGATGGAGCTAAGCTGTTGTGACTTTGCTGGTTTTGGTTTTGGAGCGAAGCCGCGCCCAGCCGAGCGAAGAGATGGCTCCGAGTGCCAGGAGCGCGACCGAAGAGGGTTCAGGAGTGTCTACTCCGGAGAGCGCCACATTCAGACCGGTTGCTCCGCCCCCGGTATTTGCCACGTCGAAGGTGAGGGTGTTCAGGCCTGGCAGGAATCCGGATCCGATGGTGAAAGCGGAGAAGTGGTTCCAAGCTTGACTATCCTGATCTACTCCCACTATCTGGCCGTTCAATGAGATGGTGGCCTGATCGTCGGCCGCAATTTGACCGAAGAGCACGTAGGTATTGGGATCGAGACCGGAGAGGTCGAAGGTGGTGGTGTAGTTGAAGCTGGCAGTGTCGGGGAAGGATGTTGCTCCGTCCGCGGTGGGAGTAATCCAGCTCGAAGATGTGGAATCGGCATACCAGCTATTGCCGTAGACAGCGCTCAGCGGCGCGACATAAGCAGCCTGGGAACCGTTTCCGGAGTTCGATGTGATGGTGTAATGGGAATCGATGGCGCCATTCGGTTCTGATCCTGTCCCGTAAACGACGACGGAATCTGCGAAGAGGGCTGGGGTTGAGACGATTGCTAAGAGTGCTAAAAGCCGAAACATAAGAACCTCAGTGCGAGCGTATCGTGGTGGATAAGGGGGCAGCCATTCTCCTCAAGGGGTAATACGTACCAGAACTTTTCAGGAAATACTGGCGTTTATTCTGATTGATTAACGCATGTAAATGGAAAAGGCCGGATTTAATTTATTGCGGTTTGGGCTTTAGGGGTTGGATAGCGCTGGAATGCGCGTCGATGCTGAGGTAGGCGACGGCCGATAGGCGATAAGACGGACTTCATTCGAGAGTCAGTTTGTCGTCGAGATATGACCAGTACTGATGTACGCACTAAGGCGACAATAAGTTCGTATTTCGAGGGAGAACATGATGCTACATAACTTGGAGCAGACGATGTCGCTGCTCGCTCGCACGCCTGCGGCTCTCGATGCGCTTTTGCGGGGTCTACCGGAAGCGTGGACGTTGCGAAATGAAGGGGACGGCACTTGGAGCGCGTTCGATGTGGTCGGCCATTTGATTCAGGGCGAACGTACGGACTGGATGCCGCGGGCACGGCTGGTTTTGCAATTCGGCGAGAGTCAGGCGTTTGAGCCATTCGATCGTTGGGCACAGGGACGAGAGAACCGCGGTAAATCGCTGGAGCAGTTGTTGGATGAATTTGCTCGTTTGCGGGCGGACAATCTGAGTGAGCTGCGTCGATTGAATCTGCGGCCAGAAGATCTCGAGCGGCGGGGACGACACCCTGCGCTGGGAGTAGTTACTCTGTCAGAGCTGCTGGCGACGTGGGCAGTTCACGACTTAACTCATCTGCACCAAATCTCAAGGATGATGGCTTATCAATACCGGGATGCCGTGGGTCCGTGGAGCGGGTATCTCGGGGTGCTGCAATGTGCCGGCCATAGCTCTCCCTAAGGAGCTTTAGGTCTTCATTCTGGCCATGAAATAAAGGCCGGCCAGGGAAAATAGAATATCCGGCGACCAGGCGGCCATGGCGGCAGGGAGTTGGTTGAGATCGCCGATTTGTTGGAACAGGGTGCCGATGGTCCAATAGGCGATGGCGATGCCGAAACTGATGCCGACTCCTGTCATGGCGCCGCGATTGCCGGCGATGAAAGCGAACGGAACGCTCAGGATGGCCATGATGAGAACGAAGAGCGGGACGGCGAATTTCTTGTAGTACTGAACCTGGAGCGGGGTTGTTTCCATGCCTTCATCCTGCAGTTCATGGATGTACTGACCGAGTTCGCGGAAGTTCATTTCCTTGTATTCTTTTTCCTCTTTGGCGAACCAGGAAGGCTGCTCGGTGAGTTGGGCGAAGGAGGCGGAGGCGCCGTAGAAGGGGCGGTAGCTGTCGGAGTCGTGGTGCAGTTCCTGACTGACGCCGTTTTGGAAGAGCCAGGTTTGCAGCTTGGGCTCCCAGCGGGCGCGTTCGGCCGAGATTTGATGCACGACGTGGAAGGTTTTGGGGTCGAGTTCGTAGACGTTGACCTTGGACATAAGGGCCTGGTGCGGATCGAGGAATTGGTAGTTGTAGATGCGGGAGCCTTTGCCATAGATCCACTGGCGATTGGGGTCGAGATAGGTCTGAACGGGCTTCTTCTTGATCTCCGCGCGCAGCATTTCCTGGCGGCGGTTGGCTTCGGGGATGTAGTAGTGATCGAAAGCGAAGAGGGCGCCGCTGATGAGGAAGCTGACAAACAGCACGGGCGCGGCGAGACGGTGAACGCTGACGCCGCCGGCTTTGAAGGCAGTGACTTCGTTGTATTTGGTCAGGATGCCGAAGCAGATCAGGGAGGCGACGAGGGTGCCGATGGGCGTGAGGTCGTAGATTAATTTGGGCGCCAGGTTCCAAAGGTAATCGAACATGGTGGCCATGCTGATGTCGTTCTTGAGCATGTCGCCGAGCAACTCGAAGAAGGTGAAGACTTCGATCAGGGAGACCAGGGCGAGGAGCAGCACCGCGAGGTAGAAGAGAAAGCCGTTCAACACGTAGGCATCGACGAGCATGGGGCGGAGGCCGAAGCTGCGGACGGCGGCGAAGCGGGGGGGGCGCGGGACGGAGTAGCCGGCGCCGGCGGATTTCAGGTAGTCGGTGGCACGACGGAAAGCGTTTCGGAACCAGGACGTGAGGTCGCGGTCGCCGGGGATCTCCAGGCGGGAGAGCATGAGAACGCCGGCGAGGGAGAAGACGGCGTCGGGCGTCCAGACGGCGATGGGAACGGGAAGGCTGCCTTTCTTGGCTAAGCCGATGAGCGTGATGTAGGCAAGGTAGTAGAAGAAGGCGACCAAGACAGTGACCACGAAAGCGGCGGATTTGCCGCCCTTGCGGGACGAGACGCCGAGCGGGATGCCGACCAAGGCCAGCAGGATACAGGCCAGGGGCAGGGCGAAGCGCTGGTGAAACTCGATGGCGGAGTCGACGTAGTCTTGCCGGGAAAGCGCTTTTCTGAGCGGCCCGTAGATTCGTTTATAAAGCGGTCCGGTGTCCATTTCCTGGACGGTTTTGTTGACTTGCAGGTCCTCCTGTTTTTGGGCCTGGAGGGCCTCGATCTGCACGGGGGCGGCGGTGGTGATGACCTTGCCTTCTTTGTCGCGCTCGCTGGTACGGACGTCGCGCATGTCGAGGATGATGCGGTTGTTGGCGGCGTCGGGGTGGGGGATGGCCTGCTGGGCCACGATGATGCGGGGGCCTTCGCCACGATCTTTGCCTTGCTGCTGTAGTTTGTCGGGAGGCGTGACATCCGCCATGAAGACTTGATGCCAGACGATGCGGTTGCCTTCGGAAGAGACATCGTTGACGTAGAGGACGATGTTGGGGAACTGTTCGTCGAAGATGCGCGATTCGATGTTTCCGGTGAGCTGGGCGGCGGCGAAGTTGCGGGCGATCAGGGTTTCGAGGTGGAGCGAGAGCGGTGTGAGCCACAGCGAGCAAAGGGCAGTGACGACTAGGGCGAGGAAGGCGAAGAGCAGAACGGGCCGGGCGACGGTGGCGCTGGAGATTCCGGCGGCGCGCATGGCGGTGATTTCGCTGTCGGAGGACATGCGGCTGAGGCCGATTAGGATTCCAACGAGAACCCCGAGCGGTACGGCAAAGGGCAGCGTGGCGGGTAGCGCATAGAGCAGCAGCTTGGCGATGACGGTGGGGGGCGCGGAGGTCTTGACGAGGAGGGAGGAGAGACGCTCGATGGTGCGGAGAAAGAGGACGAAGATGAAGAGAATGGTTCCGAGAGTGGCCCCGGTGAAGACTTCGCGGAAAATAGCCCGGCTGAGAATGCGCATTGCGAAGGACCGAGTTATCTGTTCGCCGTGAGAGCGGGCGGGGGCACGATGGGCGGCTTGGTCACTTCGTCACGCGAGCGATCGAGCTCGATGCTGTTGAAGAGCAGGGAAGGGCAGACGACGGAGGAGGTGGTTTCGTCGCTGTTGGCGTCGGCAAAATCGAAGGAGGAGCCGTTGTTGACGTAGTTCAGAACGTAGGGTTGGTCGGAGGCCTGGGCGACGTCTCGCAGGTCGCGGGCGCTGAACTCTTTGAAGCGGACGTTGCGAATGAGTTGTTCGTGTCCGTCAGGATAGACGCGGTAAGCCAGGAGTGGAGCGGTGAGGGTGCGGGTGTAGCCGTTCTTCTGCATTTCGCGGGCGATTCCTTGCAACTCTTCCAGGTTAGCGGTGGAGGGAAAATCGAGCCGCCGGACGAGGATGCCGTATTTGAGGCCGGCGGTTTTGACTCGCTCGAGCAGCTTGGTCTTCATCTGCGATTCAGGAACAGTTTGCTCGGCCTGGACGAATAAATTTCCGATAGCGACGGACTGGCTTCCATAATTGCCCGGCAAGCGACCATGGCCGTTGGACGTGTTGAAATTGCGAACGGGTTCGCGGGAGAGGAGAAATCCTTTGAGGGTTCCTTTGTCGACCAGGAGGACTCGTGAGGCGGCCACGCCCTCGTCGTCGGCGTCGTACTGGCCGGCGAGAATTTTTCCGGCGAAGGTTTTTTGGTGCGGATCGTCGACCAGGGTCATCCAGTCGGGGGTTACCTTTGTTCCGGCGCGGGAGGCCCAGACGCTTTCGAGAATCTGTCGCTGATTGGCGCCGGGCGGGGCGAGGGGGCGGCGCTGGATCTTGGCTGCATCGGCCATGACTTCGGCCATCATCTGCGCAGCGGCTTCCTGTTCAAAGAGCACGGGACCGCTGTACTCTTCGGCGGCGGGGGCTTTAGCGAGCGAATCCGTCTCAGATGCGATGGACTTGGCGATGGCGGTGATCCGCTCTTCGTTCGGAAGTTGCGAGGGTTCGAGAGTGGTGAGGAACTGATGGTTCCAAACGGCGCTGCCGTCGGGAGCGAGGCTGCTGGATCGAATCTCCAGATCTGTTACTGCCTGAGGCATGCGGACAACCGTTCCTTCGGTGTTGACGACACGGTAGGTTGTCGAAGCGGCAAGCAATCTGACACCGGAAGACATCACCTCGGGAAATTGGGTGAAGACACCGGAGAGCCTTCGGATTTCGTTCTCCCAGTGGGTTTGATCGATGGTTAACTTGCCGGGAGGGAGAAGCAGTTCAACCGGAGCGGCGGGCGCCAGGTCGGGCGTTTTGTCGACGTCGGCAATCTCCCGAAGCGCAGCGCGTTTCCGCGTGATCTGGCCGGAGGCAAGCTTATACATTCCGTCGGTGGCGATCCAGAAGCTGGTGCGCAAGGCATCGTAGTCGTCGTCAACCGGCAGGAGGCCTAGGCGGGGGCTTCCGGAGAAGATGGAGTTGGTGTTGTCGAAGTCATAATTGCCGACCCGGACCTTTACTCTGGGGCTGCGCAGATGGATGCGATTGGAGGTGTTCAGGCCTCCCAGACTGCCGGAGACAATCAGTTCGTCAGCATCGCCGCTGCTGTAGTCGATGAAGTAGGGTTTGGCGAGATCGTTCAGATGAATGGTTTTCGCGCGGGCGAGTTCGTCGACCATGGCGCGGAGTTGTACGTCTTTGTGGATCTCGACCGTCTTATCGGCCGCAAAGCAGAGGGAAACGCCCGTGCCGAGAATGAGGGCGGCAAGCCCGGCGGCGAAAGCAGGTTTATTCGAAAACGGCACGAGTGGGCGATGCTCCGGGTCGGGGAAGAATGGGGCTTTTCTGTTGAGGATTTTGCTTCTTCTGGGTTTCGATTTCAGATACGAGGATAGCGGGCGAAACGGCGGAGACAGGGACGCTGCCGGATTCGGCGCCGCAGTAGCCGTTGAACACTTCGGCGCGATCGGAAGTCGCCATAATTTTTTGGAAGCTGGCGAGAGGCGTGCCGACAATATCGACTCCGCGAATGAGCTCATCGGGGCGGCCATCCGGAAAGACACGGTACACCACGAGTGGAACGACTGTGAAAGCCTGCAGGCCGCGGCGGCCGGTTGTGGTGTAGCCGCTAGCCACTTCCGAGAAATAGAGTCCGTAGGGTTTGCCTTGCCGTTTGACTTCTTCGATCAATTTGGCGCGAAGCTGCGCTTCGGGAATTTGGCGAGAGGAAGAGACGATCAGGTTGGATTGCCGCGACACGACTTCATAGCCCGATTGACGGCGGCCGTGCCCATTCGAATGGGTAAATTGGCCGACGGGCGATCGAGAAAGCAGGAAGGTTTTTAGAACGCCGGCATCGACTACATTGACGGGCTGGGCCTTGACTCCTTCATCGTCGTAGGCGTAAGAGCCAATCAGGTCGGCGTCATGGAAGCGAGACCGAGTGGGATCGAACTGCACGCTGACGAAATCGGGAAGCACTTTCTGACCTAACATGTTTGTGAATGTCTGGCCGTCTTCGACATCCTTCTGGCGGTGTCCTTCCACGCGATGCCCGAAGATTTCGTGAAAGAAGACGGCAGCGGCTCGGCCGGAGAGGATCGCCGGACAGACAATGGGTTCGGCAGGGGGCGCCTTTACGAGGGCGTCCAATTTGGCGGCGACTTCCTGAACACGTGCGTGGATTTCGCTATCTTTTGGAACGTGGGCGGGCTCGGAGGCTTCGATGGTTGCAAAATCGTGGACATCCATGCCGTCAGCGGCGAGTCCTTCGGCGTTGATTTCTACTCGGAACAGGTTGCTGCCGATTTGGATGGCTGCGCCTTCTGTGTTGACGAAGGTGCGAATTTCACGTTGCGCCCGAAAGCTGACTTCAGAGCCGAGGACGTCGGGATGAGTTTTAAATTCTGCCGACCAGGCGCGCACTCGATTGTCCCAGGCAGTTCGATCGATGCGATAGGTTTCGGGAGTGCTCGAGAAGGTGGCAGCCGGCTCGGAGGAGAAGTCGGGATCTTTGTCTTTCTGCTGAGCGAGCAATTGCTCGTCTGTTTTGAGCTGCAGAAGACGGCGGGAGGCAGACCGGTAGACGCGATTCGATTCTCCCCACAACGCACGGCGGATCTGATTGGGGTTGTCGTCGAGGCTGAGAGGCGTGAATACGGTGAAGCGAATTTGGGAGCCCTTATAGGGATGATAGTTGTCGAACTGAGGGGATCCGATGCGGATGGTGGTGTCTACTCCGCGAGTGCGGTTTTGAATGCTGCTGATCAACGCGCCCGATGAGGCCGAGGCGCTCTCGGATTGTTCTTCGGTCACTTCGTACGCCATGTAATAGGGAGCAGGATCACCCTTGCTTTTCATGACGCCGAACTCGCGGTCGAGCTCTGACTTCAGGATCTGAAGGAGCGAGGGCTCAGGCGCTGCCGCCGAGAGGCCGGGCGCAGGGGAGAGCAAGAGGACGGAAGCTAAGGACGAAGCCCCCAGCCAAACTGCGGCGGATTTGAGGCGCAAATTCAAGAATACCAGTGGAAATTAGCGTCACGGGAAGGCGGTGCGCTGGTTGCGGCGCTTACTCGTCGCGATGGACCGTATCGGGCCGGAATGCAGGGACGCAAATGGCGAAGTATTCAGCTCCTTCAGTATTTGGAGTGCTGTACCGAACCCATTCTCCTTTGTGCGCGATTACAGCTTGACCGGATTGAACGTCCAGCGAGCCGCCTTCGAACTCTACGCGAAGCATCCCTTTCAGAACGACGGTAAACTCGTCGAACTCGGGCCGTTGTCCGGGTTCTTGCCAACCGGCGGAGCTTTTCATGTGAGCAACGCTTACCTGCGACGTTGCGGAGTTTACTTGACCGACGTACTCTTCGATCAATTTAGGCTTGTTGCCGGCCGGATGAATGCGGCTGGGTTCGGGGATCAATGTGGGCTTCGCCATGCAATTAAGATCAGTTTCGCCCACTCTGTTTCGATGTGACCTTTTTCTAAAAATACTGGCGAAATAGGACGATGGTGTAAGAGCTACTTCACTTTCAATTTGGGCGTCGCCCGTCACAAGAACCACTTTATCTCTCAAAGAATCCATATGACACGATCCGTGGAGCCTGACCGATCGACGAAAGCACGACGATCGACCAGGCAGTCGTTGGTTTCACTTGGCCGGTATCAGCACCGGAGCGCCTTTGTCCTTAACTAAGAACACGACGAACTTCGCCGGCTTAGTACTGCTTGCATTCCGACCAACGGCATGAATATCGTTGGGACCTTCATAGAAGCTCTGGCCTGGTGTCAGCGTGACTTCTTTCTCCCCTTTCACCTGCATCACAATGGAGCCTTCCAGCACGTAAAGAAAGGCATGCGCATTGTGCCGATGAATAGGATCCGAAGCGCCAGGCGGATACACCACGGTGATCATCAAACCTTCCTTGCCGGGAAATTCCGGCAGATCTTTCGACAGGAGCGGTGTGACCTGGGCCTCCTGCGCCATAAGGGTGCTGGTTAAGAAGAATGCCAGCATCAACATCAGTTTCGAGCTCTTCATAAGTTGCTCACCGCCGCTGTAGCTGCCGCGGGCTGCAGATTCGCATTCGGGATCTGATTGGCAGACTGACCGATCCAGGATTCGAAACGCGTCTCGCCGAGTCGCGCGTCACTGCCGGGAACGAGTGTGCTCTCGCTCAGTTTGATGCCGTAGTAGAGCGCGTGCGGGTCAGCGACAACCTCGCGCGGATCCTGGCGTGCGGCTAGACCTCGCCGGACGAGTTCATCGAGACGAAACTGTTCCGGCCCTCCCACTTCAACGGCGCCATTCACTGGTGAGCCCATTGCGATCCGGCCTACCGCACTGGCGACATCGTCGGCCGCCATAGGCTGGATGAGCGCGGGCGGCAGGCGTACTTTGTTGCCTTCGGTGGAAAGATCGGCGATGCCCTTCACGAATTCGAAGAACTGAGTCGCGCGGACGATGGAGTAGGGGATTGAGGAACCCTTGATCAAATTCTCCTGAGCGATTTTTGCACGGAAGTAGCCGCTTTCGAGCAGACGCTCAGTTCCTACAACCGATAACGCAACGTGATGTCCCACGCCCGCGGCCGTTTCATAGGCGAGGAGGTTACGGGTTGATATCTCGAAGAACTTCATCACAGCCGCGTCTTCCCAGGAGGGAGAGTTCGATACGTCAACGACCACCGATGCACCCTTCAGCGCTTCCGCCAGTCCCTCAGCAGTGAGAGTGTTGACGCCTGAATTGGGCGACGCGGCTAGCGCTTCGTGCCCGTGTTCACGAAGCTTGGTGACGAGCTTTGATCCGACGAGCCCACTGCCGCCGATTACTACGATTTTCATGATTGTCTCCTTGATTTCGACCTCTGCATTTCGAACCTGCGGGTCGTACTCGCTAAGACCGGACAGCCCATTGCTTTGTGACACCGCCTTGTCGGTGTGGTCTAATCACCTAGTTCCGTTTGCATGGCAAGGCGTTTTCGATGTTTATGCACCGCGGCTACCACGTTCTCGCCATACCCACATGGGAACGAAAGATCCGCGTTTTAGCGGTCTGGCTGACCGCGCTGATGTTCGGCCGCGACATCGCCTCTTTGGAAACGGTCCAGCACCGCGTGCGGCGTTTGTCAGCGGAGGGGAATCCGATGTCTCTTACGATGATCGGCCTGTGGCCGTTCGGTCCTCATCCAAAAGAATGCCGTCCCATAACGACAAAACAGTAAAATCGACCAGTGGAGCCCAAAGCACGCGATGACGCGCTAGCGGAATTTGTCAAAGTGCGTCCTCGTCTATTCGGCATCGCATACCGCATCCTCGGAAGTGCGGCGGAGGCCGAGGACATCGTCCAAGATGTTTGGTTGCGGTGGCAGGCCACCAATCGAAGCGCCGTCCTGGATCCGCCGGCATTCCTGGCGACGACGACAACGCGATTGACTATCAACCTCGCTCAATCCGCGCGATCGCGCCGCGAAACGTACGTCGGGCCGTGGCTCCCGGAACCAGTGGATACCAGCACTGACCCCCAGTTGGGCGCAGAACGGGGCGAGGCGCTGGAGTTCGCGGTCCTGTTGCTGCTCGAGAAACTCTCGCCTACGGAGCGAGCAGCGTATGTTCTCCGGGAAGCCTTCGACTACCCCTACCGGCAGATCGCCGACATCCTGCAACTCGAAGAAGCGAACACCCGCCAATTGGTCACCCGGGCTCGCCAACATATCACGGACGGGCGCCGCGCGCCGGTGAGTTCGGCCGAGCAACGGCGCCTTCTGGAAGCCTTTATAGCCGCAGCCCAGAAGGGAGATCTTGCCGCACTGGAAGGTCTCTTTGCAGCGGATGTAGTTTCCTACTCCGATGGCGGTGGAGTCGTGCGTGCAGCGCGAATCCCAATTGCAGGCCGCGAGCGTGTCGCGAAGTTCATTACTGCCTTCGCTTCACACTTCTGGACCGGTGTGACGCTCACGTGGATCCAAACAAATGGACAATCGTCTGTACTCATCTCGCGCGATGGCGCCATCGTTACCGTCGCGACGATAGACGCCTGTGCGCAGGGCATCGACCAGATTCTGTGGATGATGAGACCCAGCAAGCTGACCGCGATTAACCGGCTCGCCTAAATGTTGGAACTCAAAGGTATTCGAAGATAGCCGTAACCTTGAAGATGTTTGCTCAGGAGCGCGCGCCGCGCTCGAGGAATAGCGCAGTTTGCATCATCGCTCTGGCATAGGCGATGTCGTAGACCATGCCCGTGTATCCGCCGCCGCCCGGATACCCATTGTGGATGCCGACTTTGCGGTCGTAGTCGAGAGCGCGTTCGTGTTCCGGGTAGATCATGTGGGTGTACTTGACTTTGACCAGCTCACGCATCACCGCGAACATGTTGTTTTGACCTTCATCAATGAAGACTTCGGTGTATTCGTTGTAAGGCTCTCGAACGCGCACGTTGCGGTAATGGACGTGATTGATGCGGTCTCTTGATCCGAAGTAGCGGCAAACTTCGACGGGGTCGTGACCCATTTCCCGAGTGACGCCGCAGTCCCATGTGATTCCGTTAGACGGGCTGTTGACGATCTCGATGAGATGCTTCCATCCTTCGACGGTTCCCATGATCTGTCCGGAGCCGCGACTGATCTTAACCGGCGGATCGTTGGGGTGAAGCGCCAGGCGCACGTTCGACTTTTCGGCCGTCGGGATGACGGCTTTCAAGAAGTAGGTGATGTTCTTCCAAATCTCGTCGACGCTGTGGGCGCCCTCTTTTTCGAGAGGAGGAAGGCCATGTACTTTTTTTTCGCTAAAGGCGGTGAGGCCGGCTCCGCCACGTCCATCTTCTTCGTAGTAGCCTTCGATGGCACGGTGAGCGTAGAAGTTGTACTCAACGACCGGCAAACCGATCTTCCCGGCGGCTTGAATGGATTGCTTAAATTTCTCGATCTCTTCATCGCGTCCGGGCCGCCCATAGATCGTGTTGGGAAAGCCGGCGATCATCATGTTGCCGAGGGTAAGTCCGCCAGCCTTTAACTTGTCGACCATGGGCTGGAGTTGAGTGGCGTCCCAGGGCATAGGAGGACCGCCCATCAACACGTAGGTGACGCCGATTTGCTTGGCCATTCGAATTGCTTCATCGGTAACTCCCCCTCGGGCCATGACAGGGGCGCCGATCTTCGGAGTGCCGGGCCCTTCCTGCGGCATCCCCGGTCCCGACGAAACAGGTGTATCCGCTGCCGCTGGAATTATTGCCGGCAGCAGAGCGGCCGAGGTCAAGCCTTTGACTAAGCTCCTGCGTGAAAAGTCCGAACTCATCTAAGTAACTCCTACTACTGGGCTAAGAATTGTGTGCTCTAGATATATATCAAAGATGGATGGACAGCAACCGGCAGCGAATTTTGCCTGCTATGCTAACGAGCAAACATCGTCCATGCCTCCTCTGCCCCGTTCCTTGCCGCGCATCTGCGTGGCGCTCGGTTTCACGTCTGTCGCGGAGCTTACTCGCGCTGCCGAACGTGAATACAAGGATGGAAGCACATTTTTTGAATTTCGTTTAGATTATCTTTCTGATCCGGGTGCGGGGATCAAACTCATTCAGCGACTTCACACTACTTACCCGGATGTTCCGGTTCTGGCGACGTGCAGACGCAAGCAGAATCATGGGCATTTTTGTGGTTCCGTAGAGCAGCAGCTTGTGGTGCTTCAGGACGCCGCACGAGCGGGAGCAGTTGCTCTTGATCTGGAGATCGAATCGGCTGAAATCAGCAAAGCCGCCCTTCCTGCTTTGCGGTGTGTTGCGCCCTTGATCGTTTCGTATCACAATTTCGACAACACACCCGCTCTTCCACCTGTCCTTCGGCGATTGCAGAAGATTGATGCCGATGGTTACAAGGTTGCTGTCACAGCAAAAAAGCCCAGCGACAATTTGCGATTGATTCAATTCGCTCGAGAGCGAAAAGAGTTGCCGCTGATCCTGCTTGCGATGTCGGAGGTGGGGAGACCCACTCGTGTGCTTGCGCCGTCACTCGGATCTGTGTTCACCTATGCGTCTCCTACGGAGGGCGGGGGAACAGCCGCGGGCCAAGTTTCTGCGCGATCGATGCGTACCCTTTACCGCGCCGATAAGATCACGAAACAGAGCCGGGTATATGGCGTGATCGCGGATCCGGTGGGACACTCCAAATCTCCGCTGATTCACAATCGCGCTTTTCATGCTCGCCGTTTCGATGCAGTGTATCTTCCGTTTCTGGTATCGAGCGCGCAGCTGGGTGATTGGATGAAGTTAGCGGCAGCGCTTCCGGTGGCCGGATTCAGCGTCACGATTCCGCATAAGCAGCGCATCCTGCGATATCTCGATTTAGTGGAGCCCTTAGCGAAGCGTATTGGCGCGGTGAATACGGTTTGGCGAAAGGGAGGGAAGTGGCGGGGCACGAACACGGATGCACAAGGCGTTGTTCGTCCTCTTTGTAAGCATCTTCGATTAGCTCACGCCTCGGTGTTGGTAGCCGGTTATGGGGGCGCGGCCCGGGCTGCTGCCATTGCGCTGGTCGATGCCGGCGCGAACATAACGGTGACAGGCCGCAACCTGAAAGCCGCGCAAACGCTCGCCAGCGCTGTAAAGGCGGACGTTCTCTCACTCCCCGACGCCGAGAAACAGCAGTTCAATGTACTAATTAACGCGACACCCGTGGGCATGTATCCGAAGACGGAAGAGACACTTTTCCGGAAGACGGTGCCCGCTGAAGTGGTGTTGGATATGGTCTACAACCCTTGCGAAACCGTTTTGATCAAGCAGGCAAAGCAACAGGGTTGCCAGATTGTTTACGGTTCCGAGATGCTTCTGGAGCAGGCAGCCTGTCAGTTTGAGATCTGGACCGGCGAATCGGCCCCACGTTCGGTTATGCGAAGCGCCTTCGAACAAAGTTTATAGGATTCCGTATAGCGCGAGTCGAGCTTCTATAATGTGCGCATGAGGTCTAGCGGCTCGTTTTCTCCTCAAGTAACTCGAAGAAAGTGGGCTGCCATGCTCGCTGCCGCACCAGCGCTGGCGCAAGTTTCGTCGCCCGTTCCGCCGCAGGGAGTGCCGGCGTCTCCGGCGTCTGCTTTGACTCCCGAGGGGAAGCTACAGAAGGCTTTGGCGGAGGTTCGCGAAGTCAGTCAACGTCTGAGTCAAATTGAAATGCCGATGGACGTGGAGCCGGCGTTCTCCTTTAAGGTTTAAATGCCTCGCACGAAGCTCGACCAATCGGCGATTCCGTTTGCGAGCATCACAGAATTGAGCGCTGCTTTACGCGAACGTCAGATCTCGTCGTTAGAACTTACTAAGATTCTGCAGAAACGGTTAGAGGAGATCGGTCCGAGCTACAACGCGCTGGCCTGCGCGTTTGGCAAATCTGTTCATGGCGCAGCAAAGGACGCTGACTTTTCCCTCAAGCGAGACCGATCGCGCAGCCCGCTCAGCGGCATTCCTTATGCGGTAAAAGATCTTCTGGCAGCGGCTAAGTTTCCAACAACCTGGGGAGCAAAGCCATTCGCGGAGCAAGTCTTCGATTATGACGCCACGGTGATTACTCGTTTGTCGAAGTCTAACGCCGTTCTGATCGGGAAGTTGGCGATGGTGGAACTCGCTGGAGGCGGAGGATACAGTTCGGCGGCTGCTTCGCTGCAAGGGCCGGGACTGAATCCATGGAATAAGTCCTACTGGTCGGGTGGATCTTCCAGCGGTTCGGGCATTGCAGTGGCGGCGGGGATTGTGCCGTTCGCACTGGGCTCAGAGACTTCGGGATCGATACTCACGCCGGCGTCTTATTGTGGAGTGAGCGGTCTTCGACCGACGTACGGATTGGTGAGCCGGCATGGGGCAATGCCTTTGTCGTGGACGCTGGACAAGATCGGAGTGCTGGCGCGATCGGCCGAGGATTGCGCGCTGGTGCTTCGAGAGATCGCCGGGCGTGACGACGCCGATCCAGGTTCTGCACGCAAGAGCTTTTACTACACGCCTCAGTATTACCAGAAGTTGAGCGACCTGAAAATCGGATATGCAGAGATCGATTTTGCGGAGTGGCCGGATGAGGTGATGCGACCGGCGCTGGCCAATGCGCTCGCGGTGGTGAAAAGCATCGGCAGCCAAATGGTTCAAACTCAACTGCCCGATTTTCCGTATGGCGCGGTGATTGGCACAATCATCGACTCGGAAGGGGCTTCTGTTTTCGAGCAGTTCATCAAGGGCGGCAGAGTGGACCAGCTGGCCGACCAAAGCCAGATTGACGGGCTGAAAGCCGCGCTGAGTTACTCTGCGATGGATTATCTGAAGGCGATGCGAGTTCGAACGCAAATTCAGACGGCATTCCGACAGATGTTCACGAATGTGGACTTGTTGATTGCTCCGACTCACTTCAGTTTGCCGGAGCGATCGGATCAGCCGTTCGATGAGAGCGAGCCGAAACGTCCTTCTCAAAAAGGAGTGGGCGCGGGGTTGGTGCAGGCGGGTAATCTTTGCGGATTGCCGGCGATCAGTATCCCCTGTGGGTTCGTGAATGGGCTGCCTATTGGACTCCAGATCGTAGGACCGATCTTCGATGAGAACAGGATGATTGCGTTCGCGCGCGAGTTTCAGAACCGGAGCGATTTTCATAAGAAGAGGCCATCCGTTTCTTAGCCTCGTTTGTAAGATCCATTGATATCCGGAATGGAGAACTTGAAGGTGGATCCCCGGTCGAGTTGCGATTCGACCCAAATACTTCCGCCGTAGCGTTCGACTATTTTCTTGCAAATGGCGAGTCCCAAGCCTGTGCCAGGGTAGTTGGCATTCTTATGAAGGCGCTTGAAAACGCCGAAAATCTGCTGGTGGTACACGGGATCCACTCCCATCCCGTTGTCCTTCACTGAGATGATCCATTCGGGCAGATCGCGCTCGGCAGAGATCTGGATTTGGGGCTCTGTATCCGGTTTGCGGTATTTGATGGCGTTGCCAATCAGATTTTGAAAAAGCTGGTGAGCATGGGTGTTCGAGATGCTGAGAACGGGCAGTTTTCCCCACGTGATTTGGGCAGCGCTTTCGTCGGCTGAGATGTGAAGAGCCTGCAAAACGTTGGGTACTGTTTGATTCAAATCAGAAGGTTGATTGACATCATTCGGAGTGCTGATTATATGCGTGTATGTCAGCAAGTCATTAAGCAGCATGCTCATTTGCTCAGCCGCTGCGCGGAGATAGCGGAGCTCTTGCGAAACCGGCAAATCGGCCTGGACTTTCCGCTCCACGAGCTCGGAGTAGATCATGAGCATCCGCAGAGGTTCCTGAAGATCGTGGCTGCCGGAGTAAACGAACTGTTTCAGATCGCTGTTGGCCTGTGCGAGTTCTACGTTGAGCTTGGTTCGAGCCGAAAGTAGTCTTCCAATCTTGAAGTGCGAAAGCAGAACGATGGTAAAGATACCGGCGGCTCCTAACGTAGATACCCACTGCGAGAGCATTCCATAGAAACGAGTTTTTTCGCGAGTCTGACTTAGCAGAAATGCTAAGTGGCTTGCCATCTGCTTATCGATGGTTCGGAGTTTCTGCATCACAGCTTGTCCGCGCTGAACCTGGCTCAGTGGAGAGCAATACTCTTCTTTACCGGAGACACATTCCGACGCCAACGTGTTCAGTTGTTGCCGCTTGGTGCTGACTGCCTGGTGATAGGGTTCAAGAAAGTTGGGATGGGTTGCGAATTCCGATTTGAACGATTCGAAGAGCCTGATCCTGCGATCTACCATCGCCAGAGCGTCTTTATATTCGCGAAAATAATTCGGATCTTTTGTCAATAAGAAGCCGCGCTCGCTGCTCTCTGCGTCCAGAAGACCCGCCTGAAGGTCCTTTTGCGCGCCCATAAGAGCAAGAGTGTGACGAGTTCGTTCACTGGCGCGAACCGCTTGTCGCCATGACAGGAAAGACGAAGCGGAAACTAATAACACAAGAACCAGAGCGAGAATTAAGCCCGGCGAACGGGTCTGGCTCTCAGAAGGCTTTGACACAAGTTCCTCCGTGTGGGTTCGTGGGAGTGAATCTCAAGTTTATTCCCGAGAACCCATCGGATGTCAAACGCCTGAAGATCCGGCCCACGCGATGATGCCGACCAGGGCGACACTGGCGAGGAAGGTTAGAACAACTCCCTGCTTTTTTCGTTCCGGGATGACGGTGTGGAAACCAATGAAGAGAAAGCTTCCGGCAACGACCGAGAGAATCAGAGCCGGAGATCCGATGCCGAACACGGCGATGCCCGAGCGATCTGCTTTGGGTTCGATCCAGGCTCCGAGCAACGTAGGTAGTTCTACTGTGCTGCAGGCGAGGATGGCTTTGGAGGCCGAACGGGTTGACCTGCGAGCGATCCAGCCAAGCGCTAGGCCTTCCGGAATTTTGTGGAGAGCCAAACCGATTAAGACACCCAGACCGGCGAGGTTTTGGGCCGGTAAGGCTCTGACGCTCCAGCCATCGAGAAAGCTATGCAGTGTGGTAGCGAACAGGAGGGGAGCGACTAGCGCATGATCTGGTGAACGTCGGGGATCGGGTGAAATTCGGGTGTGAGTCAGGTAATGGTTCACAAGAAGGAAGAGGGCGCCAAACATCACAGAAAGAGCTGACGCTTCGACGAACCCGATCGAGCTGGCGATCTCCGGGAGGACGAAGAAAAGACCAATGCCGAAGAGCAAACCGCCGCCGAGCGCCGCTAAGCGAGCGGATAATATGCGTGACTGCCCAATCAGCGCGCCAGTGACGATTCCGACCAGGGCCAATAGGAATAGCAGCCACGCAGCGGCCATTTAGTTTCCAAGCAACTCGCGCAAGACGGGCCCGGTGTCGGCCGCGCCGCCCGAAGAGCGGAGGAATTCCTTCATTGTTTGACGGCGCGGAGCCGTGCCCTTTGCGCTAAGCAACTCGCGCAAGACGGGCCCGGTGTCGACCGCGCCGCCCGAAGAGCGGAGGAATTCCTTCATTGTTTGACGGCGCGGAGCCGTGCCCTTTGCGCTAAGCAACTCGCGCAAGACGGGCTCCTTTGCGCTATTGAATGACCTTAACAACGAAGTACGTGAACGGCTTCCCTTTTGTGACCAGGAGCTGATGAGGAGTGCCGGCCGGGATTTCGATGACAGCGCCCTGAGGCAGTTCATGCTTTTCTCCGCCTTTGATGGACGTGCCGCGGAGTTCGCCGGGCTTCTCTGTTTTAGCGTTGACCATTTGGCCGCCGGTGATGATGCTGGCGCTGCCTTCGGTCACGAAGAAGATGTCCGATTCTTTTTGATGCAATTCGGACGATCCGGTTGCCTCCCGGTGCGCGATCATCGTGTAGAAGTTTCCGTAGCGCTTCAAGGTCTCGCTGCCAAAGCCGGCGGGTCCCTGGGCTAGCTTCTGAGCGACCGCTTGTTGCTGCTGCGGAGTGTAGATATCAACGCCGGCAGCTAATGCCACCGTAGCTGCGAGCAGGCCGAATATAAATAGTTTCAAGAGTTCATGTTCTCCTTTTCTGCTATTGAACAAAACGCACCCAAGCCGTTTTCGGCAGGAGTTCGTTTCGCAAAGCGAGTGTATCAGTCTGGGAGATCAGGCCGGGAGATTGGTATACCAGTCATGAAAGGTCTCGTTCAATCCGAAGTGAAACGCCTCTTATTTGCACTCGCATTCCTGGCCGTTCTATCGCATGCTCAACCGGTTGGTTCTCCGGAAACTATTTCGGTTGACTTGTCGGCGCAGTCCCATCCTTTTCCTCATATATGGGAAAAGGTGTTTGGGTCGGGACGCGCCAATCTCAGCTTGCGTGAAGACTACCGGCGTGATTTGCGCTCGGTGAAAGAAATCACGGGCTTCAAGTACGTTCGATTTCATGCCATTCTGGACGACGAAAATGGCGTTTACGACGAAGACAAGAACGGCAGTCCGATCTATAACTTTTCTTATGTAGATCAAATTTACGATGGCTTGCTCGCGAATGGCGTGAAGCCGTTTGTAGAGTTGAGCTTCATGCCGCGCAAGCTGGCGGCTAATCTGACGCCGCATCCTTTTTGGTACAAGCCGTTACCGTCACCTCCGAAGGATCCGGCAAAGTGGACGGCATTGATTCAGGCGTTCACGCGTCATGTGGAGGAGCGCTATGGAGCGGCCGAGGTGCGCGACTGGTACTTCGAAGTCTGGAATGAGCCGAACATTGATTTTTGGAATGGCGAGCCGAAACAGGAGACGTATTTCGCGCTGTATGACGAGACAGCGAAGGCGATTAAAGTAGTCGATTCGCGGCTTCGCGTGGGCGGCCCTGCGACGGCGCAGGCGGCTTGGGTGGACGCTTTTATCGCGCATTGCCTGAAGGAAGGCGTGCCATTTGATTTTGTGTCTTCGCACGTTTATGGCAACGAGAACCCGGTGGATGTTTTCGGGAAGAAGCTGCCGATCTCTCGGCGGGACATGGTCGCTCGGTCCGCTAAGAAAGTGTATGACCAGGTGAAAGCGTCGGCCGCGCCGGCGACGCCGATCTTTTGGACCGAATATAACGCGACTTATATGACGCAGCAGGAAGTGACCGATAGTGCGTTCATGGGGCCTTGGCTGGCGAATGATATTCGCGAGTGCGATGGATTGGCGGATGTGATGTCGTATTGGTCGTTCTCTGATGTGTTTGAAGAGCAGGGTGTGGTGAAGACTCCGTTTTATGGCGGCTATGGATTGGTGGCCGAACGCGGCATTCCGAAGGCGGCATTTCATGCTTTCGAGCTGTTACATCAATTGGGCGATCGACGCTTGCCGGCAGAGTCTGAGAATGCGCTGGTGACACAACGCGCGGATGGAACGGTGGTGGTCGCGTTGTGGAATTATGCTGAACCGGGGGAGAAGATTGCGCCGAAGACGTTTCGGCTGAAGATGAATGGCGCGAAATTTACTCGTGCGCGGATGCAGGTGGTGGATCCGGATCACGGTTCGGGGCTTATGGCTTGGCAGGAGACGGGGAGCCCGGTGAGTCCGAATAGGGAACAGATTCAGCGGATTCGTATGCTCGCCGCTTTGCCGAACGCGGTGGACGTGGATGCGACAAACGGCATTACGGTGGCTCCGGAAGGTCTGGCGGTTATTGAATTAAGCAAATAAGAAGCGGGAACAGAATGTTGCGATGTTGTTAGGGGCGGTGGTTCGTTTTGCTTCGCTGGTTGTCGTTGCCGCTACTTTTTCGTTCGCCAAAAGTATTTCGTCCGGCGGTGCTGCGGGACGGGCGACGGCCGTTGTCCGCTCAGCCGATGCGATGGACGCGCGATTTTCTGTGAAGATGTTCGGCACAGACATTCAGTATTTAGAGCAGCAGGCTGGCTGGTTCACATCGCCGATCCGAAGAACGATAGGAAGACTATTGCGGACGTGCGTCTGAAGGATCTGTTTCTTTCGACCTCTGGAAGCTACGAGAAATTTTTCTGGGCGGAGGGGAGAGTGTATAGCCACATCATGGATCCTAGAACGGGATATCCGGCACAAGGAACTCTTTCTGTGTCCGTGTTGTCGCCGAAAATTTTAGATAGCGAGGTATGGGCCAAACCGTATTTCATTCTGGGCGCCGGTTGGATTCGAAGACATGCACCCGCCGATTTCAGGGTGTTTTTCTGCGGAGACAACTAGGGCGGTGGTTGTAAGTGGATTGGCTCTGATGCTGAAGAAAAGGAAAGCCGCGAATGACGTTCGACCGGCATCTTACTGTTGGATAATCGAGTTATCCGGAGAAACATCTTGGACAGATGTAAATTCTTTTTGGCGACTGCAGCCGCTCCGCTTTTTGCTAATGTTCCGAGTTCAAGATCGGCGCCTCAATATCGCATCCAGACGCGGGATCTGAAGGTTAGCGATCCGCCAGTTCATCGGCGGTTTGCCGCGCAAGCTGTTCGTGTGGAATCCGCGCGTGCTGTCGATGAGCAGGCTAATACGAACGGGAAGTTTCACTATAAGGCAATGGGAAAGTCGGCCGTAATGGCTGTAGCGGAGGCGTTCTCTTAGAATGTCACGGCAGTTATTGAAACTGATGAGGCGGGATTGAAGCCGCTGGCGGACATGGTTCATTTGTTGGAGTCGTTGCCGCCACGCGAGTTCCCCTCTTTGTGTAACTTCGACTATGTCGACGATGGGACTTCTGCGTCGGGAGAGTTCATGAACTTACTAATCAGGAGCAATCTTCTATTCAAGGTAGCTAAGGCGCCGGTTTCCGGGTCGGATGACAAACGGCTACTTCGTATCTACGGCAGCTATGTTGTGATTGGAAGATTGATGGGAAATAGCGATCGGCGCCGTCTATTTCTGTGGAATTACGGCGGGGCTAAAACCGATGTAGACGGCGTTCGGATCCGCGTTTTGGGAAAGTTCCCGCAGTATAAGGCGAATAAGTTCCGAAGCTCACGCGTAAAAGTGTCGACTACAAGGCCACCCAGAAGGCGACAGAACTTACTTTAGCTAATTTATCTGATCTTACGATTGTTGATTTCAAACAGTAAGGCGTTCAGGCTGAGTGCTGTTTGAGAACGGCAACCAGTTGATCGGCGACGATTTTTTCTTCGCCTGGCTTTAACAAGAAAGATGTGACTTCGATTCCGTCGCGGTGCGAGCCTACTGCGATGGAAGGTTTCCCATTCATCAACATTTTTCCGAGATCGGCAGGGCTGATTGCAATTCGCTGCTTGTCCCAAGTAATTCGCAATGTGGGGAAGTGATTCGCGATGGGTGGCTCATAGACTGAGGTTTGTACGCCCGGCAGACAAGTTACTTTATCTGAGACTTTCTTGAGGCGCTCCGTCCATTCATTCGAAAGCGCATCGTGATCGGCAGCAAGGAAGAGCTCCACTGCTTTCACCATTCCGACAATTTCTTCTTTGCCGACTTTTGAGGCGCGGCCTAACACGTCCTCATTCGGGCTGGTGTTGAGCGCGGCGTAGCGGATCAGGTCCTTGCGGCCAATCAACAACCCGGCGCATTGCGGTCCTCGCATCGCTTTGCCGCCGCTGAAGGTGACTAAGTCGTAGCCCATTTGTGTGTATTCCCATAAGTGAGAAGCCGGAGGAACATCGGCGGCCGCATCATTGAAGCACGGAACGTTTAACTCTTTCGAGAGCTTTACCCATTCATCAACCTTGATCTGACCTTCGGGATTCAACCAGTTCGCGAAGTGCATCATCGCGGTTTGGGGGCCGGCGGCTTTGCGCAGATCGTCGCGAGTTTCGATTTCAACGAATTTAATGCCGGTTGCACGGAGCTGGTGATCGAAAGCGTAACGATGACTTTTTTGGATGATGACTTCTGATTTCATCCCGGTGAGATCAGGAAGCTGCCGAATGAACTGCTCATTGTCGCCTGTCAAAATACCAGCCAGTCCCGATTGGAGAGCGGTTGCCGCTCCGCAGGTGACCATGGCGGTATGCTGGTCATCTAACTTCAACATCTGGGCGATCCGATTGCCGCTCGCAACCAGCAGGTCCGGGATACTTACGAAGTGCTTGGACGCTTGCGCCATCACGGCATCTACTTCGGGAGGCATTAACGAACCGCTCAGCCAAGTCATGGTGGCTTGTGCATTAATGACCGGCGTGACGCCGAGTTCGGCAAAGATGTCCCCGGTCGATCCGAGTCCTCTGAGTTTGGTCGACTCCAGCTTTGCTTCGTGGCCGTGGGACTTGGCGAGAGCCTGAGAGGAGCCGAACGCGCCGGCGGTAAGCGAAGTGACACTGCCTAAAAAATTCCTGCGGTTCCAGATTTGTTTGATTCTCACGATTGCTCCGCCCGAAAAGTACTGCCCTTTAAGCGTAGAGGAAAACCGTCGCGACCACAACAGAGCCTCGGCGGGAGACTTTTTCTTTGACATTTGCCATATGGCGTGGTCAAATCCTTCTAATTAAGCTTCAAAGTTGCGTCGGATCTGGAAGTCTCGACCCTGTCGCTTCGTCGTCGAGAAGAGAGCTTTAGACGATGGAAGTCGGTTCAAATTTTCAAAAGAGGTTGGTTCAAATGAGAATACTCACATTCGGAGCGTTGATGCTCCTAAGTTGTCTTGCAACCAGTTACGCGCAGCTCGCGAACACAACGGCTTTGGTGGGTACTGTGGTGGACAGCGCCGGAGCGGCGGTCACGGGCGCGGCCGTCAAGGCCGTCAACGCGGGAACCAAGGATACTTACACAGCGACTACCAGTGGAGAAGGAAATTACAACATACAGTTCGTGAAGGTTGGTCAGTATAACGTGACTGTCGAGAAAACGGGTTTTCAGACTGTTACAAAGAACGGCATCGTGGTGGATTATAACCAGACGGTGCGAAGCGAATTCTCATTGCAGGTGGGCCAGCTTTCGCAGAGTGTTGTGGTGAACGATACGACTCCGCCGATATCGACCGACGAAGCCAGTGTGAAAGAGGTGATCCCACAACAATCCGTGGCAGACCTGCCGCTTAACGGCCGGGATCCTCTTCAGCTCGCCACTACGGCGCCGGGTGTGTTGCCCGGTCAAAAGGCGGCTAACGGCATTCCCCCTGGAGAAGATTTCATCGGGGCAGGGACGCGCGAGATTCAGAACAGCGTTTCGCTGGATGGCATCGCCATTATGAATAACCTGATTACCACTGTTCCTTACCATCCGTCGCCGGATGCAGTGCAACAGCTGGATGTACAGACCGGCACTTACTCTGCGCAGTACGGCGGTTACCTGGGAGCCCATCTCAATCTCATCACCAAGACTGGAACAAACGATATTCATGGCGCAGTGTATGAGTTCTTCCGCAACGACGTATTGGATGCGAAGAACTATTTTCAGAGCGCTTCGTCGACGAAAGCTCCTCTCCGGCAGAATCAGTTCGGAGTGCAGGTCGGCGGTCCGATATTCATTCCCAAGCTTTACGACGGACGAAACAAGACCTTTTTCATGTTTGACTACGAAGGTCTGAGGCTGGTCAAGGATGTGACAAGTCTGAATACCGTCCTGACGCCGTTGATGAGGAACGGAAACTTCTCGCAATTTGGAACTCAATTAAGAGCAGTGAATGGACTTACCTTCCCCGGTAACATCATTCCTACGTCTGTGCTTTCTCCACAAACCCAAAAGCTTTTGCAGTACATGCCGCTGCCAAATCTTTCGGGAATCACGAACAATCTGGAATCGAGCTATCCGAATAACGATAGTTATAACCAGACAATCGGGCGGCTGGATCAGAATCTTGGAGATCGAACGAGGTTGTTTTTCCGATA
Source organism: Bryobacteraceae bacterium (assembly GCA_965276965.1). Taxonomy (GTDB): domain Bacteria; phylum Acidobacteriota; class Terriglobia; order Bryobacterales; family Bryobacteraceae; genus Bog-105. The sequence continues at coordinate 947,963 of OZ255713.1, forward strand.
TGCCTGGAATAACGAGCAGTTTCTAAATGGAGGGGCGGCGGTTTATAACAACACGTATCTTCCTGTGGAGACCAAGAATTGGGTGTTCGGTTTTACGCAGACATTGTCGGCCAACATGGTAAACGATTTTCGCGTTGGCTATCAGCATCTGGTTACTAACGCTCTGAACTATTGGTATGTGAATAACCTGAAAACAGCCGGCAGCGATTTGGGCATTCCGGGTTTTAACGGGGATGTGCTTTATAACAATCCCGGCATACCGGCCATTAGCAACAGCTCTTCGTCCGGAGGTTTCAGCGGGCTTGGCAACGGCGGGACGAACTGGTTTCAGTACGACACCACCTGGCAAGGAACGGACTCATTCACGTATACGCGCGGCGCACACACTTTGATCTTCGGAGCAGAGTTGCGGAAGCTGATTACGTCGCGTTCAGCGGTGAATAATGCGGATGGGGCTTTCACGTTCAGCGGATCTTTCACGGGCTATGCGCAGGCTGACCTGATACTCGGTTATGCACAGAATAGCCAAACGCCCGGGCCGCAGATACGGAACCAGGTAGCCGAGTGGCGTGATGGTTTCTTTGTCGTAGACAATTGGCAGGCAACCAAGAGGCTGACTTTGAATCTGGGATTGCGCTATGAATTGCCAACTGTTCCTTACACCACCAATGGGTATGCAACGATTCTGAATGCGTCGCAGACAGCGCTGATTCCCACTAAGACCCCGGATCCGGGCTTTGGCTTCATTAATCCGACTCACAAGGACTTTGCTCCGAGAATTGGTCTGGCCTACCGGCTTACTGATAAAACGGTGGTTAGAGCAGGATATGGGATTTACTACAACCCAAACCAGACGAACACGTTTACTTTTCTAAGTCAGAATCCGCCGTTCGGCACAACAACTACTTATAATTCCTCAACGTCGCCGCTGGTGTTAGTTACTTTGAGCAATCCGATGGCCGGAGCGGCGCGTCAGAATGCTTTGTCAAACACGACGATCTACACTCCAAACCCGAACCTTCCGACCGCCTATCAGAACCAGTGGAGTTTTGATATTCAGCAGGGAGTCTGGGCAAGCGGCGCATTGGATCTCCAATATATCGGTTCACACACTCTGCATCTGGACCGGAATTTCTACAACAACACTCCTTTGCCGGGGTCGAATTTGGCGATAAATTCTCGCAGGCCCAATCCGCTGTTTGGCGATATCCGCACCATCCAGAACGATGTGATCGCGAATTATGAGGCGTTGAGTATCACGTTGCGCCAGAGGGCGAGAAAGGGGCTTACGCTTCTCGCTTCCTACACCTGGTCTCATAACTTAGATGTTTCAAGCGATTCTAATAACAGCGGCTATTCGCAGGATCCGTACAATTGGCGGGCCGATTATGGAAACGCGTCCTCCGATGTTCGCCATCGCTTTGTAGGAAGCTTTAACTACGTGCTTCCATTCCTGGCGACGTCACAAAACCGTCTGGTGCGGGGTGTGCTGGGCGGCTGGCAGACGAATGGAATTATTACGATGCAGAGCGGCTTTCCATTCAACGTCACAGCGAATGGCGACCCTGCCAATACGGGCCGGAGTAATCAACGTCCGAACCTGATTGGGCCTGTGACATCGAACTGCGGAATCGGGCATGTCACCAATTGCATCAGCGCCTCCTCGTTTGCAACGCCTAATTTGGCGTACGGCAATTTCGGCCGGGATGTGTTGTACGGTCCGGGTCTTTACAACATCGATTTCTCGGCCTTTAAGAACTTTGTGCTTGCCGAACGGCTGAAACTGCAATTTCGGTCGGAATTTTTTAACTTTTTCAATACACCTGGTCTGAAGAGTCCCAACGCAGTGTTCGGAGCTTCCGGATTCGGCACGATCACCGGTACTATTCATGACAATCGCGAAATACAGTTCGCCTTGAAGTTGGCGTTCTAGGCGGTGATCCTCGCATTTGGATGGATAATCTGGATAAAGACAAGCGAAGCGAAACAAGGAGAATCAGTTTTGTCACGATCGAATAGAAGAAGTTTTATTGGCAAAGGGGCAACTGCGGCGGCGGCCGTTGCGGTTGTCGAAGCAACTCCGGCGGCAGCCCAGACAGCACCGGCAGGCAAGAAAGTTTGGTGGTCTGACGGGAAAGCGCCGGCGGAGGCTCTATTCAGCCCTGCAGTTTCGTTTGGGAATTTGCTTTTCTTATCGGGAATCGGCGCTCACTTTGAGGGCGATATCAAGGCGCATACCAAGCATGTGCTGGACGAAATTCAGAAAAAGCTCGAGTCATGTGGGTCATCGATGAACAACGTTTTGAAGGCGCAAGTCTACTTAGCTGATCTAAAAGACTATGCTGGCATGAATGAAGTCTTTAAAGGTCGATTCGGCGCAGAACCGCCGGTGCGAACCACCGTTTCCGTAGCGGGCGTGCCTGGTAAGTCTTTGGTCGAGATCGACGTGATTGCTCACCTGTAGGTCAAGACGATGTTTGGATTTCCATCCCGCAGAAATTTCTTTACGTGGAGCCGCAATGCACTGGCATTGGGCGCCGTCGAGTCAGTGCCGCTCTTCGCCCGGCCATCCTCCGGAACGGCGGAGGAAGAAGGCGAAGACTACTACATCAAATTGGGTGTTGAGAAAATCATCAATGCGGCTGGAACCTACACGTTTTTGACAGCAGCCACCATGCCGCCTTCGGTTCGGGCTGCGGTCAATCGTGCCGCGATGCACCCGGTGGTACTGGATGATCTTCAGAAGGCAGCGGGCGATTACTTGGCAAAGAAACTCAAGTGCGAGGGTGCGCTGGTATCCGCCGGCGCTGCTTCGGCACTGACGTTGGGGACCGCGGCTTGTATGACGGTCGCGAATCCGTCTGCCATTCATCGAATGCCGGTTGATATGGCGGGTCTGAAGAATGAAGTGGTGGTACAGAAAGGGCACCGCTATGAGTACGACCATGCGCTCCTGAACTGCGGAATCCGCTTCGTGGAAGTGGAAACGATGGAGGATTACCAGAAGGCCTTCACTCCAAACACTGTAATGGCTCACTTCTTCAATGCGGCAGAAAGTGGGCAAATCGGCCGTGAGGATTGGATTCGTGTCGCTCATCAGCATGGTGTTCCGTGCTTCAACGATGCCGCTGCCGATGTTCCTCCAGTATCCAATCTCTGGAACTATACCCAAATGGGTTTTGACCTGGTGACGTTTTCCGGTGGGAAGGGAATCAGGGGACCACAGAATGCGGGATTGCTGCTTGGCAAGAAGAAACTAATTGAGGCGGCCGTGGCTAACAACTCGCCGATTTCGAATAGTCTGGGCCGCGGCATGAAGGTTGCGAAAGAGCAAATTGTCGGGATGGTGGCGGCAGTCGATTGGTTTACGAGTCAGTCCGATGAACAGATGCAGACTGAATATACGGCGCGAGCCAATCGCATCGTAAGTACGTTGAAGGGAATACCGACGCTTCGTTCGAGGATTGTTGTTCCCGAAATTGCGAACCACGTGCCTCACCTTTGTCTCAACTACGATCAGTCCAAGATCAAGCTGAGCGCACATGACGTGGCGATGCAGCTTCGCAGCGGCAAGCCTCGCATTGAACTAAATCCGGCGACGGGCAGCACCAAACTGCGTGGAATCAGCGACGATCCGGAGACGATAGTGGTCGGCGTTTGGATGCTTCAACCGGGAGAAGACTTGATCGTGGCTCGCCGTCTTCGTGAGGTTTTGACGAATGCTCGAAGCGCTTAAAGCTATTTCCTGGCGGGATTCAATCCATCCCAGCGGGGATCTCCAATGGCCTTGTAGTCTTTGGGCAACTTCGTCCACTCCGGTCTGCTCAAACCGTTCAGATCATAGATAATTTTTCCACCCTTGACGGTCATCTCACACTCGAACTCCTGACTGCTATTCATTCGAGCGCCGTACATATCAGTAAAGCCGAAGCTGCCCTTCTTGAGACGGATGACAGCTACATCTGCGGAAGATCCGACCGATAGATTGCCGAGTTCCTCGTGATGAATTTCTCTCGCCGGGTTCCATGTGGAGCGAGCGATGATCTGATCGGGGGTCAATCCCAGAGCCAGAAATTTGCTCATTACGTTGAGCATATCTTTCATGCCGGCGTTCATGCTTCCGATGTGCAAATCCGTTGAAATTGAGTCGGGAAGAAATCCCTGTTTGATGGCAGGAACAGCAATACGCCAGGCGAAGCTTCCTCCACCGTGCCCGACATCGAAGATTACGCCGCGCTTTCTACCGGCCCACATGCCGGGATTCAGTTTGCCATCCGGTTCGAGCTCGTTGCGCAGGCCCGAATAGCAGTGAGTGTAAATGTCTCCGGAGCGCAATTTTTGTCCGAGCAGAACGGTGATGGGGCGCTCCGGCTTGTTTGCGCCAAAATCAACCATCACCGGAATGTTGGCTGATTTGCCGGCCTCGACAGCATGTTCGACAGGGGTCCACTCGGGCCCGGCGTAGTGGGCCGTTTTGATGCCGATGATGAGTCCCGGATACCGCTTGGCCATGGCGGCCGCCGGCGCAGGCTCCATATCGGCCAAATTGTTTTCGTATTTGGGCCCGCGCATACCGGCTCCGACGATGTTCAGGAACGCGAGAACTCGTGTTTTGGAACGATCAATGACGTGCTGCTTAAAATCTTCGAAGTTTTTGTATCCCGAAGAACCCGCATCGGCAACCGTGGTGACTCCAACGCGAAAGGTAAAGCCGTCCGGCCAAACGCCCTCATCACCGGCGTAGGAGTTCTTTTCCCCAGGGCTGGCGTAGACGTGCACGTGGATGTCGATCAGTCCCGGCGTCACGTACAGATCTTTCGCATCGACTGTCTTGAGTGCGCGAGAGGGGTCAATATGTTCTTCGACGGCGGCTATTTTTCCGTTGAAAATGGCTACGTCACGGTTGGCCGACAAGTGGTTTTTCGCGTCAATGACGTGGCCGCCCTGGAGCAGTAAGTCGTATTTGGTTTGAGCGGAAATCGAAGTTGCACAGACAAATAAAATTCCGATCAAGGCGGAGTAGGTCCGAAGTAGATATTGATTCAGCATCGAAGAAACCTTCCTAGTTTGTCACCGCGTGGCGCTTTTGCCAATTACTTTTGGAGCTGTCGATCAATGCAAGAGTGTACAGCACCGCAAGACACAGAACTACCAGAGGTTGCGGTCTTCCAAAGAGGAGCACCCGGAGGCGGGCGAACGGGATTGTTTTGACCAGGAAGGCAGCCGAGCCGAAGTGCTGCATGAAACCAAGCGGTCGAAAAGGTGAGTATAAGAGCGGAACAGTGAGCACGAGAGCCGCAACGCCGATCTTTGTTCGATGAGCCACGAGGTTTAAGAGGGCAGGGAAGGTGAGTATCAGGATTGGAACATCGTATTCGCGATGGTAGACCGGGAGCAGGCCGATACACACGATAGCGGCCATGGCTTGTAGGGTCAATTCGCGCGAGTCAGAGTCCTTGCGATAAGCGGTCGCCCACACTGCCAGTAGCAACAAGCTGATCGACCAGGCCAGTGTGTTGTAGGTTGCAGGCGAATCGAAGATTGCTGCGAAAGAGGCTTGCAGATTCAGCATGCGATGGGCGTGTTGCAGGTTCCAGGAGGGATTGTTCACCCCGTCTGTGACGGACGACGCAATTTGCGCTTTGTAATCGTGCAGCCAACTCTTAGAAGCCGGAGTTATCTGCAGCCAGACCACGCCGACGAGCATAAGTAAGCATGCGAAAATGGCCGAGACGATCGCCGGCCGTCTTGTTTGCCTTCGAAATACGAGAAGCAGAAAAATCGCTCCTGACAGTTGCGGCTTTAACGCAAGACTGATACCGAGAAGAATGATTGCGACGGATTGGAATCTCTCGTTCAGTAGTAAATAGAGCGCGAGGATAGCGGCGCCAAGGGCCAGGGCGCTCGGTTGACCAATGCCGATAAGCTCGCCAACAAGTCTTGTGGCGAGCAAGCCGGCAACGAGCAAAACAGCCCAGGAACGATATCTGCGCTCGACTAGTAAAGTGGTCGCCAATAGCGCAGTCGAGAAGAAAACAAGACTGAAGCCGAACCAAAGGGAGCTGGCCACGCGGAAATTAAATACGGCGGCGGGCAATATGACAACCAGACTCGAAGGCGGGTAAACGGGCGGTTCCCAGAGCCAGGGAGCATGATCGGCTTCGCCACCGCCGGCTGCACGGAACTCATCCTTGACCTGCTGTAAGTCGTAAGGATTGCAGTGAGCGAGGAGACACCTCGCACCGGTGTACGGCGTGACGAAATCTCGCATCCGAACGGCTCCTTCGACGTCTCTATGCAACAGAGGTCGCGACGCAACGAACGCGAAAGAGCATGCAAACGTGAGATACGCGAGAAGATTGAACCATTGCTCAGTCGAGCGCTTACTCGGCACATTCTGCGGGTTAATCATCAAGCCGCTCTGCTGCGATAAGTGCGAGTTTTTGCTGGAGAGCTGTGACGTTTTTGAACGAGGTCTCGGCGCTCACAAAAAGATTGTAGTAGAGGACGTACCAGAGCGCGGCGATCCCGTCTTTCAGGCCGATCTTTTTGCCTTCCTGGTACGTGCGCCCGTAGTAACTGATTGGGACTTCGTATATTGCGCAGCGCAGTTTTGCTACTTTGGCTGTAACTTCAATCTCGAATCCAAAGCCGCTGGAGGTGATCACCATATTGCGAATGATCTCTCCCCGGAAAGCTTTGTAGCCGGTCTCCACGTCGGTGAGATTCAGGTTCGTGAGGATGTCGCTTAGCATCGTCAACGCTTTGTTTGCGAGGTAATGATAGTAGTACAAGACCCTGGCCGCACGTCTGACCTGGAAGCGCGAGCCGAAGACTACGTCCGCGTTATTTTCCTTGATCAGTTCGATAAGACTGGGAATTTCGGCCGGGTTGTACTCCAAATCAGCGTCTTGAACGATGACAATATCGCCTTTTGAAGCGTTGAATCCGGTTTTTAAGGCTTCTGTTTTTCCAAGGTTTTTTGAGTGGCGTAATACAACCAGCTCAGGATGAGAAAGGGCGATGGCTGAAGCCAAGGCGTTGGTTCGATCGGTAGAGCAGTCGTCGACGAGAATAATCTCGAGAAGATCCGGCAGCTTGAAAAGGCGTTCCAAGACGAGCTGAATGGTTCGCTGTTCGTTATAGGCGGGAACAATAACACTCAGTTGCCTCGCTGTCGTCATGTTGCGAACGAGAGTACCGCCCCCATTCGATCCGGCAAGAACCGAGTGGTGGGCCCTGTAGGATTTGAACCTACGACCAAAGGATTATGAGTCCTCTGCTCTAACCGCTGAGCTAAGGGCCCGCGCGCGAATAAACTCTTCCGTATTGTAACGTTGCCGCCAACCGTCATCGCACCGCACAGCAGAACACCCAAAATGCGTCGGCGTGACGGCGTAGAATCCTATGTTTCAAACGCGCTGCGATTGCCACTTCTTAAACGTGGCTAAGCGTTAGCAGTTGCTGAACCTCCGTTATCCCCTTCCGCAAAGAGTCCGACGCTTCGATTGGCCCGCAAGAACAGATGAGATCAATTCTTTTCCTGATCCCTGCTTTGGCGCTCAGTCAGAGCATCCATATAACACCCAGTGATCCTGTCGTCAATGAAGGAGGCACTGTCACCATTACCGCCGATCGGCCGGTACGTTTTACGCTTGCGGGCGCTGGATCGCTCAGTTCAGCCCTGGGAACGAGCACAACGTTTACGGCGCCTGCTTTCATCGCGCCGCAACATACTCTCAATGGCTGTATGGTGCTGCCCAGTGACTCCGTATTCAATACCAGAATCGACAAGCTTCCGGTGGACAGCAATTCACCGTCCTGGGTTCCGTATGTCAGCAGTATCGGTATCTGGATAGATTACAGTTGGGGCACTAACGTTGTCACGAACGCACTTCAGGCAAGTCCGCAAACGTTTTTATACACGTCTCAATATAACGGCACTAATTTTCTGATTCCAGCTTTGCCTGACAAGAAGCGCGAAGGCGGCGCGTATGCTCCGGATGGAAGCAGCGATCACCACATGCTGGCGATCAATCGACAAACCTGTCAGTTCTATGAAACGTATCAGGATGGCGACCCGATCTCAAGCTGTCCAGCGTGCACTGCAGTGAGTGGATGGACTTATCCCTCGACCAGCTATCAACAGCCCGTTGATCCTGCGCAGGGCGGAGGTACGACTGACGCCGCCGGATTGCCTCTGGCGCCTTTAACTCTGCATCTCAGCGAGATCAAAGCCGGTGTCATCAAGCATGCGCTGCGCTTTACGACTTGCCTCGGCTGTATTGGCAGCAGTAGCCGGTGGCCGGCCATCGGCAGCACGGGCGCGCAACCGAGCGCTCCTCCCATGGGCGCGAGATTTCGGTTGAAACAGAGTTTCGACATCTCAGGCTTTCCAGTCACAACGCAGGTGGTTCTAACCGCTTTGAAGGAATACGGAATGTTTCTCGCGGATGTCGGGAGCGAGGGGCACATCACGGCTTCGAGTGATGTAACCGAAGATCCACAGGTGGTTGCAGACCTGAGCGCGATGAACTGGCGCGTGGACGCTTCGAACTTCGAAGTGGTCGATGAGTCGAGTTTTATTTTATCCACGAACTCGAACGAGGTGAATCCCTCTAATCCTTACCAGAAGCCAGCCAATTATGCCCTGCTTACGGTATCCGACCTCTCGAACCCAGTGAATATAGTCAAGCTTCCGATTGCAATTCAGCCGGTGATGGTCGGTACGCCAAATCCTACGTTGACAGTTCAGGCCGGCACTCCAGCTTTTCAAGTTCCCTACTGGGTGAATGGAACATCCAACTCTGCTGTGAATTGGACAATTACTCCTGCTGTTGGCGCAGGAACGATAGGTCCCAATGGAATTTATGTCGCGCCTTTATCGGTCACTGGCGCGACGACGGCCACTATCACCGGCACTAGCGTCGCCGATCCGAACGCATCGACAAGCATCGAAGTAACGATCATTCCCGCTGGCGTTATTCGTATCGATACGGGATCTCAAACTAGTTCAGTCGACGAGAGCGGAAATTCATGGTTGCCGGATCTTGGCTTTGAAACAGGAAATCATGCCGTCATCGATGACAATTATCCGGTGAATGCCTGGGGGCAGATTCCTAGTGTGTCCGTGTGGCAAAGCTACATGTACACGTATGGAGATGATCTCGTTTATCGATTTCATGTTCCAAACGGCAACTACAAAATTGAGCTGATGTATGGAGTAGGAGAGTGTAGCGGCGGCTACAGCACTGGGGCTTCAGGCGACGGGCTTTTCAACGGTCCTCTTAATCTGGAATTTCAAAGCCGGATAGCCGCTGCAAACTTTGATTTTGGAATTGCGACCGGTCACAGTTGCCGGAAGCCGTCTACTGAATATATCGACGCGAAGGTAACGGATACGAATTTAGTTGTCGGTTTGAGAGCCGTTGCCAATGCCGAAGGTCATTCGAATCCGCTTTTGAATGGCTTGGTGATTTCACCTGAAACCAACAATCATCCGATTTGGATCCAGTTGCCGCAACTTCCGACGATTTTGGGTGGCGGCCCTTTGGATTAGAACAGGTGACCGAGCTTGTCCCGCTTGGTCTTCAAATAAGCGAGAGTACTGTCAAGGGGTGGGGCCACGATGGGCGCACGCTCCACAACCTCAATGCCGGCATTTTGCAGTGCCGCGATCTTATCCGGATTGTTCGACAAGAGCCGGACTTGAGCGACGCCAAAGTAGTTCAGAATGGCTGCGGGAAGCTCATAGTCACGAAGATCCGCCTTAAAGCCTAACTCTTCATTCGCCTGCACGGTGTCGCGGCCCTGATCCTGGAGCTCATAAGCCCGAAGCTTGTTTAACAAGCCAATACCGCGTCCTTCCTGATGCTCATAGATCAACATCCCGCGGCCTTCCGCAGAGATCTGATCGAGAGCCAGTTCCAGCTGAGCGCGACAATCGCATCGCAGGCTATGCAGAACATCGCCGGTCAAGCACTGAGAGTGTATCCGAACCAATAAAGGGCCGTGCTGCCGTGAGACCTCACCCATTCGAAGGGCAAGCGCTTCTTCCGTACCCAACGATCGAACGCCCTCAAAACCGTAGATGCGAAAGTGACCAAAGCGGCTTGGAAAGTCGGCCTCGGCTACTTTGTTCAGCTTGAAATCGGACAAATTGTTTCCAGTCAACCGTTTGTTGGATGAAGAAGCAGGACGGAAGGATGCCGGCACATCCCGGCCCCTTTATTATAGGAGCCGAAGCTGGTTTCGGGCTTTGTCGCCATTCATGTTGACCCAACTGCAGATTGCCACGCTACTGATCAAGGTCGCCGTCTCTGCGTCCATCGCAAGCATTCTGATGCGATTCGGGCGCATTCAAACCATTCTTCTGAAGGATGAGCGGACGGTGGACGACCGGCTGCAATTGGCTTTTATTTTTTCGCTGTTGTTTGGAGCAAGCGCGGCAGTCCGCATACTGAGCCACAACCAGTATCAGGCCATCGATCTTGCACTGGAAGGAAGCATTATTGCGGGAATGCTCGGTGGGTACGTCAGCGGGCTGATCACCGGGCTTTGCGCCTCCTTACCCGATATGTTCGTTGGCAAATACATGTCGATGCCGCTCTATGCAGCCGCCGGGCTGGTGGGCGCTCTGATGCACGACTTAGCGCCGCAGAAGGAAGACATCTGGTATTTTTCTCCGTTTATCGACTTGAATCTGTATCGTCTCTTTAAGCAAATTTTGCGGCTCAATCGCAGCGCTATTCAGCCCCGGATCGTGGGGCGCGCCGCCTTCAATGTGATTTGCAATGTCCTCGTGATCACCATGGATCTGGTTCGTTGGGGAGTGTACCGCCTTGGATTCTCCCAGCATGGGACGTTCTTTCTGTTTGCTACCACCAAGGCTCCGTTGAGCGCCTGGCTTTTAGCTGCCTCTGCGGCTACCACTCTGTTTGCAGTCTCGCTACCGATTCGCGTGTGGAGCAGCTTCCGGGCTGAGAGGCAGCTTGAAATGCAGCGAGCAAGGTTGGTGGAAGCTCGCTTGACCGCGCTGACAAATCAAATCAATCCGCATTTTCTGTTCAACACTTTAAACTCGCTCTCCACGCTGATCCGAATCGATCAGGACCGGGCGCGCAGCATGGTTTACAAGCTCTCCAGCATCTTGAGGCGGCTGCTTCGAAAAACCGAAAATTTTTCACCGCTGCGGGAGGAGGTTTCGTTCATCGACGATTATCTTGCGATTGAAATGATGCGATTTGGAGACAAGCTGCGGTTCTCGAAGGAGATTGAAGAAAGTGCGCTCGAACGGTTTATACCAAGCATGATTTTGCAGCCGATCATCGAAAATTCGATTAAACATGGATTAGCGAGCAAGGTGGAAGGCGGCATGATCCGCTTGCGAGCTTGGATCGAAGAGACCCGGCTTATCATCTCGATTGAGGATGATGGCGTTGGTATTCCCGACTCGAAGCTTGGAGCTTTATTAGAGCAGGGAATCGGAGTCAGTAATGTCAACGAGCGTCTTCGCGTCCTGTTCGGATCGACATATAAAATGTCCATCGACAGCACGCCAGGCAAGGGCACGCAGACGGTCATAGAAATCCCGGAACTGGAAAGTTACAGCCCGGCAACGATGGCCGGCGTGGGCCCGACCTTAGGATTGCCGGAGCGTTTGAAGGGTGGCTAGCACGCCCCGCATGTAAGCAAAACTCTTCTGCATGCCGGGCATCGGATCGTTATCGTCGATTTCGTACTCCAGATTGACGCATCCGTTGTACTTCATCTTGATCAACTGCGAGAAGATCTGCGGAAAGGGCAGTTTGCCGTCTCCCACCGGAACCTGACTCTCCTTCACTTTCTTGTCTGCTAAATCTTTCACATGCATGTCCAGCAGTCGTGGACCTGCTTCCGCGATCGATTCGACGATATCGACACCGGTTCTGGAAGTATGGCCGATATCGATACAAAGCCCGCAGCGTGGATCCATGTTCCGCACGATCTTGAGAACGCTTTGCGGAGTGGGAAAGTGTTTGTCCTCGGGGCCGTGGTTATGAACAGCGATCTTGATGTCGTATTCATTTACAAACTTGCCAAGTTTCGGCAGCGTGAACTGCGTCGGGGCACACACAATCACCGGAGCGCCGAGCCTTTTCGCATACTCGAATTTGCTCCTCATGTCCGCTTCATCGTCTTTTTGAAAATCGACGTTTCCGATGCCGACCACGATAACGCCTGCAGCATCGAATTCTTTTTTGGCCGCGTCGATCTGTTCCGGCGTGCTATCCAGCGCCAGATGGAAGCTTTTAATGTTGATATAAGGCGTATGCAATTGCTTTGTCATTGCAATCGCCTGTTCTCTGGAGAATTTGCGGAATGAGTAGGACGCCACGCCCAGCTTGAGATCGGCGCCTGCGATTCGATACTCCTGGGCTTTCATTGAGCTGTTCACTGAACTGTTTAGCGACGTCAGCAGAGCCACTCCGCCCGGCACGGCTCCCATCCATTTGCGCCTGCTTATAGTTGTTGTCCGCATGGGTCAGATAGTCTCCAATTCTTCTTCGAGCAATTGTTTCTGATAGAGCTCGGCATAGTAGCCGCCTCGAACCAGCAAGTCTCGATGTGTGCCGGTCTCCACGATTTTCCCATGATTCAGAACCACAATGCGGTCGGCGTTTTGAACCGTAGACACGCGATGGGAGATCAGGATTGTGGTGCGATCGAGCATCAAGCTAGAGAGGCCGTTCAAAATTCGCTCCTCAGTTACGGTATCAACACTCGAAAGAGCGTCATCGAGGATGAGAATACGTGGATTGCGAAGAATGGCGCGGGCAATCGCGGTTCGCTGCTTCTGTCCGCCCGAGAGCGTGAGTCCGCGCTCACCAACCACTGTTTCCAGCCCATTCGGGAAGGTGTCGATATCGGTGCTGAGTCCGGCCACATCGGCTGCCCAGCTGATCTGCTCTTTGGTCGCGTGCGGCGCGCCCCAGGCGATGTTCTCGGCTAGGGTTGCGCTAAACAGGAAGGTCTCTTGCGGAACGAAGCCGATTTGCCCGCGCAATTTCTCCGGATCGAATTGCCGAATATCCACGCCGCCGATTTCGACTGTTCCCTCGCTCGGATCCAACAGGCGCGGAATCAGGTTTACCAGGGTTGTTTTGCCGCCGCCGGTGTGACCCACAATGGCGACCGTCTCACCTTCCCGAATCGTCAGATTGACACCCGCAACAGCCTCTCGATCGCCGAACCTTACAGTGGTTCCCCGGAACGAGATATCCACCGACCTCTCCTCCGGATCCATGACGTTCGCAGCCGGGCCTTTGATGGTTGGTTTTTGATGGAGAATCTCATTGATGCGATCGAGCGAAGCGGTGCCGCGCTGCATCAGGTTAATCACCCAACCAAACGCAATCATGGGCCAGATCAACATTCCCATGTAGGTGTTGAACATCACAAAGCTTCCCAGGCTGATGCGATGCTGCAACAGTTGCCGGCCGCCGAACCACAGAACCATGAGGAAGGTGAGCCCGATCAGCGCCTGCAGCAGAGGCTGGAACATGCCCTGGATGCGCGCAAGCCCAATATTTTCCCGAACGTAATCCTGATTGAGATTTTCAAACTGCTCGACTTCTGCTGACTCTTGTGCATAGGCGCGCACCACTCGCACCCCCGCAAGATTTTCCTGCACACGGCTGCTGATCTCCGCGAACATCTTCTGAATCTGCTCGAAACGCGCGTGAATCTGCCGCCCAAAAAAGACGACGGCGAGAGAGACCAGCGGCGCGGGAGACAGGGCAAAAAGGGTCAGGCGAGGATCGGAATGCAGCATCACGGCGGCTGCAAAAATCAGCATCAACAGCGTTTCGCTGCAATACATCACGCCCGGACCCAGCATCATTCGAACCGCATTCAGGTCGTTGGTGCTCCGAGCCATGATGTCGCCCGTGCGGAAGCGCGAGTAAAAATCCTGAGACAGGCGCACCAGTGAACCGAACAGATCGTTGCGAAGATCGTATTCGATGTCGCGGGAGATGCCGATGATGATGACCCGCATCCAGTACTGGAAAATTCCTTTAACCAGAGACAACCCCGCAAGGATCGCTGCAAGCTCCACGACCAACTGAACTCGAAAGCCGCTGGTGAGCAGGTCGACGCCTCGGCCAATCACAATCGGCTGCGCGGCAGCCAGCAGATCTTTCATTACGAGTGCGCCTATGCCAAGCGCAAGGCCTTTTCGATAGCGCCCCAGATACGGCCACAAAGTTGATAAAGACTTCAACATTCTAAATTCTCAGCTGATTCGCGACGGTCTTTGTCAATTCAAGCAAAAACGTCTTTTGCCCATTGCGGGTTTTCCACCAGGTATCCGGCGTATAGAAAGGATCGGGCGCCGGAATCACATTCAACTGAAGGTCAGGCATCGTTTGTCTGAAGATGCGGGCTGCGCGGCGCGTATGATACACGCTGGTTACCAGAAGAATGCCGTGGATGCCGTTCTGCCGCAAGAAGCCCTTAAAGAATTGCGCTTCTGTTCGCGTGGAGTCGGATTCGTTTGGAACAGCTCGAAACATGGATGCCGGGAAGCCTTTGCTCTCCGCGTGAGGGATGGAGAAATCGCACTCATGCCTCCCGAAAGCGGCTGGCCCACTTACTAACACACATTTAACATAACCGGCCCTGGCCAGTTCAGCGGCCTTTACGATGCGTGTTCCAAAACCGTCGCCGCCAAGCACCACAGCGGCCTGCTCGTTCCGGGGGCCATCATCTTCAACCAGAGCTTTTCCGGCGGCAGTCAGCAGCGGAACCCTGAAGACGAAAATTACAATAGCGGTAAGCAGGAATAGGAGAAGAATAAACCCGCCCAGCCGAAGGCGGGATCTATTCGATTGGGCTTGGCTCAGGCTTAACCCTCATCCGAAGTGGAATCGTCAGAACGAGAGTCAAAACGGCCGACGCTTTTCAGTTTCTGAAACATCCGCTCGACTTCCTGCTCGTCATCGGAACTCAGCATACGGACCGGGGTCTCCATGCCATTTTCTTCTTTATTGGAATCGGTGACGCTCGTCCAAATCCAATAATCGCGATAGGCGACACCGTCAAACGTTGCTAAGTACGAATTCTTCCGAAGCTGATACATCAGGCGCGCAATTCGCTCCGGCTCTCCGGGAAAAATGAGCAGGCGGCGACGCGAGTTGGTTAATTTGACCGACAAGACCAGCGGCGACGTAAGCCGAATGTTGATTTCCCGCACTTCTCGCCATGCGATGGAGCGTTCACCAACATTGAACTGCATCGCTGAAACGCGGATCTGGGGACGGCGTACTAACCAGAAGAGGCCAACGCCGGTCGCCACGCAGAGCGACCCCGGAATAAAGGCCATGGGCGCGCGAAGCGCACAGGCGAAGCAGATAAGAGAGCATGCCAACGCAGCCCAGCCGCAGCGAGCGTACAGTCGCGACGGCAGATAATTGTCGGCACCCGGCTCCATGTCTTCCAGGCTACTCCCGGCTTTCGGCAGCGTCAATGAACTTTATAAGTTGCTAAGGATAAGAAAGTTAAAGTCGGTGTTGTCCGTCCTGTTTGTAGTGGGTTCAGGTTACCGGCTGCAACTTGCACCTGAAAAGCCTTCAATTCAGGTGCGCGATTCTATTCGGCGCGTCAGTCGTATGCCCAACAACACATAGCCGATCCCACTCCAGGCCGTGAAAAGAGCCGTAAGAAAGAGGGCCAGCATCTCCAGCCAAAAAAGAATCGGCAAGGGAAAAGCTAAATTCAACAACACCAACAGGACGAACAGAATCTGGAAGAACGTGCTCACCTTGCCAATGAGGGAGGGCACAAATTTTTGAGTGCCACGAAACATACGCAGTAACAGCGCCCCGATTACAATCACCAAATCACGTCCCATCACCAAGACGAGCAGCCAAAGAGGGATGGTTCTGACGTAGGCTAATGCGACGAACAAGGTCACCAACATCACCTTGTCTGCAAGCGGATCCAGAATTACGCCTAATCTGCCCGTTGCACCCAGCCGCCGAGCGGCCCATCCGTCGAACCAGTCACTTAAACCAGCCAGGATCACAACCAGCAAAGCTTCCCGATAACGCGCCGTGACGATGAAATAGGCAAGGAGCGGCGCCGAAAAAACCCGGAGCAGCGTCAGAAGATGCGGGAGCTGTCGCAACCCCCAATCTTAATAGGAGACGCCTTGCCTACGAGACCAGAGCGTGGGACGAAGCTGCCGCGGAACGCGAAGAAAGATGGTCGAGCGTGACCAGTTCATACAGCGATTTGTCAGACATGATCTTGTTGACCAGCGCTACGTGCATGGCATGACCGGCCTTCTCCGCGACCAGCAGACCGAGCAGCGGCTTCCCGATTAAGGCTAAATCGCCGATTAAATCTAACGCCTTATGCCGGCAGCACTCGTCCGCAAAGCGAAGGCCTTCTGGATTGGCAATGCCGTCTCGCGTGAAGCAGATCGCGTTGTCGAGGCTCGCGCCGCGGATCAGACCCATGTCACGCATCTGGTCCAGTTCGTATTCGAATCCGAAAGTTCTGGCAGGCGCGATCTCCGATGCATATACCTCCGGAGTGATGTCCAGCTGTAAACTCTGCTCGCCGACCATCGGGTGATCGAAAAAATTATGGCAACGCAACTGAAATCTGTCAGAAGGAAGAATGGCGACTCGCTTCCCGTTTGCCTCAACCGAAACAGGCTCAATAACCCTCATGTATCTTCGAAGGCGGCGAGATTGTTGGATGCCAGCCTCCTGTATCAACTCAATAAAGGGCAGGCCGCTACCGTCCAAAATTGGCACTTCGAGATTATCCAGTTCCAGAAACGCATTGTCGATGCCCATGCTGTACAGCACGCTCAGCAAGTGTTCCGTTGTCGAAATAAAAATTCCGCGAGGATGCATCAGACTCGTCGCGTAGCTGACGCGCTCCACATATTCCCAACTAGCAGGGATCCTGGCGTTCTCAAGATCAGTGCGAATGAAAACGATGCCAGTGGCGGGGGGAGCCGGTGAGATACGAAGGTGAACCGGCGCTCCGTGGTGCAGACCAATACCGTCAATCTCAACCGCTCGGCCAATCGTTGACTCGTACTTCATTTCAGAAGTATTTAGAATATCAGGAGCCCAAGCTGAAAACCGCTTAATTATTTGATTCTACTGAGTTTATAGCAGCCTTGGTGTGTCAATATTGCAACATTTCTACTTTAACTTCGAGAGTGTGTGGCGATTGTGACTAGCGCCGGCTTTTCGCCCCTCGGCGGAAGTCGACAGCGTGGATGGAGCCTCCGCCGTTCCTTCCTGTGATGAAATAAGGGTTCAGCAAGGATGTTGGTGTTCGCAACTCGAGCGCCCATTCCAGGACACCGGGAAACAGATTTAAATGACGAAGAAGATCCGTTCGACGACGATACTCTGCGTTCGGCGCAACGGCAAAGTGGTTTTGGCTGGTGACGGCCAGGTCACCATGGGCAGTGAAGTATTAAAGTCTGGCGCGCGTAAATTGAGGCGTCTCTATAATGGCAAAATTCTGTCCGGATTTGCCGGCTCAACAGCCGATGCGTTCGCTCTGTTTGCGCGTTTCGAAGGCAAGCTGGAGCAGCACAGCGGGAACCTTGCGCGCAGCGTGGTGGAGCTGGCAAAAGAATGGCGCACCGATCGCATGTTAAGGCATCTGGAAGCGCTGCTTCTGGTGTCTGACCTTGAGAACATGTACATCGTGAGTGGAACGGGCGATGTCATCGAGCCGGACAGTCCCATCGCTGCCATTGGGTCGGGGGGAGCCTTCGCGAAATCCGCGGCCGTGGCGCTTCTCGGGAACACGAATTTCGGAGCGCGGGAGATTGTCGAGAAGGCAATGAAGATCGCAGCTGAAGTTTGTATCTACACAAATGAGAGCGTGACGTTTGAGGAGTTGTCGTAATGGTGATTTATCTGCCGCAGCAATCTTCCGATGAAACACCGCTTCTCGACGAGCTGACGCCTCGGGAAATTGTCGCCGAATTAGACAAGCACGTCATCGGTCAAGCGGAAGCGAAGCGCTCGGTCGCTATCGCGCTGCGGAATCGGGTGCGCCGCCAGAAGCTGGACCCGGAGATGGCCGAAGAAGTCATGCCGAAGAACATCTTGATGATCGGCCCGACCGGCGTCGGCAAAACCGAGGTGGCAAGAAGGCTGGCCAAGCTCGCTAATTCTCCGTTTCTAAAAGTGGAGGCCAGCAAGTTTACCGAAGTCGGTTATGTGGGGCGCGATGTCGAATCGATGATTCGCGACCTGGTGGATATCGCTATTGACATGGTTCGCGAGGAGCGCCTGGAACAAGTCGCCGATCGGGCCGAACAGCAGGCGGAGGACCGTCTTCTGGATCTGCTGATGCCGCCACAGCCGGAATCCGCGGAGAGCGTGGAGCGGACGCGCGAAAAGCTGCGAGAGAAGCTGCGTTCCGGCAAGTTGGACGACCGCATGGTGGAAGTGGATGTCAAGGAACGCGGACCGACCTTCGAACTTTCTAACAACGGAAATGTCGAAGAGATGGACATCAATTTGAAAGATGTCATGGGCGGCTTGTTCGGCCCGCGCACCAAGAAACGCAACATGCGTGTCTCGGAGGCCTTGGAATATCTGATTCAGGAAGAAGAGCAGAAGCTGGTCGACATGGACCAGGTGACGCGTATTTCTCTGGAGCGGGTGGAGCGAAACGGCATCGTCTTTTTGGACGAGATAGACAAGATTGCGGGGCGCGAAGGAGGTCACGGGCCGGACGTGAGCCGCGAAGGCGTCCAGCGCGATATCTTGCCCATCGTGGAAGGAACCACGGTGAACACGCGTCATGGGTTCGTCCGAACCGATCACATTCTCTTCATCGCGGCAGGCGCGTTCCATGTTTCGAAGCCGTCGGATCTGATTCCTGAGCTGCAGGGCCGGTTTCCTATTCGCGTTGAGCTGAAGTCACTCACCGAAGCCGATTTCATTCGGATCTTGAAGGAGCCTAAATCTGCGCTGGTCAAACAATATTCTGCTTTGCTGGACACGGAGGGGATCAAATTAAGCTTCACCGATGATGCGGTGGTCGAAATCGCCAAGATCGCTGCGCAGGTCAACGAGAATGCGGAAAACATCGGCGCTCGTCGCCTTCACACGATTATGGAGAAGCTGCTCGAAGACATCTCCTTCGATGGTCCGGATCTCAAGAAGAAGAACATCAAGATCGATGCCGCCTATGTTCGAAAGCAGCTGGCGGAGATTGTCAAAGATCAGGATCTTAGCAGGTACATTCTGTAGTGCGAATTGCGGCTCCTGCCGTCTGTATTCTCTTTGTCTTCTTGGTCAGTTGCGGTTACGTCGGACCGGTTGTGCCGCCGTCTCCGCAAATTCCCGCTGCAGTGGTTGACTTAGTAGTAACTGAGCTTGGAGATCAACTCCAGATCTCGTTCACTACTCCTGCACGAACAACCGACAATCTTGCTATTAGTAAGTTCTCCGAGATTCAGATCAATATCGGTCCGGACCAGCATCCTTTTGACTTGTCTCAGTGGGCTGATAAGGGAAGAGAGTACATGGTCCCGCTGCCCGAGCCTAGCGAGAAAGATGTAGCAAGACCTGTTCCTATAACCTTCACCGCAAGTGTTTCTGATTGGGTAGGTAAAGACGTCGCGATCGCTGTGAAGACTGCAGTCAAGAGCAATAAGAACTACTCTTCCTGGTCCAACGTTGAGCACGTTCGGGTTGTTTCTCCGCTCAAGCCGCCGGTCATTGCCGTTGACGCAACAGCGAACGGTTATCGCCTCACTTGGAATGAAGAAGGGCCGAATACTCAATATCGAATACTTCGACAGGGACCGGGTGAGACTGCGCCGGTTCAAATCGGGACCTCGTCGACGGCCGAATATATCGATGGAGGCGCAAAGTGGGATACCCCGTACAAGTACAGCGTCATTGCCGTCAACGGGATTGCAAAGAGCCTCGCCTCAGATGTAAAGACGATCCAAAAACCCGATATATATTCTCCTGCGGTGCCATCCGGTCTCACCGGACTCGCCTCGGGCGACACAGCTGAACTCTCTTGGCATCGGAATTCCGAACCGGATCTAAAAGGCTATTACGTTTATCGTTCAGATAATAATGGTCCGTTCGTTCGTCAAGGCGATCTTGTTGCGCTTCCCACATTCGGTGACCGTAAAGTCGAGCACGGGCACACTTATCGCTACGAAGTAAGTTCCGTGGATCAGAGGAATAACGAAAGCGATAAGTCACCACCCACTGAAGTTACTATTCCTTGATGAGCAATAAACTGCTCGACGGAAAACGCTCAGATTGCGTGCTTGCGAGTAACGTGTGTTGTCGACTGATCAGAAAATAGTTACTGAGCCGCGACTGCAAGGAGCGCTACTATTGCGCCGGAAACTACCTAATTGAGCCGGTAAAGCGCTGAGGCATGCGGACGGAGCGCGACTTTGAGTACATCTGCTGTGCCCAGGTCTTTCTTTTCCCAAAGATCACGGATCTTAAAAGCGACGCCCGGCAAGCCGAGAGACTGAAGCGGATACCGAATCGTCTGTGCGACGTCTTCAAGGTTAAACACCGCCACGTAGGCTCCCGTACCGGACTCCGGCTTCGCTAGCCAGATCGCCTTCTTGCTATCGTTGAGCACGGCCCTGCTGGCTTGAGAATGCTGATCGACTGCTATTACTTCTTCATTCGTGAGCAGTGACAAAGTCCACTCGTCGGACTTTGTCAAATTATTGCCTGCGACAAGAGGTGAACGAAAAATGGACCAAAGCGTAATCACGGTTCTCTGCTCGTCATGGGTAAGCTCGCTAGTGCGCGGTTTTCCTTCTCCAGGTCTCGGGCCGAGGTAGCCTAGCGGGAGCATGTCGGCATCCGGCCAATGTCCCGGCTTCACAAGAGGAGCCCACTTTGCAATCAAGGCAAACTGATCGAGCAGACTTTGTGACCATGCCTTATCGGGCCACTTCTTCCAGTGATCCCAAAAGTCATCGGACATCCTCCACATCTGAGCATAATTGCGAAGATCATCTATCTTCTCGATCGGCGTTGGCCCCGGAGATAAGCTCAGAACAATGGGCCGGCCGGTTTTGCGCAGCGCGTCGCTGAACATTCTGATCTCATCGCTTTTGTAAGGAACGGTGAGGCAGTCGACTTTCACGAAATCGACACCCCACTTCGCGTATAAAGCGGCGACGGAATCGTAGTACTCCTGACCTGCCGGATTGTTTTTCACGCCGTAATTATCGGAGTTCCAGCGGCATGTATCTGAAGTATCGGCCGCTTCCGAAGCCCGAAAACTCGAATTAGAAATAAGAAGGTTCTTTTGTACGGCTTCGCGCGGAATGCCACGGATGATGTGAATACCGAACTTCATGTTGCGTGCATGCACCCAGTCCGATAGCTTGCTGAATCCCTGATCTTTTGCGGCTGACGTAAATCGGTTGGCTGCCGGTCTGTATAGGCCGTTGCCGTCCATCGAGAACCGAAAACTTCCCGGCTTGGCCTCCGGATTCGTCAGATACCAGCCCTCATCCACCACCGCATACTCCCAACCGTAACGTCGCAGGCGTTTCGACATAAACTCCGCATTAGCTTGGAACTCGCTTTCGGTCACGCTCAGCCCGTAGGAGTCCCAGCTATTCCAGCCCATCGGCGGCGTGGGCGCCATCGATACCGCGGCCATCGAGACAGCCGACAGTAACAGCATCGTTCCAATGGCGCGGGTGACGAGATACTTCGATGGAGTCAGCATGCGTGGTCAGTTTATAGCATGAGAAGCGCGACGCTGTTTACCATAAAAAGAAGTGCGCCTGGTTCAACGGATTGTTTTTTCAATTTCTTTGTGCAGCTCGATTGCGCTTGCCGCCGATCTGGCAGCGAGGCTGGCGAAGTGGCAGCGGGTGGAGATGCCTCTCGACACGACATCGCTCGACCTCCATCAGCGGCAGCTCGTCACTAAATTGATTCAAGCGTCTCAGGATATCGAGAGCATCTATTGGCAGCAAAGCGATCCCGAAGGGCTTCGTCTGCTGCGGACAACGCGGGATCAGAATCTAAAGCGCCTTTTGATGATCAATGGCGGACGCTTTGACCTGATCGATGAGAATCGTCCATTCATTGGTGAGCAGACCGCGTCTCCTGGTCGCGCTTTGTACCCGATTGGAATGACGCGAGAGCGGATTGAGCAATACGTAAAACAACACCCGTCACAGCGCGATGCAATCTACAGCCCCTACTCTGTCATCGTTCCGTACGGCAAGGATCTACAAGCCGTTCCCTATCACGTGCTGTATGGGCCTTGGCTCGCTCCGGCGGCCGATCGCCTTCGTGAAGCAGCCGCTTTGAGTGAAGATCCCCAATTTTCGAAGTTTCTTCGAATGCGCGCCGACGCTCTGCTTTCCGATAATTATTACCCCAGCGATCTGGCATGGATGGATCTGAACAAGCCCAAGATCGACGTCATCTTTGCGCCTTATGAGACTTACCTGGACGGCATCCTTGGAGTAAAAACTTCGTACGAAGCCGCCGTTCTCATCCGCAACGAACCGGAAAGCGCTCGTCTGGAGATGTACCAGCAATATGTGCCGGAGATGCAGGATGCTCTTCCCCTAAACAAACAGGATCTCCCTTCGAAAAAAGGGCAACCGAGTCCCATGGAAGTGGTCGATGCTCCATTCCGCACCGGTGATCTTCTACATGGCTATCAAGCCGTGGCTGATAATCTTCTCAACGATCCGCGCATACACGAGAGTAAAGGGACCAAGAAAATCTTCTTCAAGAACTTCATGGATGCGCGGGTGAAGTATGTCGTTCTTCCGGTCGCAAGCCAAATAATGCCGCGCGAACAAGCGGCACAGGCTTCGGGACCGGGCTATCTGGCGGCCGTGGTGCTGCATGAGATTTCGCATGGCCTTGGACCGGCGTATTCGCGGACGGGCGCAAAGAAGCAGGATATTCGTCAGGCGATCGGACCGGTTTATGCTGCGCTGGAAGAAGCGAAAGCGGATGTTGTCGGGATGTACTGCCTGGCTTGGCTGATGAAGCACGGAGCTTTGCCATCGAGCCGCGCTTCCGAGTACTACATTTCTTATGTTGCCGGCATTTTTCGCAGCGTTCGCTACGGGGTCGCCGAAGCCCATGGCCGAGCGGAGATGATGGAGTTCAATTATCTTGCTTCCCAAAACGCTATCGTCATGCAGGACGGGAAGTATGGAGTCGATCTCGAACGCATTCCGGGCGCGCTTGCGAGACTCAGCCAAGAGTTACTCACGATCGAGGCCACCGGAGACCGAAAGCGTGCTGAAAATTGGCTCAATCAGTACGATAAGATGCCGTCGTCGCTTGCGGAAAAGTTGAATCGAACTACAGGCGTGCCAGTTGACATAGAGCCTGTTTTCTCCATCCCTGTTCTTCCTCGTTAACGCTTATTACTGCAATCAGACATCGAACTCTGCCCAAATCACCGTGTGGTCCGAGGCGCCGTCTGCCTGTCGAGGAACAACATCGACCTCGCACCTGGTGCAGCGATCCGCAAGCGGTTTTGTTGCCAGTATGTGGTCAATACGCCATCCCCAGTTGTTCTCGAAAGCTCTTCTGAAGTAATCCCAGTAAGTGTATTGGACCCGGTCGGGATGTAACTTGCGGAATAGATCCACAAATCCCCATGCGACGGTCTCTTTGTAAGCATTCCGGGCGTCGATGTGAAAGTCTACATCGTTCACGCGACGGTCTGAGTGGTAAACGTCAATGGGTTCGGGCGCAACATTCAGATCGCCCAGCCAAATCGCCGACTGATTGGCGTTGAGATTCTTCTCGAAGTAACTTCTCAACCGTCTGAACCAAGCGAGCTTAAACGTGTATTTATCGGAATCTACCCGAAAACCTTGCGGCACGTAAGTGTTAACGATAGTGATGCCCTCGAAGACCGTCTGCAAGATACGGCAGTCTTCGTTGTCGGGTCCTTCGTGCAATCCATGGACAACGGCAGTCGGTTTCGTCCGGCTGATTGTCGCTACTCCGTTGTAGCCCTTCATGCCGCGAAATTCGGCGTGGTAACCGGCGGTCTCGAAAGCGCCGAGAGGAAACTCGGCATCCGTCACTTTGGTCTCTTGCAGGCACAACACGTCCGGCTGGTTTGTTGTCAGCCATTCGAGCACGATCGGCAGTCTGCGGCGAATGGAATTTACGTTAAAGGTCGCAATCTTCATGAGACTTGAGCATGGTTTCTATTCTCTCTCGCCGCAACTGCACTGAACCTGTCATGCTGTATCGGAGAGGTGCGATGCCCAAAGTTGAATTGCTCGTTTCAGCAGCTGCCGTTGAGGGAAAATCGTCTGAACTTAAGAAAGAATTTCAGGCGATGCTTTCACCCACGCATGCCGAATCGGGTTGTGAGTTTTACCGCTTGTATGAATCCAAGACGGCGGGACATTTTTTCCTGCATGAGCTATGGACGAATCAGAATGCGCTTGAGGAACACAGGAAAACGCCCCATTTTCTGCACTTCAAACAGGCGATCGAGCCCCTCCTCGACAGACCACTCGATGTTCACCGGGTACAGGAACTCACCCCAGCTTGATTCAGGCGCTTGTTAGCCATCGGTGATAGGGGATATGCTTATCTCTTTAGAAATATGTAATCCGTACCTGGTACTGGGAGACGGTCCTAGCCTTCAATCTTGTCTTTCTTTCCGATAGGAATTCGTGTGGCTCGGCACTAAGTGGTTTGTGGAATTGCTCCCGCTCAAGAATCTCTGGAAACCGGGTTCGCCGACACCTGCGGATTACGTTCGATTTTTGCGGTCTTTGCTCGAGAACATTCCGACTCAGGTCGTAGATGCAGAACCGGAGGAGCACGTTCAATTTCAGAAAGAACTCGCATCGCTGGCGACTGCGTTGACCGAGCGCTCGAGTTGCGATGACATCAACTCTGTCGTTAGCGCCGGTTTAGGATCGCTCAAGAACTTTAACGCCATTTCCGCAAAGCGCTCGTCGGCGCATGTTGGAGAACTGAACTCCGTGATGCGAGCCATGACGGAGACGATCACTTTCTTAAGTGAGTCACGCACCAGCGTTGTTCATCATTTGAACTTCATTGAGCGGGAACTGGAACAAGCCTCGGAACTCGAAGATATCCGTCTGCTTCGTCCCAAAATGCTGAGCTGCCTGGAAATGGTGCGGCAAGAAACGGCTCGAATCCAGAATGAATCGGCAGCGCACTCTGAGGTAGTCCGCAGTCAACTAGGCGCCTCTCCGAGTTTCTCGCACCAACCTCGGAAGGTGGGTTCGCTTGACCCGGTGACCGGATTGCCCGGCCGCCAAGTGGCGGAACGGGTTCTTACAGACAAGATAAACGAAGGCAAGAAGTGCATCGCCGCGTTATTTCTTGCCAATCGCCTGGCTGCAACCAATCGGCATTATGGACGGAACGCTGGGGATGAAGTACTGCTCCATGTCGCCCAACACCTGGCTACGAACATTCGACCTCCTGCCATGCTTTGCAGGTGGGTCGGTCCTGCCTTCCTGGTTTTCACGGAAGTAGACGCGCAATTTGCCCAGGTGAGCAGATCGTGGCATGAGCTGGCGGCCAAACCCTGTGAGAAGACGATCGAGATTGGGCGGCGCTCGGTTATGCTTCCGGTTACGCTTTCGATTTTGACCAAACAAATCGGGCCGGGTACGTCCCCTGCCACCCTGTTCCAGGATTTAGAACGGTTCGTTACGGAACAAACGGGCGAGAGCTGGTCTGAATAGCACTAGCCGACTTCAGATTTCCGACCGAATAACGCTTGAATGCCCGAATAAGCGCTCTTAGGAAGTGAACGCACAATCTGCCGTCGCTTTTCGCGAAAGGCGGTGCGGCGTTGACGGACGAAGTCGCGTAAGATCGATCCGGCGATTTCACCCATTTTCCATATGCCTTCGCGGACACTCCGATTCATGGAGGGGCTTCGTCGATGATGTTCGTCGAGAGCCAGCGTATCGGATGCCAACGCGATACCGTGATAGTAGATGATGCCGGCGGCCAAGGCGCCTTGCGTTAATTCGTCGCCGACTGATTCGATCAGAGTTCCAATCACATGCAAGCCAACCTGACCGACCGTCAGCGACATCGTTGCCCCGAGTTCGAGACTTTTCGTCGCCATTCCAAGCAGGCCGGCGTGCTGGAGATTGAACGCCTCATCGAGATCGACATCGCTCTCCGAGAGGTGAGTGACGGTATTTTCCATCAGATCTCCCGCGGCTTGTAGTCCCATGCCTGCTTTTTTGATCAGCAAGTTTAACGCGAGCGAGTCTTGACGGTTCAGATAACTGTTGATGAAGAGACTGGCCCCACAACGTTGAATCAAGATTCGCCAGGCATGCCAGGAGGGACGCTTGCCAAGCCGGGATAGAACATGAAGCTGTAATTCGAGCGCCGCGGCAAAGATGGTGAAGAGGTCGATAAAGCGGCTCCGGCTGATTCCGACTGTTAAGCCGGTGGTCAAAGCTCGTTCCGCGACATCCTTTTCGAGTTCCGTCAAGAGCCATTCGGCGCGGGCCTCATACGTTGGAAGCGAGTTGATCTCGGCAGAGTGCGCGCTCCACTGATCGGACCGCAAGAGCGCTGCGAGATAATCTGAACTGCGGGTTCTCTGCGCTGCGGTCGCGCGCAACGGCTGTTCTTCCCAACGCGAGTATTTCCATCGATCCTTTCGATTGGGCCAGGTACGCCGCAGCCGGCGAAACCATACCTTCCGGTACCAATTCCAGACAATCGCGGCAAGCAATGCGCAGAGGATCGGACCGGTGGTCAGCGCTATTAGCATGAACCAATCCGGGCCGGCGATCGGGCGCGCAAAGCCGAGGCTCGCCCGTGACCGTTCGGCGAAGCTCATAGCGTAGTGATAGAGGACGAGAACGTAACTTGAACCAACGATAAGTAAGCCACCCGCCGCAGCCCAGAGCAGGCCGGAAATGAGAAACTGCCCGCGATGCCGTAATCCTGCCAGGACGACGGAGTCTTGCTTGCCGCGTTCGTCAACTTCTGAAGTCATCATGAGCTCACTTCCTATTGCGCGGAAGCAACGGAAGGGCGAGCATCTCCGAAGTACTCTTCGATTTCTTCCAAGGTTTTTCCCTTTGTCTCTGGCAAAAAGAACACCGCCGTTACGAAATAAAGAACTGTGAATCCGGCGAATAAAAAGAACATGCTGGAATAGCCGTACTTACCCACGACCGGCAGAAAAATGGCCGCCAGCGTGGTTGAGACAAGCTGGTTGATGACCAGCGCAACGCTCATCCCGTTCGAGCGAATGCGGGTGGGCATCAGTTCAGAAAGAGCGAGCCAAACACACACGCCGGGACCGATGGCGTAGAAGGCCATGAACAGATATAAAGTGATGGCCACCAGCCATCCATTTCGCGCTTCCGGTATGGGACTGATAAGCGCCTTCTCGATGCGGAGGGGCGCCGTCCTGGCTGCGTCCAAGTCGGCAAACGGATTCTTCAGGAATGCTTCGAGTTTGTTGGCAGGAACACAGCTCTCGCGAGTCGCCTGTACTTGCGGGGCAGCGGTATCGTCAGACCGAACCACATTAGTTGTGGCGGTGAAATCTCCGTAGGAGTAAATGACGGTCAGCGAGGCTCGGCTCGCGTCGATTCCGCTATCGGCTTTGTTTGCCGCCTGCAGAATTTTTTCTGCTTCTTCGGCAGTGAACTTGGTCGAGAGCGTTTGATCGGGAGCGACCCGCGCTTGTAGAGCGCGTCCGCAATCAGCCGCTTTGCTTTCGGTGCGATGGAACAAAAAACCAGTGGCAAGAAGCGAGAGGATGATGCCGGCGCTTCCCAAGGTGAGAAGAAACTTTCTTCCTTTTCGGTCTACCAACGTGAGGCCGCCAATGGTCATCAGGAAGTTCACGACCGTGAAAATGACGTAGCCCCAATGAGCCTGAATATCGGGGAGACCGCTCTGCAGCAGAATGTTGGTGTTGTATCCGATAATCGAGTTGATTCCGGTAGCTGTGTTGCAGAAGAGAATGACACAGGCGAGGACAAATGGGACGATGTATTTTCGCCGCAGAAGTGAATCCTTTACTGCTGTGCCGGAAGTGGCTTTGGAAAGACCGCCAGTCGCGGTGTCCTTCATCTCCTTGAGCTCGATTTGGGCTTGCTCCTCGCTGCGGGAGCGAAGAAGTGAGCTGAGCGCGGCCTGTGTTTTCCCCCGACGAAAGAGCCAGCGCGGCGACTCGGCGACAAAGAAGCTTCCTATTACGAAAAGGATTCCCGGCGGAAGAGACACCCAGAAGATGCTCCGCCAGGCTTGGTCTTTGAAAGCAAACAGGCTCGCTGCATTTAACGACCGTGCGACTTCCTCTACCCGGTAGCTGAAGTAAATGCCGATGACAGCCGCCGAGACGATCCCCAGCGTCAGGAGCCATTGGAAAATCCCCGTTCCTTTTCCGCGAGTGGAGGCCGAAAGACACTCCGCCAGATACAGCGGCACGACAACTCCGATCAGGCCGCCGCTGATTCCTTGCAGCAGGCGTCCGAGGAAGAGCGGTCCGTAGCCATGCGAAAGGGCAATGACCGGGATACTGAATACAAAAGTGAGGCCGCTCAAAACCATTAGAGGCTTCCGGCCCATCCAGTCGGCGAGCAGGCCGGCGAACAGCGTGGAAATGACGCTGCCTAATAAAACGGCCGCAACAATAATAGAGAGCTGCCCTGCGTTCAAGCCGGAGGTTGCTTCTAAATAAGGTAGAGCGCCTCCTATAATTCCGACATCTACGCCGTACAGGAGCCCGCCCAGCCCAGCCACGAGCAGCAGAAAACGGTTGTAGCCAGACGTAATATCTCGCGCGGCGGTCACTTCGTCATATTACTTGGTTGTAGATGTGGCTGAAATGATGCGGGAGCTGTAGAAGAGCTGGCGGACATAGCGATCCTGGTTTATCTGGAAGCCGTGTGAGGTCAGGAGTGCGCTGACATGCTTCTCCACTTGCCGTCCCCAAAAAGCGGGCGCAACTTTGGTGCACAGGCGATAGATGGCATTGAAAGAGCGTTTGTTTTGAGCGACCAGAACGATCGTCAGATTCCCCCCGGGCCGTAGAACACGGGTCAATTCGGCCATGGTGCTTCCGGCGTGGTGATCCGGCAAAAGCTCAAACAGGTAACAGCACATAATCGCATTGAAGTAGTTCGTCGGGTAAGGCAGGGAGCGGGCGTCGGCAGACTGACAGAAGGCACTTGCCTGTGGAAAACGTCGTCTGGCCAGATCTTGCGAGCGAGCGGCCATATTGGGCGACAAATCGACTCCAAGGGTACTGCCGGACGGATTGAGGCGAACCAAACGCTGGAACATTTGGCCGGAACCCATGGCTACTTCGAGGGTTCGCATTCCGTTTTGAATGCCGGAGGTAGCCAGCGCCTCGCGGTGAGCTCGAGAATGAAACAAACGGGTCGAGACGGAATAGAGTGGCGCGACGAGGTCATAAATGCGTCGGGTGTTCCCGGAATCGGGACCAGTCGCGGCTGGCGTTTCTACTGGGCGGTCGAGCGGACGGGTGTCCGTCAAGTAGCTATTTGTCACTACTAGGAGACGCGGCGAACGGGATTCTGCATCAAAGGGGTTTCGGGAAGTACTTTGTTTGTGCGAGATACCAGTGTTTTTACGAAACGAACTCCGGATTGGGTTCGTTTTTGAAAAAGTCTCTATTCCCTTGAAAAACCAGGGCTATGGTAGCATCGGGGCATGAAGGCGGGGTCACGGCGAGGAGCTCGTAATTGGTTCGCTTCCTAACGGCCTGGATTGGGTCGTTCCAGGACTTCGTACTGCTCACGGGCCGCGCTTTTGGGAACATCTTCCGTAGTCCACATTACTATGATGATGTCTTAATCCAGATGGACATTATCGGGTTTGGAAGCATTCCAATTGTGCTTCTCACTGGTTTCTTCAGCGGCGCCATCATATCGCTCCAAATGGCTCGGGCCTTGAACACCTACGGGGCTGCGAGCCAAGTCAGTTCCATCGTGGCTCTGACCCTGGTTCGAGAGCTGGGACCCGTTTTAACGGCTTTACTTGTTACTGGTAGAAATGCATCGGGCATTGCCAGCGAATTGGGTTCGATGGTTGTGACCGAACAGGTGGATGCGATGCGGGCGTTGGGAACGGATCCGGTCCAGAAACTGGTGACTCCCCGACTTCTGGCGACTGGGATCATGCTGCCTTGTCTGACAGTGGTTGCCGATGCAGTCGGTTTGTTCGGGGCGTACCTGGTTTCGGTTCCGCTGTTAGGAATTATCACCGGCTCGCAGTACTGGACGACTTCTTATCAGGCTCTGGTGATCAACGATTTGACTCAGGGTCTGATGAAGCCATTTTTGTTTGGCATTATCATCGCTTTGGTTGGATGCTTCTACGGTCTTCGAACCAGCGGCGGAACGCAGGGCGTCGGACGAGCCACTACACATGCTGTGGTGGCGGCGTCGATTTGGATCTTTTTTGTTACGTTCCTCATCGATAAGATTTTTGTGAACCTCTAGGCGACATGCCCGATACAGAGCAACCGATTCTCAAAGTCAAGGACGTCGATCTCCAGTTCGGACAGACGTGGGGTTTACGGAACGTATCGCTGAGCTTGAGTCCAGGCGAAACGCATATCATCTTTGGAGCGGCGGGAAGCGGGAAAACAACGCTCTTGAAGGCAGTAATCGGACTGATATGTATCGACAAGGGCGCGATCAAGCTTTTCGGAGAAGAGGTCACGAAGATGAAAGAGCGTGAGCTTTTTCCCGTACGGGCTCGGGTGGGGGTGCTGTTTCAAGAGGGTGGTCTTTTCGACTCGCTGCTGGTTGGTGAAAACGTGGAGTATCCACTGGTTAATCAGCAAACAAATGCGGCCGAAGTCGGCCAACAAAAGGAAAACGACGGTGATACGGAAAAGCGAGTCCGTGAGACGCTCCGGTTCGTAGAGTTAGAGCAGACGTTCGATAAGTCGCCGAGTGAGTTGTCGGGCGGGATGAGGCGCCGAGTCGGGATCGCTCGCGCGATCGTCACAAATCCTCCGCTGGTGCTGTACGATTCGCCGACCGCAGGGCTTGATCCAATAACCGCCAATACGATTATGGCTTTAATCGCTAAGCAGCGCGATGTGCAAAAGACAGCGGCCCTGCTGGTTTCTCATCGCTATCAAGACGGCGAGATCATGGCGAATTATCGCTATGACTCCGAGAAACAGGAGTTGTTGCCGTTGAGTGAGGAGGATCAACTTAGCGGCGCCAATGGGACCAGATTTATCGTTATGAAAGAGGGCGAAATCGTTTTCTTTGGGACGCGACATGAGTTAGAGACGTCGGAAGACAAGTATGTAAAGCGATTCGTCCGGCACGAGGATGGCGATGGCCGATAAAAACAAAACGAGTTTAGCTCAAGTAAGAGTTGGGATTCTGGCGATCGTCGCCTTGTTCTTTGTGACCCTTTTGATCTTTCTTCTCACCGGCGGAAGCGGCTGGTTCAAGAAAACAATTCCGCTCAATGCGTATGTGTCAGATGCCTCAGGACTGACGTCAGGCGCTCCCGTTCGTATCAACGGTATTGCGGCGGGGAAGGTAAAGAGCGTTGGTCTGTCGGGAGAGACTAATCCGCAGCGGATCATCCGGGTCGATCTAACGGTAGACAAAGATTTGCTGAAGCAGATTCCGGTGGATTCAATTGCTTCAATCGGGTCTGACAATTTACTGGGTAGCACGAAGTTTCTGGAGATAGACAAAGGCACCAAACCCGACATCATTCAGCCGGGCTCTACTTTAAAGACAGCGAATACGCAGCAGTTCGATCAGCTGGTGAAACAGGGTTTCGGCGTGCTCGATTCGGCACAAGGAATTCTCGGCAAGATTCAAGACTTAGTAGGTCAGATTGAAAACGGTCAGGGGACGGTAGGGAAGTTACTGGTAGACCCGAGTTTATACAACAGCGTGCAAGCAACGGTATTACAGCTACAGCAGCTGTCGACTAATCTTAACTCATCGACGGGTACTATCGGCCACTTAGTAAATGATGACACTCTTTACAAACAGGTGGAAGTATTATTGGGACATATCGATACGATTACTCAGGGTCTGCAGCAAGGGAAAGGCACGGCGGGGATGCTGTTGACTGACAACAAGATGTATGACAACCTGAATCAGTCTCTCGATCAGCTCAACACGGTCCTGACGAATTTAAATGCCGGCAAAGGCACGGCGGGCCAGTTGCTGAAGAGCGACAAAATAGCGAACCAGCTCTCGGCGACGCTCGATAAAGTGGACGTGACCATCGACAGGGTGAATTCGGGGCAGGGAACTTTAGGTCAGCTATTAGTAAACCCGCAGCTCTACGATGGACTGAACGGGTCGACGCGGGAACTACAAGAGCTATTGAAAGCGTTTCGTGCCAATCCCAAGAAGTATCTCAGCATCAAGTTACACATTTTCTAATTGAAGCGGTTGATTATCAACGCCGATGATTTCGGATTTACACGGGATGTAAATGCCGGAATCGTTCACGCGCATCGAGAGGGTGTACTTACTTCAACCACGCTCATGGCGAACGGCGATGCGTTTGAAGATGCAGTCCGCCTCGCTGCTGAGACACCCACGTTGGATGTGGGGTGTCACTTAGTTCTGGTGCAGGGTCGTTCGCTTGTGACGGAACGGCTGTTGCCGAAGGGTACGAGAGAACTTTTGATTGAGCTTGCGAGAGGAAGCATAGATCCGTATCGCGAACTGCGTGCTCAAGTGGAAAAGATATTCGCGGTTGGATTGCGCCCAACGCATTTGGATTCACATAAGCACACGCACATCGTGCCTAAAGTTTTTCGGGCAGTGGTGAGGTTGGCTCACGAATTCGACATTCCCTATGTTCGATTGCCGCTCGATACAACGGTTCCTCTTCCGGGGGGTTCACGGCGACTTTTGCGGAAGTATTATGGGCGTTTGGTTGGCGATTACGGAGTGAAGATGACCGATCACTTCATGGGCTTTCGGTTGACTGGTTCGCTGACTGAGCAGACGTTTGCTTCGGCCTTATCGCTTGTGGGGGAGGGGATAACGGAATTCATGTGCCATCCCGGATTTCTGGGTCCGGAGTTGAAAGTTGCAGAGACACGACTGAAGGAATCGAGGGTCAAGGAGTTGGAAGCTCTGGTATCGCCAGAGATTCGACAGGTTATGACTGAAAGATCGATTTGTCTGAGCGTTTTCGGTAGCGATCCCAATCTAGGTTAGCCGTTGAAAAAGACGCCGGCGCACTGGTATCCGGTCTCGCTGGTCACAAACCGCGGGTTCGCTCGGGCGGTAGAACCGTTTACTTAGCATAGAAGGCAAAAAGATCTGGCCGGCTGTAATGTCCGACCACATCCAGATCGAACTTTCCGCGCTGGATATCGTTTAAATCTAAGTCTGCAAACAAGAGATCCTCACCTTGAGCGGGACCGGCGAGGATGTCTCCTTTGGGCGAAGCGATGAGGCTTCCCCCGTCTATCTCGCCG
Source organism: Bryobacteraceae bacterium (assembly GCA_965276965.1). GTDB lineage: Bacteria > Acidobacteriota > Terriglobia > Bryobacterales > Bryobacteraceae > Bog-105. The sequence continues at coordinate 981,479 of OZ255713.1, forward strand.
CCTGCTTCTCTCAAGTCTTCCTGCCAATTGGCCTTCGTCAGCACCTGACAGGCGCTCAGGACGAAGCAACGTCCTTCATAGGCGATGTGACGCATGCTGGTCTGCCAGATCTCTCGTGTATCAACCGTTGGCGCACACCAAATCTGAACGCCTTGACTGTAGAGATGCTGCCGGTAGAGGGGCATGTAGTTCTCCCAGCAAATTGCCATTCCGATGCGGCCAATCGCCGTGTTGGCAACCTGCATCGTGGAGCCATCTCCCAACCCCCAGATGAGTCGTTCACTTCCTGTCGGCATGATCTTGCGGTGTTTGGAAATCAAACCCTGTTGGGGGGAGAAGAGTGAGTTCGCTCGTCACAACTGGCCCACTTTGATCGTCTGAAGTGGCCCACCTGTACAAACCCGGATGGCAGTATGAACCGGGATGGACAGGAGAAGGAAAGTGGAACTATTCGAAGAGATCCGGCGGGGGCATGCGGCCGGAGAGACGATCAAAGGATTAGCGAAGAAACACGGCGTGCACCGACGAATGGTGCGGCAAGCGATAGCGAGCGCGATCCCGGCGGAGAAGAGGAGGGCGGTAAGGGAAGAGCCGAAGTTGGGGCCGGTGAAGGAACACATCGATCGCATGCTGGTTTCAGACCAACAAGCACCGCGCAAACAAAGGCATACGGCGCATCGGATCTGGATGCGCCTGCGCAGCGAACATCCGGAACATCCAGTGGGCGAGCCGACGGTCCGGCGTTATGTTCAGGGGCGGAAGCAGGAGTTGGGTCTCAGTGGCCGGGAAGTGTATGTGCCGCAGAGCTACAACCTGGGCCAGGAAGGTCAGGTGGATTGGTTCGAGGGAACCGCCAAGCTGGGCGGCGAAGCTTGTAAGCTGCAGTTCTTTGCCATGCGCAGCATGGGGTCCGGCGATGCGTTTCACCGGGCGTACGCGCATGCTACTCAGCAGGCATTACTGGAAGCGCACGAGCACGCCTTCGATTACTTCGGCGGGGTATTTCAGAAACTCCGCTACGACAACATGGCGTCGGTGGTGAAGAAGATTCTGCGTGGGTATCAGCGGATCGAGACCGACCGGATCATTGCGTTCCGCTCCCACTGGGGCTACCGGAGCGAGTACTGCAACCCGGCCAGCGGCAACGAAAAAGGAGGTGTGGAAGGGGAACTGGGCTGGTTCCGGCGCAACTGGCTGGTACCGGTTCCGGAAGCCAGGGACCTGGCCGATTTGAACGAACAGATTCTAGCGGCGTGCGTGGCGAACCATAGCCGCGTCCTCCACGGCAGGAGCATGACAATCGGCGAAGCCCGTGAGCAGGAACGCTCGTTCTTGTCGCCGCTGGCCGAAGAAAGATTCCCGGTCCATGAGACCTTATACCCGCTGATTGTGGACGGCAAAGGCTGCGTGAAAGTGAAGACCAACTGGTACTCGACGCCGCTGTGGCCAGGGAATCGCGTGACGGCGCGGGTCTGGCCCTTGTCGGTGGAGATCTCGTGCGATGGCGAACTGGCGGCGCGACACACGCGCTGCTATGGCCGGGGTCATCAGATCCTCAATCTCGAACATTACCTGGATGTGCTGGAAAAGAAGCCGGGAGCCATGGCGGGCTCCACGCCTTTACAGCAATGGCGTCAGGCGGGACGGTGGCCGGCCTGCCTGGACAGAATCTGGCGCGATCTAGAGCAGCGCCACGGCAAGAGCGCCGGAACGCGAGAGATGATTGCGCTGGTTCGCGCGGGATCGGTGGATGGATGGGACCGGCTGATCGTGGCGGTGGAAGAGGCGTTGCGGTTGGGCGTGAGCGATGCTGCCGCCGTTTTGCATCTGCTGCGGATGCCCGATCCCGAAGATCGCCTCCGGTACGCGGTCGCATTGGCGGAAGAACTGATGCAGTTCGAGCGTCCCATGCCGGGGATGGACGAATATGACTTGTTGCTGACCGCTCCGGCGGGAGGCATTCAATGAGTAACCAGACACAAGCATTGGAACATGCCAGCGTACGGCAGTACTGCAAAGCCGTCCGGGTGCCCACGGTGGGAGCGAACTTCGTGTCGCTCGCGGAGCAGGCCGTGAAAGAAAACCACAGCCACATCCGATATCTGGAAGCATTGCTGGCGATTGAATGTGAAGAGCGCGACCGGCACGCCATCGATAACCGAATTCGCGATGCGCAGATGCCGAGATTGAAGACGTTGGAAGAGTTCGACTTCGCCCAGGCGTCGCAGATCCCGGCGGCCAAGATCCGCGAGTTGGCGGAAGGCGGCTACATCGACCGCAATGAACCAGTTGTGCTGATCGGCGAATCCGGCACGGGTAAGAGTCATCTCGCCAGCGGGCTCTGTTTAGCCGCCTGCCGACAGAAACGGCGTGTCCGCTTCACCACCGCGGCTGCGCTGGTAAACGAACTGGTGGAAGCCAAACAGAACAATCAGGTTCGGAGATTGATGGCTCGCTGGCAGAAGTATGAACTGATCGTACTGGACGAGGTTGGGTATGTGCCGTTGGCCGACATCGGAGCGGAGTTTCTGTTTCAGGTGATCTCGGACCGGGCCGAACGGGCGGCAATCATCGTGACGACCAACCTGCCGTTTTCGGAGTGGACGACCGTGTTTCCAAATCCGCGGCTCTGCAAGGCGCTGTTGGATCGGATCACGGATCGAGCGCATATTATCGAGACCGGAACGGAATCTTTCCGGTTCCGACGGACGTTGGAAGGAGCAAGAAACGCTAAGAACGCGGGGTGGCGCAACACTCTCCGGTCTCAACACTTCTCCGGCAGAATGAGGCAAACTATCACTATCCAGGTGGGCCAGTTGTAACGATCGAAGTGGGCCAAGCCGGAGTAGCGAACTCAAAGCTCGATCCTTGGCGCGTGTGTATTCTGATTTCTACTTCTACTTCTGTAATCGGATTGTGATTTACCCGCAGGACTTGTCCACGCGCCATGCGGCGAGAAAGCGGAAAGCGGGTCCGTTTGCGACCTATTTGGATGAGAATCGGACACTCCCAGCCTCCGTTCAAACGCAGCTTTCTCAGCTGAGATCTCGGGGCTGAGGTAACGGTTGAGATATCATGTGCCGCATGCCATACGTAGAACTCGAACTAGAACCCGGTGTCGAACTTATCGTTGAAACGCAAGACGAGAGACCGGAAAGCGAAGGGCCGGAAATGATCGGCACGGAACAAGTTGTAAAGAAAGCGGCAGCTGCTTTTGAGCGCTCTCTTGATTCCGCTCGCTCCGCTACGGCAAAGATCTTCGATCAGCTTGTATCAAAATTGCCACATAAGCCGGAGAGCGTGGAGGTAGAGTTTTCACTGAAGTTTTCCGCAAAGCTGGACGCATGGGTCGTCGGGTCTGAGGGTGAGGGAAACTTTTCCGTTAAATTGGGATGGAAACCCCAGAATTCCTAAGTGCCCAGGTTTCTGGAGCGAGGTGTAGTCGCGATCAGGGGCGTTGACAATGCAATCAAAGGCACCGCATTCTCAATTCTCCCGCGCGGATACTTTGTTACTTGCGCGCACGTAGTTCTCGATGCGCTCCAGCTTGGACGTGACTCTACCCATATCCCATCGGGATCAATTCACCTTGTTCGGCGGCCATTGGAACCACCAATCGAGACCGAAATTGTTGCGTGGGCTCCTGCAACATCTGATGACGTGGCGGTGCTTCGAGCCATCAGCGAGCTGTCCGACGATGTAGTCTCAGCTCCTCTTCATGATGTCGGCCTTGTAGCGGGACTCGCCTTTCAGAGTTACGGCTCCCCGCGGAACTACCACTCCACCAAGTATTTCGGAAGACTTACTAGAGGAGACATCCTAGGCACTATACAATCCGGGCCGATTCAGGTGCACGCCGCTGATGTGACTTATGGATTTAGCGGCGCCCCAATCGTTGATCTCCAGATGAGTCGGATTGTAGGGATGCTCAGCGCGAAGGACACGCCGAATGCGTACGCTGTGCCGGCATCAAGAATCCAACAGGTCGGAAGACAATTTGGAGTTGATGTAGAGTGCCTTCGGCCTGCTCGACCTTATCACTTGCTTACAGCCGGACTGGAGGGTCTGGGTGACGACTTGTTGTCACGGTACGAGTCGCTGCTGGATTACTATCTCGGAGGCGCTGCAGAACCAGTACCGTTTGGGGGTCGCTCTCGAGAAATGGAAGAGCTAGACGAGTGGCTTGCGGACGACACCCAAAGGTGCGGGCTAATCGTTCAACCCGCAGGTCGGGGAAAGACGGCGCTACTCGTAAAGTGGGCGGCGGGTATCGCTTCCACAGGGGCGGCCGAGGTGGTGTTCGTACCCGTTAGCAACCGGTTCGGTACGGCTTTTGCGAGATCAGTTCGCCCGTATCTGGTCTGCTAGGCTCGCGTTCTTGGACGAGGCGTCGCGGGTTTCTACATCGGGCCTCGATGATCTTGCGCAAGTAATGCTGAGCCTTCGAAAGCCACGTCCGACGACTCAACCGATGCTTGTCAACGTAATTGACGGTATTGACGAAGCCAGTGACTGGATAGCAGGTCGAGATGTGGCTATTCCTGGCTACGCGGAAAAGAGAGTGAAGGTGTTGATTTCCTGTCGACCGCTTGCGGGAGACAATGGGGCGAATGGCTGGCTCGACAGGCTCAATTGGCGCGGCAAGGCGCGGATCTTTGAGATGGGGCTGCTCAATCGTAAGGATTTCACACCCCTCTTTTCTGGGGCACCAGCGTGGCTCCAGAAACCAGAGATCGTGGATGTGGTTTACAAGCTGACGGAATACGGAGATCCTCTCTTAGCGAGAATGCTAATGGAGCAACTTTCAGATAGTTCCCCACTTACACCTCAGCAGCTTGCGCAAGAGGAGCCGGGCTACAGAGGATTTTTTAAACGATGGTGGCGGGAGCAGGAGCAGATTTGGCAGGTCCGCGGCGAAACGGAACTGGCTACCTCGAAGCAAGTGCGAAGAGCTCTTGCGGCCGCGTTAGGTCCACTCGACCGCGATTTACTGGCCCAGCTTACTGGAAATGATGCTGAAGAGATAGAGCGTTCGACTATCCAACTGGGTCGACTCATTGTTGGCGATGGAAGGAAGTCGGGCTGGGTTTTCAGTCACCCGAAACTGCGGGATTATTTTTGGGACGAGATGGGCGCATCTCTCCAGGAGCAGTGGTCGACAAGCTTTCTCAGTAGTGTGAGAAAGGCCGTAGCCTTGGCAGAAGAAGGCAGGTTACGTGAGATTCCACGTTATTGCATTGAGTTCGGGGCAGCTCATCTCATTCGTGCAAAGGTGGATTACAGAGAGTTGCAGAATCTGGCAAGCCAATCCTGGCTTAATGCTTGGCAAATACTGGATCCTGTTACGTACGCAGGTTACGAACGTGACGTTGCGCATGTCAGAGAAGCCGCTGAGCGTGCGCAGGATGTCTCCCTTCAAATCAAATGCGCTGCCACTTACTGGATGACTCGAGCCAACAGCGGCATTCCGGCGGTACTTGCACGCTTGATGGTCGAGGTCGGAATAGCGACCATCGGAGAAGTGCTCGCGCTTATCAAGCGCGCAGAGTACGGTCCGCATCAAGCGGAGTCGCTGCAGACCATCATCCCCTTTTTGGGGACGCAAACTGAATCATCAGAAGCGCTGTCCCTTACTGAAACGCTACCCGCAGCAGACTATAAGATTCGCGTCTTGATTGACTTGATTCCCCACCTGAGTGGAGACATAAGAGCCCGGGCAGTACTCGACATTTACGATGTCATTAAAATGCTTGTGCCAGAGCAGCGCGTGGAGGCGCTCGCTGCTGTAAGTCAAATAGTCGAGCTAGAGCAGGCATCTAAGATACTAGAGCAAGCGTTTGAAGGACTAAAAGATCTGAGCGGTAAGAATGAGGTGCGTGCTCTAGTCGCATTGATGCACGTGACTAAGGGTGACAACTTACGGAAACGGCTTTTCGACCGAGCGCTTGACTCTGCCTCTGTTTTGGATCCCGGGGACGACATCGACGAAGCGTTGCTGTATCTGCTTACCAAGGCACCCGAGGATCTGTGTTCTCGTATTTCAACAAGTCGGTCTGATTTATTCGGCTCTCCCGAAGCACACTACAACGATATCGCGACGGGCACTCTGAATAGGATTTCGCTTCTTCGAATAGCCATCCCAAAACTGAAGCCTCGGGATCGTAAGCGGAGGATTCTTCTTAGCTGTTTCAACAAGCTAAAGCGGCGAGGAGTCCGCGAGCTTGCCGCCGCAGGGACATTAGACATTGTCGAACCTTCAGAAAGGATACTCAGTATCGAAGACATTGAAGGATCTCTTGAGTCTCGATCGGATGAGCTGTCTGCGTATACACGCCTCGAGTTAATCCAGCGAGGTTTGGACCCGCTTGGTTTCCACTTCGACAAGGTACTTGAGTGTCTGCCAGGCTATGCGGACTCGGTAAGTGCTCGTCTTCTTAGGAGGCTCGCAATGGCACTGCCGGCGCCAATCACCCGCGAACAGTTTGAGAAAACGTTTGAGTACGCAAGAGTGCATCGACAGGTTATCCCAGAACTCTGCACCAAAGTTACCCCCGAATGGAAACGTGATGCAGTGTTCAACACTCTTCAGCTGCATCGCCGCCCAGAGCGCCTGGAACAGTTACTTGCACGACTTGCGCTGGTATTGAGTGCGCGTTTACCTAGTTCCTATGAGCCTGCAGTACGGTATCTCCTGAAGGGGTTTGATAGGTTTTGGCTTTTTACTAGTACGGCGCGAGACTTTGGTGAATTTTCTGTTCCGCCGTACGTCCTTGAAGAGGCGTGTCTCACTCTATCTCAGGACGAAGATCTAAATCCATACGACGTGTCGGACCTGGCGTGGATTACTACAGACCTGACAGGCCGAACAACCCTTACCGATGCACTTGAGAGGCGCGTGGGTCGAATCGCGACTGTCCTTGTGCTTCGAGCCAATCTCTCAACGCCTGAGCGGAAGACGGAGCTGATTCGTCAGGCCAGAAAAGCCATCGAAGAATCAAAAGCGAAACCAGCCAGAGACGTTCTTCGGTTAGGTGCCATGATGACACGTGCAGCCGGTGTAGAATTTGCAACTAGGCTCTTGCTCTATCCAAAGGTAGAGGGCGAATCACCGGCCGGCGCCATGGATCGGATTGTATCAGTAGTGGAGACCTTTCCCGAGTGTTGCGAAGATGCGCGCAATCTGTTGCGAGAAATGGGAATGTTCAAACGCTGGGCACTTTTACGTTTGTCCGAGGTCGCTCCGGAACACATGCAAGAGAAGTTGCTTGGTGAGGCCCTTGCCGCACCCGGAGATAAGGCCCAGGAAATTTTGCTGCGAGGCAGATTGGTCAGGTATTTGACAGCACAATCTCGGCAAAGTGAAATTGTACACTTACTCTCGCGTTGGCAGCCTCTTGAGGGTGAGGACGTATGCAAGTTTGCGGCGGTAATTGCTCCGCTACTGCCGATACCGAAATGCCGCGAACTGATCTTAGCGGCGACGGACCGTCTGATCGCGGAAGCTCATAAAGGCTGGCCAATTAGCTTTGGAAAATTGATTGCTCCTGTCTCGGCTCTTTATGCGAAGGATATCTCCGCTGTCCACGAAGTGGCGCGACGCGTCCTCCGTGCGCTGATTGCGTTCAACGAGGGTTCAGCAATCAATCACCTGCTGGATATATACCCTGTTTTGGTGCAGCTCAGCGGCTCAGGGGTTGCCCTTGACATATTTGATACTCTTCTTGCGGTTCGTAGTTGGTGGGGCGCAACTGATGGAATGAGCTCAGCTCGCACAATCGAGCATCGAAGCCTTGAGGCAAAGCGCCCCTAAAGTCCCGTACACTGTTTGATCTTTTAAGCTCCTGCGATTTCTTCGTCTATTGCGTCCACCAGAACGGTTTTTGGCGATTTAGCCTCGATTCCGAAGTTGGACTAAGCATAGTTTGCCAAGGGTCTGACAAGAATGGGGGATGAACAAAGATGACCGGGACATTTGCGTCCCACGAGAAGTGCTTGCTCTGTTATCGAAGGAGCGGCTGATTCTGCGAGAAACCGGCCGGGCGGTTACCCCGTTCGGCGGGGTCGCAGTCTTCGTCGCCTATCTACGGCAGGTTGGGTTCGTGGAAAAGGTTAGGCAGTGCATGCCGATTTGCTGGCGGTCGCCGAATCGGATCGATCCCACCGTCACATTTACTGCGTTTCTGATCTCGGTTTTGGTAGGCGCCAAACGGTTCGCGCACGCCAACTGGCTGCGCGGCGATCGAGCGTTGCATGCGCTGCTGGGTATCGATCGCTTTCCCAGCGACGACACGATCCGCAATCTGTTCCGGCGCTTCACGATGGGGAACGTGCAGCGCTTGTTCGAACCGCTGACGCAATGGCAGATGGAACGGGTGCCAGCGCGCAGCGAAGGCTACAGTCTGGACCTGGACTCAACTGTTTTCGAGCGCTATGGAAGGCAGGAAGGATCTCTCAAGGGGCATAACCCGCGCAAACACGGACGGCCCTCACATCATCCTTTGCTGGCTGTTCTGGCGGAAGCGCATCTGCTCCTCCCCGGCTGGCTCCGCAGCGGCAACTGCGGGCCAGCGCGTGGCGTGGTGGAGTTTCTCGAAGAAGCTCTGGCGTTATGGGGACAGCGCCAGAAGATCCGCTTGGTAAGAGCCGACTCTGGATTCTTCGATGACAAGCTGCTGAGCTTTCTGGAACAGCGCCGTCTGCCCTACCTTGTAGTCGCGCGCCTCACCAAGTGGATCAAGCGCGAAGCACAGCACGTGACCGAATGGCGGGAACTCGATGATGCCTACTCGGCCGGTGAGTTCCGTGTCAAGTTATGGGGCTGGCAAACCGAACGCCGCTTCGTGGTGATCCGCGAGGTGGTGCGGGAAGGCCGCGACAGTGTTGGTCGCAAGCTCATCGATGTTCCCGGCTATGTGTTCCGTATCTTCGTCACCACTTGCAGCGCTCCACCGGAGGAGATCTGGCGCGACTACAACCGGCGGTCTGACAGGGAGAATCGCATTGCCGAACTCAAGCATGACTTGGGGGCGGATGGCTTCTGCTTGAAACAGTTCTTTGCCACCGAAGCTGCCTTTCGGGCTATCTTGCTGCTGTTCAACTTACTCGTCGAGTTTCAACGCGCTGCCGATTTGCCGCGCTATCGCGAACCCGCAACCGTCCGCACCCAGGTCCTTACCTGCGGAGCCATCCTGGGCCGCACCGGCCGGCGGCTCGTGCTCCATCTCTCTCAAAACTGGGGCGGTCTGCAAACCAGAAACCCTTTACTGGACAGCATCTTCGCTTGGAAATTTCAAACTTCTCCGAAGTTGGATCCCGTCGTCGCCACCTGACCCCAATCCCAAACTCAACTACTTGAAACTCAAATGTCTAACTTCGGAATTCAGGTTAAGACCTTTGGCCATGTCAACATCGTCTTCGATGATGAGAATGCTGTCTTGCACCAGAGCCAATTATCTTAGTTTTACGTTCTCGGCAATTTTTTCGAAAGTTTCGGGATTGTACGCGCTGAGGGTCACGCCAGCGCCATCAACGTGGAAAATAGCCATTGAGGTCGGGGCGGAAAAGTACTGAAATTTACTAATCCACGGTGTGTGGTACTTGGCATCATTCATCATCGAATAAGAGTAAGCGCCGCCGCCGCCGTTGTTGACAACATAAAAAGGGCGCCTGATGTTTAGCTTCGCGGCAGGGTAGTTGGCGGGGTAGATAGGAAGGGTGGGCGTCACCTGAAGGACAGAAAAGTTGTGCTCGCTCCCGGTGAGAAAACCGATAACTTTCTTGCTTTTATTGATTGAGATATCAATAATCTGGTCGCGGCGTTCGATGATTCCCTTGTTTGTGCGCACACCGTTGATCATAGGGCGAGGAGCGTTGCTGCCGAAAAACCACATGCCGGCATCGGTGTGGTCTCCGGAAGGAAACATGGCGCTGTGGGTGGCTACGAAGACATGGTCGATACTCGGGTCGGCCTCAAGCTTCCGGATGGTTTGGTCCAGCCATCTTAGCTGCTGGTCCATAACGTAGCCTTCGGGGGCGCCGTTGACTCTGGGGTCTGTCGATTTCCAGTACTCGGAATTGAGCACGACTATGGCGAGATTGCCGTAGGTATGGAAATACACATTCTCCTTATAGCTGGGGAAGTCGCCGGGATTAGGCGTCGGATCATAGCTAGCACCGTCTTCGCTTTCGGGGCCGTTGGTGGGAAAGACAAAAGCCTCCGCGAAGGCGGCTTCTCCGGCGTCGGTACTGTAAGGGAAGCGGGCGATACGGGAGGGCTTTCCTGTGCTGGCCGGGGCAAGAATATAGTAGTTTCCTTCGTGGTTGCCCATTCCGGCGTAGACGGGAATGGTGGCCCAAAAAGGTTCGAGGGCCCGTTTCCAATTAGCGTGCTCGAGTAAATGTCCGCCGAGCGAGGGATTATTGCCGGTGGTATTGCCGCCCATGACTTGCAGGAAGGCGATGTGGTGCATGAGAGCGCTGGCCATGCCGGCTCGGGTGGTCTGATAATTGACTTCGCCGAACTCGCGTTCACCGCCGGCTTTGACGGACCGGTTGTCCGCGACAAAACCGAAGCTGAAGGGCTTGCGGCTGCCCGGGGCGGGCGCAGTTCGGAACGTGTGCGTGTCTTGCAAGTCGCCGTAATGCACTGTGTACTTGTACACCGTTTCGGGGGAGAGACCGGTGAGAGCGATTTCGTGGTGGAGGCAAGCGCGAGTATCGGTGAAGGTTTTTCCGTTAACCGCTACAGAGGCAGTAACCGGGAGCTGGGTTTCGAAGGAAATGGTGGAGCCGGTAGGCTGGAGCAGGTTGACTAGAGGTCCCTCGATGATGGTTGGAAGAACCGTGTACGGTCCCTTGCCGGTGAAGGCGGCCCGGCCCTCATAGAGAATGTGCCCCGACTGATTCATGACACGGAAGCCGAGGATGCCGGCGCCTTTGTCCACTACATGAAGGAAATCATTCGAGTTGCCGGTGAAGGTCTTGGTGATCTCGAGGAGCGCCCTGCCCTTTTTTATCTCAACGGGACGGGGGAGAAATAGGATGGTTGGAAACTGAACACTGTCATTGTAAGTGCCATACGAGACAGCGCCATTGAGCTCTTGATCATGGAAGTCGAGGGCGATGCCTGTGTCGGCGCCCTTGGGATCGCCGAACATCTGTGGAAGATTGTACTTGTCGGTATTGCCGATATCGGTGAGTATCTCACCGCCTACATTGACCTGAAGTTTGCCGGCGGAGTTGTAGGAAAACTGGCTACCAAGGACGGCCGGGATCGGCCTTTCCCGAGCGTTCGTTTCGGAATCCATTGCCTTCAGTGGGGTGGCGCGAGGAGCAGCCGGCAATAGAGATACGGCCGCGACCAGCGAAATTCCTATTTTGAAAGTCATGTGTAAGTTCACCTGGAGGTCGTGTGTCTGGAAGGCCGCTCCATCTTAGAAATGAAGCCGCATCGAGAACTCAAATTCGCGAGGCGTCCCACTACCGGTAGGAGATCCATTGTTCACGGTTGTGGTGATCTGGCCGAAGCTGGGACTCGAGAAATCGCCGTTGGGATCGCCGAACTGGGGACGGTTGGACACGTTGAAGGCCTCCGTTCGAAAGTCTAGAACAAATCGTTCGGTCAAGGGAAAGCTCTTCCAGAGCGCAACATCGACCTGCCAGAAGTCCGGTCCTCGCGCAAGGTTACGGCCTGCATTGCCGTAGGCGCCGTTTGCCGGAACAGCAAACGCGAGGGGATTGATCCAGCTATTAATGGTCTGGTTAGCGGGCACAATGGAAACGCCGCCTACGTAATCGGGACGCGTAAAATATCCGCCGTTTTGGACTGAGAGCCCGTCCGGCAGTGCTGACGAGGCGCGTTCGATCACGATGTTCACGGGATTACCAGACCGGGCGCTAACGATACCGCTCGCCTGCCAACCGCCAAGAAAGAGATTGCTGACACCGCTTCGATGGAGATAGCGGCGGCCTTGGCCGAAGGGAAGCTCGTAAACAAAATTCGCCGAGAGCGTATGCCGGACATCGAAATCAGCGCTGGCAACTTCGCAGCTACGACAGTTATTGTTCTGGGGATAATCTGCTTCACCGCCGCCGGTAGAGCCGTCATTGATGCCATGCGACCACATGTAGTTCAAGGAAAACGATGCGCCGGCGCGGAAGCGGCGTTGCAAGGAAGTCTGCCAAGCCTCAAAGTGGCTGTTATCGGTAGTGCCTTTCAGGTCGATAGGACCGAATCCAGGCAGGGGGCGAGTTCCGGTAAGGGGATTGATGAGGTTGGTATAGGTTCGGGCGAACTGATTGTACGCGTGATAGCCGATGTAGCCGGTGTCCAGGACAAAGTCGGCCGGGAGAGCCGCCTGGACCTGAAAGCCCCACTGCAGCACGGTTGGATCTTTGCGGTTACGGATGAGGGCGCGAGGCGTCACGCCGACATTACCCGCGAGCGGATAGTAAGGATCGGCGGGAAAGCTGAGACCGGGAAAGCTGGAGCTGGAAAGGCTGGAACGCTGGGCGTAGTTATCGCTGGGAGCGTTCAAGTCTCCCAACTGCCCCTCACCTTTGTAGGTGCCATAGCCGGAGCGGATCACCACTTTGTTGCCCAGAGCTTCAGGCGACCATGCGAAGCTGACGCGCGGTTCGAGATTGTTCGTTACGGGATAGGTAAACTCTCCACCGACCGGGCAAAACCCGCCGCATGTGTTGATGTCGAATGGATTGTCGCGCCCGTAGATCTCATGAAAACGATTGAAGAATTCATAGCGCAATCCAATGTTCACTGTGAGGTTGGGCCGCACCTTCCAGGCGTCCTGGACATAGCCGAAGTACATCCACTTGTCGAGCCCGTGCGTAGGAACGCCGCCGATCAGGTTGACTTGATCCAACTTATTGGCGGTGAAGTTACTTTGAGAAGACCAGATCAAAGCATCTTCAGCGGCTTGGCTGTAGTTATAGTGAATGTCTTTGATCTCGACTCCGGCTTGTAAGGTGTGGGGGCCGCGCGTCCAAGTGAAGTCATCCTTAATTGTGTAAGAAGTAGGTGACTTCACGGCGTTTGAAGCCTGGTTGAGCTTTGTAAAGCCGGGAATCGATACGGAATTGAAAATCTTAGTGGTGTCAAAGAAGTAGCTGTCGGTGGTGTTAACGGCGTGGATGCGATTCACGCCCAATTGAATTACGTTGAAGATGGTGGGAGACAAAATATGTGAAAGAGTCAGGACACCATTCATTGGCCTGGCTTCAGTAAGCGCCTTATCGAGAAGAGCTCCGCTGGGGGAAGAGAGAGAAGCCGCGTCGAGATTATAGCGGGCAAAAAGACTTGTCCTATCGGAGAAACGATGATCCACACGGATCAATCCGGAGTTCTCACTGTTGCTGATGCTGCCGGTGCTTACATATTGCGAGGTATTAGCAGACAGGGGGCGATTTCCGATGGGATAGGAGTTAATGATCGGCGCCAGCACAGGCGATTGCGAGAGGACTGTGTTTCGAAAGGCTACGCTCGGAACATTCCCGATCAAGGTCGTACTGGATCTTTGCTGCAGGCCCTCGTAGGCGACGAAAAAGAAGGTGTTGTCCTTGATGACGGCGCCGCCCGCGCTGGCTCCATATTGGTTCAAGCGAAGCGGCGGTAGAGTGGATGGATCGAACGGTCCACGTGAACTGATGACGTTGTTGCGAAGGTATTCGAAGGCGCTGCCATGAAAGTCATTAGTGCCGGCCTTGGAGATAACCTCTACCTGACCGCCTGAAGTTCCGCCCGTTTCGGCCCCATACAATGCGGTATCGACTTTGAACTCAGCAATGGCCTCGGTGGAAATTTGAAGGCGATAGCTGGAATTCGGCGCCTGGTTAGAGATAGCGGTAGCGTCGACGCCATCGAAACGGAAATTGTTGTCGTCGATACCGCGGCCGGCAAAGCGGATTGACTGTTGCGTGCCGCCTCCGCTATTAATCGCTCCCGGCAGCAGCGACATCAGACTAGTCCAGGCACGCCCGTTGATGGGGAGATTGGCCACCTGCGCAGAAGTGATTACGCCTCCTACCGTGGCGGCACTCTGAGTCAGATCAGGAGTGTTCGCCTCCACTTGCACCTCTTGTGAGTTCGCGGCGATCTGCATTTGAGAGTTTACGGTGCGAACCTGCCCCACTACCATTTCGAGCGCGTTAAATTCCTCCGTGCGAAAACCTTGTTTCAAGATCCTGACATCGTAAAAGCCGACGAGAAGGCCCGGAATGGAGTAAACTCCGGAGTCGTTACTTTTTACCTCCCGATGAGATCCTGTTCCCTTGTTGCTAATTTCGATGATGGCGTCGGCGACCGGGGCCTGCGACGGATCAATTATGGTTCCGTTGATTGAAGCCCGGTCGTCCTGCGCAAGCACGCTAAAAGAGCTGGCTGTCAAGACCATGGCAAGCGCGACCAGTTTTCGAAGTGTCATTCAAATACCTCTAGGTTGTTAAGGAAATCAGGATTTTGCCCGGAGACTGCAACTCGTGGTGCAACCCGTGAATAGGTTTTTGCCGGCTGCAGAAGCTAGAACAAATCGGTTGAGTGAGATACGCCTGTCGATTGTTCCCAACCGAAGTTCTGCATCAGCAGATGGAACACACTCGTGTTTGACATATAGCCATGAACACGCTCGGAACCCGGACCAGCGGCAAGCAGCGGCACTTCTTCGGCCGTGTGTTCGTCTTCCAGTGAAACCGCTTGAAGTATGTCTTTGTGGTCGGAAGCCTTAGAAGCTTCCACCAGCTTTTCGCCTTTGATTCGCAGATCGTAGGAGTGGTCGGCAGTGGACAACACCAGCGTGTTGCTTTTCAGTTCTGCAGTTGCCGCGCCGATAGCTTTGTCTAGATCGACTAAGCGCTGAAGGGAGGTGCGAGTCTTGCCGGTGTGACAGTCGGAATGGGCAATCAGAATGAACCCTTTTGGGTTCTTCGAAAGTCTTGCAACAGCCTGCTGGACCGCTTCGTTGAAATCAAACTGATCGTCGTCGGTCAGCATGATTACACGGTCGTTACTCTTATCGAGTCGCGCGAGGGCCGCCATAGAATTTATAAGGGTGTAACCTTTCGCCTTTATATCGGCATCGAGGTCACGCCCGAGAGCAGTAGTCTGGGCAGCTATCTGCTTGCGACCGGCGCCAATGATGACATCCGGTCCTTTGCCGAACTTTGGATTCAAAGCTTGCTGAAAGATCTGTCCAGCTTTACTCCGATTGTTGATATGTGCGTAGAAAGAAGAGACCGCCGCGCCGGCGACACCCTCATTGGAAATGATCCCAGTGGAAAGACCGTTTTCCATGGCGTATTCCAGGACGGTCTTATAAATTGCTCCGTCTTTCAAATCTTTAACGGCGTCGGGTGACATTGACATGACCCCGTTTTTCCCTTTGTGCCCGGTGGCCCAGGCCGATGCACATGCTGCAGCGTCGGTAACCCATTCTTTGGCGGAAGAAGTATCAACGAGCGCGAGGTTCGGCATGTTCTGGATGTAGAGCGAACGTGCTTTCCCATTGGCGTAAATACTCGCTGCGTTGAGACTGGAGATTCCTGCACCATCTCCAATAAAAAGAAGGGCGTTTTTTGCTTGTGCAAAAACCGAGTTTGCGGAAAGCGCAAAAAAGGTAAATAAAAGCGCAGCGATGGTCTTCATTAGGATCTCCCGAACTCGTTGATTTAAGACAAATAGCTAGACTGTTTAAGTCAGTCACTTGAGCTTAAAGAGCGAGGATGAACGGGCTGTGACTCCCATGTGACGTTCGCGTCGAAAACCTGAAGATCTGCTGAGGATGGGCGCCAGGCCCTCGTCTCGGCGCTAAAAAGCGAATTTCAAGGCAAGTTGTATCTGACGCGAAGGATGCGATGTGGAAGTGATGGTTCCGACGCCGGCGGAGCCGATTGTGCTTGCGGGGATGGCGAATTCGGGGTGATTGAAGATGTTGAAAAACTCTGCGCGGAATAGCAGATTCTTGTTCTCGACGATCGGGATTCTCTTCTCCAAGGTGAAGTCGAAATTCACTTCACGCGGCCCTCGGAGAATGTTTCGACCCGCGTTGCCCCAGTTGTAGGGAGTTGGAAACGCAAACGCAAGCGGATTGAACCATTGGTTCACACTTTGATTGGCCGGATAATCAGCGGCTCCGGGAACGATATTGGCCCGGCTACCCGCACCGGTGTTGGTTGGCGAACCGGTGGTGGTCACCGTGTAGGGCAGACCCGTTTGTATGACCGCAATGCCGTTTAACTGCCATCCGCCGATCAGGTAGCGATTCCCAAAAGAATTGCCGTTCAGGAACGCTTTGCCAGGCCCGAACGGCAGCTCATAGGTTCCGTATAGATTGAAGCGGTGCCGGATATCATTGTTTGAGCTCGCCCAGTCGCCGCGCCGATTAGTCGGGTCTTGCGGGATCGGTCCATCCGCCCCGCCATCGAAGGGCGCGTTATCCATGGCATGCGCCCAGACCCAGTTAGCCGTGAAGTAGACGCCATGTTTCAGACGCTGCTGAAAGCTTGCCTGCAGCGATTGATACTCTGAGTTTCCGGCCGACTCCAGATAGGAAATCGCGGTCACGCTTGGATATTGCGTGTTGTAGGGTCTTCTCGCTTGAATGTTTCCGGGACCAGGCGCAGGTTGGTCAATCGGATCTGACCATGTCAGATGTCTTCCCAGTGAACCGAGATAAGTCAGGGTAAGCGACGAACTCTGGCTCAGTTGTCTCTGCAGACCGAAGTTAAATTGCTGGATGGAAGCGTTCTTGAAATCGGTCTGAATTGCTTTCAAAGTGCCGAATGGAGCACTAAATGTTCCGGGAGGAAGGCTGGCAAGAGTGATGAATCCTTGTGACACCGTGTTGGAGGGAAACAAAGAGCCTGGCGTGATCGTATAAACCAAATCGAATGGCCATTGGCGCTGTTGCCGGATGGTGGTGCCCTGATTCGCCTGCGGGTCGAAGAAGATGCCGTATCCTCCGCGCAGAACAGTCTTGCTGTCCACTTGGTAAGCAAAACCGATACGCGGTCCAACGGAACCGTAATCGGTTTTCCAGTTTGCGGTAGAAGACGCGTTCTTGCCTGCAATAAGAACCTGCGCGCTTACCGGATCGAAGTTCGCCCAGTAATTGTTCGCTTCATGATAAGGCGTATCTATTTCGTAGTGAACTCCGAGGTTCAGGGTGAGCTTGTTAGTAATTCGCCAGTCATCTCGGGCGTAATAATTGAACTCGTTACTAAGGACGTGTGCCGTGCCCGGTATGAAGAAGTCTCGCACCGTACTGGAGGGATAGCCGAGCAGCATGGTAGCGATTGCATTTCCTGTGCCTCCCGGAGAGACGGGATTGTTTGTGAAGGTGTTGTCGAAATTAAAGCGGCCAAAGGGACTCTGACCGGGAGGCGAATCCGTTTCACTGATCAAGTGGTGAATGAAGTCGATGCCGAATTTGAAGTTGTGTTTACCGCGTTGCCAAGATACGTCGGCTATGTTCTCAAACAGGTGCTCACGGCGAATAAGAGGCTCAGAGCGGGAGTTTCCCAAGCCGCCATATCCGGAAGGACTGATGATGGGAGCTATCGGCTGATAAGGATCACTGTTGACGTGTCCTGGAATCTGCTGCCAGATCGGATCGGTCAAAGGTGAGGGAAGAAGAAAGCTGGCAAATTTATTGAAGCCGAATCTGTACTCTGCGACCACGCTCGGGCTGAGCACGTTTGTATACGCAACTACGCCGTTCTGTCCTCTGGCGGAATCGGGTCCGGAGAACTGGCCCTCATTGCCACCGATGGCATCGTTATATGTGTTGGGCATCTGGATCTGCGCATCATCAATCGAGTAGCGCCCAAACAGGTTCTGGGTTGACGTGATCTGATGATCGATACGAACGTCTCCGCGATTATTATTGGTGGATTTCACTGGATTTGAAACATAGTTATTCACCAGCGAGGATGTTTGGGGCAGCGGATAGAGACTTACCAGTCGAGCTGCGATAGGGTCGAAGCGCGCAGCCGGAATGATGTTATTGGGGAAGGCGGTACGCGTATAAACGCTGCCCTGCTGCTTTGTGGTGGTTGGATCGTAGATTGTCGCGATGCCCTGATAGTTCCCCTGTCGCTCCGCAAGCGTGGGCACAGTGGTAACTACCGTTGATGCAATGCGTTCATAATAGCCCTCGTAGTTGACGAAGAAGAAGGTCCGGTTTCGAATCACCGGACCGCCCAGACTGGCTCCGAAATCGTTTAGTTTGTAGGGTGGAATGGGCGCGCCGGCGCGGTCGAAATAGTTTTTGGCGTCGAAATAGGAGTTCCGTAGAAATTCATAAACAGTGCCATGAAGCTGGTTGCCTCCGGATTTGGTGCTCGTCACCAGGATCGCGCCGCCGCCGCGGTCGTACTCGGCCCCGGCATTGCTGGTGATCAGATTGAATTCCTGGAGGCCTTCGATGCTGGGACGAACAACAAAAGTCTGCGAAATTATTTCAGTGTTGTCCACGCCGTCCAGCAGCATCTTGTTGGAGCTGTCACGGGCGCCGTTCGCCTCGATCGTAGTGCCTCCGGGACGCAGTTCATCCGGTCTTGCACCGGAGTTTATGGTGCCGGTTGGCGCATAGCTCAAGCCGGTAACGCCCGGCGCCAGAATCGCAAGCTGCGCGATGTTTCTCCCGTTGAGCGGCAGCTGGCTGACTGCCTGTGCTCCAATCACCTGGCCGACGGAGGCGTTCTCGGTCTGTAAAACGGGAACGGCGCCCGTCACTTCCACGGTTTGGTTGACGGCTCCGATGGGAAGAGTGATGTCGAGCCGCGCTACCTGCGAGACTTCGACCACGAATGCCCGGTTGACGTGCTTGTTGAAGCCGGTCTTCTCGGCTTCGATGGTGTAGCTTCCGGGCGTCAGATTGCTGGCCGTATACTGCCCTGCGGCGTCAGTTTTCAAAGCCAGGGTTGTATTTGTGGCTTCGTCGATCACTCTCACCGTAGCGTCCGGGACTACTGCGCCGGAGGTATCGCTGACGGTTCCGGTAATGGTGGCGCGTTCCACCTGGGCATAACAGATCAGCCCGCACGCTACAGACACGAACAGCCCTCGCAGAAACGAACCCATGCGTCACCTCCCAAAACAGAGCCATTTATATATATCAGTTCGGCCGGTGCATTGACATACGGGCCGCCCTTTAATAAAGTCCACATATGAATCGTCAGTTGCAGAAGAAACGGCTCCGAATGACGCTGTCTCGCCCGGCGCCGATGATCGCGAATACGGACGGTTCTCTTTCGATTGCCGAAGTACGCGGATTTAGACAGCGCGATTCCGACTCGGGCCGCAGCTACGCCGTCCTCGAACTGCTCACCAGATCGGGGGTGAGGGGCTACGGCGAGTGTCGCGTCCTATCCGATGCCGACCTAAAGAGCGTCGACGAGGTTCTGAGCGGGCGGCCGGCTTCGGCTTACGAAGTACTCGGCTCCGCCGTTCCGGCGAGCGCACAAGCGGCTGTAAACATGGCTGCGTTGGACATTCTGGGGAGGGCCACGAAAGCTCCTGTTTATCGGGTGTTGGGCGGTCCGACGCGGAACAAGGCTCGAGCCATGACGTCTCTGGTGGGATCGTCGGACGACCAGTTGCAAGCTGATCTACGAAAGCAGCATGAAGCCGGTTTTCGCGCGTTCCTGGTTCCCCTCCCGGCTGCCGGAGCGCGCAATCAAGGGAGCGCTTTTGTCAAAGCGGCCGAAGCAAGGTTGAAGGCCCTTCGCGCGTCGGCTCCAGACTCTGACTTTGCGCTCGGGGCGGCTGACCGTCTTACACCCGGCGATGCGGCAACTCTCGCGGCCGTTCTGGAGCCGATGTTTCCTCTTTGGTTCGATGAACCTTGCGCTGTTTCGAACCTCAACACCATTCGCAAGATCGCAGCCGAAAGTGTTATGCCGCTCGGGTTTGGACGGGAGATCGCGGATGCCGGAACGTATCAGGATCTTCTGCGTAATGGGTTGGTGGATGTGCTTCGCCCCGATCTTCTCACGCATGGGATCACCGGTATCCGCCGGCTGGCAGCAATGGCGGAGACTTACTATGTCGCAGTGGCGCCGCAGCACGAAGGAGGCTCGATTTCGACCGCTGCCGCTCTTCATCTGGCGGCCAGTATTCCGAACTTTTTCATTCTCCAGCTTCCTCGCCCGCTCGCCGGCGCGAAACTCAAAGACGGGTTTCTCGAACTTCCAAAAGGGCCCGGACTGGGCGTCGATGTAAATGAAGCAGAACTCGAAAGGAATCGCATCGCATGAATCGAAGATCATTCCTGGCAGGTAGCGCAGCAGTGTTGGCCGCTATGCCATCGCATTCGCGAGCTTCTGCCGTATGTGGATGCAGTCCGCTTGTGAATCAGGCACTGGGAAGTGACGCCTTCCGCGACGTCAGCTCGGGCCTGAAAATCACGAATCTCAAAGTGTTTGGCGTATCGCTGACTCCGGATTCGGACCGGCCTTATGTTTTCGTCAAGCTCGAAACCAATCAGGGGCTGGTGGGCTGGGGCGAAGGCACGCTCGAAGGAAAAGCACAGGCGGTGATGTCCTGCATACAGGATTTTCGCGATTTCCTGATCGGAAGCGATCCCATGCAGGTGGAACATCACTGGCAGTCCATGTATGTCCATAGCTTTTACCGGGCGGGTCCGGTGATCGGATCTGCCATTTCTGGGATTGACCAGGCGCTGTGGGATATTCGCGGTAAGGCGCTCAACATGCCTGTGTATCAGCTTCTAGGCGGTCCGCACGACTCGCGCGGCGTACGCGGTTATTACCATACGAACGCCAAAACGAAGGAGGAAGTAGCCCGGCTGCGAGAGACCGCATTGCAGGAAGGCATCTCATGCTTTAAGACGGGCTTGCCTGAATACTATGAGTGGATAGAAACGCGCGACAAGATCGAACGGGCCATCCAGTCGATCCAGCGCTGGCGCGAAGGCTTGGGTGATGCGATCGATATCGCGGTGGATTTTCACGCCAAAACCAGCCCCAGCGTGGCCTCGATCATTGTGAAGAATGTGGAGCCGCTGAACCTGCTTTTCGTGGAGGAACCCTGTCCGCCGGAAAATGTCCAAGCCATGGCTCGGATCGCGAGCCGATCTACGACGCCCATTGCCACGGGCGAGCGCCTGGTCGCGGCTTATGGCTGCCGCGAGTTGATTGAAATGGGGGTGGTGGATATTTTGCAAACCGACATCAATCACGTGGGAGGCATTTCGGGTTTGTGGAAGGTGGCGGCCATGGCCAATATTTCAGATATCTCGATGGCTCCCCATGCCTGCGAAGGGCCGATTGGAGGGCTTTCCACACTGCATGTGGACGCCGCGATGCCCAATTTTCTGATTCAGGAAATTTGCGGCTTCGCAAAGCCCGAACCGCGAGACCAAATCTGGGCGGAGTGGTTTGGATTCCCTGCCATGCGTATGGTGAATGGACGATTCCCGCTGCCCGCCAAGCCCGGCCTCGGGTTTGAACTGAGTGAATCTGCATTGAGCAAATATCCGTTCGGCGGGACCAAGCCAATGGCCCGGGTGTTTCACGAAGACGCTTCTGTTGCCGAGTGGTAGCCAGGCGATGAAACGAGGGTCCACTTCACGGAGGGAGTTGTTCCGACTACTGCCGGCCGCTGCTTTTCTCTGCGGATACAAACGGCTGGCCGCAGCGGAAAGCCGCCACGACAAGATTCGCGACGTTCAAACGATGACTCTCACCGGGCCACGAACTTACACACTGGTGCGGGTTGTGGCCGAAGGCGGGTTGGCGGGGATCGCCGAGGCGTACGGCACGCCGGCTATCGGCGTGAAAGAACAAATAGAAGCGATCAAGCCGTTGCTGGTCGGCAAAGATCCACTGGAGATCGACGTTATCTACACATTTCTGGGGGAACATGGCCCTGCTCTCAGCGGAACTCGGACGGACGGGTCGGCGCACTCGCTGATGCGTGCGGCGAGCGGCATCGAAATGGCGCTGTGGGATTTGGCGGGCAAGCTTCTGGGCGTTCCGACGACAACGCTGCTGGGCGGTAAATTCCGCGACCGCGTTCGAGTGTACGATCATGCGGCCCCGCGCGACATGTTGAGCAAAGAGTCCTGCCGCGAGTGGGCGCACAAAATTCAATCACACAAAAGTGGCTTTACCGCGCATAAGTTCGGATTCCCGCATACTGATATTTCGAAAGATTCAGGCCGGGATCCCAGCAACAGGACATTGACAACGCAAGAATTGATACAGGCCGCAAAGGGATTTGAAAATTGCAGGGAGGCGATCGGCTGGGACCACGACATTATGGTTCACTGCCACTGGGAATACGATCTTAGGACTGCCATTCAGTTGTCAGAGGCAGTAGCACCCATCAAGCCGCTGTGGCTGGAGGATCCTTTGCCGGTCGACTACTCGGATTCGTGGAAGCGTTTGTGTGCTAGTTCGCGTGTGCCGATTTGCACGGGCGAAAATCTCGAGCGCCGGGAAGGATTCAAGGACTTCATTATCAATGGTGGCTGCGACATCCTGAATCCGGATCTGCGCAACGCCGGCGGCTTCCTTGAAACAAAACGCATCGCCGACATGGCTGACGTGTTCGCTTTACCTATTTCCACTCACAACACCGGAAGCCAGCTGCATACTTGGGCTAACTGTCAGTGGGCCGGATCTATTCGTGACTTCATGGCCTGCGAGACGATTACCGGCGAAGGTGGCTGGATGGATGACCTGCTGGTGAACGATGGCCCTTATGTCCAAGGCGGATTCATTCGTGTTACAGACAAGCCGGGGTTCGGTGTCGAACTGAATCCGGATACGGTGAAAGCGCATCTGGCGGAAGGAGAGCGGTGGTGGGGCTAGGGGAGAATTGAATGCGATTTGGCGTTGGCGAAGCGTGGGAATGGAACGGTGTTGAGCAGATGATAAGAGATTTTCGCTTCGGGTGTCGGCTGTTAGCGAAAACTCCGGGATTCACCGTAACTGCCTTTCTGACGCTGGCGCTCGGAATCGGTGCGAGCGTGGCTGTTTTCGCCGTTATCGATTCCATTGTTCTCAAACCGCTGAGTTATCGTGACAGCGGCCGGCTGGTAGCTGCCTGGGAACGGATTCGTTTTGTGTCGGCGGACCCGATAGGACCGAATCCCCATCATGTGGATATTTGGCGGCGAGGATCCACGGTGTTAGATGGATTGGTACTCCTGCAGCAAGGGGCACAGGGTGTTGCGGTAAGAAATGAACACCCCCTGGTCATCGGTACGGTTACATCGGAACCGATGCTATTCGATGTGTTGAGGGTGCGGCCTTCGCTTGGCCGCGGTTTCCGTTCCGAAGATTCAGTTCAGGGCCACAACGATGTCGCGATTTTATCTTTTTCACTTTGGCAGAGGTTGTTTCAAGGGGATCCGAAGGTCCTCGGCAAGACGATTCGAGTAAGCGGCACAGCCCATCAGATTATCGGGACTCTGCCCTCAGACTTTCAATTTCCGAATCAGAATACTCTTCGAGCGTTTCAGCGGCAGCAAGCAATCAGCGCTGTAAAGGAACCCGAACTCTTTCTTCCCGCAGTCATTAACCTGAACGAACTTAGCTGGAACGGAGAATACGGAAACTGGATCGCTTTAGGTCGATTGAAGGCTGGAATTTCCATCGAGCAAGCGAACGCGCAGCTTGCCTCCATGGAGACGCGAGTGGTAGCTGAGATGCCGCTGCACGAAAGATACAGCAGCCGTCTGGGCGCTCCCCAAGCCTTTCTGCAGCCTATGCAGGATGCGGTAGTGGGTAATTCGAGAACTGATTTGTGGTTGCTAATGATTGCGGTTCTCGGATTATTGCTCATCGCTTGTCTGAATCTTGCAAACGCACAACTCGGGCGCGCTGTTGTCCGGCAGCACGAGGCTGCGCTACGGAGCGCTTTGGGCGCGTCAAAATGGGCGCTTCTGAGGAATGCTTTGGCGGAAAATCTGGTTCTGGCGACAGCCGGCGGGTTGGGAGGAATTGTTCTCGCCACGGCTGCTTTGAAGCTGTTCCGCTACTACTCTCCGGTGGATCTTCCGCGCTCTTCGGAAGTTCATCTCAACGCGGCGGTGCTGGCCTTTTCGCTGATTGCCGCCTTGAGCTCGTGCCTGCTATTTGGAATGCTGCCGGCAATCAGAGTGATGCGCGTCGATCCGCAACTCGCTCTTCAGCAGAGCAGCAGTCGTGTTGCCGGTAGTAGTGGCGGGCGTTATCTGCGCACCTGGTTGATCGCCCTGCAGATCTGCGGTTGTACCGTTCTCTTGCTGGTTACCGGGCTTTTCGTGAAGAGCCTTCTCCATTTGCTTCGCGAGGAAAGAGGATTCGAGACTAGACGCGTTGCGGTCGCTGAAGTGGATCTTTTCGATCACGCATACGAGGACAAGCAGAGTCGTATCGACTTGGACGATACCATCCTGCGAGCGTTGCGCGCTTTGCCGGAAGTCCAATCGGCGGGACTTATCAACAACATGCCGCTCGAAGGAGAGTCCTGGATCGAAAGCCTCCGCCGAACCGATCGTCCACAGGACAATACGCCGCTTGTCAATCTGCGCTGGGTGAGTCCGGGAATCTTCGAAACCATTCAAGAGAATTTAGTGGCGGGACGTTTCTTTGAAGAGCGCGATCGGAATCTGAGCAGCGTTGTTCTCTCCCGGAGCGAGGCGCGCGCTCTTTGGCCGACCGGCGGTGCTCTGGGTGGCGAAATTATTGTAGAAGGCAGGAAGTTTCATGTCATCGGTATCGTTTCCGATGCGAGAACAACGTCTCTGAAATCATCTCCGCCCCAAATGGCTTATTTGCATTACAAAGACCGGCCGCCATTCGCGATATTTTTCATGGTTCGAGGAAGGCAATCCGCGGAGGCTTTGCTTTCAGATATCCGGCGAGTAATCTGGAGCGCGCATCCGGATGTAACAATTGCCAGGGTGAAGACACTCGATTCCCAATTGACGGACTCGCTCTCAACCGAGCGTTTCGTAACGCTGATTTTACTGGCGTTCGCAAGCTCTGCTCTCTTCCTTGCGGTCCTGGGGATCTATGGCGTTCTGAACTACTCGGTGGTAAGCCGCCGGAAAGAGATCGGTGTCCGAATCACTCTGGGCGCCACGCACCTGCAAATTTACTCGCTTGTTATGAGGGAAGTTGGCGTAGCGGTGATTGGCGGCATGGTGGCCGGATTATTAGCCGGCATAGCCGCGGATCGGTTCATTCAAACCCTGATTTACGGCGTTCGTCCGATGGACCCTCCGGTTGTGGTGCTAGTGATTGCTCTGCTTCTTTTGGCGGCCCTGATTGCTGCGTTTCTTCCGGCGTTTCGGGCTGCTTCGCTCGATCCCATGAATGCTTTACGGTATGAGTAGCCAATTACGTAAGCTTCTTCCAAAAGATTGTTGTGTCGCACCATCTTCCATCCGGAAAGAGTGCGTAGTTGGGGATGACTCCGACTCGGGTCCATCCTAGATTCAGATAGAGCTTCTCGGCAGCGCCTCCGGTGACGGTGTCGAGCACGAGGAGAGTTTTGCCTGCTTGGCGGCTTGCTTCTTCGGCGCACTCCATTAGGTGGGTGGCGACGCCGTGTGAACGGGCTGATCTATGGACTAGTAGTTTGGCGAGATCCGCCCGGTGGGGCTGGTTGGGCGGTGTTGCGGTCAGGATTTGAATCGTTCCTGCCAGTTGGGAATCGAGGAAGGCTGCCAGCAAGATGCGTTCGTTGTTGTCGACTCCCCTCAGAGATTTCTCGAAGAAGGCTTCGGCAGCGGCTTTCGTGAGCGAAGTCATGAAGCCGACGGAGGCGCCTCCTGCGACGCAGTCGAGTAGAACTTCGGCGAGCGCCCCTACGTGGTTACGTCCTTCTGTTCCACACAGCTTCCGGATTTCGATCACCAGATCAGCTTACGACTGCGACGTCACAGGAACTTTCGCCGAAAAAGAACGTCTAAGCGAGAAGGTTTCCGATGAACACTACGCTTCGCGATCTCCGGCATGCGCTTCGGATGTTTTCACAAGCCGGTGGAGCCTTCACTATCACGGCGCTGGTTGCTCTTGGATTGGGTATTGGAGCCAACACTGCGATTTTCTCTTTGGTTAATACGGTGTTGCTCAGGGAGCCGCCATTTCCGAGGTCAGACCGTATTGTCATTCTGCAGACTAAGTCGCCACAGGGCAGCTTCAATGGAGCTTCACCGGCGAAGTTTGCTCACTGGGCTCGCCAGAGCGACACACTGGAGGATGTCTCCGCCTTTGGAAGCGGAGTGTTGAACTGGACCCAGAGCGAGTTGCCCCAGCAGCTGCGTTCCGCACAAGTAAGTTCGGCCTACTTTCGGCTGTTTGGCGTTCCGCTTCTTACGGGGCGAGCCTTCACAGCACAAGAAGACCTGCCGAACGAATCACCGGTGGTGGTGATCAGCGAAGGTTTGTGGAGAAGGCGGTTTGGCAGCGATCCGAAGATCGTCGGGCGAACGATGGTGCTGGGCGGCGAGCCGCATGTCATCACGGGCGTGGTCAGCGCCAAATTTGACTTTGAAGACTTTGGGCCGAGACCTGAGGTGTGGGTTCCGTTCCAACTTTGAGGAAATACGCGCACAACAGGCCCGGGGTCAAGCGCCCCGCCCGAAGGACGAGCGAGTTCCTTTCCTGAGTGGCGGCGCGCAGCCGGGCCTTGTGCGCTCGATCCGAACTCGGTGGACCAGGGCCACTATTTTCAGGCGGCGGGGCGTTTGAAAGACGGCGTGAATCTGGCGGTGGCGAAGTCCCGGTTGGATGCGTCGGCGGGGGCGTATCGCCAACGATTTCCGGATGCTTTGGGACATGGGCAGAGCTTCGATGCAGCGACGCTAAAGGAGTCTCTTGTCCAAGGCGCGAAGAAGTCGATTTGGGTGATGGCCGCGGCCGTTGGATTCGTTCTGCTGATTGCGTGCGCCAATGTGGCGAACCTGCTGCTCGCGCGTGCCGAGATGCGGAAGCGCGAGCTGGCAATACGGTCAGCTCTGGGGGCGGGACGGGGCAGAATTGTGCGACAGCTGTTGACCGAGAGTCTTCTGCTGGCAAGCGGTGGCGCCGTGCTTGGGCTGGTGTTGGGCGTAGTGGGAATACGGGCTCTGCTTTACGTAAATACAGCCGGATTGCCTCGCGTGGGAACGGATGGATCCGCCGTTTCTCTGGATTGGCGAGTGCTTGTATTTACCGGACTTATCACTTTAGTTACGACGCTGCTGTTCGGAATGTTGCCGGCTTGGCGCGCGGCGCGAACGGATGTTAACGCCATGATCAAAGAGAGCGCGAGCCGGTCCGGGAGCGGCTTCCGACAAAATAAAACACGCACCGTTCTGGTGGTGTGCGAGGTTGCGCTGGCGGTGGTGTTGCTGGTGGGAGCGGGCTTACTGATACGAACCGCGGCGGCGATTTATGCGGTGAATCCTGGATTCGACACCAAGAATGTACTGACGATGCGCATGTCTCTCGCGGGCAACACTTATGACAAGAGCGTTGCAATCGAACAGCTGGTGCGGCGAGCGACGGAACGGCTGGACGCGCTGCCGGGAGTAGAGAGGGCGAGCTCTACCTGCTGCGTGCCGCTGGAGGGCGGGTACGGGCTCCCGTTTAAAGTGATGGGACGGCCGTTGAGAGATGGACCCTTTCACGGCGGGGGTGGTTGGAAGACGGTGTCTCCCGGCTTTTTCGAAGTGTTTCGTATTCGTGTGATTCGCGGGCGATCCTTTACTGAACGGGACAACCATGCGGGGGCTCCGGTAGTGATCATCAACGATTCCATGGAGAGGCGATTTTGGCCGAAGGGCGATCCGCTGCAGGACCGGATTCTGATTGGCAAGGGCATGATGCCGCAATTCGATGCCGAACAGCCGAGACAGGTGATTGGAGTGGTGGCCGATCAGCGGGATGGAGCTCTAAATCAGAATCCACAGCCCGAGATGTACATTCCGGAGGGCCAGGCGACGGATGCCATCGAGGCCCTGAATGTCAAAATAACGCCGCTGGCGTGGGTGATTCGGACGCGTGGCGAACCGATGAAGCTGAGGGCTGCGGTGGAGGAAAAGTTGAGGCAGGTGAGCGGGCTGCCGGTCTCCGATGTTCGAGCGATGGAGGAGGTCGTTTCGCGATCAACTTCGCGCGAGCGCTTCCATATGTTGCTGATGAGCGTGTTCGGCGGCGTTTCCCTGCTGCTGGCGGCGATCGGGATCTACGGGTTGATGGCGTATTCGGTGGAACAGCGGACACAGGAGATTGGAATCCGCATGGCGCTGGGAGCGGAACAGGGCGACGTCCGAGCTATGGTAATGCGGCAGGGATTGCTGTTTGCTTTATTGGGCGTGGTTTTCGGCGTCGGTGGAGCATTGGCGCTTACCAAGCAAATTGGTAGCTTTCTATTCGGTGTGAAAGCCTGGGATCCGCTGGTGTTCGGGACGATTCCGCTGGCGCTACTGGCGACAGCGGCACTGGCGGTATGGTGGCCGGCACGGCGGGCGACGCAGGTGGATCCGGCCACTGCCTTGCGGCAGAGTTAGCTTCGGCGGACGTGCTGTCCGCACTTACGGGCGACCTTGGCGGGATTTGGCGAAACCGGTGAGCCCCATGCCGATCAGGACGATTATGCCGACGACGATCCAGCGAGTCGAGATTCCTAAATAGTGGGCGCCGAGGGCGAGGCCCAGGATGATCACTGCATAGCCCACGAGGTAAATGGAAGAAGACATGTTTGTCTTAGTGTATGAGGGCGTGGGTCTGGAGTGCGAGGTGGTATGCTGGCGGTTCTTTGAGCTGGCCTCGGAGCAAGCCAACTGCGAAGAGAAGAATCTTTGCTTTCGGTCAACGAGGGTGTTCATGAAACACGGACTTTTCACTCTGGCGTTTCTCGTTTTCGCGTTACCGGGGAGTTCGGCCACGGTAGCGGACTCCGGGAGTTGGAGCCCTGCTACCGCTGCCAAGTACCTGGATAATCGTGCGAGCTGGTGGCAGAGTTGGCCGGCATCCCAACGTGACCATCAGACCGTTTGCGTGTCGTGCCACACTATGTTGCCGTATGCTTTGTCGCGGCAAAAATTAGGCGCTGTGCTTAACGAGACGGACGCTCCTCAACCGCAACGTTCGATGTTAGGGAACGTACGGAAACGAGTTTCTCTGTGGGCGGAGGTGCAACCGTATTATCTGGATGCGAAGTCTGGCCCGGGCAAATCGAAGCAGTCTCGCTCGACGGAGGCGGTTCTCAATGCACTGATTCTTGCAAGCGATGCAAGAGAACAGAAACGGCTCGATGCAGTCGCAAGAACTGCGTTTGTGAACGCGTGGGCTTTGCAGATCAAAGCAGGGCCTCAGGCGGGCGCGTGGGATTGGCAAGTCTTCCATCTGTCGCCATGGGAGGCGAGCGAATCGCAGTATCAGGGGGCTACGTTCATGGCGCTGGCTGTGGCTTGGGCTCCCGAACACTATTCGCGAGATTCTTCGATTTGGGCAAACCTGCGGCTGCTCCGCGCCTATTTGAAGCGTGAGTATGCGGCGCAACCTTTGCTGAATCGAATCGTTGTTCTGTGGGCGTCCGGCGAGTTGCCGGGATTGCTTTCCAGTAAGGAGAAGCGCCAGGTAGTGGATGCGATCGTCAAACAAGAGCAGGCCGATGGCGGTTGGAGCTTAGCCAGTTTGGGGAATTGGACCCGCTCAGACCACACGACACAGGCGAAGGAAAGTGACGGGTACGCTACGGGGTTGATTACGTTGGCGCTTGCGAAGCTGCAGCTCCGGACCGATGCCGAAGCCTACAGACGCGGGCGCGCCTGGCTGCAAAGTCATCAGAACAAGGAAGACGGTTCGTGGCGTGGATATTCGCTCAATAAGAATCGAAATCTTACGACTGACGTGGGACGCTTCATGAGCGATGCTGCGACAGGCTACGCGGTTCTTGCTCTTCAAACGACACGCTAGATTGTCAGGGCGCCTCCATTCAGAGCTTGCTCAATGGTTGTAGTGTAGAGCTAGCTTTCTAACGGAGATAATGATGCCTTTTAGTGTGCCGATTCTGTTCTTCATTTTTCTTGTCGTGATCTGGATATTGCGCTGTCTGAACATTATGCGCGAGTATGAGCGCGCAGTGGTGTTTCGTTTGGGGCGCGTGCTGCGGAAGGCTAAGGGTCCTGGGATTGTTTTGATTTTGTGGCCGATTGACAAGATCACCAAAGTGTCACTTCGAGTGGTGACGTGGGAGGTTCCGCCGCAAGACGTGATCACCCGTGACAACGTATCTCTTAAGGTGAACGCGGTGGTGTATTTCCGCGTGGTGGATGCGATTCGGGCGATTGTGGAGGTAGAGAGCTTTCGTTTTGCGGTAGAGCAGGCTGCTCAGACGGGGCTTCGATCGGTTTTGGGTGAGGTGGAGCTGGATGATTTGCTTTCGCAACGAGAAGCGTTGAATCAAAAGTTGCAGGCCATTCTGGATGAACATACGGAGCCGTGGGGCATTAAAGTCTCGGGTGTTCAACTGAAGCAGGTGGATTTGCCGCAGGAGATGCAGAGAGCGATTGCAGCGCAGGCCGAAGCAGAGCGCGAGCGGCGAGCGAAGATTATCGCGGCGGAAGGCGAGTTTCAGGCTGCCGCCAAGTTGTCCGAAGCGGCAGCGGTTTTGAATCGTGAACCGGCGGCCATTACTCTGCGATACCTGCAAACGCTGATCGAGATCGGTGTTGAGAAGAATACGACGATTGTTTTTCCGCTTCCGATGGATTTACTGGGTGGGCTCGGTTTGAAGGTGAAGGCGACTGAGTAGAAATAGCTCTTGCGGGTGGGTGAATGACCGACTCTTCGTTTGCGGCTGTGCTGAGTGAGATTGCGGATGGGCGAACGGACCTGGTTTTCGATGTGTTGGCTGAGGGCCATCTCGCTCAGACCAAGGATCAGCAGGGCGTGTCTCTGATACGGCATTGCGCGTATTACGGACATGTGAGCGCCATGCGATTTTTGCTTGCTCATGGCGAGTCACTCGGGTCACTGGGCGAAAATCTGGGGCTGAACGCGGCTTCGTTTCATGGACACTGGCGTCTTTGCAAGTTCCTTCTGGAACAAGGAGCGGACGTGAATGAACCGCAGGCAGATACCGGCGAAACGCCATTACACGCAACGTTGTGCAAGACCGACCGCGTGGTTTACGACCTAGTTTTGAAAGTGCTCCTGTCGAATGGTGCGAATCCGAATGCCGTGACGAAGAGAGGGATGGAGACGGGAGGGTTCATGCGGGATTGCCGAACGAAGGGAGAGACGCCGCTTCATCGCGCCGCCGCGTTCGGTAACGAAGAAACGATCCGGCTTTTGCTTGATGCGGGTTCGATTGTTGATGCGAAAGATATGAACGGTGACACTCCTCTTACTTGGGCAAGTTGGTATTTAAGGCCAGATTCAATTCTTCGACAGCTCTGCTATGGAGACTTTCGAATTCACCCGAATCATCAGGGGATGCGCGCTAATCTATTGGGTCATCCTGACGATTAGGTCGAACTTTCGGTTTGCATAGTGCACAATAACCGGAATGAAAGTTCCACAGCGAAAAGTTGAAAGTTGGCGCCTGTTCCGTTGTGTAAGTGTTGTTTTGCTGGCCGGCGTATCCGCGTCTTTTGGGCAGGGCTTCGACAGCAAGCTTTTCGGCGACATGAAGTGGAGAGAGATCGGGCCTTACCGCGCTGGGCGAACGCGGGCCTTGTCGGGTGTGCCGGGTATGCCGCATGTTTTCTATATCGGGGCCGTCAATGGCGGTGTTTGGAAGACAACGGATGCGGGACAGACCTGGACTCCGCTGTTCGATGATCAGCCGACTGGGTCGATCGGCGCATTGGCGGTTGCGCCATCGGATCCCAACATCATCTATGTTGCCAGCGGCGAGGGTCTCGTTCGTCCTGATCTTTCGGTGGGCGACGGCGTTTATAAATCGACCGATGCGGGAAAGACGTGGACCCATTTGGGGTTGCGAGATGGTCAACAGGCTCCTGCTTTAGCGATCGACCCTAAGAACCCGAATCGAATTTTTGTTGCAGTGCTGGGGCACCCGTATGGGCCGAACGAAGAGCGAGGAATTTTTCGCTCCACGGACGGGGGACAAACGTTCGCGAAGGTTTTATATAAGGACGCGAACACCGGCGGGTCGGCCGTTAAGATCGATCCGAATCATCCGAATGTGATTTACGCGGGGATGTGGGAGACGCGGCAGGGGCCTTGGGAGAACGGGGTCTGGAGCGGCACGAGCGGCGGCTTTTTCAAATCGACTGACGGCGGCGATACGTGGAAGCAGATCAGCGGACATGGACTGCCGGAGGGAATCGTGCAAGTGGATTTCACTATTTCGCCGACCGATTCAAACCGCGTGTATGCGACCGTGGCGGCGACACAGGGCGTTGGGTTGTATCGAAGCGATGACGGCGGCGCCACGTGGGCAAACACGACGAATGATCCTCGGCCGGTTCTGCGAATTGGCGGAGGCGATTTGCCGGTGCCGCAAGTGGACCCGCAAGATCCCGATGTGATTTACATTTGCAGCACAGTGACGTGGAAGTCGAGCGATGCGGGCAAGACCTGGCTTGGATTGCGTGGGGCTCCGGGCGGGGATGATTATCAGAGTCTTTGGATCAATCCCAACGATACGAAGATTCTGCTTCTGACAAGCGATCAAGGGGCGGTGATTTCTTTGAATGGCGGCGTTAGCTGGACGACCTGGTACAACCAGCCGACGGCGCAGATGTTCCACGTGACGATCGACAATGCGTTTCCGTATCGAGCGTGCGGCGGGCAGCAGGATAGCGGGTCGGCGTGTGTGGCGAGCCGCGGCAACGATGGGGAGATCACCTTTCACGACTGGCATCCGGCGGGCATAGAAGAATATGGAGTAGCGGCGCCAGATCCGTTGGATCCGGATACGGTATTCGGCGGGAAGGTGACTCGGTATAGCAGACGTAATGGTCAGATTGCGGAGGTGGGACCGAAGCCGCTGCGGGATTATCGTGTGGTGCGGACCCAGCCTCTTGTCTTTTCACCGGTGAACCCGCACCTTTTGTTCTTTGGGGCGAACACGGTATTTAAGACTTTGGATGGCGGCAAGAGTTGGGCGGAAGTGAGCGGCGATTTGACTCGCAAGACTTGGGCCGTGCCGGATACGGTAGGCAAATATGCGACGACGCCGACTGCTCAACCGGTGCAACGCGGTGTGGTGTACGCGCTTGCTCCATCGCCTTTGAGCGTGGAGCGGCTGTGGGCCGGCACGGACGATGGATTGATCTGGTCGACTGCCGATGGCGGGAAGCACTGGAATAACGTGACTCCGCCGGAGTTGAAGCCGTGGTGGAAAGTTTCGATTCTGGATGCCGGGCATTTCGATGGGCTGACCGCGTACGCGGCAATCAATACGCTGCGGCTGGATGACATGCGGCCGCATTTGTTCCGGACACATGATGGCGGGAAGACCTGGACCGAGATCGATAATGGCATCCCGGCCGGCTCTCCGACGGATGTGATTCGTGAGGATTCGAAACGCAAGGGGCTTCTTTTCGCGGGCACAGAGACGCAGGTTTATGTTTCGTTCGATGATGGCGACCACTGGCAGAGTTTGCGGCTGAACATGCCGGCGAGTTCGGTTCGGGATTTGCAAGTGAAAGGTGACGATGTGGTGGCGGCGACGCATGGGCGCGGGTTCATGGTGCTGGATAACATCACACCGTTGCGACAGGTAGCGAGGCAAACGGCGGACTCGCCGGTTTATCTTTACCGACCCCAGGTTGGGCTGCGAATTCGGGGTGACATGAATCCGCCGACGCCTTGGCCGCCGGAAACGCCGGCCGGGAAGAATCCGCCCGATGGCGCGATGATCGATTACTACCTGGGTCCGAGCAGTTCGGGGCCGGTGGCTCTGGAGATTTCAGACAGCGCCGGAAAGATGGTGCGCCGGTATGCGAGCACCGACCCGCCGCCCCCGGTCGACCCGCATTACTCTGTCCCGCTGTATTGGGCGAGGCCGGCGCAGGTTTTGTCGGACGCTCCAGGAGAGCATAGATTTCTTTGGGATCTGCATTATCCGGAGGCGGCGGGATTGCATCCTGGACCGGATGCTGATCAAGCGGTCCTGCACAATACGCCGTTGGTGGCGACTTCGCCATGGGTGATGCCCGGCCGCTACACCGTGAAACTGACGGCAAACGGGCAAACGTTGAGCGCGCCGCTAACGGTGGCGATGGACCCGAGGGTGAAGATTTCGTTGGCTGATCTGCAGGCTCAGTTCCGCGCTTCGAAGCAACTGTACGATGCCATCGGAGAAGCAAGCGCGGCGATAGATAAGATTGCGGCTCTGCGAATGCAAATTCAGCAGCGCAAAGCGAGCCAGACGGCAAATGAAGAGTTGAACGCTTATGACAAGGAATTGGACACGCTGGCGGGGCGAGCCGGTTCCGGCCATGGCCCAGCGGTCGCGGCGAATGCAAAGCCGACCTTGTTCGGGTTGCGCGCGCAGTTCGAACGGCTGCAGCGCGATTTGCAGAATGCCGATGTTGCGCCTACGAAGCAACAGAGTGCCGCTTGTGTGGAGAGGATACAAACCTTGACGGCGCTTTTACAGCAGTGGAAGGCTTTGGACGCGAAACCCGAGAAGGCTCTGGCAGGAAATTAGTAGCTTCCGGCCTGGCGCAGCATGCCGCCGTCAATGAAATAAGTGGATCCTGTGATGTAAGCTGCCTCGTCCGAAGCAAGGTAGACGGCGAGTCCGGCGATTTCTTCCGGCTTTCCCCAACGGTTTAGAGGGATCTCGCTAATCAGCGCCTTCTCCATTTCGGGCTGAGCTTCTATATCAGCGTCGATTGGCGTGTAGACCGCTCCCGGACCGATGTTGTTGACGGTGACGTTGTCTTTTGCGAGCTCGACGGCGATGGTTCTTGCCAGCATCCGTAAGCCTCCCTTGCTGGCGCAATAAACCGCGTTTGTGGGCATCGGTAAATCCTCGTGAACGGAAGAGATATTGATGATCCGACCGCCCTTTCCCTGCTTTATCATTTGGCGAGCGGCCGATTGAGAGACCAGAAATGGACCGAGCAGATTGACAGCCAGAATCTTTTGCGCTTCTTCGAAGGGGTAATCCACGAACGCGAATTTTTTCTCGATGCCGGCATTATTCACCACGATGTCGAGCTTTCCGAACGCTTTCACCGCGCTATCGACTAGATTCTGCACCTGGTCGGGAGCGGAAATGTCGGCCGACACGGCGATGGTTTTGCCACCGAGGTTTTTTATGGCTTCCTCGGTTTGATTAGGCGCATCCGGCTTTCCCACGTAGTCCACGACCACTGATGCACCCTCTTTTGCAAAACGGATCGCGATGGCCTGACCGATTCCCGTGGCTGCGCCAGTCACAATAGCGACCTTGTCTTTTAACCGCATGATGAGTCTCCTCCATTTCTGAGGTTAGATGAAGGCGGTTTATCGATATTTCTCAGTGAAAGCCTTTTAAGCCGCTTCGCAATCGAAGCCGACGTACTGCACCTCTTCTTCCAGTTCGAAGCCGAAGCGGTCGCTCACGCGATGTTTCAATTCCTTGATGACGGCCAGCAGGTCTTTTGCAGTACCAAGGCCGTCGTTGTAGATCAAGTTGGCGTGATAGGTGGCGACCTGGATATCGCCGATGCGCAGGCCTTTGGCCCCGGTCTGCTCGAGAAACCAGGCGGAGGCGACCTTGCCTTCTCGAATTATGTTCGTGGGTAATTCGGTTTGCACATGTGGAGGGAGCTGCGCGAAGAATAAGTTCTTGAAGATGCTGCCTGCGCATTTCATGCTCGGTGGATATTTGGCGTCGCGTATCGAGCGTATCTCGCCGGCAATACGTTTGAGTCCTGGCATTTCTCCATTCTTAAAGCGCATCTCACTTGAGAGGATGATCCAGTCTTTTCGGCATTTGAAGATGCTTTCGCGATAACCGAACCGGCATTCCCCGTTATCGAACGTGAGCAACTGCTTGCCGTCCGTGAAGTGAACGCGCGTGATGATCTCGTTGATGGAGCGGCCGTAGGCGCCGGCGTTTCCGTACACAGCGCCGCCGAGATAGCCGGGTATGCCGGTCATGGTTTGCAGGCCTTCGAGACCAGCGTCGAGGCTGAAATCGACGACATCCTGGAGGACCGCTCCGCTATCGACTTGTAAGAGCTCACCTTCCTGAACGATGCTCCGTCCCTTGTATCGAAGAACGACACCGTTGAAGCCGCGGTCCGAGACAATCAGGTTTGTTCCGCCCCCGATGATGAGGCGGGGAACCGCAAAGGAAATCACTACGTCAAGAGCTTGGAGGAAAGCTTCGGTATGCGCGGTATCGACGACAACGGTGGCAGGTCCTCCGATACCGAAGCGCGTGTAGCCGGCCAGCGCAGCATCGCGAAGAACAGTTGTATCTGGGATGGCGGTGAGCCGGTCCGATACCGCCAATGAAACGGACATTCGCTACCTGCATTATAGGGGCAAAAGAATCGATGACCTGTTAACATCGAGAGTTGACAATTAGATGAAATTCTTTCTTGACACTGCAAATCTCGAAGAGCTTGAGCGTGCCAGCGCTTGGGGCATCATCGATGGTGTCACGACCAATCCCAGCTTACTTGCCAAAGAAGGCGTTCCGGTTGAGGAACAAATTCGAAAGATTTGTGACTTAACCTCCGGCGATGTGAGCGCACCGGTTACTGCAACTGAGAAGTCTGAAATCATCTCAGAAGCGCGCATTCTATCGAAGATTTGCAGCAACGTTGTGGTCAAGATAGCCGTCACGGTGGATGGAATCTCGGCGGTAGCTGCGCTCTCGAAGGAAGGCATTCGCACGAACGTGACACTTTGCTTCAGTCCGGCACAAGCCTTGCTTGCGGCCAAGGTGGGAGCGTATATGGTGAGCCCGTTCGTGGGCCGTGTAGACGATGCTGGCGGATCCGGTATCGACCTGATCTCGGATATTGCGGCCATTTACAACCGGTTCGGTTTTAAGACTCAGATATTGGCTGCATCGATTCGAGGTCCGCAACAATTGATTCAGGCCGCCAAGGCAGGAGCGCATATCGCGACGATGCCTTATAAGTTGATCGAGTCTCTGTTTGAGCATCCGCTAACGGAGCGAGGCCTGAAGCAGTTCCTGAGCGATTACAATCGGGCGTTTGAGTTAATCAAGGCTTAGAGCAAGCTCTTCTTAGGCGATCACGAATGCCGGCCCATTCCGGGGTGTCGGGGTGCTGTTGGACGGCGATCCAGTCCCAACCTTCGGAATCGGCGTGGTGAAGTTCGGCATAGATTTTCTCGGCATAGCTCGCTGGATCGGGCGGTAGATCGAGGATGCGGCCTTTTCCCGGCGGCCGCTGATCGCCCGGCTCGAAGACAAAAAATGGCGTGCGAGGCGAATAGTGACGGGCATGCATTCCGGGTGATTCGCTGTTCGTTTCCGATTGCGGCAAGAGCGACCACTTTACTCCTGTTGCAGCTTCGAGCGATGAAAGCGTTATCATTCCCGGACGCAGCACGGTTGGTTCGGGGCGTACAAGAGAGACTACTGTCGACTCAATTCCGACTGTTGTTGGGCCTCCGTCGAGGATCATGTCAATTCGGTGGCCGAGGCCTCTTCGGACGTGTTCGGCGGTGGTAGGCGAGAGATGCATGAAGCGGTTGGCGCTGGGGGCAGCGATAGGTACACCGGATTGCTTAATGAGCCGCAAGGCGATGGGATGAGCAGGGATGCGAATGCCTACGGAATTCAATCCCGAAGTTACGAGATCGGGGATAGAGGGAGCCTTTTTCAGCACGAGAGTGAGCGGCCCTGGCCAGAAGTGTTCGGCTAACACATCGGCCAAAGGCGGCCAATCGGAAGCGACGGAGCGCGCCATGTCGAGGTCGGCAACATGCACAATCAGGGGGCTGGAAGAAGGGCGATCTTTGGCGGCGAATATGCGAGCTACCGCGGCAGGATCGAGCGCGTTGGCGCCCAATCCATAGACCGTTTCGGTTGGAAAAGCAACCAGTCCGCCCGTCCTGATGATCTGCGCGGCGCGGGCGAGCTCTTCGTTCCGGCACATCTTAATCGG
Organism: Bryobacteraceae bacterium; assembly: GCA_965276965.1. Lineage (GTDB taxonomy): Bacteria > Acidobacteriota > Terriglobia > Bryobacterales > Bryobacteraceae > Bog-105. The sequence continues at coordinate 1,019,554 of OZ255713.1, forward strand.
GCAGATCTTCTTTGGAATCGCCGGATATTCTGCCTGTTTTGCGCCACACGAGATAGGCGTGAAGGAGCGAATCGATATCGCCATCGAGCACGCGATCGACATCGCCAATGGCGAGTTTCGTTCGATGATCTTTGATCAAGCGGTAAGGCGCCAGTACGTAGCTTCGAATCTGGCTGCCGAAGTTGATTTCGAGTTTGGAATCCTCGAGCTTCTTTTCGATCGCGCGCTTCTTTTCTAATTCGTATTCCCAAAGCTTGGCGCGAAGTTGTTTCATGGCACTGGCGCGGTTTTTGTGTTGCGAGCGCTCGTTTTGGCACTGCACGACGATTCCGGTTGGGAGGTGAGTAAATCGTACCGCTGATTCGGTGCGGTTCACGTGTTGGCCCCCGGCGCCGCTGGCTCGAAAGACATCGATCTTCAAATCGTCTGGTTTGATGTCGATCTTGATATCGTCATCGACCTGCGGGTAAACAAAGACCGACGCAAACGAGGTGTGGCGGCGGGCGTTGGCATCAAAAGGGGAGATGCGGACGAGCCGGTGAACCCCCACTTCAGATTGCAGTTGTCCATAGACGTTCTCGCCGTTGATCTCAACCGTGACGGATTTGATGCCGGCGCCTTCTCCCTCCAGCCGATCCGTCACCACAGAGACAAACTTGTGACGTTCGGCCCAGCGCAGATACATACGGAGAAGCATCTCGGCCCAATCCTGACTTTCGGTTCCGCCGGCGCCTGGGTGGATGGTGACGATGGCATCTCGGGCATCATTCTCGCCCGACAGAAGCATACCTGTCTCCAGCTGCTCCAATCGATCTTCGAGAGTCTTGAGCTCTCTTTCGATTTCGCTGCTTACAGTCTCGCCTTCTTTAGCAAGCTCAAAGAGTGTCTCGATATCGGAGGTGGCAGACGCTACGGACTGGGAGCTCTGAATCGCTTCCTCAAGCCGCTTGCGCTCTTGCATGATGCGCTGACTTTTTTCGGGCTGATTCCAGAAGTCGGGGTCGGAGATTTCAGATTCGGTTTTTTGTAGTTGTTGTCGTTTAGAGGGAGCGTCAAAGATAGCTCCGCACAGCGTCAGCCTGCTGCCGGAGCGTAACGTACTCCCTTTCTAGCTCATCCAGAGTCATTCATTTGTAGTGTACTGTGCGCGGCCTGGAGCCGGCAGTAGTGCTGGCGCCGCCTCACGATTTCGTTACAATGAAAGCAACAGATCAATATCGGGTTCGGACTTAAGATTTTTGTTGTCCGTAAATCTGCAGAACCCGCCATAATGCTTCGAAATCCCACAATTCAAAGACATGCCGCAAGCAACTGACCCTGGGTTGGGTATCAACAGCTGGTTAGAAGACGAACTTTATCATCAGTATCAGTTTGATCGGAAGAGTGTTGACGAAGGCTGGACGAACTTGTTCCAGAACGGCGCAACGCCATCAGGGAATGGCGGAGCGCAAACGCCGACGCCGGTCAGTCCGCCCGCTGTGAGCGGACGGCAAGAGCCGGAGCCTCCGGTTGAGGAGCCGCCGACGGAAGAGCCTCCGGTACAGGAGCCTCCCGCTCCAGAACCGGCTCCGCAAGAGGAAGCCAAGGCGGCTGAGCCCCCGGCGCCGACGCCATCGCCTGAAACATCATCCTCATCTGTACATCAGCCGGCCTCTTCTATACAGCAGCCGGCGCGCGCCGTGGAAGTGACAAAGGCTGCGCCATCCGCTCCGGCAAAGCAGGATGCGAAGGCGGTGGGCGTGAACGATCAGTTAATTCCGTTGCGCGGCGTCGCCGCTCGCATTGTCGAGAACATGACGGCCAGTCTCGAGATTCCGATCGCTACCTCCTACCGACAGATCCCGGTCCGCGTCATTGAAGAGAATCGCAACACCATCAACAAGCAAAGAATCGCTTCCGGCAAGAGCAAGCTGAGCTTCACGCACCTGATCGCGTGGGCGATTGTGAAAGCGCTGAAGTCCAACCAGTCCTTGAACCATGCGTTTGCATTGAATGGCGGGGATCCGTTCCGGGTGGTGCGTACTCAGGTCAACATCGGATTGGCGGTCGATGTAGCCGGGAAGGACGGCAGCCGATCACTGAAGGTTCCGAATATCAAGCACGCCGATGAGATGACTTTCGGCCAGTTTGTGGCTGCTTTTGATGATACCGTGGCACGGGCGCGTACGAACAAGCTGCAGATCGCTGACTTCGAAGGCACCACCATCTCGTTAACGAATCCGGGCACGGTGGGAACGTTTGGTTCGGCTCCGCGATTGATGCCGGGACAGGGCGCGATTGTTGCCACGGGCGCGATCGACTTCCCAGCGGAGTTTGCGGGCGTGAGCGACGAAGCGCGGGCAACACTTGGGATCAGTAAGGTGCTAACGGTGAGCTGCACCTACGATCACCGCATCATTCAAGGCGCCGAGTCGGGAACGTTTTTGGCTAAATTGCAGCAATTGTTGCAAGGGGAAGAAAGTTTTTACGACGGTATTTTTCGGGATCTGCAGATTCCGTTGATGCCGCTTCGCTGGCAGACCGATCAGCAGATTTCGCCGACCCGTCATGGGGCGATCAACGCGGATGTGGCAAAAGAGGCGGCGGTCATACAGCTGATCAATTCGTATCGCATTCGCGGGCATCTGCTGGCGAACACGAATCCGCTGGGTAGTGAACCTGGTTATCATCCGGATCTCGATCCGACGTCCTACGGGCTTTCGCTGTGGGATCTGGACCGTCCTTTTCTGGCAGGAGCGGTGAAAGCTCCGAGCGGGGCGATTGCGTCCTACATGCAGCCGTATGAGACTTTGCGCGAAATTCTCGACCGGCTGCGGTCGACATACTGTGGTGCAATCGGCGTCGAGTACATGCACATACAGGATCCGGTGCAGAAGCAATGGCTGCAGGATCGTATGGAATCCACAATGAACGTGTGGAAGCTGGAAGAGAACGTCCGACATCGCATTTTGAGCCGGCTTACGCAAGCTGAGGAGTTCGAACATTTCCTGCAGAGCCGCTTTGTGGGGCAGAAGCGCTTTGGTCTGGAAGGCCTGGAGAGCGTAATGGTCTCTCTGGATGAAATTCTGGAGCGGGCGGCCAATGACAGCGCGTACGAAGTTGTAATCGGCATGGCGCACCGGGGACGCTTGAATGTTTTGGCAAACCTGGTCGGCAAGTCGATGTCCCAGGTGTTTTCAGAGTTCGAGGGCGAGCCCGATCCGCAGAGCGTACAAGGCTCGGGCGATGTGAAGTATCACTTGGGCGCCAGCGGCGTTCACAGATCGAGCTTAGGGAAAGAAATTCTGGTTTCCGTTGCCTTCAATCCCAGCCATCTCGAGGCAGTCGATCCAGTGGTGGAAGGTCTGGTCAGGCCGAAGCAGGACCGGATTGGTGATGAGAAACGGGCACGAGTGATTCCGATTTTGATTCACGGAGATGCGGCTTTCGTGGGGCAGGGAATTGTGGCCGAAGTGCTGCAGATGTCGCAGCTGGAGGGTTACACGACCGGTGGAACCATCCATGTGGTCACCAATAATCAGATCGGTTTTACCACGAATCCGCTGGAAGGCCGCAGCAGCGTTTACTGCACGGACATTGCACTTTCCGTACAAGCGCCCATCCTGCACGTGAATGGCGACGATCCCGAAGCATGCTTCCGAGCGTCTCAACTGGCATATGATTACCGGCAGCAGTTCAAGCGTGACATAGTTGTCGATGTGATCGGGTACCGCAGACAGGGACACAACGAAGCCGACGATCCGAGCTACACGCAACCGGTGATGTACCGGAAGATCAAGGCGTTGCCGAGCGTTGCCATTCAATACTCGGAGCGGCTGGTGCGCGAGAAGGTTGTCGCGAAAGAGTATGTGGACGGTTTGCGCAGTCAGGTGCGCAATCGGCTTAACGATAACTACGATCAAGCGAAGAAGCATCGGGAAGAATTTGTCATAGAGCAATTTGCGGAAGCTCCTTCGGAACAGGTGAATCAGCCTATTCCTTCGACTGCTGCCGATTACAACACGCTGAAGACAGTAGTTGAGCGGTGTACGACACTGCCGGACGAATTCAACCTGCATCCGAAGCTTAAGGCTTTGTTAGACCGGCGACGCGATGCTTTGAAGGGCGCCCCCATCGATTGGGGCTTTGCCGAGATGCTGGCGTTTGGCAGCTTGACGCTGGAGGGAACACCGGTTCGATTGAGTGGCGAAGATGTTGCGCGGGGCACGTTCACGCAACGGCATCTGCAGTTCCGCGACTACGAGACGGGCGACGGATACATTCCGCTTCAGCATTTGGATCCGAAGCAGGCTCGGTTTGAAGTTGTCGACAGCTTGCTGAGTGAATACGCTGTCATGGGATTTGAGTTTGGATACAGCGTGGCCGATCCGTTGACTTTGGTGTTGTGGGAGGCGCAGTTCGGTGATTTTGTAAACGGCGCGCAGATTATCATCGACCAATTCATTACCTCGGCTGAATCGAAGTGGAACCAGCCGAGCGGATTGGTGTTGTTGTTGCCGCATGGCCTGGAAGGGCAAGGACCGGAGCATTCGAGCGGGCGGATCGAGCGCTTTCTGACACTCAGCGCGGAGAGCAATATTCAGGTGTGTAATTGCAGCACACCGGCACAATACTTTCACTTGCTGCGCCGCCAGATGTACGGCGGAAACGACCGGCGTGGAATTCGCAAGCCCCTGATCGTCTTTACTCCAAAGTTTTTGCTGCGGTATGCGAAAGCCGCGTCGCGACTGGATGAGTTAACCAGCGGCGCTTTCCAGGAGATCATCGGTGATTCGCAGTTTCTTGGGAATCAAGTTCGCCGGGTGTTGTTGTGCTCGGGGAAGGTCTATTACGATCTGATCAACAAGCGGGAAGAACTGGGTCGCAGCGACGTTGCGATCATCCGGCTGGAGCAGTTGTACCCCTTCCCTCTAAAGCAGTTGAAGGATATTTTGCGTCGTTATCCGGACGATGCGGAATTGTTCTGGGTGCAGGAAGAGCCGGAGAACATGGGCTCATGGCCTTTTGTCGAAGGGCAGATGCAGCCGATTATTCATCCAGCTGGAAATGATGGGCCTTCGCGACGACCTCTGCGTTATATCGGCAGAGCAGCGGCGGCAAGCCCGGCGGCGGGAGCTCACAAGGTTCATAACGACCAGCAAGAGGCGCTGGTGAGCGAAGCCTTTGCCGCTACTCCGGGGATCGTGCGGAAAGCGCGGCGGCTGGTTCGCAAGAATCGCTAACATTCACGCAGAAGCTTTTCTATGCCATCGCAAGCGGTTTTAATGCCGTTTTCGCTCGAGATTCGTTCACCGACCTCTTTCGCCCGCTTGGCGTAATTTTCAGTTTTGAGAAGCTGATTGAGTTCATGCGCCACTCGCGGCGCGCTGTAGCGGCTGCGCGGGACTGTACGACCGACCCCGATTTGTGTGATGCGATAGGCGTTGTCGGGCTGATCGTGCGCCCAGGGAACGACGATCATAGGCCGACCAGATCGCAAGGCTTGAGCAGTGGTTCCTATTCCACCCTGGTGAACAGACGCAGTGCAGAGCGGCATGATTTCTGAATAGGGAGCATAGCTCGCGATGAATATGGACGGAGGCAGCGTTGGCGGAAAAGCGTCGCGCGGCAGTAATCCAGCAAGCAAAATGGCTCGCACGCCAAGCTTTGTTGCTGCTTGTAAGCTTTCCTGATAAAAAGAGCCCGGGTGCATGACGGCCGACGAGCCTAGCGTAAAGAGTACCGGTGGAGTCCCATCATCCAAAAATCGGCGAAGCTCCTTCATCTCGTCGACGGCATTCCCGGTGTCGCTCTTCTCGAAGCCTTTCCCCCGTTTGTCGTAAAAGGGGAAGCCGGTGATGCAAGTGTGGGAAGGCCAATCGCGCTGCCCTTGGGCGAAATGGCGAGAAAACCAGGCTTGCGTTCCGAAGGGCGAAAACTGTCCTTCAAAGATGGGGTTCGCGTCCGAGCGTGGAAGGGCAAGCCGCTTCCGGAGATCAGCGACCGGCTTGGTCCAACCCGCAGTCTGGCGTTTTGCGAAATTCAAGATAGCGCCGGTCACAGTAGGACCGAAGACGCTAAAGTGATGAAGCCAGGGTGCGGGGGCCAAAACAGGCGGATCGAACCGTGACAGGAAGATGGCGGGCTGCAACGCGATCGAAAGCCAGCGGATCTTCAACGTTTCCGCAACGATCGGAGCGGCAAATGTGGCTAGGTGCGTCAGCAGCAGATCGGCTTTATTGCAAATCGGGAGCAGATCCTCGTAGCTGTCTGCAACGGCCGGCATGACGTAGTCGCGGATCAGGTATTCGGAGCCGCGTCGCGGATGCCAGAGTTTCTCGAGCATCTGTTTATTGCCGATCAACTCGCCGAGATTGGGACGGACCGGGGCAAATGCGATTCCTTCCCCTTCCACCTTGGCCCGGTAAACTTCCGCCGTGGCGAGAACAACGTGGTGACCGCGGCTTTTTAATTCAATGGCCACCGCTAAATAGGGGTGCAGGTCACCGAAAGAGCCAAAGGTGTTGAGAACGATGCGGGCCACTTTTTCTTATGATGACAAGCATTGCTGCCCGCGTTTTTGATAAAACAGACTGGGATGTCTCTTAAGCGATTATTGCTGTGGTCGGCGCTTTGCATCGGAGCAACGACGCCTTTTCTGAACGCGCAAGCGAGTGTAAACGGGGTCTGGCGAGTTCGCATTCCGCGGGACGACGGAACGACCGAAGACCGGTTTCTGAACCTCACTCAGCAAGGAAGTAAAGTCACCGGCAGCGTGATTCAGAACTACCGCGCGAGAGAAATTACGAACGGAACGGTGAACAATGGCAAGCTGCAGGCGGACGTCAGCGGGTATCGCCAGATGGTTGACACGTACGACGCCACTTTAAGCGGGGACCGGCTGACGGTTACGATCACCCGGAAAGGAAAGCCGGGCGCCGCTCCAGTAATCACAAACGGTACGGGCGAGAGGAGTTCGCTTGAGGCGTCGCGCCCGCCTGCTCCGTTGCCCGTACCGGCTCTGCATGACGTTCCCGATAATGGACTGGTTCGAACGCCTCCGATGGGCTGGAATAGCTGGAATCACTTTGCGGGCCGTGTGACGGACGCGACTGTTCGAGAGACGGCAGATGCAATGGTCGCGTCCGGAATGAAGGCAGCTGGTTATACCTACGTCAATATCGACGATACCTGGGAAGCCGATCGCGATGCGGACGGGAATATTCGATCCAACAAGAAATTTCCGGATATGAAGGCCTTGGCCGATTACGTTCACGCTAAGGGACTGAAGATCGGCATCTACTCGTCGCCGGGTCCGAAGACTTGTGCGGGGTATGAAGGCAGCTTTGGACACGAGATGCAGGATGCCAAGACCTATGCGAGCTGGGGCATCGATTATTTGAAATACGATTGGTGCTCAGCTCGAGAGATTTATAAAGACAGCGACTTGCAGGGGGTTTATCAAAAAATGGGAGACGCTCTGCAAGCCACTGGGCGCCCAATCGTTTTCAGCCTCTGCGAATACGGCCGCGGAGAGGTCTGGAAGTGGGGCGCGAAGGTGGGGGGGAACCTCTGGCGCACCACCGGCGACATCCGAGACAGCTGGGACTCGTTGGATGAGATTGGATTCGCTCAGGCCGATTTGGCGCCCTATGCCAAACCCGGGCACTGGAACGATCCGGACATGCTGGAAATCGGGAATGGAGCGATGACGGAGGACGAGTACCGGGTTCATATGAGCCTGTGGGCATTGCTCTCGGCTCCTCTTTTGGCCGGCAACGATCTGGAGAAGATGTCGAAAGAGACGGTAGCGATACTCACCAATCCGAGCGTGATCGCTGTAGACCAAGACTTAGCGGCCCACCCGGTTAAACGAGTGGTGCTGGAAGGCAGGATGGAAGTTTGGACCCGCGAGATGGAGGACAAGAGCACGGTGGTGACGTTCTTTAATCGCGGCGACGAGCCTAACAAGGCAACGGTCTCTTTCACGGAACTGAATATCGCTGCGTCTCAAGAAGCGCGGGATCTCTGGACCGGAGAAGACGTGAAGCTTTCGGGAGATAAGTATACCGCCGAAGTGCCAAAGCACGGCGTTGTGATGCTGCGTGTTGCTAAGAGCTGAGCGCGGTTTAGAGCCGTTGCCAGCCAACTCCTTCGAGAGTGGGAGCGAAGATCGCCGGCTGGATGATCTCTGCCAGGATCCGGAGGCTTTCGACGAGTCTTGGACCGGGTCGGTTTAGGAACTGATTGCCGTCGCAGAGATAAACCTGCCGTGTCCGCACGGCTTTCAACTCGTTCCACTCCGGACGATCGGTAAGCCAGTGCATTTCGGTGCGAGTACGTGGAAGGTCGAAGCCACAAGGAAAGGCAATGATCACTTCCGGATCGGACCCCGCCAAATCTTGCCACGTCATCCACGGCGAGTGTTGGCCGGCGCTTCCGAAGAGGTTTCTTCCTCCGGCCATTTCAATCATCTCGGGCGCCCAATTTCCAGCGGACATAAGCGGCTCAACCCACTCAATGGCTGCCACCGTCGGCCGCGAGTCGGCGTTTTCCACTCTCAGTCGAATCGCTTCCATTCGTGTTTTAAGAGCGTTGATCACCGATTCGGCGCGGCTGACGCAATCGACTGCGGCGGCGACACTTCGAATATCACGCCAGAGATCAGAGAGCACGTGCGGCTCGAGTGAAATGATTTCAGCTTCGATGGAATACTCGGATCGGAGGGCGCGTTCTACATCGTCTAAATTCACCGCGCAAACTTTGCACTGGGTTTGGGTGAAGAGGTGAGTCGGCTGGAGTTTGCGGATGAGTTCAGAATCGAGATCGTAGATGCTGGCAGCCGCCGCGAGCCGGCCTTTCACCAGCCGGTCGATCTCAGCGCTTGAACCAGTGGTGGACACAGCGGGATGACTGCAGACTGGAAGCGCACTCACGGAAGGCGGGAAATCGCATTCATGCGATCGACCGACCAGATACTCTCCGAGGCCTAGCGAGTAGATGATTTCCGTTGCACTGGGTAGTAGGGAGAGAAGTCGGAGGCTTTGCACAACCTCACTATATGAAAATACGTCGCCTGAACTGAAAAAGCCGGTTAGGCCGGCTTCTCAAAAATCGGAATATTTATGCTCAGGGAAGTTGGTCGGGTGGGTAGTTGGGGGATTTAGAGGATTAGTTTGGTGAGCTGTCGTGCTGTGGGGTTTAGAAGCGGAGCAACCGTCATTCCCTGAGCGAATATCATTTCCACATCTTTAACATGCACATTGCTTGCCAAAGGTGATTTGATTGAATTTGCAAGGCTTCTGACTAAACAGGTCATTTCCTAAGCGCGAATTTTTTACTCGACTAGGAAAGATCGTTTCAAGGGTTGGGCGGAATGGCCGGTAGCTGGGACTGGCGTGCGATTTTGCCGGCCTTTGCGTCATCTAAGGAAACGTGAGTGTCGTCGAGCGTTGTACCTAGGGTCTGCCCGAACGCAATTCGGGCATTACTGTAAGTGACTAGTGCGGCTGTTTCACTGGATTGAGCGGTTGCAAGATCCCGTTGTTGTGTGACCACGTTGTATGGCGTAGAAGAGCCGAGCGCAAACTTCTTTTTTTCCGCGTCGAGCAATTGCTGCTCAAGCCCACGATTCTTCACGGCCGCCAGATAACGAACCCGAGATTGCTGGAGCAAGACCACCTGACTGGATACATCAACGGCGATTTGGTTGATGTCCTTCTGTAGTTTGAGCTGGTCTTGGCGCATGGAGAGTTTGTCGATAGCGTAGTCGGCTTGGGCTTGCCGGTTCCGCAGCGTGGCGCTGAGAATAGCGCTTGTCCCCTCGGTGGGGTAATTTCGACGAAAAACCTGGCCGACGGCATTGCCGAATCCTCCCACCAGGAATTTATCCGGAATCTCGCAGATCCGACCTAGGTTGGGCGCTGGGCAGGCTGTAAAGCCCGGCGGATATTGCTGTGAAGCTTGAGCCGCCACCTGCTGCGGACTACCTTGCGGCACATACTGAGTGGTTCCAGCCAGTCCGGCGTTGGTGGCATTCACTTGCCCCCGTAAGGTCGGCAACACCCCGTTTTGCGTTCCCAGTGAGGTTAATTCGTCCACCTTCAAGTGCATCTTCTCTGCTGCAATATCTACCCGGTTGTTCAGAGCTTTTGCTACCAGCTCTTTCAGCGGTGGAAAGCTCTCCTCTTCCGGAACGTTGATTCGATCGAGCGGAATCACATCGGTATTTGTGAGTAGCGGGTCTGCTGTGCCGGTGCGACTCAGGACGTTTTTCAAGGAAACTTGAGCCTGGTCCAGCGTAGTTTGCGAGGTGACAAGGTCCTGCTGACTGGAAGCCACTTGCGCCTCTGCCGTTGTGATGTCGAGCAGGGCCAGAGTGCCAATCTCAACTTGCCGCTTGTTGTTGTCGTAAAACTGCTGCGCGACCGCGAGAGCACTCTGCTTGGCACGAAGATCGTCCATATCGGCAACTAAGCCGTAATAGAGGTCCAGAACGTTCACGACCACTGCGATGACCTGAGATTTAAAATTCAGATCGTCAGTCTGCAAGTTCTGCTTATTGATATTGATGGTGCGGGTATTCAAGGCCACCCCAAAACCCTGCAAGAAATTTTGGCTGATGGTGGCCTGCAGTGTGGGAGCGTAAGTCGGATTAAGAACGTCGGTTGGGGCGTTCTCTTTGACATAAGACTCGTTGTAAGAGAGGCTTGCCTGGCCTCCCAGGGCATAGCCACCCTGGATGCTCGACGTATAGTTGCGCGTGTCCTGCACCAGATTGGGAACGATACTCTGCCTTAGATTGGCTTGCGGACGCGAGAAGTGCGAGACGAAGGCCGAGTCCTGGAAAACGGGATCAAAAGTCTGAACGACGGGGCCAATCTGGGTGACGGTCGCATTAGCGGTTCCGGTCTGGTTGTTGCTATTGCCTCCGGTGCTTACACCGGCAGCGGCCTGAGTGCCAAGCACGCCTTGTCCTTTGGCCACAGAAGATGCTTGTGACGATCCTGTCGGGACGCCGGGCAGCGCGCCTCCGGCTTCGGCACGCTCCAAATTCCATTCATCCAAGATCGGCGTATAGCGAGAGACCTGGATGTCGATGTTGTTCTCGATTGCAAGAGCAATGGCGTCTTGCACCGTGAGGTAGAGCTTTCCTCCACGAATCAGGCCTGCGAGGCGAAATGAGTTTGAAAGCTGAAGAGCGGGAATGAATGGAGCCCGATAAGAACGGAAGATGATGGGTGACGTGGGCCGCACGGGCGCGGCCTGCTCTTGCTGCGAAACCTGCGCCGGCAGAAGAGCCGCACAACACGTGAAGCACAGCGTGGTCGCGAGAGTGTCCCGGAGGGAGCGGAAACGGCTGAGCAGTAACATTTATTGCGGATTCTCCGGATTGGGCAGAGTCGCCGGCAAAGCAGACTGCCGGGCCACCTTCCCGGCCAAGGCCTCATTTATCGAGATGTGATTCACCTCCAGGGTGGTTCCCATGGCCTGGTCAAACGCAATCCGGGCGTGGCTATAATTTGCGAGCGCTTGCACTTCAGTCGTCTGGGAACCGCCGAGAGCCTGCTGATCCTGAATCACCTGGAACACGGTGGATGCTCCCAGCGTGTAGCGCTTTTTGTCTGCATCTAGAGTTTGTTGTTGAAGCACACGCGCTTTTACTGCCGAGTCATAACGGGAGCGAGCCTGCTGCAAACCGACGACTGCATTCTGGACGTCGACACGAACCTGGTTGAGCTGCTTCTGAAGCTGCAGTTGATCTTGTCTCATTTGCAGGCCGGTTGTGACGTAGTCGGCTTGTGCCGCTCGATTGCGAAGGGGGACGTTAAGAGAAAGGCCAGCAGAGTAGCTGGGGTAGTCACGGAAAAAAACTTGAGACAGGAGTGTGGTGTAGCCTCCGACGAGGCCCGCGGCTGCCGGAGTAAAAGCGCCCCCCGTTGCTCCGGCCAGGCCGTTGTTAGTCAGCTCAAAGAATGCAGAGAGGGTCGGCTTGAGTCCATTTTTCACGCCAGCCAAGCTTCTCTGGTCGCTGTCGAGGGTCAGGCGCTGGGTAGCGACTTCAATGCGATTGCCAAGCGCCTCCCCAACCAAAACGTTAATCGGTTTGAACTCGTCCTTCTCCGGGACTTGGATGGTGTCGAGGGGAATCACGTGTACTTCAGCGAGTGTGGGGGTGGCCACGCCGTTCTTGCTTAGAGCATTCTTGAGCTGAGTTTCCTGTTGTAGAAGATTCGTTTGCGAAACGAGTAGATCCTGTTGACTGGCGTAAACCTGAGCTTCGGCGCGAGTCACCTCTATCGGCGCCAGTGTGCCGATTCGCACCTGTTTCTGGTTATCGGAAAATAAGGCCTGAGCGGTGGCTAACTCGTCCTTTTTGGCGCGGACATCCTGATAGAAGGTAACTAAATCCCAGTAGAGATTAAGCACCGACGCAACGGTTGTAATGACCTGCTGCTTGAACTGAAGATCGCCTACTTTTTCGTTGTTTTTCGCGATCAGGATGTCACGGCCATTCACGGCGGCCCCGAACCCTTGTAACAGAGGTTGATTCACCTGAAGGTCCAGACTTCCGGAATCGTACGGGTTGATGGTATAGAACTGGCTATTGAACTTGTTGCGAGTACTTTGATAAGTGAGCTGATAATTTAAGCCGGTTTTAAGCGTTTGCTGGAATTGAGCTTCGTAAAATCGGGTGTCATCAATCAGTGCGGTGGTTCCGGTGAGGATGGTGTTGCTCAATGGGGTCGTGTTGTGATTCCAGCTGCCGACTAACAAGAGGCTCGGGTCGAGGTTTGGATGCGATGGGCCAACCTCTGTAAGAACTCCAGCCGCAGAGGCGCTGCTTCCCGCCGCATTTCCCCCGCTGGCCGTCAGACTGACACCGGTGAGGCTTACACTTTGCGGACCCGGAGAAATGCCGACGCCTACGCTTCGGAGTAAACCCCCGCCTTCCGTGCGTTTTGTGGCCTGGCGATACAAGACAGGGCCGTAACGCTGAATCGCGATATCCAGATTGTTCTCAAGGGTTAAAGCAACCACATCTTGAGCAGAAAGATAAAGATTGCCGGCTCGTACCAAAGTCTCCAGACGGTGCGAATTGGCGAGGTCGATCTCGGGTATGGTCGGGCGCTGATAGGGTCGCGTTAACCATCCGAGCCCGCCTTTGGGAGGTTCGATCTGAACAGCATTTTGCGCCGAGGCAGCACTTGTTGCTAGCAGCGTAGTAATGCACACGAGTGCCAAAGGTGCTTGGAATCGTCTCATCAAAATTATAAAGACCCCTTACGTGGCGAGATCACGGCTGTTAGGCCTTTGGATTTGCCCGCGTCTCCCAGATGCGCTCCTGCAATGAATCGGCCTCTCCCACATGACAACGAGATCGACCCAGTCCAGGTTCCGTGAATTGTACCGTGATGTCCATCGTATCGCAGAGATACGTCCCGCCTGCTCATATGGTTACCGCTTGTAAACAGTTCGCTTCAGGGATATGGCACGGCGGGGTCCAAACGTCATTGAGCGCGACTTCCCTCTATTTCCAGGGCATCGCGATGGAGGACCGCTACCGCTCGCTCGGGTGGGTGTTCGATTTTGGGATCGTCCGGGCCGACACTGAACAGCAGCGACTGTGCGTTCCCCTGTTATCCTTTCGGCTGTGAGCACTCCCTCCGTGGTAGAACTGTTTGAGGAAACTGGGGCCTATTTGCGCGGGCATTTCCGCCTGACCAGCGGTCTTCACAGCGGCGAGTACCTTCAATGTGCGAAAGTGCTCGCCCATCCAGTCTATGCGGAACGGCTGGGGCGAGATTTGGCTACTGTCCTTCAACCTCTCCTCTCGGGCAAGAAGGTTGATGTGGTGGTCTCTCCAGCCATGGGCGGCATCATTATTGGCCATGAGGTGGCGCGAGCTTTGAAAGTTCGTTCTTTGTTTACGGAGCGCGATGGGACCACAAACGAGATGACGCTCCGGAGAGGATTTGCCGTTCAGCCGGGAGAGAAGGCAGTCGTAATCGAAGACGTAGTGACCACCGGCGGAAGTACGAAAGAAGTGGTCCGCGTGCTTCAGGAATCGGGTGCGGATGTCCTTGCAGTGGGCTCCATTATCGACCGAAGTAGTGGGGAAGCGGAGGTCGGCGCTCCGCGAATCGCACTTCAGGAGCTGAACGCTGTCGCCTACGATCCGGCCGATTGTCCGCTTTGCAAAGAGGGTCAGCCGGTAGTAAAACCAGGTTCCCGCCGAGCTTGACTTTGGCGCTCTATGCGAAGGCTGCGGTTTGAAATTGCCTATGACGGGACAAATTTCAACGGCTGGCAGGTGCAACCCGGATTGCCGACGATTCAAGGAATGATCGAGGACGTGATTGGTCAGATTGAGGGGAAGGCCGTGCATGTGGCGGCTTCCGGCAGAACCGACGCTGGTGTTCATGCCCATGCCCAGGTGGCCGCTGTCTCGCTAGAAAATCCGATTCCGGCAGATAACTTTCGAAGAGCTGTAAACCGACTGCTGCCAACCTCGATTCGAATTTCGAAGGTGACTGAAGCTGGACTGAGCTTTCACCCGCGCTTCGATGCGGTTCGAAAAACGTACGAATATAGAATTTTTCGCGAGGAAGTCTGCCCTCCCTTCGAACGGCGTTACGTGTATCATCATCCTTATCCGCTGGACGAAGGAGCAATGATGCAAGCGGCTCCGTTGATCGAAGGCGAGCATGATTTTTCCGCGTTTGCGGCTTCCGACGAGCGCGATTCGTTAGGAATATCGAAAGTCCGTACCATCTTCCAGTCTGCATTCTCTAGAACTGAGCATAATCTGATCTATAGCGTGACCGGTTCAGGGTTCTTGAAGCACATGGTGAGGAACATCGTGGGACTGCTGTTGGAAGTCGGCAAGAGAAATCTGCTCGACGAGGACGTTCTGGCCCGGCTGCAGCCACATAGCGGTTTCAGGCCAGGACCAACCGCTCCAGCCCGCGGCCTCTTCTTAGTGTCCGTGGAGTACAACTAGTAAAGGTAGAGATGGCCAAGCCTGATTGCAAACTTTGTAACGGAACAGGTTGGCTCGTTTCGGAGCAGGACGGGATTTCTTCAGCCGATCGCTGTTCCTGCGTTGCGGAATCGCAGGCAGAAGAATTGGAGCGAAAGGCGCAGATTCCGGAGAATTATCGAAACGCCTCTTTCGACAATTTCCATCTGCCCCAGGACAATCCGACTGCCATGCGCGGCCTTTCCGACGTCATGCTCGGAGCGATGAGCTATCAGCGGAAATATCCCGATAACGACAAGCCGGGGATGCTTTTGGTGGGAGCGCCGGGGACAGGAAAGACCCATCTGGCGGTTGCTGCTCTACGCCTGCTACTCGCTCGCGGCCGGGAAGGAATTTTCTTCGATTATCAAAACCTGCTAGAGCGCATCCGTGCAGGTTACAGCGAAACGCTGGGCACGAGTAGCCGCGAAGCGTACCGCGTTGCCCTTGAAACTGAGATTCTTTTGCTGGATGACTTAGGCGCACACCGGGTCACGGACTGGGTGGAAGACACCGTGACCGCCATCGTGACTCATCGCTACAACCATCGCAAACCGCTGATTGCGACAACCAATCTCGTGGATCCCGAGATCGGATGGCCAGCTCTCGATAAGCCCGGTACACAATCACAGGGACAAAACTTTCGAATCACGCTGGAACAGAGGATCGGAGAACGAGCGCGTTCTCGGTTATTCGAGATGTGCCGTGTGGTTCGAATGCCGAATATCGAGGATTACCGAGTAAGGAAGCTGCGGGCGTAAATCCCCAGCTTCCCCGGCCTTTGCTAATGGCTTGTCGTCGCGGTGGCGCCGGCGCCGAAGCTAGAAACGGCAGCCTGTTCGCTGTCAAACGTGGAGAAGATGGTGTGCAGCTTTGTGATCTGCATCAAGTCCTTCAGTTTGCCTTGCAGATTCAGAAGCTTCACAGAGCCACCCTGGTTTGTCGCCGTCGTATAAGCACCTACCAGTTCGCCCAGCCCAGCGCTGTCGACATAACTGACATCACCCATATTCAAAACAATGCTCTTGGTTCCCTGGGACAGCAACGACCTCAGCTCTTCCCGCAGAATGCCGGTGTTCTCACCCAGAGTGATCTTTCCGGCGAGGTCTACAATTGCCACGTCGCCCACGCGTCTAATTTTTGTTGTAAGTGCCATAATCGTCAATTCCTTCGGCCAAGGCCGTATATGAAGGTTTTCACCTCACAGCATCTGCTGTCAAGCATTTTCAGTACGGATTTAACGCGGACGCAACACAACCCGCGCCGGTGAGCCGTCCGAACCTTCGATGCGAAGCGGTAAACAGACCAGGTCGTATTCTCCGTCTTCGATCTCAGTCAGGTCCAAGCCTTCCGCTATCCAGATACCGGCCCCCAACAGGATCCGGTGTGTCGCCGGACCGTCACCCTGGAATAAACCGACCGATAAATAATCGACGCCAATAAAGGCAATTTCCTTTTCCGCCAGGAATTGCGCGCCTGAAGCATTGATGGCGACGAAATCGGGCTTGAAATCCTGGTTATGCCACTGCTCGTTCGAATTTCTCGTTTTAAGAATGACTCGATCGCCGCGATTGATGCGGAGGGATTCCAGTTCCGCGCGCCCGATCGAATCACGCTCCGACGGAATGCTGATGACGGTCGCCGGCCCGATGCCGACTTCAAGCGGGAAATGGTCGATTCCCTTTTCGCCGGGAAGAAAATGCGCCGGAGCGTCCATGTGGGTTCCGGTGTGCGCCGTCATCCGGCACAGCGTTACGTTGGCTTCAGAGCCGCGCTCAATTTCAGAGATCAGCTCGAAAGTCGGTTCCGGGTCTCCCGGCCAATGTACTAATCCAGTGCGCAAGGGCACTGAAACGTCGATCCACTTCGAATTGGTCGCCATAGCTCGTCCTCTGTCGAGTGTAAACGGTCAAGGTTCGGGAACGACGAAAGGTCATTGCGGCGGCGCTGTTCCCCCAGAACCGAGGACGCGCGACTCCGATTGAAATTTACGATAGTCACTGAATAGAAACTGCTCGTCGAATCGAAAAGTCTTGATTAAGGCCCGAGCGTCGGCGTGAAGGGTCAGGCTCTTAGGCAGCCAAACTTCATCGTTGATTCGCACCTGCTCAAAGGTGATTCGGGTGCCCGGCGATATTCTGGCCAGGAACAAGCCCGCCGAGATTTCGTCCAAGACTTCGAGTTCGAGCCGGGTCAGCGTGTAGTCGTTCTTGTCGATGAACAGCTTGCCCTTTGTCTTGCGGAATATTTTCGAGTACTTGCCGTTGTAATTCTGCTTCGGCGCTGCGTCCATCACATAGTTTTCTCTGCTGTTCAGTACAGTCGGGGATTGAAGCGTGAAGTTATAGGCGAGAGGAATGTATCGGAATAGCTCGCTTCGCTTTTCCCGCTCGCGGTCTAGCTTTTGGATACGTGCTGTCTTCTGCTCTTTGGAGAGTTTGCTTGCCTCGGCCGCAGCCTGGTCCATCTTTTGTTCTTCGTGCTTCTGTTCGGCTTCGGTAAGCTTCTTGCCATCCTTCTCTAGCAAGTGCTCATAGGGTTTTCCGGCGAAATAGATCACTTCGACAAGTCGGGAATGAGTCGCAGTCGTGTGCCCGGAGCGGTTTAGCTCCGTAACCTCGTCATGAAAACGATAGGTGTAAGAATCTCGTGCGTGCGTATTACGCACCGTCGTTCGCACGCATTTGTCCAGAATCTCACTGATCGGAGGGTCGGTGTCGGCTGCAATCAGACTCGCCGCTACGACGGCTACTAGCAAAAAAGCCGCGCTCGCCCGTTTCCCGTTCACTGTACATCCTTGAAAGGCGTCGTTTGGGAAGGATAGACGGTTAGCACGGGCGGTTTTTCATCGGGTTTCAGCAGTAAAGAGGTGCGGTCCGGGTAGCGCTGTTGAATTTTCTGATTATCGCCGGGCCCTAGATCGTGTACCCATACAATGCGGCTTCCGTCGATGTTGGCTTCATTGTGGACCCATTCTTCGAAGCCGTGTACAGGAGAGTAATGCACAAACACCAGTAGTTTGCCGGGAATCTTGTTCAATTTGTCGGCAACGGTTTGACGTCCTTGTGGATCGCCGGGATTTACAAATTCCCAGCTCTCATATTTGCCAAAATTCGACAGAGTTTGTCGGTTTGCCAACGCGTGAATCGAATAGGAGACCAGGAATTGAAAGAAGCAGAGGCACAGAAGAAGGGTCCCGCTATGAAATCGGATTTCGTTGAGCCGTGCGAGTCCCGCGACACTCATCAACAAAAACAGGCAAGTCACTGCCGCGATGTAATGCGGATAAAAGTACGGATAGAAATTGCTTCCTAACACGAAAGCGGAAATTGTGAGCGCCACCCAAAGTTTCCGGTACGATCGGATGCCGATCAGATAGACGGCAAACGGAAGATAAAGCGGCGCAAGCAAAAAGAATCGATAAAACCGAAGACGAAACAGAAGGCGCTTCGCAAAATCGCCAAGCGTATCGGTTATCTCGCCATGGATGGAAGTTTCCGCTTTGTAATCGAGCTCCTGTTCCTGATTCAGAGATGCATGAGGAATAGGATTCCGCTCGAAGGTGAAAGTGGCGGGAACCCCATAGTTATAGCGGTAGAGAAGGTAAGGAGTCGTGTTCCAGCGTCCCGTTACGAGAATGTTTTGACCGATCAGCAGCGCTCCGGCGCAGATGACCACTGACATTGCGATTGACGCAGTCGATACCAGTTTGCGTACGGAAAGCTTGTCTCGGAGGATCGGTAGGAACAGAAGGACGCTGAGAAGAAGGAAGAGAAATTCATAAGGCCGAGTGAGAAGTTGCAGAGCTAACCCAAGCCCCAGTAGCAATGCGTACCGTTTCGTCGGCTGCTTGGACAGGCGAGGGAGAGATCCGAATACCAAGCAGCCCGCGCAGGCTGAAACCGCTCCTCCCCAGTAACTATTCGTCCAATAACTGAGAGGTCCGAATTGCATGGTTGCAATCAGCCCTCCGGCGAATGCCCACGGAGGAGAGACCCACGCCCGTAGCATCCAATAACTAAGCGCGCACAGCGCCCCGATCGACAGGAGTACGCCTGCCCAAGGACTCCCAAACAGGGTCCAGCCTGCGGCCAGAGCCAAGCCTTGTCCGAGATTGAACATGGAACTGTAAGTCGGCTGCTGCAGGACGAAAATTTGCTCGAAGAATTGTGGGAACGCATGAGGAGGATTTGCCAGGCGCAGATGCCGCAGGGTATCGGCCAGAAGGATGTAGGCGAAATCGTCCGATCCGCTGGGAATCGGCGCCGGGCTTCTTCCCAGCAGAGCAAGCCTCGAACAGATGGTCACCATGCCGAGAATCAGCATGGAAAGGCCTGAGTTCCGAGATAGATTCCAGATTCGGGTTCTTAGCCAAGCTCCTCGGAACATCAGAAACAAGCCGATGACGGCGGCGGACAGAAAAATGCAATCGAACAGACCGAAGCCTAGAGCGTTATCAGGCGCAAGGAAGGCTCGAAATGTCGCCACGACCTGTGGGCTCGTATTCTGCTCAGGCTGGAACAATAACTCCGGCTCCCGCGCAACAGCATCTATTAAACTTGAAAACTATGTCTGAAGCGCTTGTTGAACAATTCATTGGAGCACTCGGTAAGTTAGAGAGCGCTCATGACCTGCAAGGAATGGAGACGCTGTTCGGTTCGGATTGCGAGTTAGGGAACGTGGTTGTTCCGGAGAAGTTTCACGGCATCGAGGGAGTAAGAAGTTTTTGGACGAAGTACCGGGATACCTTTGCCGAGATTCGCTCCACATTCCGAAACCGTATTATCTCGGATGGCAGCGCCGCACTGGAGTGGACCACCAGCGCTACATCCGGCGACGGAAAGAAAATTCAGTATGACGGTGTGTCAATACTGGAGTTCGGTGGCGACAAAATCACCAGGTTCCGCGCTTATTTCGATCCCGCCGCGCTAGGCCGCCAAATTAAAGAAGCCGGGGCTTGAACTGTCTTGCACTATTGCCGCTTTTAGCGATGCCCGTTTTAGCTGTCATCATCCACTCCGTTCCGGATCTCGATTCTCTGCAGTGGAACAGCCGGGTTATTCTTCTGTTTGCTCCCGGAGAGAACGATCCGCAATTACAGAATCAAGAGCACCGGCTCGAAGCTGAGCAAAAAGCCTTGGATGAGCGGGATATAAAAGTCTTTGCGCTGACAGGGACCTCGGGTGAAGTTCGAACGCTTCGCGATCGCTTTCACGTGGCGGACAGCCGATTTGTGTTGTTACTGGTAGGCAAAGACGGCGGCGAAAAGCTTCGGAAGGAACACACTATCGCGTCTGAAGAGATCTTCCAAATAATTGACCGGATGCCAATGCGCCGGGACGAAATGAATCGCAAGAAGTAATTCTTGCGGTTAAAGTTGGTCGGCCATTTCATCAGCCATCGCCAGGGCCTCGTCTAGTGCTGCTACCCCCAAATCGATTTCTTCCTTCGAGATGATCAGCGGCGGAGCAATGACGAAGTGGCTGACCCAGGATTGAACGGCGACTCCCTTTTTCATCATTTCAGCGGCTATTTTGTCCACGAGAAGCGGCGTTCCGGCTACCTTCTCCGACATGGAATTAAATGGCTGCTTCGTGGTGCGATTTTTCACTAATTCGATGCCCCAAAACATTCCCATTCCGCGGACTTCCCCAATCGAACGATGGACCGCTTGCAGGGCAGCCAGTTTTTCTCCTAAATAAGCTCCCAC
Source organism: Bryobacteraceae bacterium (assembly GCA_965276965.1). GTDB lineage: Bacteria > Acidobacteriota > Terriglobia > Bryobacterales > Bryobacteraceae > Bog-105. The sequence goes on from OZ255713.1 coordinate 1,040,265, forward strand.
AGTGTTGGCGCGGTTAACCAGGTCTAAGCGCTGCATCTCCTGGATCGTGGCAATAGCGGGCGCAAGCGTCATAGGATGAGCTTCGTAGGTATGCCCATGGGCGAAGAAATGGTCGTTAAAGTAGTCGGCGATTTTTTCGGTTGTCGCGCACAGCCCAAGAGGAACATAGGCCGACGTAATGCCTTTCGCCGTCACGAGAATATCCGGCTTCACGTTCCAATGATCGACCGCGAACCAGGCGCCGGTGCGGCCCCAACCGGTCATCACCTCGTCAACGATTAAGAGAACACCCCTCCGATCGCAGATCTCTCGCAAGCGAGGCAGATATTCGGGCGGCGGAACAAGCACGCCATTCGTTCCGACAATCGGCTCCACCAGAACAGCCGCCACGTCGTTTTCGTTAGCGATCATGTGCTCCAGGTAATCGACGCAGGCGACGCCGCATCCTGGATAAGTGTGCTTGATGGGGCAGGCATAGCAATTCACCTCCGGTCCGAAGATGACATTGCTTCCTTTCGCGGCCGGTTCGGCGGCCCAGCGCCTTGGATCTCCCGTAGCAGCGATGGATGCCATAGTGGAACCGTGATAAGAACGATAGCGTGACAAGATTTTGCTCTTGCCCGTATACATACGTGCGATCTTGATAGCGGCCTCGTTTGCGTCGGTTCCGGAAGTGGTGTAGAAGAACTTATTCAATCCTTCCGGCAATACGTCGAGAAGCAGGCGGCTTAACTTGGCTCTAACTTCGGTGGCATACCCTGGCGCAACGTAAGGCAGTGTGCCGGCTTGCTCTTGAATGGCAGCGATAACAGCTTTGTTCTTGTGTCCCAGATTGACGCACATCAACTGAGACGAAAAATCGAGATACTTTTTCCCTGACGCGTCGGTGAAGAAACAGCCTTCAGCATCGACGATCTGCATGGGGGACCAGGATCGCTGAAACCGCCACGTTCCGAAGTTGAGCTTGCGAGTCCAATCCACAACTTCTTGAGGAGAAAGATCTTTAGATTCCGCGGTGAGAGACATAAGAAGGAAGACGTGAGCTACGGGGTAGAGTCGACGGTCCGAAAGCGCCGGAACGCGATGTAAGCAGGAACTCCCAGGAGAACGATAAGAAGTCCGGGTAGAGTGGTCGAGCTTCGATAGCAAAATAGGATCGCCAGGATGACAATCGCAAGCGCGATGTAAAGCGCCGGCAGCATTGGATAGCCGAATGCTTTGTAAGGCCGCTCGGCATTCGGAAGACGTTTCCGCAATCGAAAGACGCCGGCGATAGTCAGAATGTAAAAGAGTAAAGCTGCGGAGATCACATAATCGAGTAGATTGCTATAGAGATTTCCATAGACGCGCTTCGATGGATCGTACGTCCGAAACAGCAGCAGCGCGGCGGCCCAGGCGCCTTGGATGAAGAGCGACTTGCCCGGAACCGAGTTCTTGTTGAGGTCCGCGGCGGGACGAAAGAAGAGTCCGTCTCTCGCCATCGCGTAATAGGCTCGCGCTCCGGACATAACCATGCCGTTGATGCAGCCGAATGTGGAGATCATGATGGCGATCGCCACAAGCAGTCCTCCCGCAACCGGAAATATGGTTTGGAGCATGGCTCCCGCAACTCGGTCCGAAGGCGCGTTTTGTATTTGGGTCAGCGGTAACACTGCGAGGTAGGCCAAATTCGCGCAGATATAAAGGCCAATCACGAGCATGGTCCCCATGGCAAGTGACAATGGCAAATTGCGAGATGGATTTTTCACTTCCCCGGCGGTGAACGTCACGTTATTCCAGGCATCGGCCGAAAATAGTGAACCAACTTGCGCCACGCCGAGGGCGACAACGATTCCCCACGTCGATTGCATGGAAACTCCGGGAGCGATAGCCAGGTAATGATGAGGTTCGAACGCGTGGAGAAAATTACCTCTTAGAGTGGCGCCATGCCAAATCCAAAAAAGCAGGCCGAGCATAATCACGGCAAATAAAGATCCGATCTTGACAGAAGTAAATACGTTCTGAACCAGCTTTCCATACTGGATCCCCAAGCTGTTCGTCCACGTCAGCAGGGCGATGAGAAGAACGCCTACCAACTGGGCGGTGGAGAGCGAGATCGCGAACGAGCTGGAGAGATGGATAGGCGGAATCAGGTAGTTGCTTTCGGAAATCGCCGGCCATAAAATTCCGAGATAACGAGCGAATCCGACGGCAACCGCGGCGATGGTTCCGGTTTGGATAACCAGAAAGAGTGTCCATCCATAAAGAAAACCGCACAGCGGCGACCAGGCATCACGGAGATAAACATACTGGCCGCCAGCCTTGGGTGTCATGGCCGCCAGTTCTCCATAAGCCAGAGCAGCGCAGACGGTGAGAAGGCCGGTAAGCAGCCAGGACAGGAGAAGCCAGCCCGCGCTGCCAAGCTGGCGCGACATTTCCGCGGAGACGATGAAGATGCCGGAGCCGATCATGGAACCGGCCACAATCATCGTCGAGTCGAACAGACCCAGACGGCGATTTAGGTGGTGCTCCTGCGTAGCGTGTAACGAGGTCGAGGGAACGGCGCTTTGCATGCTCATTGACTAGAAATTATGCGGGTCCTCTCTGCTCAACGGAGGGAGACTGTTGCTGGCGCGCTTGTCCAAAGCTGGGTTCAGTTTGTTTGATTTACGATATCTTGTCAAGCAGTCGGCGGCGCATCGACTTGGCACCGAAAATAGAGTTTCTCCCCTGACCCGAAATGGGAGTAGAATAAGGATTGCTGTGAAATTCGGATCTCGGCCACAGCATGTTGATTATTTTCTTGACGGAGCCACTACATATAGTGCATTCTGTCCGAGTGGCGGAGAATCTCATTAGAGTTCCCCCTTCCAACCGCCTCCCCCAATAGAAAGGTCTCATGGGACAGCTCAGCGTTAATTTATCCAGTAAAGTCAAAGAACTAAATCGATCGTTACCGAAAGAAGAGCGAAAAGGGGTTTCCTTCCCGCGCTATTTCATGACCAAGCTCGAGCCGGGCGTCACCCCGTATGAACAGGTCCAGTGGGAGTTGCGAACTGCCACCATCGGAAACGATAAAGGTTCGTTGATCTTTGAGCAGCGGGATGTGGAAGTCCCCGCCGACTGGTCGCAAACGGCTACCAACATTGTCGCCAGCAAGTATTTTCATGGCCGGATGGGCTCGCCCGAGCGGGAGTCGAGCGTTGCGCAACTGGTGCATCGCGTCGTGGACACCATCGCTGATTGGGGCCTGCAAGACAACTACTTCAAGACCAAAGAGGACGGCGAAAACTTCCGTCTGGAACTATCCCATTTGATGTTGAGCCAGAAGGCCTGCTTCAACTCTCCGGTATGGTTCAACGTGGGCGTTCGTGAATCACGCGGCTATGGCTTTTACTTCGACGAAGAAGATCAGGTTGTCAGAAAGTTAATGCCGGGTGAGAGCCGGCCCCAATGTTCTGCCTGCTTCATCAATTCAGTCGGTGACACTTTAGAATCCATCCTCGATCTCGCCAAGACCGAAGGCATGCTCTTCAAGTGGGGATCGGGCACAGGAACGAATCTGTCCAGCATTCGCGAAGAAGATGCGCATTTGTGGGGTGGCGGCAGAGCGTCCGGTCCACTCAGCTTCATGAAAGGCTTCGACGCGTTTGCAGGAGTGATCAAATCGGGCGGCAAGACCAGACGAGCAGCCAAGATGGTCATTCTCAATTCAGACCATCCGGATGTGGAAGAGTTCATCTGGTGTAAGGCGAAGGAAGAGAAAAAAGCTCACACACTGATCGACGCTGGTTACGACTCCTCTCTGGACGGCGAAGCTTACGGATCGGTCTTTTTTCAAAATGCAAATAATTCTGTTCGTGCCAGCGACGAATTCATGCAAGCCGTGGTCGACGATAGCGACTGGTGGACCCGAAGCGTAGTGAACGGGCAGCCGTTGAAGCGATACAAAGCGCAAGATCTAATGCGTCAAATTGCCGACGCCACTCACCAGTGCGGCGATCCTGGCATGCAATTCGACACCACTATCAATCGGTGGCACACATCGAAGGCGACCGCCCGCATCAACGCTTCGAATCCGTGCAGTGAATATATGTTCCTGGACGATTCAGCGTGCAATTTGGCGTCGTTGAATCTGATGAGGTTTGTGCTCGCCGATGGAACGTTCAACGTGGAAGCCTTCCGGCACGCCGTCGATACCGTGACGCTGGCGCAGGAAATTATCGTCGGGAATGCCAGTTATCCAACCGAGAAGATCGCCAAGAACTCGCATGATTTTCGTCCGCTTGGCCTTGGTTACGCAAACCTAGGAGCGATGCTGATGTCGCTCGGTTTGCCGTATGACAGCGATGGGGGAAGAAATTTCGCCGGGGCAATTACCGCCATCATGTGCGGTCAGGCTTATCTAACCAGTGCAAGAATCGCCGGGGGCGTCGGGCCGTGTCCTGGTTATGCAGAGAACGAAGAGTCGTTCCTCGAAGTGATACGCATGCATTGGAATGCAGTGAATGAAATCGATAGCAAGCTGGTTCAGCCGGCAATGTTCAAGGCAGCAGAGGAGTGCTGGCGCAGCGCCTATGAACTCGGTTCACGCACTGGGTTTAGAAATGCCCAGACCACTGTGCTGGCGCCTACAGGCACCATCGGTTTCATGATGGATTGCGACACCACCGGTGTTGAGCCGGATTTGGCACTGGTCAAATATAAAAAGCTCGTCGGCGGCGGTGTGATCAAGATCGTGAACAACACCGTTCCTCAGGCGTTGATCAAGCTGGGTTATACGGCCGAACAGACGGAAGCGATCGTGGCCCACATTGATTCAACAGGAACGATCGAAGGCGCGCCTCAGCTGAAGCCTGAGCACCTCCCTGTTTTCGATTGCAGTTTTCGACCGCAAAACGGCGTTCGGTTTATTCATCACCTGGGCCACATTCAAATGATGGCCGCGGTGCAGCCCTTTATTTCCGGTGCAATTTCAAAGACCATCAACATGCCGGAAGAGTCCGCAGCGGAAGACATCATGGAGGCTTATACAGAAAGTTGGAAGCTGGGCCTAAAAGCCGTCGCGATTTATCGCGATGGTTCCAAGCGTGTCCAGCCGCTCAGCTCGGGAACGGGTAAAGGCGAGAAGAAGGCCGTTGCCGCCGCCCCGATTACAGTAGAAAAGATCGTCTACCGCCCGGTTCGCCGTAAGCTTCCGGACGAAAGAAACTCGGTGACGCACAAGTTTTCGATCGGCGGTCACGAGGGATATATAACCGTCGGCTTGTATGAGGACGGCACTCCCGGCGAGGTCTTCATCTCCATGGCGAAAGAAGGCTCCACCATATCGGGTCTGATGGACACTCTCGCAACCTCCATCAGTTACGGACTTCAATATGGTGTTCCGCTCAAGTTCTTTGTCGATAAGTTCAGCCACGTTCGATTCGAACCGAGCGGCTGGACCGGCAATCAACAGGTGCCCTATGCGAAGTCAATCATCGATTATCTTTTCCGCTGGCTGGGCCAACGCTTTCTTGGAATCACTGAAGTAAATGAAGCCGGTGAAACGCCGAAGCTTCGTCCAACCGAACCGGAACCGCAACAGGCATTACCCTTCGACGCGAGCGCTGTAAGCGACGCTCCGCTCTGTTCGGAATGCGGCAGCATCATGACCCGTAACGGATCTTGCTACAAGTGCGAAAACTGCGGCGGGACTAGCGGCTGTAGCTAGTTGATGATTTGGGAGCGCCGTCCCGCTTACAAGCCGGACGGCGCACCTCACTATTGAGCCCCCGCGCATTGATACCTTTAGAGCATTTTCAATAATTGTATAGAGGCTATTCACAGGGAGTAACCGGATGCTTGGAAGTACTCTGCCAGATGCGCAGCACGGACGACAGTCAAGGCATCGGTCACGGCCGTCTCCAGTGCGGTGATGGTCCGCGCTTTGGCCGAGCGGACAGCTTGCTTAACCTGCGCCCAGCAGCGCTCGATCGGATTGAAATCCGGAGAATAGGGAGGCAGGTACTGGAGCCGGGCTCCGGTAGCTTCAATCCGTTGGCGGACACCGTCGACCTTATGTGCTGCCAAATTGTCCATCACCACCGTTTGGCCAGGTTTCAGTTGTGGGCATAAGACCTGATCCAGATAGGCGAGGAACACATCACCATCGGTAGGCGATTCCACCGTCATGGTGGCCACCCAGCCTGCGAAACTAACGGCGCCGAGTAGGGTCAGCGTCCGCCATGTGGCCGGTGTGCCCTCTTGGACACGCAAGCCTCCAGGAGCGCGTCCGTAGCGGCGGGTCATTTCCGTGGTGATGCCGCTTTCATCCAGAAAGATCAACTCCGCTGCCGCCAGATCTCGCATTCTGAGCTGATATTCAAGCCGCTGCTGTTGAACCTTTTCCAGATCCTGCTCGCTGGCGTGCAGGGTTTTTTTTAAACCGCAGTCCCAGCCGGTCCAGCAGATTCCAAAGCGCCCCTACGCTCAACTGCAGTTGTTGCTTCTGAGAAAGCATCTCCTGCAACTCGGCCAACGTAATAGCGGGCCGCTCCCGGATGCGCTCGCCCACCCACTGCTCGATCTCCGGCGTCGCCTTGCGCTTCCGTCCCCGCCGCGCCGGAAGCACTCGCTCCATCTGCCCCGTCTGTCCGTAAGCAGCCGAAATCTTGTAGGCCCACCCTAAACTCACTCCAAACTGATCTGCCAACTCCTCCAGCGTCTCTTCGCCTTCTTGATGGCGTTCCAATACCTTGCGCCGCAAATCATCCGAGTACGCTTTCCCCATCGCGTCCGCTCGCGAATTATCACCCAGAGCCTCTATAGTATATATGAAGTTGCTCTAGATACTTTCCGGCGCAAAATTCCTGAGGTAAGTTCCGTGTTTTCAAGAACCCTCGATTGAGCTGCGTGCTGGGTCGAACATCGATCGGTTTGTGCTGCCGCAGCCAGGTAGCATGCGCGGACCTTGCGGCCTCCGATCGTTCCCAAACATATTTTTGAGAAATGTTCAAAAATGTCTTGCTTTTAGCGGCCGATAAATGTATCATCAGCTAGGATGACACGCAAACAGGGAGCCCTTACCCGCGCCAAGCTCCTGGCTCGGCTGACGGATCTGGGCACGGTGCTGCGCGGCTCCCTGTTTGAGCGAACGACGTATCATTCCAGCGGCTGTCCGAGATGTGCGCGCGGCGAAGGTCACCCGCAGTGGGTTCTCAACGTCGGCTATCCGGGCGGAAAGACGCGCCAACTCAGTCTCCGCCCCGAGCAGGTGCCGCAAGTGCGGCAGGCACTCGATCAGTACCGACAGGTCAAGGAGACTCTGGAGGCGATCAGCGAAGTCAACCAGCAGTTACTGCGTCTGGAGCGTGATGAGGCCCGCAACCAGGAGCCCGGACAGTGATTGCTACGCGCCGTCTTCAGCAGAGTTTCGGCGATGGACTCATCGCCGAAGCGGTGGGCGATCTGTGGGAGCCCTGGATGCGCCATGCCGACCAGGCATTGCAAGACGAAGCGCTGCTGCTGATTATTCAACAGGAACTGGCCAAACGGTGTAAGAAGAGCAAGACGCGCGGGCGTCCCGCCACCACCTCGGAAGTCCTTCTGCGCCTGCTCCTGCTGAAGCATCTGCGCGACTGGAGCTTTGCCGACCTGACGCGCGAAGTGCGCGCCAACCTGGTGTATCGCGAGTTCACCCGCATTGGCGGCGGCAAGGTGCCGGATGACAAAACGGTGAGCCGTCTGGCACGCCAACTCGGACCCGATGTGGTCGAAAAGCTGCATGAACGGGTGGTGAAGATCGCACTCGAAAAGAAGGTCGCCAGCGGTCGCAAACTGCGCGTCGATACCACGGTCGTGGAGACCGACATTCACTATCCCACCGACAGCAGTCTGTTGGGCGATGGAGTGCGGGTGCTCACGCGCGTCATGAAAAGAGTGGGCGAGATCGCCGGCCAGGCGGGCACGCAGTTGCGAGATCGCACGCGCCTGATAAAGCGCAAGGTGTTGGCCATTGCCCGCGCCAGTCGCAACCAAACCGAGAGCGGCAAACAAAAGCTGCAGCAGGCTTATGTCGGACTGCTGGATGCCGCTAGCCGGGTCGCCGGACAGGCCAGCAAGTTTTCTCAGGAGATCGGCAACGGTATCGAGCGCGGCTCTCGAAAACTACTCAGCCAAGCCAAACGCCAACTGGATGAAATGCTACCGCGTGTCCGGCAAGTTCTTTTCCAGACCCGCCAGCGTGTGTTGCACGGCAACACGCGTACGGAAGGAAAGCTGGTCAGCGTCTTCGAGCCCGAGACCGAGGTCATTCGCAAAGGCAAGGCGAACAAGCCCAACGAGTTTGGCAAGCTGGTCAAGATTCAGGAAGCCGAGAATCAACTCATCACCAGCTATAAGGTTTTGGAGCAGCGGCCCGCCGATTCCACCTTACTGATTCCCTCGTTAGAGCGGCATGTACAGCTGTTCGGCCGTGCGCCGGAGGCGCTGGCCGCCGATCCGGGATTCTTCTCCGCTGCCAACGAAGCGGGTGCGGAAAAGATGGGCGTGAAACGAGTTGCCATCCCTTCCGCCGGTTCTCCCGGTCAAAAGCGCCGGGAGAAACAAAAGACACGCTGGTTCAAAAAACTTCAAAAATGGCGCACCGGCTGCGAAGGCCGTATCAGTGTGCTCAAACGCCGCCACGGCTTGCGGCGATCCAGATATAAAGGCTTGGCCGGGATGAAACGCTGGGTCGGCTTAGGAGTCATTGCCGACAACATCGTCCATATCAGCGACCATATGGCCGCCGTCCACACCGAAGCCTGATCGCTTCTTCCTCCCTCCTCTTCCCCAAACAGCGCCGCAGCTACTCCAATCTCTGCCAATCATCATTGAACTCCAAATTCGCGCGCACTCGTCAGCTAGAATTTTGCGCCGGAAAGTAGCTAGGGATAGTCCGTCTGTTGAAGGCGCGTCCAACAATCTGCGTTTTTCATGCCTATCCGGCTCCGCGCTTCAGATCTCCGACTAGCGCGTTTCTCGTCAACCTCCCGGCTTGAGGAAACCAAAAGCCTCGCCGACTCTCGGCGATTAATGTTTGTGGCGCGCATCCTCATCGCGCCTTGCTCCCTCACGATAAAGCCCTTGCTGGAAGCCCTGTCCCCTACGCTTTCCCGAGCTCAAGATGGGTCGCGTATTCCGAAGTCTTGCGTTCGGTTATGGAAAACCCCAACGCATGAAGGTCCAGACCATCGAACAGCGGCTCTCCCTGACCGAGGAGAACGGGTACCGACGCGAGGTGGAGAGAGTCGATCAGGCCAGCTTTTAGATACTGCCGCACTGTTGCCACGCCGCCTCCGATCTTGACGTCTTTGCTGCCGGCAGCGTTCTTCGCAAGGACCAGCGCCTCCTCGATTCCGCCCGTTACAAAGGGGAAGGTGGTTCCACCTTCCATCACCAGAGGTCACGCTTGTAATGCGTGAGAATGAAGGTCGGTGCGTGATACGGCCCACCAGCCCTTGCATGAGTCGTCTTGCCAGGGGCCGCGCAACGGGCCGAACATGTTGAATCCCGCGACTCGAACCTTTGACATTCCCAAGTCTCTCCCTCAATACGGTTGTGCTGACTCTTTGCGGCCGGGGATGAAGGCACCGAAGTTGTCCATCGCGTGGTGAGCGAACACATCGTCCACATCCCCTCTGGTTCCTCCCTCGCGCCCGACCATGGAGCAAAAGGTCTCCGTGTGAAGGAACCACTGAAATATCTCCGGTCCCCGCTTACCCAGCGGATCGTCCAGGCTCTGTTCGATTCCAGCGCTGAAACCGTCCAGCGAAACACCTCAGCCTGCGGTGAACTTGCTCCGTCTCTGCTCGCTCTTCTGCATTATTTCGCTCATATCGCCCGTTGGCCGTATGTCGAAGATCGACCCATACTTCACGGCCGGATGCTGCGACATGAGTTGAAGGGCATGATTCATGTCGCACGCCTCAAGCACAAGAAGGCCGCCGAGTTGTTCCTTGGTCTCCGTATAAGGACCGTCGGTGGTCGCGACTTTGCCGTTCTTCCAATACACGGTCAGAGCGTTTTCAGAAGGCTGAAGGGCTTCTCCACCAACCCAGTGCCCGTTGGCGCGCAGATGGTCGTCGTAGTCAAAGCATTCATCGAACATTGCGTTCCGTTCGTCCTCGGTCATGCTCGCGTGTTTTGCCGGCTCGTAGTATCCCAAACAGATGTATTTCATCGATCTCTCCTTATGGTGGTTTCAGCTGCGCAAATCGCGCACTCGATGATTCCACCCTATAGTCGCGGGGCGGAGGGAAAATCGACAGCAGAGCCGATTATTTTTCTCAATTCCTCGAGGCGGCCGGAAAGGAAACGACGCTCCGGCTCCTGCCGAGTCCCGTCCCGAATCAGCGCAAGCGCTTTCTCATATGAGGCACGGGCCTCCGGAAGCCGCCCCAGCCTGCGACACAGATCCGCACGGGCGGAGTACGCCAGGTGATAGCTGGCGAGCTCCGCACGCGACAGAAGGTCATCAATGAGACGAAGCCCGTGCTCCGGACCCTGGTCCATGGCGATGGCAACGGCACGGTTGAGTTCCACGACCGGAGAGGGCTGGATCCGCATCAGCCGATCGTAGAGCAGCGTGATCTGGTGCCAGTCGGTGGACGGGGCCGAGGAAGTTTCGGCGTGCACTGCCGCGATTGCCGCCTGCAGGGTGTAGGCACCGAAACGGCGCGATTGAAGAGCGCTCTTGGTGAGCGCGATGCCTTCGGCGATCTGATCGCGATTCCACAGGGAGCGGTCCTGCCGGTCGAGCAGAATCAGCTCTCCGTCCGCAGAGCTTCGAGCGGCGCGGCGCGATTCCTGCAGCAGCATGAGCCCCAAGAGACCCATGACCTCGGGTTCCGGGAGAAGGTCGAGGAGCAGTCTGCCCAGACGGATCGCCTCGCGGCTCAATCCAGCTCCTGTTGCTTCCGCTGAATAACCCGCGTTGAAGACTAGGTACACAACCTGAAGTACGGCCCCCAACCTCGCCGGTAATTCCTTCGACACAGGCACTTGGTAAGGAATCGCCTTATCGCGGATGACGGCTTTCGCGCGAACAATGCGTTGCGCAAGCGTCGCCGGCGTAACGAGAAATGCCCGGGCAATCTCTTCTGTTGTCAGGCCGCAGACTTCACGCAGTGTGAGCGCAACCTGCCCCTCCGATGGCAGGGCAGGATGGCAGCAGGTGAAGATGAGACGAAGACGGTCGTCCTCCATCTCCTCTTCCTGAGGCGCTTCCTTGGCGCGCGCTTCGAGTTGGAGTGCCAGGTCACTCTGTGCGCCGTCGAAGCGTGCCCGCCGGCGCATTACGTCGATGGCCTTAAATCGCGCAGTCGATATCAGCCATGGGCGCGGCCTGTTCGGAAGGCTGGTCTGCGGCCACGTCTCCAGGGCGGCAGCGAAAGCCTCGTGCATGGCCTCTTCGGCGAGATCGAGCTCGCCGAGCAGACGCATCAGCGTAGCAAGAATTCTGCCCGATTCCGATCGGTAAAGAGTCTCTATAGTCTTACTCAGATCTGCGGGCGCATTCGGCGGCATGCATGTCAAAACTAGCAAACGGATAGGCTCGACACAACTGCAGTTGGCTGTTTCTCCATCCTTCTTCCAGATCTTCCAGCAATTGCGTTTGGCTGATTGTGGGCAGCTTTGAACCAGCGAGCCAAAATCGATCCCAGTAAAAGGGCGCAGGGTGCTGCCATCCACCTTGACGAGATGTCGGCGTTGCGTTGATTGAGATCGCATGTCCGCAAAAGAAACCGTAGCGCGTCTATCGTTCCCTATTGGCGACAGGCGGCCCGACATGGGCTAACAAGCCCAATGGCTATCTTCTTGGCTCATACCGCATCGCCACCGCCCCCGAGCCGAACTCCAGCCGGCTCACAAGCCTCAAGTTGACAGGCTTCGATAGCCCCGCGAACAACGTCGGCCCGTGGCCCGCTAGCCTGGGCTGCACCACGAACTCGTACTCATCGATTTTCCCACTAGCAGTCCCTTACCCGACTCCTGCTTGAGCTGCTGAACGGCCTTCCCTAGATCCCCGCGCACGAGCTCACGTTCCAATCGACCCGGTCCAGGGTGCTCGACACGACGTACTTCTTTGCCGCGTCGATCATCCGGGCGAAGGATTCCATCCGATCAGGCCTCGCTCCCGTCGGCACCGGCGGCCGGAACGCGGCTTCCATCATTTCGTAAGTCACCCGGCCAAAGACGAGGGCATCGGCCTGGTCGAGGTTCTCGGTCGCGTGACGATGCAAATCTTCGTCCCCCAACATTACACGATGATCGCAGCACCCGTCCAATGTGACATTGATGGAATACCGAAGCGGTCGCATTACACAAGAGTACTGCCCATGGCATAGGCGAGTCCCCAGCCGATGGCATCCGCCATAATCTGTTTTAGAAGCCATGCGTACGAAGCCGGGGCATGCAGGGGATCGAAGTTCTTGGGAACTCCGAGCGTGTTCACGCGCCACACGTATAAAGCTGAGATTGGGTAACGCCAACCGACGTGCGGATCTGCGGAGTCACTTTGCCGTGTAGTCGTTAGGTCGCAGAGTGAAATCTACCCCGTCTTTCGCTGATGTCCTTGAGTGCGGTCCTCCGCTAGGGCTCGGCCGAGTAGAGTTTTGATGATGGCTTGCCGGCTGACATTGAGCCGAGCGGCGCGTTCGTCGAGTTCGCGCAACATGCCTTGCGTCAAATCGACATTCACTCGATGGACTGGCTTGACCACGGTGAATTTGTTTGTGAAATAGGCGGAAACATTTTCCCCTCGCGATGCCTTTTCGGCAATTTCGTCGGCGGATAGCGTCTTCTTAGGCGTTCTCGGCATAGCTTTGTTCCTCCTCTGTTGTTGCTTTCCAGGCGGTTACTAGATGGTAGTACTCGCCCTGTTCGTCAAGCCTGATCTCAAAGATCACAGAACGGAGTCGCCTATCACACCAGCCGATCGCGCGGAACTGTTCCGGGTTATCATTTCTTTGGTCAACCAGATAGGTCTGATCGAAGATCTGCTGTGCCGCTTTCAAGCTGACACCATGCTTTCGCTTAACGGTGCGGCTCTTCGCTCAATCAAATTCGAAGCGCATCAGCTATATAACGGTTATACCAATAGAAGACGTGTCCGGACTTACGGAAAGGTATTCTGTCTGTGTTCGAATCCAAGTTGACGGAAAGTCGGCGTTCCGTTCTTCTGACGTTGTTGGTCACAAGAAAACGGGATGCGCGTTTTACGTCGAAGTTGCGCCGAAAATGTGCTCTACGAGAATGTATCTTCGCCAAAGATTCCATCGCATTGGCGGCGAACCAGCCACAGTGAAACATCGCCAAAAGCGGGCCCAACCGTGGAGGAGATAAGAGAAATGAGCTCGATCACGTCGTCACAGAGCACTCCGACTTCATCGAGCTTCAATTCGTAAAACGCCGCCTCCCGAAAGGACTCCACATCGGCTGGCAGTACCTGCGGCCGCGGGTGTATTAGCGCGTGCCGAAGGCGTTTCTCGAGTCTTAAGACGCGGTGCATCGCCGGACATAAATTCTCCTGAAGAGGCGGGTGTTCTGCGCCAGTTGCAATCTTCGGATACTGAAGCAGCTTTTCTCGCAACGAAAGGAAGAGGGGCTCCTGCCGTTCCTGGTCCCATTCTGTTAGCTTTGCCCGGTCCTTTGCTGAAGCGGTCATAAGCAGAACAACATCGCCCGCCAATCCATTCAAAAAGCCTTCCAGAAGATTGAACGCAGCCTTCGCCGTAGCGCGTAAACAGGCAAGCGCATGTTTGATCTGCGTATTATTGGGACCTGAACCGTCCGCAATGAGATCGGCCTTAACAGCGTCGTTCCATAAGTTGGCCATATCTTCGAAAAGCGATGCTTCTAATTGGAATACCTCCATCTCGGATGCAGATTCGCGGATATTTCGGACATCTATTCCTACTCTTGCGTGTAATGGCAACTTTGGGAAGACGGGAAGAGCCCGTTCATAGTGCTTGAATATTTTGGTCAATTGAAACTTGGAAACGCAAAGAAGATCGTTCGGTCCCATGCCATTGGTCTCCCTTGACGAAAGGACCTTGTCCATTTCGTCGAGTCTGCCGACTACACCGTAATGCTCAATAGCGAGTTGAAGAGCTTCGTCGATTTCCTTGGCCATGGCTCGCAACCTTGACGCAGAGAGTTCAGCGATCTTCTCGCTCGTTTTATCGACCAGTCTTCTTTCGCTGGTTCGGAGACCGTTGGTTAGGACAAGAATATTCCTGTATTTTTTATATTTCCGGGTTAGCAACTTATAGGTACTCTATGGCAGGCGATAGCACATCAAAGCTGGCGCGGCTGCGACTCAGCCCGCATTCGTTGTCGGCCAACTATCCAGGATCCTTCTTAGTGCTCGAGACCTCAGCGATGAAACCGGCGACCAAGCGCTGAATCTGGGCCGGTGGCATGTTGTAGCGGGCAACGCCGTCCGGCTGGCCAAGATTGCCGCTGATTACGAAGCAGCGCAACCCGGCGCGCGCAAGATTTTTCGCTCGCGCGGCAGTAAGCCCGCCGACTACTTCCACCGGGGCGGCCTTGCCGACCCGCTCGAATATAGCGCGGGCCGTATCACCAAGAAGATCGTTTTCGATCAGCTTGGGGTCGGCGTGCCGAGCATCGGACTGCAGGTGAACCCCGACCACGTCCACACCTGCGTCGAGCATGCGAAGTGCGGCCTCCGCGGCCTGGGCTGCCGGAGCCTGCTGCGGCAGCATGATATCGGCAAAGGCCAGCCGCGGGAGTTCGGAGCCGGAGCGCCTGAACTCGTCGCGCACGCTGCAGACCGCCTTCGCTGTATCCACACCTGCGAGCGCGAGAAAATCAATGATGTTGCCGCCGCCCGCATAGACGCCGCGGGCCTCGGAGGCACCGCCGTCCATGGTCTTCATATCGGCTAAGAGCAGGGCTTTGGGAAACTGCTTGCGGAAGGCTGGCACGACGTTCGAGACGCCCTCATTCTTGAGCAGCGGCGTTCCCATTTCAACCATATCGACACCGCCCGCCAGCGCCGCGCTGGCAACCGCCAGCCCCTGCTGCAAAGTGGCCACGTCGACCGAGATCTGGAACGTGAAGCGCGTTCTGAGCTGATCGAGGACGCGGGCCGAGGCCGGGTGGATCTCCTTCCCCTCCTGGGCCCAAGCATAGGTGGGCCTCATCATCTCGCACACGGCACCGACTGCCATGCCGCCCAGAGCGAACCTGCGTGCGCCGTCGAGGAACGATCGCCGGTCGCTGTGGCCGTGCCGGTGTTCGCTAAAGAGATCCAGCGGCTTCTGCGGAAAATCGGACGGTTTCTTACGCGCCATGATCAGGCTCCTTGAAGACGTAGAATCATATTAACCTCGGATGCCATTAGTTGTCCCAGGGAGTTCGCGGACGCTCCAGGGCGGCGCTCCGGTGTCGTGGCGTCAGAGACCTCTGCCACCTGGAACCGGGCAATCTTCGAAGGAAACTGCAACGAAGCGAAATGTCAGGCCTTCTGAAGGTGGATAACCGAGCATCCCGACCGCCTCAACATGTCCCGCACCGAATCGGACACCCTCGTGGCAAATGCAATCAAAGCTCACAAAGAGCATTAAGTACTCAGGCGAGCGCCATTTCTAGCGCTCGCGTTCTTTACATGCAGAACCGCGCAACCACCGATCAGTCGATCACGAGCAATCATCTCCACCAGACTGTCACAGGCGACATCCGAGCGGCCGCTTTGGAGGGTCACTGGACGGAAGCGGACTTGAACGAAGCCGAAGCGGCAGACGCTACGCGTGGGCGTTCCAAGCGGCGATGTGGAAACTGGGATAGTGTCGGGTCACAAGGAGGTCCTTGTGACCCAGCTTAGAAAGATGATGCTCGAAGAACTCGAGCGTCGGAATTACTCTCAGAGTACTGTACGCACGTACGTCAAAACGATTGCCGACCTGGCGCGCTATTTCAAACGTCCACCGGATCAACTCGGCCCAGACCAACTTCGCCAATATCAGGCCTACCTATTCCGCGAGCGCAAACTGGCTGCCAACACAGTCAACCAGCGAACTGCTGCGCTTCGATTCTTCTTCGTGACGACGCTGAAGAAACCCTGGACCATTGCTGAAACACCCTACCCGCGAAAGACGTTTCGACTGCCCAAAGTCCTCAGCGTGGAGCAGGTATCGAAACTGATCGATGCCGCTCCCACTCTCTTCTACCGCATTCTCTTGATGACCCTGTACGCGACTGGATTGCGGCGTGCTGAACTGGCGCACTTAAAAATGCCGGACATTGATAGTGAACGGATGTTGATTCACGTCAAAGGCGGAAAAGGCCGCAAAGATCGCGATGTCATGCTCAGTCCGATCCTCCTGGAGGAGCTTCGGACTTACGTGCGCGGACTTCGAAGGAAACCGGACGTCTGGTTATTTCCCGGCAACCGTTGGCACACCGGCAAAATGCCGATCAGCACGAAGGTGATTTGGTCGGCCTGCCGACAGGCTGCGACACGTGCGGGGCTCGGAGATGAGATCCATCCCCACACGCTTCGGCACTGCTTCGCGACTCATTTGCTCGAGTCAGGCGCCGATCTTCGCACCATCCAACTGCTGCTCGGGCATCGCGATCTGGAAGAGACCACGCTGTACCTGCATCTTTCCAATGCTCGAATGAGTGCTACAGCCAGTCCTCTGGACAAGCTGAAGTTAGCCGCCTTTCTCGCGCAAGACGACGAATAGATGAACCGGCCATCGCTTGAGATGGCCGATGTCGTTCGCAGTGCGGGCCGGAACTTCATCGAACGAAATCGTTCCTGGCTGAACCGGCTCCACTTAAAAGTGTTGACAGCCATCGAGCGCTGCCGCACCGCTGCGCTCGGCGGTCATCTCGATAAGTGTGTGCGCTGTGGACATCATGCCATCTCATTCAACTCCTGCAGGAACAGGCACTGCCCCAAGTGTCAGGCGAACGCTCGCGATCATTGGCTAGCAGCCCGCCAACGCGAACTTCTGCCGACACGATACGCGCATGTTGTTTTCACTCTGCCGCATGAACTGGCGCCACTCGCTTTGCAGAATAAGAAAGTGGTTTACGACTTACTCTTTCGAATCAGCGCCGAGACATTACTTGAGGTCGCTCGCGATCCGCAGCATCTCGGCGCGGACATTGGCTTCTTCAGTGTGCTGCATAGTTGGAATCAGAAACTCCAACATCATCCCCACATTCACTGCATCGTTCCGGCCGGCGGATTAGCGCCCGATCGCACCCATTGGATACCGTGCCAGCAAAAGTTCTTCCTTCCAGTCGGCGTGTTGGCCGAAGTCTTTCGTGGCAAGTTCACCGAAGCGCTGAAGGAAACTTTCGCAGGCAACAAACTCGGGTTTCATGGGTCCATGAAGCCACTCGGACGGCCCAAAGTCTTCGCGCAACTAGTACGACAGACCTTTCGTAAGAAGTGGGTTGTTTATGCGAAACGGCCGTTTGGCGGCGCGGAACACGCCCTCCGTTATCTCGGCTGCTATACCCATCGAGTCGCTATCTCGAATCCTCGGCTTGTCGCGTTTGCCGACGATCAAGTGACTTTCCGTTGGCGCGATTCGGCACACCAGAACCAGCAGCGCCTCATGACTCTGCACGTTAACGAGTTCTTGCGACGCTTCCTGTTGCATGTCCTGCCGCCACGCTTTGTGCGCATCCGCCACTTCGGCTTCCTCAGTACACGCAAACGCTCCACGCTTCTGCCGTTGTGTTTTCGTCTGCTGGGCGCAACCGCTGTGGTGCCGGAAAAGGCAGCTACAAGCACTGGGCGACAATCACAGCCGCGCGTGGCCTGGTTGTGCCCGCGCTGCCATGGGCCGATGATGATTCTGGAACGCTGGAGCGCTTTACAACTTCGCTTCCGCGCTCCTCCGCCACTCCACTCAACCGCGGCCTAAGTCCACATGACGTTTTGCTACACATCTCTCGAATCCGCTTCGCACGTTTGTGCGTTTACCCGACGTGTGACTTTTATGGCTCGACTCACCCAGCACGAGAACTTCACTTCAAGCTCACCGACCCACTTCTCACGCCTCCCGCTGCTCACAGGTTGAATCCGGTGTTTGAAAACCCATAAGCCGGAGCATTCGTCGCGGCTTCCTTCAAGTCCCAGTATCAAAAGCGATCCGGCAAGTGACCTCGTCCACCTTCCTCAGCCGTATCGTGCCGAATCGCTCCTGATACTGACCTAAGACTTCTCGGTACCGACCATGGGCCGTTGTCAGAGTGCCCCTTAGAATGAGCCAGACTCCGAGCGGAACTTCGTACAGCAGAATTGGGAACCAAAGCAAGGATACGATTTTCCCTGGCAGCATCGTGGCGACATACAAAGGCACACAAAGCAGTTGCAGCCCTATGGTGATGACTCCGGTCCAGGCCATCCAGCGTGGAATGAGCTGCCCCTTAAGTAGCAAGTAGGCGAAGAGAAATCCACCCACAACGAAGCAGAATTGGCCGAAGAGGTCGTCTGGTCGAGTTAGATCTCGCCAGCGATCGCGAGACACCCAGCGCTGCTGGCGCAATTAGGATTTGAATCCGTCGCCAACTTCATGAGTTCCAGCTTGCTCAGCAGGGGCATAAAACCAGTGAGACCCTCACCGAAGCGGAATGCCATCGCGAGCATCGCAATCGTAACGTCAACCCTACGCGAGAGCCGGTACAGCATCACGGCTAGCATGACGGCGCAGACAATTTGAAGAAGATCAAGTATTACCGTCACCTGAGCGGTTCGAATTGTGCTGTGCAGGGATGCGAGCATTTGTGGTGTGTTCGCGCCTGTGGTGGTTTTTCCAGCCAGGACGGCTGCCGACATCGCGAAGACGATGTAGGTGAGGTAAGCGTAGCCCGCCAACCTGCTTTCGGCACGTTGCGTCATTGCTAATCCCTAACTGCTGAGGCGTTTTGCACGGCGTCCCACTGCATGCGATCAATGCCTTTCATCCAGAGCCAGAGCGTCAACGCGATCATCGCTAGAAACATGGGCACAAGTACGTAGGGCAGGTTGTACTGTGGCGCGAGGACAATGAGAAAGTTTTCTGTGACGAAGCTTGCACCGCCGAGCATGAGCAACCCGCCTAGGGCCTGTGGCAGATAGCCGCAACGCAGGATCAGGTAGCCCCGAATCAAGGCGGCGGTACCGTAGAAGGTAGCGAAAATGCCGTTGACGTATCCGTAAATTGAGAGACAAAGATACGTGAGCGCCTCTTTAGCGTCCGTCGAGACGGCTCGAGCGACATCAGCATCCACGACCGGAAGCGCTGCTGCAAAGTACAGCATCTCTCCTGCAATGTAAATGGAGGTCGCCATCAAACCGAAGCACACCGCCAAAAACGCCAAGTTGCGGCTGACAGGTCGAAGCAGCGCATAAAGCAAGACATTGAGCGTAATATCGCAAACCGCTTCGACGAGGTAGGCGACAAAGCTGGCTCGAAAGAGTCCTACCGAATTAGCTACTTTGTGCGCCGTCCCCGCTACATCGTCGGCTAGAAGGAGCGTATTCGGCACGTGCGCTTCACCCCACCCGCCAGCGACGAGGGTAATAACGTATAGAATCCCGATCCACTGCCCGTAATTGCGAGCTGTACCAGCGTCCATGGAAAACCTCGAAGCACAGCAAGATACGTCTACTGTCGAGACAGAGTTCCAAAAAAATGCAGGAACGCGCGTTCGACTTTCCAAACTAAGCTGCGTGCGGCTGTTCCGGCTGGATCAGTACCGGCAAACGCGGTTCACATCCCGAATCCACCTGTCCGTATAATCGCCGACACGTTACTTGAAGCAGATACACCCTATGGTTCGATACCGATGCGATCATTGACTGCGCCACGAATGCGCTGTTTGCAGCCGAGATAACGCTCAGTGGTTTGTATAGAGACATCTCCGAGTAGGAATTGAATCTGCTCCAACTCTCCTCCTGCGGAGTGACAGAGCTTCGCGCACGAGCGCCTAAAATCGTGATGCGCGGGACTAGCGAAGCCAGACTTGGCGGCATACAACTTGACTATGTGCCATACGACGCGCTCCGTTACACCATCACCCCAGAATTTGCCCGCTCTGCAGACGCAGCAGAATATCCTTCCCGAACGAAGTTCAGCCGCAATGAAGTTCAGCCGCATGGACTCACTCACTAGCTGCTTTGAGGAATGGAGCCGGTCAAAACGTAAAGTGGCGTTTCAGTTTCTTGTGCGTGGTCAGTTACACGGCATGGCGCCGCGGAGGTGCCCTGCGATCGGGAATGGTGCGGTATTCCGGCCCGCTGGGCTCAACAGGCTGATTAAGCCTATATACCTTCAATCATAATCGGAAGGTAGAAGGCTCGCCTCGATGTCCTCCCTCTACGTAAACGCCTTTTCTCCGCCGACCTGCGAATCCCAATACGTCGTAGGATCGGTGAAGAACTCACCCTGCCTGCAGAGGTGGCGCATCGCTTCTTCATTGACTTTGATGCCCAGGCCTGGCCCTGTCGGAACGGGGATGTGACCCTTAACCACGAGGTCCCCTTTGTCGGTTAACTCTTTGTGCCAGGCTGGCTGCGGCTGGTGCCATTCCATCGCGAGGAAGTTTTCGCAGGCGGCTATCGCGTGCGCGCCGGCTGCGTAGCCGATTGGGGTAGCGTTGCTGTGGACCATCATCCCCACCGAGTATTTGGCCGCCATGTCGGCGGTCTTCTTCAATTCGAGACAGCCGCCGATCACAAGGTGGTCCGGATGGATATAATCGACGGCACGCGCCTGGCAAAGCGGCTCGAGCGATTCCACCAGGTAGGCGTCTTCGCCGGTCAAGGTGGACACCCTGATCGAATCGGTAATGAGCTTCCACTCCTCTACCCGGAACCACGGGACCATGTCTTCCAAAGTCGAGGGAGTGACTCTCTCCAGCGCGTTAGCCAGCTTGATGCAACTTTTCGCGGTGAGGTGCCCGAAATGGTCGTGACCCATGGGAACGTCGGCGGCGTCGCCCATAGCCTCCTTGATCGAAGCCACGTAGTCCGCTACGAGTTCACATCCCTTGTCGCTGATTTCTAATCCCTGATAGTCGTTCTCGAGGACTTCCCCCGGTTCTCCGTTATAGCCTTCCGGAGCAAACATCGTGCCTCGCTTGCCTTTCAGGATGGGAGCTACGCCCAGGTCCAGCTTGAGCATCGTAAACCCCGAGGCGACTCTCTCCCTATAATCGGCGGCGATGTCTGCGATGGAGTTCGAGCGCGGGTCACCCTCGCTGTACATGCGCACCTTGTCGCGAAATTTCCCGCCAAGCATTTGGTAGATCGGCACGCCATAAGCGTTGCCGGCCAGATCCCAAAGTGCGTTCTCAATCGCGTTGACGCCGCTCCCCTGGCGGTTATACCCGCCATGCATCTTGATCTTGCGGAAGATCTTGTCAACATTGCACGGATTCTCGCCGAGCAGGCGGCCCTTGTGCATCAGCACGTAGTTCGGCTGGGGGCCGTCCCCAATCGTCTGGCCGTAACCCGAAATTCCCTGATTGGTATCGATTCGGACGA
This sequence comes from Bryobacteraceae bacterium, assembly GCA_965276965.1. Lineage (GTDB taxonomy): Bacteria > Acidobacteriota > Terriglobia > Bryobacterales > Bryobacteraceae > Bog-105. The sequence continues at coordinate 1,061,785 of OZ255713.1, forward strand.
TGATCGTGCCGCCCGATGCCGCTCCCGCGCCCGGAGTCGCAGGAGGCAGCGGTGCCCTGCCGCCGCCGCGTCCGCCCATCCGACCCTCGCCGCCCTTACCTCCCGGCCCTCTCAGAACGGCGATGCGCATGTCCGTGATTTTCAGGTCCGACGGATTTGAATTCCGGTTGACATTCTGGGGATAGGCTTCGAGGTCAGCCCAGAGGCCAAGCCCTGCGGCAGCCGCGCCTGCGCTGAGAAACGAACGCCGCCCAATTGCGTTTTTATTGATAAACATTACTCTCTTTTCACTACCAAGACCCACTCGTGTTTGAAACGGCCATTGTATCCGATGACCGGATCGTATTTCGATGACGCGCTGTCCGATCCGCGGCGCTACGGTATTGAGAACACTACCGACAAAGTGCGCCGGCCGGGCGCTGTTCGACGAAGACGCGATGCCGTGTGCATCGAGCGTACTGTCAGCCATCCGGAAGCAATACACATGAACGTATAGTCGGCGTTGCTGATCTTGACCGATCGGTAACTATCTAACTAAGCCACTCAGATGGCGAGACGCGCGTTATTCGGCCAATTGGAAACTGCGCGACGGAGGATCTACTCAGATTGCAGTCGACAAGGGGATTTATCGGTACCGATCCGTTTCGGCTCCGCTGTAAGGCCTTCGGCTTAGTGGAGGCTGACCCGAGCGCCACCTAGACCCGCGCTGGCGGGTCTAGGCTAACGCGTGATTCGCTTCCGTTTCAAGCTCCTCGATCCGTCTTGGCACCCGTGTGCGCACCCAGTTGAGCAGGGCAGAGACCCTCGCGAGGCGGTTGTCGCGCGCGGTGATCGCAAAGACAAGGGCGGGTGACCCCTCCCATTCGGGTAGTACCCTGACCAGGCGAGATGTTGAAGACAGACTCGCCAGGTAAACCGGAAGCATGGCAATGCCGAGACCATTTCCGGCTGCCTGGGCTGCGTTGGCGAGGCATGTTGTGGCGCACACACCATCGACGGACACACGTTCGCGCTTCGTTCCACTGCGCAGATCCCAGTAGATCTCAGGCTTGTCTTGCAGATGCCGGACGCACCGGTGCTGCGACAGGTCTTTCGGCGAGGCTGGCTCGCCTCTGTGTGCCAGGTACTCCCCGGATGCAAACAGCAGCCGCGGAAAAGAGCCGATGCGATGGAGTATCGAGGAAGAACCGGGAAGTGGTTTTTGATGCACGATGACGAACGCGATGTCCAGTTGATCTCCAACCATCTCCGGTTGACCCTGTGTCGCAGACTTAGCTTGATTCCTTCGTGCTCGCGACAGAACTGCGCCAGTATGGGACCGAACACCGTGATGGACAGGTCGACGGGCACCCCGATTCGAAGGTGGCCTGAAACATCGCGGGAGTCCCGGGTCAGCTCACCCTTCAGATTTGCGGCTTCCCGGAGCAGGTGCTCGACTCGGGCAAGCACCTGCCTGCCGTGTTCTGTCAGGGATACGGTACGCGTGGAGCGTAGCACCAGCACAAAGCCCAACTCGCTCTCGAGCGACTGGATGCGTCGACTTAGCGACGAGGGACTGATCCCGAGTAACTTTGCCGCCCGGCTGAAGCTCCGCGCTTCTGCCAGTTGCACGAACGATTCCATGCACTCCAACAATCTCATTTGGCTCACCCCATTGTTGCAAACTGCGCAATGATCCCATGCGCTGTTTGCAACACTCTTTACTCTACGACGCGAATCATATGGGTGCGGACAGAGCGCAGAGCCGCGATAGACAATTCCCGAAGTGTGCCGAGGTGGATGATGAGTGAGATTTCGCGTGTTCTGGCAGTAGGAGCAGGGGGCGAGTTTGCAGGGTTGGTGGTGCCCGAACTATCCAGGCGTGGTGTGAAGGTGCGAGGCCTGGTAGCCAAGGCCGATAAGCAAGCCGCAGTACGCGCTGCGGGTGCAGTGGAGACGGTTGTAGGGGACCTCCGGAACGCCGAGCAGGTTGCCTCAGCCCTCGCGGGTATGGACGCGGCCTTTTACATCGCTCCGTTCGCGATTGAGGACGAGGCAGAGGTTGGCAAGCGATTCATCCAAGCGGCCAAAGATGCCGGTGTTCGCAGAGTCGTGTTTTCGTCAGTGATCAACCCCAGCATCGTTGAGCTGATGAACCACGCCGTCAAGTTGCCGGTCGAGGGGGCGTTGATCGAGTCCGGACTTGAATACACGATCCTCAACCCCGCGGTGTTTTTTCAGAACATTGCCTCTGGTTGGAAGAAAGCCCGGGAAACCGGAAAGCATGTGGAACTCTGGTCCAATGACAGGCGGTTTAGCCGGGTGGACTACCGCGACGTGGCCGAAGTCGCAGCCATCGCTTTGACGGAAGATCGCCTGCTCTACGGCACGTTCCAGTTATGTGCGGAAGGCATCGTGAACGGGTACGAGCTTGCCGCGCTCATGAGTGAGGTGCTGGGCAGCCCGGTCACGGCAGAGCAGGGGCCACTGCCGCCGAGCGGCAAGGTTCCTGAACAACTAATCGAGATGATGCGCTGGTACGACCAGCACTCCCTGTTGGGCAATCCGCTTACACTGCGCGCCATTCTTGATCGGCCGGCGAGAAGCTTGCGTGACTACCTCACTGAACTCCTGGAGCGCTGACCGCCGTGATTGGTTCTGGCAGATACGGCAGCTTTGAGGTCAGCGCACTTACGCTACGGCTTCGCTGACAGACGGTTGGTCCTCTAACGGCTTTTTTTATCCTTTAAAAGGTGTTTATATGGCAAGCAAAGATCATTCAGAGTTGATTGCGGCACTGCGTCAACGCGTATCCGGTTCGGTCGTTTCTCCCGCGGACGGAGACTACGACAGGCAGCGTCAACCGTGGCTGGAGATAGTCGATCAGCGCCCCGTCGCGATCGTGAATGCGGTGTCCGTCGAAGACATCTCCGTTACAGTTCGGTTTGCAACGGAACAAGGCCTGCCCCTGGGCGTGCAGAACACCGGGCACGGAATCACGCGAGCGTGCGATGGTGGAATCCTGCTGCGTCTCGCGGAGATGAAGGAAATCATTGTCGACGTTTCGAACAGGACTGCGACCATAGGGCCGGGTGTCAGCTCCGGGGAACTGCTAAGCAAAACGGAGGAGCATGGCCTTGTCTTCCTTTCCGGACAGGTCTCGAATGTGGGCGTCATCGGATACACGCTGGGCGGTGGTCTCGGCTGGCTGAGCCGGAAGCTGGGCGCAGCCTGCCGGTCTGTACGCTCCGCCACCGTGGTGCTGGCGGACGGCTCCGTTGTGCAAGCAAATGGAACGACGAACCCGGACCTTTTCTGGGCTCTGCGGGGCGGGGGCGGAAATTTCGGCGTAGTGGCGTCCATGACCGTCTCGCTCTTCCCGCTCCCCGAGGTGTTTGGTGGGATGATGTACTTCCGCATGAAAAACGCCCTTAGTGTTCTGGAATCTTTCCGAGAATGGACGTGCGATCTGGGTGTGGAGACCTGTGCGACACTGCGCTTGATGAAGTTGCCGCCCAAGCCGCGCTTTCTGCTCCATGGAATCACTGAGACGTGCGCAATTACGCTCTGCCACGCAGACGCTTCAACAGCTGGGCGGGTACGTCAGCAACTGCTGGCGTTCGGGGAGCCGGTGATTGACGACCTGGAGGTACGCTCATACCGCGAGATGGCGCAATATGATGAGGCCTCCAATCGGGATGGATCCGCGACGATAAGCCACGTCGAATGCCTGCGTGAATTGAGCTCCGACTTCTCACAAAAGCTGCTCCAGACAACTACGGAAAAGATGCCGCCGATTATGCAGTTTGAAGTGCAGCAGCTAGGCGGCAGATTCGGGGACGACGACGACCCGGCTCTTGCGTTCCAACCCCCACAGGCGCCCTTCCTCTTGCACCTTGTTTCGCCTGCGATGAGCAACAGTCTTCCGGAGCTTGAGCTTGCGACGAGAGATTCGATCAACTCTCTGGGGCCAGTTTTTACGGGAGAATCGCTTTACAACTACCTGCGCGCCGACCAGCAAAGCCGAGTTCCCGCGGTGTTTGGCCCGGAGCGCTACGCGAGACTCCAGCAGGTAAAACGTCGGTACGATCCCGCCAATGTATTTCAACTGAACCTGAATATTCCTCCTGCTTCGCCGCGGCAGGATTCGTAATGCAAAGGGTGATGGGAGGAACGGGCTGTCTCCCCGCCGTCTCCCGTTAGATATCTTGATTCTTCCTAAGTACCGATAAACGCCGTTCAGTCTGGACTCCGCTCTGCCGTGTAGTCGCATCGCGCCGATTGAATGGTCCACTCCCACACCGCCGCGGGATGGGCATTACACCGCAAGGTGCACGAACGCGCGACGGAACCGTGTAAAAGCTACGATAAAGGAGGCAAACAACATGGCTCAGGTACGAACGGAAATCGATTGGACGGCATGCGAGCTGATCGAGCAAATTCCCGGTAAAGTGTCCGGCCGCCCTATCGTGCGCGGCACGCGCATTTTGCCCGATGCGATCGTTGACAGTTACGACCTCGGCGAAAGCATGGACGAACTACAGGAAGGTTTTCCCTCCTTATCCGCCGCGCAAATTAAGCGGCTCATCGAGTTTGCCCACGCGCAGCGAGGGCAGCCGCGCCCGTGAGAGTGCTGCTCGACGAGAACCTTGACCATGCGTTACGGAAGCTTTTAGGCCAGCACGAAATTATAACCGTGACCTATATGGGTTGGGCCGGCCTTAAGAACGGCGAGCTTTTGAAAGTAGCCGAACCAACGGCTTCGATGTATTCCTTACGGGCGATCAAACCCTTTTCTACGAGCAAAACCTTTCCGGGCGACGGCTCGCGGTTGTCGCGCTTTCCGCTATTCAGCTGCCGATCATTCGCGAGAACCTGCCTAAAATCATCGTCGCCATCGACAACGCTGCGCCGGGCTCCTTTCAAGTTGTCGAATGCGGCACGTACAGCCGAAAGAATCCCAATAGTTGAGTTCTGACCATCGGGGCATCTCTTCCGGGCCCTTATTTTTCGGGTCTACCCCTTCAGTTGCGCATATCTGTTCCAAAATGAAGGTCGAAGTAATCCCTTGCCTGCGGACTTCGGCAACTCTTGCCGAGCGAGAAGCCAAGTTGACGTATAGTCGCCGACACGTTCCTTGAAGCAGATAGACCCTATGGTTCGATACCGACGCGATCATTGACGGCGGCTGTTTCATCCAGTTCTCGTTCTACCTCATAGATCTGATCGCGCGGTGTGTCGGAAAGGAGACGAATCTCCTATTTTCGGTCTCCCGGCTCTTCCGTAATGCCGACGTTCCGCCTGGTATCCCGATAAAAGGCAGCAACGCTTACCACCAAGGTTTCAATCCTGGCGCGAACACCTGTTCGATCGGATCGCGGCTACAAAAGCCTCGTCGGAGATGCCCCCGCTTGCCCACCCCAAAAACCATTCGCTCAACCTAATGCCTAAAGAACAGCGCCCAATTTTCAAAAACGAACCCAACCGGGAGTTCGTTTCGCAAAAACGACGTATCTTCGCAAAAACAAACAACCTCCGAAACCGCCGGTCACCGCCGTAGCGAATTTTCTTTCTCCCTCCCGCTCAGCCACTTAGCTTGATTTTCTTCGGTCGCGCGAACGTCTCCGGAGCGAAACTCATCGTGTGCCTGATCGGGAATCCAAAAACGAAAAACCGCGCCAGTCGCCTGGTCCACGTACGGACGAAGGCAAGCAGCGGTCCAGCCAAAACGCGCTCCTCCATGGTTGCTGCTCGAAGACCCTCATTCTTCCCGGCGAAAGCCAGGACGAATTCGATCGGCTCTTCGAAAGCTGGCTCCGCGACTACCGGGCCAATACCTTCGTCTTACAGCGCCTCGTCCACGAAACCGTGGCCGCGCAATGGCTGTTGATCCGAAATCGCAGCCGCTACAACCAATACGAACACTCGCTCCACGAAAGAGAACCGAACTGTCTGAACTGGAGCGAAGCCCAGCACAAACAGTACGAACGCTTTCACCGCTACTTGCGCCAAGCCGAACGCCGGTTCCACAGCGCTTTTCAGAACCTCGAACGAACGTGCGGCCGCCGCTTCCGCGAAGCCATGCAACTGCAGCACGCCCAGGAACGTGCTGCTGCGATTGAGCTCAGAAGCGCACAAGGCCCGGCTGCGCGCCGCCATACAACAAAGGAACTCGCCTGTCCTTTGGGCGGAGCGCTTGATCCCGGGCCTGTTGTGCGCGAGTTCCTCGGAGGCGCAAAGGACGCGGCTGCGCGCCACCAATCAGGGAAGGAACTCGCTCGTCCTTCGGGTGGCGCGCTTGACACCGCGGCCGTGTTGCGCGTGTTCTCTGGGAAGCGCACAAGCTCTCGAGCGGCAAAAAGCGAAGGAGAGCGCTCACCAATGCACGAAGCAATCCGCTGAACGAGAACTGTCGGTAAACTTTTCCCAACCGTCCGACCGGACCGCTAACGCTGTCTCCTCTGCGAACCGTATGAATCTCATCCGGCGCCCGCTAGAGTCGAACGGGCAAGCGCCAGCCCATTTAGAGATCAAGTACCACAATGTGAAACCTTCCAAAAATCGGGAGAGCCATAATATATACGAGGAGATTGTTTCTGATGAGCGAATCCACGTCGCAGCTTGAGAAAGTTGAGCTAAAGGCATCGGTTCCAGCCGAATGCGAAGAGATTCTTAAGCCGGAGGCGGTCAAGTTTATCGTTGCTCTGCACCAAAAGTTCGAAGGGCGTCGGCGGGATTTGCTGGAGCAACGGGTGCGACGGCAGGAGTCAATTGATGCCGGTGAATTGCCCAATTTTTTGCCGGAAACAGAATCGATCCGAAAAGCGGAGTGGACGGTTGCTCCAATCCCACCCGATTTACAAGACCGCCGCGTGGAGATTACCGGCCCAGTCGACCGCAAGATGGTGATCAACGCCCTCAACTCCGGCGCAAACGTCTTCATGGCGGATTTCGAAGACGCCAATTCTCCTACCTGGCTCAACAATCTGTGGGGACAGGTGAATGTGCGGGATGCCATTCGAGGTGACATCTCTTTTCAGAGCCCGGAAGGAAAATCGTATAAGCTGGGCCCTAAGCCGGCCGTGCTTTTCATCCGGCCGCGAGGTTGGCATCTGGTGGAGCGACATTTTCTCGTAGATGGCGAGGCGGTCTCGGGATCGCTGTTCGACTTCGGTTTATACCTGTTCCACAATGCCAAAACTTTGCTGGCAAAAGGCTCCGGCCCGTATTTCTACTTGCCGAAATTGCAGAGCCATCTGGAAGCTCGCCTCTGGAACGACGTGTTCGTGTTCGCACAAGATTTGCTAGGCATTCCCAAAGGCAGCATACGCGCGACCGTGCTGATAGAGACCATCATGGGAGCTTTCGAGATGGATGAGATCCTCTATGAATTAAAGGATCATTCAGCGGGTTTGAACTGCGGGCGCTGGGACTACATGTTCAGCTTCAGTAAGGTGTTTCGCAATCATCCGAGATTCCTGTTGCCGGATCGGGCGAAGGTCACGATGGATCGCCATTTTTTGAAGTCTTACGTCGATCTTTTGATCCAGACCTGTCACCGCCGGGAGATTCACGCCATGGGCGGAATGGCGGCGCAGATTCCAATCAAGAGCGACCCCGTGGCGAACGAAGCGGCGCTCGAAAAGGTGCGGTTAGACAAATTGCGGGAAGTGAAGGCCGGACACGATGGAACCTGGGTAGCCCATCCGGGGCTGATTCCGATTGCCAAACAAGTCTTCGATGAGTACATGCCGACGCCGAATCAGATCAACGTCAAACGGGAAGATGTACACGTAACGGCGGCAGATTTATTAGAAGTGCCCGAAGGAAAGGTCACCGAAGAAGGACTGCGCCTGAATATCGACGTGGGAATTCAATATCTGGAGTCATGGCTGTTGGGACTGGGCTGTGTGCCGATCTACAACTTGATGGAGGACGCAGCAACGGCGGAGATCTCGCGAACGCAGGTCTGGCAGTGGTTGCATCACGCAGCGCAATTGGATGACGGGCGAAAAGTCACGCCCGAACTGATCAAAGCCACGATCGCCTCGCAGTTGCCGCATATTCGATCTGTAATCGGAGAGGCACGCTACGACAAAGGGCAGTTTCCTCTGGCAGCGCGTTTATTCGAGGATATGATGATCAGCGATCGACTGCGCGAGTTTCTGACGCTGGACGCCTACCAGTACATCTAGCAGCCATAGGGTATGTTGAAAGATCAACCCCATGGCCACCAGTAAAACTGCAAAGAAGCCGAAAGTGTACCGGGTTCAGGTTTTGGATCGCGCCTTTCAGATCCTGAACGTGCTGGCAGAAGAGCCGGGCGGGATGGGGCTTACTGATGTGGCGGAACGTCTGAAGCTGCATAAGAGTACGGCGCATCGTTTGATCATGGTGTTGGAGCGCAGCCGGTTCGTAGAGAAGAATGCGATCAGCGGAAAATACCATCTGGGCTCTCGCTTGATGGAGTTGGGATTGTCGGCGGTGTCGCGGCTTGATGTGTATGAAGTGGCGCGGCCGCATCTACGAACGCTGGTGAAAGAGACGGGCGAAACAGCGCATATGGCTGTGTTGCGGGAAGGCGAAGTTGTCTCGCTGGTGAATGCCGAGAGCAGCCAGACGCTTCGCACTCCGATTACAGTGGGAACGCGCACGCCGGCGCATTGCACCTCGTTGGGAAAGGCAATGCTGGCGTTTGGCTTGCCGGAGCAGGTGGAAGAGTTCCTCCGCAATCGCACGCTGAAGGCATACACGCGAAAGACCATTACGTCGGCGAGCCGGCTGAAGGTGGAACTGGCCACCACACGAGCCCGCGGTTATGCCATCGACAATGAAGAACGTGAGCCCGGATTGCGATGCATCGGCGCACCGGTTTGGGATAGCACGGGAGAAGTAGTGGCCGCGATCAGTATTGCCGGGCCCATGTTCCGCATTACCGATAGCCGCGTGCCCGCTCTCTCGCGTAGTGTCATGAAGACAGCTGCTCGCATCTCTGCCTCGCTCGGCTACAGCGGCATCAAAACGAAGTCGAGCGCCGTCGGTTTCTCGGCCTAGTGCAAGCGCCTCCATGCGTACTCATAGCTGACGATCTTACGGGTGCGTGCGACGCTGCCGTTCAATTCCGATTGCGCGGTGTGCCTTCGGTTGTCACTCTCGATTGGGAGTCCGACCACCTCATAAATGAACGTGCCGTAAACGCATTTACAACGGACAGTCGTGATCAAAATAGCTCCATAACAACAGCCCGAATTCAGCGCATCGCCGCGATGACATCGAAGCTACAGCCGCGAATCGTTTTCAAAAAGATAGATTCTCTGATGCGGGGAAATCCGGGCCAGGAAATTAAAATCACCTTCGATATCTTCGGTTGTGACCTGGCCATCATCACGCCGGCCTTCCCGGAAATGGGCCGCACGGTTCTTAACGGTTGCTTGGAAGTTCACGGAGACGACGACTGGAAGCCGCTACACCTAACCACGTTACTTCGAAGCCAAGGTCTGACGGGCCATCGTCACGCATCCAGCTTACTGGTGCATGAAATCGGTGACGAAGTACAATCCGTCTCTATCGACATCGCCTGCAAAGACGATCTGAGGAAGATCGTAAGCGATGCTCTTCGACTCAATCGTCACATTCTTTGGGCCGGATCCGCCGGGCTAGCTTCTGCGTTAGCGGAAATTCTCTTCCCCCTACCAACAAAACAGGATCTCGCGATGCCCTGCCGCTTGCCAGTTCTCTTCTGTATCGGATCGGATCATTCGGTCACCACAGCTCAAATGACGGCTTTAAGAAATCACCGCAGAACATCGTCATTGAACGCGTACACTGACGATCCATCCAGCGCGGAGAAATATCTCGGGCAGGGAAGTCACGTCATCCTGACGATACCTCGAAATCAGGTGACATCTGAACGCTTGCGAAGTTTCCTCGAACGAAGTCGCGATTCGGCAAGCGCTATCCTGCTGTCTGGCGGCGATACGGCCTCTGTCATATGCAGAGTCGCGTCCGCCAGGGACATCGAGTTGTGCGGAGAGATAGTCACTGGCCTACCCTGGGGACGCCTAAATAGCGGTCTCCTCGATAATTTCTTCGTCGCAACCAAATCCGGCGCATTCGGTCGCGAAGATGCCCTTATCAAGGTCGCGGATTTTTTCACATGTCGAAACAACTAGATTCCCCCCTTCCAGTGGTCGCACTGACCATGGGAGATCCATCCGGTATCGGGCCCGAAATCGTTCTGAAAGCGCTGGTGGATCCAGATCTGGCGGGCATTGCGCGATGGATTGTCGTGGGCGACCTCGGAGTGCTGAAGCTGGCCGAAGGCTTCACACACCTGTCGTTAAGGGACACGGAGGTTCGAAATGTAGCCAGCTTGCAGTCTCTGGAAGATTTTGTTTTCGGCAACTTGGATGCGCGGTACGGCCAGGCTGCAGTGGACTACGTTCGAACTGCAACCGAGATGTGTTTGTCAAAGGAAGCGGATGCCATCGTAACGGCCCCGCTCAATAAAGAAGCAGTGACATTGTCGGGCCGTTCCTTCTCGGGGCACACGGAGTATATAGCAGAACTATGCGGCGCAACCGAATCGCGGATGTTACTTGCCAGTCAGCGACTCTCCACTGTGCACGTGACAACGCACGTTCCCTTGAGCCGCGCTTGCAAACTCGATACTACCCGGATCCTGAGCACAATTGAGATGGGCTATTCCGCCATGAAGCTGTTAGGCTTTGAGGAGCCACGAATCGCGGTGTGCGGCTTGAACCCGCATGCCGGCGAACACGGATTATTCGGGAATGAAGACGAACAATTCATTCTTCCTGCTATACAGCTGGCGCGAAGTAAAGGCATCTCGTGCAGCGGGCCCTACGCCGGAGACACGATTTTCCTGCAAGCCTCGCGCGGAGCCTACGACCTGGTAGTCGCCATGTATCACGATCAAGGCCACATTCCCATGAAGTTGATCGATTTCGAAGGGACTGTTAACATCTCACTCGGTATCCCCATCATTCGAACTTCCGTGGATCACGGCACCGCCTTCGATATCGCCGGCAAAAACAAAGCAGATTCCCATAGCATGAAGCAAGCCATGCGAATGGCAGCGCAAATGGCCAAGTCTCGCCGCCTGTCTGCAAAAGAGCCGGCGCCGACACACTAATTCAAACTTTCCCTGCGAACACTGCCGCTCTTTCCCCACTACTCATCCGGTACAGGTTTTTCCATGAGCCGCTTATTCGCCATTCTCATCTCTCTTCCCCTTTGTCTTGGATTGCTGCTGCCGGCAGGCGCCGCAACCACGACCACAAGATCTGCCACTGCGCAACACGTTGCAACCCCGAGCGATGCGCAGATCGATGCCACCATTCGAGCCAAGCTTGCGAAATCCAAGATCGGCAAAGATGGATTTAAATTCCATGTCCAGCGTGGCGTTGTGACTTGGGAAGGATCGACCGGCGTGATACAGCACAAGGGATCGGCCACCCGCATGGCGCGCACCGCCGGAGCGGCTCAGGTGGTCAACAACATCCAAATCAGCGCCGCCGCCAAAGCTAAAGCCACGGCAAGTTTGAAGAAGGCTCAAGTAGTTCAATAAACTGAATTCAGATCTGGCTTAAGCCGGCCTTTTTGCCGCCTTCTAACATGTTAGAGTGAAGGTTTCAAAACAGGTCTGAATGAAAAGTAGTCTTACGCTTCTTCTGCTTGCCACCGGCGCCACCTTTGCCTGGGCGCAGGCAACCCCCAGCCCGGCCGCCGCTCCCTCTCAATCGCCGTCTCCCGGATCCACCGATCTAAAAGTTCGTGGGCCGGAAGCCGTTGCACAGAAAGATCCCAATCGGGTAGTGGCCACCATCAACGGTAAGCAAGTCACAGCCAGGCAGGCAGCCGATTTGATTAAGTTGGTGCCCGAAGCTCAGCGACGAAGTTCACCCAACTTGCAGACCCTTCTGGAACGGTTGTACCTGGTAACAGATCTGTCCAGCATGGCGGCCAAGGAAGGTCTTGACCAGCAGTCACCCTGGAAAGAACAGCTCAAACTCGATCGGGACAATGTTCTGGCTCAAGCCTATATGGGCAAGCTCAGCAACGGCAACTCACAGCCGCAGCAGGATCCGAAGGCCTACTACGATGCTCACCAGGACCAATTCGACGTGGCCAAGTTGAGCGGCGTGGTGGTTGCGTTCAACGCTCCCGGAACTCCCGCCTCAAGTTCCGGTGTGAATCGGACCGAGCCGGAAGCTCAGGAAAAGGCCAACGACGTAGAAAAGAAAATCAAAGCCGGAGCCGACATCGCGACGGTTGCGCGAACGGAATCCGACAATCAGCAGTCTGCTGCGCACGGCGGAGACTTAGGAACTTTGGCTGCAGGATCGCCCAATGTCCCGGCCGATCTTAAAAATGTCATCTTCAACAAGCTGCAGTCTGGCCAGGTATCGGAGCCGATTCGCGCTGCCAATGCGTTCTACATCATCAAACTGGAAAGTCGAACCAAACAGACTTTCGATCAGGCCAGACCGGAGATCGTGCAGAAGATGCAGGCCGACAAAAATCAGGCTGTTCTGAAGCAGGAATTAGACAAATATAAGTTACAAGTCTCAGATCCTGATTTCTTCGAGACATCCAACGGCTCGTCACCTCGGATCCCTTCCCTTGCTTCGCCTTCACGGCCCGGATCTTCGGCGCCCGGTTCAAGTGCGCCGAGACCGCAACCGAACCAGCATTAATCGCGGTACGGCCACAAAGCTTCTTGTCAGGCTATCGCCGCTCCTCGGCAAGCAGGTCACGATTTCCTTTCAGCCTGAACTTTCCGCCCATCACGGGCAGCTGCTTTCAGGATCTCTCGGGAAAGGAATACCCGTTCATGCTGCGTGTTTTATCAGGAAGCGACAAATCGTTCTCGAAATGGCTTTGCTAAACGATGACCCCTTACTGCGCTTGATCTTGGTTCATGAGCTGTTTCACTTCGTCTGGGTCAAGCTAAACAATCGCGTTCGAGCCGAATTCGCCTGCCTGCTTGACCAGGAGGCGAGGTCTCACGCGGCCGGAGAAATAGGCGAATCGTCTATTGTGCGGAAGGGCGATTCTCAAAAATCCGTTCGCGCCCGGAAAAATTATGTCTGTGAAAGTTTCTGCGATACGGCTGCCTGGCTGTTCGCCGGAGTGGACGACCATCCAACGTTTCAGCTGGCAAACCGTTGGCGAGATCGACGACGGCAGTGGTTTCAGAAAACGTTCGAGAGATACTGGGTATTGAGGTGCTCTTGATGAAGCGAAGTTTTTTGACCGTTGGACTGGTCGCCGGCATACTGGCGCTCTCATCATCCTGCAGCAACTCGTCTTCCGCGCATTCGACTGCGTCTGCCCAATCCGCTCACACCGATCGAAAATTAGCGCCCGATTTCACGCTGAAAGATGCGAACGGCAGCTCTGTCAAGCTGTCCGATTATCGCGGTAAAGGTGTCTTGTTGAATTTCTGGGCGACGTGGTGCGGTCCTTGTGGAATTGAGATTCCATGGTTCACCGAATTCGAGCAACAGTTCAAGTCCCATGGCTTCGCCGTGCTGGGTGTATCCATGGATGAAGACGGCTGGAAGGTCATCAAACCCTACATCGCCGAGCGCAAGATCAACTATCGCGTCGTCTTAGGCAATGATTCCGTGGGGCAGCTTTATGGCGGAGTCGATTCGCTTCCCACAACATTCATCGTGGACCGCGATGGCAAAGTAGCCTACGTCCACGTCGGTTTAGCAGGAAAGAACGAATACCTCAATGAGATCCAAACGGTTCTGGGCGCTCCCCACCAGCGGAACGCGCCTTCTCAAGTTACTGATTTACGTCTTCCTTCCGCTACTGGTTCACGCTCAGCAAAATAAGCTGGCAGTAATGCCTGCCGAGCAAATCAGCATTAAACGCGGCGGTTCCGCCAACGCCAACCTGAGGGTGATGACCCTCCCCGGCTTTCACGTCAATAGTGACAAGCCGAAAGGTGCATACCTGATACCTTTCCAACTTTCCTGGACAAGCGGCCCGCTCCAGGACCAGACGGTCAGGTACCCTAAGTCGGAGGAAATTAAAGTCGGGGACGAAACGCTGAGCGTCTTTACCGGTACGTTTAACCTTGTGACTGAATTCAAAGCTCCCGAGAACGTTGCTCCCGGAAGTGCGGTGATGACGGGTAAACTGCATTATCAAGCTTGTAACAACCAAATGTGCTTTCGTCCATCGACGATCGATGTTCGCTTGCCTGTACTCGTTGAGTAGAGCGTCGAATAGGTTCTCGAATTGCGCCGGTTGATCCTTCGGCCCGGTGCGATTGGAGACTGCATCGTCTCCCTTCCCGCTCTGGAGCATCTCGTCACGGATTACACCGAAGTGTGGATCTCTTCAGCGGTGGTTCCGCTGATACGATTCGCGGATGAAGTGAAATCGCTTGCGGCGTCCGGCATCGAACTATTTGGGGTCGGAGATCTGCCGGCTCTGGAAAATCTGATTACGAAGCTTCGTAGTTTTGACCATATTGTCAGCTGGTACGGATCGAACCGCCCGGAGTTTAAAGCTGCCATTAGGGCTCTCTCGATTCCCTGTGATTTCCACGCTGCGCTTCCGCCTCCTGACTACCGATGCTATGCGGGAGAATTTTTTGCTGACCAGGTCGGCGCTAAGCCGAAACTTACACCGAGAATTCCGATAGCTCCGACGAGTCAACGATCCGCAGTTGTCATCCAGCCCTTCTCGGGAAGCGCCCGAAAGAGTTGGCCTCTTTCCTCTTTCGAAGAATTAGCCCGATCTCTTACTGTACCGGTCGAATGGTGCATTGGCCCAGAGGAACAGTTTCCTGACGCCTCAAAAATTGACAACCTCGCTACCTTGGCCAAATGGATCAGCGGCTCATGCTTGTACATCGGAAATGATTCTGGCATCACGCACTTGGCCGCAGCGGTCGGCGTACCCGTACTTGCACTCTTCGGTCCGACATCTCCCACGGTATGGGCTCCCCGTGGCGAAAATGTAACGGTACTTCACCGCGACCCACTCGCACGCTTGAGCTTTGAAACCGTGCTTGAAAGTGCTAATCGGCTGCTTGGCTTACAGTAGATTTCGGTCGCCACCGCACAACCGGTTTTCGAGCCGCTGTCACCTCATCAACCCGGCGGGTACGTGTCGAGTGCGGAGCCTTTAACACCAGTTCCGGATTCTGGTCCACTTCTTCCGCAATCGACTTCATCGCATCGACAAATTGATCCAGCTCCAGCTTGCTTTCGGTCTCGGTCGGCTCAATCATCAGCGCGCCGTGAACAATTAACGGAAAGCTTACGGTGTAAGGATGAAAACCGTAGTCAATGAGCCGCTTTGCGATATCACCGGTCCGTACACCTTTTTTCGCCTGACGATCGTCACTGAATACGCATTCATGCATACTCGGCGCTTTATAGGCCAGATCATAGTAGGGCTCGATCAGCTTCCGAAGGTAATTCGCATTCAGTAAGGCGTCGAGTGTTGCTTGACGAAGCCCATTGCCGCCATGAGCCATGATGTAGGCAAGGGCCCGGACGAGCACGCCGAAATTTCCATAGAAAGCCTTCACTCGCCCAATCGAGTCGGCAAGATCGTAGTTCCATTTCCACTGATCGCCCTCGCGCTTCAGGCGTGGTGAAGGTAGGAATGGAGTAAGAACTTTGCCGACGGCAACTGCACCCGAACCAGGGCCGCCCCCCCCGTGAGGAGTAGAAAACGTCTTATGCAAGTTCAGGTGCATGACGTCGACGCCTAAGTCACCAGGACGCGCAATCCCAACCAAGGCATTCATGTTCGCTCCGTCCATGTAAACCAGAGCGCCCTTGTCATGCAGAATGCTGCAGATCTTGCGAATATCCTCTTCGAAAACCCCAACAGTATTGGGATTGGTAATCATCAGTCCCGCCACGTCGTCCGTGACCGCGCGTTCCAGAACCGCTAAATCAACCACGCCCCGATCGGTGGATTTGATGTTCTCGACGGAATACCCAACCATCGATGCCGTCGCCGGGTTTGTGCCGTGAGCCGAGTCGGGAACAAGAATCTTCTTCCTCGGGTTTCCACGCTTTTCGAGCAGCGCCCGAATCATTAAAATGCCCGTAAACTCTCCGTGCGCCCCAGCCGCAGGCTGCAAGGTCACAGCATCCATTCCGGTGATCTCGACTAGCGCCTTCTCGAGCGTCGCGATCACCTCCATGGAGCCTTGCGCTAACTCTTCCGGCGCATACGGGTGAGACCATGCCAACCCTTCCGTGCGTGCCACCAGCTCATTTACACGAGGGTTGTATTTCATCGTGCAGGAGCCAAGCGGGTAGAGACCCAGATCGATAGCGTAGTTCCAGGTAGACAGCCGCGTAAAATGGCGAATGATTTCAACTTCACTCACCTCAGGAAAGTCTTCGATTTCACGCCGGACGCCCTGCTCCCCCAATGCTTCTTCAGGATCTACCAGCGGCACGTCCAGTGGCGGCAACTGGTAGCCCTTCTTTCCCGGAGAACTTCGCTCAAACAGTAAGGGTTCCGTTTGAACGATATGAGGAAGAACTTTCTTGATCATTGAGTGCTCCCGCCAAATGCCGCCGCGACCGAATCCATATCCTGGCGCTTGTTCACTTCCGTTGCACACAGCAGCATGCAGTCTTTGAGCTCCGGATAAAAACGTCCCAAGGGCAATCCACCGATTATTTTTTTGTCGAGCAACTCTTCGTTAACACGATCTGGCGATCTCCCATTTGTCCGCACCACGAACTCATTGAAAAACGGAGCCTCAAAGCGAAGCGGCAACTTGCCGGCCAAGTAGTGCGCCTTCGAGAGATTTTGTTCCGCTAGTTCGCGCAATCCTTCTTTCCCATAAACGCTCATGAATACCGTGGCCATCAGCGCCAGCAAAGCCTGATTAGTACAGATGTTCGACGTAGCCTTCTCACGGCGAATATGCTGTTCGCGTGTTGCCAAAGTCAAGCAAAAGGCCCGACGGCCATCTGCATCCTTGGTCTCGCCTACCAATCGTCCCGGTAGCTGCCGCATATACTGTTCGCGAGAAGCGATAATCCCGACGTACGGACCGCCATAACTGGGAGTTATTGCAAAACTCTGTAGTTCCCCAACCACAATGTCGGCGTCGCGCGGCGGTTCCATCAAGCCAAGCGCAACCGCTTCCGTGAAAACCACAATCAGCAGCGCGCCTTTGCTCGCAACCAACTTCTTGATCTCCCGAACTTGCTCCAGCAAGCCAAAGAAGCTCGGAGTTTGTATGATTACCGCTGCGATATCCTCGTCGAGCTTCTTCTGAAGATCGTCCAAGTCGAGCTGCCCACTTTTCCTGTATGCGATCTCGTCCACGGGAATACCCTGGTGCCTGGTGTAAGTCTGCAAAACTTCGCGATACTCGGGATGAACAGAGCGGGCAATCAGGATTTTGTCACGCCGGGTAACACGAACTGCCATCATCGCCGCTTCCGGTACGGCGGACGACCCGTCGTACATCGATGCGTTAGCGACATCCATGCCGGTCAACTGACAGACCATCGTTTGAAACTCAAAGATACTGGTCAGCGTTCCCTGTGAGATCTCCGCTTGATAAGGCGTGTAGGATGTGAGAAACTCGCCCCTCGAGACGACCGTATCCACCATCACAGGGCGGTAGTGATTATAGACACCAGCGCCCAAAAAGGTGGGATAACCCACGGCATTATCGGCCGCCAGCTGCTTGAAATAATCGACGATCTCGTATTCGCTCTTCCCATCTTCGATGGCAAGCCGTTTGGGGAAGCGAACATCTGCGGGAAGGTACGATACCAATTCCTCTTCGGTTTTTAACCCGAGAACAGCGAGCATTTCACGCCGCTCAGAATCAGACTTAGGTAAATAGCGCAACTAGATTTTCCGGTTCGTGGCTGCTGTCAGACTACTCAGCGCCCACGTACTTTAGATAATCGGCAGAGGACATCAAATCTTTAATTTCATCTGGGGTCGAAAGCGTCACCTTCGCCAGCCAAGCTTCGCCATGCGGATCCTCGTTCAGCTTTTCCGGATGCTTCGCCAGCAGCTCATTGACGGCCGTTATCTCGCCTGAGACCGGAGAGTAAATATCCGAAACTGCCTTCACCGATTCAACCGAGCCAAGCGTATCGCCCTTGCTAATCTTTTTGCCGAGAGCGGGCAGATCTACGAACACGATATCGCCAAGCTCATGCTGAGCATGGTCGGTGATTCCCACCGTTCCGGACTCTCCCTCGGCGTGAACCCACTCGTGCTCTTTGGTGAATTTATAGGTTTCTGGATAACTCATGCTTTCGATCTCTTATAAAACGGTGTGGGCACAGTCACCGCTCGGACCGGCGAATTTCTGATCGATACGTCCATCTTCACGCCTGGAACCGCCTTCTCTGTTGGCAGGTAACAAAGCCCGATATTCTTCCCTAGCGTGGGAGCTGGGCCGCCGCTGGTGACCCACCCGGCCGGTTCTCCATCCAGCCAAACTTCGTATCCGTCCCTAGCGATTCCGCGCTCGGCCATTTCAAATCCAACTAGCTTCCGCTGCAATCCATCCTTCAAAGAGGTTTCGAGCGCTCGTCTCCCGATGAACTCCGGCTTCTCCATCTTCACGATCCAGCCCAAGTCGGCCTCAAGCGGATTCAGCGAAGCCGTAATCTCATGACCATAAAGTGGCATCTTGGCTTCCAGGCGAAGTGTATTCCGCGCGCCTAGGCCACATGGCCTGATGCCGAACTCCTCTCCAGCGTTCAACAATTTGTTCCAGATGCGGTGCGCCGTGTCCGGAGGAATATAAATCTCGAAGCCATCCTCACCCGTATATCCAGTTCGTGCGATCCTCGCCGGAACACCATCGACAAAGCCGTCGACAAACCAGTAGTACCGTATGTCGCCAAGCGGCGCGTCGGTCAGCTTCTGTAAAGTGGCAATGGCCTTCGGACCTTGCACCGCAATTTGCGCGTACCGTTCACTCGCGTAATCTACTTCCGCGTCAAATCGGTTGTGAGCTCGAATGTGCTCAAAGTCTTTCTCCTGGTTGGAAGCATTGACGCAGAGAAAAAACTCCGTATCCGATGCTTTGTGAACCAGAATGTCATCCACAAACCCACCGTGCTCATAAAGCAACCCCGAGTACTGTGCCTGACCGATTTTCAATTTGGCTGCATTATTTGTCGATACGAAATCGACAAGCTCCTGGGCCTGCGGACCGCGAATCTCGATCTCGCCCATGTGGCTGACGTCGAAAAGTCCAACCGCAGTTCGCACGGCATTGTGTTCGTCCAAGATGCCGGAGTACTGCACAGGCATATGCCAGCCGCCGAAATCCACCATCTTGGCTTTGAGGGCGTTGTGCAGATCGAAGAGTGAGGTTTTCTTCAGTTCTTCCAGGGCGGTCATCGAGTGAAGGAAAACCTAGCGTAGCACGTCAATTCCTCGTGAAGACCGCTGCTACCTTCGCGAAATGCCGTGTTTCAGGCATTCCCTTCAGCCGGCTCGGACGCGCCATACTCTTTCAACTTGTTGAACAAAGTCTTGAGGCTAATGCCGAGAATTTCGGCCGCCCGCGTCTTATTGTTCTTTGTGTGCTGCAAAGTCAGCTGAATCAATGCCTTTTCGGCATCACTCACGGTGGTACCGACGGGTAATCGAACACTTTCAGGTTCGAAAACCTGAGGAGGAATCCGAGAGCCGATCGACACGCCGAAGTCATACGGCAAGTGAGCCATTTGAATCTCGCCTTCGCCCGCCATGATCACCGCCCGCTCCAGAACGTTTCGAAGCTCCCTGACATTTCCCGGCCAAGTGTGGCGGTGGAAAGCGCTCATCACTTCGGCGTTCACGGATGTGATATTACAAGCGTGTTTACGATTG
Source organism: Bryobacteraceae bacterium (assembly GCA_965276965.1). Classification (GTDB taxonomy): domain Bacteria; phylum Acidobacteriota; class Terriglobia; order Bryobacterales; family Bryobacteraceae; genus Bog-105. Next base: position 1,081,642 of record OZ255713.1, read on the forward strand.
AGATTCGTGATCAGCGTCTCACATAGCACGGCCAAGTCTTCCAGGCGGCTGCGCAGAGGAGGAAGCGACAGTTGGAAGACGTTCAGCCGGTAGTAAAGGTCTTCGCGAAGGTCCCCCTTCTTCAGCGCATCATCCAAATTACGATTCGTCGCTGCAATTACCCGAACATCTACAGACATCTCGCTCTTACCACCCAACCGGCGCACTCTTGAATCTTCCAGCACGCGCAAAAGTTTCGCCTGAGTGCCCGAAGGCATCTCCGCCAACTCATCCAAAAGCAAGGTGCCATGTTGAGCCAGTTCGAAACAGCCGGCACGCCGTTCCAAAGCTCCGGTGAAGGCGCCTTTCTCGTGCCCGAAGAGTTCGCTCTCCATGAGTGTTTCAGGCATCGCGGCGCAGTTGATCGCCACAAACGGGCCGCCCCGGCGCGGACTTAACTGATGGATCGCGCGAGCGACCAACTCTTTTCCTGTTCCGCTTTCCCCCGCCACCAGTACCGCTGCCTTACTCGGCGCTACCTGGCGAATGACATCGAAGACCTGTTGCATCTGCTTCGATGTGCCGACCATGTCGACCAGCACACCCATGTGCGAAAGCTGTCGTTGAAGCCGCTCCGTCTCTTCTGCCAATCGACTCTGTGAAGCCGCTCGCTCCAGCAGCACCCTTAAGGCCGCAGGTTGGATCGGCTTTTCGAGAAACCAAAACGCTCCCAGATCGTGAATGGTTTGAATTGCCGTCTCGATATTGCCGAATGCAGTTAACACAATCGCCGGCGGCATGTTACCGTCGACGCCGAGCCTCTTCATTAGCTCGAAACCATCCATGCGCGGCATCATCAGATCCGTGACAATGACGTTGGCTGAAAAAGTGCTGAGTCGCTCCAGAGCTTCTTGTCCGTCATTCGCCGTTTCCACGTTGAAGCCCCACGAGGAAATCATCGCGGCCAGCGGATTGCGCTGTGATTCCTCGTCATCGACAACTAGAACGTTAATAGACGGCCGGGTGGCTTGGTTTCCCACGGTTTTAAGTGTAGTCAATCGATTGTTCTGGCCAGCGCTGTCAAACCTCAGCCAGCGTTATCTTCAGACAGGTCTTCAGAGGCACAATATTCAAAAGTATCTTAGCGCACTCATAGGATGTTACTAACCCTACACTGGTAAGATCCCACAAGCAACATGACAGCTAGTACAAAAAGTGAAGCTCAAGCCCAAATTGAAGACTCACCTCCGCCTATTTTAGGAAGCTGGAAGCGAGTTTATTTACTTTTGCTCCTTTATCTTTTCATACTTATCGGCTGTCTCCGCCTTATTTCGAACCATTTCCATTACAACTAGGAATTAGCCCGTACCGGCAAGCTAAAATCACGTCGTCTCAATGAAAAGCCTTGATTGGATCGTCCTGGTCGTGTGGCTCGTATTTCTGGTTAGCTATGGCCTCTACCGAGGCCGCGGCAGCGACAGCGTCAATAAGTATCTACTTGCCGGTAAAACCATGCCATGGTACGCCATGGGGCTCTCGATTCTAGCCACGCAAGCCAGCGCGATTACTTTCATCTCAACTACCGGCCAGGGGTATGTCGACGGTCTCCGATTTGCGCAATTTTATTTCGGCTTGCCGATCGCGATGATCTTGATCTCGATGACGGCAGTCCCAATCTTCCATCGGGCCAAGGTTTACACCGCCTATGAATATCTGGAAAAGCGGTTCGATCCTAAAACGAGAGTTCTCGTGAGTCTCGTGTTTCTCTTACAGCGAGGTTTAGCAGCAGGAATCGGCCTCTACGCGCCGGCCGTCGCGTTGTCAACCGTCGTCGGCTGGTCCGATCGCTGGACGACTGTTTTGATCGGAGCGCTAGTGGTGCTCTACACAACTAGTGGCGGCATTAAGGCGCTTACCTGGGCCGACGTGCAGCAGATGACGATGATCTTCATCGCCTTAGCTACCAGTCTCTTTGTGGCGTTTCGTCACTTCCCGGCGGGCATCTCTGTCAGTGACGCCCTCCATTTAGCGGGCGCAGCCGGCAGAATGAATATTGTCGACACCAAACTGGATTTAACCGATCGCTACAACATCTGGAGCGGCCTTATCGGCGGCGGCTTTCTTGCCCTTGCCTACTTCGGTTGCGATCAAAGCCAGGTGCAGCGATATTTGACCGGCAAATCCATAACCGAAAGCCGGCTCAGCTTGATGTTCAACGCTGTCGTCAAAATCCCGATGCAGCTGTTCATCCTGTTTATCGGCGCAATCGTTTTCGTCCTTTCGCTGTTCGTGCCCTCCCCGATAATCTTTCAGCCGATTCAGGCGGAACGCGTCGCGAAAACGGCCAGCTTTGCTCCTCTCAATGCCGAATATCAAAGCGCCTTCAAAGCACGCCGTGACTCGGCCTATCGATTCGCCGCCGCCGCACGCAGCCCCGGCTTGGACATGCAAGGAGCTCTTTCGGATTTCCGCCGGGCCGAAAGCGGTTTTCTCGCGGTCAGACAGAAAGCTCTTGCCATGGTGGAACACCTGGATGGCGGAAGTAAATTCGACGACACCAACTACATCTTCCTGCGATTTGTAACTACCTATCTGCCGGTCGGATTAGTCGGTCTGGTGATTGGCGTCATCTTTTCCGCCTCCATGGGCTCGACATCAGGAGAGATCAACGCACTGGCGACGGTTTCCGTGATCGACATCTATAAGCGTCATCTCATGCCCAATAGAAGCGATCGTCACTACCTGCTGGCGTCACGTCTTCTGACAGTATTTTGGGGCAGCTATGCCGTTGCGTTTGCCTCCTTCGGCGCTAGCGGATTCGGCGCTCTTATCGAACGCGTGAATATCGTCGGCTCGCTGTTCTATGGAGGGCTGCTCGGGGCATTCGTGCTTGCCTTCTTCTTTAAGAAGGTAGGCGGCACCGCTGCCTTTTGGGGAGTGCTGGCCGGAGAGGCGGCCATCTTTTCCGTTGCTGCCTGGACCAGCCTGTCGTTTCTCTGGTACAACGTCGTCGGAGCGGTCGTTGTAGTCGTGGCCGCGCTGATTATCTCGGCCGTACATCCGAGTTCGCGCCACACGCTTCCGAGCGAACTTACACCTGCAACGTAGCAATGTCAACGGTGGATTGGTGACCTTCAATCACCACAATCCCGCTGTCCGTAACATGATATTTCTTCCGATCCTCGTCCAGGTTGTACCCGATCCGGGCACCTTCAGGGATCTTGACGTTCTTATCAAGAATCGCCTTCCGAATGCACGCCTTCCTGCCCACGTCACAGTTGTCGAATAAAACGGAGTCTTCCACTACTGCGCCCGTATGAACCCGAACTCCCCGGCCCAGCACCGATCCTTTTACCAGACCGCCCGAGACAATAGAACTTCCAGCCACGATAGAATCGATCGCCATACCTCGCCGGCCCTCTTCATCGAACACAAACTTTGCCGGAGCATCGAAGTAGCCGGCTGTTCGCAACGGCCATTGGCGGTTATAAAGGTTGAGTTCCGGAGAGACAGCACGCAGGTCCATGCTCGCTTCGTAATAAGCGTCTAGTGTTCCCACGTCCCGCCAGTATTGCGGTGATCCGATCGGATCGCCAGGAATCACATTCGTCTGAAAATCGTAAGCGTATAAATCTGCTCGGCCAATCAGACCAGGCAGAATGTTCTTGCCGAAATCGTGCGCGCTGTTCTCGTTCTTGGCATCGGCATAAAGCTCGCGCAGAAGAAGATCGGTCGAGAAAACATAATTTCCCATCGACGCGTACACGCGAGTCGGATCTCCGGGCATCGTCGGGGCGTCCTGTCTCTTCTCATGAAATCCCACGATACTGCCTTCTTGCGTGGTCTCGATAACTCCGAATTCAGAGGCGAACTGCTTGTCCACCGGGATCGCCGCGACAGTTGCACCGGCACGCTTTTCTACGTGGTACTCAATCATCTGTCGGATATTCATCCGGTAAATGTGATCGGCGCCGAATATCACCACAACATGTGGGTCGGCCTGCTCGATCAAATTGATGTTCTGGTGAATCGCATCCGCTGTGCCGCGATACCAGTCCTCTTGCTGCGACCGCATCTGAGCCGGTACCGGGATGATGAAATTATTCTTCAACAGCCCGCTTACTTCCCAGCCTTCCCGCAAGTGCTGCAGCAAAGACTGACTCTTGAACTGCACCAGCACATAGATCGAGAAGATACCCGAATTCACTAGATTGCTGAGAACAAAATCGACAATCCGGTAGCGTCCTGCAAACGGTACCGCTGGCTTCGCGCGTTCCTTAGTGAGCGGAGAGAGCCGAGTCCCTTTACCGCCCGCAAGCACAAACGCGAGAACACGAAGCTGCATTCTTTCGACCTCCGCCGAATAGCTTACTGTACAAGCGCAAAGGGCACGACTGCGCACCGCCAGACGTGCCCGTCTTGCGCGTGTTCCTCAAAAGTACGATCCGCCTTCTAGACGTGAGTCCGAAGGAACGATTACTGCAAACTTAGCAGCTTTTAGTATCTACTGTTTAGCCTTCCAATTAAGCGCCAATTGGATGAACGATCGCACTGCCACACCCGTCGGACCTTTAGACATCCACGCTTTCGCGTCGTCTAACCAGGCTGTAGATGCGATATCGAGGTGAACCCAAGGCGTGGGATCCGCAAACTCTCGAAGAAACCAGGCCGCTGTAATCGAACCGCCATAACGGCCCCCGATATTCGGAAGATCTGCGAACGCAGACTTCAGATAATCTTTATACTCCTCATCAAGGGGCAGCTGCCAGGCTTTCTCGCCGGCCTCTCGCGAAGCCGTCATAAAACGGTCGAGCATCTCCGGATTATTCGTAAACGCTCCCATATTATGGTGTCCAAGCGCGATCCCGATCGCACCCGTCAACGTCGCAGCATCGATAAGGTGTGTAGCGCCATTTCGGTTCGCGTAAGTAATGGCATCGGCGAGAATCAAGCGCCCTTCCGCATCGGTGTTCAGAACTTCAATCGTCTTTCCCGAAAGAGAAGTGACGATGTCGCCCGGCCGCTGCGCATTCCCGTTCAGCATATTTTCAACCGTAGGAATGTATCCGGTCACTGGGATCGACGGCTTCAGATGCGCAATCGCCTGCATCGCTCCGATCACAGCGCCCGCGCCCGCCATGTCGTACTTCATTTTTTCCATGCCGTCCGACGGTTTGATCGAGATGCCACCCGTATCGAACGTGACGCCCTTGCCTATCAGCGCCAGATGATCTTCGGTCCTCGACAAGGAGGGGCGATACTTAATAATGATGAGGTAGGGAGCGTTGGTACTGCCTTGTGCCACACCGAGCAACGCGCCCATCCCCAGCTTGGCCATCGCTTCCCGGTCCAATATTTCACACTCCAGACCTACCTCGGCTGACATTTTCTTTGCCGCCTCGGCCAGATCCGAAGGCGTCAGCTTATTCGGCGGCTCATTCACCAGGTCACGCGTCAGGTTTTGCGCTTCGGCAACAATGCGCCCCGTCTCGACCGCTTTTCTCAAACGGTCCGCATCACCCCCCGGCGCCGCTACCGTAAACGACTCTACCTGTTTCTCGTTCTTCTTTGGGTCCGATTTGTAACGGTCCGCCTCCCAGCCCCCGAGAATCGCTCCCTCGGTCAGGGCAGTCGCCCAGCCTTCTTGCCATCCTTCCGGCAGCAGGACGGCAATGCTGCGAAGCCCCTTCGGCTTCAACGCCCGGACCAGAACCCCGGCTAACCTTCGCGCCTCCACAGCCGAAAATTTGTCCCGCTTTCCTCCGCCGATCGCCACCAGCCGTTTAGCCGCCAATCCTTGCGGGTGATAGAGCAAGGCGAACTCATATAACTTCCCGCTGAATTCACCCGCGGCGCGCAGTTCGGCCAACCAGCCCGCCTGGTCGGCGATCTCGGAATCTAATTTGGTCGAAGATCCGACCGACGGCGCTTGGCTTCCATGAGCCTCTCCCTCCGCCGCGCCTTCTTTTGTCTCAAAACAAACTACCGCCAGTGCATCGACGGCCAGCTGCTCGACCGGCGAAGTTTCAGTTTTAACCTGCATTTCTTTGTGTCTGCCTTTGGAACGCGATTACTGACGCGCGCGTCTTGCCATTTCCGCCCGAGCCTCTGCTTGCATTTCCTTGGCTTTCGTGGCTTCGCGCTTATCGTGAAATTTCTTGCCTTTGGCTACGGCGATCTCCACCTTGATCTTCCCGCCCTTCAGATAGAGCCGGGTGGGAACCAGAGTCAACCCCTTTTCCCGCGTCTCCACCCGCAGTTTATCGATTTCGGCACGATGCAGCAGCAGTTTACGCTTCCGCACAGGCGCATGATTCATAATGTTGCCGTGCGAGTACTCGCTGATGTGGGCATTCATCAACCAAGCCTCATCGTCGTTGATCTCGGCGTAGCTTTCCTTGAGCTGGATTTTCCCGGTCTTCGCCGCCTTCACCTCGGTCCCTGTCATCACCATGCCGGCCTCGTACCGGTCCAGAAGATGGTAATTATGGCCAGCCGAACGGTTGTCGCTCAAAATCTTGATTTCGCTTTGCTGTGCCAATGTGCTGAACTAACTACTTTCCGAAAGATGAGTCCGTCTGAACCTCAACGCCCCGTCTTATCAGAGCGTCTTCCATTCGAACCGAGAGGAATATACCCGAAGGGGAACAGTATTTTCTGAGGGCACTGCGTGCGGGTGAACCCATCCGCCGCAGTCTCGAAGCTTTTGCGACCATAGTCTAACATGGCTGGATACGTGTAAGGTGAAGTTTTTAAACAAATTACAGCATTGGGCAGCGCTCCTGTGTGTCATCTCGATGAGCGTTGCGCCGGTGCCGGCGCGCACCAAAAAGGGCGACAAGCTCTTCAAACTTGCCGTCCAAGCCGAGGACGCCAAGAACTACGACCAGGCCCTCGACTACTACGACCAGGCCCTCTCGACCGATCCCAAAGATCCCAGCTATCTCCTGGCCGAACAGCGTATCCGCCCCAGAGTCGCGGAAGCGCACATTAGAGAAGGCCGTCTTCTGCAAGGACAGCAGAAACTCGATCAGGCTTTGGTTGAGTTTCAGCGCGCGTTACTCGCTGACCCGGCCTCGCAAATAGCCATCCAGGAGGTCCACCAGACCAACGCCATGGTAGAACAGCGCGCCAAGACGCCGGGCATCGCTATCCTCACTCCTGCTGAGGTCGCTCGCCAGTCCATAGAAAAGCGAATCAATGCCCTGGAGGGTCCGCCCTCGCTTCGTCCCATCAACGATCAAATTAGCAGCCTCAAAATGAACAGCCAGCCGGTCCGCGTTCTCTACGAAAGCGTGAGCAAACTCGCGGGAATCAATGTGCTCTTCGATCCGCAGGGAATCGAAGCGGTTGCGGGCAAGAACTTCAACCTCGATCTCAACAATGTCACCCTGCAAGAGGCTTTAAACTACATCGCTCTCGAAACTCATACCTTCTGGAAACCGATCAGCCACAACGCGATCTTCGTCACGCAAGAGAGCGAACCGAAACGCCAGGAGTACCAGGATGAGGTCGTGAAGGTGTTTTACGTCCAGAATGCGACCACTCAGGCCGAGTTTACGGAAATCTTTAATGCTGTCCGAACGGGAGCCAAACTCAATACCGGCATATTTCAGGTGGCCAGCCAAAACGCCATCATCGCGCGCGGTCCAACCGACACCATCTCGTTAGTCGAAAAGCTGGTCCATGATCTCGACCATCCCAAACCGGAAGTAATGGTCGACGTCGTCGTGATGGAAGTGAACAAAATCAAAAGCCGGACCTTGGGAGCAGCCCTTCTGGGCCAAGGGGGGCTTTCTCTGCCAGGCAATTTCACTCCCCGAGGCAGCATTACCGTTCCCAACACCACAAGCACGACGAGTACAACCGGCACCACTGCCACTACGACCACTACTGGAACTACGGGAACCACCACCACCGGAACAACGGGTACCACTACTTCCACCAGCATCCCAATCTCTCAGTTGGGTCATCTCTCTTCGGCTGATTTCTCGACTACGCTTCCCAGCGCATTACTCCAGGCGCTGATGTCCGACAACACTTCTCGAATTCTGCAGAGACCGCAAATCCGTGCCATTGACGGCGGAAAAGCCTCGCTCAAAATTGGGCAGAAAATCCCCTACGTCTCCGGATCCTTGAACTCAGCTATCGCAACGCCAGGCTCGGTTCCCTACGCCACAACCCAGTTCCAGCAAGTGGACGTCGGCGTCAATATCGATCTCGAGCCGCACGTCAACGGCCCCGAAGATGTCAGCATGCACATCAAAGTCGAGATCTCAAACACGGCGGCCCCGATCACCATCGCCGGGATCTCGGAACCTGTGATCACGCAGCGCGTAAATGAGGCGCAAATCCGGATGAAAGACGGTCAGCCCGCCATCCTGGGCGGCTTGTCCGACGTGGAAGATACCAACACCAATAACGGTGTTCCCGGAATCACTAATATCCCGGTGCTTGGCTATCTCTTCGGTACCAAAACTAAGTCCAACAGCGACGACCAGATTCTTGTCGCCCTCATCCCTCACATCGTTCGCGCTCCGGACTTAAGCGCACTGGGAAATCCAGGAGTGCTCGCTGGAACCGAACGCGTAGTCCGCGTCGAACGCAAGCCGGACGGCACGCTGACCGTTACGCCTCTGTCGCCCACAGATGGCACCCGCCCTCCCGGCAACGGATCGTCGCCTCCACCGAACGCTACGCCGCCTCCCCCTGTGGCTCTGCCGCCGGCGCAGGTCAATCCGCCGCCCAACCAGCCCAAGCCTTCCCAGCGGTAAAATGAGGTCAGTCGTGCTGCGCAGAAGTCACTGCCCTGGTTTGCAACGCCGCAGGCGAAAGCAAGCCGGGTTCACCTTAATTGAACTGATCGTCTCGTTTACGATTCTCCTGATACTCTCCACCATGGCTCTTCCCCTGGCCCGGTATCAGGTCAGACGCCAGCGTGAAAAAGATCTTCGCGAAGATCTGCACGAAATGCGTTCTGCGATCGACAAATATAAAGACTCCTGCGATGCAGGAAAAATTCAGTCGACAAATATCGATTCCTACTGTTACCCTCCCACGTTAGATGTCCTTGTGGATGGCGTCAAGATGTCCAATACGATTTCGGGGAACAATCAAAGCGGGAAGATTCGCTTCTTGCGCCGAGTCCCAAAGGATCCAATGACCGGGTCGAAGGACTGGGGCAAGAGAAGTATGCAGGATGAACCAGCGTCTACTTCCTGGGGCGGCCAGAATGTATTCGACGTGTACACAACAAGTCTCGATAAGGCGAGCGATGGCGCCTCTTACGCGGAATGGTAAAGGCTGTCTCGTGAAAAACTCGCAGCCCATCGGTCTGGCAAGAAGGCTTCAGCGGGGCTTCACCTTGATCGAATTGATGGTCGTCATGGCCATCATCTCTATCCTGCTTGCGATAGCGCTTCCTATTTATCAAAAGTCCATCGTCCGAGCGAAGGAGAGTGTTCTCCGTAACAATCTGTTTACTTTGCGAAGCATGATCGACGAGTATACGGTCGATAAACAGCAGGCCCCGCAAAGTCTGCAGGATTTAGTGTCGGAAGGTTATCTGCGGCAGGTGCCACAGGATCCGATGACCAATTCGGACCAGAACTGGAAGGTCACAATGGAGGACACGCCGGTAGGCGGAAGCACCGCTACGCCCGGAATCTTCGATGTCCATAGTGGCTCCGACAAAAATTCTCTGGAGGGCGCCCCTTACTCTGACTGGTGAGCCGCTGTTGTTAAACTGAGAAACGAGCGAGTTCTCGCCTTGTTCCCCGATCGTCTAACGGTAGGACAGCGGCCTTTGGAGCCGTTAATCGTGGTTCGAATCCATGTCGGGGAGCCAAATAATTGAAAACAAAGCACTTAACTCTTAGAACTAACAAAAATTAAAGAATTCCTGTACGATTCTTGTACGTGGCACGCAAACCTACCCTCGGATTAACCCTTTTCAAACGTCATTTCTGTGGTCTGACAGACACTTCTTACTTCGACTGTTCTTGCTCATTTTGGGTGAAAGGAACCTTGCCGGATGGGACTCCAGTCCCTCGACATAGCGCCGAAACCTGCAATCAAAGTGCTGCCGAAACATACCGAGCAAAAATCATTCAGAAATTCACCAAGTCGACTGCGGATGATGGAATATCAATCTCTCAAGCGATCGACGACTACCTCGAATCGAAGAGAGACGATATTGGGGACAGGACGGCAGGCCAGTATCGGCTCGTGCTTGATAGATTTCAGGAGCATTGCGCCAAGCAAGCCGTCGCCTTCATGTCGCAGTTGACGGTCAATCTGATCGACAAATATTCTTCGTCTCTAAAGGGGCTCAGCACGACTCGGGCTCAGCGCATGAACAAGATATCGGCTTTCCTTCGGGATGCGTTACGACGGGAATGGATTACCAAACCTCTCGCTCAACAAATCAAACCTGTGACCGCAATCTACGAAGAGAAAAAACCTTATACAAAAGCTGAGGTCGATCTGATTCTTGCGGGCTGCGAGGGAATGAAAAAAGGGAACAAAGGAGACGGCTACGCTAGTCAACCCAAGACGTTTCGACTGCTGCTTGAATTAATGCTAGAAACTGGACTGCGTGCTGGCGATGCCATTCGGTTTGATCCCAGTGTTTTAGTTTTGTCTGACACAAAAAAGACCTTCGTTTATCGCTTTCTCCCGCAAAAACGTAAAAAGAACGCCGAGAGAAAGTATGTGGACGTCACCATCACGCACAAGATGAAAGACGCAATCGATACCTGCAACTGGCTATCGCAAAAACTCCCATTCTCGTTTGGGAATTTTACTCTCCCAACCTATCTCGCGAACGAAGTGTACTACCGTATGCAGGCCATCGGCGATCGTGTAGGTGTCGAGGATTGTCGTCCGCACAGATTACGCGACACGTTTGCCGTTCGTTTGCTTGAGCAGGGCTTTACACTCGACGACGTTCAGAGGCTTCTTCACCACTCGTCTGTGCGCATCACTGAAAAGTTTTACGGGCGATGGAGTAACCGTCGCAGTATCAACCTTGAAAGTAAGCTCCTGAAGGTACTTGTCTAGCACGCTCTCCGGTGTGCACAGCATCTGGTAATTCTGACTACCGAGATTCCGCACCCCTTCTACATTTTTCAGGCGTCTTCTAACGGTCTGCGGTGAAACTCCGAGTTGCTTTGCGATTTCCTTGACTCGGAGGTGCTGCTCTATCACTAACCGATACGTGGGGTACTAGGAGATTTTCTCTCCGCCGCAACCCCTTTTGAATCAGTTCTTTACGCGTAAAATATCTGTTGACAGATGCAACGATTTTTAACATTTCACTTTCCATAAATACCCGCATGGCAAGTGGAAAAAATCAAACCCTATCAAACGCTTTCTTGAATTTGGTCTTTCAGCAGACGGCTTATTCGCTCTCCGGCGCAACCCTCTATTGCGGCCTCTACACCACCGCTCCGACCGACACCACAGCGGGAACCGAATGTGTCACCGGCACTTCACCGGGCTATGCTCGCGTCGCTGTGCCTGCTACGAGCAGCTACTTTACGACGTCGACTACGGGCTCAATCTCGAATGTACAAAACATTGTCTTTCCGACTGCCACAAACAACTGGACCAATCCGGTTGTGGCGGCTGGATTCTTCACCGCTTCGACGTCTGGCACGCTATTGTACTGGGGCGCTCTCGCCTCCAACGTCACGATCAACAATGCAAATGTGTTCGAGTTTTTGGCGGGCAATTTTGTCGCTAATGAACTCTAAGTGATTTCTCGAAATAACTAACCTTATTTCAAATGGCCATTGCATACGTCCAGAAAAACGGGACCTACACCACATCAGGCGGGTCCAGTTTCCCACTCGCATTCACGTCAAATAACGCGAGTGGGAATCTGCTCGTCTGTACAGTCCTGTCTACTGTTGCGACGGACACGTTCGCCCTCACCGACAGCCAAGGCAACACGTGGGCGACGGCAAAAACGGTCTCGGCCACGTCTCCCTTTGCGACGAGCATTGGAATCTTCTACGCCGCAAATTCGAAGGCAGGCGCAAACACCGTCACGGTCCACACTGGGACTTCGACCACGGCAGAAATAGAAATTCATCTGAGTGAATATTCTGGCGTCTCGAAGATCACTCCACTCGACAAGACAGCCTCTGCCTCCGGCTCGGGCACGGGGACCGCAAGCTCCGGTCCGGTCACGCCGATCATCAACGGCGAGTTGTGCTACGGCTTTAACGCGACGACTAGCGCCAGCAATGGAGCAGGCTCCGGCTACACCTCACTCACCAATGAGGACGGAGATCAGACTGAGTACAAAGTACAGACCACGGCCACTTCGACCGCTGCAACCTTCAGTGTGTCGAGCGGCGACTCCTGGGTCTGTCTGCTGGCCACGTTCCTTCCGGTGGGAGCGAGTGTCACAGTGTCGGCAAAAGCAACCGTCACACCGACAGCCAATGTCATTCCCACCGGTTCCGTCGCTGTGAATGGAGTGGCGTCGGTCACGACCACGCTCTCCTCAGCGAGTGCAGGCACCGGCAGTCTCTCGGCTGTCTGCAATGTCTCTCCCACCGGGCTGGTCAACTTAACCTCCTTAGGGACGTCCGACTGGGCGTGCTGGGGCTATTCGAGTGATTCCTCATTCGATGACGATGCGTCGGGCGGATCGCAGATCTCAACCCTGATTAACATTGGACCGATCTACAGCTATCGCTACAGCGGAAATTCGATTCAGTACGGATGGTCGAACGGAACGCCGGATTCGTCAGTATCTTCGACCGACACAGGACTCTATATTCCCAGAGCCGGAAATGGGTATAGCTTTACTGCTCCCGCTGACACGACCACGCGAGTCTTGCGGGTCTACATGGGCGCTTATCAAAGCAACGCAACCGTGACGGCAACCTTGTCGGATGGTAGTGCTTCTACCTATAGCTCGACGGCTCTAAATGATCCAAACGGAACATCCACCAACGGATATTTCGATTTTACGTATTCGGCTGCTTCCTCCGGGCAAACGCTGACGGTCAAATCAACCGGAAACAGCAACAACGGAAACGTCACGATTCAAGCGGCTGCATTGTGGGTGTCGACGACATCCGGTGGGGCATCGGGATCGCTCTCCGCCGTCTACAATGTCTCTCCCACCGGGCTGGTCAACTTGACCACACTCGGCACTTCCGATTGGGCGTGCTGGGGCTATTCGAGCGACTCGTCGTTCGACGATGACTCATCGGGCGGATCGCAGATCTCGAACCTGACTGCCTTCGGACCGATCTACAGCTATCGCTACAGCGGAAATTCGATTCAGTACGGATGGTCGAACGGAACCCCGGATGCATCGGTATCTTCGACCGACACAGGACTCTATATTCCCGGAGCCGGGAGCGGCTATAAATTTACCGCTCCCGCTGACACGACCACGCGAGTCTTGCGGGTCTACCTGGGCGCTTATCAATCCGACGCCACGGTGACAGCGACCTTGTCGGATGGGAGCGCCTCCTCGTATACCTCAACCGCTCTCCAAACACCGAACGCGGCGGCGAATGCCTACTATGACTTTACCTATGCGGCTGGATCGTCTGGACAGACGCTGACGGTCCAGTGCCTGGGCGATAGCGATGCCGGAAACGTGACGATCCAAGCGGCTGCGTTGTGGCTATCGACGACGACCGTCTCGGGCACAGCGACGACCACGGTGAGCGGTGCGGGCTCGGTGTTAGCCAATGGGACTTCTGTCTCGACTTGTTCTTGCGTTGGCTCTGGCAACGTTGTGGCGACGGGAACGGGATTGGTCTTCGGTGCTGTCTCGACAACGGGAACAGGTGTCAGTCTGTTTGCTGGGACGACACCGGCCAGTGTAACTTGCTCGTGTATCGGTTCCAGTAGTTTTAGTGGATCGGACTTTGTTTCGGCGACGGTCAGTGTATCTGGAATTGCTTCGAGTAGCTTTACAGGATCGACTTTTGTCAAAGGGAATGTAACTTCCTCTGGCTTTGCATCCAGTGCTTTCAATGGATCAACCTTTGTCTTAGCCACAGTAACGTCATCCGGTGTTAGTTCGAGTAGCTTTACCGGCTCGGATATTGTCAAAGCGAATGTAACATCAGCAGGCAATGCTTTCACCAGTTTTGTCGGATTGACTTTTGTCTCGGCCACTGCAAGCACATCCGGTACAGCGACCGTCACAGCAAGCTCGACACTCTTCGTTTCTGCTTCTTGCTCTGCACAGGTCTCGGATCAACCACCACCAAACTCGTCGTCGCTCCTACTGTCTCAAGCGGAGGCAGAGCATCCAGCACGTTGTCTGGCGTCGTCCCTGCGTCCACCAGCATCTCGGGTCTAGCAGCGAGCACAGCAACCGCCACGGTCTATACAGGTGTGAATTCGGTCTCGGTCCAGGGTCTCGGCTCTGTGGCTGTCACAGGTGTTGTCGTTCCGTCCGTTACGCTCTCGGGTGTGGCACAGGTCTCGGTCGCAGCGATCTCTGTCGTCACTCGTGCTGTGAGCATCCTCGGTGTCGGATCGGTCTCAGCACAAGCTGTCGTCCGCACCACTCTCACGACCAATGGTGTCGGATCGAGCGTCTCGACCGGTGTGGTCTCTGTCGGTGCAACCGTGCATGGAGCGAGTGTCGTCAGCTTTGCGGCTGGCAATGTCATTCCTGGTGCCGTGGCAGTGTCGGCAGTTGCATCTAGCAGCTTCTCCGGCCTCACCATCTCGAAATGTTCGGTGTCTGGAACAGGCTCAGCAGCCTGGGCAGGCTCTCTACCCTCGACGATCTCAGCCAATGCAACCAGCGTCGTCTCTGCTTCGGGAATGGTGGTCGTGGCGGCTGTGTCGGCTGGTGCGGGTTCGGTCTCTGCGACTGGGACTCTCAACACACCGGGTCTGTCTGCCAGTGTGATGGCCTCTGCCTCAGCCGGAGCCACCGCCTACGGCCTTGTCCCGGCTCTGGTCATGTCAGCGAGCGTCGGAGCATCCATGTGGGTGGCCTCCACGGCTGCGATGGTCGTGACAACCACACCGCCACAGAGGATCATGGTCGTCGCAGAGGATGACAGGACGTTCTCGGTGCAGCCGGAGCAGTCGATCTTCACGGTGCCGATTGATACGACCAGGACCTATTCCCCGGCTGTCGATCTCTCGCGAGAGTTTGAGGTAGCTGACGACACAACCAGGAGTTTTTCGTTATGAGTTTTCCGCACACTATCAAAGACCCAGCTTCCGTCCTTGACTACGAAGTCGATTGGACCAACTGGCTCTCACCCATCAATGACACCATCACTAGCGTCCAATGGATCGTGCCTGCTGACCTGACCGTCACGCAACAAAGCCACACAAGCACCGTGGCGACTGTGTGGCTTTCAGGCGGAACTCTAGATGTGGTGGATATGGTCACATGCCGCCTCACGAGTACAGGCGGTCGGACTGAGGACTATTCGTTTCTGGTGCAGATAATGAATAAGTGAGTATCTATTGACATGTTGAGCTACAACTTAGTCGGCTCATCGATCTTTGTGAGTACATATTGCGGCGGAAGTTGTGACAAATTTGGTGGACTCTTCTTTTCGAGACTCCGCATCGCGAAGCTATTTCTTGCTGTTCTAGCTTCGGCTCGGATGTGTATAGTCGGATGATGTCTAGAGTTAGCTCGCTGATTTGCCTGCCTGCGAAATAGGGCTTTTTGACCTTCGGCTTGACGATCTTCTGTGGTTTCGGCACAGCGGGGAGCGGCTCAGCAAACACAACCGGCTCGGAGAGAGAATCGACGACGCTTTCGTCATCTGCGTCCCAGTGCTCTCGCATGATCGCCAGAGATTGCGACCGGTCGAAGTCCAGCAACTCGTCAATCGGATATTGGCTCCGTACCTCCGCTGCAAGGTCCCCGAGTAGGCGGACGTGCAGGAGAGAGCAGACGGGATGTTTGTCCATCCACAGCTTTTTTTCTTTGATTGTTGGGAGCGGATCCTGTCCATCGACCAGGACAGATCCGAAATACTTGTCTTTTTTGTAGACTCGGCGGGGATCCAGAAACAGAATCCAGTGCAGGGGCGCGGCGTGAAATGTAATCACGCCTCTATCTATTGTCGATTATTATGACTAACAAACAATGTGTTGAGAACGCATTCGCTTCGATGCGGCTGGCAGGTCTTGAGCCTCCTTACGATGTGGCCTGTGTGATGCAAACATTCTTTGACGAAAAATTGAGTGTGGAAGAAGTCTGGGATTTGCTGAGCGTTCTACTGCCTCCTGATAGGGCTCCCACAGACGATGTCCTACAGGACATTTGGCAAACTGCTGTGACTGTCTACGGCAGCGAGGACAGAGCACAGCAGTTCTTCAGCGAATCTAGACCGGAACTGTCTGGGCGGACGCCACAGGCAGCATTGGATTTGGGTGAGACCAAGGCAGTCTGGTACTTGATCAAGTCGATTGACTTTTCGAGTTAGTAAGGTCAACTTACTTTTTGCGTCTCCACATCCACACTCCGGCCAGTCCCAGTCCAGCGATTGCGGCGGTGCGTGGCTCTGGCGTCGGTGAGGTTGGATCGGCATAGGTGATCGAGGACAGACTAAAGATGTTGTTGTCCTGATACGATGTCCCAAACTGAACCGAGTCGAACGGCTGATCCGACGAGAACCCTAGGAACCCGGTGTACGAATAGCCAACATCCGGCAGTCCATAAGGTCCCGAAACACCGCCGAAGGGAAATTGGGTCTGTGGTCCATTGTCTCCGAGCGTCACGCCGAAGGTAGATCCGGTCCGGGTCGGAGGCAAACCTTCGCCGATCGAAAACCCGATGTAAGTAACGGCGGTCGGCAGAGTAATCGTCGTGCTGTAGGATAGACCGGAGAGATGACCGACGACATCATTAAAAGATTCGTTCGTGATGTTAGCTCGATCGAAGAGCTTGTCAAGAGCAGGCGAACACGACGTCACCGGATGGGCACCACCCGTGCTGCATGTCGTGATCGCCAACCCTGTTGGGATTGCATTTCGCGCGAAGGTCAATGTGGTCGATGGTGAGTTGCCGATCGAAGCGTCGAAATCGGCCTGACTATAAAAGGTGTCAACGGTCGCGGCCTGAGAAAGACCGGCGGCGATGAGAGTTACGATGGCTAGTTTCATTTTGATTTTTTTCCTGGTCATGATCTGTGCGTCTGTGAGTTGCATTTGGTTCCGGTCTGCTTTCCTATTTCATGCTGACGACTTTACATCGCGGGTGCATCTGGGTTATTTTTGTCTTGAGTCGTTCGTCTAGGAGGACTCTATTGATGTTGCCTAAACGATGGGCGACGAAGCTTCTTTCTTCGTCGGTCATCAAAGGCAAAACGCGGTGGATGTGCTCAGCAATGCGGATCGCCGCGCTGATCAGATCCACCGCCATGGTCTCTAGCTCAATCTCGTCGGGCGGATCGGACCAGAGTCCAATCTCGTCTTTGTAGATCATCATGGGTTGTTTCCTTTCTGATTTGATTTTCTGCTCGAAACCGAGCATTTTCCGCTCGCATCTTTGCGTCGGCCTTCGTGCTCCCATGAGCCACATAGCTTCCGCTTCCGCTCTCCGACAAGAGCAAACACACCCAGCGGCGGCTGGGCCACACATACCATCTGCTGGCAAACCACAATCGATCTCCTTTTTTTGTCATTTTTGAAGTTTTTGAGCAGCTTTCACAAACCCGAGAGTGCGAAGGTCCTGATCCCAAGACTGAGCAAATGACTTTAGCTCGCGTTGCACCTCTCGATTGACTTTTTTCGGGTCGCCGATATCGTAAACCCGCCTAATCTGGGCACTTGCAGCGACATAAAACAAAAAGGGCTGATACGAAAAACCAGAACCTCTCCGCACCAACTCAAAACTCAACTCTGGATCAACACAACAATCACCATTGAGATAAAAAAATGTCGCCACACTAACAGCCCGATAACCGCGCGGACCTGCCCCGATGTCATCGATCGAGAGACTCATGTAAGGTGGGTTATCAATAATGATGTGTAGGTCCTTGACGCCACCGCACATTTTTATGATCTGCGGAATTGATCTCATATTTTCCTTTCGTTTTGAGCGGGATGGCAGCCGCTACTTCGATCTCCTTTTCGTGTCATTGTCTTTTGTGCCGAATCACATAGACGCACGCACTGCCATAGGCCAGCGCGACGAGCACAGTCATTACATACATCACGGCATTCATTGTTCTTTCCTTGTTCTGTAGAGATGCTCCACGACATCAGACACTGACATCCTCATCTGGATCGCGAGTATCCTCAGTCCTGCTTTGACGTCGGACGGCAAGAGGACAGTCAGTCTCTCATGATCAGTTTGTCGATCTGGTTGCTGTTGCTGCTCGTGTTGTTCGTCTTTCACGTCTACATCCATGTGATTGTTTTACTGCTAGCCGAAGGACGAAATCAAGCATAAAGAAAAGATAATTGAAGATGGTTGTAAGTGCTTGGCAGTAAGTGAGTTCACCATCATGGATCGTGCTTTGTAAGTTAGGAGTTAGACACGGATATGAGTGATGTTCACACGTGTTAATTGACTCTTGACACTGGTGTCTTTACAGGGCTATCGTAGATGCAGGTCCCTAATAGGGACAGTCCAGAAAAGTTCCGTGGACCCACGGAAACAAACCAAACCTACTCTAAAAAACGTAGGAAAACGGCTCCCACGAGGGTGTCTCCCGGATGCCCTCAGCCGGGGGCCGTTTTTTGCCGAGTCATTTCGGCTGCCTGAAAAAAGCTCCCTGAGTAAGGGAAACTTACGACCATCCGATTAATAAAAAGCTCCCTGAGTAAGGGAAACAGACTACGTTTGACTATCAAAGCTCCCTGGGTGTAAGGGAAACATATGGAGTTCCATCAAGTAGTTAAAAGCTCCCTGAGGTAAGGGAAACTAATACTCCGTGACCAGGAAAAAGAAAAACCCCAACATCTCTGTTGGGGTTTCTTGTTTTGGTTGGTGAGTCGCGCTCTACTTCGATTTGCCGTCTGTGAGCAGGAGCCTGGGTTTCCGCTTGCGCATTTCTGGCAATTTGGATTTGTAGTCAAAAAGCGAAACCACAAAGATGGAGCCTAGGATGGTGGCGGCTCCCATTCCAGCGAGGATGATGATTGATGTGTCTGTCATGATCTGTTCCTTGTGTAGAGGGTTGCCCAGTAGTTTGTAACGAAGAGCACGCCCCAGAACGCGGAGTTAAAAACGTCGTGATGCGAAGTTGCCCATGCGAAACACGCAAGGTAAGTGAGGTAAATCGCTAGATCTAAAAATAATCTTGCCATGTTAGTACTTAGTGGTCAACTAAAAACCCGGTGGGAGTATCTCTGCTACCTCACCGGGCTTCGGTCTCCACTCTCTTATCGCTTGACGGGGGTATTTATGTCTCGCGATTGTATCGGCACCAGACGCTGCCCTCGTTGACCTCGTCAAACTGATCAGTCAACACCTCCAGCAGATCAAACATCTCCTTTAAGGCTTCTTGGGCTAACATATAAGCTCGATACTGCTTGTACGAACCAATAACTTGGGGCAGATAGATCTCACACAGTGCGGCGTAGTTGGGGTATTTGAGTTTGGCCATGCTGGTATTTAGGAGGGGAGAGGCGTGCAAGACGTTGTGTCAACTAATAGGTTTAGGTTGTGAACAGAACTCATATGCGTGATTAAATCAGGCTGAATGGCACTAAGATGAAGACCCCGGCAGAAATGTCGGGGTTTTTCTTTTTGGGGCTGAGAGTTTTCCTTGATACGAGCGCACCTCACGTTTGGCCAAAAGAAAACGATGTCTAAATAAGATCAGGAAGGTATTAATATGACGACTACAGAAAAAGAAGTGTACTACACGGCGAAAGAACTCGCCAAACAACATAAAATCAGCCGACCAACGATCATGAACTGGATCCACTCAGACAAACTCGAAGCTACTAAGCTAGGGGGTAGATACCGAATAAGTCAAACTCAATGGGATAAGTTTGTCGCCTCGCAAAATCAGAAATCAGCTACGGACTATTTGATCCTCCGGCAGCTTGAACCGGGATTGATGATAGTAGAGGAGTGGGCTAAGTGGACGGCTAAGACACTGCCTAATGACGAGGGCGAAGTGATCATGTCCCAGCCGCGATGCGAAGCTTACATTGCGCTCAAGCGCGATGTTGAGCCCTTAGTCGGGTGGCATCGATATGAGAGACACGAGATCCTATCCACCTCTGCGGCTTACAGCACGGCCATTAACTATCTCAGTGCCGTCCTATTGGACGGGGAATAAAAATAAAAATCCCCTCCGGGTAATGACCAAAGGGGAGGAAAACACAATGAATAATAGTATTTACACAAAAGTAGAAGAAAGGTTTGCGGCTGTACCGGATGAGCTAAAGATGGCGTGTAAGTGGGTCGTCTGGCGCTATGTGGAAGATCCCAGCGGCGGAAAGCCAAGAAAGCTTCCACTTAGTCCGATCACGGGCGAGAATGCATCCTCCACTGATCCTGCGACCTGGGGAACGTGGCAGCAAGCGATGGAAGCCATGGCCACAGAGAAGTATCAAGGCGTGATGATGCCGCTGGAAAAGATCGAGGAACTCGGTCTCTATGTGATCGGCATCGACTGGGATGGCGTCGCGGAAGACGACATCGATCCAATCGTTCTAGAGGAGATGGAAGCGATCAACAGTTATACGGAGTTGTCGCCGAGCGGGAAAGGGCTGCGGATCATAGCATTTTCAGAGAAGCCACTCGACCCAGCCCTCGGGAGTCGGCGTGACAATTTTGAGATTTACGATCATGCTCGTTTTATCTCTATCACCGGTGCGCACATACCCGGCTCGCCTGCGACGATCGAGACGCGGACGGATGAGGTCTTGGCCTTGCAGCACAAGCGGCTGTATCGCGAGCGGCCTGTGTTTGAGGCCAGATGTGAGTCGTCGACGAGCCCAACGCTCAGCGATGAACAGATCATCGAGAAACTCAATCGATCGAAGAGCGGAGACAAGTTCCGGCGCTTGTGGTCGGGCGACGTTTCCGATTATGCGGGGGATGACTCGCGGGCGGATCTGGCGCTAATACAGATGTTGGCGTTTTACACACAGGATGCTGGACAGATCGAGCGGCTGATGCGGATGTCTTCCTTGAGGCGTGATAAGTGGAACAAGAACTTGGGGTATATGGCACGAACCATCAAGGCGGCTCTAAGTCGGGTTGGTGAAGTTTGGACGCCGAAGAGTCGAGTAGTAAGTGGTGGTGATGTGATGAGACCGGAGTTTATAGTCAGTCCGTCGTCGGAGAAGCAGAAGAAAGAGAGCCAAGACAGCGGCCTGCCAGCAGGCTATTTCAGTGCAGACGGGATGCTCTGGTTCCGAGATAAGGAGGGGGACGTGGCTGTGAGCACCGACTTGCGAGTCATCGCCGACAGTAGCAGAAGCAAGGGCGGACACCGAGGTCTCATCATCGAGTGGATCGACCCACTCAAAAAGGAGCGGATGATTTACACGATTTCGTCTGATCTCATCATGGCTGAACGAGCTACGAATCTAGCGACCGCACTCTGGGACATGAGGATAAAGGTCGAAGAAAAGAACCTGCTGCGTAATTTCATTTACCGCTCCGAACCCAATCGATATATCACGGTCTGTGAAAAACCAGGATGGACCGATGGGCTCTATGTCCGCACCGGCCACATCGTCAAGCACCGCGATGGGACGGAGATGACCTATTGCCCAGATGCGATGGCAAAGGCCCCGGCTGGCACGCTGCGGGAATGGCAAGACAAGGTCGGCCTGATGGCCGTGAACAATTCTCGGCTCGCCTTTGCCTTGTGTGTGTCGTTTGCTTCTGTACTCCTTGATATTGAGCCAGAATATGCTGGCTTTCATTATTACGGTTTGCCTGGAATCAGTAAGTCGATTTCGTGCTTCGTGGCTGCGAGTGTGTGGGGAAATCCTCGCGAGTACAAATCCTCATGGAAGGCCACAGCGAACGGAATGGAAGCGATCTGCGAAGCGCACAATGACGCCTTGTTAGTGCTCGATGAGATCGGGGAAGCAAAGGCTCACGAAGTGCCTGAGATGATTTACATGGTCGCGAACGGTAAAGGAAAAACTCGCATGACCAAGGATTTACAGATGCGAGAGATCAAGGATTGGCGGCTGTTGTATCTGAGCAGCGGCGAATTTACGATTAAAGACTACATCAAAAAGGGCGGCCAACAGGTGAAAGGCGGTCAGCTTGTCCGCTGCATGGACATCCCCGCCGATGCCGGAAAAGGAATGGGAGCCCTGGAGGATCTTCACGGGCTGTGCGATAAACCCAAAGACTTCGCTGAGGAGTTGGATCGGCGAACCATGGCTTACTATGGCGTCGTCGGCAACGAATGGATCAAGATAATCGTCAGAAACAAGGATAAGTTCCGCTCGTATCTCCGAAAAGCAATCACCAAATTTGTCGAGTCGAACGTAGCTCGTCATGAGTTTTCTCACACCACTTCGAGCGACTCCGAAATTCTGCGAGTGCTGAATAAGTTTGGCTTGGTTGCAGCGGCGGGAGAGTTAGCCACAGGATGCGGATTACTGCCGTGGCCGAAAGGCGAAGCGACTCGTGCGGCGGAAAAGTGCTTCGATGCTTGGTATGCGCAGCGCGGTCACAGAGGATCAAACGAGAAAGACATGGGGATGGCACAGATCCGCATGATTCTCGAAAATTCCGGCGAAAGCTGTTTCGGCACCGAGACTGAACCTGCCAAAGCGATACAGCAACTCGGAATCAAAAAGAAAGACGACGACGGGCAGACGATCTACTGTGTTTACCAAGAGACATTCAAAACCAAATTCTGTGCGGGATACGATTGGCGCACGCTCGCCAAAGAATTAAAGTTGAGAGGGTATTTGGCAATCACGACGGATCGTAAGAGTAATGACCCACTGACCAAAGTGATCAAACTTTCGAAGGAAAAGACGGTTCGGGTCTATGCGATAAAAGAATCCTTCTTACTAAGTCGCTCAGAATTGTAGATGTTAGGAGCGTCGTTACGGGGTAATTACGTGAGATTACACCGGCGCGTAACGATATAAGTCTTGTCATATCATATAGTTAGGTAACTTTTTGAGGTCGGTTACGAGTTACGACTAGCAAGAGAGAGAAAATACATGAGATCCTCTCAGAGGAAAAATATGGGAGGCTTGTGTAAATCTCTCTCTTATTATTATATTTTTTGTAACCAATACAAGAAGAGAGCGTAAGTGACTGAAATGAAAAGAGAAATGTGGTTACAAACGGCTGTAACTTTGCGTAACCGAGGTGTAACTTCGTAATCGGGATATTCTGACCTTATTATTTCAATAGTCACGAGAGAAATGTCCCCTGTGACCAACGTTAGTTTATATGGCACGCAGACCCCGCCTACCGAACCTCGACCCCATTCCAGACTTTTATCGTGAGTACGACTTAATGGCTGGCATCACCGGCTCTCCCGAACAAAGACGCAAGAAGCGTGAATCTCATCATCGTGCTCACGTTGAGCACGTTAAACAACTCCAGAAAAACGCAGATAGGTTGACTTATGTATTATCTGCGTGAAAAACAGAAAGATGAGGGATGGAGGAAATTCCATAACCGCTCACTTCCGTTCGATGACCGCAGAGACGGATTGCTTGCTGTGATCTATTCACACTATGTGAGATCCCTCGAAGCATGGTGCCTCAGTCACAAATCACAACATCCCATGTTTGAGGAGTATGCCAGCACATGGCTCTGGGCGCTGGGGGATCATCGTCCTGTCTAACAGCCGAGTTCGAACCACCCAAAAAACCAGGAATGGGAAAAGGGTATTCGTATTGGGGCAATTTCTAATCGAGGTAGGATCGCTTCCCACCAATCTAAAACCCTCCGTATAAATACCCACACGCCCTAAACAAGCGTTTTGCATAGGGACTGTGTTTGAGATGCGCAGTCCCGCTCCTTCCTCCAAATCCCCCGAATCGTAAATACCTTGTATGTCACTAGATCAAGAGATGGCTATTGAGAGTTTTCTGATTTGTGTTGAGCAAGGTTATGAGGTTCCCCGCAGTCTATCCGATTTCATCCTGTCCTTCCTTTGCGAAGACAAGATACCCAAATTCAAAAGTATCCTACGAAATCACAGAGCGCTACTCCGAGCCGAACTGGCGCTATACAGCCGCGCATAAATTAGTGCCTCTTACTAACCAGCAACAAACTGACGTCTTGAACTATCTGGACAGGCCGACTAGGATTGGCGTGCTTACTCTACCGCTACCTATGTTAGAGGCCGTCCTGATCAAACTCCACGACGCAATCCTTGCAGAGCAAGACGAAGTCACATTTTGTCTCTCCATCCCAATGATGACAGGCACCGACGACACATATCCATTTGACGATGATCCACCGTTGATCGTAAGACCGACTCCCGCCGATCCCTACGAGATGTTGGCACTTATTGTGACTAACATTGAGTCGAGACTACGACCGGAGCAAATGCATCTGTTGGCGGCGGCGAAGAGGTGTGTGGAGAGACGACCGAGCTAACCTTCGCGATGGAACATCCGGTCCTCTACAATCCCGAGACGCTTGTCGATGGACGCAAGATTGCCGTTCAGCAGTTCCAGTTTCACGTTGGTGTCTTTGATCTGTTCCGTCACGTCTTTGATCTCTTCTTTGAGTTCCGTCAAGCGCACCGCAAGTTGATTGAAAGAAATCCCAATCCACTTCACGTTGACAATGAGAGCCGTGATTGCCACGATGACTGCTCCCGAGGCGCTAACGATGGCGGTGGTCAGGTTTGGGTCCACAACTGATTTTACCTAAATACCCTTGTGACCAAACAAATGACTGACACCAAACCGCTCAGCGCTGTTGACCGATTGATTCTGGAGATGATTGATCTCAAGCCCCTGAACTCCGACGAAACGATAAACAGCGAAGAAGATACTGCTGAGGAAGAAAACCACTGTGCACACAGACGGATTTGAGGCAGCCCGAATACGCTCACTGGAAAGAGCACGAAAGCTCGATCGTGGCGAGTTACTAGAACCAAATTTTGCCAATACAACAGATCGTCAACTAGCAATCGCGAATGAAGTCTTGCGTGTTGGTCATGCCAACCATCTCGAAGCAACTGATCACGAACTCATGGCAGCCTGTGAGCGCATCGCTGAAAAGCTCTTACGAAATAAATAGCCCCACACTATGCCAGCTAAAACACTAAAGAAATCTTATTCCCGAGAACTCGCCGATGAGCTATTACTCCGATATGCTCTTGGCGAGACAGTCTCGGCCATTATCCGTTCTGATCCTGATCATTTTCCCAGCAGAGCCAGCATCTGGCGTTGGCGTGTGGAGAACCTCGATGGCTATCGTGACCGATTCGACGAGGCACGGGAGCAACACACTGAAGCGTTGTGGGAAGAATCGATTGACATCTTGCGGTCGACTGAAGGTATCCACATGCCAGTGTTTGAAAAGGGCTTGGTTGTTGGTCGTAAGGTTGATTCTGCGGAGGTCCAACGTCGTAACTATCTTTCGATGCGATTGGAGAAAGCAGCCGCAGTCCAAAACAGAAAATTGCGCATGCACGACGAGCAAGATGGCTCCAATAACCAAATAAAAACTCTCTTCGAATCAGCGATGGCTGGCCTCAAAAACAGCGCATAGAGCGCACAGCAACCCGGAGTCAATTCGCGCGTGCGACCTTTTGTAATGATCATTACAGAAGTAATGACGACGACGAAGAAATCACTGGCATCGTCGAGCATTTCGACGGCGGAATTTTGGTGATCAACCCCGTAACAAACCCCTCGACAAAATAGACCATTTTGTATAGAGTTGTAATAGGTCCTGTTGATTCTACAGGACTTATTCGTTTCTGTGAAAGGAAACTCTCTACAAAATGGGAAAGTTAGTGCGAAAGCACTTGACGGAGCGTGAAGTGGCCAGTTTGATCGACGGAGCCAAACTCAGCAGAAACCCAGAGCGTGACCGTTGTTTGTTGTTTCTGGCATTCAGGCACGGCTACAGGGTGTCCGAGATCTGCTCCCTGCCTCTAGACCATGTGGATATCGACGGACGAGTGTTGCACGTCAGGAGGCTCAAGAAAGGGCTTTCTACGACTCATCCTCTCCGTACCGACGAGATCCGCCTAATTAAGTGCTGGCTCAAAGTCCGCACCGAGATGAACCCTCCGGCAAAGATTAAGACCGTCTTCATCTCCGAGCAGCGGAAACCTCTCCATAGGACGACCGTCAACCTATTGATCAAAACGGCAAGCAATGCAGCCCATCTGCCGTTTACGGCGCACCCCCACATGCTGAGACACGCTTGTGGCTACGCTCTAGCAGACCAGGGAGCCGATACTCGACTCATCCAGGACTATCTGGGACACCGTAAGATCGAGCACACGGTCAAATACACCGCATCAAACCCAGCCCGTTTTGAGAGGCTGTGGCGATAAGCCTCTCAACTACCGTCGAAATTCATGGTGATCTGCTAACATTGCTTTCCGCAGGATCTCGTTGATCCGGGTCAGATGTCCCTCGCCCTTTGATCTCAGCCACGCCAGCACATCATTGTCGACACGCACGGTCACAGGCGTCTTGATCGGTCGAAAGTACTTTCCCACGACAGCGTTTTCCCATGCCTCAGGCGATAACACAGGCGCATCAGGATCGAGATTGTCCAGGCTTTTGTCTCGTCTCTCGTAAGCAGCCCTAATCTCAGGCGTAATCTTAATGGTTTGCTTCCGCATAGATTGCTTCTTCATAGTCGTTTGCCTTTCTTGCACTAATTAAGTGAATGACTTCGTCGCCATTGATTGAGCGATCCACGAAAACGACCAGCAACAGAACAAGCATTCCCGAAAGCCCTATGATCTGATAGCGCTGCTCGCCGTCTTCTGCAATGTAGTAGCTGTCCACCATTACCTGTCCAGGATCATTGAAGACTTCTTCGGCCATCTCAAAAGTAATTCCCGGATGGTTTTTCGGGTTGCTGCGTTTCTTTTCGGGATCGAAGGTGAATCGCATGTACATCTACTATTGTACATACAAAAAAGTGTGCGTGCAACTGCCTGCATTTGTTATTTTGTCTGTCTGACCTGTACGACTTGTCAAGCGACAGCCCAAAGAAAAATCAAATAACTCAATGAAACGTCGTCCATTCCAGTACGGCCTGCTCAAAGGCAAAGCTCACATCCTCAATCCTGACTGGCATAAGTCGGAAGAGGACATCAGCCTAAATAACAGCATGCATACTCTGACCCCCACGCAGAAAGATCATTCTTATTGCTCGGAACATCCGTGTTTTGACTGCAAAGCAAAGAAACAGAAGGCTGCTTACGAAGCAGCAATGAACGAACTAAGCTGGTTGTGGTTTGGTTTCGTGACTGCTTATCCGAGTCGTCTCGAAGCCGTCAAAACCGCTTGGAAAGAACTAAGAGACTACTCGGTAAACGCTGTGGTGTGGGTTTCTTGTACCGACGCACCAACCGACCAGAGTGAGCAGTCAAAATTCATAGCGCAATTTGAAAGCAAACTAACCGAGCTAACAAACATTTTCAAGGCTGGGATTGCAGCCAAGGTCGATCTACCTAGCCTTGACTAGCGCCAACTACTAAATAGTTTGCGAGATGGCAGACATCAAACCGTTCGGAGAGAAGGCAGCCGAGTTCATTCTCACTCCCCCCGAACTCGACGCCACGATAACTATAGCCGAAGGAAGCGTCTCCAGCGGAAAGACGTGGATGATGATGGCAAAGCTCATCGCCCAACTCAACTCATATGAGGTGAGCGGACTCCGCATCATCACAGGCGTTTCGCAAAAAACGATCTACAACAACGTCCTCCGAGACATCATTGACATCTGTGGCTCTCTAGCTTCGTACCACCAGACACGCGGTGTGTTCATGCTGGATGGTGTCGAGTGGCAATGCATCGGAGCCGACGACGCCAAGTCTGAGAACAGGCTCCGTGGACAAAGTGTCGGCATCGCTTATTGCGATGAGATGACGCTGATGCCGGAGAGCTTCTTCAACATGCTCAGAACGCGTCTGAGACGTGAAGGGAGTAGGCTTTACGCAACGACCAACCCGGACAACTTATTTCACTTTTTAAAGGTGTTCATGGATGCTCAGGCCGACAATCCTGACTATCTTCGAGTTCTCCATTTCAACCTGGATGATAATCCGGCATTACCAGAACAATACAAACAGAACTTAAAATCGACTTACACTGGGTTATTCTACCGGCGTTTCATCCTCGGCGAATGGTGTCAAGCCGAAGGAGCCATCTATGAGAATTTCACGGACGACCTTCTCTTCGATGATGACACACAGCCGATTGGATTGGTAGGCGGCGGTTACAGACAACGTGTAATCGGCATAGATTATGGGACTACGAACAGCTTTTGCGCCTTGGATGCTTATGACGACGGCAAAGTTTTATGGGTTGTTCGAGAGTTTTACTGGGACTCTAAGAAGCAGTACAAACAGCTTAGCGACACACAGTATGCCGACAAACTAATCGAGTTCATTGGAGAAGAGAATAAGCGAGTCAAGATCGTCATTGATCCTTCTGCTATCTCATTTGAAGTCGAACTAAGGAATCGCGGCCTTTACGTAGTGAAAGCAAACAACGACGTGTTGGACGGCATTCGCCACGTATCAAGTTGTTTTACAAAGAAGATTGTACGCTTCCACAAGCGCTGTAAGAACGCGATTGGCGATCTGCGTGGCTACGCATGGAACGAGAAGAAGTCCACTACCGGAGTCGAAGAACCGCTCAAGGTTCGCGACCATGGGGCGGATTGCACAAAATATCTCGTAGTATCCGTCATTGGACCGATGCGACTGAGACTGACGCCGTAAGTTATGACGACTAAATATCGCAGTGCAACGGTCAGCAACTGCAATATATTACAACAATATCCGCTTCTCACTCGATAAGAGGCGTGGTTATTTCTACAACTCTCGAATACGAAAATATCTGCATCGAGAGATCTTTGAATCCGAAGTAGGTCCCATCCCAGATGGAATGGTTGTCCACCATAAGAACCATGACAAGTCGGACAACAGGATCGATAACTTCGAACTTTTGAGCGCCTCTGACCACGCAAGGAAGCATTGGATAGAGGACAGAGATGTACTCCTGGCGAGTTCTCTCATTGCAATTGAGAAAGCAAGGGAATCTGCCAAAGAATGGCATCGCTCGGAAGAAGGACGAGATTGGCATCGTCACCACGCAAGGAAAATCGTTGAGAAGCAAGCGACCTTAAAAGTCACTCTGAACTGTGATTATTGTAGTGCTGCTTTCGAAACCCTCCAGCAGACGCGGAGTTACTCGCGATTTTGTTCAAATAATTGCAAGTCGGCCTATCGTCGCGCCAGTGGAGTAGACGATATTGACAAGACATGCGTTGTTTGTCAAACAACCTTCTTATCAAGTAAGTACTCTTCTACAAAATGCTGCTCGCGAGAATGCGGGCATCGTAAGAGAACCCGAAAACGTAAACAATGTCCGAATCCAACAAAACAACTGACGCCCTTAGTCTCACCAAACGCGTCAACGACGCCTACTCAAACATCAACGCCCGTCTTGGATTCGGCTCTAACAATCTTGTAGAGCAGTCCGCTTACGCGATGACTCGCCTAACCCGGAACTACCCCCTTCTGCTCACGCTCTACCGCAACAACTGGATCGTCCGAAAGTTGATCGATTGTCCAGCCGTCGACCTGCTTAAGAATTGGATCGAGATCACAGCCCAAATCACACCGGAGCAAGTTGATCAATTTGACCGTGTGATTTCGAAGACCAGAACGAAGATCGACATCCTTTCCACTTTGCGATGGGCGCGACTTTTCGGTGGTTCCGGGGCTGTGATTTGCATCGCTGGACACGAGGACATTCTCGATCAGCCACTCGACATCAATTCCGTGGAACTCGATTCCTACAAGGGCTTGCTGGTCTTCGATCGATGGTCAGGCATCACACCGGGCGTCGATATCTGCACAGACCTCAACCGTCCGCACGACTTCGGCTACCCGGAACACTATCGTTGCAATCTGGAGGACGGCGGCTTCCTCACTGTCCATGCTTCCCGCATCATCCGATTCCAAGGCCGTGATCTTCCGAAATGGGAACGACAAGTCGAACAACATTGGGGGATATCGGAGATCGAACTGATATTTGAAGAATTAAAACGCTTCGACTACTCGACACATAATACAGCCTCCATGATGTCTCGGTCCAACGTGTTCGTCGTGAAGCAAAGCGGCATCACTGAGTTAATGGCGATGGGAACAACAGAAGCGCGGAACGCTCTATCGGCCACCCTCTCCAACATCTCTCAGATGCTCTCCGGTCAGGGCTTGATGTTCACGGACACCGAAAACGGCGATGTCCAGAACATGCAATACAGCTTCGGCGGTGTGGCTGATGTCCTGACGATGTTCATGCTCAATATGTGTCGGGCCTTGGAAATGCCGATGTCTCGGCTCTTTGGTCGCACACAGACCGGATTAGGCCAGTCGAATGACGGTGACGAACGAATCTATTTCGACAGCCTCACGGAAAAACAGAATCGTGAGATCCGGCCACAACTAGAAAAACTCTTCCCTGTGATTGCGATGAGCACTTGGGGACAAGTGCCAGACGACCTCGATTTTGACTTCCTTCCGGTCCGCACGCTTAACGACCATGAACAAGCTGAACTCGCAGAAAAAGTTACCACGGCGATCATCGCCCTCTATAACTCAGGTCTGATCTCGCAGAAGACGGCATTGATGGAAATCCGGCACGCCTCCGATGTGATGGGGATCGGTACCCAAATCACGGACGAAATGATTGAGGCGGCTGACGACACCATCGTTCAGCAATCGGAACTCGAAATGATGAAGATCGGCCAGCAAGGTTTCGGCGACGATTCGCAAGAAAATGGAAAATCGACGGATGATAAATAACAGTGTTCACGCCTTGGCACTCTCTGAACCGGATACTCATCCAATACATCAGAGATCTCACCCGACTCCAATTCAAATTCTTTCCCACGATTGAAGACGAAGACGTTTTCAACTTCTTGAACCGGCTTGCCGATCTTTCCGGGAACGAACAATATCAAGTAGCGGCTGACATCATCTCCCGGCGCATGGCGGTAGGTGTGGCTAAAGTTAATGCCGATACCTGGAGAGAAGCGGCAAAGAGAGTGATGCAAGGTCGAAAGATCTTCCAAGCTCTAAAGAACGAGTTACATGGTCCTGTGGGCTTCGCAGTCCGAAGGACCGTGCAAGAGAACGCGACGCTGATCACAACGCTACCGTTGAGGCTCGCCGAACAAGCGACTGAGCACGTCCACAAACTTAATGTAAAGGGTGCTAGAGCAGAAGTCATCAGCCGCGTTCTCAAAGAACAGTTCCCCAAGATTGCTAAGAGTCGCCTTGAGTTGATTGCAAGAACGGAAGTTGGAAAATCCAACACCGCAATCACAGAGGCAAGAGCGAAAAACGTCGGCGTTCGCTGGTATCAATGGACCACGAGTGTAGATCAGAGAGTGCGTCCTTCTCATGCTCTGATGAATGGCGTTCTGTGTTCTTGGATCGATCCACCTGAGTCTGATACTCAGAAATGGCCCACGGTGATACTCACATTTGGCCCACCTGGAGAACCCGGATGACAATATTCCGGCATGGACAGGAGAGCCAAAGTGGAGTTATTCGAAGAGGTCCGGCGAGGGTACGCGGTCGGAGAGACGATCAAGGCACTGGCGAAGAAGTATCAAGTGCACCGGCGTATGGTTCGCCAGGCGTTAGCGAGTGCACTGCCGCCGGAACGAAAGAAGCAAGAGCGGATTCAGCCGAAACTGGAACCGTTGAAGGAAGTCATCGACGGTATATTGAACGCCGATCGAGAGGCGCCACGCAAGCAGCGACACACGGCGCGACGTATCTGGCAACGCCTGCATGCCGAACAGGAACAGCATCCCGTAGCCGAATCAACGGTACGCAAGTATGTGCGCGAACAGAAGCGCGCGATGGGTTTGGCGCAACGCGAAGTGTTCGTGCCACAAAGTTATGCGCCGGGCCAGGAAGCACAAGTCGATTGGTTCGAAGCGCAAGTAAAGCTGGGCGGCGAAGCGCGGACGTTGCAGTTCTTCGCGATGCGCAGCATGAGTAGCGGCGGCGGATTCCACCGGGCTTACAGCAACGCGACGCAACAAGCATTTCTGGAAGCGCACGAACACGCATTCGATTATTTCGGTGGTGTGTTCCACACACTGCGTTACGACAACCTCAGCAGCGCGGTTAAGAAAATTCTGCGCGGCTATCAACGGGAAGAAACAGAACGGATGATTGCGTTTCGTTCGCACTGGGGTTTTGCGAGCGAGTACTGCCAGCCAGCGCACGGCAACGAGAAAGGCGGCGTTGAGATGGAACTGGGCTGGTTCCGTCGCAACTGGCTGGTGCCTGTGCCGGAGGCCGACGATCTCAAAAGCTTCAACACCTGGCTGTTTAACCGGTGTGGAGAATCGCAACAACATGTCATCAGTGGTCGCACTGTTTGTGTAGGCGTTGCAATGCGGGAGGAACAGCCGCACTTACTGCCCTTGGCTACGGAAAGATTTCCCATTGCTGAGATCCTCTATCCCATCTTGGTGGATGGACACGGGCGCGTGAAGATCAAAACCAACTGGTATTCGGCACCGCTCTATCCGGGCTCGCGAGTCACGGCGCGTGTCTGGCCCACGGAGGTTGAAGTCTGGCGCGATGGCGAGTTTGCCGCGCGCCACGAACGCTGCTACGGGCGAGGCCATCAGATCCTCAGTCTCGAACATTATTTGGATGTGTTGGAGAAGAAACCAGGAGCCTTGAAGGGCTCGACGCCGTTGCAACAATGGCGTTCGGCAGGCCGATGGACATTGGCGATGGACACGCTCTTGCGTCAACTGGAAGAGCGCCACGGCAAGGCGAAGGGCACACGCGAGATGATCGGTCTGGTGCGCGCGGGGACTGGCGGCGACCGATGGCCACGCTTGCTGACGGCGGTGGAAGAAGCGTTGCGATTGGGTGTGAGCGATAGCGCCGCGGTGCTCCATATTCTAAACATGCCGAACGTCGCAGACCGCCAGCAATACGCACTGGCATTGGCCGAAGAGCTTCGGCAGTTTGAGCGACCGATGCCGGTGATGGATGAGTACGACTCGCTGCTCACTTACTCGTCGCTGCTGCGTAAAGAGGTGATTCAATGAAACCCTCAAACGAAGCCTTGGAACAAGCCAGCGTGCGGCAGTATTGCAAGGAGGTGCGCACGCCGGCTATCGCCGCGAACTTTGTTCCCTTGGCTGAACAAGCGCTGAAAGAGCACCACAGTTATGTGCGCTATCTGGAAGCGCTGTTGGCGATGGAGTGTGAAGAGCGCGATCGGCACGCGGTCGCCAATCGCATTCGCGATGCACAACTGCCGCGCATGAAGACACTCGACGAGTTCGACTTCACGAAGGCGCCCCTGATCCCGGCGGCTAAGATCCGTGATCTGGCGCAAGGCGGTTACATCGAACGCAGCGAACCGATTATTTTGATCGGTGATTGCGGTACAGGCAAGAGCCACTTGGCCACGGGCCTTTGTTTGGCGGCCTGTCATCAAAAACGGCGCGTGCGATTCGTGACCGCCGCCGCTTTGGTGAACGAACTCATCGAAGCCAAACAGAATGGCCAAGTGAAGCGCATGATGTTTCGTTGGATGAAGTACGACCTCATCGCGCTCGATGAGGTCGGTTACGTGCCGCTTGCCGATATCGGTGCTGAGTTTTTGTTCCAGGTGATCTCCGACCGCGCTGAGCGTGCGGCTCTCATCGTGACAACCAATCTGCCGTTCTCGGAATGGATCACGGTGTTTCCGAATCCGCGGCTCTGCAAAGCGCTGCTGGATCGAATCACCGATCAGGCTCACATCATTGAGACGGGCACGGAATCGTATCGTTTCTTGAGAACGATGGAAGGGAGGAAAAAGCAATGATTCTGGCCGGGACGCCGCGTGATGGCCACCCCGGTGTTCGTTCCGCCTGAAACGCGCCGCCCTTACGGGCGTCGCCAGGCTCCACTTCCACCGGGGCGCTCATCATCACCTCTGGATAGCAATGGGGCAAACTAGAAATTACCAGGTGGGCCAAATGTAGGTATCACAAGTGGGCCACGCCGGAGTATCACACTCACCACCGAACCCGGAACAGCTAGACCACGTGAAAGGTCCTGCTCACGCCTACAACGCTGGTGAAATCTACAACTGCCGTTGTCTTTGTTTGCCGGTTGTGACGTTGGATCAGATCTCCTGGCCCGCACGAGTTCACATGCACGGACACATCGTCACGATGACCAGGGCTGAGTTCTCACGCATTGCTGGCATCGAGCAAGCTGCTTAAGTCTTTCCCGTTCGATAACTCCATCCGTAGTTCCCCTTTCCATGGCGTCGTTCTATTTCAAAACCCGGATCTCCGAACATATTGCACGATCGCCAGAAAATTATCTTTTAATAACCGGTGCAAGATTATCGAGGGTTGGCTTTCAGACTTATCTCTGGTCTGAACTGGGTATAAATAAAGACGGCACCGTTCAAGTCTACCGATCTGCGGATTCGGTTTTCGATCCTCTTACCCTCGCAAGTGGTGAGGGAAAATCATTCGTATTCAATCACCCACAATCTTTCCTAACGATTGAAAACGACGCCAGCTTTTCGAAAGGCCATGTCCAAAACATTCGAAGAGGCACCGGCGAAGATGCCGATTTCACTCTTGGCGACATCGTCGTAAAAGATCCTACAATCGCAACCCTCATTGAGAGCGGATCACTTCGAGATTTGTCTGTAGGCTACGCCCTGAACTACGTTCAGCGAGATGACGGCGTAATTGAACAACGTGACATTCGGATCAATCACGTCGCGCTCTGCCAGAGCGGAAGAGCAATGACTGCAAAGATCCGCGATTCAGCAGACCATTTAAATCCCAAACCAACGGAGAGGCTAATGCCTAACAACTCAGATAAGGACTCTCTCTGGGGAAGAATCTTGAAGGCATTCGCCTCTGACGCTTCTCCTGAAGACCTCGAACAAGCGGCCATTCTTACCGCAAATCAAATGAAACAGACCAACACTAAGGCGTTCGACGCCGACGAAGAAAAGAAAGACGCTGACGAGAAGAAGGAGTCTGAGAAAGCCTCCGATGCTCTCAACACTCGCCTCTCTCGCATCGAAGACGCCCTTGCTGCACTAGCTGCTGACAGGAAAGCTCGTGATGATGACGAGGAAAAGCAGGAATTGAAAAAAGAAGAGAAGTGCGAAGATTCTGACCTTGTCAGCGAGGAAGGCGAAGAGAACATGGACAAAAAGTCTAAAGACTCTGCGGCTCTCACTGCTCTCTTGGCAATGAAACCCATCGTCGCGAAGAGCAACGATAAGGCCATCCGCAAAGCCTACAACGACGCGGTCCTCCAAGCGAAAGGCAAGGACAGCAAGACATCGAGCAACGCCTACGGCGAGATTGCGGCTGGGTTGAAAAGACCCGATGAGTTAAATCGTTTCTCGAACGATGCGGCCTCTGACGCGGCCTTCAATGCCGCAACCGAAGCTCTCGACGCCAAGTACAAAGCCCTTCGCGGTTCCGCCTTCCAGGAGATCAAGTAATCATGCCCGCATTTGTCATTCCCGTAGTTGCCCTTAATCAGGGTTTTGTTGGTCAGGCGATCACCACCAACGGTCCTTGTGAGATCGTCGCTCGTCAGGTCAACACCACCCGCACGAGTTCCACCATGCCGTTCGGCTCCCCGGTCGTCTACAACGCTGATGGTTCGGTGTCGTCTCTCTATGACGCCATCACCAATGCGAGCTTGACCTTCACCGCTCCCTTGTTCCTCGGAATCGCAGTGGATGAAATTCATCAGCAGACCTCCTATCCGACCAGCACTGGAAACAGCATTGGTTTCTATTCGGCTGGTCAGATTGGAGACGTCCTGAAGAGAGGAACTGCAACCGTGTTGGTCACGCGAGGCACTCCCGCCGTGAACGGCACTGTGTATGTCCGCACTGTGGCCAACGGCACCTATCCTAACTCACCGGTTGGAGGGTTTGAAGCCGCTGCCGATAGCTCCAATACAGTCGCTCTGACCAACGTTCGTTTTCTTCGCGGTTTGCAGGACTCCAACGGCATTACCGAAGTCGAGATCCTCTACCCGATCAACGCTTAATTCGAGGATTCATATTTTTTATGTTTAAAGAACTTTCGCAATTCCAGCCTCGGATGCTGGGCAACAACACCGCCTTGGATGCTGCATCCAGCGGCATGATGGCTTTCCTTGAGGGCGAGCTTGAAAAACGAGATCCGAAACTCAATGAGCCGTTGATGAGTTTTTACTATCCCCGTGACATGCCTATCCAAACAGGCGGCGGATGGGTAGAAACAACCAGCAACCAATTGGTTACCTACACCGATGTCGCACCGAACGCAGCCTCTGTGACCGGAAACTCAACCACGCAAATTCCGTTCGTCGGCGCAGTCGTGACGAAGGACAGATGGCCTGTCTACACGTGGCAGAAAGGCTTCCGCATGTCCCACCTGGACCTGATGAAGTCTCAGCACATCGGACGTGACCTTGACAACCTGTACAACAAGGCTGTGCGCATGTCCTATGAAAAGCACCTGGATCAGGTGTCCTACCTCGGACAGGAAGGCAACCCCGGTCTGATCAATCAGACCAGTGTGTCGGCAAGCTCGCTGGCAAACGGTGCTAGCGGTTTCTCCACTTGGAGCAAGAAGACGGCGAACGAAATTTTGAATGACATCAACACCATTCTGATTTCAACGCTGGCTAATTCTGGCTACGATGCTGAGGGCATGGCCGACACCATTTTGGTTCCCTACGCTCAATTTGCGATCCTCAGCCAACCGATGACGACTGCCGGTAGCGAGTCCATCTACGACTATCTCCTAAGCAACAACCTCGCCAAGGCTCTTGGTCGCAAGCTGGAAATTTTCCCTTGCCTCCGTTGCTCGGCGGCTGGCACGTCTGGGACAGATCGCTTGGTAGCCTACTCAAACAGTGAAGACAAACTGCACTTGAATGTTTGCGTTCCGATTCAGCGCGTTATGACTACTCCCACCTACGACAACGGTCCCGCTTACGTCACTGGTTTTCAAGCCAACATCGGCGTTGTGAAGATCCTCTACCCCACCACCATCGGCTACTTCGACGGGGTCTAAAACCCCCGTCAGGTAAATACCTTCATGCACGACACTATTCGCATTCACGCCAAGCGGTCCTTCTGTTTCCGTCGTCCCGACGTCACAGACGTGACCGCTCTCGCCTCTCCCGAAAATGCAGACGCTTTCTTTCGCGTCAACCCAAATACGGACACGTTCATTCACGATGTTCCGTCTTGGGTGCAAGCAGACTATATTTTCACGCTCGGTCTGAAGTCAGGTGAAATTATCCTGTTTGACGAGCCGAAGCCGGTCGCAGTCGCGGTTCCCGAAGAACCAAAGCCGGTCGCGGAAGATGCCGCAAAGGCAGATAAAAAAGCAAAGAGCTAAGCAATGTTTCCATTCGGTTTTTGGTACGGCATTTACGGCGGCTACGGCCCAGTCTGTTCTGTCGCTCCGGCTCCGATTGGATTTTCTACATCCAACACAAATCTATCGTATGCCTCGACCGACTTCCTTGCTTGGCATCCCGAATTCGGTGGATTTGTGCCAGACACAGTTCTGGCCAACTACATCAGTCTCGCCTCAGCCAGTTTAAATTCGGCTCGCTGGGGTGAGGCATGGACGGAAGCGATGGGACTCTTCATCGCTCACAAATGTGCTCTCTATTGCAGGACGTCGGCAAGCTCACCGGCAACACCACAACAAGCGGCATCACTCGGAACCGCGATCGGAATTCAAACGTCGAAGTCGGTCGATGCTGTGAGCGTCAGTCAAGAGCCTCTCCGAGGCTTAGAGGGATGGGGGTCCTTTAATCTCACTCTCTACGGACAAGAATTAGTGACCCTCGCGAAGCGAACGATTCTCGGTTTTGCCTATGTCCCCTAAAATCTCCATCAAGCAAAACGGCGAGGGACTAAATAATCTCAAGAAAGCTCTCGCAACCCTCACCAAGAAAGAGGTCTTAGTCGGCATCCCAGCAGAGGAAGCCTCTCGAAAAGGTGAAGGTCCAAACAATGCAGAGCTTGCTTTCATTCACACGCTCGGCTCTCCTCTCCGCAACATTCCAGCGCGTCCCTTTCTTGAGCCTGCAATCAACGATCCAGACAATCGGAAACTGATCAACGCCCAACTAGAGCAAGCTGCAAAAGCTGCACTCGAAGGTGATGAGGCACTCCTCGACCAGAAACTCAACCTCGCCGGAACTGTGGCAAGCAACGCCGCGAAGCAGTGGTTCACCTCATCGAAAAATAATTGGGCACCCAACGCACCAGCAACG
This sequence comes from Bryobacteraceae bacterium, assembly GCA_965276965.1. Lineage (GTDB taxonomy): Bacteria > Acidobacteriota > Terriglobia > Bryobacterales > Bryobacteraceae > Bog-105. The sequence goes on from OZ255713.1 coordinate 1,120,068, forward strand.
ATTGCCCAGAAAGGATCGGACAAGCCTCTCATCGACACAGCGCAACTCCGCAGAGCCGTGAATCACATCGTCAAAGACAAATGATCAAACGCCTCCTCATCACCGCACTCCTAGCGTTTCCATTGTTCGCCCAACAGACGCCCATCAAAAATGAGTTGCTCTACAATTCCACGCTTCAGTTGGATACGATCAACGCCTCAACGCTGACCGGCAACACCATCACAGGCGGAACAATCAATAACGTGCCGATTGGTTTGACTAACACAGCAGTCGGCAACTTCACCGGTGTGGGTGTTTTCGCTTGTCCAAATTTCCCGATCTATCAGGGCCTCTACATCGCCTGGAATTGTGCTCGACCCGGTTTAGGTGCAGCAGAAATCTTCGGAGGTCACGGTCTCGGTGGGGAAGTCTTCGATGTCTACTCCACTCCGCTAAACTCCTCTAATCCCGGTACTCTCGTGTTCGGCGTGAATTCGTTAGGCGATGCCTCAATCACGCGGAACCTCAATACCGGTGGCGATCTTGCGACCCGCAACCTCAGCGCATACGGAAACGTCGGTGCAACGGGCAACATCACTAGTGCCTCAATGACGATCACAGGAGCGGCTAGTGCTGCATCTCTCATCTCAGGAACAGTCAGTGCGACATCTGTAATGTACTCTCCGCTCTTCAGCGGCGCTCTGAACGGAAACGCCACCTCGGCGACAAACGCACAATACGCAACCGCTGCGGGTTCGGCGTCGACCGCAACGCACGCCTCTTCTTCAGCCGCACTCGACGGAACGAAAATCGAATTCATCGGAACCAACACCGGATCGAAAACATGCGCCACCGACCCGAACGCAAACGTTTGCGATTACGGATTTCCGATCACTTCGCCCTACTCCAATACAAGCTACGTACCTGTGTGCACTCTGATGGGACCATACACCGGCAGACCCACTATCGTTGGAGTGACTTCCCGCTTTACTAACGCCATCACCATTCGGATTGGGTCTCTCGATCCCGGTGTGTCAGCCCAAGCGGACTCTGTTTCTTGTTTGATCGTGGGCGCCCCATAAGATGATCGACGTCTCCGAGATCGTCAATGATCCCGACTTTGCGCAGAGCTTCATTATCAACCGAACTTCCACCAGTTTCATCGTCGGTGGAACGAGTCAATCTACTACGCAGATCCCCTCATATGGCGTGATCATCCCTGATCCTTCGGACATCGACCAGACGCAAGAAGGGGACCGCATCACCGGCTCCATCAAGATCTACTGCACACAGCAGCTACTTGAGACCAGCACCACAGGAACATCAGACACGATCACGTGGCATGGACAAACATACCGCGTGGCCTCAGTAAAAGACTGGTCCGACAACGGCTACTTCGAAGCGAAAGGATACCGGCTCAGTGGGGAATAAGATTTGCCGACTACAACATTACCGGATGGCTCGACCATCACCACCACAACGGCATTCACCCCGCAGACCATCGCTGTCTTCTTCCAACGCCTAACAGCTTCGATTCTCGGGTTAACACCCGCAAGTGATTCAGACTCAAGTGTCTGGTCAAAAGTCAGACTCGACTGGGTGCAAGGCGGACAACCGGCTTTCGCCATCACAGACGATGTTTGCTTCGTGAAGGCAGTTGAGTCAGACGATCCCTTCGGACGATATCGATCGAAGGTTTACGTCCCCAACGCAAACCCTCTTCTGATCTCGCAAGAGCTTCACTACACCCGAGTCTGGAACATCCACTGGACCACGTACGGTCCTAATTGCTTCGATCGAGCACGACAGATCAAAGACGGAGTTCTCGCAGCAAATTACAGCTACGAACTTCTGACGCAATCAAACCTCTACGTCGTGCCGGATGTCGGTCCTCTCCACTACGCACCAGAAAACTTTCAAGGTCGCTGGTGGAACCGTACAGACTTCTTCATCCCGATCAACGAAGCAATCGTCGAAACGCAAACCCTAACCACAATCGGCTCGGTCGAGGTTGACCTCAACTCCGAGCACGGATCAGTCACCACCACTATCAATGAGTAACCCCCTCTCAAATACAAATTTTATGACCGTGAACGCTGGGCTCACCGAAATTGTACCGGCCACAGCCAGCTTTGACGAGATGCTGATCCTGGATAACACCGGTGTCATCACTCAGGCTCAGCGAGTGCAGCAGTACTCGTCAGTCGCTCAAGTTCTTTCGGCTGGATTCAGTAGCAACTCTCCGGCTGTCCTACAAGCACAGCTTTATTTCAGTCAGTCTCCCTCTCCCGACTTTTTGTGGATTGGCGCTCAAGATCCGACAGCCATCGAAACCATCGCCGTGCACTCCGGAAATGCAGGCACGGGCTATACGCTCAACGACGTCGTGACCATTTCTCACGCTTCTGCCACTGGTGCAAGCGCCAAAGTCACAGGCGTCAATGCCGGTGTCGTCACCACACTGCAATTGCTGACGCAGGGCACTGGTTATCCGGTCTCGACGGCCAACACAACCACAGGTGGAACCGGAACCGGGCTTGAAGTCGACATCGCCGCCATCGGCGAAACTTGTCTCCAAGCACTCACCGCTTGCCGTGCAGCATCGGCTGGATGGTATGTGTGTTTTGCTTCGACTGCGATTGACGCTGATCACACCGCCATCGCAGCCTGGGCAGAAGCGCAGTCCACTCCGACCGTCTATGCCATCGGGACTTCCGAGGCAGCGGTCCTCAACGGCACGGCTGGCAACGTCGCGGCCACTTTGCAAAGTGCGACCTATCAACACACCTCGGTGCAATACTGCAACAGCGCAACCGCTGCATCCAATACCTATGCTCCGGTAGCTCAGTGGGGGCAGTTCCTCGCCAACAATACTCAGAGTCAGATTGCGGCCTTCAAAAACAATGTGGGTGTCGTTCCTGAGCCGATCACACAGACCAACTTCACCACGCTCAACGGCCTGAACGTAAACGTAGTCGCTGCGTTCCAGGGCGGAACGTTCTTCACACCAGGGCTGATGTCTGGCGGCTTCTATATGGACGAACGGCTCGGTATTGACTTGCTGGTTGCTGACATCCAGAGTTCAGTCTTCGCCGAATTCATCAACAACCCCAAAGTCGCTCAAACAAACGACGGTGAATCGCTCTTTATCAACGCTGTTGTGGCAGCTTGTCAACGTGGTGTGGATCGTGGCTTCATCGCTCCGGCGTCCACATGGAATGGGATAGCGATCCCGGTCCTCGGTCTCTCAACAGGCGACGCTCTATCAAAGGGTTTTCGAGTGGGAGCACCTTCGTTCACCACTCAATCTTCTTCTGATCGATCGGCTCGCCGCGGCATGCCCGTCACAGTCGTGGTCGGACTCGCCGGAGCTATCCAAAATCTCGTGGTCAACGTGACGGTCCAAAGGTAATCAACAATGGCAAATATTTTATACGGCTTTCAGGGCCTCGTCGGCTCTGTCACAAATCCCGCTACCGGCTCTTTTATCATCACTGGTGATGATTCGGGCATCGCGAAAATCTCCTGGTCAATGAGTGGAGACGTCACAGAACACGAAGTCTCTGCCGATGGATCGACGATCATCTCAGCCATTGCAAGAAATAACGGCACATTGAGCATCGAAACCTACCAGAATTCGCAGACGGACATCTTCTTAATGAACTGGTTTAATACGCTGGACGCCCTCAAAGCGCAGCACGTGTTAGCCAACTGGACCAGCACTGTTGTTTCTGTGACTGATACTGCTTCTCTCAGAGCCTTCACTTTTACCGGCGTGTCGCCGAAGAAACAACCCGATCGGAGCTACGGCGCACAAGCGGCTACAGTCTCGTGGGAAATGATGGCGGCTAAGCTGACCCAAGAATAATCCGACAGCTAATCTTCAAAACGATAAATAGAGGGGGGCGTTCTTTAGAGTTCGTCCTCCTTTTTTCTTATGCCTCAAGAGTCAAAACAAATCACCGTCAACGGCACCGACTATCACATCGGAAGCTTCACCCCGCAAGTGGGTTCGCAGATCTACTTTAAATTGCTCGGAGCACTCGCAGCCACAAACGGTGACTTCCTGCAAATTTCGAAGCATGTGACCAACGACGACTTCGCCTACATCCAGCACGAGTGCATGACAATCGTCCAAAGAGCGCGTGCAGCAGATCCAAACGCCCTGACTCCGATCTACAACAAGGCAACCAAAAAGTTTGCCTTTGCCGACCTGGAATCTGATTGCGGCATGACAGCATTCAAGTTAACTCTGCAAGTCCTCAAAGAACGCCTTTCCCCTTTTTTTCAAGACGCGGAATTGAATTCTCAGATTCAGCCCGAAGCGGAATAAGCTTCACTCCCTGCCCGTATCCCACCTTAAGCGCCTTCCTTTGGCGTCCTGTCCGAGAAAAGATGTGGTCCCAGAAAGAACTCTTCGATGGCACCTATAGCTTCGAAGATCTCTGGGACATGCATGAGCACCTTGACGTCGAGTTCGAAAACTCGAACCGTCGAAACAAGGCTATCGAAAAAGATTAACCCGAATGGATAACGTTCTTCAAAGTTTCCTAGTTGCGATCAACTTCGACCTAAACAAGAGTCAGTTTGCAAATGCCGACAATGCTCTCAATAAGTTCTCGAAGAGCGTCGTGTCGCGTGCTCAAGAAGCAAACAAGGCGCTTGAAGGTTTATCGAAGAAGGTCAAAGGCAATCTCGAAAAGGCGTTCGACTTCAATGCTGAACACACAACCGAACAGTTCAAATCGATACAAGAATCGATCTCGAAAGTCGGGCAAGCTGTTCTTGGTTTATCAGATGTCGGTGGAAGAGGCTTAGAGAAGTTCGGCTCCTTCGCTGAGAAAGCGAAGAAGAAGCTTGAAGGTCTGAAGAGCCTTCGAGAAAAGCTCACACCATCCACAGCAACGAATGAGCCTGCAAAAGCAAAGGGCGGCTTCACTCTTGTGCGACGAAAGGCGGATGGTTCTGTCCTTGAAGATATCGCAGAGGAAGCGGCTGGTGCAGAGACTTTTGTCACCCGATTGACGGGCGCTGTCAATGGTCTGAAGGGATCGCTGGGCAGCATCGGCGCTGTTGCCGGTGGTTTCACAGCGGGCTTCTCGGCTATGTCCTCGATGGCGATGAGGTTCATCAAAATCCAAGGTTGGATCGCTGCTGGCTTCACGGCCATCACTGCGGCTGTTGTTGGCTTCGCCGAACATGTCGCCAATGCTGATCTTGAGTATCAGCTTCTCGGAATGCGCATGATGATGTCGACCGAACAGGCGCGACGTGTCAAGATCGCAACTGATCTTCTGGGAGCATCTATTGAAGACATCGCGTTCAATCCCGAACTGAGGAAGCGCTTCGAAGAACTTCAGGATCTTCAAAAGATTGCAGAGAAGGGCTTCGGCGGCAACTACGAAGCCAACATGAGATCCATTCGAGATCTGATGTTCGATTTCAAGACGCTCGGAATGCTGGTCATGAAGTATTTGGGACCAGCCGTGATCAACAAGATCTTCGGCGCGTTCGGCGTAACACTTGAAGGCTTCCAGGAGAAGGTTGAGCGTTTCATCAACTACCTTGCCGAGAACATCGGCCCGATTGCTGACAAGATCGCAAACAATCTGGTTCCTGTTCTGAGGGATGCACAGGGCGTGTTCATGGACCTCTGGGATGCCGCGAAGAGCGCTTGGGGCATCTTCAGTGATCTGATCGGCGTTGTTGCCAACCTGATGAACAAGGTTGATGACGGCTCGAAGAAGATCGACACACAGGCGTCCTCTCTCGATCAATTGTTTGAAGTCCTTCGCAAGGGCATTCACTGGACTGAGCTTCTATTCCACGGCATTATGCAAGCGGAGAGAGCGTTCGCACATTTCGTTAAAGCTGCACTGAGTCTTGTCCAGGGTAATCTCGGTGACGCACTGTCAGAAGCTAAAGCTGGTCTAGGAGATGTCAATGGCGTATCTGGTGGAGTACTCGGTTCTACTCTTGGGACGGGCGGCGGCGCAGTGGCCGGAGCTTGGGGTGGCGCTCAAATAGGTGGCGCATTAGGAACAGCAGTATTACCCGGCGTTGGCACTCTCATCGGTGGTGTAGCCGGTGGTGCAATCGGCGGAATTGCTGGAGGCGTCGCTGGTGGAGTTGGAGGCGGCTTCTGGGGATCGGCGCTTGGTTCGTTAAATCCCTGGAGGAACAAAGAGCAGAACGGAGGGGGTCAAGTTGATCTTTCCAAGATCGTAGCGACTGCAAACAGATACGGCATCCCTCCTGCTCTCCTCGTTTCGCTTGCTCAAAGTGAGTCTGGCATTCGACAATACAACTCTGATGGCTCGCTTGTCAAAGGACAAGGGACATCGGCAACCGGCGTGTTTCAAATCATCAACGCCACAGCGAAACATCTTGGCATTGATGCTTCCGACGAAAACCAAAACATTGAAGGCGGTGCTCGTTATCTCAGAGAACAATTCGAGCGGTACGACGACTGGGGCAAAGCAGTCATGGCTTACCACGATGGTTCTTTCAACGGCAACCCATCGGCGGATGCCATAAAGGAAGCTCAATCCACACTCGGTCGATTGAACACCAACGCTTATGCCCAAATGAGCGCTCAATACCCGCAATCCTCACCACAGCAGAACGTACAGATCAGCGTTACCAATCACGTTCAGACAACCTCAAACGCATCCGCCAAGGACATAGCCAACGCCATCGACACTCGGATGACTGATCGATTCCGAAGCGAAACCATGCAGAACATGATGCGCTTGCAACCCGCAAACTAATGCCAGACACCCCGATTACCACTATCGACACTCCAGTAACCAACGTCACAGCGACATCTAGCTGGGACGGATCGGATGTCGTTTCTATCATTGTGCCAAGCACAGGAGAACCTGACCTTGGATCAATCCTGGTCTTCGATGGCGTGGTTCGCCTGGAGCATCGCCGCTCTGTCATTCCGGCTGAGCATCCGATTCAATACTCGGCTCCGATCACAGACCATCTCTGTGTCCAGCCGTTCGAACTCGTCATGGATGTTATAGTCTCCGATGCCATGCAGTTCAGCACTCACGGCACTTCGTGGTCGGGCAGCTTTTCACGAAGTCAGAATTGTTACCTTACTTTGCTGGGTTTGCAAGGGGCCTTTCTTCTTACCATCTCAACTAGATTAAATCAGTATGAGGGCATGGTTTTGATTGACATCCGTGCAGCAGAGGATTACAAGACAAGTTCCACCTTCAAAGGCACTCTCACCTTCCGCCAGATTCTGACAGCAACCGTCGTGACCGACAGCGGCATCACTCCGGGCAACTCAGAGAGACCTCTTCAGACTGATCCAGTACCGACCACGACAAAGCAAACACAAACACCGAACCCCTCTGTCTCTGGAATTCTGTTCGGATCGTTTGGTTCTGTCTCTGCACCGGCACCAGGGCATTAATAATGGTTCTTCAACAAATCCCGCTCACGCCTGGAGTCAATCAGACGTTCCAAATTGCGTTGTTGATAGCAGGAAAAAACGTCCCGGTTGAGATTGACATTCGGTACTCGGAGATGGGCAATTGTTTCAACATGAGCATCTCCGATACACAAGGAAATCTACTGCTCTCAAATGTCCCTCTCGTGACAGGTGGTCCGAACTCAAACAACATTTTAAAAGCTCACGGCCATCTCGGATTAGGGAAGGCATATGTCGTCAATATCTCTAACACAACCGAGATGAGTTATCCGAACGCAAACACACTTGGAGAGTCGTTTGTCTTGGTCTGGAGCGACACATAAATATGCGTCGTGATAGTTTACCGCGCAATTCATAAAGCATCTGGAAAGACTTACGTTGGTGCAACGACAGGTACTCTGGAAAACCGCATAAGGGGTCATAAGAAGACTAATAAGCATTCACTCATCAGTCCTGTTGTTAGAGAAGAAGGTGTATACGCTCGGCCCAGAACTACTGAACATAGCAGAAAGATAAGCGAGAGCAAAAAGGGACGAACGCGAAATCCATTTTTGGCTGAATACAACAAAACGGTAAATGCGGACGCGAACTCAAAAGATCATCTCATAACGTTCCCGAATGGAACTCAAGAGATCATTCGAGGTCTATCTCAGTTTTGTAGGAAACATGGACTCAATAGGTCTTGTATGAGGAATACGGCAATCGGGATCCAGAAATCACACAAGGGATTCAGTTGCATGGTTATCAATCAATGAGCATCCCCTACCTACAGAGGTCCTTTCGCGTTCTGATCAATCTCCAAAACGGAAATCAAATCAACGTCGCTAACACGACGAATCTCCTGGAGTGTACGTTTTCGTGCGAGAACTCATTACGAAGTGCCTACTATTTCGCAAACATCTCCCTTTACAATCTCGCACCAGAAACGTCTCAGCAGATTGTCAGCTATGGAGATGAGGTTGAACTTTACGGTGGGTACGAAGCGGACAACGGCGAACAGAACCTTCTCTTCAAGGGCAAGGTGTTCCAGCCGATGTTTGAGCGAGTCAACGTAGTCGATACCAAGCTCACGCTCCGCTGCTTCGTTTTTCTGTTATCGGATCAAAGCTCCTACGTCACAGTCACTCTTCCACCAGGATCAACGGGACTTGATGCCTTTCGAGCAGTCGCTAACGCGGCCAGTATTACGGCCACGAACGTTGATGAGAGTATTCTCACATCGAAGACCTACCCGGCTGGCGTGACGTTTAATTGCAGAGGCACAGCGGCTTTAGCTCAGATTGCTAGTGATGCAACTGTTTTGACGAAGAACAAGAACGTTGAGTTTTGGACTGATCAAAATGGCGTCAATCTCCGCTCGATCATGACGCAACCTGGCCAGAAGCCGGATGTGATCTATTGCCCCTCGAACAACGGAACTTCAGTGCTTCCATCTTCTATGCGAAATGCAAAGCCAATTCTGTTAGAGACTCCTATTCAGACTCAAGCCGGTGTGTCTTTCGTCACGTTGCTGGATTCGAGTATCAGGCTTGGAACTGTTGTTCAGCTTACGAATACGAACATCATTCAGGCTCAGCGGACTCCTCAGCCGAACACGGGATCGTTGATCTCTCCCCTATCGACGGACGGTCAATATGTTGTGGTGGCTTTTCGGCACGTCGGGAACAGCCGTTCGGGTGACTGGTCTACAGAGATCACTTCGGTAACAAATCCCTTGCTCACTTACGGCCTTTCATAAATACAGAATGTGAACACCTTTGGCGCAAACATAGATCAGAGAATCGGCCTTGGTGTCTCGCAATTCAACACTCTCTCCGAAGGGATCTTCCGAAACTTGCATGTTTGCTTACCAGCCATCATTCAGAGTTTCGATGTTGAGAAGCAAGTCGTCTCCGTTCGAATATCCCTAACTCAATCGGTGGTGATCAACGGACAGGAGCAATCAATCTCCTATCCCGTGTTGCAGAACATTCCGATTGTGATGCCACGAGCAGGCGCTTTCGTTCTGACCATGCCTGTCCAACAAGGTGACGAGTGCATTTTGTTCTTCGCCGACTGTGCAATCGACACTTGGCAAAACAGCGGGCAATCTGACAATCTTTTGATCTCTGATCGGAAGCACAATTTGTCGGACGCATTCGCTGTCTTGGGAGCTTGGTCGCAACCGAGAGTGCTTCAAAATTACTCAACATCCAGCGCTCAGTTGAGAAGTGTGGACGGCAATACCGTCGTTGATGTGGCGAATGGAACGATCACAATCAAAGCGAATAGTGTGAATGTGCAAGCGCAAACGGCCAACATCCAAGCAAGCAACTCTGCCACTGTGAAAGCCAACGGAACACTCACGCTCGAAGGTGACGGTGGTGTGGCGATCAAAGCAAACCAGAATCTGACGATCGATGGCAAGCCGTATCTCACACATATTCATACAGCGGTCCAAAGTGGACCTGCAACCTCTGGACCTGTCGCTCCTTAAACACAAATGGCAGCAACCATAACAGTTCGAAGGATCAACAGTGACGGAGAGCCTGCATTTGGTCACGGAGCAGACGACTTCATTTCAGATAGCGCGGCTGTAGCGCAACTTATCATTCAGACCATCCTCCTACTCCGAGGGCAGTGGTTTGAGTCGACGGACCTCGGCACACCCCTCTACCAGGGCATCTTCGGATCGGCACTCAATGGCGCAAACAAGGCAGCCGCATCTGCCATTCTGACTAACATCATTCTTGGCGTCCCTTATGTGACCGCAGTGACGAGTCTCATCCTCGCGTCAAATACTTCGACTCGCTCCACTTCGATTCAGTTCAGCGTCACGACTCAATTTTCCTCAAGTCCAATTTCTTCGTCAGTAGTTCTTTCTCCTCAAACAGCAGTCCTCTCGAACGAATAAACGAGAGACTCTTCTCTCTTCTCTCTTCTCCAGCAATCCTTATGGCCTATGTCGCACCGACGATGACCGCTGCCGGTCTTCAATACTCCAGCTATCAAGATATTCAAAGTTTCTTGATCGATTCTTATCGTTCAATTTTTGGTCAGAACGTCAACCTGTCGGTTGCAACGCCCGATTATCAGTTTGTCTCTGTTTTTGCTGCAATGATTTCAGATTGCAATCAAGGTCTGGCCTTGGTGTATCAGAACAGAGCGCCTGTGACAGCCATCAGTGCTGGACTCGATGCCATCGTCACCTGCAACGGACTCACTCGATTGTCTGCCAGTTCTGGCACGGTACAGCTTTCACTCACCGGCACTGCTGGCACCGTGATAAACGCTGGAGAAGCACAAGACGCAAACGGCGAGTCTTGGATCCTCCCTCAGACGGTGACGATTGGACCATCGGGCAACAGCATTGTTATCGCAACCTGTGCAGATCCTGGATCCATCAACGCTGACATCGGAACAGTCACCATCATCGGCACACCAGTCCTAGGCTGGCAATCAGTCACCAACACCATCGCAGCAGTCCCCGGAGCGGCACAAGAGGCAGACGATCAACTTCGAGAGCGTCAAGCGCTCTCCGTGCAAGGTCCTTCGGTCACTCCACTCGGCAGTGTGGTTGCAGCGGTTTCAGCGGTAGATGGTGTGACGCGCTACAACATCCTCGAAAACTACACCAGCGCGGTCGACGCTAACGGCCTCTCTCCTCACTCGATCTGTGTGGTTGCCGAAGGCGGAACCGATCTAAACATCGCCACAACCATCGACTCCAAGAAAACCATTGGAGCGGACACGAACGGTGCGAGTGGATTTGCCAACACCACGACCATCGGAGTCATCAACACCTTCAACCAGTCGCAGACTAACATCTCTTTCTTGCGACCTGTCTATGTTCCGGTCTACGTGACCGTGAACGTCAAGCCTCTCGCTGGCTACACCACGGCTACAGCGACTTTGATCCAGACCCAAATCGACACCTACCTGAACGATCTGATCATCGGACAGCCCTTGTACATGTCTGAGTTGTTTTCCGCAGCCTTGACAGCTAACGCGAATCTTCTGACCCCGACCTTCGCTGTGCGATCCGTGCTCTTTGGCACCACAGCAAGTCCAGCGACCTCCAGTGACCTAGCGCTCACCTTCAACCAAGTCGCACAAGGACTCACAACCAACATCTCTGTGGTGACGGTGAGCTAATGCCTTACGGAATTGGAGGCTACGGGCGGGGCGGGTACGGCTCGACTCCCATCAAAAACAATCCGTGGGAATACTACTCAGCCCTCATTACATCGGAATATCGAAGCTCTCCTAAGTTCATGCAGTTTGTCGGTGTGATCTTGCAGATGATCGGCGACATCAACGATTGTGCAGCCTCGTTCGACACTGCCTTCCATTTGGATTATGCAGTCGGCGCACAACTCGACATCCTCGGACAAATCGCCGGAATCTCTCGCACACTGCCGTTTCAGCCTTCGAATGGTGTCTCACCGGTTCTGGTCGATGCCGACTACAGAATTCTTCTGAAAGCTATCTTCGCTCGGAACTTGTGGAGCGGATCGAAAGACGATCTGCAAACCATCTGGCAACAACTGTTTCCCGGTGGAAAAATTGTTGTCACCGACAACCAGAGCATGAGTGCAACGATTCTGCTCACGGGTAAGTTTTCGTCCGTCATCATCGATCTCATCAAAGCTGGCTACATCGTCCCTCGACCTGCTGGCGTCCTCTACAACTACGTTCTAGGAACTCTCCCGGTCTTCGGTTTCGACGTCAACAACCAGTACATCGCCGGATTCGACCAAGGCCATTTTTCATAATCATGAGCACCTCCAATTTTTTACAATACAATCCGTCGCAAGCAAACCAACTCGACGACGCCTCTTATGCAACCGATTCGTTCCGTTTGGGTGGAGCGGGGGTTGAAGCCATCTGTCCGTCCGACTCTTTCAACAAAATGCTCTATCAACTCTCCACTTGTGTGGCTGCTCTCAACGCCTTTCTTGCCGGTCAAGGGTATGCAGTCGACGATTCGAATCTAGCGTCTTTGACATCCACTTATGCTTCCGCTTTTCTCACGAAAGCAGACATCGTCGGCGGTGTGACCACGGTTCCCTTCTCGTCGAGTCCGGTGTTCAATGGCTCGTTGGCCACAGGTTTTTATATGGCCCTGTCGGGTGATGTTACGTCGTCAACTTTGACCAATGTCACACCGGGAAACATCGTCACTTTCGCTCTCTTCCAAGACGTGACAGGCCATCACAATTTCACCTTTCCGCCGAACCTGCTGGTCCCTGGTGTGATCTCTGTGTCTCCCTATTCGTTCAGTGTGCAGCAGTTTTTCATTCTGCCAAACGGACAGGGCATGCCCACCGGCGCAATGGTCTACAACGGCTAAGCTCTTCCGACTTCCCCGCTCTTTGGCCACTCGGCCACTTTTCAAAAACATTTTATGAAGAAAGGACTCCTACGGGCATTTGTCGCCCTTTTGATGGCGACGAGTGTCTACGCACAACAAGTTACGACCACGCCAAACGTCGGCTTGCAAATCCCGAATTACAACACTTCGAATTGGCAAGTCCCAATGAACTTTAATACTAATCTTCTGGACAAGATCTTCGGTGGAACTGTGGCTATCCCTGCTCTGACGGTGAGCGGAACACTAACGGCTCCGAACATCAACATCACTTCATCGACGGTAACGAATTCACTTGGCTACATCCCCCTCAATCCGGCCAACAACCTTTCCGATCTTGCCAACAAGCAAGCTACACTCGCCAACCTAGGAGCCATCGGTACAAACTCTTATCAAGGAAGTTGGTCGAATACATCGACTTACAAGAACGCCGATCTTGTGAATTACCAGGGCTCGTCCTACATCTCGCTGGTCGCTTCGAACACCGGGAACACACCATCGGGTTCTTCCACTTATTGGGGACTGATCGCTCAAGGCGGTTCCTCCGGCAGTGGCGGAACAGGCAACTCAGCGGCATTGGCCAATGATGTTTTCACCACTGGATTGAATGTCGCGGACTATGGAGCTTCTCCCACCGCATCCGCCACTCAAAACTCAAACGCCTTCGATGCTGTTCTATCGGCGGCTGCTGCTTCTGGCTATGGCAGAGTGCACGTCGGACCCGGAGTCTACAAGCTGATCCGCACTCTCAGCATCCCGACCAAAGTGTCGATCGATGGAACTGGGCGTGGCGATTGCGGCAACACCGGTGGTGGTCTGAGCACGTGTCTTCAGATGGACACATCCTTTCCCGCTGCGACTCCCCTCGTGCAAAACGGCGCGGCTGGTGTGGGAAGCGGACAGTTCGGATCTCGGATCTCGAACATGGCTCTGTCGTGCAACAACGTCACTGGTGGAATCGGCCTTGATGACGAGTTCTCCGAGGAGCAATCTGGTGGTGACCACTTAGTCATTGTCAATTGTGCGGGTAACTCGCTTCGTTGGTTAGGGGCGGACTACCTGCCGACAAACACTTACAACGGGTCGTCACAAACATCAGGAGGATACACGGACCTCGAAGTCTTTCCTGGGACTGCTGCTACACTATCGACCGTTCCTGTGTTACTCAGTAACATCGAAGGCGGCAGAGGTTTAGAGAATGTTTCGGTCGTACCGAATCAGTCCTACCCGGTCAATTACGCAATCATCGCATCGGGCAATAACTTCGGCTTACACAATATTCACATCGAAGCATCAAAGACCGCTGGCATCCTGCTAGGTCCGGGAGGCACTCCCATCGTCACGGTTGGTGCAACCAACATCGACGTGGTCAACGTCGTCGGCTCAACCGGCGTGACTGGACCTGTTGTCGAGATCGCCAGTGGAGCGCAGAATGCTCCGGCTGGCATCATCATCACCGGCGCTCAAGGCGGAACCGGATGTGGATCGATCCAGGACGACTTCAATGCGAAGTGTGGGTACTCGCAGCACTACGAAACCGGTGGTCAAAGCAATGGCTCGATGGTCACCTGGAGTCTTGGATATGGAGTGCAAGAAAACCTACACAATCCGTTTCAAGATGATTTTCCGGTCACCCTTTATGCTGACACAGCCAATGACCCGCAACTCGAATTGAAGTCCAGCACGTCTCCCTTCAACGGAACACAATTTCATGAAACGAGCGACGGCACTCTCCACCTAGGCGGACAGCATGGGGCGAAGGATCTAGCTCTCGATGTGCCGTATGCCAAGTTGTGTCTCGATGTCTCGGACAACTGCAACGGGCTGAACATCCAAGGCTCAGCGACTGATTCGTCGAACGCCATTTTCTCAGGGTTTTTCCAGAATGTTTATTGGGATCACGCAACCAGTAAATACATCGTGCCTGGGAATGGATCACGTTTCATTGCTGGCTTGGTGAACATCAACCCATCAGCACCGAACACGCCGAGCGCCTCTGGTGGGATTGGGATCTTCGCCGCCAACAACGTGGCTGAGCCAACCACACTCAATCAGCCGACACTCAACTCGATGTTGAAGTTCTTGCTTTATCCCGAAGGCGGTATGGCCATCCTCAACGGAAACTCGGCGGTGTGCGATGCGGCGCATCGCTCGAACTTGACCATCGTCACCGATACGTCGAACCAAAACGACGTCCTCAAATATTGTGGCTATCTCTCCGGGAACCTCGGTTGGATCACAGGCGGCACCTCGACAGGCGGTGGTGGGGGCGGCACGACACCGACCAACACGATTGCGTCGAGTCCAGTCGGCACTGGTCCTGGCGTCGATGGTTCGTTCCTGCAATTGCAGAACTTGAGTGGAACCGAAACGTGGGTTCCGACAGCAGCAGCGACGGTCTCAAACGCTGGCACCAATGGCGTCTGCATCAACTCTTCGACCGGTGTGCCGTATCCTTGCCCGACCATCAGAGCCGTCTCCGGTACCACGGACACGATCACAGCAAACGACTGTGGCAATGCGGTGGTCTACACTTCCTCCAGTGCGGTCACGGCGGTGATTGCGCAGCCCACGCAGAGCTTCACGGCGAAGTGTTCGGTCACGCTGACCGATGAAGGAGTAGGCGGAATCACCGTGAACGCTTCATCATCTACGTTTGGAGGCACCGCCACGTCGCTCACCATCCCCACAGGCGGAACAGCGACTGCTCCGAAGTTCGTCGTGCTCGGCAATGACGGCACGAATTTCCACGTGCTGCAACACAACTAAGTTCCCTTCGGTCACTTAGTAAGTTCCTTCCTTCTCTCAGATAAATCCTTCCTATGATTGCTCGCTTACTTGCTATTGCTTTGCTCGCTGTGTCTTTCGCACAAGCCGACTCCGTGAAGGTTTCCACCTACGGAGCGAAAGCGGATGGGACGACCGACAACACCGCTGCCGTCACCAACGCTCTCACAGGAGCGAAGTCAGGTGGATCGGTCAGCTTTGACGTGGCGGGAACGTATCTGGTTAACACGTCGCACAACCTGAATGGAAATGGCGTCGGTGTCATCATCCCGAATCCGGTCACGATCACTTGCGTCCCCGGCGTCGTTCTCAAGACGACCAACACGTCAAGCATCGGATACATCTTCGGTACGACGCAATCGAATGTAACCATCGGCGGATCGCTTGGACAAGGTTGCACGTTTGATTCGGCGGCTGCAATCGATGCCGACGGATCGTACAACACGGGAGCACTGCTCTCCAACTTAACTTTCAGCTACAACACAGTGCAAAACGTGACTAGCGTGGCAGGCACGGCCAACGGTGGTGTGACCGGATTCGGGATTTTCTCCAACCCGCAAATCAACAACAACTATTTCTTCAACATTTGGCAGGGCGGTTACGCGACCGATTTTAATTCCGAGTACTACAATCGCAGCTTCCAGGGGGCGCCTTGTGTCGTCAATGCGGACACCGGCAATGAGTACCGCTGCATTATCAACGGCGGCGGCGTGGCAATCAACGGGCAGATGGCGGGTGGGAGCATTTCCTTCAACCGATTCGATGAGATTGCGAACGATGTGCTCAGTCTGTCGAACGGTGGTTACACCTATAAGACAAAATTCAATACCGGTCAGTTCGGTAATTGGACTGTCGAAGGCAATGAGATGTCGCACTATCATCGCTTCGGCTTCGAGGTCCAAGGATCTTGCGATCCGAACGACGGCTCGGGCGCTTGTGTTTATCAATTGCGTGCTTTTAGCAACACGACGGTCCGAAACAATTACATCCACGACCCCGAACTCTATTGGGAGGTCGACGGTCTCAGCCTCGTGATGAACGGAGCGATCAACTCGCAAATCAATAATAATTTCATCGCGATCAACAATCCCAATGTTTGTTATGGCGGGTCAGCGGGAGCGGGAATCGAACATGCCTTAAATACGGGATCTCTCACGGGCAATGTGGTCTCCAGTGTCGTCGATGCTTGCGGCTCTACCAAAGGCTGGAACAACTACTTCATGTTGGGGAATTACGATAGCTTCAACGACACAAATATTCCCAGACAAGCCACTTACACCAATAACATGGCTTGTGGACCTGCGGCCACTTCGGCGTTTGGTGAAGACAATCCGAACGGCGACGGCTACGGTAATTTTCCTCCCACCCAAGTTCATGTCGCTGACGCCCTCGTAAGCTCTTGCGCCAATGCGTCCAACCTGCTGCTAAGCAATCCTGCCCTGACTTTCACTAGCGGTAACAACCAATCCATTTCAGGAAATGGAACTTTCAATGTCGCGGTCACAGACAACCTTCCTATCGCGATAGTTCAATTTTTCGTGGATGGTTCGACGACTGCGGTCGTTACTCAGTACACGCAAGACACCAACAACAACTTCACAACCAGCAATCCGCAATGGCTGTACCATGCGACCTTCAACACCAGCACGCTGACCACCGGATCGCACACCATCAAAGCAGTTGCGACCGATGTCTCCGGTCTTCCCCACGGTGTAACCGACACAGGAAGCGGCGGAACAGCAAACACGACTCAAAACTTTACAGTCACCGGAGGAATCGTCGGTTGCGTGATTGCGACGAACTCTCTTCCTACCGGCACCGTTGGTACAGCCTATTCAGCGGCACTCTCGCAAAACGGCTGTGGCACCGGAACCTGGAGCATCACAACCGGCAATCCTCCCTCCGGCCTCTCGCTGAATGCAACGACCGGAGCAATCACCGGCACTCCTTCCGTGGCCGGAACCACGAACTTCATGGTGTCCTATTCGACGGCCACAGCAAATGCAAATTTGTCGATTACGATCAACGCAGCCACAGCCAATGGAACCGGCTGCGGAGGCGAAATGAACGGCAACAACGGTCTCTTTGCAGACACCTTCACGACGTCCGCTCTTGGCTCTTGCTGGACCGTACTCGATTCCGTAGGCGGTTCACGAGTCACCACCGGTTCCGGTCAGACGACGATTGCCGTCCCATCCGGTAAAGTTCACGATGCCTACACCTCCGGGAACGGAGCGACCTTGCTCGCTCAACACATGTCGTCCAATGCGGACTTCAATGTGACGGCGAAGTTCACTTCTGTGCCCAATGCAGCTTTCGAGTCCGAAGGTCTGCAAGCGATTCAAGATAATTCGAACGAGGTCCGCTGTGAGGTGTTGTACACCGGCAGTGGTTATGTCGGTTATGCAGCCTATCTCTCCGGCTCGAACGTCAACACCTACTCGGCGAATGCCATCTCTCAATCGACCGCACCTTATTACATCAACCTGACTCGCACCGGCAATAGCTGGTCTTGCCAAGTCTCACCGGACAATTCGACCTGGACTTCAATCGCTACGTTCTCCCAAACGCTCACGGTCAATCAGGTTGCCATCACAGCAGACACAGGAGATGCGGGAGGCGGCGCACCGGCGTTCAACGAGGTCGTTTCGAGCTTCTCCGTCGCTGGCAGTGCTGCTCCTCCACCGCCTCCACCTCCGACCGGTCCGACGTTCGGGGAATCTCCTGTGACCTTCGCTCCTGTTTCTTTGTCTTCGAGTTTCGTCATCCCGAAGTATGCGGTAACTCTGACCTCGACGACGCCCGGAACGTTTACGAACAACTCGAATCTCATCGGCTCATTACAGACGGTCGACAGCACACATGCCGTCTACACTGCTCCTGCCTCCATCCCCTCTCAGAGATCGCTAGCCGGATGCATGGTCATGCCGAACGACTCCATCTTCAATACTCGGATCGATAACCTACCGGTCAACTCTCAATCGAGCACCTGGATGGACACCACCACAGATCGTGGCGCTCTCGTGAATCATTTGACCAGTGCCAGTGCCTTGGCCTTCACGGTACAAGACTCCTTCGCCTACAACGTCATTGACAACACCGCTCCGACCAGCACGCAAAGCTTCTATTACACGCCAAGCGCAAACTCCTCAGTGTGGCAATTCCCTTCGCTCGCTTCCGCCAAGAGAGAAGGAGGAGCTTATGCCACGAGCGGATCGTTTGATCATCATGAGATCTCGGTCAACTATCAGAACTGCAATTTCTTTGAGACCTATCAACAGGGCGATGCCTCGCTGAATCCCGGCACCACGGGGCAATCCGGCTTCGCCTACACAGACCGTTCTTACGTCAATCCCAATGGGACGACGGACGCGGCTGGACTCCCGTTGCTACCTCTGACGCTCACGGGACAAGATGTACTCGAAGCGGTACGCACTGGAACGGGTGTGATCAATCATGCCATTCGTTTCACGTCTGCTCCTGGCTACATCAATCTCGCTTCGACCATCTGGCCTGCCGACACGACGGCCACGAAGACCGGATACACGTGCTCGGCTGCGCCTTGCATCAATACCTTTTCATTGCCTTACGGGTCCAGGATTCGGATGCGGAGTAGCGTCAACACCAGTGGCCTCACCTCGGTGACGATCAACAATCCGAGCAATATTTACGGTCCGTTTCCGACTGGAGTGACCTTCACTGGTTGCGCAGTTTCTCCGACAGGCACCGTCAACATGGTTGGACAAAACGTAAATTCAATTTCGATCACAAATCCTGGAAGCGGCTGCACCAACCCAACGGCCACACTGATCGGTGGAACTTGCTCCGGTGGTAACTGCACCACACTTTCCGCCATAACCTACTCACCCTACGCCCAAGCCATCCTGAACACCTTTAAGGAGTATGGTCTCTTCATGGCGGACGCTGGCAGCAGTAATGCCATCACCGCAGATGCTTCTCTGACCTCCGATCCCAATGTATGGAATGCCATCCAGCAAATTGTGAACGCTCACTACACGATGTCGAGCTTTGAGGCTGTCGATGAAAGCACTCTCCAAACAACCTGGGGCGGAGTGAACTCAACAGAAGCAGTCGGAGGTGTGGCACAAGCGGTGATCACCTTCACTCCGACCACAGGAACTCCGGTCACATTCCCCATCGTCCTCAAGCCCATCTCGATCGGAACTCCCTTCCAAACACCTGTCGGAATCCTAGCCGGTGAACCTGCTTATCAACTGCCAAGCTGGGTGAATGGCGATCCGACCAATAGTGGCGTCACGTGGTCTCTCTCTTCGTGCTCGGCTGGCAGTGGCAATTGTGGCTCCCTCACCTCCACCGGCTCCTACACGCCTCCTGCTTCGCTCACAGCAGGGACGACCGTCAGAGCTATTCTGACCGCTACCAGCGTCGCCGATCCGAATCAATCGACTGGCGTCTACATGGTGGTGTATGGCAGTGCAGACTCGGTCCTGCGTGTGGACTCCGGTGCGAGTGTTCCTTACACAGATTCCACTGGAAAGGTGTGGACTCCAGAGCAGTACGGCCAATCGATTGACAACGCGAAAGGAGTTGGGATCCAGGACGACACCAGTCAAGCTTCTTGGTATCCGACTCTGACAGACATCAAGCTCGCTGAGACGGCTGTGATGACACTCTCAGGAACTTCGGGCAGTGGTGACATCTATGCCAACCCATTCATCTTGCCGAGTGCCGGTGTCTACGATCTTCATCTTCTCTTTGCAGTGACCACCGAAGGAAACGGATATTCGTCTTGTGTTGGGAATTACGGGCCGAGCAACAAGGGACTCACCAACTTCAATGTCACAACCAATGGAACTTTGCAGAGCACCTTCGATCTTGGCATCCAGAACGGTCATCTCTGCCGCTTCCCGGCTACACTCGATGCTCCCATTGTGGTTGCCTCAGACCGATTGGCTAAGTTTGCTGTCGATGCTCCTTCAGCCACTTATCCCATCAATGGAAATCAATACGCCGGAGAGTCGATGCTCAATGCCTTCTCGATTGCTTCTGATCCTGGTCCAGCAAGATTTGTGATCAACACGCAACAGCAGAATTCCATTGCTCCAGGTTCCACTTTGCAGTTGGGAGTGATGTCTTACTCGACGGCCAATGATCCAATCTTCTCGATCATCGGTGGTCCGGGAAAGATTAGTCCAAATGGACTCTATTATGCGCCACAGTCAAACCAAGTTGCTCAATACGCGACAATCAAAGCTTGTAGTTCGAGTCAACCTACTGTTTGCGGTACAACTCGATTACTGGTGAATGGAGCTTTCCTTCGCTAGAAAATACAAAGGCTGCTTAACTTAAGCAGCCTCTATAACATCCCTTAAGATACTATTAGTATCTAATATTATTCATTGATACATCTGATATGTTATCAGGTTTTTTGAATCTGTCAATTCCTCTCTCTTGAGACTGGACTACAGACAAATCCTACCATCCCCTCCTAAATAACAAAGAGACTTCCGTCTCCACTCCCCACAATGAAAGGAATAATTCTTGCACTCAGTCTAGCTGTGTTTGCCTCGCTCGCTTCCGCTCAGAACGGCGGCATTCCCCTGGCAGCACTCCCGTCCGCTTCTCTCTACTCCGGCAGTTACTTTGTCGTCAACAACTCGACCAATTGCACCTCCACGACTAACACAGTCACATCGACCAAATGTTACTCCGATGGCGCTCACTGGTCGACAACTCCACCGAACAACTCCGGCAACCAGAATCAGAACGGACAGACGATCACCATCCCTTCGGCTGGCGTGCTCAAAACCGATGGGACCAATCTCTATGATGCTGCGTCCACTGACATCGTCGCCTTGTTCGGCAGCGGATCTTGCTCCGGTTATCTAAAATCGGATGGCACGTGTTCGACACCGACCGGTGGAGGCTCTGGCACAGTGACCAGTTTCTCGCTCACAAACACCGCTCCTTGGCTCGCCACAACCGTCTCGACTCCAAGCACCACCCCGGCTGTCACACTCGCTCCTGCGACGGGACAGACCGCGCATCGGGTGCTGGGCACGGGAACAGGAGCAAGCTTCGGAGCAGTCGCTTTATCAATCGCCGATCTACCCACCGGAACCTCTTCGACGACTGTGGCTCTCGGCAACGATTCCCGCTTCCTCAATGCCACACAACTGAACTCGACATCGATCGCTTCCCTCTCCGGCCTCCTCAAGTTGTCCACTGGGACGCCCTCGGCTGCGGCCAGTGCGGACGTCGTGAGTCTGTTCGGCTCGGGATCCTGTTCCGGCTATCTGAAAAACGATGGCACGTGTTCGACACCCACAGCGGGTTCGGCTTCGTTTGTCTCTCTCACCGGCCAACCCACCGACAACTCAGCGCTCTCTACTGCTCTCTCCGGCAAACAATCGACCATCGGCTCAGGCACTTCTCTATCCGCTGACCAGTACAGTGTGACCAACGCGTTCAACACAGGCAATCACACCACTCTAAACGGCAGTATCGGGTTTTACTCTCTTCCTAGCTACAACGGCGGATGGATTGATATGCCCAATACCGGTGCATCCGGCATTGGAAGCGGGGGCGTTCAAAATACTCCCTGGATGGCGTATGCAGATACAAATGGAGCTTACTTTAACGATGCCCTGGCTGGCGATATCATCCACGCCAACTCAAGCGGTCATTACGTGCGGCTCGGAATTTCCACCGGATCGAATGCATCCAGCTTAGTAATTGGCCAGACGGCGATACAAGCCAATCAGCCGTTCTCTGCACCGTCGTTGACACTGACCAGCACAGGCTCACAGCCCGGTTGCACGTCCTCCACCCGAGGACAATTTTGGTACAACGCGTCCGCAGCGGGAACAGCCGACTTCTATCAAGTGTGCGAAAAGAATTCATCCGATGCCTACGCCTGGATCTCTCCAGGAACGGGAGGCGGTGGTGGATCGTCGCAAAGCATCACGTCAGGCGCTTACTCGGCGACTCCTGGCACGTGTACGACAGGCGATGTGTATTTCATCACCAGTGGATTCTTCGATCGTGCGGGTTGCACCTCAACGAACACTTGGACCTATTACTACAAAGGTGCGGCAGTCACACCAGCCGCAAAGCTGACGATGACGACTGACTCAACCACCGCCAACGGAACGATCGACAACTCACGCGGTGCGGAGATCCTCACCTTCACGTCGGCCATCTCCGATCAATCGAACACCAGTACTGTCTTCTATCGCTATTGGAGCGCTCCGACCGGATCCTACACGAAGTATGTCTATATGAAACCGGCGCTCTTCTACGACGATCCCAATCCCACTCGGCAGTGGATGGTCGGCTGGCGGGATTCGACCACCCCCGCACGGTCGGGTTTAGCCTGCGGAACGCAGGACAGCTACATCTCTGGCTACATCTGTGAACTCGTCCACTGGACCGCTGGAGCGGCTCCGACGAGCAGCACCGTCTCCGTGGTCTATGGCATGTCTCCGCCGCTGACCGATCCCATCGTCAAATTGACCGATGACGGCTCTTCGACCAGAACCATTTCGATCTGCAATGGAGACACCTCGGTCTGCTCGCCTTTGTTTTCGGAAGGAAGAACGAGCGGACTCACCAATCCGGCCTATTTGTTCTACGGCTTCGGGGATAACAACAATCCGCTCAAACCACCAGACGTTGTGTCGTTGGTCGGTGTGCAGTAAGAGGTGTTGTGAGTGACTAATAAGCGGTTACAGCAACTCCGAGCATATTGTCTCCGTCAGCACAAAGAGCACCCGATGTATCCCAATTAAGCGACCCGTTAAATTCGGAGTAGGTGATGTTATTGGACCCGCTTTCTGTATACCAGGAAAAATCTCAACATCGAACTTATCGAATTGATTAAACCGATCTAACTCGATTATTTTTTGACAAGTTTCCTCGTTAGCCGATACACCTACGAACCATCGACGGACACGAACGATCTTCTCCGTAGTTTTAGTGTTGCTTTGTTGGCTCGGCTGATCGTCAACCGAATCAGCCGTTATTATTCCGACTTGAATTCCGAAAGAATCCAATACTTTTCTCATTCTGTCTTGCATTTCTGACGCTAGAAAAGCGCTTGTACTAAGTTCCATATCTTCATTCTACAGAAAAACAGACCTTTAATAAAATGTTTGATGAAGTACAACTTTGAGGCTGAGTGAACAATGCTCGCACTAGTGACGTTTCCGTTTTCGCACTGGGATCTTGTCGGATGGCTCGTCGTCATCCTCAGCGGTGCGGCTCTCGAAATAGAAGGCTTGCTCAACAAAAATACCGCCACATTCAGTGCCCTAGTCAGACGCACCATTCCATTGTGGGCACGTGCAGCCATATTAGGATGGCTTGCTTTTCATTTCCTGATCGCTCCTGGCAACTAAGTATTGAGGTGAAAACCCCTACATTAGAAGCCTCTCTTAAAAGCGGCATTTACATGATTTGGAATCGCCGCAATCATAGAGTCTACGTTGGAAGTGCAGCCATTTTAAGAAAACGGAAGAGAGAGCATTGGCGCGAATTAAGGTTAGGAATCCACTTCAACGGTTATCTTCAAGCAGCTTTTGACAAAGAGCCTTGGGAATTCTACTTCGTAGTCGTTGAAGTAGTTGCAACTAAAGATGACCTTCGGACAAGGGAACAATTCTGGATGAATAAAGTTCATGTGGGTGATCGCTCCCGTTGTTATAACATCGCACTCTACGCTGAACAAAGCTGTAATTGGGTTGGACGAAAACATCGTCCAGAAACTATCGCAAAGATGAAAGGAAGAGTGTTTACCCCAGAGCATCGTGCGAACATTTCTCACAGCAGAAAGGGTTTGAAGATTGGTCCTAATACTCCTGAAACAAACGCAAAAAGGTCGGCGGCTCTGAAAGGCAGAAAACGATCAGAATCTGAATTGAAAGCACACTCCGAAGCCCTGAGAAAAAGCTCCAAGTTCCAAAAACATTTGGTAGAGATGGCCGCGAGAAAGAAGGGAAAACCACTTTCTCTAGAGCATCGGACTAAAGTCTCTCTTGGATTAATAGAAAGTCACGAACAAAGACGCAAAGTGCAGTCGTCCGAACACACTCATGCTGAACTTTTAACGCCTCGCTTGGTATGCAATCGATGCAAGCATGAGTGGCCACTAACCGATTTTAGGATACAGAAACAACGAAATGGAACAATACGTAGAAGGAAAACCTGCAAGCACTGCCACAATTCTGACATCCGCAAACGCGTCAGGCTCCGACTCGAACGACGCGACCTTCACAGCGCTGGTCAGACGGATTGCGGGTTCCACTGCTTTTGTGGTTGACCTACCATTTTGTTTTTTCGTTAGCTAATTACTAAAAATCTATGTTTTCATTTAAATCTTTAGGCCACGCCTTCGCCACTTTCGCACACGACGTGAAGGTGGCCATCCAATGGGCGATTCAAAATCAGCGGGCAATCGACACCACCATCACAGTGGCGGCTGATGTGATTGCGACGCTCGATCCAAGTGTGGCTGCACTGGCGTTCGAGATCGAGCGAGCCTCCGAAGCGCTACTAGGCGAGGCTCTTGCTGCCGTCTCGACGTTGAGTGCGGCGGACGCGTCCACCGGCATTGTGATTCACATGCAGCCGGAAGTAGTGAAGGATGTCGTCGACCTGCTCAACAAAATGAAGGCGGCGAAGGGGAATATTCAACTCCCTTTGCTCCCACCGCTGGCGGTGAGATCATGATCCCGCAATCGATCAATGCGTTTTTGTCGAAGTATTTTGGCTCGTCGTGGAAGACGACTGTCTGCGGACTGGCGACATACGGTTTCGGATTTGTGAATGCCTTTCCTGCTTTGTTCCATGGCAAGCATTCCGTCAGCGACTTCCTCATTGCCTTTTCAGCGTACGCAGTAGCAGGCACCGGCTTGGTGCTGGCCAAGGATCACAAATGAGTAAAGAAAGCTTGCGACGAATGCGGGTCAGAGTCTCGACGGTCATGTTCTTTATTTCAGGAATGCTGTGGTGCACACCCGACTTGAATCACCTCAATTCGTATTTGTTTACGACCTCGAAACTCGTGATGGTGATGAGTGCCGTCACAGCGCTCTGGTCGCTATCCCGATCGCACGAAGAACCCGCCGCGAAAGAGGCAGTCGAACACCTGGAGCAGACCACACGCAACATCATTTCTCTGAGACACCGCACGGAGGCCATCAGCAATGCTTTTCGCACTCGATGAGGGCATTCCGATTTCGACCACCATCACGCTCGGCAGCATCAGCGTCGCCAGTGTGATCGGTTGGATCGTGCATGTGATCAAAACGAGTTGGACCACAGAGATGCATAGTAAAACCTTAGCTGACCACAAGAGTCTTCTGGAGACGATGCAGAAAACCCTGGATGCTGTACAACGTCTGTTGGATCGCCAGACTCTTCTTTTGGAATTGAATCAGAAAGAGGTGACTGGGATCAAAGAGGATCTGGAGAATGTGGAGGATCGTCTGCGATCGATTGAGCAGCGGCGTGTCTAAATATCGATGACGAGGGAGTTTTAATAAGTTCTCCTTCGTTATTTGTTTGAATCCCTCGGTGGTGGCTGCCTCCGGGGGATTTTTTGGAGTGTCTAAGTATTTGGGACGAAGGAGGTCATGATCCTTCGTTAAGTTGATGAATCTTCCCTCGGTGGTGCAGAGCCTCCGAGGGATTTTTTGTTTTGGGGAAGGCTGTCTATGTGTCGTGCGGCGGAAGGTCACGTACAGGAATCGTACAAGAATACGGTTTTAGGGGTGTTTTAGGCTCTTGTGGCTCTATAAGAATCAGTAACTTACAGATAGCAAAAGGGTACTGATAGTCGTGGTTCGAATCCATGTCGGGGAGCCAGCTTTATTTCAGTCACTCGCGCATTTGCATTTGCGGATCGTGTACCGAAGCGAACGATAGGTTCGAGCTACTTTCCTTTTGAATCGTCCACTTTAGCGCCAGAAACTGGATACAGCCATCGGCTGCGGTGCGGTAACGTTCCCTCTTATTGCTTGAGGCAGCGAAACTAAGTGGGCTTACGCCCGAGCAAGAATCAGAATTAGAATATTTAACGGAATTGGAGCACATCCTGCGCATGGCAAAGACGCGAGCACGGCAGATTCTTGGAGCGGAATAGTGACGTGGCCAGAGGCGGTGTGAACTTACGTCGAGACAATCCTATTAGTCAAATTCTCCCTTCAATGATCTTTGACTCTTAACCGTTTGTCTCAAAAAGTGGGGCAACTCCAGGCCATCCGCACGAACGAATCGCTCGCCCTCTTGTTGAGCAACTCTCCATATCATCAAGGCCGCGGGGGAGATTATGGCAACGATTCCGAATATGGGCCGCAGCACCGGTAACGCTGATAGAGCTAGTTTCAGTCCCGGCGTCCAGTAACGCGGCAATCCTGCGGTGTAAACCTGCTGAAGCCGTGTAGAGAGGGCGGACTGAGCGGATGCCTTGAAGGAATGACCGTCGTTCGCTAAACTCCGCCTGGCATTCCGCACAGAGGCTCAAATGCTCAAGGAAGGTCTCCAGTTCACGCCCCAACAATTCGTTATCCAAATGGATATCGATTTGGTTCCTGCACTTTTGGCACTCCGTCATGACTAGCCGCCCCCCTACTGTCTGGCTAATGCGCAGACAACACAGGAAATCTCTTCTCGTAGGTATTACCCGTGAACCGATCTTTTATTCCACAAGAATTATCTTTTTAACATCGGTACGCAAGAGCATTAACCTTTAGGAGAACGGCACAGTATGGTGGACGCAGTCTGAGCCGGATCGAAATCCTCACAATCAACTAGGCAAACTCTAGGAAATTCGTAAATACACGTTGAACTGGTAGCCATTCCAAGTACCACTTTGATTCTGGAGCAATTGATGGTTCGGACTCAACTGAATGTTGACAGATGAAGTGTAGTTACAAAGCGCTTACTTTGGTCGGAATAAAAGGCCGTCAGTGTGCATTATGTTTTGGGAACTCGACAAGGTGCGATGCAATATCTGAACGGACTATACGCTTACGCCATGGCGCTGACTCGAAATCCAGCTGAAGCCGAAGACCTGGTACAAGAGACTTACTCGCGAGCCATGCGGCCTGGTGGGCGACAACACCCGGACAGCCACATTAAAAGCCGGCTCTTCACAATTCAACGAGGTCTGTGGTTAGACAAAATGAAGAATCAGCGGAGCAGCGCGCCGATGGCGGAACTGGATGAAGAAGATCATGAGCCGGCGACAGCCGGCGAGACGCCCAGTGATCCGTTCGCATCCTATCTGAACCGCTTAAAGCAGAGTGATGTGCAAAATGCAATAGAGAAGTTGCCGGCAAAGTACCGCGAGGTCATTGTGCTGCGCGAATTCGAAGAACTCAGTTATCAGCAGATTGCGCTGGTGCTTGGTTGTCCGACAGAGACGGTAAGGGCCAGGCTGGGACGTGCGCGCGACAAGCTGAAGCAGGTATTAAAGCAATGGAGTTCTGGCGGTAACTCGATGGCAAGTGGAGCGACAGAATTGTGATGCCATCGTGAAAGTTTCTGAGGACAGGGCGGCTATCGGTCATCAGCGTGTCCCTAGGACGAGGGTGTTTGGGAGGACCCCGTGTCCTCAATGATCGGCGAGGCGTTCCTTCTGCCCAGCCTCAGTCACATCGGATGACTGCGCCAAAGCTCTAGTGAATATTTCGAAGTAACTCATTATCTCTCGGGCTTGCATGGCATACTGCACAGGAGCGACGAGCCGGCACGTTGATGCTTGATACCAATGCATACGCCAAGTTGTGCGCGGACCAGGTCACGACCTGCAATCCATTGTGTTGATGCGAATGAAAGGTCAGTCCTCTAGTCGTCGTAGTCTCACCACCATATGCAAGCGAACTCGGTCCCGAAGCGATGATCAAGCTGATAAGGTTCTTGTTCATCTCATAGGCGACGTACGCAGCGTAGTCGGCGCGGAAAGTTATCAGCCGACCTCCTACGAGCTTATACGGTGGAGTTTGTCCGGGTTGTTCCTGATAGGCCGGCAGCCGGAAAGGAAACGGTACTTTATCAGTAAACCAGCCGGCCATTTTTGCCGGAGAGCCTGTCGTCAGTTCAATTGGTATACGCCCCGACAGCTGTTGTTTATGAGTGTTAACAGCCAAATCCACAAACGCTGTCGCGCGTGCCTCCTGTTGCGAGAATGTCCACAACGCTAATAGTCCCACCGTCGCCAAAGTGATGGTGGCAAATGCCGGAATCGGCTTGAGCCATAACAGAACAACGAAGGAGCGTAAGCATTCCTTGACCCTGCCGGCGGGGCCTTGCCGAAGATCCACAGGAACTTTACGGTAAGCTGCTGGTTCTTCCTCCAGCAGCCGCTCTACTCTCTCACGTAAGGCAAGTGGAGCAGTATAGAGCGGTCGAGATAACCGAAGTCGCTCCAGGTAGAGGCGTTGGCTCGAAAGACGGCCCAGACACGATGTACAGTTCTTCACATGGTATTCGAATACGTCGAGCTCTTCTCCGCTAAGTTCGCCATCAAGATATAGGTCGATGCGCTTCGTGCACTCTTCACACTGCTTCATGGTTGGACCGCCTTGTTTGCTGCTGGAACTGTTCCTATGCTCCAATGCTGGAGCATTTCTTTTAACTTTTCTCTAGCCCGGCCCAGTCTGGACATGACTGTTCCGGCAGGACAGTCTAATATCTCCGCAATCTCCTTGTAGCTCAGGTCCTCAAATTCGCGAAGCACAATCACCTCACGAAAAACGGCCGGAAGGTTCTCGATTGCGGTTCTCACGTCAGTGTGCGTCAGCTTTGTCACATAAGATGCGTAAGGATCCTTCGAGGCCTTGTCCTCGAACTCAGGCACATCCGTGAAGCGTCCTTCCATCTCGATCATCCGCGGGCCACCTTGGATGCGACGGAGCTGATTGAGCCGAATATTTCGTAGGATTGTGAAGAGCCAGCTCTTTAGATTACTATCTGGCCGCAGTTGTTCGAAGGCTCCTAATGCCCGCAAATAAGTCTCCTGCACCAGATCTTCCGCTTCCGCTTGGTTGTGAGTCAGTGTCATGGCGTACGCGTATAATCCGTCTAGATACTGGAGAGTGATCTCGCGAAAGGTCGCTTCCAACTGTTGCTCGGGCTGTTCCATCTATTTCGCGTAAGACATGACACGCGTCTGCCCCTTATATTTCCGTCAATAAGAGATTTTCGAGAAGCAACGCTCGTAGAGGCGTCGGTAAAGTCTGCGAATGCCCGGTCGAAGCCGGGAAGAAAACGGGCGCCTTATGTGTTCTAATTTCGTGACCCAATTCTTTCATCGCTGTACACGTGATGCCCTTGTCGCCGTTGAAGCCATTGACGAAGCTTGTATGAAGATAGGGCTGTATTTCGAGCCCATGCTCCAGAGATTCAATTGGATCCTCTTTTTCTTCTAGAAGAGAGTCTCAGCATGTCCTGACGATGCGGCTTCCGTTTCGATTGCCACGTCTCACGATCGAATTCGGAAGCCGCAGACCTTTCCAGAGTGAAACGGATGGGTCGGGCCTACGGCGTCATACGCGAGTGACACCATACGAAGCGGGGACCGAAGAGATCGGTTAACGGTGTGCGATCACGTTCCATTTCGGCAGATTCCCAAGTCCCCCAACCAGGCCGGCAGACTACCCGAGCTTATTCGAAGTACCCCGAACCACCATTCTCTCTTATGTGGAGGCGCCCGCCGGCTGAAGTCAGATGAAGCCACTAGTGGTTTGCTCCAACCTCGCATTTCGCTCTATGAGCGGCATGGATTCAAGGCGCTTGGCGTCATCAAGGCAGGATCAGCACCTCCAATGGTTCCGATGCGGCGTACTACTCGATAGGCCTGCTTAATCAAGAATCCTTGCACTCCTGATTATTGGCGCCAGGATCTAAATGCACGTGCCTGGAGATCTTACCCACAAGGAAGCGGAGTCGGCCAGCAGCTCCGCTTCCAATGCCGTTCTTTCACAGTACGTCTAAACTGATCAGTAAGTCGCTTGCAGGGCCGCTTCTTCTATCAGGGACTCTACAGCTTCGGCGATCGCGCCAGGAGCATCATACTCTTCGAAATTCTGTTGAATCTCCTGTGCTCTCTCTCGATATCGGCTGTTTGCCAGCATAGAGCGGACCGCGCTGCCGACTTGCTCTTTCGTAGGATCTTGCGTTCCGAGGCTAATGCCGGCGCCTGACCAATCGACCCGAGCAGAGATCCACGCTTTATCTTCCGTCTCACCCGCAATGACAATCGGTACGCCAAGACTGAGCGCCTGATGCACCGAGCCATAGCCACCGTTGGTTACGAATACATCGACTTTGGGCAGGAGGCGATCGAAGGGAACAAACGGCTCCACTCGTGCGTTAGACGGCACGACGAGCGACTCGATATCGGGCCGCCCAGTTGCAGCGACGACCAGCACATCCTCATCGGCCAAAGCTGAGAGTGTGGGTTGGATTAACTCGTTGAAGTCGAAGTTTGCAATTGTTCCCTGAGTGACGAGGACAACCGGTCTGCCACCATCCAGATCGTTCCACCAGGCAGGTTCTTTGAAAGTAACCGACGGCTTGGGCAGGACGGGACCCACAAATCGGATGGTGTCCGGCATATCACTGCGGGGAAACTCGAATGCTTCTCCGGTGAACTGAAGGAACAAGTCGGGCAGCACGTACATGCAGTCAACAACAAAACGCGGCAAGGGAGTTGCTCCACGCCCGGAAAGAACTGCATTTATGTGGTCAGTCGCTGGCTGGAAAGCAGCCTCGAACTGGCGGTTCGCTTCCTTGTTTCGCAGTAATCCATCCGATGTTGTATCTGGCTGCGAGAAGGGCGCAAAATCAGAACTGTTCATCACCAGCGGAAGAACTCCGCAACCAACGACTGGGGGCCGCTTGTCCTTGGAGCCAAGAAGCAGAGGAAAAGCCCCTAAATATGGAACATCCGTAAGAATCAGATCGACCGGTCTTTTGGCCATGATCTGGCGGATACATTGGTCCTGATCCGGTATCGTATCCCCAAATGGATGCTTGAAATAATGAATCATGAGATCTATGCCTCGAAGATTTCTTTTGTCCGGAAAAAACTCTTCCGGGCAACGGTAGTCATAGTTGGCGATTCCAGTAACGGGTACAAAGTCGAGACCGGCGGAGATGACTTTGTCTCTGAAGACATCGCCGGTAAGAACTGTAACGGAATGACCAACCCTGTTTAGATGCTGGGCGATAGCCAGCATCGGGTTTATGTGCCCGGGTGCGGGCAATACGCAAGCAAGAATATGGCTCAAAGATTTTCCTCCAGTGACACAAGTGAAGGTAAATTCCTCCCGACAGTGCATTGGGTACGAGCGTGTCTAACACCAGGCTCGCTCGTGCCCACCTGTCGACTGCATCACTGGTGGTAAAACTCTCGAATAGGGAAGTTATTCCCGAAACCTCGATAAACGAATCTCGGTGATCTTGTGAAAACCGTTTTGAAGACCAAAATTTCGGTATCTTAGAGCCATCTGATCAAGACGAGACAACGCAGCGCTACCGACCGGCTCGCCTCGATCCGGCCTTCCTGATCGAGGGTAGGATCGGCGCGAGAAAACCGTGCCAATTAATCAACTCGCCTACAAACGGATACAGTCGCGCTCAGGCTTATTCAGGATGCGTTGCAGGCGGCAGCTATAAACTGTTTCATGACCTCAAGCAGCGATTGCGCCGGGATAGAGCTGGTATGAAGCAGACACAAGGAGCCGTTGGCGGTCGCTGCTCCAACCGTTTGCGCATTCTCCGCACTCAAATCGATCGCCGGTCCCCACATCGAGGTCAGGTTCAAATCTCCGAAACGGGTGTCAAATGGCAAGTTTCCCAGGTTGGTTAGTGTTGCTTCGTGTGCATGGGCCTCTTTCGCGATCTGAGAGAACGCCCGCGAATCCGGTCCTTGAAGAAGGACATCATTCATTCCGCCGAGTCCAGCCATAATGCCTTCGGGCGACCGTGCCGGGACCAGGCCGCTCTTCATCGAGCGTGCGATTTCCCAGAAGTTCGGCATCGTATCCGGGTTAACCGCGACTATGCCGCCGAAAGCTAGTTGCATGTAGTTCTCGCCCAGATGCAACAGTCTTCTAGCGTCAATGGAAGAGTGAATACGAACAGGATTATTCCATGCACTGAATACCTGTCTGCCTGCCAACACGAGAGCCGCGCAAAGTGCTCCATGTACGGTCGTTGCCTCCTGCCGCGAACGGCTCAACAGTTTGCCGGTCAATTCCGTGCTCAGTCGCAATCCCTTCACGTGAGGAGCTGCATCTGCATTCCGATCGTTCGTTCCTGCAACTCTCTCCGGACTAGAGCCTGATGACGTTTTGGAGAAGGGTCCAGCGAGAGAAGTTTGTGACATGCCAAGCAGGTCCTCCATGGATGGCAGGGGAGATAACGTTTCCAGCTTTTCTCCAGAGAGAGCGCGAAGTGTATCGCGGATTGCGAACGCCATGGAGATGCCATCTCCGATGGGATGATAAGCAGTGAAAATGAGTATCGACTTGTTCGGCTGATGCAGCAGGACCACGCGTATGAGTGGCGCCTGTTTTGGATCAAAGCGCGTCGCTAGTTCCCTCTCTATCTCCCGCTCCCATTGCGACTCCGCGTTCTTTGTATCAGTCACTCGCAGAGGGATCTGTGTTCCGGTAACGCGGCGAAAATAGGGGTTTGAATTTTCATCCTCGTCAATACAAACAGAGAAGAACGGGTGGCGACGCTGCACAGCATCAAGGGCTGAACGCCAGGACGTTACAGTAGTGGGGCCTTCAATTTCTGCCGCTATGGAAAAATGTGTCGGATGTGTCTGATCGAGCAGCCACAGAACTCGTTCCATCGTTCCAAGAGGACGAATAATCTCCGTACCAATTGGTGATGATGTTTGAACCATCTCTGGGCTCGTACTGCTTTTTACCGGGGTGACCAACTGATTATTCATCGACACTTCACCAGTCAGAACAAACGAATGAACGGTTTATTCCAGCGCGATGCTAAGGTGATCTTTTACCGGCGTAACTTGTGCGAGAGACGGTCTTTTCCCGCTAGATTAAGCGGAACCGGCGCTATCTGGAAGCCGCGTCTAACGAGTGCTTCCTCATCGTTCCTGTCATCATCCAAATCTTGTCCACGGCTTGAGTTAATCAACCGTGCCCAAGGAGAAGGGCTCCTAATGCGGCCGCCCCAATCGCTCTTCCGAAGTATCGAGTGAGGAGGTTGCTTCTTCTTAATGAGCGAACCCGAGAGCTGTAAAAATCTGCAACGCCCGATGCCCGCATAGCGACTGCCAATCGTCATAGATCGGCAGTCTGTAATTGATGCGAAGTGTCTAAAATGATCAGTAAGTCGCTTGCAGCGCCGCTTGTTCGATTAGGGACTCTACAGCTTCGGCGATTGCGCCAGGAGCATCATACTGTTTGAAGTTCTGTTGAATCGCTCGTGCTCTCTCTCGATATCGGCTGTCTGCCAGCACAGTGTGGACCGCGTCGCCGACTTGCTCTTCAGTAGGGTTTTGCGTCCCGAGGCTAATGCCGCCTCCTGACCAATCGATCCGAGCAGAGACCCACGCTTTATCTTCTGTCTCACCCGCAACGACAATCGGTACTCCAAGACTGAGCGCCTGATGTACTGCGCCATAGCCACCATTCGTAACGAATACATCGACTTTGGGGAGGAGACGATCGAAGGGAACAAACGGCTCAACTCTTGCATTAGACGGCACAACGAGCGATTCGATATCGGGCCGCCCAGTTGCAGCGACGACCAGCACATCCTCATCGGCCAAAGCCGAGAGTGTCGGTTGGATTAGCTCGTTGAAGTTGAAGTTTGCAATTGTTCCCTGAGTGACGAGGACAACCGGTCTGCCACCATCCAGATCGTTCCACCAGGCAGGTTCGTTGAAATGAACCGACGGTTTGGGTAGGACCGGACCCACAAAACGAATGGTGTCCGGCATATCACTGCGGGGAAACTCGAATGCTTCTCCGGTGAACTGGAGGAACAGGTCGGGCAGCACGAACATGCAGTCGGGGGCGAAACGCGGCAGGGAAGGCGCTCCACACTTGGAAAGAACTGCATTTATGTGTTCGCTGGCTGGCTGTAGAGCAGCCTGGAACTGGCGGTTCGCTTCCTTGTTTCGCAGTAACCCTTCCGGCGTGGTATCCGGTTGCGAGTAGGGCGCAAAATCGGAACTCGACATCATCAGCGGAAGAACTCCGCAACCAACGATTGGGGGCCGCTTACTCTTAGGGCCAAGAAGCATAGGGAAGGTGCCCATGTACGAAATATCCATGAGAATCAGATCGACCGGTCTTTTGGCCATGATCTGCCGGATACATCGGTCCTGATCCGGTATCGCATCTCCCAATAGCTGCTTGAGATAGAAGATCAAGAGATCCGTGCCCCGAAGATTTCGTTTATCCGGAAACAACTCGTCCAGGCGACGGTAATCATAGTTGGCGATTCCAGTAACGGGTACAAAGTCGAGACCGGCCGAAATGACTTTGTCTCTGAAGACATCGCCGGTGAGAACTGTAACGGAATGACCAACGCTGTTCAGATGCTGGGCAATAGCCAGCAGCGGGTTTATGTGCCCAGGCGCGGGCACTATGCAAACAAGAATATGGCTCAAGAACGCTCCTCCAAGCGAAACAAATAAAGGTAAATTCTTCCCGACAGTGCATTGGTTACGAGCGTGTCTAATGACTAGGCTCGCTTGCCCATTTGTCGTTGCATCGCTGGTGGGGAAACTCTCGAATCGGGGATTTATTCCCGAAAGCTTGGCTCAACACGCCTGGACATCACCCCAATGATCTTCCTTCGCGATGAGGGAGCGCTTGACCCCGAACAGTCGCTCCAAAGCTATGGAAGGTGTCCACGAGACTGACTCCTGTACTAACCAACAGCTGAGCGCAGCTTTTGTTCCCGCATGTAAGCTCTTTGCGGTGCAGCGGCTGCGAAGGTGAGATCAGATGACGTCGCGGGAATAATCGCCGCCCATTGGTGTTTAACCTGTTATGAAAGGCATTGTTCTAGCTGGTGGAACCGGAAGCCGTCTCGGCTCTCTCACGAAAATCACGAACAAACATCTGTTGCCTGTCTATGACAAGCCGATGATCTACTACCCGATCGAAACGCTCGTCGAAGCGGGAATTACGGATATCTTAGTTGTCACGGGAGGCAGGAACGGTGGCGATTTCTTGAGGCTTCTCGGGAACGGAAAAGACTTCGGTCTAAACCATATCAATTACGCATATCAGGAGGGCGAGGGCGGTATTGCCGAAGCCCTGGCTTTGGCCGCGCATTTTGCTGAAGGAAGCAAGGTATGTGTTGTGCTTGGAGACAACATTATTGGAGAATCTATTCGTCGCGCAGCAGACGACTTCGAGCGCCAGGATAGAGGGGCCAAGGTTCTTCTGAAGCAGGTGCCGGATGCTGAACGTTTTGGCATCGCCGAAATTCAAGGCGAGCGGATCGTGTCCATCGAGGAGAAACCGGCTAAGCCCAAATCGAATTACGCGGTGACCGGCATCTATATGTACGATGAGACGGTCTTCGATAAAACCCGCACACTGAAACCCTCGGCGCGGGGCGAGCTGGAAATTACGGACGTCAACAACGCCTACATTGAGGAAGGCACGATGGCTTTCGATTTTCTCGAAGGCTGGTGGACCGACGCCGGCACGTTTGATTCCCTTATTCAGGCTTCAAATCTGGTTCATAAAACTCAGGCAGAACTGCAGTCAGTGATGGCTGGAGCAGTACGGTGACACCAATGAGCACCGCTGCTTTAGGAGTTCTCGAATCCGGTATTGAAATAGAAGTTCCCACCGCTGAGCCGGGAATCGGAAAAGTCATACTTTCACCCACGAGTCCCGATTTGATCGCGGGTGTTGGAGTGAATCCTTTCCCGGTATGGCCGGATGACCGCGGTTATTTTCTCGAAGTCGCGCGGCTCGGACAAGGCTGGATAACTGAATTTCCTCCTGCCGGCTCGCAAGTCTCAGCAGCCCTGAATTACCCGGGCATTGTAAAGGCGTTCCATTTTCATCGTTTCCAAACTGATTTTTGGGTGCCCGCAGCCGGTTTGTTCCAGGTTGCTTTGGTGGATCTCCGCCGCGGGTCGAAAACATACGGCATGAAGAACACGTTCTATATCGGTGCACTGCGCCCCTGGCAACTGCTCATCCCGCCGGGTGTTGCGCACGGCTACAAGGTGATCGGCGAGCATCCTTCCGTGCTGGTCTACATCACCAACCGGACCTACGATCCCCAGGATGAAGGGCGCATATCCTACAACGACGAGTCGATCGCTTACGATTGGGAGTTCCAACATAAATGAAAGTAATTGTAACCGGCGGAGCCGGGTTTATCGGTTCCGCTTTTGTGCGCATGGCTTTGCGCGAAGGCTGGGCCGATGAGGTAATCAATCTCGACAAGCTCACGTATGCCGGTAATCTCGAGAACCTCGAGCCGGTAGTGAACCATCCCGGCTACCGTTTCGTCCAAGCTGACATCGCCGACAAGGATGCTGTCGACGAGATCTTCGAAACCGAAGCGCCCGACGTTGTGGTTCATTTTGCGGCTGAATCGCATGTCGACCGCAGCATTCACTCGCCCGCCCCAGTGATCCAGACAAACTTGAACGGAACATTCGTTCTACTTGAGGCAGCGCGCGCCCATAAGCTCTCGCGATTCGTTCACGTTTCCACCGATGAGGTCTATGGAAGCATTGATCCGCCTCAGGAGGCGGACGAGTCCTATCCGCTGCGCGCCAGCAGCCCGTATTCGGCATCGAAAGCCGGCGCCGATCTGCTTGCTCTTTCCTACTTCACTACTTATAAGCTGAACGTCTCGGTGACCAGAGCCTCGAATAACTACGGTCCCTACCAGTTTCCCGAAAAGCTTGTTCCTTTGATGATCTCGAATGCTCTCGAAGACAAGCCGCTGCCGGTGTACGGCGACGGCCAGCAGATTCGAGATTGGCTTTACGTGGAAGATCATTGCCGCGCTATTCGCTCTGTTGTCCAGCAAGGGCGGCCAGGCGAAGTGTACAACATCAGAGGCAACTGCTCTCTGTCGAACCTCGAGGTGATCCACCGCATTCTGAAGGCGACAGGTAAATCGAAATCGCTGATTACGCGTGTCGCTGATCGTCCCGGTCATGATCGCCGTTACGCGTTGACCAATGCCAAGCTGACGCGTGAATTAGGGTCGGAGCCAACTGTAGAATTCGACGGCGGCTTGGCCGCCACTGTGGATTGGTACCGCAAGAACCAGCCTTGGGTTCAGCGCGTGAAGAGCGGAGAATACCGGCAATTCTACGAACTGAACTACTCCGATCGAGCCTGATAAGACGCACAGGTATGGACCGGCCGGATATTGGAATTATTTCAATTGATTCCGAGTCTCCCAAAGCTTATCGAACTCACGCCATGCCTGTGCCGATTGCTTATCGATTATTGGACGAATGCGTGTGTTTTGAAAAGCTTCAATGAGCGTTACCCCAACTTCCTGTTTACACAGGAGAGTCTGGGCCGATTCGCCCGTGAGTTCTCCCGCCGATCCGTCTATTCTTTTTATCCCGCCTTGGGCAAAAACGAGCCAAGCATTGGGACTGACAGGCCTAATCTCTTGAATGGCGAGATCTAACTTCGTCCCCCGAAGATGGCTATCGAAAGCCCTTTGATGAAAGGCGGCAATCTCCGCAGGACCAATCAGAATATTGCCATCAAAAGCTACGAAATGTGCCTGCGGGGCAAAGGAAGTGGCAAATTGCTTTCCATCTCCTGCGACCCAACCTGCGGAGATCTGCTCCACCAGTCGGAGTATGTGAGACGCTTCTATAGACATAGTTCCTCTTTGAATAGCACCTCTCCTCGCTTCAACGAGCGAGGAGGACACCTCGATATCTACCGAACAATCAGTTACCACTGCTGCGAAGGCGATCCCGCTCTCGAATTCAGCCTAATCTGAGTTCCTTGCGGTGTGTCAACGGAGTCCAATACCAGCGACGACGCCTGGTTCTGAATCACGAAGTTGCTATTGCCTACCGGGATGAACTGCCAGTTTTGAGTGCAGCCGCCGTTACATGAAATCTGCTTGAGCACGGGGCTGCTGCTGTCGCCCGAGAGGTTGTCGAGACACAGTCCGCTTGCAGCGCTCACAATTGAGAAGTACCCATTGTCTTGGCTCTTTAATGTCCACCGTTGAGTCCAAGAAATGGTCAAAGGATAGGGAGCGGCCGTCGGATATTGAATTACCTGCGCGTCCTGGGCAGGCTTAGCACCACAACCGTCGCACTGATTGTCCAAGTTCATATAACTGGCTTGGTTCCTGAAGGCATACGCCTGGTTGAAGGTTCCACTGTCCTGCGGCAAACCGTAAGAAACGTTGAAATTGGTGTATTGAGCTTCTGTGTCGTCAACGACAACGCCAACTTGGCCGTTGCTCCCATGCGTGGACGCCTGCCCTGCTGTGAAGGAAAATTGGCGATTCTGGCAGGCTCCGACCAGAGGCGATCCATTCATCGCGAGGCTGAAAGTGCCATTTGCCACCTCAATCACCAGAAGATTGGCAGCAGTGGGATTGAATCCGGACGGCAACGTGCAATTCTGCCATCCCTGGTCCGCGCCATTCACAACAGCATCTGTTGCGACACAACCGGGACCCGCGCAGACCGTCGTGTCGATCATTGCGACATAGTAGTTGTCGTGATCCACGTAAGCTCCATAAACACCATACTTGGGGTGGCCATCCTCTTTGCCGGCGCCAACAAGCTGAATTTTCGTGGAGAGCACGTAATCCTGCAAATTCGGATTCGATCCGAAGAAGTTCTGGTCGTAATGTCCAGGATCTAGGCTCGTACTACCGATGGATGTCGGATTTGAACTGCTCCAGCTGCCGACGGTATTCCCGTCTTTAGTATCGCCCTCCGCCGCGTCGCCGAAAGCAGTACCCCAGGCAGGCGCCAGCGTCGTGCCTTTGCCATCGGTTGAAGGAGCGGGCAACGGAACAGATTGGCCGGCTTGAGAGTCAGTGTCCTGAATGTCGACCGGATAACCAAGGACGAGAGCCCCCGACGGAGACCATCCTGCTTTTTGCGTACGAATCGACCGATCAATCCAGGTCTTGCCATCCTTTACAACGCAACCGGTGAGGCAGTCGGTCCCATGGTAAACGTTCCAGATTTCTGTACCGTCTGGAGAGTCGACGAGAACGACGCTGGCAGTTCCATACGAAGCGTGGTGCCCGTCGAAGACAGGACCATCTTTAATCCAGGAGGCGGGATTGAGCAGAGCATTTCCTGTACCGTTCGGTTGAGGCGGATGGTTATTGATGAGGATGCCTTCACTGTACTGGTCGGGGTTCCCGCCGAAGCTCCCCGAATAGAGAATGTAGTCCACTCCGTTGCGAGTAAACCCGAAAGGCCCCTCTTGTGTTGGAAAGCCGCGTGTCTCCCAGGGCTGCGTCGGCAAAGACAAAGCAACGGTCCGCCCCTGAAGATGAAGCGGATCGCTCATCGCCGAAAGGCAAATCGATTGATAGTTGTAGTTGCTCTGTGTTGTGTCGTCTGATTGATGGCAGGAATACGTTAGATAAAGCTGCTGATCGCTCGCCACGAAGACATCCGGATCGATACCCCAGGCGCTCTTCCAATTGGTGGGCAGTTCACCAGCCGGGTCGGCCGTTGAAGCGGCAACCCAGCTGCCTAAAACGGCGCCTGGCGTGTTGGGAATTAGAGCAAAGAGCCTATGATCAGTTCCTCCGACCGACGATGTGGCCGAGTAATAGATGTACCAGCTTCCGTCCAGATATTCGATTTGGGGCGCCCAGACGTCTGCAGAGTTCGCCCCGGAAACTGGTGCTCTCCACACCACAACGGGAGTCGTCGAACCTAAGCCCTCCAGCGTTGCAGAGGACCGGACGCATATGTTTCCGTGAGAGCTTCCCAAATCCGGATCGGCACACCCTGATTGAACCTAGTAATAGATTCCGTTCACAAGAACGACCGAGGGATCCGCCCCCTTGAAGAGCGGATTCGTGACTGTCTGTGCCATTGCTCCCGCAGTAACAAGAGCGGCTAAGATGGATAACGTACTGATTGTCTTGAGTAGAGCTCGCATGTTTTCCTGTTCTGCTATCAGGACCAACACGCACGCGATTAAATTATTCCTCGCTTTTTGCGTTGGCAATTTGCAGCGGAGAGCGACACTGCATCTATGTGGGAGTGAAGGAGTGGAAAAAATCGTCGGCTGTCGCAATCAACTCCGCCATCAACTCGCTCGCTTGGGTGTGACGACAGAGACCAGCGCTTTGACCCGCCCAAAGAGGCATCAAGTCTGCTCGTTCCTGCGTCGACGCCGGCCCCGCAACCGTTTGAGTCAATGCATGTTGTAAAGGAAACGGTAAACGAGGACTACGAATATCGCTCAGTTCGTCCATTAGCCGATTGACCATTCCTCTTGCTAGTCGTCCTGTGAAGGCGTCCGTGAGATCAGTTCGGATTGCTGCTTTGGAGAGCAGGGCTTTTCGTAGCGCGGTGCTCGCGCCCGAACCTTCACATGGGAGAAAAGCAGTGCCAATCTGCACGCCTTCAGCACCCAATGCGAGCGCCGCTACCAGACCTAGCCCATCGGCAATTCCGCCCGCCGCTATGACTGGAACTCCAACCGCATCTGCCACTTGAGGAATAAGCGAAATGCTACCCACGAGCGAATCCGAAGGGGAGCGAAGAAATGACCCTCGGTGACCACCCCCCTCTAAACCCGATGCCACGATCAGATCGATTCGCGCTTTTTCCAGCATCACAGCTTCTTCCATCGTTGTTGCGGCCCCGATTGTCCTGATCGATTGTCTGCGACATTCCTCTAGTATTTCCCAGGATGGAATTCGTAGATGAAGCTGAGCACCGGAGCGCCAGCCTCGATGGCTGCATGGACCTGTGCCTCAAAGTCCTGAGACTTGGCTTCCACTTTAGATGGTGGTTCAATGCCCAGCTCGGCGTAATATCGCGCCAACTCGCGAATCTTTTCCGTGACATCCTGATGATCATGCGAAGCTTGGCGATCAGAGGTCGAAACCCATAGATTGACCGCGAAGGGCTTGTTCGTGAGGCTGCGTATCTCGTTAACGGCCTCCCGTATAGCCGGGCCGCTGAGCACGACAGCCCCAAGCGATCCAAGCCCTCCCAGGTTGGATACGGTGGCCGTTAAGTGCTGAGAT
This sequence comes from Bryobacteraceae bacterium, assembly GCA_965276965.1. Classification (GTDB taxonomy): domain Bacteria; phylum Acidobacteriota; class Terriglobia; order Bryobacterales; family Bryobacteraceae; genus Bog-105. The sequence goes on from OZ255713.1 coordinate 1,161,866, forward strand.
GCAAATCCGCCAAAAGGCGCCTGAATAATTGGATAATCGATTCCCAGCAGACCCGCGACTCTGGTGTAATTCCAAGACTTTCGCTTAGGACCACTTGCCGGCATGCGCCCCTCCATCAAGATGCACCACTTCGCCATTCAGAAATGAAGCGGATTCCATATAGAGCAGCAAATCCGCAATCTCGCCAACCTCTACCAACCGCTTCATTGGGCTCAATTGCTTCAGGAATTCATGAGCCTCCACCGGATGCATCGGCGTGTTCACCACACCAGGTGCGATCGCATTAAAACGGATTCCCTCCTCTGCAAACTCCATCGCTAACGCTCGTGTGACAGACTCCAAGCCGTCTCAATCCACCAGCTTCTTACAAGCGAGCTTTTCACCCCTCCAACGTCGACCGCCACGTGCGTCCCCGCTGCCGCGATCTGACAGCCGGAAAGCATAAAGACAAAAGGACGCACAGGTTCGCGGTTTTGCTGGTTAGGGACACCGGACCCATACCGGCGCTTGTCGCGTGTGGACTAACGATTGTCGGAGCCATGCTGTTGTGGAGCTTCTTGTTGAGGGAGATGCGTGCGACTGCCTTTGTAGACGTGGCAGAAAAAACTTATCGTCAGCAACTCACCGGTCGCCTTCCACTCGAAGTTACAACCAGCTCGCCGGCGGAGATGAGCGCCTGGTTCGCCAGCAAAGTCCTGTTTCATTTTCGGCTGCCGAGCTACCAGGACGGTTCAGGACAGGACCCAAAGTATAAGCTCTCGGGCGGCAGGTTGATCACCTTCCGAGGGGACAATGCAGCGCATATCGCCTACCGTATGAAGACGCAACTCGTCAGCCTGCTAGTAGTTTCGGCATCGAGTTCTGCGGCCGCCGGTGGTGAGAAAACGGTATCGAAAAGCCTGACGTTTCATACCCATCGCAGGAACGGATTGCAGGTGGTGACTTGGTCAGTCCACAATCTCACATATGCGTTGGTATCGGACGTGAATCTGCCGTCCAGCCAGTCCTGCGCCGTGTGCCATCCGAGCGTGAAAGACAGCGGCCTCATCGGGGGCATGAAGAGCCGCAACGGGTCAGGAGCGAACGGTCAGGGAGTGATGCTCTTGAGTGCTGCCGAAATCTACCATTTGGTGGCCGTTCAATAAGCGATGGGTCGAGCCTGCCTAGACGGAGGCGAGATGAGATGAGATCGCGGGAATAATTGTCGCCCGCCGCTGTTTCAGCTGTTATGAAAGGTATTGTTTTAGCCGGTGGAACCGGAAGCCGCCTCCCTCCTCTCACGAAAATCACGAACAAGCATCTGCTGCCTATCTATAACAAGCCGATGATCTGCTGCCCGATCGACACGCTGGTTGAGGCCGCGATTACCGACGTCAACAACGCCTACATTAGGGAAGGCACTATGGCTTTCGACTTTCTTGAAAGTTGGTGGACGGATGCCGGCACGTTTTACTGTCTCATTCGGGCGACAGATCACGTTCGCAAGACTTATACCGAACTGCAGCCGGTGATCGCGGCGCAGGGCCAGCCCCTCTGGGCGAAATCAGGGATCTGATCGCAATGTGTTTACGTCTAACCCATTGCCATACTATTTCTTCCACCATGCAACAAAAAGCTGAATTCCGAATACTTTACAGAGCCTACCAGCGCGCATGGCGGCGCTTTGCGATGCAAGTCGATTTGTGGCAATCTCTGGAAGCAGAAAGTATTGCGGCTCAAGAAGCAGAGGCCGCGGTTGAACAAGCGGAAGTTCTCTATCGTCAGAGCCGAAATCGACTTGTTGACTACATGATTTTTGAATGTTGCAGCGGAACTAGAGGTCAAGGCACTCGCAGTTGCCAGACTACAAATGCTTGTTAAATGCCGGAGAATTTCAACTGAGGGAATGACACTTTCAGTGGAACCGTCATCTCAACGTCCTGACCGCAGCCTGGAGCGCTTCCTACGGCTCAGCACTGCTGTTCCAAACAAATCAGGTTCCGCCCATCTGTCGCGTAGCGAACGCAGGTGTGGCGGCGTTTCAAAGGAGTAAGAAGTGTCCAACAAGCTGAATGACTTTAGGCGCGTGCTCGAGTCTAAGCGCGACGAGCTTTTGAAAGATACAGCTGACCGCGATGAGATCTTAATTGAGAATGCGGCAGAAGAATTTGACAGGCTGCAGCAACAGTTGAACCGGGAGGTTGCGATTCGCAACCTTGACCGGACGTCAAAGCTGTTGAAGAATGTCCAAGCGGCTCTCGCTCGCATTGACACCGAAACGTATGGCGTGTGCCCGCATTGTGACGAAGAAATTCCTGAGAAGCGACTTGAAGCTGTTCCCTGGGCTGGCTACTGTGTTAGTTGCCAGGAGGAAATCGACCGCCGCGCGGGAGGGTTGAAGCTGAGGGCGACAGCTACACGACCGGCTTAGCCGCCTGAGAATACTGCTTATGACCTGGCGGACAGCCTGCGAACGGGGAGCCCGTGGAATGGCCCAGGTCACGCAGGAAGGGTTTTGGACTAAGCTCAACAGGGCTCATTCTCCTGTAGGCAACGCATCTACTAGCTGATTTGGTCCGGTGATTGGCCCTATGTGGAGACCTGGTTCATCAGTAGCCTAAGTTCTCTTCCGAATGGTCAAACGAATCCTCTGGGTCAGCCACATTGCTCAATTTCTTTCTGTTTTTGAGGATTGTCAGAATTGTGCCCTGGTGTCCTCCCGTGGGATGTGCGCACTGTTGATTGATTCTGGGAGGAGTCCGTTCGTTTTTTGAAGCGGATGAGATTGAGAGAGAACACGCGTGCCAAACTTTCAGGCAATCTGTGCTCTTGCATCAGGAGTGCAACTACTTCTGCGCCAATGTAAGGGATCATAGCAGTTTTACTATCTACCTGGTAAACACCGTCAAGGACCTGTTTATTCCCGATACAAGAAGCGTCTCCTGCAATGTTCCGCGCTTGCCCCTGTAACGCCCCCATTAATTCGAGATCCGGCTCACTGTGGATCTTGACTCACGACAAATTCTTGAAGCGGCATTGTGACGTGGCCCGAGGCGGTTCGAACGCTAGTACGCAAGCGGGCCGACAGCTGTGCGAATACTGCCTTCTAAGTGAGGACCACGCTGGACTTCCGCACCAGATCGACCATGTACTCAGCCGCAAGCACTGAGGCACGGACGGTCTGGATAATTTGGCCTACGCCCGTTCAACCCTCGGCAGGCAGAGTGGGGAGAGCACTTCGCCATCAAAGGACCGGTGCTGATGCCGTTTACACCAACTGGTGTGGTCACCGCAAACCTGCTCCGCTTCAACTCACCAACCAGGATCGCAGAACGTCAACTGCTACAGACTCTTGGTAGGTACCGCAGAAATTAACTGACTAAATTTATGTAAAAGGCGCGAAAGACTAGAACTGTTCGATTGTCGCGCGTGTATAACGGTGTTGTAAGCCAGAGAGTCCGCGATGCAATCGTTAACGTTATGCTACACGGCCGCGGATGCCGACTTTGCCCACGAACTCGCCATCTTTATTGAGTTGAACTGTGCGGCAACTGTGTTCGACAAGGAGGGAGCCATCGAGCCGGGAGCCGATTTAATCGACGCTGCCGAACGTGCGCTTTCATCGGATTATGTGCTCCTTCTGCTTTCACCTGATTCGGTCCCTGCGGCATGGCTGCGGGAGAGATGGGAACCGGTTCTGGTGGACGAAGCGCGCAAGTTCGGAACCCAAGTGGCCTATATCCTCTTACGGGCTTGCAAGTTTCCCGAGGTGCTCCGCCGAAACGCATTCTTCGATTTGTCTGAACATCGGCTTGCGGGACAGCGTGCTTTGAAGCGCTGGCTCTTGCAGCGGAATCCATTTTTCGAAACTGCCATTGAGCTTCCGGAGCGCTCCGCCCCGGCAGGGCTGGCCCGCGAGTCCCTCGATCACCTCGAGTGCCGCCTTGCCGACCAGCCTGGAGTACAAGCCGATGTCCCCAGGGAGCTTGCGCTGGCCTTCGCGCAAACTCACGTGAAAGATTTTGAGGGCGTGTTCTGGGTGAACTGTGCCAATCGCAGCCGCGCCGGAATTGTCGGTGACACTGGTCAAATATTACGCCTAAAACTTTGCGGCGCCATGGAGCATAACGCCAGAGCGCTTCGGGAGTTCTGCGGCGGCCACCGCCTTCTCTTCGTGTTCGAGCACATAGCGCCTTCAGACAGGGAACTGCTTGCATTTGGAGGCAAGGCATCCGTCATGTTTATCGTTGAATATGCAACTCCGGCTCAGCGCCCCCTGGAAGACACAGCGGCTCTCTTTTCCGCTTGGCGAGCCAATTTTGACGAATGTTTACAAGCCTTGGGAGATGCACAAATTCATGTACGCAACCTGCCCGTATACAGCGATGAGCGCTGGCGGATTGCGATGTCGCTTGGCTCGGCAGCCTCTTCCTGTCTCAGACATGCCGGCCGGCTTGCCGAAGCTTACGAGCTCCTGCAATTGGTGATAGATGCCTTGCACGCCAGAGGCGATCTGCTTGCCGCTGCTCAGTGGGAATGGGAAAAGAGCTGGATTTTGGAAGAATGGGGCGAAACGGTTCCATTGCGCATGCTGCCAATCGCGTCGAGCCACGCAGCTCAGTTAAGTCTGGAATTCGGCGAGTAGCCGTCGTACTGGAGCTGCCCAGATCCTTAGTCGTACATCCTTTGAAAAGCACGAAGCACTAATCGAAGTCCATAACAGGGAGGCATCGCGACCGTAACTTCCCAGCTGGTTCCGGATTTTGTAAGGGACTCCGATGGCGTAGGATGTGGGAAGGATTAAGATGTCACGACTACCTCCCACCGATCCGAATTCCTACCAGTCGCGGAAACTGAGTCAACCCCACCTCATCGCCCGCAGTTCAACAGACCCTCAATATAGTGCGCCGGTGCACTATATTCGAGAAAAGAAGCGTAGCATCCTAGTTCCGGTTTTGTCCTTGTTTGGCGTGTGTATGGCCCTGCTGCTACTCGTCTTTATGGAAAACAGGAAAGCGACGAAGCAAGGTCAGAATCTTTCACATGCGACCGCGAAAGCAGTCAACGCGGTTGGTCAAAAGCTGGGCGGGGTCTTACAGAGACAGGATACGGCTGACACGAAGTTGGATAATGTCGATGGTCAGGTCCAGACGCTAAAGAAGCGAGTCAACAAGGTAGAAAACCGAGTAGTCGTTCATGACGGAGCGATCAAAGACCTTAAGGGCAAAGTTTTGTTGCCGCGAGATTATGACCCGAAAGTTCCGTTAACCGATAATGCTCGGATTCATCACATCGGCCCTACTATCGAGGATTGGACCTTAAAAGTCGACAAGCTCGGCGGCGGGAAAGCCCGAATTGAGGTCGCCCCTATTCGAGTCACCCATCAAGGAACGGAAGTATATGCGATCAAAGGGAACAGTTCCGTTCCAGTTGAGGCAGGCGGTTATTATCTCATCGACTCTGGTGGTCAATTGAAGAAGAGCCGTTGAGGTGTCACTGAACTACCAACTTTCTTATTCATTGTGTTGACAGCAACCTTATCGAAAATCTCGGCTGCGTACGGGAAGCGCCGGAGCGCCTTTCTGCGGGTCGAGATGCTTCAGTTGCGCCGACCAGTCCCAGACATGGCGCGCTACCACGTGTAGCACTTGGCCCTCTCTTTGCACCACTCCCCGGCAGGCCAGCAGTTTCCCATGATAAACAGCGTCATGATATTTCTCGTGCACTTGCTTCCAGACGATCAGATTGGCTGCTCCGGTTTCATCTTCCATCGTGACGAAGATTGTTTCCTTTGCCGTTTGCGGACGCTGTCGGAATAACACGAGCCCAGCCACTAGAACGGTTTTCCCGTGCGGAGTTTTTTTCAAATCGGCTGCTGTGGTGACTAGCCTTGTTTTCAGACCACGGCGCAGAAAGCTCAGCGGATGCTGGCGCAACGTAAGCCCTGTAGCGCGATAATCGGCCAGAACTTCCTGGCTTCCGGTTGTGGTCGGCAGGTCTGCAGCGGGGTCGTCGAACAACTCCGCCTCGGCAAACAGTGGAGGAATCTTCTCGTCGAGAACGCTGGTCTTCCAGAGAGCCTGCCGCCGGCCGACTGTCATTGAGGCGAACGTATCGGCTTGCGCCAAACGATCGAGCGCGCGGCGACCGCATCCGGCTCGTCTTGCAATCTCGTAAGGTGTAAGATACCCTGATCCTCGCGCCGCCACCAATGCGTGCGCGTCTTTTTCCGGCAGACCGGAAACCATGTGCAATCCCAGCCGAATGGCGTGACGCGATGAGTTTTCAACCGGCTCCAGTGTCGTCTCCCAGTGGCTGTGGTTGACGTCAATGGGCCGCACTTCCACTCCATGCTCACGGGCGTCACGAACCAGTTGAGCCGGAGCATAAAAGCCCATCGGTTGGCTGTTCAGCAATGCCGCGCAGAAAACGTCCGGATAGTGGTGTTTGATCCACGCTGAGACGTACACCAGATTGGCGAAAGAGATGGCGTGCGCTTCGGGAAATCCATAAGTGCCGAAGCCTTCAATCTGGCTGAAGCAGCGATCGGCGAACTCTTTGGGATAACCGTTGCTTCGCATCCCCTCGAGAAAACGTTCGCGAAGCGAGGAGATCGTACCGACATGGCGAAAGGTGGCGAGTGCCCGGCGAAGTTCATCCGCTTCATCGGGGGTGAAATTCGCTCCGATAATGGCAATCTGCATCGCCTGTTCCTGAAAGAGCGGAACACCCAGAGTTTTCTCCAGAACGGCTTTCAACTCCGGGCTGGGATACTCAACCGGATCCTTTCCTTCCCGCCGCCGCAGATAAGGATGCACCATGTCGCCCTGAATCGGTCCTGGGCGGACAATGGCAACTTCAATCACCAGATCATAAAATTCCTTCGGCTTAAGACGCGGCAACATACTCTGCTGCGCGCGACTTTCCACTTGAAAGACTCCGATCGAATCCGCATTTTGAAGCATTGCGAATACATGGTCGTCGTGCCTGATGTTGGAAAGAGTGAGCGTCCGCCCGTAATAGCGCTCGGCCAGCTCGAATGCTCTTCGAATGGCGGTAAGCATTCCCAGGCCGAGGATATCCACTTTCATCATTCCTAACTCGTCGATATCGTCTTTATCCCATTGAATGACGGTGCGGTCCGGCATTCGCGCGTTTTCGATCGGGACCATTTCGTCCAAGCGGCCGCGCGCAATAACGAATCCGCCCACGTGCTGTGAGAGGTGGCGAGGAAAGCCAACCAGTTGGTTCATCAAACTCGAGGCCAGTTCCCGCCGTTCTTTTGTAGCGTTGCTCTTGAGATCGAGCACTTTCGCTACTTCACTGACGGCGCGCCGTTGACGGTAGTGCACCACGGTGGCGGTGAGCCCGGCACGGTCGCGTCCGTACTTTTCATAAATGTGCTGGATCACCTCTTCACGCCGCTCGTGTTCGAAATCGACGTCGATATCGGGCGGTTCATTGCGCGCGGCTGAGATAAATCTTTCGAATAGCAGCCCACATTTAACAGGATCCGCTTCCGTGATCCCGAGACAGTAGCAGATAACCGAATTCGCTGCCGATCCGCGCCCTTGATAAAGAATCTTTTTGCTGGCCGCAAACTTCACAATTTCATGAACGGTGAGGAAGTAAGGCGCGTACTCGCGCTCCGCGATCAGCTTCAACTCATGGTCGATTTGTTTTATGACGGCTGCGGGGACTCCTTCGGGATAGCGAACTTTTGCGCCCGTCAACGTACGGCGCTTGAGATCTTCGAACGCTGACATTCCGGCTTCAACAATTTCTTCCGGATATTCGTAACGAAGCTCGTCCAGCGAGAAGCGGCATCGATCCGCAACGTCGATTGTTGCTTCAAGAGCCTCTGGCCATGCTGCGAAAATCTGCGTCATTTCTCGCGGCGGCTTTAAGTGGCGCTCGGCATTAGCGTCCAGGTGAAATCCTGCTTCGGTTAACGTGCATTTTTCACGAATGCAAGTCATCACATCCTGAAGCATCTTCCGCTCGGGATCATGATAGAGAACATCGTTCGTCGCGACCACAGGGATGGAGAGCGATCGGGCAAAACCGGCGACTATGCGAATCCACTGCTTATCGTCGCCACGATAGGAATGTGTCAACGCAAAATGGAGATTCCCGCTAAACAAATCGGCGCAGCTTTGAATATGCGCTCTGGCGGAATCGGTAAGAACTTGCGGAAAGGGAAGAATGAAGTGCTGGCCTTCCGCATAATCCCCCACATCGGTAAGTTTGAGAACACACTCTCCTTTATCCGCGCGACGGCGCCCTAATGTGAGAAGCTGCGTGAGATTCCCGTATGCTTTGCGATCGGTTGGGTAACAGAGAATGCTCTCTCCGTTTGAAAAATCGAGGCGGCATCCCACAATAAAACGAGTGTGACACCCAACCATCCTCTTCAAAGTGGAATGCGCCAACACAATTCCGGAGAGCGTATTGCGATCTGTAAGAGCGATCGCGTGATGGCCATATTCATGAGCCGCCACCATTAGCTCATTCGGATGCGACGCTCCCCGCAGAAAGCTGAAGTTGGACGACACCTGTAGCTCCGTATAGTTGCGCATAAATGGCTATGGAAGATGTCCGTGTAGAAACCAGCGTTCGGAAGCATCGCGGAAAATCCAGAACCGGAAGCCTTCGTCATCTTCGATCCGGTAATAATCGCGCGTGCCCCAACGCGAAGTCTTGTTTCGCCACCATTCGGCAGTTAAACGTTCCGGGCCTTCGGAACGGGTGATGCGATGCTTCCGCTGACCAACAAAAAATTGCACGGGTGATTCGCCGGGAATGAGAATCGAAACTTCAATGCGCATGGGAGGATCGATTAACCGAACCGGGCGCACGCGATAAGCCGGCCACTCTGCGCTTGCCGCCTTGGGCGCAGCAGCGGGACGAAACTCCACTGCATGCTCCGGCAAGAAGCTCTCGCGCACCCAGACGCGGCTCACTTCCTCAAAGCCCAATCTCATGCCGAAGCGATCGACCAGCGCGTCGAAGGACGATTCATCTTCAATGTGGTTCGCTTGCAAAAGACTAAGTTGCGTTGCATGGAGCGCTTCGATATCCAGCACGGAGAGCACGAATGTTTCGAATCCAAACCCAGACCTGAGAGTGTCGAGCGTGCCGTCGAAAAGACGCATCAGATGAGGAATGGAACGCGTGGGCTTCGAAGTACGAATTTCGCATCGATCCACGCTCCCATCCACCCGGTAACAGGCAAGGTCCATATGCCGCGAACCCAGATGATTCTGTTCGAGCCGCTTACAGATCTTCTGGAGCAGATCGCGCAGCACGTATTCAACTGCACCAACTGTCGAGATCGGCTCAGCGAGAATCCGTGACGCTCGATGCGGCGCCGGCGGTCGCCATGGCGTAAACGGCTCTTCAGCTTGGTGAAAAGTCTGATCCAGACGCCAGAGAAGAGTGGGGCCGAATCGCACGGCCAGCGACCGGCGAGGGATTTTTCTCACCGCAGCGATGGTGGATAGGCCGAGCCTTCGCAACTCAAGAATAATTTCATCAGGAAGCCGAAGCGCCTCGACAGGCAAAGGAGCGAGCGCGGACACGGCATTCTCTCCGTGAACGATGAACCGTTTGCCATAGCGTGCCAAGGCCCACGCGATGCCCCATGCATCAGCGATTGCTCCGTGTGACTTGATGCCCATCCGGCGAAGACGCCGCTTAACATCAAGAAGAAGCGCGCTTTCTCCACTAGCGCACAGGGCGTTTGGTGGCCGTTGTGCGCGGTTCAATTCAGCGCACAGGGCGTTTGGTGGCCGTTGTGCGCGGTTCAATTCAGCGCACAGGGCGTTTGGTGGCCGTTGTGCGCGGTTCAAAAAGAGATGAGTGCAGCCAGTGATGTCGAGAATAATGCCGTCGCTTCCATCGGCTGCGACGAGCGGCGAGTAACGGTCGCACCACTCGACCAGTTGCGTCAGTCGATCGCCGCTGACGGCAGGGCAGAAAAGACTGAGAAAACGCCTTGCCATCTCATCCCGCCAGCGCCTCGCGCGTTGTTTGCGGGGCCAGTTGATGAGACAAATTACTCAGCCGTTGATTGCGCCATTCGATGCTCCAACTTCCCGGCCGTCCGCCGCGGCAATAGAGAAGATCGAGCGTCCATGCCGGCTCGTCGAACCTTTGTCCCGGCTTCCCAACACTGGATGAAACCTTCCACCGTGTGATGGGCGCGGCAATTGGAGCCGAAGCGGCTCGACCTAACAAAAAACCCGTTGCGCCGCTGTTTTCCGCTGCCAGTTGCAAACGGCGGGAGTCTGTCAAGTTCAAGCCATCCAGTACTGTCATGACTGCGCTCACTTGTGAGCATCGGAGCGCTTCCATCACCGCCCAGGCGAGATCCTGCGATCGACGCACAGTGACGAGAAGAAACTGATCCAGTCTCGTTCCGTAAGGAAGAAGGCCCAGCGGATGCAAGGAACGGTCGGGCGAGATGTAAACGATGTTTCCTTGATCTCCGGCGAGGCGTGCCGACAGAATTGTAGAGAAAGTCAAAGCGCTGGCAAGGTTCGCGCCTTTTACCTCATGGATGCATCCTGCCGGCAGACCGCCGAAAGGCATCCAGCGATCCACTGCATCGGCAACTGGAATAACGCGCGAAAACCGCCGCCGCGACTCTTCCAGATCGCCAAGCCGCTCACGGAGTTTTTCAAGGACCGGATGGGAGGACATTTCTCAGCCTCAGCATAGCACGATATTCGCCTTTTGTTCTCCCATTGCTTTCGGTCCTGTTCGGCATTTGAAACTGCATGGCCGAAGTGCCGCTTCAATGTTATTCTGGCATCTGAAAAGCTATTAGATTTTCTATTACATACAATAAGAAATTAGTAGGATGAAGAAATTACTGAAGGGACGAAAAAGAACTAGCAGGGGAGCTGCCGGCGCTCAAACAAAAAAGAAAGCTATGGATGTTCACTCTCGGGTGAAGAAGATTACGGTCGATATTCCAGGACCTCTCTATCGTAAAGCTGAAGAGGTCGTACAAGAACGCCATATTTCGACAAGTGTATTTGTCCGTGAGGCGATGGAACGCTTTCTGGAGCAGATTCATAAAGAAAGACTGGAGCAGCAACTCGCAGAGGGGTACGTCACACATGCTGCTCTCAGCGAACAAGTGCACAAAGATTTTGCTTTCGTTGATGCCGAGCTGGATTGATGTCTTTTCAAGTGGTTCGTGGTGACGTCATCGAGGTTGATCTCGATCCTATCATCGGAACGGAAATTAAAAAAACTCGGCGGGGCGTCGTCATTCAGAACAATACGGGGAATAAACATTCAAGAAGAACAATCATCGTACCCGCTACGAGTGCTGATAACCCACTTTCCAAGCCTTTTCCCGTCTGGGTTCCGGTTTCGAAAGCCGATGATGGATTCACTAAGAGCGCCGTCATAATGTGTGATCAAATTCGAGCCGTTGACAAAACCCGCATTGTTCGTAAGTGTGGCCATCTATCGGATAAGGTAATGGCAGAAGTGGACATCGCCCTAAAAATCAGCCTTGCTCTGAAATAGATCCAATTATGAAAATGGCTTTGCAGTCATGCTTCCCGGTAGAGAAGCAGCACGACACCGATCAACGCAAAACAAACCGGCCAGACAGTAGCGGCCCATTGGCGCTGCGGACCCGGATAGCGGATTTCAAGCCAGCGCGCCCAGCCGGCAATAACAGCCAGCAAAGCAAGAGGCAGGTGACTCAGTTCAGCCAGAAGTTCCTCCTGAATGTTCGAAATGGCATGAGTATGCGTGAGCAGCAGCGCTCCTCCAAGGGCGCAAACACCAGGGAACACTAGTGCCGCTGTTCGGGATTTTAGACGGCCGGTTTGAATGCCCCACTCGAAAGCGGCAAAAAGAAGGATCAAAAGCACGAAGGTACGGTGCTGAGCTATATCGACCGAGGTAAAGCTTTCCCAAAAACCGTCCGGGCCCAGAGGCCAGCTCTCCGGATCGGACCGCAGAAGAAGAAAAACCGCCAGCCCGCTAAAAGCCAAAGGCCAATGCCTGGCCCAGCCGAACCACCGCAGTCGGGAGAGAACGGCGAGGATGCCTGCCAGCAAAACAATAATGCCCGCCCAATGATGGTTGTATTCCGACCAGGCGATGTCGCCGGGCGTTGAGGGTTGATAATTTTGGCCGGGAATATAGCTTGCATTGGCGGCCGTTGTTGCCGGATGCGCTTTCTTCCAGACTTGTCGCGTCGATGGCGATAACGAAGACAGCGGAGGTGTTTGTAATCGTGGCGCTTCCGGGGTCATGCGCTGGATAATCGCCGGTATTGTCACACGGTCGGCTGTTAAATCGACTCCGGGCGGTTGGGAGGTCAAAGAAGCAGCAGCTAGCACCACCGTGAGGCCGATTCCAATCTCCGCTTCGCCGATGCGAGCGATTCGTGTAACCCAAGTTGTGTCACCTTCTTTAAGCTCCGAGATAACGCGGAAGTTAATCGCGCCGAGCGCGACCACTAAGAGGAACAGGATTACCTTAGCGGAAACCATCAAGCCATAATTAGTGCCGTAGATCGCAGCCGGAGAACCCACGTAATAAAAGGAGAGGCCCACGCCACCGGCAAACAGAAGCGCCACGCTCCACAAGGACAGCCGGGAAAACCGCCGGGCAACCTGTAGCAGCTTATCTCGCGGAGCTTGCTCGCGAAGCGTTAGAAGCAAGTAAGGCAATCCGCCGATCCAAGCTGCCGTCGTGCCCTGGTGAAGGGCAGTCAAAAGCAGTAATGGAATTTGATTGGTGAGGCGTGCGGCGGCATGACTCGTAGCCACTTCGGTTGTAAGTAGCAGAATGACGCACGTCAGGGATAGCCAGGAAGTCTCGCGACCGCGCAGCGCTAGAAGCCCCAAAGCGATAGCAGCCAACAGACCTATACAACCGCAACCAAAGAAATTCGCGCCCACCAGTTCCCAAAATGTGAGGCCGGTGGTTCCCCCCAAAATGGCGGAGTTCGCGGCGAGACAGAAGCCCTCAGTCAAAGCAAGCGCCAGCGATGAACCCGCAAGCAGACGCCGCCCCGCCATGGTCAGCGGCACACGGCCATTCACCAGGAATGCAAAAAAGACACCCCCTATAGTGAGTGAGCCGAGCGCCAGTGTAGCGGCACGCAGCAGGACGGCAATGAAACCAAAAAGGTCGAGAAAGGTGGCCACCGCGAGCTATTGAACCTCGAAGCTGATCTGGCCGCGAGTAATATGACCGTCGGCGGAGAGGACTTGCCAACGCACCTTGTAAAAGCCCGCCTTTGCATCGGTAATTTCACTAAGTAGTTTTTCCGGCGAACTCGAATCTTTTTTAACTTTCAAACTGCACGTGGTCTGCCCAGGACCTTCGAGTACCAGCGTGGATCGCGATTGATCGACTCGGGAGTTAAACTTCAGAACAATTGGAAGAAATCCTCCCTTGACCTTAGCGTTTGAAGCCGGCTGCGATTCTATGAGAACGGCATGCGCATGAAGCTCTTCTGTGCCAAAATTCCCCAAGACAAAAGTTGTCAATAGAAGGCGCACGTTAAGCGCCTTTACCCAATCTCTTCTATTCATATGTTTCATGTGTTCATCCATGTGCGGCTAGGGAATTCACTGTCGCGAAACCATAACTTGCTCAATTTCAGTTGCTACCGCTACCACGGTTTTGTGTCTCACTAACAGTTAGAAGACTGAGCGCCTCGTTTGGATTCCGTTCAGCGGTACTGAGATTGCTTTGGCCAAGGAGGATGGCAAAATCGCTTTAAACGGAATTGCCTATGAAATTATTTTTGTTGATGACGATTCTCCAGACGGCACAGGAGCGGCCGTTAGTGCTATTGCAAGAATTAATCCTCAAATCCAAATCCTGCGGCGCATAGGTCGGCGAGGACTGGCGTCGGCTTGCCTGGAAGGTATGCTAGCGACTACAGCACCCTACATAGCCATCATGGACGCCGATCTCCAGCATGATGAGAGTATTCTTCCAATGATGCTTGGAAGGCTCAAATCAGGTAAATTTGATTTGATCGTCGCAACACGCAATAGCTGGCGAGTAGGGATGGGTGAATTGGCAAAAGACCGTGTGCGACTTAGCACTCTTGCCCGTAGGTTAAGTCAATGCATATGTCACACCGACCTAAGTGACCCGATGAGCGGTTTCTTTCTTGTAAGAAGGGAATTCTTCGAAGAGGTCGTCCATGCTGCGTCCGGAGTTGGTTTTAAGATTCTGCTTGATTTGGTGATCTCAGCGCGCCGTCCCATAAGGTTCGACGAAGTACCTTATACATTCCGCCAGCGTATTTATGGAACGAGCAAACTTGATACCTCAGTTGCGATTGAGTATCTACAGCTTCTATTGGACAAAAAGATAGGAAACATCATTCCACCGAGATTCCTGATTTTTAGCTTTGTAGGCGCTGCAGGGCTGGTTCTCTCACTTTCCTTGCTGTACCTTCTGTATTCAAAATTGGATTTTCGATTCGGATATGCGCAAGCGATCACTACTCTTCTTGCGATGACGCTAAATTTCTTCCTCAATAACACCCTTACTTATCGAGACAGGCGACTGCGTGGCACCAGGATAGTAACCGGCCTAATCACCTTCTATGCGGTGTGCTTGATTGGAGTAGCAATTAATATCCAAATAGCGGAGTTCGTCAAGAATGTTGGAGTTACTTGGTATCTGGCGGGAGCATGCGGATTGCTAATCGGTGCTATGTGGAATTACGGAGTAACTTCCATCACTACATGGCGAACGATGCGCCGCGCTCAAATGAGCGGATAGCAGAAGCAACAGCCCAAATCGGTCAGGACCCCCGCTTTTTGGAGATGCCATTTTTGCTCGACATGAAAATCATACATCTCGGTAAACGCGCGCTAACGAGTCTGCCAGAGTTTTTTTATACTGTTTTACTGAAACCCGCTCCTTTGCGTGCAGCCACTAACGCCGCACTGCGTTCGTTAACACCCGTCATGATCGAACGCTACGGAGCGCGGGTGTATTTGAATCCTCAAGATCCCGTAGTCTCTGGCGCCCTGGCGTTGAGCATGTATGAAAAACCAGAAACCCGATTCTTTCAGAAGGTTATTAGCCCCGGTATGACATTTCTCGACATTGGGGCCAACGTTGGCTATTGCAGTGCGATGGCACTCGCGCGCGTCGGGCCACTCGGGCGAGTTATCGCGGTCGAGCCGGAGCCTAATGCCTTTACGTTTCTTCGACGGACCATATTGGCGAACGGAGTGGATCGGGCGGATCTGGTGCATAAAGCACTGGGTGACGCCCCGGCCACTCTGCGCTTGTACCGTAATCCAGACAACGGCGGCGATAACCGTCTTTACTCAAATGATTTGGCCGACAGCTTCGTAGAAGTTGAGGTGGCTCGAGCAGATGACGTTTTGTTTAGCCTCGGCGTAGACTTAGTGGACTTTATCAAACTCGACGTGCCAGGATACGAAGACAAAGTCTTCGCAGGTCTCGAACAAACGATCCGGCGTTCAAGCTCGCTCGTAATTCTTACTGAATTTTGGCCATGGGGCCTAGAACAGGCCGACAGCGATCCCTTAGAGTTACTTAAACGCCTGCAAGGATTAGGCCTTTTCTCTCGAGAAACTGATGAATGACGGGTCGACCCTGCCATTAGACGATCCTTCAACGTTCGTTTTACGCTATTCTGGCCGGAAATATACTAGCATCGTGGGCCGTCGGAATTAGCCTATCGGGAGGTGCGCATCTGTGCTACTTGCAAACTAAAAGCGGCGAAAGTGTCAACTTGATGAACTTGACACCAACCTAGCTCTCGAGTACGCTCTGTCATTAGGCATGAACCTTTACGACGTGATCCTCAAATGGGCAGCAAAGACGAAGGGGTAAACCGATAATAGACCGAAAGAATACCCTCTAATGAGAGATTTGCTGTTGCTTCTACTACTAATTGCTTAGTGCTAGGGGCCAGTCAGGTTTGCCAGCATCGGCACCGTGCATCTCTACCAATAGCAGCGGAAGTCCTATTTCAGGATGCCCCACTAGCATTATGACTACGAATGCGGGCCCACAAAGCCTCCTAGGAGGGCTGGACGCTCCATACGTCAACGGCAATCCAACCGTAGATGGCTTTAGCGCCAAACAGCTTGGCAAACTGCACTTGGAAAGGCGCATAGTCGTCATCAACAAGTTACAAGGGTTGCAATACGGTTAGTCGAAGTGGATCAAATTACATAACAACCTCCGACAATTTCAATACCGACCCGACTACGTCCAACAATATCGGTAAGTATTGGCAGGTACTATACAACACATTAGCGACAGTTACTCCGACATAGTTAGATGCTGCTTTCTATCTGGCTGAAGGTATAGCAGCTCTTGCGGGTAAAGTACTTAAGCTGGAGTCCGGAAGTGGTGGGGTATATGACTCGTGTACTGGTTAAACGAAGGAAATAACACGACATACGTGTGAGCTTAGAAGGCTCAGGCGCAACTTTCCAGGGAGGGAGCTACACCCACAACTACCTTTAGGCTTAGCTGCCCAAACACGTCGGTCCTGCTTTCGCATGCTGCTGTTCCTCCAACTTCCAGCTTTTACCAGCAGGCAAATCTAACTGTGAAGAACATCGACTTCGATGCGGCTTATATAGGGAGATGCTGGGATCTTAACGGCTTGGCATTCCCAATTTTCGAGAATCTGGTTTGTAGAAATGCCAACGATCCGAGCGGGGATCACGCCGCTGAATTTGGAGACAATTCACCGCCGAACGGGCTCAACGCCCCCCCCCCATCTCTTTTTCTGCTGGCTCCGGATCGATAAGCGGCGCCAATGTTGCTGGAGTAATCACAAGCACAACAAGCGGCACGATCACCTTCATGTTGACATGAGCAAACTCTTTAACTTATACAACGCGCGCGGTCTGCAATTTCCGCGGCGAAACCACAAATTCAGACATCGTTGGGACCACAAATTCGCCAGCTCCGACAACCACAACACCGACCGCTACCGGCACCACCGTCAGCGGAGACAAGGTCTCATACGCTTGCTCCGGATATTAATGCATACTGATCCGGCCTAGGATCCTGCCTCCTGTGACAATTTGCAAGACGTCTGGACTCATTGCGGATCTTCCTTGTTTTCGCACCTGCGTCGCATTTGCACTCATAGACAAATAGAAATCGCGGATGCGATTTGCCCAGGACAGGTCATGCAACAAGTCTGTACTCTGCAGCCATCTCATTTTCCTGGCCGAGCAAGGACTTCCCGAATCACGCCATCGTCCGGCGATTGCAGTACCAGTTGTGCGTCGTAAATGGAAGTACCATGTTAGGAAACGAAAAGATCATTGTGACGCAGCAAAAAACTTCAGCAATAGTCCAACTGTTTGCTCGAGAAGGAGTCTTACGTGGCTTAGCCATGTTTTACCTCTCCACCGTGTGTATTCCCGCCATGGTTGTGGCTCTGCTGCTGCTGGCTGACGTACACTCCTGGTGGATTCCTGCAGATATTTGCACCATCACATTACTGGCGCTTCTGTGGATGCTGGTTTTTCGTGGCATTTCTCGGGAAGAGTCGCTATTACTTGGAACCATCGTGTTGGGCTCTATTGCACTAGTGGACTGTCCCGGTGAGTAATAAATCATGCTCTGATTCTTTTCGTAGGGTCAGCATACTTCCAGCGAATAGGTTGAGCGCGCTTGGCGTAGAGCCGGATGTAGCGCATGATCTTGCGTGTAAGGTCCTGGACGGAAGTAAAGACGCCGCGTGCGATCACGTCGCGCTCGATTTTGGAAAACCAGATTTCGACTTGATTCAGCCAAGAAGAATAGGTAGGGGTGTAATGCAATCGCAGGCGAGAATGTTCGGCGAGAAAATGATCGACCAGTTCGGTCTTGTGTGCGGATAGGTTGTCGACAATGACGTGTATTTCCTGATTGGCCGGGCAGCTATCGATGACTTGCTGCAGGAAGCCAACGAACTCGGCGCTGGTATGGCGGGCGGCGGTTTTACCGATGACGTGACCGGTTCTGATGTCCAGCGCGGCGAAAAGGGACAAAGTGCCATGGCGAAAATACTCAAACCCGTGGCGCTCGGCTCGACCGGGCGAGAGCGGCAAGCAGGGATCTTTGCGATCCAAGGCCTGTAGGGCTGATTTTTCGTCCACACAGAAGACGGCTGCATGCTGAGGAGGATTCAGGTAAAGACCGATGATATCGGCGGCTTTCTTCTCGAAATCCGGATCATTGCTGGCCATGTATCGATCCAGCCGATGTGGCTTTAAATCGGACTCCTGCCAGATCCGGTGGACAAGCGTCTTGCTGAGATTCAGCGCCTCGGCCATCTTCCGGCAAGACCAGTGCGTCGATCCATCGGGCGGCGCCTGTTGCGTCTTGGCCAACACCTTGGCGCGCGTCGCAGCCGTTAACTTCGTGGGGGCCTTGCCCGGATGAATCGATATCAGCCCAGCCACGCCGTACTCCTCGAATCGAGTTCGCCACAGCGCAATCGTAGCCGAGGAAATCCCTAAGTCATTGCTCAAAGTACGGTATGGCTTCTTTTCCCCTAATCCGAGAATGATCTTTGCTCGCGTTACCTCGGCAGCCGGCGCCGTTTGCTTCCGCGTGATCGCCGCCAACTGACTACGCTGCTTCTTGCTTATCTTCAGGCGCATCGCTTTGAAAGGCACGCCTGTAAGACACCAATAATATGCTTTTTGTTACTTCAGGACAATTCACTAGCGGCTGTTTTTTCAATGTTGTTCTACGACGTCGCTTACGACAGCCGCTGGTATCACACAGACGAAATTATGGGTCTTGTGCATGGCGTCAATCCAATTTACCGTCAGTTTTCCGCGCCAATTCCAATATTCTCCAACCACTATCCGAAAGCAACCGAGTACTTTGCCGCGCTTGTCATTCAGACATTCCACAACTTTCAGGTAGCCAAGATTTATAATCTGCTTCTGGTTTTTGCTGTTGCTGCCTATTCGGCCGAGTTCTTTCGCCGCGCAGGTTCGATAGGTCCATTCTCCACGCTTCTAATCTCAGCCACGGCATTGAATCCCGTTTCGGCGTCCCAGTTAGCGACTTTTTACGTTGACGGTGCGTTCGGATCGTCGCTTACTTTGGTCGTCATGGCGATCGTTAACCTAAGTTTTCGTCCCGAAAGGTTCGACCGTGTACTTCTTATTCTCGCGACATCCTTGGCCGTCGCAATCAAATTACTGGTGTCCCTTATGTGGCAGTCACCCTCTTTATTCTGACAGTCACAAGATTCCTCCTCCATCGGCGCTGGCAGGAGGAAAAATCGCTGGAGCGCTTGCTCCTGGCCGATGCGGCTACAGGTGCATGCGTCCTTTCCGCTGGCGTATTCATACTCGGATACAATCCATACGTCACCAATATGAGGTAAGGGTTGAGCTTGTTTTACCCGATTGCAGGGAACAATAAAGTTGACCTAGCAGGAAACGTGCCGGCGGCGCTCATACAATAGGATGCAACAACTGGTGATCTCTTTCTTTTCGCAGACCGAGGTGTATCGTAGTAGCTCCTTGACGACTGTATCTTCCGACCCGCGCACAATCAAAATCCCCTTCACGGTAAGCATGAACGAACTTATCGGTATGGGGCGTGCGGATGCCCGGTTGGGCGGCTTGGGCGTCTTTTTCAGCGGTGTCACTCTGGGAAGCTTGGTCTTGTTTCTGATCGTGGGGGGCTGGCGTGGCGATCTGGCTATGATGTCGGCGCTTGTAATAGTTACTGCGACCACTCTTCTAAATCCCCAGTGTTGGTGGGCTCGGTTTGTGCCTCAAAGTGGGCTGTGGCCGATTTTTCTTCTGATTCCCTGCTTCCGCCACCGTTCGAAACTCGCTCGACTTGCGGCCCCGGTTCTGTCCGGCATGCTGCTGCTAAACAATCTCCTTTTAGCCGGGGCCGGAGCCGGGGCCTCCTTTTACTGTTCCGCCGGTCCACCCTATTAGGATCTCATCAGTTCCTCAATGATGCGAGGGTAGTAGTACCAAGCGAAACCCCTCCGTTAAGGAAATGCGACCGAGCACACCGGCTCGACAAATGAGCCGAGCTCATCATCACTCATTAGCAAATCTTTTCGCACAGGAGCAGCTTTCCTATGATCGGTGAGGATAAACAAGTGCGCGAAGATGTTGTACAGAAGGCTCAAGGTTCGCGCGCTTCCTAAAATCTTAGAATTGTAGACTGAACAAGTTACTTGCGAGAAAAGCTTCGTAGAATCGTGGCTCTGGTCTATGTCAGTGAGTCACATTTCGCAGAATAGTAACCGCAGTGCCGCTTTCCTCAATCAATAGCCGCGCCTGGCCATACTAACCTGATGTTCGACTTCAACGGAAAATTTGTATTAGTTACCGGCGGCACGAGTGGCATCGGTAAGGCTGTTGCAATTGCGTTTCTGAACGCGGGCGCCGAAGTAACTGTGGCAGCTTTACCGGCTTCCGATCCGCTACCATCACAAATTAGAGTTGAGCATCTCGACGTCAGCGACGCTCCCGCCATCTCACGTCTGTTCAGTAGTATTTCTCAACTGGATGTTCTCGTTAACGCAGCGGGAATCATCCGGCGCGACGAAGAGTTCACGCCGGAAGTATTCACTCGGGTACTCGACATAAACTTAACCGGAACTATGAGGATGTGTGTGGCAGCGAAAGAACACCTGGCCAAAACGCAAGGCTCCATCGTCAATCTCGCCTCCATGCTCAGCTTCTTTGGCGGTCCCAGAGTTCCTGCCTACAGCGCCAGCAAAGGAGGCATCTCACAGCTCACCCGCTCGCTGGCAAATGCCTGGGCTGCCGATCGCATTCGAGTCAATGCCGTTGCTCCAGGCTGGATCGCAACGCCGCTGACCGAGGGTTTACAGAAGGATCCGGAACGCTCTGCGCAACTGATTTCCCGTACTCCAATGCAGCGCTGGGGACAGCCGGAAGAAATCGCAGCCGCCGTCCTGTTCCTCTCTTCCCCCGCCGCCTCGTTCATCACCGGAGCGATTCTGCCCGTCGACGGCGGTTATTCAGCCGCCTAGCAATAAATTTAGACGGTGGCTATTCGGCCGCCTAGCGATAAACTCGATTCATGCCAACGACTCATCCTTCGTCGCCCGAGCAGATCGTCACGACAGCCATTCCGGACGACGAACGAGTTTGGGTGCCGCAAGCTCCTAATGTATGGTTCAGGCCTTTGATGCTGAACACCTTGAACGGACAATGGTGTAATCTGTTGCGCGTTCGACGCGCTGGGATTCTAAGCCGCCATCGTCATCCGGCGCCTGTCCATGGCTTTGTGCTGAAAGGTTCCTGGCGCTACTTGGAACATGACTGGATCGCGCGCGCCGGCGACTATGTATTCGAACCGCCGGGCGAAACACATACGCTCACCGTCGATGCCGATGTCGAAGAGATGATCACGTTCTTCAACATCTCGGGCTGCATGTACTACGTCGATGAGCACGACCGGAATACCGGCTTTGAAGACGTCTTCACTAAAATCGACATGTGCCGTCGGCACTACTTAGAAGTCGGTCTCGGTGCTGACTACGTTAATCAGTTCATCAGGTAAATAACCCAACAAACCTGCCGCTCAGTGCTGCAGCGTCTCCATCAGCTTTACCGTGTCTTCCGCTAAGGCTTGTGATACTGCCAGCGTACCAGGCGCATATAAATCCACAACTGCTTCTGTCGAATCGTCTGCGATCAGTCTACCCCTTTCTAAAAGGAGAGCGCGATCGCAATAGCTCAACACCTGGGACATAGCGTGGGTTACAAACAAAATTGTCTTGCCTGAAGCGCGAAACTTCTTCAAACGATCGAAGCATTTTGCCTGAAACGGAGCATCGCCCACCGCCAGAATTTCATCCACCACCAGAATCTCGGGATCGACTTCAGTTGCTACTGAGAATGCCAGCCGCATATACATGCCCGACGAATACTGTTTGACGGGCGCATCGATGAACTCTCCAATCTCAGCAAATTCGATAATCTGTTCCTCTCGGGCTCTCATCTCGCGTCTGGAGAATCCCAACAGTAAGCCGTTGAGAAAAATATTTTCGCGGCCTGTCAATTCAGGGTGGAAACCGGCGCCGAGTTCAAGCAGCGAGGCTATGGTCCCGGAAACTTCTATTCTTCCCGCTGATGGTCGATAAACTCCTGCAATAGCCTTCAAAAGTGTGCTCTTGCCGGACCCGTTCGCCCCGACAATCCCTACCATTTCGCCTTTGTATATCTCGAACGAGATATCCTTCAGCGCCTCGAAATCATGAATCTTCGATTTACGCCGAAACTTCTTGGTAAACAGCTCTCGCAGAGTATCCGGCCGCTCATGGATGACGCGGAATCGCTGCGTGACGTTGTCTACTTTGACCGCTGTGGAAGAGGATTGCATGCCAAAAGATCAGACGTAGAACACAAACTCTGACTGATGTTTGCGAAATACCGAATAGCCAATGAAAAAGGCGCCGAAAGCGCACATAAAAGAAGCCATAATCGACGACCGGGTCGGAAGCATACCCCAGTAAACGGACAGTCGAAAGTCGTTGATCACATAAATAATCGGGTTCAGCCGGAAGAGCCATTGGAAGCGTTCCGGGAACACGTCAATCTTGTAAATGATTGGCGTGACGTAGAACCAAATGTTCATCAATATCTGCACAATATGCGAGACGTCGCGATAATACACATTCGCGGTCGCAAAGAAGAGACTACAACCCAGCGTGAAGATTGCCAGGGAAACAATATAAAACGGGAGCAACACCCATGTCAGGTAAAACGGATGCCGCATTACAAGCACCACCAGCGCCAGCGGAATCAGCGACAGCAAAAGATTGATGATATTTGACAGCACCGCCGCAATAGGAAACACAATCTTCGGTACCGCTACCTTCTTTATCAAATCCGCATTGATAACGATAGACTCGGCCGCATAAGTGAGTGATTGAGAAAAAAACGTCCATGGAACCAGAGCGCTCAAAAGGAACACCGCATAGTGCTGGATGCCCGAGAGCATAATCGTCGAAAACACGATCGTCATCACGATCATCAGAAACATGGGATTCAATAGCGCCCACAAAAATCCCAGAACAGAGCGCTTGTAGCGAACCGTTAGCTCCTTTAAAGCTAAAGCCCAAATCAACTCACGAAATTTATAAACGTCGCGTACGAGTTCCTGCATTCAATAAGACGAACCTTGTAGACCTTCAGTTTAACTTGGTCTGTCACAATTCATGGTGGTCCCAGGGAGGCGAATCAGCTTTGCCAGTTCATTTTGAACAGCCGTAAGTCTGACTTTATCGACTACTGGATGAACGAGTGACGGAATCGGCTGAGCTTCTTCGGCACGATACCGGTGAAGTCAAGACTCCTTAATGGGCAAGAACTTTTGCTGCACGTTCTGCGCCGAGCGAGGAGTTCAACCGGTTGGGATCGGTGCGGAGGCAAAGTCGATAATGCGTCAGTGCGTCAGCAGGACGCTCTCCGGCCAGCAGTATATCTGCCAGCATCTCGCGAGCGGGCAACTCGACTTCGCCCTTTCCTTGGCGATCTTGTTTGTCCGCTACAGCGGTGACCAGCTTAACCGCTGTTCCTATCTGGCCTTGAGCAAAAGCTAGCCAGGCGCGAGCTTCATCCCGTTCTCCGGTCATCGAGTCCGCGACGTAAGCGTAGCTGCTCTTCCGAACTTCATCGAGTTTGACATCATAACTTGCTACGGCCGCCTGCGCAGCTCGGACATCGCGGAGATGGCCCGAGGCAACCGCCCGTGTCCAGTAGACAACGGCTTGGAAATCGGGTTCAGCATCTTCGGGAACCGGCATTGATTGCGCGGCCTCCCAATCGTGAGTTTCCAGCAGGTACAGTGACGGAAAACGCACCCGGACGTAGTTGAACATACCCGCCATGTCGCCGAGCTGTTCCTTCGAGACCTGCAGCGCTTGTGTTTCGATCTGCCTTGCTTCATCGAAGTTGCCTTCTGTAAATACGCATACTCGAGAAAATTCATCGCGTGCAACATGTCCGGAAAGGAATTCTGCTGTTTGGCGACCTCTACGGACGCAAGATTGGATTGGATGTCCTCATCCCACATGCCCAAACGCGCGAAGATATGCGATGGCATATGCACGGCATGGGGCGACGCGGGTGCAATTTCAGCGTAGCGTCTAGCAGCGGTTAGCGCCTGAGCGGCCAGGACAGGGTTGTCGCCGGCATGGATTAGATAGTGAGCCGCGCCGGGGTGGTTCGGCTGTCGCGTGAATACATCATTGATGATGGCCATTGCCTGGCGGGTAATCGCGAAGTCGTTCTTGCTGGCGCCAGGCGACGTCAAAAGCGAAAGAGCATAGAACAGTGATGCTTCTTCGTCCTTCGGTGAGGACTCATGCACTCGTCTCATCGCGTCCGAGTAAGCCTCTCGGCGAGCCTCGTAACTCGCCGCCGAATTGCCATTGTAAAACGCTGCCGCAGCGTCGATAAAAGCGCGCTCACGGTCAGTCTTGATGGGCGCGCTGCTGGCCTGCTGAACGAGCTTAGATCCTTCAGCCAGCTCTTTCACGCTAGGTCGGTCCCAGAGCTGACGGTAAAGACTCATCGCCTCGCCCCAGTACGCCATGGCGCAGGATGGGTCGTGTTGGCTGATCTGTTGGAACTGGAGCCGCGCGTTTTTGTAGCTGAAGGAGTGTAGCAGCGCTATGCCGCGATTGAAGTCTTGTTGGTCGTTTGCCGGACAAGAAATCGGGAACGACACGCTGCCTAGAAGTTGTCCACTCGCCGCCTCTTCGTGGTGATGATGCTCTTGTGCCTGGGCGATCGTCGCGATCAGCAACACCCTCGCGAAGTTACGTACTATGCGCGACAACATGAACTTCTCATTTGCTCATGGCGATCTACGAACTGCGACCGCACCACCTACCGGAAATGATAACTGGCCAGCCGCTTGGCTCAAAAGTAAGCAAGTAGCACCAGGCTTGCGTAACGATGTCTCCATTTATATGAACATCGATAATCTCACGCCTGAATTCCGCGCCCTCTTCTTGATCAAGAGCCTCGAAGATGCTCTCTAAATCTTGGAACTCGATGGCTTCACCAACCACATTCCCACCAGGAGAAACCCGCATTCCCGGGTATTCGCCTAGATCAAATAACCTTCCTTCGGCCGAAGCGGAGGAGATCGCAAGGACACCGCCTGGACCGAGCAAATGATGCCTGCACTCTCCGGTTTTCAGCGTGCCGTAAACAAAGAGGCGGTTTGGGAATAAAGACTGGCCAAAAGACCTGGACGACATGCCGTTGTAATCGAAAATCAGTTCCCTTGCTTTTGCCGCTTTTAATCCGCGGACTGGTAAAGAGCCGGGACTGGAAGGAAGCCTCCCCCCCTATCAATCATAATTTGGTTCACACCGGTGTCGAAGCAGTTCTGACGCTCCGGTTCTCTCGGCGCTCAATAGCCTCAAAGCCCAGCGCTGGGGCGGGACCGCTAACCGTCCGCCCGACGTCGCTGAAAGGCGGCGCTCTGGATCCTCTTGTGAGGAGAGGAGGGCGTAGTTTCCGGCGCCCCTCCCCTTGTGACTAGATGGACTGGCCCCCTGAGACCTCGATGCGCTGCGCGTTGATCCAGCGATTGTCCTCGGTGAGCAGCGACGCGATCATGGGGCCGATGTCGTCCGGCAGACCGGGACGGCCGAGTGCGGTCGAGTCCGAAACCATCTTGTTTACCGCCGGATTGTCACGAACCATGCCGCCGCTGAAGTCTGTTTGGATGGCGCCCGGAGCAACGGTGTTGACGGCGATCCGGCGTGGTCCCAGCTCCTTCGCCAGGTATCGGGTGAGAACCTCGATGGCGCCCTTCATGGACCCATACGGGGCGCTCCCCGGAATGACAATGCGGGTCAGGCCCGTTGAGATATTCACGATCCGCCCGCCGTCGTTGATCAGCGGAAGTAGCTTCTGCGTGAGGAAGAACACGCCCTTGAAGTGGACGTTGTAGAGGCTGTCCAACTCCTCCTCGGTCGTCTTGTCGAATGCGGCATGGTGTGAGGTGCCGGCATTATTGACGAGATAATCGAAGCGTTCAGCGCCCAGCTCCCCAAGGGCCTTGCTCACACCCTTCAAAAACGGATCGAAGGCGCTGACATTTCCAGCGTCCAGCTGCAATGCAATCGCCTTACTTCCAGCCTCGCTGACTGCAGCCACGACCTTGTCGGCTTCTGCACGATTAGAGTTGTAGGTGAAGATCGAACGAACACCTCGCTTGGCGAGATTGAGCACTGTGTTCCGGCCGAGCCCACGGCTCCCGCCGGTGACGATCGCAATTTTTCCTTCTGAAATTGAAGATTTTTCTGTCGGCATGGGTCCAGAATACGTTTAGTTCTCTCCGGATTGAATGCCGAAACTCTCTCATTTCTTGCCTAATCCTGCTCAGCGAGCTACGCTTGTTCGAGAGCATTTGAACGAAGATGAATCAAAATATGCTGGACGGGTTAGTGGAAGCGGTCAGGCGTTACACAGATGCGCAGATCGGGCCTAGCCCGTTCGCAACAGCGATCGAAGGGCTTACCATCCTTCGCTCGGATCAGGAGAGACGCCCAAACCACCTCATCTTCAAACCCGCTCTGTGCATCACCGTGCAAGGCGCCAAGTGGGCCATCTTCGGGAATAAGCGGTTTGACTACCGGGCGGGGCAAGCGTTGGTGGTGAGCGTCGAGATGCCGGCACTCGGCACAGTGGCAGAGGCCAGCCCGACCGAACCCTATCTTGGCGTCATTATCGAGTTCGATCTTGCACTCATGCGCGAAGTCATGGATGGTTTGGACACCCTGCCGAGGGTAAGTAGTGACGTGGGACGCGGTGTCTTCGTAACAAACTTCGACGGTCCTCTGGCTGACTGCGCGCTGCGTATGGTGCGGCTCCTCGAAACTCCACAGGCGATTCCAGTCCTTTATCCCGCCATCATGCGCGAGATTTGCTATTGGCTCTTAACCGGCCCCCATGGCGGTGAAGTAATAAAAATGACCATGGCGAAAAGCCACACACGACGTGTCATTAGCGCCATTCACTCCCTGCGCGATCGTTTCTCGGAGCCCATTCGCATTGAGGAACTGGCTTCGGCAGCACAAATGAGTCCATCTGCATTCCATCGTCAGTTCAAGTCAATTACGTCCCTGACGCCGCTACAGTATCAGAAGCAGCTCCGTTTGCTCGAAGCACGGCGGCTGATGGTTGCCGATGAAGCCAATGTGGAGACAGCCGCCTTCCAGGTCGGCTATGAGAGCCCGTCGCAATTCAGCCGCGAATACTCCCGGATGTTCGGGATGTCTCCTCGACGGGATGTTGCCTCACTCAGAGACGTTGCCGCCTGACATCTAGCTAATTTTCGTCGCAAAAATAAGCTCCTTGCAAACCGCGCTCGGTAACTATTTTAAAATCAATCGCCTTTGGCAGAGCCCCGACCGGAAGGGAGCGTTTTTTATCATTTTGCGACGGAGACGAGCTACAGATTTGCCGGTTTTGCAAAGCGCGTTATGTCGACCTTCACTTTCCCTGGTTTAGGCCCACAGACGGTAGCGTCAAGCTTGGCATTCAGGGTGCCTTGTCCATAATTCAACCCGATGGACGCACTTTCCAGGCACACTCCGCCGTCCTTTGTGACCCACACCGGCCCGCTAATCCAATGCAGCGTGGAGCCTACTACAGAGCCCGGTTGGAGGCTAATCGGCAACACAACCGGTCCCGGATGCATGTGTTCTGTGCCTCGTACTACGGGGTTGATCGCGAGAGCGGAATGTCTCGCGTCAAACAATGTGAGCTGTGGCAAAGGTGAGAAGCCGCACGCTGTTGAACTCACGTTCTTGACTAATAAGTAGGAACCGTTCTGCGACATGCCTGCAAAATTTCCATCTTTACTATCCGCGGTGAGGAGAAGTTGTGAAGCTAGGCATGCTGGCGGACCTGCCGAACTCGCCGGACCCGCCGAACCTTGCGCTAGCGTATGCCTATCGCCGATAACCGAAAGGGTAACGCCAATACCCAATACTATGGCCAACCACGATCTTCCGGTGTTGTTATTCATCCCTTCACTCTTCAACAATAGATAACAATGCCACGCCCGTCAGGCGAACCGCGGTTTACTAATTGTCAAGCGAAGGCTACATCTGGCCTCAAAAAATGAGGATATGAGTTGCCGTTGTACTTGAGATCGGTGCAAAGCCCTTTCGCTCGTAGAGCCGGGCTGCATCCCGACTCTCGGCGCGTAGACGTACCGTGCAGAAGCTCCGCCGGGCGACACTCAAAAGTTCATCCAAAAGCGCACTTCCTATACCATTGTTTCGCCGCTCGCCGGACCGCACTGATCTATTTCGAGAGCGCTTCAGTTTGCTTTCAGTCTGGCCTCCAACTGATTGGCTCGTTCGAACGTCATATCCAGGAGACAACTTTGCGCATTAAGTCGAGAACTGAAGCCTTCATCTTCCGGAACACACTTTTGTTCCTTTTCCTTTATCCAGCTACGCTCTTCGTTAACCAACACTCTCTTCTCCGCAGCCAAATCCGATGTACCCAGTGAGTTCAAAAGTTCTTTCCAAAGTCGGTTGAGCCGAGCGTCCTGACGAACCGTTTCATCGATCTGACAGTCCTTTTCAGCCAAAACGAACTGGTTGGTGTCGTGAACCGACTCTGCCCTTTCAACACACGCGTCGTACTCTTTCCCATACTTGCTTTCGTCTCTGCCTTTCCCGTTCGAGTTGCTAACTGATGCGGATTTGTCTGCTCGATCAATCTCCTGATTCGAGATATCAGAAGTACTGCTAGTTGGAACGATCTCTGGTCGGGGTTCCTGGGCTGGTTGAGTTATCGCCGACCGAGTCTGCGGCTTATCTGCGGGTTGCGTCATCGACATTTCAGGCTTTGAAGCAACCTGTGCCGAAGGCGCCCACTCAACTCGGAGCGTCTTGACCTCTTGACTTAGTTCCGACCAGTTTCGAATGTCGATTATCTGCCAGTATCCGTCTCTCTGTTTCATCTTCAGGTCGATTTTGAGTGTAGTTTTCGACCCCGCGTGCGCAAGACGGAGTGTCACATAGGCCAGATCCGATTCCTTTCTGACCTCCGGTGTGGATTGAAGGTGAACATCGCTCAACCAATTGATCTCCATGACTTCGCCGTCGACTGTAAAAGTTCCTTTATCTACAAATTCGTTCAGCCATCCACAAGCCATTGATACAGCTTGGGGCTTAAGGTTGGCCGCGATGTTTCCGCCGATCATCACCCCTAGCTGCTGCATTGGATCATCGGACGCTTCACTGAGACTTTCGTTTACGGCCGTAGAGATAAGTACATCTACACCACTGTTTACGAGCGAATTAACATCAACATATTTCTCAAACGCGAGTAGATCGTGTCTCTCAATTGCGGTTTTGACCCGCATTAACGAATAAGTCGGTTGAGTAGTGTAGTGACGATAGATCAACAATCCAACAGCGGTTAACATTGATAAGGCGAGAAGGATAGATCTCCAACTCGACCTTGGCTGTAGACTAACAGCTCGGTTCACAGTCGATTCGCTGCTCACTATTCGAAGTCGAGCTGCATCTGACGATTCTGTAACTACACCCCCTTCTCCGCACTCTGAGCAAAATCTCGCGGTTGAAGGTAACTCGCTCCCACAATTCTTGCAGTACACACGCAGTCCTTTCCAACTTATTCGTTAATTAAATTTCGCGCTTTTATTGCCGGTGACCAACAGCAGAAACCGCCGCCCTCTTCGCCCTTTTTGCAACTTGCTGTTTTAACATCTCTTCCTGTGTTTCTGAAGAGTGATCGGCTTCAGCCGATGATGACCTGCACTGTAAACAGCTATGAGTTGTAAGATCAAGCGGCTTGCCGCACGACTGGCAGAATTTTTCCATTTAAAAATTGATTCCTTTCTAGCGTTTAATGATGAAATTAGCAGAGAATAGTAGTTCAATAAATTCCCCCAATAGGAATAGGGCCTGACAAAAAGTACTAATACTAAGTCGGTCTGGACACAATAAGCTCGTCTGGTATTTTCCTGAAAGCAAGAGTGAAGCGCATATGTTCTGATGACCAAGCTAAAACATGAAGGGCGATATCCAAGGGCCTGGAATAATCCTCGTCAATTTTAAGGCCACACGGCTGGTGACGGGGACCATTCGCGGTTGGACTCATTACCGCCAAAGCTCAGACACAACGGCTGTCGACCAGTACCAAATAGAAGACATCTCGTTGTGTTGCCGCCCAGATTGGAGGCGATCGGGAACTTACGTACTAGTTAAATGGCTCTCGGGAATGTTTTGATAAAGTGCCATTGATTCCCAAATTGCTTGTGCAGCAAATGCCACAACATCGTCGCTTGTGATACAGGCTCTCTAGCAAGCTGAAGCGATCTACGAACTGCGGCTGCGCCAAGTCCCGGAAAGGATCACTCTTTAATCCGCTGGTTGGCAAACAAGCAAGTAGCACTAGGCCGGCGGGTGGAACCCGTTCAACACCTAGCCGAAGGCAGGCCCCGCAAAGGGTGCTTCAAAGAAGAAAAAGCTCTCCTAACTGGAGCAGCCGAGACTGGGAAACCGTCGAGACCCCATCAGGGAGGTCGAAGCCGAGGTCGCCCTGAAACATGCGCACCGCTTGGAGTCCAACATCGCCAACGATGCCATCAAGCCTCAAGCAGCCATGGTCGGGACCGAAGCAGCGGTCCATGCTCTCTCTACGAACAGTGGGGCGAACTCGGCACAAAAACTGGCGTGCTGAGTTCGCTCACAAAAGTCTGCCCGAGCGGACGACGTCCATTTAAATCGGACCGGCTCAGGCTTCGACGACGTAAACCTGATTCTGCTCTAAGGCTTTGAAGAATCGCTCAAAGTCTTCTGGATTCGGAGTTACCGGAGGCGCATCGATGCTCGTTGGGGTTCCGCCACCCAGCATCACTTCGTGGTGGTGGGTCGATACGCTCAAGAACTTGGCTGGTTGATCGCTGTGATTGTGAAACGTATGCGGCGCATTGGGAGGAGCCATGACGCTTGCCCCGCCGCCGCAGCTCATCCACTCCACGGCGCCCTCGTCGCTCAATCGGGAAAAATCAACCTTTCCGTCCAGAACGTAAAAAAACTCCGGATAGGGATGCTTGTGAAGCGGAATACCTGCATCAGAAGCAAGCGTCATCTCGAACACGGAAAACTGAAAACCTGTCTGCTCGCCCTTTGCTTTAAAGGTCAATCGTAGGTCACCAAGTTGACGCGAATCGCCTTCCCGGTTGTCAAGCTTGGTTACATTATGACCGGCAAGTTCTTCTAGTATGTTGGGATCTTTCATGAATCTCGTATCTCCTTCCAATTTCGATTCTCTGGGACGTTGATCTTGATATTAAGGCCGTCCACGTCCACTCTGATAACACGTCAGAGTGCGGGTTTATTCCGGCCTCCGGCGCATGGAATCTTAACCTACAAACCGAAAATTATGCCAGAGGAAACCTGAGTGCTCTGAGGAATTTAGCGCTCCTGAACAAAACAACGTCGATGTTCGGCGGCGTCACTAATGTGAAGGGGTGTTTCTCGCCGCCGCTGAGATCTCCTTAAGAGATAAATGGCATCGCTTCTTAAGCGAAGGAACACGTTCATCAAAACAGTGGCGGAAGAAACATCAGCCGGGTGAACATGAAACAGCGTTATCGTAGAGTGGCTTCTCGGGGTTAAGCAGTCGCCTGGAAACAGTGTCCCTCCGGATGCCGCGCCACCGCTTGCGCAACGAGTAGGCCAGAAAAGAGCGAATCAGCCTGCAAGCATCTCCTCCGATCTAAGTGCTACCTATGTTCCCGGCCATACGTCACACATCACACCCCTTCAACGGATCTGATGCAGAGCTGGACCCCTCCGTCTTGAAGAGCAATCTTTAAAAAACAATGTCTTGATTCTCAGCGAGATTTCCCCGAATTCCCCTACACTGACTAATAGACTTTGCCGCCGCCTCGAATCAAGCTTTCTGGTTCGTGAGATTTTTGTACTAACCCAATTGTGAAAAAGCCGTTTCTCGCTACATCCCTGGACAGGCGACCTCTCATTGAGAGCCTAGCCAAACGAAACGCAGTCGAACGAGATTTCGCTCGAACCGGCAAAATGTTCCGCCGCCATCCCGGTCGGCTCAAAGCGGAACGCCTGTTCGTGAAGCCGCTCCTGAAACTCGGTCTGGCAATCACTGGCCTTCACGCGCGGGGTCTCAGCAATGCACTGCGCCCGGTCGTGCGTAACCTATCTCTGAATTTCCAAAATCTCCCGCCGGCTTTCGACGGCTATAAAATCCTGCATCTGGCAGATTTGCACATCGATTCCGTTCCCGGCCTGGCAACAGCGGCCTCGGCCCTCATCAAGAACCTCGATCCCAATCTCTGCCTGATGACGGGCGACTATCGATTCGATATCGAAGGCTCCTGCGAGAACGCCTACGCCGGAATGAGTGAAATTATCGCTGCCATCTCTGCCCCCGACGGCATCTATGCAACGTTAGGAAATCACGATCCTTGCGAGATGGCCCACGCCCTGGAAGATAGGGGTGTCCATATGTTAATCAATGATGCTGTCGAGCTTCGAAGAGCGCAGCAGTCCCTGTGGATCGCCGGAATCGATGACTCCTACGATTATCGTTGCGATGACCTGGCCGAAGCTCTCTCTTCGGTTCCTTCTCATGCCTTTGAGATCTTGCTGGCGCACACTCCCGACCTTTATGCCAAGGCGGCTCGGGCCGGAGTCGATCTCTATCTCTGCGGCCATACTCATGCCGGTCAGGTCCGCCTGCCTTACATCGGGTCTGTGATTCAAAATTCGGAAGCGCCTCGCTCCTACACCTACGGATCTTGGGAACACGATCGGATGAAAGGCTACACCAGCGCTGGAATCGGCTGCTCGATGCTACCCATTCGCTTCAACTGTCCGCCCGAGATCGTCATGATCGAACTGCATCGAGTTGAATCTGAATAGCCGGCCAATTGTGCTTGCGTTACCTCGCTTGGGTGGGAGTTTCGACCTTCTGAGGTGTTCCGTTGCAATCGGTGATCCCGTAAGCGCGATGTACATCCTCCAGCGTTAACGTCCCCAGCACGTCATCTGGACCTAAGCGGCTGATCACCTGAATGCTTGGCTGCAGCGAGAGTAACCGCAGCGCCGCGTCTAGCGGCTCATCCGGATATAAGCGCATACCCGGTTCCGGTGTAATCGGCGCCAGGGAACGCTGCATTGCATTCTCTACCCGCAAAGGCTGAAAATTGCGCTTTTCTTCCGCCGAGGGTAAGTTCACCCCTTCTAGCTGCGCCAGCATCTTGAAAAATGGCAATTCGTGGAGTCTCCTCGAGATCAAGTAGGACGTCGTATTGGCAATCATTACCGGCAGGATAATCACGTAGCTGGCGCTCACTTCAAAGACCATGAAGATCGATGTGATTGGAGCTCGGAACACACCCACAAAAAACGTTCCCATGCCAACCAGCATGTAGGCTTCTGCGGGCGCCGAGCCGTATGGGAAAAATCGGTGTACCAGCCCTCCTATTGACCCTCCGATCATGGCGCCGATGAAAAGAGCAGGAGCAAACATGCCGCCCGGGGTCTCAGCACTAAAACAAAGCAGGGTCACCAGAATCTTTGCCAGCCCCAAATACAACAAAACGTTCCAGGCAAACTGTCCGTGTAAAGCGCTATTGATGGCGTCATATCCGGCCCCCATCACTTCCGGAAACCACAGACCCACCACTCCCACCAGAAAACCGCAAATCACCGGAAGGCCGTAGTGCCGCCAATGAGGAAGCTGGTCGATACGCGCTTTGCTCAGCTCAATGGCCGTAATAAACAAGGCCGAAAGAGCGCCCCCGACTATTCCGATCAAAAGGTAAACCAGCAGTTCTGAGGCGCTCGCCAGTTCGAATGCGGGGATCCGAAACAACGGCGAATCTCCCAGAAAAGCTCTCATCGTAACGACCGCCGAAACGGCCGCCAGAACGATAGATCCCACCGCCGTCGCGCTCCAGTCGGCTAACACTTCCTCCATCACAAACAGGACGCCTGTGATCGGTGTATTGAACGCCGCCGCAATGCCCGCCGCTGCTCCCACTGGCGCGATTAGTCTCATGCTTCCTCGCGGAAGTTGAAACAAACGGCCTAATCGGGAAGCGACTCCCGCGCCCATTTGCAGCGAAGGATCTTCCGGGCCCAGCGAATTCCCGCTGCCGATTGAGATCGCACAAGCCAGAAACTTGCCCGCGATCGTGCTCGACGATACGTAACCATCGGAAGTGTAAATCGCCATCTTGGTCTGATTGACGCCGCTGCCTTTCGCTCGCGGAAAAATTCTCCTGACGATGAAAACAGCAATAAGCGCGCCAACTGCCGGACTGATTAGACGAGCGTAACGGAACCGGCCGGTGAGCGCGCCCAACGATGTCCAGGTCACGGCATCGATGGTTATGTGGAACAGTACGACTAAGATCCCGGAGAACATTCCGATGAACAACGATAGGATCAGAAATCGTTGCGCCTCGCTCAGGCCAATATGTGCTAGACGTGTCTGCCACGCTTTAAGCCTGGAGACAAACGTCTGCGTCTCGTTCACGTGAATATCGGCGGTTGAGCTACTCATAGCCAATTCCCTGTACGGCCAGATCGATCGCCCGATCAGGAGAAGTCTTGCCTGGGCAAAACGAAGCTCGATTCTGCCATAGTTGGCCGGCCGCCTTTTGTAATCGCAAACTAAAATCTTCGTCTACCGAATGGTGCGCCGCGAGCAATGCTCTAGCTTCATCCAGTTGATGCTGTGCGGTCGGGCTAGGCGCCTTTTGAATCCAGCACTCCGTGAGTGTGGCGATCACGCGATTTAACAAATTCGAGCTGCGTCGAAGGCGCTCAGCGCCGCTCAGCGTCGGCAGCACTGGATCTAAATCGATGACACTATTCGTCACGGAAAGAAAATCGGCGCTCTCCTTGTCTTTCGGGTCGAGTCGAATCGCATGCTGAAATTCATGACGCGCTGATACATATTCACCAGAGGCGAAAAATACGCCTCCCAAGCCACGATGTGCATAGGCAAGTTGCGGATAGGTTCGTTCCATGTTGCGAAAT
Organism: Bryobacteraceae bacterium; assembly: GCA_965276965.1. GTDB lineage: Bacteria > Acidobacteriota > Terriglobia > Bryobacterales > Bryobacteraceae > Bog-105. The sequence goes on from OZ255713.1 coordinate 1,196,952, forward strand.
ACCTGGGCAGCTTCCGAGATCGCTCCGTAATGAATGAGCAGAAATCCGATCTTCGCTCGTTGCTCCGGATCCGGTGGCGCCGACGCGTAAAGCTGAATCAACTCTCCCACTACTTCCGACCGCCGGTGATTTCTTCGCAGCAGATCGATCAGTTCCCATCTGGCTTGTCGTCTCTGCGGAATGTCGTTCGGCGGCCAATACTCATACACTGCCCGCTGATAATAGTCAATCGCCTGATTCGAATTGCCGCGCTTCAAAGCGATATGAGCGAGAGCCAGATTAATGCGGCCATTCGTCGGATCTGCTTGTAGCAGCTGCTCCAAATGGGTTTGCGCTTCGTTGAGCGCTCCGACGCTGAGCAGCGCCGTCGAAAGAGAAAGACGGTACTGCTGGTCGTCTGGTGAAAACAACAGAGCTTCTCTGTAATCGTCCACGGCGTCGGACATCTTTCCGCGTGCGGCAAGTTCCTGCCCTCGCCCAAAACTCGTCTCACCTAGCCTTGTCCGCTCCCTCCAATATGAGGAACTGAGTGCGCCGGTGATGACGAACGAAACGATGAGGATTGCCGAGACAGAGGCGGCGGCCCGGAGAGTTGTATATCCGACGAACAAAATCGATGCTCTAAATCAAGCATATGAAATGCACTCAACTTTATTCCCTCGGCTGTTAGAATTACAACGGCGCGTCGATCTCTACAACCTACGTGCTTCCCCGAACAAATGGACCATTTGAAGCAATTGATCCGGGAGATCCCTGATTTCCCGAAACCCGGCATTAACTTCTACGACATCACCACCCTTCTCAAGGACAAAGAAGGCTTTCGAAAGACAATCGACGCGCTAGGGGAACACTATCGCGGAGCGCCCGTTGACATCGTAGTTGGGATCGAAGCTCGCGGCTACTTCTTTGCTCCTGCCATGGCTCATGCTCTAGGGGCAGGATTTGTGCCGGTCCGCAAACCGAAAAAGCTTCCTCATATCGTCCGAAGCATCGACTATCAGCTGGAATACGGAACCGATCAGCTCGAAATTCACGCCGACGCGATCGAACCAGGTCAGAACGTGTTGATCATTGATGATGTGCTCGCGACCGGCGGCACGGCCTCGGCAGTAGCGAAACTGGTGGAGCAATTAGGCGGAAAAGTGGTCGGGCTCGGCTTTGTAATTGAGCTTACATTTTTGGCCGGACGCGATAAGCTCCCAAACCGCGACGTATTCTCGCTCTTGCAGTATTGGTCGTGAAGGTTACAGTCCCCTCCTTCGCCAAGCTGAACCTCGACCTTAGGGTTCTCTACAAACGCCCCGACGGCTATCACGAAGTCCGGACAATCTTCCAGACCGTCAGCCTGAAAGACACGCTTTCGGTCGAGTACAATCCGCAAAAACGAACCCAAATCGACCTCGATAGCTCGGTAGACATACCCGATAACCTGGTAGTTCGTTCCGCAAAATTGGTCCTTGAGCATCTCAAGGCGTCCGGTTGGGTTCGAATGGCATTATCCAAGAAGATCCCCATGGGTGCGGGTTTAGGCGGTGGATCGAGCAATGCGGCCGCTGTCCTGATCGCCCTTCCGGCTTTGATCGGTAAAAAGATCCCCTATCCGGAATCGGTTCGTTTGGCAGAATCGCTCGGGAGCGACGTCGCTTTCTTCCTGCACGGCGGCACCGCTCTCGGACTCGGGCGGGGAACCGAGCTTTATCCTCTGCCCGACCAGCCTTCCCGCCACGCTCTCATCGTGACCAGCGGAATTCACGTTCCCACGTCTGAGGCGTACCGGAACTTGAATCGTTCGTTGACTTTACCGGCCCAGTCCCCTATGCTGAGAGAGTTTCAGACGATAGCCTGGGAACTGCACGGTTCGGGTCTGGATCAACTCCCGCTTAAAAACGACTTTGAGAACGCAGTCTTCGCTGTTCATCCCTCACTTTCTGGGTTCGTTCGGAACTTGAGGCGTCTCGGAGCTAGGCCGGCTCTGATGACCGGAAGTGGGTCAGCGTTGTTCGGAGTTTTTTCTACGGCGGAGGCAGTAAGGTTAGCGGCAGCCAAGTTTCCGGCGGGAACGGCCGTGCCGGTTCGTTTTGTCTCCCGAAGACAATACCGGGCGGTTTGGCTTCGTTCTTTAGGATCTGCTGCTCGGGCGAGTTTGTTTTCTAATGATGGAGGAGATTAGCGATTACGATGTCCGCACCTAAAACGGTTCGAGCATTATTCACTGATTTCAAGGTATTTAGCGGAACATCGAACCCGGGCTTGGCCCGCGAGATCTGTAATGCGCTCGGTTGCCCGCTGGGTTCGGCGATGATCAAAAGGTTCGCCGATGGAGAAACTCATCTCCAAATTCAGGAAAATGTTCGTGGCGCCGACGTCTTTGTCGTCCAGTCGACGGCCCGGCCCGTAGACCAAAACCTGATGGAGCTGCTGCTCATGCTGGACGCCTTCAAACGCGCCAGTGCGGAGCGGATTACCGCAGTGTTACCCTATTATGGATATGCGCGGCAGGATCGAAAAGATAAGCCGCGGATGCCGATTTCCGCCAAGCTTGTGGCCAGCCTCCTCGAAACTGGAGGCGCCAACCGGGTGCTGGCACTAGATTTGCACGCCGCTCAGATTCAAGGTTTCTTCGATATTCCAGTCGATCACCTTTTTGCAGCCCCCGTTTTGGTGGAGTATTTTCAAAAGCGTTTTGAGCGGGGCGAATCGACGATTGTATCGCCGGACGCCGGGGGCGTCGAAAGAGCCCGTGCGTTTGCCAAACGAATGAATGCGCCGTTGGCCATCATCGATAAGCGGCGTACGGATGTGAATGTGGCGGAAGTGATGAACATTATCGGCGATGTGGACGGCAAGCACTGTCTGATCGTCGATGATTTGGTAGACACGGCCGGAACCCTGGTCAAGGGAGTTGAGGCTTTGTTGGAAGCCGGGGCGAAGAGTGTCTCGGCTTGTGCCACCCACCCAGTCCTGTCGGAAGGGGCAGTGGAGCGAATTAAGAACTCGTCGATGCGGGAGCTGGTTGTCACCAATTCGATTTCGCTTGACGCAGAAGCTCAGAAGTGCGAAAAGATTCGGGTGCTCTCTATCGCCTCTTTGTTGGCGCGAGGCATCCAGTCGATTCACGAAGGTGGATCGATCAGTACGTTGTTCGTTTAATTGATGTTTGTTTGATTGGTATTCGTTTAATTTAGGTCGGGATCCGGCGCTCGGGAAGTGGTTGCAGGCGAACGTCCTGGCGATGAGGTGAAAGATGAGGAAGGATGTTACGGTCGCTGCTGAGACCAGAGAGTCTCGCGGCAAAAATGAGGCTCGCCGTTTACGAGCCAAGGGATCGGTGCCGGCGATTGTTTATGGCGGCCCGAGCGGTCCCGAGGCGGTTGCAGTCAGTCCCAAGGAATTAGTCAAGATTCTCAACAGCAAGGCGGGCCACAACACGATCTTCAATCTGAATGTCGGGGGCGGCGAAAATACGCCCGTTATGATTGTAGATTGGCAGTTCGATCCGATTAAGGATTCCTTGCTGCACGCGGACCTGAAACGGATCGATCTCGGCAAACGGATTTCGGTTAACGTCCCTGTTTTGACACAAGGAGATCCTCGCGGCGTCAAACTTCAGGGTGGAATCCATGAGATCGTCACCCGCGAACTCGAAATCGAATGCCTGCCAGATGATATCCCGGAGCAGTTTGTCGTTGATGTTACTGAACTAAACGTAGGTCAGAGCATACGCGCTTCGGACATTCCGCTTTCGGGCTCGATAAAATTGTTGACCTTGCCTGATGCTGTCATTTCGCACGTTGTGTCGCTGAAGGTTGAAGAGGAGGTGCCGGCCCCAGAAGTAGCCGCACCTGGCAGTGAGCCTGAGGTGATCAAGAAGGGCAAGAAGGAAGAGGGTGCCGAGGCTGCTGCTCCTCCTGCTAAGAAGAAGTAGCTTTCGCGAAGAATTGTAGATGTTGAACGATTCGGTTTTGTTAGAGGCGTCTTCGTTTGAGGGCGTCTCCGGCAAGACAGAAGTACGAACGGTCTGTATTGCGGGGCTCGGCAATCCCGGGCTCCGATACGAGAATACTCCTCACAACATAGGGTTCAAGGTAATCGACGAAGTCGCTCGCCGGTATTCGATTCACCTGTCCAAGGGTGAAGGCGGGTCGCTGACCGGAAACGGGCGGATGGCCGATAATGGCGTAATCCTCGTCAAACCACAGACCTTTATGAACAATTCCGGTATGGGTATCACTCCCGTATTGAAATACCGTAAGCTTACCAATCAGGATTTGATTGTGGTTTACGACGAACTGGATCTTCCCTGGACCGCTTTACGGGTCAAGAAGGAGGGTTCAGCGGCTGGACACAACGGTGTCAAGTCGATTATCGCCGCTCTCAACACAAACGTGTTCACTCGGGTTCGGGTGGGTATACATCCGGACAAACTGGTGCCAGACGCGGCGGAGTACGTTCTCAGTCCTTTTGGACGTGAGATGAAGAATGAGGTAGATGAAGTGGTGTCGCATACCGCAGACGCTATTGAATCCATCGTTGCCGAAGGCGCCGATAAGGCCATGGCGAAATTTAATCGCCGCGCTCAAGGCATACAAGAAGAGGAAAGATGAGAATCTACGAAGAGTTGTTCATCGTCCGTCCGGATGCCACCGAAGAAGAAGTGGATCCGGTGATTGAACAATTGCGCAACATCATCACCCAATCGGGTGGCGCGTTAGAGAAAACCGAGAAGTGGGGAGTTCGCAAACTCGCCTACCGGGTGGCTAAACACGCGGAAGGACAATATATCCTGCTGCAATTTACAGCGCAACCCGAGACGGTGAAAGAGATCGAACGCCGGTTGCGTGTTGCCGATCTTGTTATAAAGTTCATAACCGTCCGGATTGACGAAAAGCTGAAGCGCATCGACAAACGCAAAAAGCAGCGCGAGAAGAGGGCAGCAAGAAAGCCGGCGCCGCAGCCCGCTATGCCGTCAATTGCCTCGCCTTTCATGCCCGCGGAATCGCCGGGCCCAGTCCCAGGCGCGCCTGGCGCACCAACACCGGGGGCAACCACTCCGGCTCCGGCGCGAGAAGAGTTGAGCGAGCCGGTGGAAAGCTAAGAGAAGAAAATCAGAATGCCAGATCAAAAAGGCGGCCGCCCGATTGCGGCTTCTCAGCGACCCACCGGGGGCGACAAGGCAATCGCAACCGGGAAAAAACAGTATTTCCGGCGCAAGAAGGTATGTCGCTTCTGCGTCGACAAAGTGGACGATATCAACTACAAAGATATGAAGCTGCTGAATAGCTTTGTATCGGAGCGTGGGAAGATTACGCCACGGCGTATTTCAGGCGTGTGCACGCCTCATCAAAAGCGGCTGAGCGAGGCAATCAAGCAGGCCCGTAACATCGCGCTGGTGCCATTCGCTGCGCGCGTTTGAGGAAGGACCAACTATGGAAGTCATTCTAAGAGAAGACGTCGATAAAGTCGGCGCGCGTGGCTCGGTTGTGAAGGTTGCCGATGGCTATGCTCGCAATTTCCTGCTGCCGAAGCGTTTAGCGGTAGCGGCAACCGACTCCAATCGCAAAATCGTGGAACAGGAACGCGACGCACATTTACGGCGAGAAGCAAAAGCCAAGACCGATGCGGAAGGTCTGGCAAAGCTGCTGACAAATGTCACGGTGACGTTCCGGCAACGTGTCGGCGAAAATGATCACCTGTTTGGTTCAGTGACAGCGAAAGACATTGCGGACGCACTCGAAGCGCAGAAGTTCCACATTGATCGCCGCAAGATACACCTGGACGAACCAATCCGAACACTCGGCGAACATACCGTTACCTTACGTTTACACCGGGACGTAGATACGGATATCAAGGTTGTGGTCGAACCAGAACAGTAAAAAGATTGGCTCGCAAGCCATCAATAGAGGGGTTAGGTCATTCGATCTGACCCTTTTTCTTTTTGAAGAGGGTACTTCTTTGTTTCTTGATCCGAATAAGCTCGACCAGTTTTCCCCAACAGAGATTTTGGAATCTGCCGCGCAAGGACATCTTGGTCTTGATCACCGATTTCTGCATGCAGTGTTAGACCGAGGGGCTGGCGAGTTACCATCCATCCTGGCTTTCTCCGAACGTGATCGCAGCCAAGACGAAGTGGATCTTGCTCCCGAGCTGATCGCAATCTTTCGAACCTGGAAGGCCAGCGAAGCGATTCCATTCCTGATCGGCTACATCAAAGAAGACCCATCCGAAATTCCCGACGAGGCAATCGAAGCTTTGGTAGAGATCGGCGCTCCGGCTTTGGAACCGTTGATCTCACTCTACGGAGAACTTGATGAATCGGTAAGCGGCGAAGTAGCGTTCATCCTGGCCAATCTTCGTGTTCACGATCCGCGCATCCTCCAATTACTTGCCGGGCGCTTAGAGTACGACCTCTCGGACACTGTTTTGCTGCTGAGCATTTACGGAGATCCGGCAGCCGATTCCTCGCTTGCTGAAGCGGCATCAAAACTTGGGGCTGGTGACGGTGAACTGAGGAAAGAGATTGAAGCCGTTCGCGAATCGTTAGCAAGTGGTCGAGCCGCCAAGGAAAAAGAAGAACTTCAAGAGGAGCCGTTCGATATCTGGGCGGCTTATTCCGCAATCGCGCAAGTACCAGTCGATCTGCTGAACGAAGATGAGCGCACAGAACTTCTCGATCACCCGATCGCAGAAGTTCGCACGGCTGCCGCCGGTTCTTTTTTCAATCGTGAACTTACGGTACCTCAACGCGCGAAACTCCTGAACCGCGCACAGCAGGATGAGTCGGTTGATGTACGTGGACGAGCTTGGGAAGGGCTCACCTCTGCGACCGAGTTTCCCGAGGTTGTCGAAGCTATGTTGAAAGCGCTTCGGCGCAAGGATTTGTTGGTGGAGGAGCGGGGTGGTCTGTTGGTTGGCCTATCGCCAGAGGCGGATCGAAACGAAGTTCGGGACGCAATGAATCAGCACTACCAGTCCTCCGAAGGGCGGGCGAAGGCACTCGAAGCCATGTGGCGGTCGGTGCATCCCAGTTTCCGGGATAACTTTGCGAAACACCTAAACGATTCCGATCTCGAAGTTCGCCGGGCCGCCGTGTGGGGAGTCGGGTATTACGGGCTGAAGTCAGAACTGGAAAAGCTTCGCAAACTCTTTGAAGACGAAGAACTGCGTTCCGATGCCCTATTTGCCTACGCACTGGCAGTGCCGGCGGAAGTCTCTCGAGGCCGGATGAAAGGCCTGCTGACAAGAATCGAACGAGACGCTCGCGGGCTGTCCGGCATGGAGGAAGAGTTAGTGAAAGCTGCGTTAGACGAACGTCTAATGCTCGCGGGCAAGGAACCTTTCTTTACACAAGAAGAAGATTAGGCAGCTTGGGTGACCTATTTCCCGCGATGGTACTTTTGTATCGGTATTCACGGTGCAGCTTATAAGTTTCTTCAGAATAGCCCTCTGAATGCCCGAAACGGCGGGAGAGGGCCAGGCGGCGCCAGTGCAGGTTTCGACGAGACCGGAATACAGAGAACGTACAGTGCCGGCATCAACCATGATCGGGTTTTCTCTCCGACTTTGATCAGCGAATTCCAGGTCGGCGTTGCTTACTGCAACAATGTGGCGACACCGGCCGATTACTAAACACTGGGGACGGGTCAATCGGAGAGGTCGCCTTACGCGACACACCCGACGGAATTCGCCTGCAGTGGTCCATCAAAGAAGATCGCAAGGTTTGGCGTGGTCTGCGGGAGGGTGCGTATATGCTGCGCACCAATCTCCAGGCCGGCACAGCCGAAGAACTCTGGTCGCAGTACATGCAGTTGACCGAGGCCGAGGCGTCGTTCCGCGCGTTGAAAAGCGAGTTGTCCATCCTGCCCTATTCATCAACTGGAGCCGCGCGTTAAGGCGCACGTGCTGGTTGCCTTCCTCGGCTACGCTCTGTGGGTCACTCTGAAACATCTGCTGAAACGCCGGGCCGCGATCGTCCCGCAGCCGTCCATCAGCCGAGTCACCGACGCGCAACCGTTCTCCGCAAGGAAAGCCTTGTCGTTGCTCTCTAGTAGATCGTTTCAACAAAACATAAGCACATAGATTTGTTCTGTGCTACACTCTGCGAGTGGCTGGAAGGTCGCGACAACCGGGGTTGCAACTCCTTCCGGAAGAGATCGTCCAGTTGGAGCGTCTGCGGGATTCCCAGACCGCTCCCTGGAGGGAATCTCAACGGGCGTGAATCCTGTTGCGGTACCATGCCGGAGAAACTGTATCGGAAATTGCGCGTGCCGTCGGCATAACGCGAAAAAGCGCTGGCAAGTGGATCGGCAAGGCATTGGCCGCAGGTGCCAGTGCCGCATTGAAGGATACTTACCATCGCCCCAAAGAGCCCAGCATTACCGAGGATGCCAAAGCCTGGGTGGTGCATCTGGCTTGCTGCAAACCGAAAGAACTGGGGTATGCCGCAGAGGTTTGGTCCCGTAATGCTTTGGCCCACCATGTCCGCAAGCATGCAAGCGAAGCCGGCTATCCGTCGCTGAGCCAAGCCGGCAAAGCGACGGTTCACCGCATCCTGGCGGCGCAGCCGCTCCATCCGGAAAGAGTGAAGTACTACCTGCAGCGTCGCGACCCAGACTTCGAAGCGAAAATGCGAGGGGTTCTGCTGGTTTATCAGGAGGTAGCACTGCCAAACCGGAACGGCGGACTGGCGCCGATGGTGATCACCGTCTCAGTAGATGAGAAGCCGGGTCTACAGGCGATTGCCAATACCGCGCCCGATCTGCCTCCCGTGCCTGGCCGCCACGCCTCGATCAGTCGCGATCACGAATACCAGCGACTGGGGACCTGCTCGATCCTGGCGGCACTCGATCTGCACAGCGGACATGTCACCGCCAGAGTCGAACAGCGACGACACCGCAGCCGTGAGTTTATCGCTTTACTCCAGGATCTGGACGCATACTATCGAGTCGAATCCACAATCCGCCTGATTCTGGACAACCATTCGGCTCACATCTCCAGAGAAACCCAAGCTTGGCTCGCCACACGTCCAAACCGCTTCAAATACGTCCTGACCCCGAAACACGGATCGTGGCTCAACATCGTAGAGACGCTGTTCGGCAAAATGACGCGGACCTTTCTGCGGAACATCCGAGTGCAGTCGTGGGAAGAACTCCGCGACCGGATTCTGAAAGGCATTGCCGAAATCAACGCCGACCCAGTCATTCATCGCTGGCGCAAGTTCGAGGCGTTGGCAGTCGAATGATATGTATACGTTTAATTGAAACGACATACTAGTTTGCAGAGCGCCGATATTGTTTTGCCGACCACTGACGGCTGCGAGATCCGTCTGCGCTGTATCACCGAACCCACTGCCGAGCACAAAGCGCTTCTGCGTCAGCTCGACCTCACGCTCCCCGAGCACTTCGAGCTCAATCGCAAATGTAGTGCAGACTCGGCCACTGCCTGAACTGATTCTGCACGACGTAGCCGACTTTCCTACGTTATCGCGACGAACTTGGGCTAGCGGTCCCTAGCCCAAGTTCGTCACGCTGCGAGGGGTTTGAACGATTTTTCAGTGCTCGGCGGGGACAAGTGAGTTTGCTTGTAACAACGGATTTCCGGAAAGCCGATGTAGTGTAGACCAACCCTCTTGAAGACTACACGGGGTCGTGACAAGATCGGGCAAGAATGTTGTACGTCCAGCGAAGGCTGGCGTGTTCAGTGGGGAACGAAACCCACCGGGGTAAGAGTCAGAAGCCCCGTAGCTTGATTGATAGAGAGGTGAGAGATCTAATCTCTAGAGTTCAATGACCAAGCCGTCCTAGGGGCGGTGAGCGAGTCGCCGGGCCGTAATGAAAATGAACGCACGGGTGGCCTCGAAAAGTATTCCAGAGGCTGAGCCTTCAACATTTGGGCGAAAGCAGCATGGAGTGGCGCAAGCTGACCGAAGCGACACAACACTCTGGCGGGGTGATAGCGGCAGCACGGTGGCAAGGACGCGCTAAGCAACTGGAGAAACCCTCCTCGCCCGTCGAGAAAAACGGCGGAAAAGGTACTTCGTATAACTGGCAAACCAGGAAGTCGGAGGAAAGCGAGAGGGTGGCGGAGGGGTTCGGAGTAGCGAAGAAGCGGAGTAATGTCCGTGGAGCGAAGGGACCCTGCTGTGTGAGATGGCTCTAACAAAAAGGAAGGCAAGGGTGCGTGAGAAAAACACCTATCGGTTTGCAAGACCTGAGGCGGAGCCTATACGTCAAGGCGAAGGCGGAACCAACTTGGCGTTTCTGGGGACTATACGTCCACATCTGCAAGATGGAAACTTTACGCGAAGCTTACCAGATGGCGAAAACGAACGAGGGCGCACCGGGAATTGACGGGGTCTCCTTCGACGACATCGAGGGAAGCGGAAGGGAAGAGTTTCTGAGGCAGATTCAGGAGGAACTCGTACATCGAACGTACCGGCCCATGCGGGTTCGGAAGAAGGAGATACCGAAGGATGGGGGCAAAGTTCGCATCCTGTCCATTCCTTGTATCCGGGACCGCGTGGTTCAGGGGGCCAGCAAGCTCATTCTGGAACCGGTGTTCGAAGCGGATTTTCAACCGGGATCGTATGGATACCGGCCCAAACGGACAGCGCCTCAGGCGGTACACCGAGTCGCAGAAGCGATCGCGAAAGCAAAGACACGTGTCATTGATATTGATCTCCGAGCCTACTTCGATAACGTCAAACATTATTTGCTGTTAGAGAAGATGGCTCGCCGGATACAAGACGGAGACGTGCTGCAATTGCTCAAGATGATTCTGAAAGCGGCAGGCAAGCAAGGCGTTCCCCAAGGCGGCGTGATCTCGCCCCTGATCAGTAACGTCTACCTCACTGAGGTAGATCGGATGCTGGAAAAGGCCATCGAGGTCACTCGCTACGGGAGGAAGAAGCAATACACAGTGGTCCAATATGCACGTTTTGCGGATGATCTGGTGATATTGATCCACGCTCATCGCTGGAATGACTGGGTTGTGAGGGCAGTAGAAAAACGATTGCGGGAGGAATTCGGCAAAGTGCAGGTGGAGATCAACGAAGAGAAAAGCCGGACAGTCGATGGATCCGAGGGAGAGGACTTTTCCTTTCTGGGGTTCGAGTACCGTCGCGTTCTGGGAAGTAATGGAGTGTGGCGGCCGCTGCTCACGCCCAAGCTGAAGAAGCGAAAGGCGCTGACCCAGAAGCTGAAGGAAATCTTTCGAAGGTATATTGGCGCACCCGTGGGGAGGGTGATCGAACAGATCAACCCGATCCTGCGAGGGTGGGTGAACTACTTCGCGGTAGGGAACTCAAGCCGGTGCTTTTCGTGGGTAAGGACTTGGGTCGAAAAGAAGATCCGGCGCCATCTGATGCGAGCTCAGAAACGTAAAGGGTTCGGTTGGAAGAGGTGGAGTAGCGCATACCTCTATGAGCAACTCGGGCTATTCAATGATTACCGGGTGCGACATAGTGAGGCATTGCCGAAAGCACTTCCAGCACGATAGGCCACATAAACCTTGCTGCGAAACGCACAGGAAAGCCCAGTGCCGGAAATCGGCCCGCTGGGTTTGAGGAGGCGGGGACTGGAAACGGACTTACGGTTCGACTAGTGAGGCACTCCCAGAGGAAACGGGGAGCAACAGATAGGTCGCACCTACGGAGCACCGCGCCAGTTCTCGACCCTACTCTGCGCCCGAACCGGCGAACCAAGGACGGCAAGGACCACAGCTACTGGTCGCTGGTGGAGACGGTGCGCACACCGGATGGTCCACGGCAGAGAACACTGTGCTATTTGGGCGAGCTGAACAGTTCGGCGCAGGCGCGCTGGCTGAAGACGATTGAAGTCTTCAACGAGCAGGGCGAAGCGCAGCAACTGAAGCTATTCCCATCGCAGGTGGAGCCGCCGCCGGACGATCCTCAGGTAGCGCGCGTGCTGCTGCACAAGGTGCGTCTGGAGCGCACGCGGCAGTTCGGCTCCTGCTGGCTGGGCCTACAACTGGAAACGGTTGGAGTTGGACCGGTTCTTTGAAGAGGTTGTAGATGAGCAGATAGGCGATGTGCCCTGGTCACGTGTGGCTGCCGTGTTGGCCATCAACCGGCTTTGTGCGCCGGGCAGCGAGTTGGCCATTGAGGAGCGCTGGTATCCAGCCACGGCGTTGGACGATCTGCTGGGTATCGAGGAAGGCAAGATCAAGACACCCGGCTGTACCGTTGCCTGGATCGGATGCTGCCGCACAAGACGAAACTGGAGCGGCATCAAGCAACGCTACGGAGAGCTGTTCGGGGCTGAGTTCGATGTGCTGCTCTATGACCTGACCAGCACCTATGTCGAAGGCACGGCAGAGAAGAATCCGATGATGCGACGCGGCTATTCGCGCGATCATCGACCGGACTGCGAACAAATGGTGATCGCGCTGATTGTCAACAGCGAGGGTTTTCCGTTCAGCTATGAGACATTTGACGGTAACCGCGCCGATGTGTCCACGATGGAAACGATCCTACGCATGGCTGCGGAGCAGTCACAGCTTCGCTGCGATGGTGGAGCGCAAGTACGGCCGGGCGAGGCGTATTTGGGTATTTGATGAAGAAAGTAGCGATTCCCCAGGGCGAGGAAACTTATATTCTCTGCCGCACCGCGGGCCGCAAGGAAAAAGAGAAGGCCATCCGGAATCGGTTCTCCGCCGCCTGGAGGGTGCCTTGCAGCGCCTGGCGAAAACCATCGAGACAGGCCGGCTGAAAGATCGCAACAAAATGGAGCGGCGTTTGGGGCGCATTCAAGCCAGCCACCCGCAGGTGAGCGATCTCTATGACGTTGCGTTGCGCGACACACCAGACGGCATTCGCTTGCAGTGGTCGATCAAAGAGGATCGCAAGGTTTGGCGTGAACTGCGGGAAGGCGCTTATATGCTGCGCACCAATCTGGAGGCCGACACTGCCGAAGAACTCTGGTCGCGCTACATGCAGTTAACCGAGGCCGAGGCGTCGTTCCGCGCATTGAAAAGCGAGTTGTCCATCCTGCCCTATTTCATCAACTGGAACCGCGCGTTAAGGCGCACGTGCTGGTTGCCTTCCTCGGCTACGCTTTGTGGGTCACGCTAAAGCATCTGCTGAAACGCCGGGCCGCGATCGTCCCGCAGCCGTCCATCAGCGGGATCACCAATGCACAGCCCTTATCGGCGATGAAAGCCTTGTCGCTGCTTTCGACTCTGCAGAGCGCCGATATTGTCCTGCCGACCACCGATGGCCGCGAGATCCGCTTGCGCCGGGTTACCGAACCCACCGCTGAGCAGAAAGCCCTTCTCCAGCAACTTAACCTCACGCTTCCCGAGCGCTTCGAACTCCATCCAAAATGTAGTGTAGACTCGGCCATTGCCTGAACTGATTCTGAACGACTTAGCTGCTTTTTCAGCTTCGTCGTGACGAACTTCGGTTAGTGTCCGGCCGGGACCGACAGGAGCGTTTACATCCCGCCTCATGACCATACAGATGACGCAGTAGCAGTCAAAGGCAATGAAATAGGTCACCGGATACGCTGGGTTTCAAACGCTCTCTGTTGGTCGCGGCTCAGTCGCGGCTGGCCTGCGCTCGGATCAGTTTCATCTCGCGCCTCTGTGACGGGAACGACAGTACCAAACTTCGCCGAATCGGGATAGAATTCTAGAAGCCTTTGTTCCTGAACGAGGAGGTGTTCTCTTGGCGATCAATCCAAACTTGGGACGGCGAGGATTTCTGGCCCTAGCCGCCGTGTCTGTCGCTGCGCAAACGACGTCGAGTCCGGGAGGCTCGCCGCCGCAGACAGTCGTTCGCTCCGGACAGATGGGCGGAATGATGATGACGAATTCAGCCTGGTTTAGTGGCCCTAATGTGATACCAGCCGCTGGCGCCCCAGGGCAGCCTTACTCGGCCGAACAAATCACCGAACACATCCAAACGCTGGCGGATGGAACTCACATCACGCAAGCAGGCCAAAAATCAATGTTGTATCGGGATTCCGCGGGTCGAACCAGGACCGAGCACACCTTCCAGCCTCCTCCCGGCATGGCCATGGCTGCTGTTATGCCGCCTATGGTCCAGATCATGGACCCTGTTGCGGGCTACCACTATACTCTGAACGCTCAGAACCATAGCGCGCAGCGGATGCCCTTTCTCAACAAAGTGCGCCAGACGAATGGCGCCGCCTCCGGCGCAATCTCGTTCAGCCCCTCTGCCGCCAGCGCGTCGGGCGCGAACACGACCAGCGCCAAAGTCCAGGCCGCCAATGGTGCTATTTTTGCCCCCACTATGTCCCCGACACCTTCCGACCGGCCACACCCCCAAATACAGAAGGAGTCGCTGGGGACAGACACCATCGAAGGTCTCACCGCAGAAGGAATGCGAACAACGGTCACCTATCCCGAAGGAACGGTGGGCAACGACCGGCCCATCACCACTGTCACTGAAGTCTGGATGTCCCCTGAGTTGAAGATGCCTGTGCTCTCGAAGATGTCCGATCCGCGCAACGGCGACAGCACCACGAAATTGATCAACATTTCGCTCACCGAGCCCGATCCATCGTTGTTCCAAATTCCAGCCGACTACCAAATCATCGACCCGCAACAGTAGATTGCTGCCGGCCAAGGCCTGCGGTCATGAGAAACTCGAACCGATGCCCAAGAAGATTCGTTGGGGCGTACTCGGTGTCGCGGGTATCGCCGTTAAGAAAGTCATCCCTGCGATGCAGCAGGGAAAGCTATCCGAAATCACTGGTTTGGCTTCTCGCGATCTCGATCGCGCGCGTGCTGCCACTGAACAGCTAAAGATCCCGAAAGCATTCGGATCGTATGAAGAACTGTTATCCGATCCCGAGATCGATGCCGTCTATAACCCGCTTCCCAATCATCTGCACGTACCGTGGTCCATCAAAGCGGCGGAAGCAGGCAAGCACGTGCTCTGTGAAAAGCCCATCGCCATGTCGGCAGCGGAAACGCTTCAGCTCATCGAAGCTCGTGACCGCACAAAGGTGAAAATCGGAGAAGCGTTCATGGTCCGGACTCATCCTCTGTGGTTGCGCGCCCGCGAGATTGTTCACAGCGGCGCTCTCGGCGAACTGCGAGCCATCAGCAGCACCTTCAGCTACTTCAATGAAGATCCGAAGAATATCCGCAACATGCCCGACATCGGCGGCGGAGGCCTTATGGACGTCGGCTGCTACCCGATCACGATGTCCCGCTTCCTGTTTGAACGCGAACCGGATCGCGTCGTCTCTCTAATTGATCGTGACCCGGCGCTAAAAACGGATCGCCTCGCTTCGGCGCTGCTCGACTTCGCTCCCGGACAAGCGCTCTTCACTTGCAGCACGCAATTGGTGCCGTTTCAGCGAATGCAGGTGCTCGGAACCAAGGGACGAATCGAGATTGAGATTCCGTACAACATCCCACCGGATCGGCCCAGCCGGATTTTTCTCGACGACGGTTCGCAACCGGGCGGCGTCAACGCAAAAACCGAAGAATTCGAGACGGTAGACCAGTACACCATTCAGGGAGACGAGTTCTCGCGCGCCATTCTCGATGACATCGAAGTTCCTGTGCCGCTTGAGGACGCACTCGCCAACATGGCCGTTATAGATGCTCTCTTTCGCTCCGGGCAGACCGGTCAGTGGGAGCGCCCTTAGGAGACTGCACCGCCGGTTGGGCGCGACACGGCAGCGCCGCGTCGAACAGGCAAAGATTTTCGGCTTTCCAGCGCATCGCCGCTCCGATGCGATTTCTTCCGCTCGGATGATCGTAAAACAGAAACTGTTCGATCGGTCCCGGATTGAGCTTTCGGTATTCGCCGAGCAGCACATCCACTTCCGCTTCGCCATCCGGTTGCCGCGCAGCCTGCAGGCCATACAGATCGGCTTCGTACTCCTGCGTGCGCGTGTAGGTGTTGCTAATGGGAGTGAACAGCAGGCCGGCTAGCGTGAGAAAGAGAACCGCCACCGGGAGAACCGCCGGATCCGCTATTGTGCTGATCCTCCAGCGTCCGCCCCAGCGGCGAATGGCACGGTCCAAGAAGATCCGGAGAACAGCGAACATCAGAGCCACCGAGATCCCAAAGAACAAAATGCCGTTCAGGATGTGGTGCATAACGTAATGCCCCATCTCATGACCCATCACGGACAGAATCCCTTGCGGCGAGACCCGGTTCAATAAGTTGTCGTTCAGCGTAATCCGTTCGGTGGACGCGAAACCGCTCACGAACGCGCTCACTCGCTTGCTTTGCCGGGAAGCATCCACTTCATACACGTTACGGGCGTGAATCCCGCTCGCTCTTGCCAGGCTCAAAATTTCATTCTTGATGGCCGTGTTTTGAAGGGGCTTGTAAGTATTGAACAGCGGCGCAATAAACACCGGTTCGATCAACGAGCCGAATGCAATCAAGAGTACTGCCACGCCGCTACACCACAGATGCCAGGTTCGCGGGAATTTCCGGAGCGCGGCAAACAGCGACACGAAAGCTAAACCGCCGAACAGCAACCCAACTACCAGAAAGCCAACGAACGCATCGTGTAACCAGCCAAGGAAGCTCTGATTCATCAAGCCGTAGCTGCGCTCTCGAAAAAAGCTTTCATAGAGAGTCATAGGCAGCATCAATAGCGCCGCCACGGTGAGGAACTGAATCCAGTAGATCCACCACTGCAGCCAGCGCAAGCGAGTGAGGCGCTCCGCCCAAGACCGCATGCGTGCGGATAATTTGGTCTCGAGCAGAATCAGCATCACGGCGACAGTCACCAAAAAGTCCCACAGCATCAGCCAGTAACCGCCTTCGAAGTAGGCGTCCGATTTGGCTCGTTGCGCTGCCGGGAAAGTTGCCAGCCAGCTGTTTGTTGCGGCTTCTATGTCGAATTGGGCGGAAGCGCGTGCGGCTTCTGGAACGGCTGGAGCAAGCGGTTGGGCCGAGCACAAGCACGTCGCGGCTAAAAACGCAGCGAAAAGCCAAAGGGGAATAAGCCGGCGGACTACTTCGCGTCCCTTATGTAATTCGAGTACCAGTCTGCGAGCTCCTTGGCCGGCACGTCACCCGGATGAATCACAACGCGATAGCGGAACCTCAGTTGCCGGCCGGCCGCCATGCTGTAGCCGCCTGGTTCTTTCAACTTCGGATCGACATCTTTCACCATGAATGGATTCACCGCAAACAGGCCATAACCGCGTGAATGCCAGCGCGGCGGATGATTGTAGTTCTCCGGGTTGTCAAAAATAACGATTCCAACCGTCTTGCCTGCCACCGTTCCGCGATAATCCACCCAGTTGGCGCGTTTCCCCCAGACGTTCTTTTCGGTTTGCGCTCCGTCCGAATTGATCATCCTGCCGCCATTCTTCTCGGCCATGCTGTCCGCCACCCGTATCGCAAAGAACCCGTCCTTGTCGTCTGCAAACTTAAGCGGAATCCTGGCTGTAAGACTGACGTCTACATCGATCATCCGCTCTTCGTGATTGCCGGAGAAAGTCATCGTCCGGCGTTCAGCCAGCATTTCCTTCCCCGCCTCATCCAGCCACGCAAAATCGGCAACGATACTCCCCGATTTCTGACCTGGTTTCACTGCCTCCATCTTTCGAAGCACAATCCTGCCCCGGTTATTCGTCGTATAACTGAACTCGTTCTCCCAGAAATTGACGCCGTTCATGTCATGGAATCCGATAAAGAGCCCGCGATGGTGCGGATGATCTCGTGACTCCCCCTCTACGCTTTCCATCGGAAACTTGCGTGTCACAATCAGCCCGGTTGCCGTTCGTAGCGGAGCGAGGTACGGTTTCGGGTAAGCGCTCCCTATAAAGAAGTCGGAAAACGGTTGTCCGTTGATGCTGATTGAGATATGGTCGTCGCCGCTCTTTTGAAACTCCACTTGCGCGTTAAGGCAACTGGCGGAAGAGAGGAGGAGCGCCGCAATGCCGGCTGAAGCGCAAACGCACTTCACTGTTTGGCACAATCCATGACTGTGTCAAGTTATCATAAAGGCGTTAAAGGATTGAGGAGACTAGATGGGACCGATAGGCATTCCAGAAATGATGGCGGTTTGCATGATCGCGCTTCTCTTGTTTGGTCCAAAGAAATTACCGGAGTTGGGGCGTACGTTAGGCAAGGCGCTCAGCGAATTTCGACGCGCCAAGAATGAACTGAAGGCCACGTTCGATACTCACATGCAGGAGCTCGAAAAGGAAGTGCGGTTGGATTCTCAGAAGAAATCGTTGCCTGAGTACACGGCTGCTCCGCCCGCTGACTACTCCTCCGTGAATTATCCCTATCCTTACGACGACAATGCACCATCCGAACCACCGGTTGGCACCTCCTCGTATACGGAGAACGTGACCCAGCCTGCCCTACCAGCCAGTCCAGTGCCGGAGGAGCATGCCTCGCCCTCACCCTCCACGCCTGCTCCAGTCGAAGGAGTCGTCCCGCGTTCCAACGGAGTTCACCCGGTCACGCAGCCCACGGTGGCTGCAGAAGAGGAACGCCCCGCGTAAGCGCGCTCTAGTGAATGGCTGACGAACACGAGGAGCCTACTACTCCGACTCCTGGCAGCGAACCCGAACCTGTCCCTCCCGCCTACATCAGTTCATCGGAGCCCTACGGCCAGGAGACGCCCGCTGCTGAGCCCGTTGCTCCCTCAGTCGAAATAATCCCTGCGTCTCCACCTCCCATCGCTGCCCCCGTTGTAGTGCGGACACCGCCCCCACCGCCGCCCCCTTCGGGAGACGACGATGATGATGACGGAGACGACGAAGAGAGAGGCATGCTCCGCATGTCTTTCATGGAGCACCTGGAAGAGCTTCGCTCCCGGCTGCTGAAGGCGCTAGCCGGAATTGTGATTGCCTTCATGCTGAGCCTCGTTTTCTGCAAACAGCTGTGGAGCTTTGTCGCCGAACCGGCCGTCACGGCGCTGACTCACCTCGGGATCAATCCCCCCAATCTTGCCCAGATCAAACCGATGGAGCAGTTCAACGTCATTTATGTGAAGCTGCCCATCCTGGTCTCGATCTTCATGGCCTCCCCTTGGATTCTTTATCAGGTATGGGCCTTCATTTCGCCCGGGCTCTATCAACGCGAGAAGCGCTGGGCCGTACCGTTTATTGCCTCTACGGCAGGGCTTTTTATCGGTGGCGGATCTTTTGCTTACTTCGTCGCCTTCCGCTATGGATTAGAATTCCTGCTTGGCATAGGCCGCGATGTGCACGTCACACCGCTGGTCTCCATCGACGAGTACTTCGATCTCTTTGTCAATGTGACACTCGGCGTGGGCTTGGTCTTCGAGATGCCGGTCATCATTTTTTTCTTGACCCTACTCCGATTGGCCTCGCCGCGCTTCCTGATTCGTCATAGCCGCTACGCCATCCTAGCCATCACGGTCATAGCCGCCGTTGTAACACCCACTCCCGACATCTTCAACATGATGTTGTTCGCGGTGCCGATGGTCGCCCTCTTCTTTGTCGGCGTGCTCGCCAGCTATTTACTCGTGATGAAGCGCGAAGGCAAGAAAATGCCTTGGATGACGATCCTGCTTGTCGCTCTCGGCTTGCTCCTTGTCTCTGCCGGTTCCCTAGCGCTGCTCGTCTATCGTTACCACTATCACTTCATTGGCAAGTGGCCGTTCCTCATGAAGTAGCCAGTGCCGCATCTCGCCACAGTGCGACACCGCCCAGCAGTCCGTCCTCGTTCGGCACCCGCGTGACGTGACGCGGCAAAGGAAAATCGATCTTTAGCGCATTGCCGCCGCCTATGAAGAGATGATCGAAGTTGAAAAGCGCCTCCAGAGTCTCAATCGCCTTCTCGACGTTCTTGTTCCAACGCTTGCGTCCCAGCCTTTTCAGCCCGCGCCTGCCAAGATAGTCCTCATAGGTTTTGCCTTTCCTCCAGGGATGATGAGCCATCTCAAGTCCGGGCACCAGGTGTCCACTTGTGAACAGCGAAGATCCCAGCCCCGTTCCGAGCGTGATCACCAGTTCCACTCCCTTTCCCCGAATCGCGCCAAATCCCTGCACGGCCGCGTCATTGGCTACCCTCACCGGCTTCCTATAACGCTTCTGCAGCACCTGCTGGAGCTCGAATCCCACCCACTTCGGATCCAGATTGTGAGCCGTCAGTGTTGCGCCATGTCGAACCACGCCCGGAAATCCGACCGAGATGCGATCGAATTTGCCAATATTAACTGCTATATCGTCAATCAGCTTCAAAATGGCTTCGGGCACTGCCGGTGTCGGTGTTTCAAAGCGCTCTCTTTCGGTCAATGGCTTGCCGCGACTGTCTAGCAGCATTCCCTTTACGCCCGTTCCACCCACATCTACAGTCAATGTGATCTTCTCTTCAGATTGCGGCATATCGTCACTCTATCCAAACTGTCGTCACGATTAAATCATTTATAGGTCAGAGTAGTTCGAAAGCGCTACTTTCCCTTCGAGAAATCATAGTGTAAACCCACTTCTATTCATGGCGTATCTGTAGTTTTTGCAGCAGCGACAAACTTGTAACCCGTATAAGACGTTGATCCGTCGTGAACAATGAAGTTTGGTATAGCGCTTGCTAACCAGATATCTGAAGAATTAGGCAACATAGCTTAATCGAAGAAACAGCCGCGCAAGTTTTTAATCAGACGCGGGCAAACAGTTTGGGTTTGGAGGACTTGAAATGAATAGAAAATTTCGATCGTTCGTGATCGGTGCGATCGCAGTCGCTGGGGTTGGCCTCATCGGCGGAGCGTTTATTCCGACCGCGCATGCGGATGCGTGGGATAAGAAAACCATCGTCACCGTAAACGAACCGATCATCGCTGGTAACAAAGTGTTGGAGCCGGGCACGTACGTTTGGAAGCTGTTAGATTCGCCATCCGATCGTCATATCGTGCAGATCTTCGACCGAGACCAGCGCCACCTTGAAACAACCGTGCTTGCGATTCCGAATCTGCGCCTGAAGGCTAGCGGAAATCAAAGATTTACTTTTTGGGAGACTCCGGCAGGCGTGCCAAAAGCAGTACGCGCCTGGTTCTATCCCGGTGACAATTACGGACAGGAATTCGCGTATCCGAAAAAGCTAGTGGCGCAGCTTGCTGCGGCTGCTCCCGTTCCGGTGCCAATGGCCTATCAGCCTGCTCCGGAACCGGCAGCCACGCCTGAACCCGCTGCCGCCCCTGTCCCGGCGCCCGAACCGGCTCCTGCTCCGGTGGCCGCTCCCGAGCCAACCCCGGAACCAGAACCTCAGTCGCAAGCCCCTAGCGCTCCTGCTCAACCTGCTCCTGAACAGCCCGCTGCGTTGCCCCATACGGCAACGTCTTATCCAGTAATTGGATTGATCGGGATTACCTTGCTCAGTGTCTCCGGCCTGCTCACTTTGGCGACAAAGCGTTCGTAAATCGAACGCTTTCTCTCAGCTGTAAACTGCGGCGCCCATTTCAAAACGGATCGGGCGTCGCCTAATGACTCTTCGTGGCGGGACGAACGGTGAAGAAGGTGGGGCTAAAAGCTGGCGTTGCTCTTGCCGTTCTACTCGCTTCCACAATCTTGCCGCTAGCGGCAGCCGGAGAGCCTCCTTACACCATTTCCGATCACGTCAATCTTGTTTTACTGGACGTGAGCGTGCGGGATGGGAGAGGCGCCTTCGTCAAAGGTCTTACGCGCAACAATTTCAAGGTAATTGAAGACGGACGTCCTCACGACATAGCCAATTTCGCCGCCGTGGACGCTCCGGTGACAATCGGGTTGATCAACGATAACAGCGGCAGCATGCGCGCCATGCGGCCCGAAGTGGTCACCGCCGGGCTGGCTTTCGCCAAGGCCAGCAATCCTCAAGATCAGTTTTTCGTAGTGAACTTCAACGATCGTATTTATTTGGGCTTGCCGCAAAGCATCAGCTTTACCGACCAGCTGCAAACCCTCCGCGCCGCTCTGTACCTCGGTCAGCCTGCCGGGCAGACCGCGCTCTATGACGCGATCGCCCTTGGATTGGAACATCTGAGTCTCAGCAGCCGGGACAAGCGCACTCTGATTGTCGTGAGTGACGGAGGCGACAACGTCAGTAAGACAAAGTTGCCCGATCTTCTACGAATGGTCGAAGCGTCTCAGGTTACGATCTATACGGTTGGTCTGATGAATCCTGAGGATCGCGATCTCAATCCCGGCGTCTTACGAAAGCTGGCCTCCCTCAGCGGTGGACGATATTTCCAGCCCGAATCGCTCAGCCAGGTACTGCCCACTTTTGAGCAAATCTCGCGGGAAATACGAAGTCGCTATACGATTTCGTTCTACCCCGATCCGGCCGACAACAAGCGCTCCCTGCACACCATCAAAGTCACCGTGGACGATCGCTCTGGCCGCAAATTGATCGCCAAAACCAGGGCAAGCTATTCAACCGACTCCCTCGATCGACTTCTGCCTCAGCAGCGCGGTCGGGCGTCCGAAGGGAAGAACTGATGGGCGGGAGACCACAGAGTCCCGTTTTGGTCCGCAGGGATCCTATCGCTCCGCCTGTTTTTCACAGCCACAGTCTTCGAAGACGTATTCCGCAACTCACTTCCCCAGGTACTCGCAAGATTCGTCTACTTCGCACCGTCATCTTTCTGCTCGGACTCTGCGCAAGCGGCTTCTACGGATACACCGTCGCAAACGTACACGTGTATCAGGCCTACCAGAACTGGGCCTTCGACCAGCAGATCGCTGGCCATCGCGTTACTTTCGCCGACTACGTGCGAACCGAGACGCCCTTAGGCTTTCTGGTGGGACAAAATGGGAATCAATCTGTTTCGACGATCAACTTCAGTTCCCCCAGCGCCAACCGAATGGCGGCGCCGAGACTGCCGGTTGGCTCGCTGCTCGGTCGAATCTCTATCGCCAGACTGAACCTATCGGCAATCGTGAGGGAAGGCGCTGATGCCGATACGCTCAGCCGCGCGGTCGGGCACGTTCCTTCCACCGCTTTGGCCGGTTACCCCGGCAACTTCGCAATTGCCGCGCACCGCGACACCCTTTTTCGAGGGCTTAAAGATATTCGCGACGGAGACTTAGTCACTTTCGAATCTCCCAGCGCTACTTACATTTATCAAGTCTTCTCCACTAAGATCGTCAAGCCCTCCGATCTGAGTGTGCTCAGGCCGAATGGTGGACTTACTAACTCCTCCGTTTCAAAAACCGGAACGAACAAACTCTTGACCATGATCACCTGTTACCCGTTCTATTTCGTCGGTGCTGCTCCGAAGCGCTTCATCGTGCAAGCCCGGTTGATTTCGAATCCTGGCTTGCACGATCCCAAACCACTGCAGGGCGTCCAAGTGAGTGCTCCGCCTGGCGGCCCGTCTCCTCCGCGAGCCTTGCCGCGAAGAACAACACCAATCGATCGAACCAGCCTTCTGAAGCCCCGCTCCCAACGGGGCTTTTCTCAAATTAGCCCCAGTTCAACCAACCGTTCCGCCTTGCAGCAAGCGCATGCAAAGCCAACAAAACATGGTTTTTGGCACAAGCTCCTCCACCTTTCCTAACCGGCCTTCATCGATCAACTGCTTGTTATACTTGGCTTGGATCTCTTGGGAGGTCGTCTAATGGTAAGACTGCAGATTCTGGATCTGCGTATCGGGGTTCGAGTCCCTGCCTCCCAGCCAACCATTTAGCCCGCCTTCGAGAACCCTGGCCTGTTATGCGGCACGATTGTTTTGCGCAAGCTGTAAAGCATATGCGCGCCTGCGTGCGCTGCTTGGACGCGCCTAGCGATATACTACTTCCGCACTGGTTGAAAGGCCAAGACCCGAGGCCGCCGCCGGTTCAGTCAAGTTCTCTCGACAGGATACTTTATGAATCTATTTGGGCGAGCCGCCTGTTTATCGATTCTTTCTTTCGTTCCGATCTCCGGCCTGCTCCTGGGCCAGCAGCCGACGGCAGAGGTTACCGGCCTCATTTCCGATACGAGCGGAGCGGCCGTTCCCGGCGCGGAAATCGACGTAACGAATCTCGCTACGGGTCTACAATCGACCGCGGCTACAAACGACTCCGGCAACTACGTCTTTTCCATCCTTCAACCGGGCAGCTATCGAATCACGGTGAAAAAGCAAGGGTTCGAAACAACGCAGCGCGACAATATCGATCTGTCGGTTGGACAGGTTGCACGGCTCGATTTCAGATTAACGGTCGGCAGTAGAACGCAAATTGTGGAGGTAACGGGAGCCGCTCCTTTGCTAGAAAGCGCTACAGCCTCCATGGGGCAGGTAATCGCAACCAAGCCGATTAACGATTTACCACTCAATGGCCGTAACTTCCTGCAATTGGCAAAGCTTACCGTCGGTGTTGCGGAACCGAAGCAGGGCGACCGGGAAGCCGCCGGCGGCTCGTTTATTGCGAACGGAGTGCGCTCCCAACTGAACAATTTTATGCTGGACGGCGTCGATAATAACGCTAAGGTCGTAGACCAGCAAAATAGCTCGCCCGTGGTAATCCAGCCTTCCGTCGATGCGCTGCAGGAATTCAAAGTGGAGACCAACAACTACTCCGCCGAATATGGTTATTCAGCTGGCGCTGTCGTTAACGCCACCATCAAGTCGGGAACGAATCGGTTTCACGGAGACGCCTTCGAATTCCTGCGTAACGATACGCTGGACGCGCGCAACTTCTTCGCCAGTCCGACGGCGCGAAAACCCGTGCTCCAACAGAATCAATTCGGAGGAACGCTGGGCGGCCCGATCATCAGGAACAAGGCCTTCTTCTTCGGCAGCTATGAGCGCACCAGCATTAATAGAGGCAATACTTACGTTGTTACCGTCCCTACCGCAGCCGAAAAGTTGGGTAACTTTGCCGGTCAGCCAACGATCTACGATCCCGCCACCACCCTCTCGCTTGGCAGCGGCGTCTACTCGCGCACCCCCTTTGCCGGAAACCAGATCCCGCTCGGGCGCTTCGACCCCGCCGCCCTTAAGTTACTGGCTGCGGAACCCCTGCCCAATGTACCGAATCAGGTCATCAACAATTTCGTCTCCAGCCCCACCAACACTAATCGCGCCAATCGGGTCGACTTCAAACAGGACACGCAAATCTCGCAGGCCGATTCGCTCTTTGCCCGTTACAGTTTTTTCGGCGGAGATGCCGTGAGCTATGGTCCTTTTCCCGCTCCCCTGGTTGGCAGCACCACCTTTCAGACCGCGCCTAAGAGCGATCTTGGAAACGGAGCCGCCATTGGCGAAACGCATATCTTCACGCCCGCCATTGTGAACGAAGCGCGAGTGGGATACAACCGGATTCAGGATTTTCTAACGCCCTTCGTTACCGATGTCATCAATCCGCAGTACGGGCTGGGCGGTATTCCCAATCAGCCTGGAGCCACCGGGCTTCCCAGCATAGCCATTTCGGGTTTCTCGAATTTGGGCGAGGCTACCTTCCTGCCAAACGACAAAATTTCAGAGGTGATTACCGCGGAAGATCACGTGTCGATCACCGCCGGCAGACATTTTTTGAAATTCGGCGGCGATTATCGCTGGGTCAGAAGCTGGTTCGATATTTCCTCTTCGGCGCGCGGCAACTACAGCTTCACGGGCGCTTTTACTCAGAATCCGCAACGAACGGCGGGAACCGGCTCAGGCTTGGCTGACTTTGCTTTAGGCATCCCCGCCACCAGCACTCTCAGCAATTTTGTAAGTGGGGATATCCGCTATAACTATTGGGGCGGCTTCGCGCAAGACGATTGGAAAGTTACAACAAAACTCACACTTAATCTTGGATTGCGATATGAAATCTGGACCCAACCGGTGGAGCGGCATAATCAACAAGCGAATTTCCTCACGAATTTAAGCAAACTCGTTTTCCCCAACAACGTCGTTCCACCCGGTGTGCCCGCGTCTTTGGTTGCCAACATTCCAAGCGGCCTCGGCAGCCGTTCTTTGCTGAAGACCGATAGCAATAACCTGGCGCCCCGTCTCGGCCTCGCTTTTCAGGCAGCTTCCAACACCGTGATTCGAGCCGGCGCGGGCATTTTCTTTTCCGACGATCCAGCTATCGGCGCTTCGTCCCGCCCCGTCGCTAATCCGCCTTACTTTCAGAACTTGACCTATCCGACCGACCAGATCAACCCGATTCTTCATCTCAGCAGCGGATTTCCAGCCAATCCATTTGGGCAAAACGTAAACATCTCCGCTGCGGGCCTGAGCGCTTTTGCCGCGGATTTCAAACAAGGCTACGTGTACCACTGGAGCTTCGGTCTCCAGCAACAATTTAAGAATTATCTCTTCGAAGCCGATTACGTCGGAACAAAAGGCACCGATTTGCCGCTCAGCTACAACATCAACCAGCAATTTGCCGGGCCGGGGTCGGTTGCTTCCCGGCGTCCTTACCAGGGGCTTAGCGATATTACGTTGACTTCCCCGATGGACAGCTCCAGCTACAACGCGCTGGAAACCCGCATCGAGCACCGCTACCTGAATGGGCTTGCGCTTCTCGGTTCGTATACCTACAGCAGAACTCTCGACGATGGCGGCGAGCAACTGATTGGCGACCTTTCGCTGCGTGATGCGCGAAACGTCAAAGCAGAGCGCTCTCTGTCGTCCGGAGATCAGAGGCATCGTTTTGTAACCAGTGTTCTGTATGACTTGCCGGTCGGTCGCGGCCGGGCGCTCGGTATTAGTAACACTTTCTTGAATGCAATTCTCGGGAATTGGCAAGTCAATGGAATCGTGACCGTCCATACCGGCCAGCCCTTCACGCCAACGCTCGGTACGAGCACGGCGAACACGGGAGCTCCGCGCCCCAATCGCATAGCGGATGGAAACTTCCCCTCCGGTCAACGTTCGGTTAATGATTGGTTCGACAAGGCGGCATTTGTCGCTCCAGCCGCATACAACTACGGCAACGCGGGCCGCAATATCCTGACTGGACCGGGCGCCGTCAATTTCGACGGCAGCCTCTTCAAGAGTTTCCCGCTTGCATTCTTAGGCGAAGCAGGACAATTTCAATTCCGCGCGGAACTCTTCAACGCTTTCAATCATCCACAGTTCGGAACACCGCTGGTCGGATCGGCGAGCACGCGGGTTGATATTGCCCAAGGTGGAACACTCACCACCCTTGCGAATGATATGCGCGAGATCCAATTCGCAGTGAAGATTCTCTTTTAATCGACGGCCCAACCAGATGAGCAAATCGGCAACGGATCAATCGGAACCCGCGACCAGACGAGACCTCCTCAAAGCTGCCCCGCTTGCCATGGCTTCTCTCGCATCCGGACAGACACAACAGCCGGCAAACGATCGCCCCAATATCGTTCTCATCATCTCCGATCAGTTCCGCTGGGACTGCATCGGAGCAATGGGTCTGAATCCGCTGAACCTCACCCCCAATCTCGATGCCATGGCGAAGGAAGGCGTGTTGTTTCGCTCTGCGATCTGTAATCAACCGGTTTGCGCTCCGGCTCGGGGGAGCATCTTCACTGGCCAATACCCCAGCCGGCACGGCGTTTGGAAGAATGGAATCGCTCTTCCCCCGGAATCGGTCACCCTCGCCTCTGTTTTAAGGAACGCAGGATATTCGACCAACTACATCGGTAAGTGGCATCTGGCCGGCAATAACGGGCAAAGTGCAAAAGAGAGCCTGGGACCCGTTGCCCCGGATCATCGTGGCGGATTCCTCGATCTGTGGCAAGCCTCCAATGTCTTGGAATTGACTTCTCATGCTTATGAAGGCGATCTCTTCGATAACGACGGCAAGCCCATCCACTTCTCGAGCGTCTATCGAAGCGATTTCATGACGCAGCTGGCCCAGCGCTTCTTGTCAACCGCCAAGTCGCCATTCTTTCTCACTCTCTCTTACCTTGAGGTGCATCACCAGAATGATGTGGACAAGTTCGTCCCGCCGAAAGAGTATGCGGGCCGCTTTGATAATCGCTTTGTGCCTCAAGATCTGCGTCCGCTCCCCGGATCGTGGATGAGTCAGTTGCCGGATTATTATGCCTGTGTTGCGAAAATGGACGAGACCGTAGGCGTCATCCGTAAGACTCTGGCCGAAACGGGTCTCAACAAAAACACCATCGTCATTTTTGTCAGCGATCATGGCTGCCACTTCAAGACGCGCAACCCGGAGTATAAGCGCACTCCGCATGAAAGCTCCGTGCATGTTCCGCTCATCCTCGAAGGCCCAGGTTTCAATCGCTCACCGGCGATTTCGGAGCTGGTGAGTCAGGTCGACCTTGCTCCCTCACTGCTCGCCGCAGTCGGCGTCCCCAAGCCGTCTTCCATGCAGGGCCATAATTTCCTGCCATTGCTGGAGGGCAAAAACGACGGATGGCGCAACGAAGTTTATTTCGAAATGAGCGAATACATGACGGGCCGGGGACTACGCACGCCTCAATACACTTATGCCGCCGCCGCTCCGCGCAATCCTGGCTGGAAACCGGTTCCCTCGAGCGACAAGTATGTCGAGTACATGCTGTACGATCTCTATGCCGACCCCTTTCAGCACGTCAACTTAGCCGGCCGTGTGCCGTATAAGAAAATTTCGGAGGAGCTTCGCGCTCGCTTATCCGACCGGATCGCGGAAGCAAGCGGCCGCCATCCCGAGCTGGAGGCTTGCCTTTTTCCCTATTCGTAGTATCGTGCGAATAGAAAACTAACTATGGAATACGTCAATCTGGGTAAAACCGGGCTCAAAGTTTCACGCCTGTGCCTCGGCTGCATGACTTACGGTTCAAAGAAGTGGCGCGAGTGGGTATTGGACGAACAAGAAAGTCGACCTTTCTTTAAGCGGGCTCTGGAAGCCGGCATTAACTTCTTTGACACTGCCAATATCTATTCGATCGGAGTCAGTGAAGAAATCACCGGTCGCGCCCTCAAAGACTTCGCCAAGCGTGACGAGATCGTGCTGGCGACAAAAATCTTCAACCCGATGCGTGAAGATCCGAACGGGGGAGGACTTTCGAGGAAAGCGATTATGAGCGAGATCGATCACAGTCTTCGCCGTCTCGGCACTGATTATGTCGACCTTTATCAAATTCATCGCTGGGATTACAACACCCCCATCGAAGAAACCATGGAAGCGCTAAACGACGTCGTGAAGGCCGGAAAGGCTCGCTACATCGGAGCCTCGTCGATGTTTGCCTGGCAATTCGCAAAGTCGCTGCATGTCTCTAAGCTGCACAATTGGATCCCCTTCGTCTCCATGCAGAATCACTACAACCTGATCTATCGCGAAGAGGAGCGCGAGATGAATCCATTCTGTCGCGAAGAGGGAATCGGGTTGATCCCCTGGTCACCGCTGGCCCGCGGATTCCTTGCCGGTAACCGCGATAAACAAGGTGGCGAAACCACCAGGGCCAAAACGGACGATTACGCCAAGCAAATGTATTATCAGGACGACGATTTCGTCGTGGCGGACCGCGTAACAGAAATAGCAAATGCGCGCGGACTGCCTAATATGCAGATCGCGCTGGCTTGGGTTCTCTCGCGGCCCGGCATTACATCACCCATCATCGGCGCGAGCAAAGCCAAACATCTGGACGAAGCCATTGCGGCGTTAGATGTCAAGCTGAGCGACGACGAAATCAATAAGCTGGAGGAGCCTTACAAACCGCATCGCATTCTGGGCCACTCCTAATAAAATGGCGACGCTTAAGAGGCGTCGCCATCAATGAAAACTGGCAGGAGTTCCGCTACTTCTTAGCGACCGTATCTAACTCGGCCAAAACCTCAGCGCTATGTGGCGCCGGCTTCACGCCCGTCCACACCTTGACGATCTTGCCCTCCGGATCGATCAAAAATGTATTGCGCGCCGCCATCACCATGCCGCCATGATCCGCCGTCGAACCGTACTCTGCAACGACTTTCTTGTCGGTATCGGCCAGCAATTTAAAAGTAAGCCCCTGACTCGCGCAGAAGCCCTTATGGCTATCGCTCGAATCAACGCTGACTCCCACGATTACGGCATTCTGCGCCTCGTACTTCGCCAGGTCGCGCTGAAACCCATGAGCCTCAATCGTGCACCCAGGCGTATTATCTTTGGGATAAAAATAAAGCACCACCCACTTGCCTTTGAAGTCGCTCAAGCTCACGGGCGTCCCGTCTTGAGAGGGCAGGCTAAAACTCGGAGCCATTTGGCCGACCTCCGGCATAGCCGCCGAGGCGGGTACAGAGACAGCACCGAACAGAAACGTCGCCATAGCGGCGCTGGCAAGCAATGACGTGCCGGACAATAGGCTTCGCAGGTTCATCAACTTTCTTTCTCCTCTTTGCATTAGATCATTGTTGAAGCAACTACGGGGCTCTAGCAGCTACGGACGGGTTCGATACAGCATTCTTGGATACGGAATCGTCTCGCGAACATGCTCCAATCCGCACATCCAGGCCACAAAGCGCTCCACGCCCATCCCAAATCCACCATGCGGAACGCTTCCGAAGCGACGAAGATCCAGATACCAGTTGAATGCTTCGCGCGGCAGATCGTGCTCTGCCAGCCGCTTCTCGAGCAGCGCCAGATCGTGAATCCTTTGGCCGCCGCCGATGATCTCGCCATATCCCTCCGGCGCCAGAACGTCCACGCCCAGCGCCACTTCGGGCCTCTGCTCATCGGGCTGGAAGTAGAACGCTTTGATCTCGGAAGGATACCGGTCTACAATCGCCGGACGGTCAAAATCCTGCGTCAACAGAGTCTCGTCCGCGTTGCCGAAATCGCCGCCCCATTGAATCTCGCTCCCTTTGCTTTGAAGGATTTTCACCGCTTCGTCGTAGCTCATGCGAGGGAACGGGGCCTGCACGCTCTCGAGCTTTGTGACGTCCCGCTCCAGAACCTTTAACTCCTCTTTCCGCTCTTCGAGCACTCGTCCCACCAGATAAACAACCAGCTCTTCAGCAACGCGCTTCACTTCCTCCAGGTCCGCATACGCCATCTCCGGCTCTACCATCCAGAACTCGGTCAAGTGGCGTCGCGTCTTCGATTTCTCGGCTCGAAAAGTCGGTCCGAAACAATACACCTTACCGAACGCCATGACATTCGCCTCGTTGTACAGTTGACCGGACTGCGTTAGGTAAACCGTCTCTTCGTCGAAGTAATTCACTTCGAACAGCGTCGTGGTCCCTTCACAGGCCGCCGGCGTAAAAATGGGAGTATCGACAAGCGTGAAGCCGTGCGAATCGAAATAGTCGCGAATCGATTTGATTACCTGGTGCCGCACTCGAATCGCCGCATGCTGCCTCCGGCTGCGAAGCCAAAGATGACGGTGATCCATCAAAAAATCCACGCCGTGTTCTTTGGGCGTGATCGGATAGGGAGTCTCTTCGCTTACCCGCTGCACGATCTCCGCATCGCTGACATCCAGTTCAAATCCGCCCGGCGCGCGCGGTTCAGCCCGCAACATTCCCGTGATCGCGACCGAACTCTCCTGCGTCAAACCCTTGAGCGCGTCGAATAACGGCTCCGGCAAATTGCTCTTGACGGCCACGCACTGCATCATGCCGCTTCCGTCCCGCACAATCGGAAACACGATCTTTCCGGACTTCCGAAGATTGTAGAGCCACCCTTGAATTCGAACCGTCTCGCCCTCATGCCGATGGGCCTCGCTGATCCGGATCGTTACTGTCCGTGGCTCAATTTCACTGCTCATCTGTCTTCATTTCATCGAGCTTGTCAAAAGCTCGCCGCGCTTCCTCTGCCAAATGCTCCACATCGGGCGGCTCCTTCAACTCGAGTAACAGCGGATACTGATCCGCTCGCGACTGCAGCAACGCCATAGCTCGCCGCCAGTCAATCGAACCCTCGCCCGGAAACAGATGCTGATCCTGTTTGCCGTCGTTATCGTGGATATGGGTGGATCGAATCCGGTCCTGCATCAACTCGAACTCCTGCTCCACTCCCTCGCTCATGTGGGCGTGACCGATGTCGAAGCAGTAGCCAAGCTCCAAGTGCGTGGCATTCAAAAAACGGTTCAGCTGTTCGGCTGAGGAAAGACCGTTCGGAATATTCTCGAGCAGTACTTCCACATCGCGCTGTTTCGCAAATACCTTGATCTCTTCTAACGAAGAAAAGGCCGAATCGATTCGTCTCTCGTCATACTCCTGTCCGGTCACGCCCAGATGTTGAACCAGGTAGCGAAACGGAATCACGTCCGCAATTTCGAGAGCCCGCTTCACCTCGTCCACCATGGCGATGCGCTTTGCCTTAGTCGGCTCCGTCAGATCAATCACTGCCTGAGGTCCGGATCTGCCCCACACTTTATCGCTATACATCGGCGAATGCACCGAGTGAACCTTCAACCGCGAATCGCGGAACCAATGTCCCAGCTCGTTAATCTGCGCTTTGTCCCGGTAATCGATGTGCTGTCTCGCACAAAACAGTTCCACTGCCGAAAAGCCTGCATTCCAAGTCCTCTCCAGCCAGACCGAAGTCAGGCGGTGACGGACAAAGAGATGCGTCGAAAGGACAGGAGTCATGAATGCGCTTTCCGTGAACTACTCCTAGTAGCCAGCGACTTTGCCATGGAATCGCGATTCCGTGCCGCCCACTAAACTACCCCGGTCCGACACAATCGCCTCGACACGCGCCACCGAATCGATCGGCCGCAGCGTGTACCCCATCTTCTCAAGCTCTTTTGCCACGTCCTTCGGAAACCGCGGCTCCAGATACAGGAAGTCCGGTTTCCACTGCTCATGAAAACGAGGCAAGTCCACCGCACTCTGCGGATCCATGTGAAAGTCGATCACATCCAGAATCACCTCTATCACGCCCGTCGTGATCCGCGAACCACCCGGCGCGCCCACCACCATAAACAGCTTCCCGTTACGGCTGATGATCGTTGGCGACATGGAGGACAGCGGCCGCTTCCCAGGTTCAATCGCGTTCGCATCGCCACCCACCAGCCCAAACATGTTCGGCGTGCCAGGCTTCGCTACGAAGTCGTCCATCTCGTCGTTCAGCAGGAAGCCCAGCCCGGGAACCGTGATTCCGTTCCCATAAGAGTTGTTCAGCGTGTAAGTAACCGCCACCGCATCGCCCTTTTCGTCAACCACGTTGTAGTGCGTTGTCTGCTCGCTTTCTTTCCACACTAAGCGGGCATCTTGCGATTTCGGAAGCCCCGGCTGTACCATCTCACTGGGCGTCGCGCGCGTCGCGTCAATCGTACTTCGCCGCGCGGCGATGTAAGTCGGGTCAAGCAGCGCCTTCACCGGAACATTGAAAAAGCTTGGATCGCCCAGATATTCGCTGCGGTCGGCGTAGAATCGGCGCATCGCTTCCGCTTCGTAGTGGACAGCCTGGGCAGAGTTCGCTCCCGACTTCGCATAACCCGTACCCTGCAGCATCCCGAGCATCTGCAGCACTCCGATGCCGCCTGCACTGGGAGGCGGTCCGGTCATCACCTTATAGCCCTTGTACATGCCAGTGAGCGGCGCTCGTTCTTCTGTCTTGTAGCTTTTGAGATCATCCTGTGTGATCACGCCGCCATGCGCTTTCATTTCCGACGCCAAACGCTTGGCCGTTTCGCCCTCATAGAATCCCTTCGCGCCGAACTCGCTGATGCGCTCGAGGGTGTCGACCAGGTCAGGCTGCCGGAAGATCTCGCCCGCTCGATAAGGATGGTCGCCGCGAAGAAAAATACGCTTCGATTCGGGATCCGCCTGGAGTTGCTGAGCGCCCTGCAAAGCCGCCGCAAACGAGGGACTCACGACAAATCCCTCGCGAGCCAGCTTAATCGCCGGCGCAAGAAGCTCTTTCCACGGCTTCGAACCGAAGTGCTTGGAGGCGGCTTCGAATCCTGCCACCGAACCCGGTACCCCAGCAGACCGCCATCCAAACACGCTGTCATGGGTCGCATTCCCATTCGCATCCAGATACATGTCCCGAGTCGCCTTCTGCGGAGCCCACTCGCGAAAATCCAGAAACGCCGCTTTCCCATCCGCCTGGCGAACCAGAAGAAACCCGCCGCCGCCCAGATTACCGGCCACCGGAAACGTCACAGCCAAAGCAAAACCGACCGCAATCGCCGCGTCCACAGCGTTTCCGCCGCTCTTCAGAACGGCCAGGCCGACATCCGCGGCCAGCGGCTCTTGCGCCACCACCATCCCATGCGTCGCGCGACCCGGTTCTGCAGCGCCCGAAGGCAGCCCGACAGAAAGCGCGAACAGACACACAAACATCTTGTCGAGCTGGCAACGTAACATCAGACGCCAGTCTAACAAGCTAAACTGCTGAGGAAAAGAAAGGAAAAAAGAACTAAGCGGCAGTGGTGAGCTTGCGCAATCGAAGAGTAAGACGGCTCTTATAACGAGCGGCCGTATTCTTCTTGATAACGCCCCACTTCGCCGCACGATCCACCAGAGAAAAGGTTGCCGGAGCAGCCTTGGCCGCGCCATCAGCATCCTTATGCTCCAGAAGCCTGCGCATTGCCCGGATCTGTGTCCGTAACCGGGACTTGCGAATGCGATTAACCACGGTCTGCCGCTCCGTAGTGCGCATCCGCTTTATCGATGAAACTGTATTTGCCATGAACCTAACTAATCTAATCCTTCGAGAAACCTAGAACCTATAGAATAACCGACCCGCCCGGCTGAAGCAAATTCACTTTCTTCGCCACCGCAAACACCGAAGCTACTTTGTCCCCTCCAGGATCATATGGATATAAGGCAGACGTAAAAGCCCTGTCATCACCGCCGTAGAGGAATTTGGAAACTCCGATTGAAGAAGAATTTTCCACTCCTTTTCAAACCGTATATTTTGGCCGCGGTCTCGTGACATCATCCAGCGTGAGATCCCGGTTTGATGTAACAGAAAACACGGTTCTATGCTGACAAAGCGGCCTCCAGGCTTCAAGTTCTCCCGTGCAAACGAGAGTACCTGCCGCGCCTCTTTATCGTCCAGATGATGTAATAGCCCGACGCAGGTCACCAGGTCGGCATTCCGCACGCGCTTGTCCCACCGGTAATCTTCGGTCGTCCCTTGCAAGAATAACGCCCTTTTTCCATAGCGTTTGCTCGCCTCTGAAATGTAGCGCTCCGAAATATCGATGCCGATGTAGTCGACCTCAGGAAGTTGCTCCAGTATGTCTCCCGGTCCACAACCGATATCCACCAACTTGTCCTGCGGCCTTGGGCGTAAGCATTCGTGGATAAACCAGCTCTTGCCATAATTAGCGCCTGCCAGATCCTGAAATGCACGGTACACGTTAGGCAGACCAAGGATCGCCTTCCATCCCCTGTCATCCTGCATAAGCGCCCGCTTCTTACGCCGCGGTCAAAAGGATCGGTTTACCCTTCGTGACCACCATCGTGTGCTCGTAATGCGCCGAAAGCGTCCCATCCGCGGTCCGAAACGTCCATCCATCCCGCATCAACTGCTGCCTTCCCGACCCAGCCGCCACAATCGGCTCAATCGTAATCACCAGCCCTTCCGTCAAATGAGTGCGGCAGCGCTTCTCAAAATAGTTCGGCACACTTGGCGCCTCGTGGATGGCTCTTCCAACACCGTGTCCGCCTAATTCGCGCATCACGTTAAAGCCCGCAGACGTAACTGTCCGCTCTACCGCACGCCCGATCTCATACACCCGAGCTCCAGCCCGCGCCGTCCTCGCTCCCGCCTCGAAAGCACGCTCAGCACAGGTCACCAAAGCCCCTGCCACATCCGAAACCTTGCCTACTCGAACTGTCACAGCGGCGTCCGCCACGAAGCCGCCCTTATCTGCCGTTAAATCGAGCTTCACCAGGTCACCCTCCCGGATCGCGCGATCTCCCGGAATGCCGTGGATCGCCTCGTCGTTCACACTGATGCAAGCGGACCCGGGGAATCCGTACACCTTCGGCGGGGTGGCCTCCGCGCCATTCTCAAACAGCACCCGCGCCCCAATCTCTGCCAACTCCGCGGTCGTCACTCCAGGCTGAACCGCCGTCGCCATCCGGTCCAGGGCCTTTCTCACAATGCGGCCAATCCGCTTCATCCCTTCCAGCTCTGCATTCGATTTGATCGACATGAAAGTATTGTCCCAGCGACCTGACGAATGGCTTCTAAAGATAAGATAAAGCCGTCAACCGTTCCCGCTCTGCATCAAGGCAAATTGCTTGTTTACTCCGCTGCTCTTAACGCTGTCGTCTCTGCTCTGCGCATCGGTCGCAATCTTTGACGTTGTCACGCCTCGCGGCTTCGACTTCCTTCACCGGAGTTCACCCACCCCGCAGAAATACCTCATCGAAACCATGGGCGGCGGAGTGGCTCTCCTCGACTACAACAATGACGGTCTTCTCGACATCTTCGTCGTCAACAGCGGCCGCCTCACCAGCCCCATGCCCCAGACAGAAGACTTCGCCCGCTCCGATCCTCGCTACCGGAATCGCCTCTATCGCCAGAACCGGGATGGCACGTTTACCGATGTCACCGTCTCCTCGGGACTCTCGAAAGCGGGGCAGGGAAACTACGGAATGGGTGTCGCCGCGGCCGACTACGACAATGACGGCTTCACCGACCTCTATGTCACCAACTACGGCAAAAACATCCTCTATCGCAACAACGGAAACGGAACCTTCAGCGACGTGACGGCAACCGCGGGTGTGCCGGCGGGAGGATGGTCCGCCTCCGCCGGGTTCGTCGATTATGATAACGACGGCCACCTCGACCTCTTTGTCACCCGCTACCTCGAATGGGATCCCGCGCACAATAAAATCTGCGCCCGCCAGACCTATTGCCCGCCCATCGACTTTCCCGCCACCACGGACGTGCTCTATCGCAATCGAGGCGACGGAACTTTTGAAGACGTAAGTAAGCGTTCCGGCATCGCCGCTGTGAAAGGCCGCTCACTCGGCGTCGCCTTCAATGACTACGATGCTGACGGTTTTGCCGACATCTTCGTAGCCAACGACGGCATGGAACAATTCCTCTTCCACAACAATGGCAATGGAACGTTCTCTGAAAAAGCGCTCGAAGCCGGAGTCTCACTCTCCGACGACGGCAAACCCTATGCCGGCATGGGAGTCGATTTCCGCGACTACGATAACGACGGCCGCCCCGACATTATCGTGACGAACCTCGCGCGCCAGGTCTACGCTGTCTACCACAACGACGGCAACGGTTCCTTCACCTACCGCAGCCGCGAGACCGGCCTCGGCACTCTTTCGGCCGCTAGTTCGGGATGGGGCATGCGCCTCGAAGACTTCGACAACGATGGCTGGAAAGATCTCTTCATCGCTCAGAGCCACGTGATGGACAATGTCGAAACCGTAGACCCTTCGCTGCATTACCTGGAACCGCCGCTGTTCGCCCTCAATCGCAACGGCCGCTTCGAGCGCGCTGACCCCGGAACCAATACTCCGATTGCCGGCCGCGGCGCAGCCTTCGGCGATCTGAACAATGACGGTGCAATCGATGTTGTCCTGACCGTGCTCAACAGCCGCGCCAAAGTATTCCGCAACCGAACCAACAGCCAGCATTGGCTCACGCTCTCCTTGAGAGGTGTCCGCAGCAACCGCGACGGCTTCGGCGCCCGCGTCGAAGTGAATGGCCAAACCCAATACGCCAACTCCGCCGGAAGCTATCTATCGGCCAGCGACAAACGCGTTCACTTCGGCCTCGGCTCTGCCACCACCGCGAACGTCAAAATCATTTGGCCGTCGGGCATCCATCAATCCCTGCCCGCTGTCGCAGCCGATCGATTCCTCCCAGTGAAAGAGCCCGCACTCCCATGATGAGAACCGCGCTTCTGGCAATCGGGCTCGCCTGGCAATCGCTCTCGCCGGAAGCCGTGCAGCACGCCAAAGCTGGTCTGGCAGCGCAACAGGCAGGCAACGAGAAGAAAGCCATCGTCGAATTCAAAAAGGTCACTGAGCTGGCGCCAACCCTGGCC
Source organism: Bryobacteraceae bacterium (assembly GCA_965276965.1). Taxonomy (GTDB): domain Bacteria; phylum Acidobacteriota; class Terriglobia; order Bryobacterales; family Bryobacteraceae; genus Bog-105. Next base: position 1,234,720 of record OZ255713.1, read on the forward strand.
GCAGCCTTCGTCAATCTCGGAGCCGCTTACCTGCAAGATCATCAATACGGCGAAGCCATAGCGCCACTAAAGAAATCACTGGAACTGAATCCCGATCTCATCGGCGCGCAGCAAATGCTCGGCGTCGCATTGCTCGCGCAAGGTTACGCCGCTGAGTCCATCCCCTACCTGGAAAAATCCCACGACCAGATGAGCCTTGGCATCGCGCAGCTCAAGACCGGCAAGCTGCCCGAAGCCATCGCCAATCTGAACGCCGCTCTCGAAAAGAACCCCAACAACCCCGATCTCCTCTACTATCTCGGCCGAGCCGCCGGCCTCCTCTCGCAGAACGCCTTCAACACCCTCGAATCCGCCTATCCGGACTCCGCCCGCTCCCATCAAAGCCTCGCTGAAAACTACGCCGTCCTCCGCCAGATTCCCGAAGCCGAAAAAGAATATTCGGAAGCCCTCCGCTTACAGCCCAACACGCCGGGCCTTCATCTTCAACTCGGCATTCTCTACGCTAACGCCGCCGACTGGCCTAAAGCGGAAGAGCAGTTTCGAGCTGAATCCACCATCCAGCCGGGCGATGCCGAAACCGCCTTCCGTCTCGGCAATGCCCTTCTGCAACAGGGCAAAACCGAAGCCGCCCGCACCGAGCTTCAGCGATCTGATCAGCTCCGCCCCAACATGCCCCAGACCCTCTATGCATTGGGAAAAGCCGAATCCCTCAGCGGCAACAACGCACGGGCGGAGAAGGCCTGGCTGCAAGTACTCGCCAACGAAAAGAACGGTCCGCTGGCAACACAGGCCCACTTCGGTTTGGCCGCCCTCTATCGAAAACAAGGAAAAACAGCCGACGCCCAGCGCGAAATGGAAGCTTACAAACAAACCCAATCGTCCAAATAAAAAGCGGACCGGTTTTTACCCGGTCCCGCTTTTTTGGAGTTATTAGCGTCTCGAGATCAAAACGCCAGTCGCAAAGCGAATTGCACTAAGCGAGGCGTGTTAACCGGAGTACCCGATATCTGACCGAAGTTTGACGAACCCAGCGCTTGTCCCGGATACCCAAACTGAACCCGGTTGAAGATGTTGAACATCTCCGCGCGGAACTCAATGTAGGTGCTTTCCTTGATAATCGGGAATCTCTTGTACGCTGAGAAATCCCAATTCGCAATGCCGGGAGCCCGTATTCTCGGATCTGTGCGCCCTTCGTCCCCGAAAGTAAATGCCGCGGGTTGCGCGAAGCAAGCCGTATTGAAATATTCGTTCAGCTTGGAGGTGATGCCGCCGGGCTCGGACAAATTGCATCCCGCAACCACGTTTGGTCGTTGCGTGCCGCTGCCCAATGAGTTGCTGTTGTTCGAGTTGGTCGTAAAATGTAACGGAAACCCGCTCTGGATGGTTGTAACGCCTTGTACGCCCCATCCGCCCAATACTCCATTGACCAGAGCATTTGAATTAGGGAGGTATCGGCGTCCCTTGCCTACCGGAACATCCAAAACATAGCTCACCACCAAGCGATCAGGAACATCGAAAGAGGCCAGCGATTTCTCCGCTTTCAGATTATTCCAGTCCTGCGTGCCCGCCGGCCCGCTGTTTTCCAGCCAGCCCGTAATCGCATCCGTGTTGCTGAGCAACTTCGCATGCGTATAAGCCACCAGAATGGACGCCCCGCCCGAAAATCTCTTCTGCGCCGTAACCTGCAGAGAGTTATAAGTCGAATCCCCGATCCCGTTGCCGGCTAATTGCACTCCGTTGTACTGCGGGAACGGGCGTAGCAGTTGTCCCAGTTGCACTGTGGATTGAGCAAGCGGTGAACCCACAGTGGTGATGTAAGGATAGTAAGGATTCGGTACGCTCTGCGTCAACCTGTTTCCAAGCGAGAGATATTGGTCGGGAAGTTGATCGACCTGTGGAGAGTCAATCGGCAGGTGCGTGCCCTTTGATCCGCCGTATGCCACATCAACTAGAAATCCACCTCCGAACTGATGCTGAACATCGGCGTTATACTGCTGCGCGTACCCGTATGGATTGCCGGGATTGTTGAGATTGACGTTCGTTCCGCCCAGCAGTGTTTGTGCATAATTTGCACTCCGTCCGGGAGGAGGAAGAATACCGCCGGGAAACGGATTGGCGATGGTATAAGCTCCATTTCCAACGATCGGCGAAGAGGAGGAGCAGGACGTCGGATAGCATGTCGGCACTCCGTTGTAGATCGTGTCTAGTACCGGCGTCGCATAGGCGTTAACCGGATCATTGTTCGGACTGGTATCCCACGCTACGTCGTTCGGAAGCCACATAATGCCATACCCTGCGTGGAAAACTGTTTTGCTTTCGATCTGATAAGCAACACCCGCGCGCGGCGCAAATTGGTGCCAGTCGGGCCGGATGCCGCTTCGATACGGATATCCCGCAGTCTGCACCAGATTTGCATTGCCGGGAACGTTAATTCCGTGGGTGGCCAGCACTGAGTTCATCTGTGTCGGGCTGAAGGTTGTGATCCGGTTATAGCGTTCGGTCCACGGACCCGAAAACTCCCAGCGGCCTCCCACGTTCACCGTCAACTTCGAGGTCGCATGCCAAACGTCGTTGATAAACAACGCCGGATAAAACTGCTGGGCTGCCACCAGTGCCGGGCTCGTTGCTTGGGAGTTATTGCCTCCGCTGCTTCCGTTAGTAAGCGTCGGGTAACCTAGCAGAAAAGTCCCCAGACCCAATCCGCTTCCGGTTGGATTGTTGGCATTAGCCGCTGTCAACTGCGGACCGAAGTTGAAGAAGCCCGTCGGAATATTAGTCTGCGCGTAATTGTGCGTGAGCCGAAGAAATTCACCGCCGCTTTGAATTGTGTGCTTGCCGGCTATTTTGGTCACGGTCGCCGAAGCCCGGTAGTTGTCGTTGCGGTCTATAATCGTGCTGCCCGCGCCTTGGCTATTGAAGGTATTATTTGTGTCAAAGCCGTTGATCACAGGAACCGGAAGCGCTCTAAATACTGCCTGCGTATTGTTTGCCGCCGGCCACCCTAACTGCGTGAGGTCATAGCCTAAACTTGTAGGAATTCGGTTGTAATCGAATCGTTGATAGCTTAACCGCACTTCCATAATAGTTGTCGGCGAGAAAGCGTACGTATCTCCCAGAACAAAATTGTTCGTGTTGAACGTCTCGGTACAGCGGTCCTGACAAACGCCATTTCCGAATGGATCGGTCGGCAGATTCAAATTGCCCCAATACGTATATCGCGCCGTAATGTGCTGCTTCTCCGATACATTCTGGTCGATGTGAACCACCGTTTCATTGTTGTTTCCGCCCTGTGAGCCATTGCCGACCCAGTTGTTGGTACCTGTAGCGGTTCCCGCAGCATTCGGCATCGGAAACAGCTTCAACAGCGTCAGCGAGGTGGGATTGATACGGTTCGTCGGAATCACATTCCCGGCAAACTGCTGCCGCGTTCCAACCGGCACCCCTGTAGCGCAGACCGGAGTTCCCGGCGCACCCGTTCCGCAGGTTGTCAGCGGATCGTAGATGCTCTTGTTCTGTGCAGTCGCTAGTGCCGCTAGGTTTCCTCCCCTTTCGGCCATGGTCGGAACCGTCTCTGTATACGAAACACCCTGTCGAAGACGGAAGCCCTCGTAATCGACAAAGAAGAAGGTCTTGTTCTTGCCGTTGAAGACCTTCGGGATGATCACTGGACCGCCGACGTTGAATCCAAATTGGTTCTGCGTAAAAGCCCCGCGCGAGACGCCACTCGCATTGTTATTGAAAGTGTTTGCGTCCAGCACCTTGTTCCGCAGGAACTCCCACGCTCCGCCATGTAGTTCGTTGGTTCCGGATTTTGTTGTGAAGTTCACCACGCCGCCCGCAAAACGGCCGTACTCTGGCGAGAGATTGTTGGTCGCTACTTTAAATTCCTGGAGCGAATCCTGGGTCGGAATCAACGCCGTGACGTTGATGTAGCTGCCATTCACCGGCGATCCGTCCAGCCAAACCATGCTCTGGTTGGCCATGCCGCCGCCAATCTGGTAATTGCCCCAGGCAAACGGGTTTTGTCCGTTCGGGTTGTTCAAGGATCCACCTTGCGGAACCACCGCCGGCACCAGAGCCACTAAATTTAACGGATTTCTTCCGTTCAGCGGCAACGTAGTCGTCTTGCGTTCATCCACCACCTGGCCCAGTGACGATGATTCCGGCTGCAACAGCGGAGTCTGCGCAGTCACCTCGACTGTCTGCGTGACTTCTCCTACCTGCAAAGGAATATCGATTCGGCTGGTAGTCTGTGTCTCTACCGTGACCGGATTCCTGACGAACCGCTTAAACCCGGTTTTCGCAACTTCAACGCTATATTGCCCAGGCGTAATATTCAAAAACTGATATAGCCCGTCGCCATTTGTGGATTCAGTACGCTTTTCGTTCGTACCGAGGTTGGTAAGAGTGACTTCTGTGCTCGCTACAGGCGCTCCCGAAGCGTCGGTGACGGTTCCGACGATTCCTCCGAAAGTAGACTGGGCGAAATTGTTGGTAGCAGCGATGAAAAACAGCAACAAGGCTGCCACGAGCGACGTTGCTCGGACATTCTTCAACATAGTTCCCCTGATTTGTGGGTCTCATAACCCACAATTAGGCTAAGTGTATACCAAAATGATTGAATAAGTTCAAAGCATTAGGGATGTAAAAGTTTGCTCGAAAATTTTCCGGTCTAGACCATTCTGGCTAGCCGCGCCGAGCCCGGAACGCGAAAGTCTCACGTCGCAACACCCCCGCTCACCATGTGGGATCATCCCTTTACAGGCACACCGTCCGGAGCGGCCCTGGCGAGATTCCGAAATCGCGATGTTGATATGATGCTCCGAGAATTTAGCGAGCCACGGTTTCATATCGTGAGACGCCCCAAAATCCTATTTCTCAGGAGAATTCACTTTGCTGCAACATGTCTTGAAACAAAACCGGCGTGAGTTTCTCTACACCTCGGCGGCTGCACTCGCCGCCGCACGAAACGCCACCAGCCAGTTTGTCCAGAAACGTAAAATGATCGGCATTCAAGTTGGCGCCGTATCGTTTGTGGATGAAGGCGTGGATCCCGTCCTCGATGTGCTCCAGCAAAAAGCCGACGTCAACACTCTCTTCATTGCGGTCTTCACCTACGGACGAGGAATCGCAGGCCGCCAGGTGCCCGGTCAACCTTTCCCTGACCACGGCAAGCAACAGTACGATACCGACACCTTTCACGGCGGCAGCTACGCAGCCATCCATCCGAAATACTTTCAAAACACCTCGCTCAAGGATATTCGCGCCACCGATTTAGGAAAGTACGATGTTCTCGAAAGCGTTCTCCCCAACTCCCGAAAGCGCGGTATGCAGAATATCGCCTGGTTCGAGGATGTCTTCCGCTCCGACACGCCCGGCGTCAAGGATCTCGAAGAAAAAGATCTCCATGGCCGCAACGCAACCACTCTCTGCTTTAACAATCCCGGCTATCGCGCCTTCCTCCTCGATCTCGTCGAAGACTACACCCGCTCTTGGGATCTGGACGGTATCATGTGGGGCTCTGAACGCCAAGGAGCCTTCTCGAATGCGCTCGGAGCATCGGCCGGAGGCATGCGCACCGATCCGGGCAAAGTCACCTGCTTTTGCCAGTACTGCCAGAAGAAAGGCGCCGAACGCGGCATTCAATTCGACCGCGTTCAAAAGGGCTTCGGCGAACTCGAAACATTCGTCCGCGCCGGGCGGCAAGGCAAACAACCGATAGACGGTTCCTATGTCGAACTCTGGCGCCTGATGCTTCGCTACCCGGAGTTACTCGCTTGGGAGAACCTCTGGCACGATAGCCTGCGTGACACTTACTCGGCCATCTATCACAAAATCAAATCCATTAAGCCCTCCATGGGCGTCGGCTGGCATATCTGGCATACCAATTCGTTCAGTCCCATCTATCGGGCCGAACAGGGTCTCAAGCAAATCGCCCCGGTATCGGACTTTCTAAAAATCGTCATCTATAACAACGTCGGCGGCGAGCGCCTTGCCAGCTACGTCGACAGTATCGACCAGACCGAGTTCGGCGGCATGCCGAAAGAACAGCTGCTTCAATTTCTCTACCGGGTGCTCGGCTATAAGAACGAAGGAACAATTGATCGCATTCCTCATACCGGCTTATCGAGCGACTACGTGTACCGCGAAACCAAACGCGCTCGCGCCGGACTCAACGGAACAAAGACGCTGTTGTGGCCCGGCATCGACATCGATGTTCCCACTGCCAACGGACACAGTAAATGCACTCCTGAAATGACCCGCGACGCCGTGGCCGCTGCGTTTAAAGGCGGAGCCGACGGTGTTATCCTCTCGCGTAAATACTCCGAGATGAAACTCGCCAACCTGGCAGGCGCGGGCGAAGCCATTCGAAAACTTGGCAACGTCTAACCCTTCTGCTTGACCGCTTGATCACATGAAAACTTTCATAGTTCTCGCCGCGCTCTCAACGCTGACCTGCTACCCGCTGCACGCCCAAATGGACATCGGTCAAATATCGGGAACCATCACCGACAACAGCAACGCCTCGGTACCGGGAGTTAAAGTCACGGCGCTAAATGAGGGAAACCAAGCCACACGCCAGGCCACCACCAACGGTTCGGGTTTCTACACCTTTTCGAATTTAGTCGTCGGAACTTATACGATCACCGCCGAACTCAACGGCTTTCAAAAGTACTCCAAAACCGGCATCCGCCTGAACTCGGCTGACCAACTCAACGTCTCCGTGCAGCTCACGCTCGGAAGCGTCTCGCAAACGGTAGAAGTGACGGACACGGCTGCCAAAGCGCTGAGCCTCGAACCGACAACCGGCGGAACCGTCACAGCCGAGCAGTTCAAGCAGCTGGAGGTCAACGGCCGCAATCCGGTGTACCTCGCGCTGCTCGAACCGGGCGTGGTCGGGACCGACATCTCGACCTTCGATCCGGACAGCGTCAGCAGCGGATCCTTCAGCATCAATGGAGGAAGAACCGACGCCTACAGCGTCTACGTAGACGGCGCGGTGGCGACCCGCACTCGGGAATCCGGTTCCATGCTGGGCGCGCAGGACATGAGTTCTATTCAGGAAGTACAAGTCCTGACGGGAAACTTCGACTCCGAGTACGGACGTTCCAACGCCGGGCAAATCCGCTTCGTCACTAAAAGCGGCACGACGAAATTCCACGGCGAAGCCTACGAAGTTCTGCGCAACGCCGCGTTCGATGCCAATAGCTGGGCTCGCAACAACAGCACGCTGTCCTCGCAGAACGCCAGTCCCGCCAAGCAAAACTACAACGACTTCGGCTTCGATATCGGCGGTCCCGTCTTCATTCCGCGCAAATTCAACACCGATCGCAGTAAACTTTTCTTCTTCGTCGCCGAGGAATGGGTGCGCCGCCGTTACGATGACAACACCACCGGAACAGTTCCGACTGCCGCCATGCGCAATGGAGACCTGAGCGTCCTTCTCAACCCCAAGAACATTTACTTTGGCAAAACACGAACCGTCACCGATCCAGTCACCGGCTCTCCCTTTCCGAACAACATCATCCCCTCTTCACGCATCAGCCAGCAGGGCGCTGCGCTCTTGAATGCCTATCCGTTGCCTACGCCAGGCTTCTTACAGGGCTCGGCCAACTGGACCCAAAGCTACCCGGTGTTTTCCAATGTTCAGAAAAGCACCTTCAAGGTCGACTATTACCTCAACGACAAAAATCATCTCTTCGTTCGCGGAACGCTCATTCCTTGGCACTTCAACAACCCGCTCGAAGGCGCAACGTTCGGCCTCTTCCAGTCTCTCTGGTCTCGTCCTAATCGAACCGGCATCGTCGATCTTACTACCACCTTTTCTCCCACGCTGTTGAATGACTTCTCGGTCTCGGCCAACTCCGACGGCAAAGGTACTGCCAACGCGAATCCGGCCTGTGGCGCCTTTTGCAACCGCAGCACGTATGGCATTACGTACCCTTACCTGTATCCCGGAACAAAGCTATTCGCGCAGAAGATTCCCTCCATCACAGTCACCGGCCTCAGCACCATAGACAACGGTCCCTATCCCGGGTTCTGGTCCGGTTTCGTCGAGGATATAACCGACAACGTCACGAAAGTGCTTGGCAATCACACCATCAAATTCGGCGGCACGTTCGAGCACGCCGGCCAGAACGACCTCATTCAGTTAACAACCGCCAGTCCGCCGCAAACCAACAATCAAAACGGAGCCTTCCAGTTCCTGGATTCCGGAATGTCGAACACATCTGGCCTGGGAATGGCGAACGCCCTTTTAGGCAACTTCAACAACTACTCGGAAATCGGTGCAAAACCCGAAACGCCGTGGGTCGCCAATTCGCTCGACCTCTTTGTGCAGGATGTCTGGCAAGCGTCCCGCAAGCTGAGCATCCATTACGGCGTGCGCTATTCGTTGTGGCCCGCCTGGGGAACAACTAACGGCACGATCGCGCAATTCGAACCGGCTTTTTACAATCCGGCGCAAGCGGCAGCCGTCAGTCCCAGCACCGGCTTCATCACCAGCGGTTCGCCCTACAATGGAATCGTCCTCCCCGGCAACGGACCGTCCGCGGATGCCTTGCGTCGCTATCCTTTCTTAAACCAGGCCCCCTACTCAGGCCTTTATCACAACTTGCCGGACGGCTTCGCGCCCACGCAATACGATTTATTTCAACCGCGCCTCGGTATTGCCTATCAGCTCTCATCGAACACGGTCATCCGGAGCGGTGTCGGCTACTTCGCCGATCGCACGGCCATCAACCGTGACACCGCGCTTGGCGGCAATCCTCCTTTCATGCCCCAGACCACCCTTGTGAATGGCAACATCGGCACACTGACCTCCGCTGCTTCCGTTCTCACGCCCTTCACCATGACCATTAACGCCCCCAACAACGTTTGGCCCACCGCCTGGGACTACAACTTCACTGTTCAGCATCAGTTTGGCCGCGGCCTTGATGTTTCGGCTGGCTATGTCGGAAACCGCGGAGTTCACTTACAAAGAAAGCGCAACATCAATCAAATCGTTCAACCCGGAACGACTTATGCCAACCCGCAGATCAACCAGAACGCTCTCCGCCCTTACCTTGGGGCAGGCATCATCGACATTTCAGAAAATTCAGGCCTCTCGAAATACAACTCGCTCCAGCTGACAGGTCGCAAGCAAGCCGGCGCATTCACCTTCAGCGCGTCCTACACGTGGTCCCGATCCACCGACAACACATCAGTCCTGACGGACGTGTTGCCGAACGCCTACAACGACAAAAATTACTGGGGTCGTTCGGACTTCGATGTGCCGCAGGCGCTCACTTTCAGCTACGTCTACGCGCTTCCTTATCGCGGAAGCGCGACTGTCCTCAAAAAGATACTGGGTGACTGGAGTCTCTCCGGCATCAATCAATTTGAATCCGGACTACCGTTCTCGGTCCGGCAAAATATCGATTATGCCGGCGTCGGACCCGGAAGCGGCAATCAATTTTGGAACCTCACCGGAAATCTCAGCGGCTGTTCAACCCCGTTCGTTCCCGGTGTTGGAGAAAGGCTCTACTGCGCGAATGCCTTCTCCGCCCCCGCGCAAGGAACTTTCGCCACGGGAGAGTACCGAAACATCCTGCGCAACCCCGGCTTCTGGGAATGGAACCTGGCGCTTCACAAACAATTCGCGCTCCCGCTCACCGAAGGCTCCAACATCGAGTTCCGTGCCGAGACCTTCAACCTTCTCAACCACCCCAACCTGGCGCCCCTCACCACTTCAGGAGGCATGAACCCGGTCAGTTCGGCGTTCCTGGTAGCGACCTCCAAAACCGGCAACCGCAATCTGCAGTTTCAGCTAAAATTCTCGTTTTAAGGTGTTCGCGGAGATTTGTGCTGATCGCAACAGACTTTGAATTCCGCCATCAAACGCTACTCCATTTATCGCTTGTTGGGCTCGCATTGCTGACCTATGTGATAAATCCGGCCGACATCGTTTGGGCCCTGGTACGCCATCACTCCGACGCTCGCTCGCTCGAGCGAATGGCCTTCGCACTCGGGGCAATGATTATGCTCGGCTCTGCTGTTTTAGAAACCTGGACAACAGCTTTCCCTTCGGGCAACGGCCGGCTGCTCGCACGCTTTCTCTCGGCTTCCGCACTGGGCTTCCTCTTGCCTCTCTCCGGGACCGTGATTTTGCTATGTGGCGAAACGCTTCTTATCTCGCGCCTGCTTCTCCGCAATCGCGAAGCAAAAACCGCCCCAAACTCACAGCAGTATTCATCCATTCCGTGGCCTTCAGCATTTCGAAGCGCAGCTTCCAAATGGGGTCTAGCAGCCAGCATGCTTCTCCTCGCCTTAACTCTTCAGGACAGAATCGCCGAAATCGCAGCCGCTCTCAGCTTCCTTTTTTGGGCCGCATTGAATGTCCGTCCAAAAAGAACGTAAGCTAGTTCTGAACACTACGCGCCATGCCACTTCCTTCAGACGACAAGCTGCTCGCCTTGAGCCAGAACCTGCTCCAGCAGTTCGATACCATTTTTGGTCTTCACCCTGGCTTTCGACCCGCCCACGCGAAAGGAATTCTCCTCGCCGGCACATTCACTCCAGCGCCCGAAGCCGCCTCTCTAACCAAAGCGCCGCACATCACCCGAGACTCCACGCCCGTCACGGTCCGCTTTTTCAATTCAACCGGACTTCCCTTGTTGCCAGACAACGATCCGAACGCCAACCCGCGTGGACTCGCTATTCGCTTCCATCTCGCCGAACACTTACACACAGATATCGTGTGTCATTCCACCGACGGCTTTCCAACCCGCACCGGCGACGAATTCTTGGAGTTCTTACGCGCCGTGGCCGCCAGCGACCCATCCAAACCGTCACCCTCTCCCATCGAACAATTCCTCGCTGGACATCCCGCGGCTTTAGCGTTCGTCCAAACTCCGAAGCCAACTCCGTCGAGCTTCGCGCGGGAAAATTATTTCGGTGTTACTGCCATGCGATTCACCAACAGCGATGGAGTCAGCCGCTACGGACGTATCGCGCAGTGCCCGAGGCGGGCTCAGACCATTTGGACGAAGCAGCCGCCAAGACTCGGGAACCCGACTTCCTGTTTCATGAGCTCGCCGAGCGATTGGCAGCGGGACCAGTCAGTTTCCAGTTGCAGGTACAAACAGCGAAGGATGGTGATGTGGTCGACGACGCTACCATTCACTGGCCCGACGACCGACCGCTGATACCCCTCGGCAAGGCCGTTCTAACCGACATCATTGCGGCGCAAGAAGCGGAACAAAAGAAGATCATCTTCGACCCGATCCCACGCGTAGATGGAATCGAGCCATCCGATGACCCACTGCTTGAACTGCGAGCTGCCGTTTATCTGCTGAGCGGACGCCGTCGTCGGCTAGCTCCGGCCCCGACCGACTGAAGCATTGATCGTCTTCTCACTTCGTCTTGGCCACATTTCCCAGCTCGTCGCTAATCCTCCGGAGTAGCGAACCGATCACCTGTATCGCCGACCCACTGCTTCAGCCGCGAGATCATCTTCTTGCGCTCTGCACGATATAAATTGTTCTGCGCGAGGTCCGCCTCTTCGTAAGGATCATCGTTCAAATTAAACATCAGCCAAGACCGATTCTCAAAACACAGATACTTCCATCCGTCTTTCGTAACGAGCCCGCGATAAGGAGTATTAATGCTGTCGGGATGACCGGTCGGTACAACATTCTGTAAATAGGCTGAGTCCGGATCGGACGCTGTGGGAGCCTTCCCGATCCGATGATAGGAGAGATCGGCCCCCATCATCCAGTCCGGCTTGGCTATATGGCAAAGACCGAGTGTAGTGGGCGCAATATCGACGTGGTTCGCAAGCACCGGAAGCCGCCCTACCTTCCACCCGTTGTAGCGCGGCTGCCCGCCCGACAGGATCATGGGGGTGCGAATGCTCTCCTCATAGGGATTTGTCTTTCGATACATCCCGTGAGATCCATGCATGTCGCCATGATCCGCAAAGAAAAACACGTGAGTGTTTTCCAACAGTCCGATTTTCTTTAGCGTTGCCATGACTCGCCCGTAGTTCCAATCGAGATTTTCGATCATGGCGTAATACCCAGCCAAATCTCGTCTCACCTGTCGGCGCATTGCGTCGATATGCGCGACGTTCGGACGAAGCTCGATCTTTTCAGGGTTGTATCTCTCCATGAAATTGGCAGGCGCCACGTACGGATCATGCGGCGGCTGAACACTCAGAGCCGCAAAGAAGGGTTGACCGTCTTTGCTGTTGGCGCGATTCTCTATATAACCGATCAGTAGATTCGTAAGTTCGTCGGTCTCATAGCCAGGCAAACGGTAGTGGAATGCATTCTTGCTCTCTCCGCCATGAACCCAACAATCCCACTGACTATTGTTGTTCTCGTACCCGGTCCAATGCTTGAAGCCTCCACGCCGAGAAGGATCGGTGATAAAAAAAGCCGCCCGGCCATCACGCTCATGCCACCCGCCTAGATGCCACTTTCCAAAGTAAGCAGTGTCATAGCCATTGCTGTTGAAAACATCCGCAATTGTCTTCTGACCTTCCGGCAATGGGTACTCGTGCCCGGGTACGCACACATTCGGATACCGGCTGGTCAGCAACGACCCGCGAAAAGGACAACAAAGGGGGAATCCGGATACATTCGACGTAAACGTAACACCATCCACCGAAGCCCGATCCAGATTCGGCGTGCGGGCATTCGGATCTCCATTGGAAGCGAGCGCTTGACTCCGGAACTGATCGCCGAAAACCCAAATCACATTAGGACGAGTCGGTTCTGGAGCTTCCGGAACGTAATGCCCCGCTGGAGGCAATCTACTTTGCTGAGCGGAAGCGGCCAAAGCTCCGGCTGCAAGAGCCGATGATTGTTGCAAAAACCTGCGACGGTCCATGTTGAATTCGTATCTTTCCTGCAATTTCTCAAAACTTGAGCTTCAATGCCAATTGCACAATCCGGGGCTGGTTCGCCTGCGAACTGACGATGCCAAACGTGCCTGATCCGTAAGTGGTTCCAGATGGAGCGAAAACCGGAGTATTTGTCAGATTGAACGCTTCACCGCGAATCTGCAGCCCGAACCTCTCGTTGATCCTCATCTCTTTATGAAGCGATAGATCGACGTTCTGGGTCTTGTCGCTTCTGACGCTGTTGAAGGTTCTGGGTGTCGTCCCGAAAGCATACGCAGCCGGAGCGGAGAAGACGGACGTATCGAACCATTGATTAAGCAGCGGCTGGCTCTTCGACGGGTCGATCCCGTTCCAGTTCGGTCTCTGGCCTCCTCCTTGTGAAAACGTTCCATTTACCGAAGAACTGATGCCCAATGGGCTCCCGCTGTAAAACGAGCCAATAATACCCACTTCCCAGCCGCCTAGAACGTGGCCTACGAAGCCAGACTGACTAGCAAAAAACGGAAGCGAGTAGACGACGTTGACGATGAAGCGGTGTGTCTGATCTAAAGCGGAGGGGCTCCACTCGGCGCCCAGGTTATTCCAGTCCTGAATCACGCCGCCGCTCAAGGTCTCTCCGCCGAATGCACCAGCGCTGAAGTCCATTAACTTGGAATAGGTATAGGACGCGAGCATCGTCAAATTCTTGCTGTACCGTTTTTCCAGTTTCACCTGCAGCGCATGATAGCTGCTCGATCCCCAACTCGAAACAGCCGAGGTGATCGCCGTATATTGCGGATAGGGTCGTAATAACTGAGCTTGCGAAACAGTAGCCCCCGATAGAGTGCCCGTCGTGATTTTTCCATAGAAAGGGTTCGGCGCTAACGCCCGTAAGCCATCGCCCAAAGCTAGAGCCGAATCAGGAAGCTGATTCACTTGTCTGTCCAGCGGCAACTTCAGGCCGCGCGTGCCAACGTAAGAAACATCAAGCAGCAAAGTACCCGGCAGTTCACGCTGCACATCGAAATTCCATTGGCCGGTGTACGGCGTCACGTTCCCTCGATCGAAATAGCTGATATCCTGCCCCAAAAGTGTCGCTGAACCCAACGAACTGCCCGTTGCGACGTTCAAACCGCTGGGATACGGATTGCTTAACGAGGCAATGGGCGTCACCCCATTTAAGCTGTTGACGAGAGCCGTCGCCGCTGTAAACCCGCTGACCCCGAATTGACTCGGCTGCGCTCCGAAGCCCCAGTTCGTGCCGTAAAAAATACCCCCTCCAGCACGAATCACGGTTTTTGGAGTAACGTGCCAGGCGAATCCAACTCTGGGAGCCAGATTGTTCGCATCGACATTCGAGTCATAGCGCGAGTTGCCGCCCACACCCACAAAAGTCAGCCCGCCCCGAAGATTCAACCCGCTGACGTTGATGCCGGGAGCCCCGTTATAGCTGAAGTTCGTTAACTGGTTGTAGCGATCCGTGCGCGGAGTCTCCAGGTCATAACGCAAACCAAGGTTCAATGTAAAGGTGTTCGATATCTTCCAATCATCCTGAATGAATCCGGCATAGTATCTGGTCTGCAACGCCAGAGCCGCCGAAGGAGTAACCGATCCAGCCGGTAACCCAAGCAAAAAAGTCGCCAGAGCATTGCCACCGACGGCGGTGGATTGAGCCGCGTTAGGGCCCTGCGTAAAATCGCTTGTAAAGCTGAAATCGTTGCTGTTGTCACCTGTCTGAATGGTGTTTAGTTGAATAACGCGGTACTCGCCCCCCACTTTCAGGCTATGTTTGTTGAGAACCTTTGTTATGTTCGCCTGAAAAGTGTAGTTGTTCATCCCAAAATTAATCAGGCCGGTCTCTCCCAGCGTTCCGGTGCGGGCATTATTCGGTATGGAACTGCTTACCGCATAACCGGTGATGTCAATTGCCGGAAATGCAGCGGGAGCGCCGATTTGCTGAGCAAGCACAGACGGCAGACCAAGCGTCGAGATATCAAAACCGTTGCTGAGAGGAGTGCGTTTGTTCGCCAGACGCGAGTAAGACACTCGAAACGTGCTCACCAGAGTCGGCGAAAAAACATGGTCCACTTCGGCAACACTGTTATAGCGAGTGAAATCCTGCGGACCGAATGCCGGCGAACCCAAGTCGGACAATCCATAAGGCGCCGCCCGCGTCCAGGGAGTGTCGTCATAGGAATAGCGGGCCAGCATACGCGTGTTGCTGGTGAAGTTCTGATCAAGGCGCGTGCTAAAGGTGTTCTTCTGTATATTGTTGCTGTCCGTTCTCACATAGTTAATAGCTCCCGGTGACGCTGCACTTACATTAGGCGCCGGCCAGTAAGTGAGGATCTTGGCTGCAACAGGACTAATACGATTGGAAGGAACAATATTTCCCGCAAATGCGGTTCTAGTGTACCTCCCGTTTACTAACGCAGTTGTGGAAGGGTCATATATCGTTACCGCCTGGCCGGACGAGTTCTTCAGTTGGCTGAAATTACCGGTTAACTGAAGCGGATCGGGAACAGTCGCCGTGTAAGTGACGCCTTGAATAAAGCGGACCAGTTCGGTGCTCACAAAGAAGAAGGTCTTGTTGCGCCCGTTATAGAGATCGGGAATCACAACCGGGCCACCCAGCACGCCGCCAAACTGATTGAATTTGAACGGTGGTACTTGTCGTCCGCCCCGGTTCGCAAAGAAGTCGTTGCTGTTCAATTTGTCATTGCGCAGAAATTCATAAACGTCACCGTGCAGATCGTTCGTCCCCGACTTCGTGACAACATTGAAGATCCCTCCGGCTGCCCGGCCGTACTCAGCGCTAAAATTGTTGGTCTCCACGCGGAACTCTTGCACGGAGTCTGCATTCGGATAAATAATGGGCTGATTTTGCGCAGCGCCCGTATTCGGCGCGCCGTCCAGCAGAAATTCGTTTGCATTTCCCGGAGCGCCGTTTATCGAAACTGAGGCCGTACTGATCTGGTCGACCGGCAGGTCATTCATCCCTCGCGAAACCCGTACGCCCGGAACCAGCGATCCCAGCGAATACGCATTTCGGCCCAGCATGGGAAGATTCACGACCTGCGTGCCCTGTATCGTTTGACTCACGGAATGGGACTCCGTGTCGAGCAACGGCGATTGAGCTTCCACCACCACTTGTTCGCTCACTTCGCCGATCTGCAAACTGAGGTTCAGCTCAAGAGTCTGATCCACTTGCAGTCGAATCCCTTGCTCAATGGTCGGCTTGAACCCATGCGCTTCGACCTTGATCGAATATTCTCCCGGCGGTAAATTGGAGAGCTCATAATTACCGCTGCTGCTTGTCTGGGTGGAGCGCTCCTGGTTCGTGCCGGTCTGTGTGGCCGTTACCGAAGCGCCCGGCACCGGAGCTTCCGATGGATCGCCTACTCGACCGGTGAGCCGGCTTGTTTGACCCAGTAGAGTTCCGCCAAACATCGATAGCAGAATGCAAGCTGTGAGCCCGTTCATCTTCATAAAGGTTTCCTACCGAAGCAACAGCGTTAAAGTACGAGGCGTCCAGCCACCTCGGCGAACTTCTGTTTTATACCACCAGCACCTCAATGCTCATCTCATAAAACTGCCTAAGCGCCTCTTTCGTTGCACCCGAATCGGTAATGAGCAGATCGATCTGGTCCGCCGGCCAGAACTCAAAATTCGCCGCAGCGCCCAGCTTGCTATGGTCCGCCACCACGATTCGCTTTCTCGCGCGCCCAATCATGGCGCGGTTCAGCGCCGCCTCACCCGGATTTCCCGCCGTCAAACCCCATCTCCTGTCAATGCCCTTCACGCCAATAAACATTTTGTCGATCACCAGCTGTTGTGAAGTGTCCGCACCGCCGGTCCCAACCAGGGAAAACCATTCGCCCCGCAGAAAGCCTCCCAGCACCAACACCTCGATGTCGGGGCGGCTGCTAAGCTCCATCGGGATGTTCACCGTATTCGTGACCACCGTAATGCCTTTCCGCTCCGGGACGCTCCGTGTCAATTGAGTCGTCGTGGTCCCCGGCGTCACTCCTAATACGTCTCCGTCCTCGATCAACTTCGCCGCTGCTGCCGCAATCCTTCGTTTCTCGTCAGCATGCCGGCTCATCTGCTCCTGAAACGACGAGTCATGCCGGAACGGCTCATAGAGCAATGGCTGTACCGCCACAGCTCCCCCATGCGTGCGCTTCAGGCGTCCTTCCTCCTGCAATCTCTGCAGATCTCGCCGAACCGTGGCAATAGACGTTCCCAGTTGCGCCGCAATCTGCTCCACCGACAAAGTCCCGTCCCGCAACACCTGATCGAGAATGCACTGCATGCGCTCATCAATGTTTTCTCTTCGCGCCATGGCATTCCACTCTTTACCACGATCCGCTTGTCTGGTGAGCAAAATGGGCAATTTCTACCCGTGACTTGCCTGAATACTGGTAAAACGAGCAGCATAATGATCTAACTGCGCTAATGCAAGCAAATTGAGGTTGACACTCGCCTTGAGCAGAGATATCGTTACATTCATCGATCGTTGTGGATCGAAATCACATGTCTCGCGCTGGAGTGCAATTCCTGGAGTGCAATTCAATGTTTCGAACCTTCTTAGCGGGTCTCGTTACCCTCATCCTCTTCTTTTTTGTTGCGGACAACCCACATGCCTTCGCGCAGGTCACTACCGCCGATATCGTCGGCACAGTCACTGACAACAGCGGTGCTGTCGTACCCGGAGCAAAAGTAACCATAACGAATTTGGACACCGAGGCGCCGCGTCAAACTCAGACCGACGCGAGCGGAGCATACGTCGTCTCGCTCTTGCCGATTGGCCGTTACAGCGTGCGCGTCGAGGCGAACGGATTTAAAGCCTTCACCGTAGCCAGTACCACTTTGGCCTCCGGCGATCGGGCTCGCGTCGATGCGCAAATGCAGGTCGGCGAAATGAGCCAGACAGTTGAAGTACAGGCTCAGACCCCTGCCTTGCAGACCGATAGCTCCTCTCAAGGCAGCACCGTCACGGAAAGGGCTGTTCAGGATCTCCCGCTGAATGGCCGCAATTTTACGGTGCTCGCCCAATTAGCTCCCGGCACAAACGCCGGCTCCCCGAGCGCTCTCTCCAGCGGCACTCGACCCGACGATCGCCGCCAGACCGCAACCATTGCCGTCGGTGCGCAAGGCAGTCAAGTGAATAACTACATGGTCGACGGAATGGACAACAACGACCGTGCCATTGGCACTGCCATTCTCCGCCCCTCCATTGATGCGCTCGCCGAGATGCGTGTTCAGACTTCGCTCTTCACCGCCGAGGTTGGCCGCGTGTCCGGCGGCGTGATCAACCTGCTGACCAAGTCCGGTACCAACGAATTCCATGGAACTCTCTATGAGTACTTCCGCAACGATAAACTCGATTCCAGAAGTTTCTTCACCCTCGCCAAGCCCGAGTACCGCCAAAATCAATTTGGTGGAAGCCTCGGCGGACCGATCATCAAAAACAAGACGTTCTTCTTCGCTGATTACGAGGGCTTTCGACAGGTGCAAGGGCAGCCCTATACCGCCAGCGTGCCCACCGCGGCCATGAAAGCCGGCAACTTCAACGGCGTCGCCCCGGTGTACAACCCTTCCACCCTGACGCAAACCGCTCCCGGCGTTTACTCCCGAACGCTCTATCCAAATGACACC
Source organism: Bryobacteraceae bacterium (assembly GCA_965276965.1). Classification (GTDB taxonomy): domain Bacteria; phylum Acidobacteriota; class Terriglobia; order Bryobacterales; family Bryobacteraceae; genus Bog-105. The sequence continues at coordinate 1,253,246 of OZ255713.1, forward strand.
ATTCCCGCCAGCGCGTTCAATCCCATCGCCCTCAACTATCTCAACCTCTACCCGGCGCCGAACCAGCCGGGCCTGGCCAACAATTACATCTCGGCGTTTGCAAAAACTCAAAACTACAGCACCTTCGACACCCGCGTCGACCAGCACTTCAGCGATCGTGATCTCTTGTACGGACGCTATTCCTTCAACGACACCACCTCGTTCCTGCCTGGTAATCTGCCCGTCGTCAATGGCATTCAGCCCGGCGGCAGCACCGCTTATCCGGGCGCTTCCTTGCAGCGCGCTCAGGGCGCGTACGTTGACTACGTCCACATTTTTTCGCCCAGCCTGCTGCTCGAGCTCAAAGCCGGATGGGTACGCTACGGCGCCCACACCCAACCCTTGAACTTCGGCGACAATGTGTCGCAGCAATTCGGCATTCCGTATGCTAATCACAGCTCTACCTCCAGCGGACTCACCCAGGTTCAGCCTGCCGGATACGACTCTCTCGGCGACGCCCAATATCTGCCCATCATCCAAATCGACAACACATTTCAGTACATGGGCGCCTTTACCTACAGCACCGGCTCGCACAATATGAAGTTCGGCGCGGGAGTCATACGGCGCCAGTTTACGCAGGCGCAAGGCCAATCGCCCAAAGGAACCATCGCCTTTACTGCCGCCGAAACCAATAACGGAGTGGGCGTCGGAGGTTACAGCATCGCTTCCCTGCTATTGGGCGCCATCGATACCGACAACCTCATTGACAACCCCGTCTTTCCTGGTTACCGGATGTGGGAACCGAGCGCCTATTTCCAGGATGATTGGAGAGTTTCCAGCCGCCTGACACTGAACGTCGGCGTTCGCTACGACATATTCACTCCCTATACCGAGGTCGCCAATCGTATCTCGAATTTGAATCTGACTACGTTCAAAGTAGACGTTCCAGGCCAGAACGGCGTCTCTTCCACGGCCGGCGTTCGGACGTATTACGACGACCTTCAGCCGCGCCTGGGCTTCGCTTTCCAGCTGGGCCATGGCACGGTTCTCCGCGGAGGTTACGGCCTCTCTTTCATTCCCGGACAATACATGTCCCAAAGCTTCTTGAAAAATCCGCCCTTCGTCAGCACGCAACAATTCACCAACAGCGCGCCCTATCCCTTCGCGCTCAGCCTGTCGAACCCGTTCACTCCGCCCGTTCTTACCTCCATCAATCCGGTGAGCGGCAATCTCTCCGGCGTCAATGATTACAACCTGCATCCCACTTACACCCATATGCTCAACATCCAGCTGCAGAAGGAGATCTTCGGAAGTGTGCTGGGCGTTGCTTACGTCGGCGAACTGACGCGAAAGCTGGGCTTATATCCGAATATCGATCAACCGGATCCAGGCATCGGTCCTGTCCAGCCTCGCCGCCCGTACTACAGTGTGCTGCCCCTGGTTACCGCAATCAATTACGTGGCCGATGCCGGAACGCTCAACTACCACTCCATGCAGGTTACGTTCGAACATCGTTACTCTCATGGGCTGGTGCTCGGCGGCAATTACACCTGGGCTCACGCTCTCGGCAGCTCGTTAACCGGCAACACTCCGGCTGTGGAAAGCAATTGGAATCTCGAGTACACCAATAGTTCGCTCGACGTGCGCCACAGGGTCATTCTGACTGCAAATTATTCGCTGCCGTTCGGTCAATCCGCCCGCGGCTTCTCGAAGGCGCTCATCGCCGGATGGCAGTTGAACGGCATTTTCGTTTTTCAAACCGGCCTGCCATTCACGGTCACCAACAATTCACAGCGGGCGAACGTCGGCGCAACCGGCAATCCCGATCGCCCCAATCGCGTCGCCCGTGGCACGCTGTCAAATCCCTCCATCTCCGAGTGGTTCGATGTGAATGCCTTTGTCGGTCAGCCTCTTTATACCGCCGGGAACGCTGCTCCATATCTCTTGTACGGCCCCGACCAGAGACATCTCGATCTCTCGCTGTTTAAAAATTTCCCGATTCGAGAGAACTATCAAATTCAATTTCGCGCCGAAAGTTACAACCTCACCAATACGGCCAGTTTCGCCAATCCCAATAGCGCCCTCGGCAACGTCGCATTCGGAACCATCAACGGAACCTTGGGAACACCGCGGCAAATTCAGCTTGCTCTAAAACTCCTGTTCTGATATGAAAACTCTGAGCCTAGTCTGCCTCGCGGTATTCGGCGCTCTGCCGGCCCTCTCGCAGCACCAATCCGCTAGACAAGTGTTGGACCTGGATGGTAACTGGGATATCGCGGATTCACTCTCCGCAACCGATATCCCCTCTACTTACTCGCACAAAGCGCCGGTTCCCGGATTGGCTCACTCTGCCACGCCCGGCTTTCCGGACGTCGATCTATTCGACAGCCGGGAAGTCATCGCCAATCGAATACCGCGTGGTGAAATGCCTGCCGATGCTCTCGATCATCTGGCGACCCCTGCTGGAAACCCTCACCAGAACCGAAACTATTTCTGGTATCGAACCGCCTTCCACGCCCCGGCGCAACGCGCGCATGCCGAACTGCGCATCGATAAAGCCCAATTCGGCGCCGCCGTGTGGCTGAACGGAAAAAAGCTCGGAGAACATCTGCCCTGTTTCTCCGCCGCGATTTTCGACGCCTCAAACAGCATCCACTGGTCCGGCCGCAACGAACTCATTGTCCGAGTTGGCGCTCATCCCGGCGTCTTGCCGGCGAACGTGAACGCCGGAACCGATTTCGAAAAAAATCGATGGACTCCCGGTATCTATGACGACGTCTCTGTGGTCCTCTCTGATAACCCCGCCGTCGAAACCATTCAGGTAGCGCCCCGCGTCAGCCCGGCCGAAATCGTGGTGCAGACCAAACTCAAAAACTACGGCAACCATCCGGCCCAATTCGATCTCCGGCAACGGGTTCATCCCTGGCGTGAAACGGGAACAGTGGCCCAGGCGAGCGAACATCTGACACTTGCGGCGGGCGAAGAACGCGCCGTGACGCAAGCCATTCGTCTCCCCAATGCCAAACTATGGTCGCCCGAGCAGCCCAATCTTTACATGCTTGAAACAGCCACGGGCGGCGACAGCAGTTCCACTCGCTTCGGCATGCGCGAGTTTCGTTTCGATACTGCCACCCGGCGCGCCTATCTGAACGGCAAGCCCTACTACATGCGCGGTTCCAACATCACGCTGCACCGTTTTTTTGAAGATCCCGAGTCGGGTACGCTCCCCTGGAACGAACAATGGACGCGCAAGCTGCTCGTCGACATCCCGAAAAAAATGGGTTGGAACAGCTTCCGCTTTTGCATCGGGCCGGTCCCCGAGAAGTGGCTCGACATAGCGGACGAAGCCGGTCTCCTCATTCAAAACGAATACTTCGTCTGGATCGGCAGACCCAGCTGGCATGCGCGCCGCTACACTAAAACGTTCGATGCCGACGAGATGATCGGCGAATACTCCGAATGGATGCGCGACAACTGGAACCACCCGAGTGTCGCCATCTGGGACGCCAACAACGAAAGCTGGTATCCGGATTTCAAAGCCAAAATCATCCCCGCCGTCCGTCCTCTCGATCTGTCCCATCGCCCTTGGGAGAACAGCTACAACGCGCCTGACGGTCCCGACGATCCTGTCGAAGATCACCCCTACGAATTTCAATCGCAATCGAATAACTTCACGATGGAGGATCTTGAAAAACGCGGTGGCGGCGAGCGAAGTACCGCCACCATACCCACCGGCCACGCCATGATTCTGAACGAATACGGCTGGCTCTGGCTGAACCGCGACGGCAGCCCTACCGAGCTGACCAAAGAACTCTATCCAAAACTGCTCGGTCCCAACGCCACCGCTGATCAGCGTCTTGACACCAACGCCTACGATCTCGCCGGCATCTCTGAGTTCTGGCGCGCCTACCGCAAGTACGCCGGCATTTTACATTTCGTGTATCTCACCGGCTGCGATTCCAAGGGTTTCACCTGCGACAATTTTTTAGATCCCCGAACTCTGAAGCTGAACCCTTATTTCGAAAAATATATGTCGAACGCCTTTCAGCCGCTCGGCGTCTATGTGAACTTCTTTCATCCCAAGCTTGAAACGCATTCCACACAAACTTTTGAAGTCATGATGGTGAACGACAAAGACGAACCTGTCAGCGGAGACCTGACGCTTGCCTTGCAGAATGCGGCGGGCAAGACTCTGGCCCGGCAAACCAAACCGTTTTCGTTACGCGATCTCGGTGCGGAGACTTACGTGATTGATTTCCCCGTGCCGGCCGGCTCCGGAAAAGCATGGTTGACCGCCACCGCAAAAGCGACTCACGGTTATGCCCGCGCTCCGGTTATCAGCCGTCGCCATGTCGAATTAGTGGAAGCCGGCGGCGCCGCTAAATGAATGATCACCAAAGAACAATCTAATGAACGCTCTTCCCGTTACCGATCTGCAAACCACAGAGTTATAGAAGTTTGCAAAATCAGCATCCACGAATGACAGTAGCGTTACACCAATAGGTAACTTCCGGACGTCGCGGAGTTGTTTGGGTCAAAAGGCTAAAGTACGGAGCCAACATTGTCGTTGTTCTGATGTCAAAAAGTTTTCAAGGGCGAATATGGTTCTGTCACAACCAGAACCTGATCCGCACGGACGTTTTCGAGGCGCTGAACGGCGCCGCTTGGCCAGACGATTTCAATCAAGCGAGCCATGGTATCTCTCCTCAGTCCGAAATGCACCCGCTTGTCATTAGCGGATGCATAGCTGCCCGCAGTGTTCACGAAACCATTTTGTTCCAGCCCCGATTCTGAGACGACGCGGATGCGCGCGCCAATTCCGTCGCGGTTGCTCCGAGATCCTATCGTGTTCACCAGGAGCCAGTGATTACCAGTTCCACCCCGGTTCATCAGGACGAGAGCCGCGCCATCGTTGCAATTGACAGCGACGTCCACACAACCATCGTTGTTCAGGTCACCGAACGCAGCGCCGCGGGCCGCCAGGGTAACCTGAAACACCGCGCCGCTCCGCCTCGATACGTCGTCAAATTTCCCCTTCCGATTTTGCAGCAGCAGCAGGGACTCGCGATAGCGGGCCAGCGGTTCCGTCAGTTCGATGTTGTCCATCACATGGCCTTGAACCACAAACAGGTCTTTCCAGCCATCGTTGTCGTAATCGACGAACTTTGCGCCCCAGCCCGAATGATTCAAAGTTGCAGATGTGATCCGAGCCGAGCCGGAGACGTAGTCATAGGCCCGTCCCTTCTGGTTTTGAAATAGCGCATAACCTTGGGAGTACAGCGCGTTAATGAACACATCCGGCCAGCCATCGTTGTCGTAATCTGCAAAATCGACGCCCATTCCGGCAAAGGTCTTCCCGTCCTGGTCGTAGGCCAATCCCAGATCGGCTGCCACTTCAGTGAACGTGCCGTCGCGATTGTTGTGAAAGAGCTGCTCTGGAAACGAGTCGTTGGCTACGACGATGTCCGGCCAACCATCACGGTCGAAATCGTTGATCGCGATTCCCAGGCCCTTCGCCGGTACGCTTGCCATTCCGGATGCTTTCGAGACGTCGGTGAACGTCGCGTCTCCGTTGTTGCGATAGATCAGGTGGGTGACAGGTTTGAACTCATTGGGGTGGCAGTAGCTCCGATATCCAGGCCGGCGATCGCCGCAAAAGATATTCTTGCGGAAATCCCAGTCGAGGTAGCGCGTGACAACGAGGTCCAAACGCCCGTCGCGATCGTAGTCCACGAAGGACGCAGCCACAGACCAGCCCGATCCTCCGACGCCAGCCTTATCAGTAACGTCGGTGAAGGTGCCGTCGCCATTATTCCGGTACAGATTGTTGCGTCCCAGGCCTGTGACGAATAGATCGATGAAGCCGTCATTGTTGAAATCGCCGGTAGCGACGCCCATGCCGTAACCTTCGCCTCGCAAGCCGGCGGCCTCCGTTACGTCAGTGAAAGTGCCATTGCCGTTGTTCCGAAACAGCCGGTTCCAAAAATGCGGATCGGATTTGTCGGGCTGCCAGCCAGGCGTCATGGGGTCCCGCAAGGCGGCCCCATTCACAAAAAACAGATCCAGAAACCCGTCGTTGTTATAGTCGAACATCGCCACCCCGGCGCCCATCGATTCAGGCAAATATTTTTGGGATGTTTTGGAGGAAGCATGCCGGAAGCGGACGCCGGATCTCTCCGCTACGTCCTCGAATCCTCGATGTGCCGCCGTATCAGCAAGCACAGGCCGCGATCCCGCGCCACCAGACGAAAGTGGAACTTCAGCGGACTTCGGCGCGGGTCGCGAGTCCGTTGTGCTGCGAAGTTCCTCCAAAGATACAAGAACCTGCTGGACGAGACCGCACTCCAGAATGGCGCATAAAAACGATCTGCGATGCAACGAAATCACTCCATTGTAGCTTGCATGTCTAAAATAGGAAATCTGTGCTGCGAAAAGTGTTTGTAGCCTTCAGTGTTACGTTGCTTGCTTCGGCGCAGACGACGTTGCAACAGGGGGAGCGCGCCTTCGAAGCCGGCAACTACGCCGAGGCGGCGCGGCTTTTCGAGGAAGCGCATAAGAAGTCCCCGCGTTGCGATATTCTCTTCTTTCTCGGCTTGGCCCAATACCGCCTGAAGCAAGTCGACGCAGCGTTGATCAGCTTCCAATCCGCAGTGCAGTGCGACCCGAAGCTCACGTTCGCTTACCTTGGGCTGGGAGAAGCTTATGCAGAAAGGGGGAGCGATATTGAAGCCATGGCTGCTTATACACAAGCACTGAGGCTAGAGCCGAAGAACATAGACGCCTTACGGGGCGCAGGAAAGCTGTCTCTTCGAGACAAGCAGTACGAGAAGGCCGTGGCGGAGCTTGCTCTCCTGACCGAATTAGAGCCGGCGAATCCGCAAGCGCACTCGGATTTAGGGGCGGCATACCTTGGAGCGGGGAACCAGGATGAAGCAGAGACGCATTATCAGGCGGCGCTTCGAATACAACCAGACCAAGCCTCCGCCATGTTAGGGATTGCGAACGTCTATCTTAGAAAGGGCCAGGAGGATCAGGCCATCGCAGTTCTGCAGAAACTCGTGAAGCTGGTCCCGAATGCCTACGAGGCCCATTATTTGCTTGGCGCGGCGTACAATCGCCACAGACGTTATCAGGATGCGATGACAGAATTGCAGACCGCGTTGCGGCTAGGCGGAAATGAACCCGAGATTTATTATCATTTAGCGCGAGCTTACGGCGGTCTGCAGCGCGCCGATGACCGGCACGTTGCACTTGCAAAATTCGCCGAGCTGACCAGGAAGTCCAAAGCGGACCAGGCGGCTCAGCGCGAGGCGGCGCAACTGGTGGAGCAGGCCAAGGCTTTGGTGGATTCCCGAGACTTCACGACGGCCGCGTTGCGGCTGGACACGGCGCGTGAGCTACGCCCTGCCGATGCTACGATTCTGTTCCGTCTCGGAAGCCTCTACTATGATTTGCAGCGCTACGAACCAGCGCGAGAATACGCGCAAGAAGCGGTGAGCCTGGCGCCATCCGAGTGGCTGTATCATTATTTGCTGGGTCTGATTGAAATGAGCGCTAAACACTGGGGAGAAGCGCAGACTAGTCTGGAAACTGCCGTCGAGCTAAAGCCTTCGGCGGCGGAAGCGCACAATGCATTGGGCCAAGTGGCACTCGCCAAAGGCGACTCGAAGCGCGCGCTGTATTGTTTCGAGCGCGCTGTAAAACTCGATCCGAAGCAGCAGGCTTACCGCGAAAATCTCAAAGCGGCCCAACTCGCGGTTCAGAAGGGTTCTCGCTAATCGAGACTGCTTCCGGGCCTAGTGCCGCGAGTGAGAAGTTCATCGAATAATTGGATAGGAGTGCATGGCAAAGGGTCGAGACAAGTCTCGGCGCGACAGGCACGAGCAGGGGTCTGCCCTGGGGGTAGTCCTTAGCGTCAGAAACCGCGGCGAGCTTGAGAGGTTTGGGAGAATCGAAGTAGCTCGGCAAGCTAAGCTAAGGCCGCTCGCAAGCCAGTCAAGTTTGCGAGCGGTTGAACCTGGACAGGCCTCAGCCATCTTGGAGGTGCCGAGACTGATGCCGTCGGCGAGGATGGCCGTAAGCAGTAGGATTTGATCTTTCGCAGGTTCGCCAGTCTTGAGGTGGGTAAAGTGGCGGCTGAACCCTGTCCAGCGATCCACCTCAAGCAGCAAGTCGGTGATCGTGATATGGGGAAGAAGCGAGTAGGCACGACGCATCAGCACACTCGCTTCTTCAGGCGCGGTGTTGGCGAGAGGGGTGATTTTGAGGCCGCTTTCGTTAACGGCAGCGTCTGGCAGTTCGCCGCGGGCAGCCAACCCATCGACTTCATCCAGTGACTGTTTGAGTTGGGCGATTCTGCCGGCGACATAGGCGTCGCGATCCTGCTCTACCTCTTCGCGCAAGAAGCCGTGAGATCGTCGCGGGATGAACGTTGAAGAGTCGAGCCGCATCCGCTGCGGTCTTCTTACCGTGAACGACTATCTTCACTACCTCGGCCTGCTGCTGCGGCAGCAGCTTCGGCCGTCGGCCGCCGATGCGCCGCTCGTCGCGGGCGGATTTAAGCCCTGCCCGCGTCCTCTCTCGCAGCATCGCCCGCTCAAATTCTGCGAACGATCCGATCATCTGCATCATCATCCGGCCAGCCGGTGTCGTGGTGTCGATTGCCTCTGTAAGGCTACGAAAGCCAGCCTTGGCTTCCTGAATCCTCTTCATGATCGTGAGCACATCCCGCAGGGAACGGGAGAGCCGGTCCAGCTTCCAGACGACCAGGACATCTCCTTTGCGCAGATGATCGAGCAGACGTTGTAGCTCGGGACGGTTCCAGCGGCCTCCGGTCGCCTTCTCCCGAAAGATGCGCTCGCAGGCCGCCGGCTTCAGATATCGCCAGTTACTTTATGATTGCAATACCTTTCTGCAATGCAAATTGCTGGGCTTTAAATGGTCCAGAAATCATTGCTCCAACCCTCGTTTGCGCAATGCGCGTCTTCGCCGGTGATGTTGCTCGCTTAGGCATCCTATCCGGGCCTGCAAAGTCCAATGGCCGGATAGCGCGTTATCTGGATCTATGCGGAAACTTGCCTTAAACGATTAGCAAACCCTCAAAACAGCTCTCGGAGGTGTCGGAAAGCGGTTTGGCATCGTGCAGCACAAAATTTGCCCAGGACACGAATTCAACGACTCTTCCGGGCTCGGGACCAGTGGACTCGGGACTAAACGGGACGGGTGCTACGGTCATTTTCGAGCGATTCCGCCAGGAACGACCGTAACCTGGGCAGGGACAGCAACGAATTTGAGACGGGATGCACAAAACAGACGAAAGAATCCTGATCTCGCGCGGCGGACGTCTCGTGCCGCGGGTTCCGGAAGAGCCGCTCATCTCGAGCGCCTGCAACAAGTGGACGGGCTTGTGCCTGGAGCGGCATCACCTGCAGGGGCCGTCGGAATCCAACGGTGTGATTGACGGGTTCCAGATTTGTTGCAACCTGTCGGGTCCGGTCTCGGCGGAGTGGCTGATCGGTGGTCTTTGGCGCGACGCCAGCTTGAACGAGGGCGATTTATGTATCGCCACTCACGGCGAGTTTCGAAGCGTCGTCTGGCGGAACTCTTACGAATTGCTACTCATTTCGATCTCTCCGCTGCTCATGGCAGAGGTGAGCCGACAGGCTGGCTCCGTCCGGCCCGTGGAACTTGCGGCTCAAATAGCATTTCGCGATTTAAATATCGAGAATATCTGTCGGCTTCTGCTCGCGGATACTGTCGCGGGTGCACCGGCTGGGCCGCTTTACGGAGAGCATCTTGCGTGCTCCTTGACGATGTACCTGGCTGAACAGTTTGGGCAAGTAGGGAAACAGGCGCATATTACGGGGAGCAGTCTGCCGGGTCCTGTGTTGAAGAGAGTATGCGAATTGATTGAAGCCCGGCTGAACACGCCTATCGGCCTGCAGGATTTGGCACGTGAGGCGAATATGAGTCTATTCTATTTCTCCAGAATTTTTCGCAACAGCACTGGCAAAAGCCCCTATCACTACTTAACCCAGAGACGTATAGAAAGGGCTAAAGAGATGTTATCGCGGGGCTGCAGCGTGGAGGAAGTGGCAAGAGCCAGCGGGTTTTCCAGCCCTAGTCATCTTGGTTCGCTGTTTCGTAGATACGTTGGAGTTACTCCGCTGAGATTCCGGTCGTTCTTCCAACAGAGAACAAGGGACGCCGGCACCTGGCCGGCGCCCCCTGCGCGGTAAGTGGCTTGAGATTCTCTATGCCCGTCTTAAGGGTTGCCCTGGCCCGAGAGGCAAGTCAGGTTGTAGCTTACTTGGGGGGCACTTGGCTGTTGTTCGAAAAGCAGTTTTTGCCGGAGGCTCTGGCCAGGGTTGAGTATCCCGTTTGGCAAGAACACTCTGATATAAGGGGCGCCGCTTTGGGTGGTGCCGCTGGCATTCGTCAGGCGAATTCCGGGCGGAAGACCGTTAACGATTATAAGCAGGTGTGTGTCGACGACGCTCGAACTGACGTTAGTGATCTGGTATTCGTCCACCTCGTCATTACCTGCTCTCAACTTCTGGACGTTGGTATCGAGTTGTTTCGTCACGTCGAGGAACTCGAGACCCTCGTCACGCCGCGACAACGGGTCGTTGTCATCAATCGCTAGACCGCTGAGCATAAATCCGTCCTGCGCCCCCAAGGCCGAAAGATCTGGACGGTATTTAGAGTAGGTAAGGTCGCGTTCGTTTGGCTGGAAGCTATCGGTGGAGGATTGGGGATCGTAGCGTGCGAAACCAGGATCGTACAGTCCATTTTCCAAGAAGTCTGTAATATCATTCACCTGCTGTGTTGTCAAACCTAAACCGGTCGGTAATCCGGGTCCGCGAGGGTTGGTGAATCGCGTCGATAACGTCGGAGCCGAGCCCGCCGTCGGGTCCTGCGGCACACCCGCGTTGAAATACTCAACAACATCACGAACTCTGGTAAACGAGCCATTGTGGAAGAAGGTACGTGCGTCCCTGAGCTGACGCATCGACAAGGAGCGGAACTTGTAGGCGTCGTTGGGATTGGTTGTGATCTCCTGCCGTCCAACATCCTCGGCGTGGTAGGGGAAGCCGTCCGTGCCCAGCTTATTGACGTCAAGATGGCCTCTGGCCAGTGCGTTGAGCGCTTGGGGCGGGTGGTCGCCAATACCGATGTTTAAGAAATTTTCCTCGACAAACTGCCCAATACCGGCAACGTCCGGGTCGTTGTACTGTTTGTTCAGCATTGGTCCGCTATGACAGGTAAAGCAACCTGCACCACCGCCGGTTGCCGGAGTGAAGAAGAGCTTGGCGCCTCGGAGTTGCCTGGGCGCTAGAGTGCCGTTGTCGCCGGCAACGAACTTGTCAAAGCGGGTGTTGCGTGTGACTGCGGTGCGCAGGAAGGTCGCCGTCGCCCGGAACACGGTCTGGTCGTTCACGAGGATCGTCATGTCATTTTTGGCGTCAGCTTGAGCGGCTTCCTCCGGAAAGGCATCCCGGAACAATTTCACGAATGCCGGGATCTTCATAAGCTCGGCCGATTGAAAGTTGAGCATGCGGTGGGCGTCGAGGAGGAGGAGCGTTAGGTTCTCCGGGGCCGGGTCGTTGAACGGATTGAGCGAGCCGGGTGCGGACGGCGGCTCCCCTGCGAAACCGCCCAAGAGTAGGCGGTTGTTGAACCCAGAACCGACCAGTGCTGGCGACTGACGCCCTACGCCGTCCAACTCGTCGAGTCGACCGGTCATGAGCAGGGCTTGCGGGGGCGGCTGGTGGTAAAAGGGGGACGGGGTGGTGACCACTTTCTGGCCGCCAATTAAGTCGACATCGGTCAGCGTCGGGAGCGCATCGACCAGCACGTCGCCAGCATAGAGGGGGGCACTGCGCAGCTTGGTTAGAATTGATCGGGGTCGTCGACGGGGGAAAAACTTTCCCCGCGCATCGGTGTAGCCGCGGCCCTCACCGCCGACGTTGAAGTTGAGCACCTGACCGGCCTTGCCCGCCGCCTCACCAATATGGCAGCTGCCGCACGATCCAGTACGGATCGTGGCATCTACGACCTGCTGGACGCTTGGATCGGAGGCACTCAGCGTTCCGCCGAAAGCGGTGCCAGCGGGAAGGTCAACAGGCTGGCCCTGGTTGATGTTGATGCGGACGGTCCGGACCGGATCATGGAAGAGCAGTTTACCTAGGTAGCGTTTCGCCTCCGTTGTCTGATACCGAGGGTTCACCGTCCCGTCCGGCTGCGTGGGCAGAGGTATTTCGGCATCAGTGGCGGGAACTTTGAGCTTGTCGATACCGCCAACCTGCTGGCCGATGTATTGCCGCAGCCAGCCGGCATCTGGTTTGTCATGATCGTCATCGTCCCCGGCGCCTGCCACAGCCACCGATAAGACGAGGACAGCCGCAGCTCCGTAAATGAGTGTCGCGAGATGTTTCCTCATAAGTTTCCCTTTCCTGCGCACGACAGTCATCGTCGCCGTGCCCTTCATTTCTGCACGCTCAATTCCTCGTTTTCAGATTTTAAAGAAGTTCACGTACTGACCCAGTAAAACCGAATTTCGGAGCCGGCGGCTGAAGGACGCTCGCTTTTGAGCAAGATCTTGATAGAAGAGCGCAGGAACACACAACTTGGGCAGCTGGCGGCTACGAATCGAGCTCGCGGAGTGGCACTTTTGGCGAGCTGCCGCTGCATACTTTGACGAGCCAGGATACTGTGTCGCAATGGAGCGGGTCTATTACGTAACAGGTCAGCCCCGATCCCGTTTGCCCCACAGCGAGGCGCGGCACGTGTGATTCACGACCTTGTGCACCAGAGGGAAGGCAAGGGCTGGCGCTTGCAGAAAAGTTCTTAGGCTAGGTGCCGCCTCGCTCGAGCATGGGTCACTACGAACCTACTCTACGCAGGTTTCATCGTCGAATACGACGAGCCCGCAGGCCGCTTGTTCCCGAGTTGTCGGCGATTCAGAATTGGACTGCTGCTCCTAGCGTCGAACTGTTGAACTTGCATCCTAATCGTGTTGTGGAAACCTTCGTTTTCGCAACTGGAGCCGCCGGCCGATTGGGTGCGAGAAGAAGACTTAGCCTCACTTGAGAGACGCCAGAGGCGGTGTAGAGGGTCATGTAAGTGACTTGGCGAGTATGCAGGCCGTAATGTGAGTGAACGCTGAGCAGGCCTCGAAAAGACGCAATGCGGAGCCGACCCGCCCAAAAATCGGGGAAGGCTGCCATCGTGGGGGGAAAGAGCGAAACAGGCGCCCTGCGATTCCGCCGGGGTATTGGCGACAGCATGCATACAAGAGGAAGACCGATGCAGCCCCCTGCGTGGTCGAGCGCATCGACCAACCGGAAGCCGGTGACGGACAGTCCGGGCGCAATGGGGTGGCGGAAAGGCCCGCAGTACTGAGGAAGCTGGGTAATGCCAGTGGAGGGAAGGGACCTTAGTTCAGAACCGACGTTGAAAGTAGGAAAGGATAGGAGATTGGGAAACCTAGCAACTCCGGTTAAGCTCCAGAGACTACGGACGGCGTTACATGCAAAAGCGAAAGAAGAACCCGAGTTCCGCTTCTATGCTTTGTATGACAAGATCTACCGGATGGACGTGCTGGAACACGCCTATGCCTGTTGCCGCGCCAACAAGGGGGGCAGCTGGGATAGACGGGCTGACGTTCGAGGGTGTCGAGACATACGGGCAAGAACGCTGGCTTGGGGAACTGGCGCAGCAACTCAGGGAGGAGACGTATCGCCCGGAAGCGGTAAGAAGGGTCTATATTCCAAAACCGAACGGCAAACAGAGGCCGCTCGGCATTCCGCGACTCGCGGAACGGGTGTGTCAGACGGCGGCGATGTTGATCCTGGAGCCTATCTTCGAGGCCGACATGCCGTCCGAACAACATGCCTACCGACAGAATCGGAATGCACAAAGCGCCGTGCGCGAGGTACACGGGTTATTGGTTAGCGGCCAAAAAGATGTCGTGGACGCCGACCTAAAATCCTACTTGGATACGGCTTCATACTGCCCCTTGATTCATGAGAGTTGTTCGAACAGCGCGGGCTGGTGATCGACTACTTTGATTCGCAAGCCTTTACGCCGGCCTTGCCTGACCAGCACAGCTTTCAACTCGCCACGCTTTACACGTTGCAACACCGTCTGCCGCGAAACGCCGAGTTTCATGGTGGTCTCAAGCATCGGCAGATACTCCGGTGGTGCCTGCTGCACGATGCGCGCCCGCAACTCATCAGTGATGCGAATCTGCCACGGAGCGCCGGGAGTAACTTGCTCGCCTGCGATGAAACCATCCGCCAGCCAGCGATGAATGCTGGACGTATTCATTCCTAGAATCTGCGCCGAGCCCGCAGAGACGCAGCAGGTCATCCAGCGAGCCGACGAGCTGAGGATCCTGTGACGCGCAGGGAACAGTCTTGAAGTCCGTCCAGTCGGCGGGGATCAGCGACTTACTTCCGTCTGGCAGAATGAGCACGAACTGCAAACCGCCAGGCATGCGGGCATGTCGGAGAACTTCCAGAGACTGCCCTTGAAAAGGGTGATGCGGACGGGTGATGGTCACCCGTTCGGGGAAGTCCTGACGGTGGGTAGTGTGTGGTGGTTTCCTTCGACACGATCCCGCACGTTGAACTCATGAAGTCGGTGGCACGTCGAGTTGTTGATCGGCGGATGCTGCATCTGATTAAGATGTGGCTCAATGCTCCGGTTGAAGAGAGCGATGAGCGCGATCGAAAGAGACGCACGACGTTTAACCGGGACACCAGGCAGGGCATTCCGCAAGGCTCGCCGATTTCACCCCTACTGTCCAATCTGTACATGCGGCGGTTTATCTTGGGGTGGAAGAAAATGTGCTTGGACAACGGCTTGGTGCACGGATCGTCAACTACGCTGACGATCTGGTTATTTGTTGCAAGGGTGACGGCGCTCAAAAGGCGCTCCATGCGATGCGACAGATAATGGGCCGGCTGAAGCTGACGGTGAACGAAGAAAAGACGCGGACCTGCCGCTTGCCGGATGATGAATTCGATTTCCTGGGATACACCTTTGGTCGGCGCTATTCTCCCAAGACCGGGCGGCCGTATATAGCCAGTCGTCCCTCGCGGAAGAGTATCAAGCGTATGACCGAAGCGGTACGTATCCAGACAGACCGAAACATGGAATGGATGGATGCCGGAGAATTGGTGAAACGTCTGAATCAGAAACTGGGCGGGTGGGCTAATTACTTCAATCTTGGCCCGGTTACACCTGCTTACCGATTCCTCGACCGATACACCACAACCCGGCTTCGCCGGTGGTTTTGCAAGAAGCATCAACATAGCAGCAAGGGATTCACGCGCTATCCCGATGAGTATTTATACCAGCAGCTTGGGCTCATCCGTCTGCCTATGCTTCCGCAAAACCTTCCGTGGGCGAAGGCATGATGTTCTGTCCGAGAGCCGGATGCGTTAGCAGCGCCTGTCCGGTTCGATGAGCGGGATGTGAAAACGGAACCACGGCTCTGCTAGTGAGGCACCGCCAACCGAAAGAGGCGGAAACAGATAGGCAGAACCTAAAGAGACCGCGTCACATCTCGACTCTACACGTTTGGTATAGTGACCCCCTCTTCGTCAGCCATTGAAGCGATATCCAATGCGGTGAACGGTTTGTATATAAAAGGGACTGGAGGGAGCATCTTCCACTTTCTGCCTTAAATTTAGAATGTGCGTGTCGACTGTCCGAGTATGGAGATTGCCGCCATAACCCCAAACACGAGCCAACATTTCCGTCCGGCCGATTACACGACCCCGGTTCTCAATCAGATAGCGCAGCAGATCGAATTCCCTCGGCGAGAGCTCAATAGGCGCGCCATTCTTGGTAGCTGTAAAGTTCTCAAAATTCAGGCAAACATCACCAAATTGATAGGTATGGAAAGGCTTTCTGTCCGCTCGTCGGAGCGTCGCCTCCGTTCGCGCCAGCAACTCGGAAATGCTGAACGGTTTGGTCATGTAGTCATCGGCGCCGATTTTCAGACCGGTTATTTTGTCCTGCTCCAGATTACGCGCCGTGAGCATGATGATGGGCGAATCCAGCCGCCTTTCCCGCAATTGTCGGCAGACGCACAGCCCATCGAGCTTGGGAATCATGATGTCGAGCAGGATCAAATCCGGACGCGTCCGGAGAGCGATCTCCACGGCCGCCTCACCATCAACGGCCACTAGGACTTGGTATCCCTCATAGATCAGATTGTCCTCTAACAACCGCACCATGGCCGCTTCATCTTCGACAACCAGGATTACCTTCTTTGAGGCGCCCGATAAAGGTGATTTGTTGTCAGCGGTTATAGCCATCGGGCTCGCTTTCACCTCGGAGGGGCAGGAGAATAGCAAAACAGCTCCCTCTACCAGGCGTGCTGGTTACGATGACATTGCCGCCATGCGCGTTGGCAAAATGTTTCACTAAAGCCAGACCTAGGCCGGCGCCGGAGGTCCGTGCGGCAGTTTGGCTCGAACGGTAGAATCGATCGAAAATCCGCTCCTGTTCCCGTTTGGGGATTCCAACTCCCTGATCGCTGACGGATACCTCCACGTATCGATGGCTTCGCGCGGCCTTTACGAAGATGGCGCGGTTGTCGCCCGAGTATTTGACCGCGTTGCTCAGTAAATTGAGCAGAGCTTGCGAAAAAGCCTGTGGATCCACGCGGGCAGGAGGCAGCGGGGCTTCGATCTGACGGGTCACTGTAAACGATCCTCGTTCGAGTTCGGGTAAAAAATGCGTCAGCGTCTCCTCAATCAGGTTGCCTACATCAACGTTCTCCGGTCGGTAACGCTTGAGTCCGACCTCAATCTTAGAAGCATCCACAATTGTGTCAATCAGGCTTGAAAGCTTCTGGATTTCCGCCTCAATGATGCGGAAGTACTCCTCCCGCTGCGACGGCTGGCGGAGGCGATTCATATGCAGCGTTTCCACGAACCCACGTATGAGCGATAACGGCGTCTTCAGCTCGTGGGATACGCTGGCGACAAACTCGGTCTTGGCCCGCGAGAGCTCGATCTCGCGCCCGGTGGTCACACCCAAAGAGATGATGGCAGCCAACAACACGGCCGCGATCACGAGCACGATCCCAATGTTTCTGGCAAACTCACTCCGGTTGGAGCGGGCTAGCGCATTGGCGGAGAAGCCCGCTCGCATGGTCCAGCCCGGCAGGATTCCTACCGCCTCTGTGCCCTGAATGAGATCCTCCTGAACCGGAAAAGAGCTCTTGACGCCTTCTACCGAGACACTCAGTTGAACGCCGTTTTCATCGAAAATTGCGCCGACGGCACGATCGCCTGGGATTTGACCGAACGTCGTGGCGAGCCGGCTCAGGTGCTCTTGAAGCAGCTTGGCCAAATACTGCTTGGCGAGCACGCTGCCGGGTATGGCAATGCCATAGTATCCCACCTTTCCGATGTGGCGCGGAACTTTCGGCTCCAGAGCATCGTCGTCAACCAAATGAAGAGCCAACTGTTGGCGCTTCCCATCCAGATCGATCAACGCGCGGTATTCGTGAGCGGTTGTCTCCCGCAGCGACTCCACGAAATGCTGAATCTGAGGCTCCGCGTAATCGGAGTGAATGAGGTCCATGCGCCCTTTCTCGGAGCCTGGACGAAAGATAAAGATTTCCGGTTCGGAACCCGGCTTGAGCCGGTAAGCGAAGAAGATGCTGACATAGGGACAAATCCCGCGGGCTTTCTCCGCCACATCCTGGATCCGGCTGAGATACCGGCGGCGAAGCCAGGGGTGAATCTCCCGGCCCAGCAATGCCTGGCGACACCATGACAAAATATCGTTTTGCGCTTCGACGCGCGCCCCGGTGACCGTCTGCTGCAGACTCACGAATAGCGCTTGCTGCATGTGTTCCTGTATCTGCGAGAGCGAGCGATACTGCAGGTACACCAAGGCCGCGGCCGGCAAGAATGCCACCGCGAGCAAGAATACCAGCAGAACCCGGGAACGGTGCAATTTTTTAAACGCGACGACCCTCGCCTAGAATTTAAACCGGAGACTGAACTCGACGTTGCGCGGCAACTCGGCTTGCGGGTTCGAGAAGGTACCGAAAGCCGCGCTGGTAACAGTCGTATTCATACTGGTCAGCCAGTGACGATTAGCAATGTTAGAAGCCTCGCCGCGGAATTCCAGGGTCCGTTTCTCGCTCCCGAGCTTGAAAATTTTGCTGAGCGCTACGTTCTCATTCAGCTGTAGTGGATTCCTGAGTCCGGGAGTGTAGTAGCCCAGCGTCCCAAAAACTCCGTTTGCCGGCTGATAGAAGGCAGCCTTGTTCAAATAGGAGCTGGTCCCGGAGGAAGAGTCCCAGTTGGAGTTGACCATGGGCACTCCCGGGTTCACGCTACAACGCGCAGCTCCAGCGCCATAGAGGTTTTGCCCGCAAGTGAGCCCAATCGGCGCGCCGCTTTGGTATTGCTGGACTCCTGACAGTTTCCATCCCCCCAGCGCCAAGTCGGTAATCGTATTCACGCCGCTGCCAAACCTCTTGCCCCGTCCGAAGGGGAGGTCATAAACGTAGGCGATCGCCAGAATGTGCGGTCTGTCCGCGCCGTTGAGATCTTTTTCACGATTAATCGCGTAGACATTCGGCGATGTGTTGTCGGAGAGCCATTTCGAAAAGGTATAGGAGATCTGCAAGAACAGGCCTTGCGAGAAATTGTGCGCTACCTGAGCCTCTAAGGCATTGTATGTGCTGTGCCCGCCGTTAGTGATGCCGCTGATGCTGCCGTACTGCGGATAAGGCTCCAATGAATTCGCTAGTGTTTGCGTCCGTGGATAGCCAGCATAGGGAAGCCTATATCCATTGGCGATCAAAACAGGGTTGGTGACGGTCCCGTTTGCGCTGACCAACGAACTCAGCGGCTGTGTCAGAAGATTCCCGTAAATCGGAATGTACTTGGGATTGAGTTGATTGTATTGCTGGCTCGACTGCACCCCATTCCCATAATTGGCGTGAAAACTGGCTCGGAACACGGTCGTCGGCGTAAGACTCTGTTCAGCCGTGAAGTTAAAGTCGTAATACTGCCCCACAGTGCCGTCCGACAAGTAATCGGGGCTGCCGAAGTTGATTAACGAGGGATTAACCGCGGGTGGCTTGGCGGCCGCAACCAGGCCCGTATAGGAATTGAAACCCGCGTTGGCGGCGTTCCGGCCGTTGGGAAGAAGAATGGATATTCCCGACGAGAAATAGTTCGGCGGCGCGCTGTAATTTCCGCCGAATCCCTGGACACCGACGTTGGCATATTGATCCTCTTTATTGGAGTCGTAAAAGATAGCCCCGGAGGCGCGGATGACGGTTTTAGGAGTAATTTGCCAGGCAAAGCCTGCTCGCGGACCGAATCCCAAGGTTCGATGCTGCAGGAGCGACGTGAGGCCGGTACGCCCTGGCCCGCTTCCAGCGAAGATGAGCGCGCCAGGTAGATTGCCCGCGCCTGGATTGGGTATGAAGGGATCGAAGTTACTGTTTTGAGCGTTGGCTTCACGGCGGGGAAGGGGCAGATCGTAGCGCAATCCGATGTTTACGGTCAGCGTTCGGGTGACTTTAATATCGTCCTGCAGGTACCACGCATAATACGGATAAACGAAGTTAAAGTTCCCGCTGTAATTGAACAGTCCACTACTTCCCACTCCTAGCAAGAGAGACGCGAGATCCGAACCCGTGGCGCCGCTGATCGAGGGATTGGACGTCGCTGTGTTATCGAATCCGATTTGGCCGCCGCACGCATTGCAATCGAAACGGCCATAGTTCATGCCCAGATAGGCGAATCCGTATTTGACTGTATGCCGGCCTTTTATCCACGTCATGTTGTCCTGCACGCCGTATGTTCTGCTCGGCGAGTAAGTAGAGACGATACTGTTGTAATTTCCGAAGCCATTGCCGGAAGTGCCGGAAGTGCTGGAAGTCTGGTAGGTAGTATAGTCGGGCGATTTTGCATAGCTCGGATCGCCCGGGATTTGGGTGGCGGCGCCGTATGGCCCGGTGTTGGCGCCAAGCCTCAGATTAGCCGCCTCGATACCGTCCCGCTGGTAATAATTAAAACTAAAATGATTCAAGAAGGTCGGACGGATAATGTAGTCCATGTTGAAAGACACATATTTGTTGTCAAATCCTTCCTGGAAACCTTCTCCCTCCGGGCCGGGAATCGGGCCCAGGCAGATTTGGCAGCCGTTGAAATACTGCCGGCTGAATAGGCCGTTAAAACGCATTTTATCGGTCGGATCGTAATCGCCCTTGATCGCATATACTCCCTGATTCTCGCCCGGATCGCGCTGTCCGGTATTCACTACAGGATTGTTATTGATAAACGAGTTGGGGTTCTGAGGCAGCGGCTCATAGCTAAGCAGCGTGGCGGCGACCGGGTTGATCATCGAGGCAGGAATCCGGTTGCCCGGGAACGGCACGCGCGCATTGGCGTTCGCCAAGACATTCCCGGCGCCGTCCAAAGGGTCATAGATAACGATAGGCTGGCCATTGGAGCCGAGAAAGCCGCTAAAATCGCCTTGTCGCGCGGCGGCCGTGGGTACGCTTAACAGAGCATTGGAAACGATGTCCTTGGCGCGCGACCGCTCGCCGGAGAAGAAGAAGAACGCTTTGTTGCGCAGATTCAAGAGCTTCGGAATGATTATCGGGCCGCCTATGCTCACCGCTTCGTCGTTCTGATTGTGCACGGTCTGCGCCGACGCCAGAGGGGCAACATAGAAAAATCCATTAGCGTTGAGCGCCTGGTTGCGGATCTGGGCAAATGCCGTTCCATGGAATTCATTCGTTCCGGACTTCGTGACGAAGTTCATGATTCCGTTCGATGTACGGCCGTATTCCGCTTCGTACCCGCCGGTCTGAACCTTGAACTCCTCAACTCCTTCCACGCTGGTGACACGCATCTGAGGATCGTTCCGGCGCTGGCTTGAGGCTTCTCCACCATCCACCAGGAAGCTCGTGTTTGAGCCTCCCCTGCCGCCGCCCACAGTTGGCGCCCCGCCCTCATCGACATCCTGCGAGAGGTCCGTTCTTACGCCCGGCGCCAAGGTTGCGAACGCTAGATTACTACGCATGCCGCCGCTAACGAACAGAGGCAGATCTGCAATTGCCTGCTTGTCGATCACCTTTCCCAAGTCGCTCCGATCGGTCTGCAGCAGCGAGGCGGTTGCTTGGACCTGGACAGTCTCTTGCGTCTGGCCGACTTCCAGCATTACATCGACGCGAGTAGCGGTGTTGACAGCAATGTTGACGGGCGTGACTTGCGCCTTTCGAAAACCTGTCTTTTCGACGGTGAGAACATATTGACCTGCCGCAAGCGAGGCGAAAGTGAAGCTTCCGGTGGCGTCGGAAGTGAACCTTGAAGTGACTCCCGTTGCCGGGTCAGTCAAGACTGCGAGAGCGCCCGGAACCGCCGCGCCCGATGAGTCCGTAATGGTTCCGGTGGCGCTTCCACGGTCCTGAGCCAAAGCAGACGAGGCAATCAGCGTGAGGCCGATAAGAATCTTACGTAGATTCAGCACTTATATCCTCCTGAAACACTGGATAGATCATCCTAATACCGGAATCCAACTTAGTTCAAGGAAAAATACGGGAGTTTAGTGTCAATATATTGTCGATAGATGTCAAGAAGATGTTAAGGGCGATGTCGAGCGGCTTGTGTAAAGGCGAGATTGCGGTCACCAGACAGCATAAAGCCGAAGCCGGCCGTTCAGCGCCTCGATAACATCCGTGCACATCAGGTTCTGGTGTGACAAAACCATAATCTCGCGCAGCGTTGCGCCCAGTGCTCACCCTTTGACAACTTTTTGACATCAAGGGATTGATTCGATCTCTGAACGCGGTTTAACATCGAGACGGCATTCTAGGAGGTTCTTTGTTTATCAAATGTGTCACCACAGCACTGGGAGTGGTGTGTCTGGCAGCGCTCGCCTTCCAGGGGAACGGCCGCGCATTAAACAAGGGGCCGCTAGATTACGCCAACCCGCTAGTCGGCACGGCTTCGTTGGACAACCAGGCGCTGCTGGGTAACGCGCCTCCGCCGGGTGAGGAAACTTATACCGGCTTCACTTATCCGGGCCCGGCCCTGCCGTATCACGGAACTCTGCTGGGTCC
This sequence comes from Bryobacteraceae bacterium, assembly GCA_965276965.1. Taxonomy (GTDB): domain Bacteria; phylum Acidobacteriota; class Terriglobia; order Bryobacterales; family Bryobacteraceae; genus Bog-105. The sequence continues at coordinate 1,275,345 of OZ255713.1, forward strand.
AGTGAACAAGGACCTTACGGAAGCGGCCGAAAGTGACTCCATTCGATTCCCCTATCTCCACGAACGGCGCACCATGATAGGATTTTCCGCTCCCATGCCAGGTCTGACCATCATGCCCTTGGTGGGCGACTGGACAGTGCCGCCCGACCGTATTTATGCCTCGCCTTATGACAAGACTTCGGAGAAGGCCTCGCCCGGCTACTACTCGGTGTCCTTTCCCGACACCGGCATCCGCACGGAACTCACCACCACCGAACACACCGGCTATTACCGGTTCAATTTTCCTGCGACGGAGCGGGGCACGGTTTTGATCGATCTCGGTGCGAGTGAGGATAGTATCGAGGTCGTAGGCGATCGCACCATTCGGGGCCAGGTCGTAGGCAATCAGGTCATGCGGAGGGGGTACGGTGGACTGCGTGGCGAACGTTGTTTTATTGCCGAGTTCTCAAAGCCTTTCAAATCCTTCGGCACCTTTCACCAAAAAACGCCCCGCTTGGAAGGAATGCGACTTCATCGGAGCGTCACCGTCGTAACCGGTGAACGTTCCAATTCCGGTGGCTACGTCGGCTCCTATCTGAATTTTTCCACCAAAGCCGGTGAACAAATCCTCGTCCGCATCGCCGCCGGAAGGACCTTTGAAGAGGCGCAGAAACAATTGGACGCGGATGCGGGAAGCTTCGATGAAGTTCATCAGCGCGCCATAGCTCTGTGGAGAGACAAACTGAACGTAATCGAAGTCAAGGGGGGCACGGAACATCAACGGGAGATGTTCTACTCAACCCTTTACAATTCGTTGCTCTCGCCGCGGCTCATCGCCCGGCGCGGTGAATCGTTTCCCGGTTTGGACAAGCAGACGCACACCGCCGACTATGACCGCTATAGCCCGGTTAGCTTCTGGGACGAGGGCCGCAGTAAGCTCGTGCTCCTCACGCTGTTGGACCCGGACGTGATGACGAATATTCTGCGCACAAATCTGGAAATGGCCCGCGAATCCGGCTGGATGAATACCGGCTTTTTCGGCGATCACGCTGTGTTGATGTATCTGGGCGATTGGGAACGCGGCCTTCCGTTCGATTACGCCTCTGTTTACGAGTTCCTCCGCAAGAACGCTACCGACCCCGCCGGGCCGCGCGGCGACCTGGCCGAATACTTGAAAAATGGCTGGGTGCATGACGACTTCATGGAACATCCCAGTCCGCCGGAGTTTCATGGTCATGCGGGGGTGGACAAAACCCTGGAATACAGTTGGGATGATCACGCCCTCGCGCTATTCGCGAAGAAACTTGGCAAAGAAGATGACTACAAGATGTTTCTCGCTCGCGCCCACAATTACACGAACGTGTACGACCGCTCAACCGGTTTTATGCGCGGCCGTAGTGCTGATGGTTCCTGGATCTCGCCATTCGATCCGTTCGAACCTTACTACAACTACATGTCTAAAGAAGCCACCGGCTGGCAGAATTTCTGGCTCGTGCCACACGACGTTCAGGGCCTTATCAAGTTGGTTGGCGGCCGGGAAAAGTTCCTGAACAAGCTCGACACTTTTTTCAACACGCCTTATGCACCGAAAGGCATTGCGCGCGATGTCACTGGCATGATCGGCCTGTATTCCCAGGGCAACGAGCCGGACCTGCAAACCGCCTATTACTACGATTACGCCGGGCAACCGTGGAAAACGCAGGACCTCACCCGCAAAATTCTGAACCTGCTCTATGGCAGCGATAAGTCCGGCCTCGCCTATCCCGGAATGGACGACGTGGGGGAACTCTCGTCTTGGTACGTATTGAGCGCGATGGGCTTTTACACGGTTGCCCCGTCCGGTCCGAACTACATCATCGGATCACCGCTCTTTGACAAAGTCACTTTGCACATGGGCAACCGCAAGGATCTCATCATTGAAGCCAAGAATAATTCCGAGAAGAATCGCTATATCCAATCCGCCACCCTGAATGGCCAAGCATGGAACAAGCCGTGGTTCGGCCACGCCGACATTGCCAAGGGCGGAACATTAGTCTTCAAGATGGGCCCGAAACCGAATCCGAATTGGGGAAGCGCTCCCGACGTTGCGCCGCCGTCCATGTCGGAATGAAAGGCCACCCAAAGTAACTCCAAATCGAAAAAGAGAGCCGTCGCCCAGCGGAAGGTTTGCTTTCGCCCCTCGAAACCGCTCTCCAATTGAATTGCTCAGCGCTCCAACCGTTAATTCCCTGCCAAGCCCCCGACCTACTCGACGCGCTACCCTCATGAAAGGATGTCGCAAACGCGCCCTTCGCCTCGTCCAGAAAACCGCCCTCTGGAGCCTGCGAAACCGCCTCCTCTTTGTCTACGCAAAATAAAAAGGACAAAAAGCGAACCCCGCGTTCAGTTTCCTTATAGATCGCAACTAACCAACTTTATGCGATTACCCTCTCTTCAGTCTTTACACCGCCACCCCCATCGGACTCTCCAGGCCCAGCCGCTTCAAGAGCCTCGCAAACTTCGCCTCCGACCGCACCGCATCGAAACGCGGATCTACTTTGAGCGAAACCAACTCGTAAGATCGCGACTTATGAGCCTGCTCCAGCCAATCGAACGCCGCCTGCCGGTTGTCTAACCCCAAATGCACCAGCGCAAAATCGAACGGCGCGACATACCGCGTCCGCGCCATCTCCGCCATTTGGTCAACCACTCTCAGCGCTTCGGACCGCTTCCCCCAGCGCCCATAAACGTGCCCCAGCGCGCCTAGAAGACGCGGGGTATGTGGGGCCACTTTTAGCGCTTGTTGAAAAGCCCTCGCCGCCTCCCCGTACTGGCACAAACCCTCATGCGCCAATCCCAACGCCCAATAGCCGCCCGAAAATACAGGCTCCAATTCGATTGTCTTCTCGCATTGCGTCAAGGCCTGCTCGAAGCGACGCAGGTAATAAAGGATCACCGCAATGTCACGCTTGATGCTCACCGATACCGGATCCAGCTCTTCGGCCTTTCGAATCTCCGTCAGCGCGTTCTCTAGCATTCCAATCGGCCCTAAATACGTGATCGCATTCCAATGGTGCACGGTCGCGTACGCCGGGTTCAGCGCAATCGCGGCCCGGTACTCCGCGCAGGCGCTCTGCCAATCCCAGCAATACGTCGCGCGCACATGCCCCAGCGCCGTATGCGCCTCCGCCAGCGTCGGGTCAAGTTCTAATGCTTTCAGCGCCGCCCACATGGCCTTCGCCTTCACGTTCTTCGCCGGCACCACCCCCGAGTTCCCCAGCAGCGAATAAGAATCCGCCAACCCCGAATACGCCGGTGCATATCGCGGATCGAACGCAATCGCCTGCTCGAAGTATTCAATCCCTTTCCTTAAACTTTGCTCCGAGCGCTGGTTCCAGCAATATCGCCCCTTCAGGTACAGCGTGTAAGCCTCCACGTTCTCCGTGTAGCGCCGCACCAGGTATCTGCTCTGTCCATCGGCGATCTGCACCTTCAACATCGCCACAATCGCCTGTGAGATCTCTTCCTGAATCGCAAACACGTCCTTGACTTGCCGGTCATAGATCTCCGACCACAAGTAAGACCCATCCAGCGTTCCGATCAGTTGGACCGTAATGCGCAGCCGGTCGCCCGCCTTGCGCACGCTCCCCGCCACCACCGTCCCTACCTTTAGCTGTTCGCCGATCTTACCCGGATCGTGGGTTTCGCCCCGCAGCCGCAGCGCCGAGGTCCACGCCGCCACCCGCAAACCGCGCAATTTGGTCAGCGCATTGATCAGCTCTTCCGTCATGCCATCGCAGAAATATTCTTGGTCGCGATCCGGACTATGATCCGCAAACGGCAATACGGCAATCGAGTTCGCGCTATAGACGTGGGGCGCCCGCGTGCGCTCCGTGTTGGCCGCCCCGCTGCCCGGCCTCTCCGCCTTGAACCGCGGCACGTAGCTCCCCTTCGGTAAATCGATCACCAGCCCGTCCTCGCGCCCTTCCGTTTCGTAGTACTGCCGCAGGCGCGTCCGCAGCCGTCCCGCCTCTACCCGCACAATCGGATCGAAACGCGGATCGAACGAATCGCGTTTGTCGAAGACCGAAGTCGCCAGCGCATATTCCTTCAGTTGTTCCGCCTTGCCCTCCGTCGCCTGCTGCACGGTGAAGCGCAAAAGCCGGCTCAGCCGCTCCGCATTGATGAAGATCGTACTCGCCAGAATGCGCTCGAGTTGCGCCGTGATATCCCGCTTCGAAAGACCGTCCGGCAGTGCGCCGGACATGCCTGAAGCGGTTAAAAGCGGGTCCATAAGTCAGTCCGAATTCTCTACGGGGATCTCCGGACGCTTGGGCATCGGTAGGCCGTAAAAATACCCTATCATCGGCTGGGCTTGGCGTCTAATGAACCGCCCCTCCCCCACCGTTACGTTACCGTAACGTAACGCGAAAATTGCCTCGCCGAATGTTAGCATCCGGAACAAGTTAACGCCTCCCCGAAATGGTGATCGCAATGGGTTGCAAGACTCCAAGTAAGACTCCGAAGTTCTCGTCAACCTTCCTCACGCTGCTCTTCTGTGCCGCCTCTGCGTGGGCCCAGCTCTCGACCACCACTCAAGTCAATGGCGCGATCACGGACACCTCCGGCGCCGTCGTTCCCGATGCCGCCATCACCGCCCTCGACAATGACACGCAAGTCGCCAGCACCACCCGGAGCAATGCCGACGGCACTTACGTTATCACCGGCCTTCCTGCTGGCGTCTACACCATCACTGTCACCAAACAGGGTTTTCAAAGCTTCAAGGCCTCTCAGCTTGTCCTTCACCCGGCCACGGTTTCTACTGTCAATGCAACCTTGAACCCGGGCCAGGTCGGTACCGAAATCTCCGTCGTCGCCACCGCCGCCGAGGTCCAAACTACTACCGCGGAAGTCTCGAACCTCGTCTCTCAGAACCAGATCGAAACGCTTCCCTTGAACGGCCGCAACTTCCAGGCGCTGGCTGCGCTCATGCCCGGCGTCGTAAATCAGAACGCCGGCTCCGCTCTCGGGACAGGCGGTTACACCACATCCAACGTAATGTCGGTAAATGGTCTCAGCACCAACACCACGTTCTACGCGCTCGATGGCATATGGAATGAAAACACCGGCAACATGAACCAAGTCTCCATCACTCCCAACCCCGATAGCCTGGAGGAAGTCCGCGTTCTTCAAAACAATTACAGCCCCAAATACAGCCTCATGGGCGCCTCGGTGGTCCTGCTCCAAACCAAAACCGGAACCAGCCACTTTCACGGCAGCGCTTTCGAATATTTCCGCAATGACGATCTGAATGCCCGCAACTTCTTTAGCCCCACAGTTCCCCCCCTCAAGCAAAATATCTTTGGCTATACCTTCGGCGGCCCGGTGCTCGTGCCGTTCTATCACGGCGATAAAAAGACCTTCTTTTTCGTCAGCGAGCAGTGGGTCGACGCCCATGCCGGTTCGGTCCTGCGCGGTCTCACCCCTACCGCCGCCCAGCGCGCTGGCGCCTTCGCTACCCTCATCAAAGATCCCAGCACCGGCCAACCCTTCCCCTTGAATGCCGGCGGTCAATACCAAATTCCCGTCAGCCGCCTCAACCCCAACTCTCTCGCCTTCCTCAACGCCCTATATCCGCTTCCCAACAATCCCGGCAGCACCAGTCTCAACTACCTGAACCTCACTCCTTCCGTCCTCACCCAGCGTGACGACGAATTCCGCGTCGACCACAATTTCAACGAGCGCTTCCGTCTCACCGGCGAATACTTTGACGAGTCCCAGCTCGCCACCCAAAGCTCCGTTCCCGACTCCGGCTCCCCCTTCACCACCAACCGCCGCCAGGATGTTACGTTCGATCAGCTTGCTCAAATCCAATTCACTGCCGTGATCTCTCCCGCCATGGTGAATAGCGCCAACATTGCCATGAATCGCTATACCGTCAAGCACCCTGTCGAAGGACTGCTCTACGTCGATCAGATCCCGGGCTTTTCGTCAACCCTCCCGTTCAACGGCGCCTTGTCCACCCGCATTCCTTTGGTCACCCTTTCGCAAGGTTGGTCGCCCCAGGGCATCCCGGCCAATCTCCCGCGCGATGCCAGCGATCTCGACGACACCGCTTCCGACGACTGGAGCTGGCTGCATGGCAAACACTTCTTCGAGGCCGGCGGCAGTCTCGTCTTCAACACCAAACGGCAGATCCCTTCCACCGCCTCTAACGGACAATGGACCTTCGCCGGCAACTTCACCGGAAACGCTATGGCCGATTTTCTCCTTGGTGATGCCGCCACCTTCACTCAGATCAGCACCACCATCCGGCCCTATATTCACGCCACCATGGTGTCGCCTTATTTCGGAGACCGCATCCAACTCACCCGCCGTCTCACCGTCAGCCTTGGCACGCGCATCAGTTTTATGCCGCTGCCTCATCCCCAAACCGGCTTCGAGGCGATCTTCGATCCCACTCGCTACAATCGCTCCCAAGCCCCCATCGTCAATAACAACGGGACTCTCACCCTCACCCCGAACTACAATCCCTCTAACGGCCTCGTCCTGAACGGTGTCAACGGAGTGCCCAACAACTGGTCTACCAGCCACCAGTGGTACGTCGCGCCCATGGCAGGCTTCGCATGGGATATCTTTGGCCACGGCACAACCTCCCTGCGCGGAGGTTACGGCATCACCTACACGCGCATCTTCACTGGCCAGGACTGCGCCTACAATTGCGCCGTCAATCCGCCCGTGATTCAATCCGTCAATCTGGTTAATCCGCAGTTCCCCAGTCCCGTCGGAACCGGTTCCACCAAGCTCAGCGCGCCTTCTATTTCGAGCGCCGATCTAAATATCCAGGCCACCCAGGTGCAAAGCTACAGCCTCAGCCTGGAGCATCAGTTCCCTGGCAATTGGATCGTTTCCGTTGCCGGCGCCGGCGCCTTGGGCCGTCATCTGCTCGCCACTTGGAACTACAATCAACCGCTTCCCTCCGGCCGCTACAGCTTCAATCCCGTCATCAACAGCGGCAGCGTCTTTCCATACATCTACGGTCCCTACTATGGATACGGGCCCATCAGTACGCTGAACACCATCGCCAATTCCAACTGGACCGCCCTTGAGGTCAACGCCCGCCACCCCATGGGACGCAATTTCTTTGTGCAGCTTGCCTATACCTGGTCGCACGGCCTCTCGAACACTTCCACTGTCGACTACTACAATCCACGGGAGTACTACGGCAACAGCGCCACCAACGTGCCCCAGGTCTTCACCGCCAGCGTTATCTACCAGGTGCCTTGGCTGCGCACCTCGTCCGGCTGGAAAGGCCGTCTGCTCGGCGGCTGGAATCTCTCCGACATCACTACCTTCCGCTCCGGCTATTCACTCACGCCCGCTTTGAGCATCGCCCAGCAAGGTCTTGCGGCGCGGCCTGATATTACCGGAGCGCCACTCGCCGGTCCGCAAACCGTCGCCCATTGGTTTAACACCGGCGCCTTTACTGCGCCTCAACCCGGCTACTTCGGCAACGCCGGTACCGGCATCATCGACGGCCCCAGTCTCTTTAACTTCGATATGACCTTATACAAAGACTTCGCCATCACCGAACAACAAAAACTCCAGTTCCGCGCCGAGCTTTTCAACATTTTTAACCACACCAACTTCACCACCGTTTCCACCACCTACGGCGCTCCCACGTTCGGTCAGGTCACCGCCGCCGCCGACCCCCGCATCATGGAACTTGTGCTCCGTTATCAGTTCTAACGAGTGAAAGTAATAACTATGGAAAACCGTTCCTTGCAAGCAGCTGTCGGAGCCGCGCACGAAGTAAGCGGTTTTTCAGGGAACTCGCCCGATGATTAATATCCGCATCCGGGAAGTCCGCGTCTCGTTCGAAGATTTCGCTTATCGCGCGCCCATGAAATTCCGTGCCACCGTTGTCGACCGCGTTACTCTCCTGAACGTCGTAGTCGTCGGAGAAGTTGACCGCCGCATCACCCAGGGCTTCGGTTCTATGCCGCTCGGCAACGTGTGGTCGTTTCCCTCTACCCGCCTCACGTTCCACGAAACCCTCGCCGCCATGAAGCAAATCGCGGCCAAGCTCCCCCCCATCATCGAATCTTCCGGTATCGAAGCGCACCCTATTCAAATCAATCACCACCTCGAACCGCTGTATCTCCAGGCTGCCGATACCCTTGACCTTCCCGAACCCGTCCCGGCACTCTGCACTCTGGTCGTTGTCAGCGCCTTCGACGCCGCTATTCATGACGCCTACGGGAAGGCCTTCTCAAAGTCCAGCTACCAAACCTACGGTTCTGACCACATGAACCACGACCTCGCCTATTACCTCGATGAGCGCTTTCGCGGCGAGTACCTCGACCGCTACATCTCGTCCAACCCGACCCCCTCGCTCCACCTCTATCACCTCGTCGGCGCACTCGATCCTCTCACCGAGGCCGATCTCACTAACCGCCTCGCTGACGGTCTCCCGGAAACACTCCAACAATGGGTCCGTGCCGAAGGTGTCGACCACATCAAAATCAAGCTCGACGGCGATAACCTCACCTGGGACATAGAACGCATCCTCTCGGTTCACCGCGTGCTCCAAGCCGTCCAGCCCCTCGGAGACCGCAGCTACTCACTCGATTTCAATGAGCGTTGCCAGACTGTAGATTATGTTCTCGAATGCCTCGCTGCCATACGAGAGGCCGCGCCCGACGCCTTCTCGCAAATCCGCTACATTGAGCAGCCCACCTCTCGCGATCTCAACGCCCCCGGCACGCCCGCCATGCATCAAGCCGCCCAGGTGAAACCCGTTGTCATTGACGAATCGCTCACCGATTACGCCAGTCTGCTGCGTGCCCGCGAGCTCGGCTACTCCGGCGTCGCTCTCAAGGCCTGCAAAGGGCAGAGCAATGCACTCCTCATGACTGCCGCCGCCCAAAAGTTCGGCATGTTTCTCTGCATGCAGGACCTCACCTGCCCCGGAGCCTCTCTCCTGCACTCCGCCGGCCTCGCCGCCCACATCCCGCCTATCCGGGCGCTCGAAAGCAATGCTCGTCAATATGTCCCTGCCGCCAACCAGCCCTGGGAAGCGCAATTCCCCGGCATCTTCCGCATTACCGAAGGCCGTTTAGAAACTTCTCGTCTCGACGGCCCTGGCCTTGGCATAATTCCTGTCGCTGTCCCCAGCCCTCTAGGAGCATGAAATGCAACCAACTCCCACCACCACTGGCTTTTCTCCCGCTGGCTTTACTTCCACCAGTCCGCGCAGTGCGAAACCGCCCCGTCACCGCCTCGGACTCTCTGTGGCCGCCCGCAACTTCGATGGCCTGCCGCTCCGTCAGAGCCTTGCCCATATCGCCTCGATCGGCTTCGATTCCTGCGACAACTTCGATTGGCGCAACCCTCCGCTCTTCGCTGAATACCGCGCCGCCTTGCCTGATCTCGGTCTGGCCGCCGGCGTCCTGGTCGTCAATAAAAAGCCCGACGTCAACGCTCTCGGCTGCAGCCTCGTCGCTCCCGAAGATCGCGCCGGCTTCCTCGCCGAATTGCGCCTCTGTATCGACGCCGCTCACCAGGTCGGCTGTACCCGTCTGGAAGTCCTCACCGGCAACGTACTCCCGGACGCCCCCCGTTCCGTTCAAATGGATAACTGTGTCGCCGCTCTCGAAGCCGCCCTGCCTCTCCTCGAAGCAAACGGCATGACCGCCGTAGTCGAACTCTTGAACTCCAACGTCGATCATCCTGGCTACTTTCTCAACCTCGTCGAAGACGGCGTCGAAATGATTCAACGCGTCTCCAGCCCCCGCGTCAAACTGTTGTTCGACATCTACCATGTGCAGGTCATGCAGGGAAATATCATCAAGCGCATCCGCGACAGCTTCTCCTCTACCGGTCAATATCACTTCGCCGATGCTCCCGGCCGTCATGAACCCGGCACCGGCGAAATCAATTTTCGTAATGTGTTTAAAGCCATCCACGACTTGCACTACGACGGCTTCATCACGGCTGAGTATCACCCTACTCAGACCACTCTCCGCGATCTCGAAACAGTTCGTGATTTAGCCACGTTTACTCCCGAGGACTAGACCCTGACCTATGACAAAGCTCCTTCTCGTTCTATCGTTCTCCGCCCTTGCCTTCGCACAATCGCAGGCGCCCCTCAATCACTTGACTCCGCAGGAAAAGACGGAAGGCTTCCGGCTGCTCTTCAACGGCAAGAACCTGGACGGCTGGGAGGGCGACCCCGTTCGCTGGTCTGTTCATGATGGCGTCATCGTCGGCGCCAGCGACGGCCATCCATTTAAGATCAACACCTTCCTCATCTATAAGGGCCAGTTCTCGAACTTCATCCTCAAAGCCGACATCAAGCTCCGCAATCACAACAGCGGAATCCAGTTCCGCAGTCAGCAGTTACCCGGTCCTGGCTGGATGGTCCGCGGCTATCAGGCCGACGCCTCAGAAGTGGGAGAAGAGAAGTCTGCCTGGGGAAACTTTTATGAGGAGCGCCTTCGCGGCCGTGGCATCATGAAGACCCCCGATCAGGGCTGGCTCATTGCCAAAGCGCTCGTGCACCACGGCGATTGGAACACTTACGAAATCCTCGCCGACGGCGATCGCATCCGCCTCACCTTCAACGGCGTTGTCACCATAGACACGCACGACAGCTCCGCCTCTACCGGCATCATCGCCCTCCAGCTTCATGCTGGCCCCGAAATGCGAGTCGAATTCCGCAACCTCAAGTTGAAGCAATTACCCTGATTTATGAGACTTTCCTCACGATTTTTACCGTTGTTTGCTCTCGCCGTTCTGTCCTCGGCCACGCTCCTGCTGGCCGAACAGTGGCTCGTCTTCGGCGGCGATCCGCAACACGACGGCTGGGCCCGCGACGAGCAAATCCTCACCAAGAGCAATGTCCATTCCATGAAGCTTCTCTGGAAGGTCCATGTCGATAGCGCCCTCCGAGAACTGAATGGCCTCACCCCTCCCGTGGTTGCTGAAAATGTTCTTACGGCCGAGGGACACAAGGACATCGTCGTTGTGGGAGGCGCTTCCGATACCCTCGACGCCATCGACGTCGACACCGGCAAGGTGCTTTGGCATAAACAATTCGGCGTCGAAGGCCAGCCCAAACAAAAGCCGCTCTGGCTCTGCCCCAATGCCTTAACCGCTACCCCTGTCATCCAGCTCGGCGGTGGCAGCACTCCCCGCGATCGCACCGCCCTAGCCGTCTCGAGTGACGGCAAGCTCCACTCGCTCAATCTCGTCAACGGCGAAGACCGCAAACCGCCGGTTCCATTCGTGCCGCCCTTCTCCAAAAATTGGAGTCTCAATCTGGTAAACGGTATTCTCTACACCTCTACCTCGCAGGGCTGCAACGGAGCGAAGTCGGGTGTCTATGCCATGGATCTCAACCAGCCATCCCGTCCCGTCACTTTCTTCCAAGCCGGCACGGCCGGTGCAGGCATCTGGGGACGCGCCGGCGTTACTGTCGGCACGGACGGCAACGTCTATGCCGAAACCGGCGATGGCCCCGTCGATCCCGCTGCAGGCAAGTACGGCGACTGCTTTCTTTCGCTCTCGGCCAAAGATCTGAAAGTCAATGATTACTACGCTCCTGCCAACTGGCTATGGTTAAACCGCAAAGACCTGGACCTCGGTTCTCTGAGTCCTGCCTTCTTCCATTTCAAACAATGGGATCTCATTGCCGGCGGCGGCAAAGAAGGCCGTCTCGTCCTGCTCGACGCCAAATCGCTCGGCGGCCCCGCTCATCACACCCCTCTCTTTGTGACCCCCATCTTCGCGAATGAGGATCTCTACTCGGCTGGCCGCGGCTTGTGGGGCGCTTTGGCCAGTTGGGAAGATGAGACCAAGACGCGCTGGCTCTACGCGCCCGCTTGGGGCCCCATCAGCGCGAAAGCCCCGGCCTTCCCCGCCACCAACGGCGACGCCAAAAATGGCGCCCTGATGGCCTTCAAAGTCGAAGAGAAGGATGGCAAGCCGGTCCTGACGCCTGCCTGGCTCTCTCGCGATATGGATCTTCCCGAGCCGCCCGCCATAGCCAACGGGATTGTCTTCTCCGTGTCAAGCGGCGAAAATGGCCTCCAGGCCGATAGTGAAGGCCACCTCATGACCTCCGAGCAGCGCATGAAAACTGCTCCCGGCCACGCCGTGCTGTACGCCTTCGACGCCGCCACCGGCAAAGAACTCTACAACAGCGCCGCCGCCATGTCCGCCATCGCGCACTTCAGCGGCATCGCCATCTCCAACGGCCGCGTCTTCGTCGCCACTCTCGATTCGAACCTCTACTCCTTCGGCATCGAAGAAAACCAACCCTAGCCCTGACTTTCCCAGTTCCGCGTACGCGCTACCCTCATGGAAGGGATGTCGCAAACGCGCCAGGTCGTTCGCCAGCTCGGCATTTCAGGAACCGCCTTCCTGGTCGCGCTTGCGCTCTATCTGATTTTCTACTTCAGCGGGCGCACCGGGCTCCTCCTGCTCGACTGCTGCTTCCTCCTGCCGCTGGGCCTCATCGTGGCCTTCCGCGCCCTTCGCCTCATCCAGAAAACCGCCCTCTGGAGCCTCCGAAACCGCCTCCTCTTTGTCTACGGTTTGTTCGGCGTCTTGCCCGTAGTGCTCCTCCTCTGCCTCTTCCTTCTCACCGGCTGGGCTCTCATGAGCGAACTCGCAATTTACTTGGCAAACTCTGCGCTCGAACGCCGTATCAGCTCAGTTCAATCTGCCGAGCAGATGATCCGCAACATGTCGGACGAAGAGCGCGCCACCCGTATGCCTGAGGTGCAAAAAGGTTATGGCATGCTCTTCCCCGGCATTCGATTCTACGTCAAAGACTCGGACGGAGATCATCGCTTCCCCTCCAATTCCCCCGCGCTGAACGTCTCCTCTAAGTGGGGAAATACCGATGGACTTCTAGTCTACAATCGCGCCTTCTACGTCTGGGCGCACTTCCACGACAACGCCGAGGAGATTACCGTACTCGCTCCCTTATCCAATCGAATCATCGAAAATCTCGTCCCTCACCTCGGCGTGATCGGGCTCGTCGAAGGTCCCGGGCAACATGGACAGGAGCCTATCTCTGCCGGCGCTCTCAGCTTCTCCGCCAAAGGCGACCCAGGCAATCACGGCATCAAGGGTGATTTCGATTTTATGGAAAACGGCCAAGGCGGCTCGGCCATTCCACCTGCCGCCAATCGCCTCGATATCCCTGTCGTTCTACCGTCCGTGCATGATCACTTCCATCTCGATGACCCCGGTAAGCCTCACCAGTCTGTTCTGTATGTCCACTCCAGAGTCTCGGCAGTCCTGCGGGCCATTTTTTCTGACCCCGATATATTGCGCGGCGTTTTCGCAGACTTGCTCATCGGCATCGGCGTCTTGTTTTTGCTGGTCGAAGTGATCGCTCTCGTCATCGGCATCTCCCTTTCGCGTCGCATCACTAGTGCTGTTAACCAGCTCTACGAAGGAACGCGGCGCGTGATCCACGGCGACTTCTCTCATCGCATAACGGTGAAAACTCACGACCAGCTCGGCGAGCTCGGAGACTCATTTAATCAGATGACCAGCAATCTGGAACGCCTGCTCGTTGTCGAGAAAGAACGGGAAAGGCTTCACGCCGAACTCGAGATTGCGCGTGAAGTGCAGAGCCAGCTCTATCCCGGAGAAGCGCCGGCTGCCTGCGGGTTGAAATTGACTGCCCGCTGTGACCCTGCTCGCATGGTCTCCGGCGACTATTACGATTACCAGACGATAGGAGAGGAAAAAATGGCTTTCGCCATCGGGGATGTTGCTGGAAAAGGTATCTCAGCAGCCCTGCTGATGGCAACCATTCAAGCCGCCTTACGGGCCCAGGTCAGCCACTCGCTTCCCCTGTCTCCGACCGATTGCGGGCCGCACCGGGAGATCGACGCCGCAGTTCTGGTTTCCCAGCTGAACAAGCAAGTCTACGCTAATACCGCTCCCGAAAAATACGCCACCTTCTTCTTCTCGCTGTACGAGGAAAAAACTAAAATTCTGACCTACACCAACGCCGGACATCTATCGCCGCTGCTTTTTCGTAAAAGCGAAGTCGTCGCACTCGATTCCAACGGAACGGTCGTCGGAGCCTTCCCGTTCTCCCAGTACGATGAGAGTTGCATTGTTCTCGAGCCGGACGACCTCCTGGTCTGCTACACCGATGGCATCACGGAACCGGAGAACGCCTACGGCGAAATGTTTGGCGAGGGCCGGCTCATCGAACTGGTGCACAAACACCGCCACGCCGAAGAAAACGAATTGATCCGAATCATCTTTGAGGCCGTTCGCGGCTGGACTGGCCGTCCCGAGTTGCAGGACGATATGACTCTTTTACTTGCCCGGCAGATTGGCGCTATTGCATGAAAGTCCTAACGGCGGAGCAGATGCGCGAAGTCGACCGCCTTACCATCGAGCGTGGAATTCCCGGCCTGCTCCTCATGGAAAATGCCGGAAGCCGGGTCGTCGATTTCCTCGCAACCCAATTCCAGCCCTTGAAGAACCACCGCGTCGTGGTGGTCTGTGGAAAAGGAAACAATGGAGGCGACGGCTTTGTCGTCGCTAGACAGCTTTTTACCCGTCGGCTCTGCCGGGAACTGACCGTCGTCGAACTCTTCGGACCGCAAACCTTGACCGGAGACGCCGCCACAAATCGTCGCGCCCTCGAAGCCTGCGGATGCCCGATAGAGCGAAATTTAAAAAACGAACCCAATCTCGCCACCATCGTCGTTGACGCCATCTTAGGAACTGGCTTGACGGGCCCAGCCAGGGGCGAATCGTTAGATGCAATACGTTGGATCAACGAACGTTTTCCGCTGGCGAAAAAAATCGCGGTCGATATGCCGTCCGGCCTACCCTCCGATGAGGCCTCACCGACGGGCGAATTTGTGAAGACCGACTACACCGTCACCTTCACTGCGGCTAAACCGAGCCAGTGCCTCTCCCCCATTTACGAGCACGTTGGCTATTTGATAGTGAACCCGATCGGGAGCCCCGACGAATTTGTAAAAACGAACCCAAACTTCAAACTGAACCTCACAACCGAGGAAGATCTTCGCAATTTGTTCGCCCCTCGTCCTTGTAACTCTAACAAAGGACTATACGGCCATGTCTTGGTGGTCGGGGGTTCGTTCGGTAAAAGCGGGGCCCCCGCCATGTCGGGCCTGGGTTCGTACCGCAGCGGAGCCGGTCTGGTGACGGTCGCTATTCCCAAAAGCGCCCTCGTGATGGTGGCTTCGTACCGTCCCGAACTGATGACCGAACCCCTCCCCGAATCGGAGTCGGGTCGCCTGCGGGAGTCGGAAGCGGATCAGGTTCTCGATCTCGCCAGGAAGATGACGGTCCTGGCGATTGGCCCCGGACTGGGCGCCGAACCCGACACGGTTCGTTTCGTAAAAAAGGTCTACGCGGAAGCCGCGATCCCGGTTGTCGCCGACGCCGACGCCCTCAACGCGTTGGCTGAGAACTTGCCTCTTCCTCGAATCGCCCAGACCCGGATCCTGACGCCGCACCCTGGCGAAATGGGCCGGCTCACGGGCAAATCGGTCAAGGAAGTGCAGACCGACCGCCTCTCGCTGGCGGAGGAATTAGCCTCCCAGAGCGGAGCGACCGTGGTTCTAAAAGGCGACCGGACGATCATTGCTTTTCCGGACGGCGAAACCTGGATCAACCCGACCGGTTCCCCCGCCATGGCCACTGGCGGAACGGGCGACATATTGACCGGGATGGTCGCCGGGTTGGTTGCGCAACATATAAATGAGTGGAAGCGCGCGGTCGTGGCTGCCGTTTGGCTGCACGGCCGGTGCGGCGAACTGGCGGCGAAGCGTCTCGGCGAGCAGTACATGCTGGCAACCGATTTGCTCGATTACCTGCCTGAGGCCATGGATGAACTGCGGCCTTCGGTTTGAAACCCACTCGGACGAGGAGACGAGAGAAGTCGGACGGCAACTCGCGCCGCGCCTGCCCGGCGCCGGTGTTGTCCTATTAATAGGTGATCTCGGAGCAGGGAAGACCACCCTCACCAAGGGAATCGCCGAAGGCGTCGGAGCCGCCAAGGCGGAAGACGTTTCGAGTCCGACTTTCACCCTGATTCACGAATACGGCGACCCGGTTCGCATTTACCACGTGGACCTCTACCGGCTTGAAACCGCCGACCAAGTCCGTCACCTCGGCCTCGAAGAACTGTTCGACAGTCCCGCGCTCGTGCTCCTCGAATGGGCCGAACGGTTCCCGGATCTCTTGCCGGCGGAGCGAATCGAAATCAGTCTGTCTCACCGGGGCGCCGATAACCGCTCGGTTGAAGTGATTGGTTTGAAATGACGAGTAACGGGTCCTTCCCAGTCCTTGTCTCCTAGGTGTATGAATACAGTAAAGGGCGAATTGACAAGCTTCAAGACGTTGGCTGAGTTGAAGCCGATACTCTCGTCCGGTGGTCCTTGTCTCAGTGTTTACATGCCGCTCAGCCTGAAGCAGAATGCACTTCGTTGGAAGGAACTAGTTCGGACACTGGAGGAACGGATCGGCCGCGAGCTTCTCGATTCAATTGGCAGCTGGGATGCCATTGCTCCGGAGCAGGAACCGCAAGGCAAGTCAATTGCGGTATTTCGCTCGCCGGACATATTCAGCGTTTCCTGGCTGTCGGATGCTGTTAACGAGCGCGCTGTCGCTGGTCCGCATTTCTACATTCGACCGCTCTTGAAACAGGTGACAAAGCCCGACGCTTTCTACCTGCTAGCGCTGAGCCAGAAGAATGTCCGTTTGTTGCGGTGCACCTCCACCACATCGGAAGAAGTGTCAATGCCCGCGGCAGCGGTTTCAAACTTCGATGCCTGGATGAATAACGTCAAGCCAGATCACAACGATCGGAATTCAAGCAGCCCAGGACCTTCGAGCGGCCACAACAAAGCTGGGATCATTGCGCCGATGGGCGCCGATAAAGAAGCCAAGAGCGAGTTTTTGTCGCACTTCTTCGGCCAGATCGACCGCGCCCTGAATGAGATACTGCGCGGACATTCTGAGCCGCTGGTATTGGCAGGTGTCGACTACGAACTGCCGCTGTATCAGGCCGTGAATACCTATCCGCATCTGGAGTCTGAGTCTGTGCGCGGCGCGCCCAATAGTTTGAAAGCGGGCGAGATGCATGCCCGCGCTCTCGAGGCGCTCGAAAAGTCTTACGAGCACAAGGTAGAGGAGGCGTTGGCTGAATACAACCACCGGGCTGGAAGCGGAGCTTCGAACCGACTTAAAGATGTAGTAACCGCGGCTCATGATGGACGTGTTCTTACGCTACTGGTATCGGATTCTCTCGAACAGACGGGCGCTTTCGAAGAATCGACTCACAGTGTGAAAGGGCGAGAAACAGGAAGTCCTGAGGACGAAGACCTGGGCAACGACGCAGCCGTGCAGTCCATCCTGCACGCCGGTAAAGTATTGGTAGTGCCGCATCAAAAAATGCCGAATGGCGCGCCAGTTGCCGCCATCTTCAGGTTCTAGGAACCGATCTATGCCGAGGCGGCTTGGGCCCGTGTTCGCGAGGTCTGAGTCTCCGAGGCTGATCCGTGCCGATTGAAAAAGGCTTTGGTCAACTCCGCGCCCAGGAAGAATATCTGGGCGGAGTAATAAACCCAGGCAATCAAAACGACGATGGAAGCGGCTGCTCCGTAAGTGGAGGCAAAGCTAGCCCGTCCCAGATAGATGCCGAGAACGAGTTTCCCGATCGTAAACAGAAGCGAGGTGATCGCCCCGCCGAGAAGTACATCGCGCCATTCGATCTTCACATCCGGCATCACCTTATACATCGCCGCAAATAAGAATGTGATCACCAGGAATGAGATCACCGAGTTCGCCAGATGGAGAAGAACTGCTTCGCCCGGAAGGATCGAGGCTGAGATCGCCCCTAGCGCAGCAATCCAGGTGCTTACCGCTAAAGAGATGATGAGCAGAAAGCCTATCGCAACGACGAAAGCGAAGGAAAACAGTCTTTGCTTCACGTAGCGGGTAACAACCTGTAAGCCGCTGGTCTGAGTGCTGGGCGCATCCCAGATTGTATTCAGTGCGTCACGCAATTCAATCACGACGCCGGACGCACTGAATAGCAATGTTAGTAGCCCAATGATCGTTGCAATTACGCCATGAGTGGTGTTGCGCGAGCCCTGTAGAAAAGCAGCGATTGCTTTTCCTGCGGCCGGCCCTACCAGCGACTGCACTTCCTGTATTGTTTGCTGCTGGGCTGCCGACTTTCCGAACACCAGCCCAACGATAGAAACAAGAACCAGCAGCAGCGGCGCCAGTGAAAGTAAAGAATAGAAAGCCAGCGAAGCGCCAAGGCGGGGAGCGTTATGCCGATTCCACTGTTCAAACGCCTGGATGACCAGACCTTTAAGATCTGACCATCCTAAACGCGGGAACGCTTTCTTCATCGAAGACGTATCGCTTTGGGCCGGCTGACCTGCAGTCATAGTGCTTTGGTGATGTCGGTCAGGATACAACTGTTTTACGATTTTTGAGCCTTACTGCACCGAACCCGACCAAACCCAGGCAAGCCAAACACACGGCGGACGGCTCAGGAGTGATGGCTGTAGTCAAATCACTAAAAGCGAGATCTGCAACCAGAGCATCAGCGGCGGCAGTCGGATGTGCACCGTCGAAGAAAAGGTACTGGTCCGGGTTCGCGCCGGGAGACGATATGGCTGGATCGGTCACATTCGTAAAACCAAAGGCCGCAGGATCGGACAAGATGAGTTGAAACTCGCTGTAAACATCAACCCCAACTACGTTGAGGCCTTGCGCTTGCAGCTTTGCCAAGTCGAGTTGCCACTCCAGATCGAAGGCCTGTGAGGCAGCGGTTGCTAGAGCGGGGAAGCCGCTGGCGACGCCCTCGGGAGTCTTGCCCAAATCGGGAAGATTGAACCACAGAAAATACTTTCCGCCCTCTGCCGAGATGGTCTGGATATTGGAATACAAGTTGTCGGCTGCCGTAACCGGGTTGTTGCCCTGCGCAATGTCATTTGCGCCGGCCCAGAATGTGTAGAGCGCGCTACTGGGTGCCACGGAGTGAACAGCGGTGTTGAAATAACCGAGTTGATCGGTGACCCCGCTAAGACCGTTGCTTCCGGTCTGTGCCGAGGCGATGGCGAAATTTGTTCCTCCGGTGGGCGCTGAGAACGGCTGTGTCACGGGCAAGCCAATTTTGGGGGCAAACTGATCGGCCCACACGCCGGTCGGACCCGTGGCGGTTGGGGCATTTGTGAATTCGCCTATCTGAAAAGGAAGACCGGTCGTGCTGCGGTAGTAATAGCCGCCCGAGCCGGGCTGCGATCCCGTCGTGGCAATGGAAGCATTGCCTGAGTCGGAAAGGCTATCGCCGAACACAACCAGCTGATTGATGCTGTTCACTGGAATCGCGAAGGCAGTGCATACCGGAATGAAAAGACTTGCTATGAGAACAGGAAGTTTTATCTGCATTTAATTTGACGACCTCCAAATGTAGTGCATCAATTATACTCGGCAAAGATTAGAAGACGCTAAGCGACTGCAGCAAACTCTCGCCAGGTCTTTCCTTGCGATTCCGCTACGCCGGGATAAGTGATGTGACCTTCGTAGGTATTCACGCCCTCGCGAATGGCGGGGCTCTCCTGGCAAGCCCGCTTGAGGCCTTTGTCAGCGAGCGCCAGTAAATACGGAACGGTGGCGTTCGTCAGGCCGAAAGTGGACGTATGGGGCACGGCTGCCGGCATGTTGGAGACACAGTAGTGAAGGACTCCATCGACATAGTAAATCGGATCCGTATGCGTGGTGGCGTGAGACGTTTCGAAGCAGCCGCCCTGGTCAATGGCGACATCCACAACAACAGATCCAGGCCTCATTCGTGCAATCATTTCTCGCCGGACGAGTCTCGGAGCAGAGGCGCCCGGGATCAAGACAGCGCCAATGACAAGATCGGCGTGCATGACGTTTTCCCGGATCGTATAAATGTTAGAGGCTAGGGTGCGGATTGAATTGGAGTAGATGTCGTCCAGTTCGCGAAGACGATTGAGGTTTCGATCAATGATCGTAACATTGGCGCCCAGTCCGCACGCCATCTTGGCAGCGTTGTGACCGACGATTCCGCCGCCGATGACAACCACGTTGGCGGGAGCAACTCCCGGGATGCCACCGAGAAGAATGCCTCGGCCGCCGTTGGGTTGTTCGAGATACTGCGCACCTACTTGAACAGCCATTCGTCCTGCGACCTCGCTCATCGGAGTGAGCAAGGGCAGGGAATTATCGCGTTCACGAATGGTCTCGTAGGCGACGGCGCTGACGCCCGATTGCAATAAGGCGTCGGTTAGATCGGGCAACGGCGCGAGGTGGAGATAAGTAAACAAAATCAGGCCAGGACGGAAGAAATCGTACTCGGAGGCCTGTGGTTCTTTCACTTTCACAACCAGATCAGACTTTTTCCAGACCTCGCCGGCGTCGGGAATTATATGCGCGCCGGCCTCGCTGTACTCTTCGTCAGTGATTGAACTGCCGAGGCCGGCCTCTCGCTGAACCAGAACTGTGTGGCCGCGTTCGCGAAGCGTGATAACCATGCTGGGCACGCACCCGACGCGGTTCTCGTGGTCTTTAATCTCTTTGGGTACACCGATAACCATCGCTCTTTAGTATGAGAGATGTCTGGTCCGCTGTTGCGGAAGCTTTTTACTGAAGCACGGGCGGCTTGGAGTTCTCGGCTGCCGAAGCAGGCACGGAGAGGCTTGAGGCCGAGCTGCCATCGTGTTTCGGGCCGAGACCGAGGCCGATCAAACTACGAGCATCGATCTTGCCTTCGGTTTCTTCCAGCTTCTGATCTGTCTGGAAGCGCTTCATGGCGTCTATCGAATCATCACCCCAAAGCCCGTTCACGTCGCCCTTGAAATAACCACGATCAGCGAGCTCTTTTTGGATCTCCTGGTATCGTTCGGGGTCAGGATGCAACTGGTAGGTCGGGGCCGACGCGGTACGTTTTGCGGATCTGATGTTCTTGCTTAAATGCCCTTTTCTATGAAGCGAGGTTTTCATAACCGCCGGCTTATGAGCTACCGGAGTGGTTTGGGAAGGAGAAGCGTCAGATGACGTTTGCACTTTGCCGGGGGTCCTATACAGTTTTTTCCCACTGACAGTCGAAGCGTGAAGCGTTGCGACCAGCAAACCCGTTAAAAGAAGGGCGCCCAGTCGTCCCATGGAGACCATTCGTATTTTAGCATTCATTTTGGGCTGGTGATTGTCCTCGCTGAGGCCTTTCCCAGTAGTGCAGAACGGAAGAGAAAGATTGCATTTAAATTTTGCTGTGTCATACTTTACTTTTATGCAAGACTTCGCGGTCAGCTTTTTTTGGTTTCGATTTTGGTATCGCCCAAAGTCGTGCCGAGTGGTGTCCGCGTAAAGAGAAAAAGCAGCAGCGGAAAGTTCAAAGCCCACTCGGAAACGAGTGGGTTTTTTATTTGAGGGGCAGATGATTATCTCGATGAGACTTCATGCAACGAGGGCCGAAATAGAGGCCGTCTTTGAACGAATCCAGGATTTTGGCTACAAAGTTCATTCGATCGAGGGTGAAGAGAGAGTAGTGATCGGCGTAGTAGGAGTGGGAGACGTGACGTCCTGTTTAGAGTCGCTCGAAGCAATGCCGGGGGTGGACAAGGCGGTCCGGATCTCTGCTCCTTACAAATTCGTGAGCCGGGAGTTCCGGCCGGCCAAGTCCCAGATTGTCGCCAATGGAATTGAAATTGGCGGTGATGAGTTTGTGGTCATGGCCGGACCGTGCTCGGTTGAAAACGAGAAACAGATCGTTGATACGGCGCGTTTCGTTAAGGATCGCGGAGCTCATTTCTTGCGGGGAGGAGCTTTCAAGCCGCGTACTTCGCCCTATGATTTTCAAGGCATGGAAGAGGATGGCCTGCGACTTCTCAGAAAAGCGAAAGAGGAAACAGGGCTCGGCATCATTACGGAGGTAATGAGTGATCGAGATGTGGAGCTGGTTGCCGAGTATGCGGATATCCTGCAGATCGGCGCTCGTAATATGCAGAACTTCGCTTTGCTCAAGACCCTGGGAAAGGCCGAACGCCCGGTCATGTTGAAGCGGGGCTTAAGCTCGACGATCAAAGAGTTACTGATGTCGGCCGAATATATTGTGGCACATGGCAATCCCAACGTCATCCTTTGCGAGCGAGGCATACGAACCTTCGAGACCGCCACTCGAAATACCTGCGACATTTCGGCGGTTCCGGTTTTAAATGAGCTGTCGCATCTGCCGGTGATGTTAGACCCCAGTCACGCAACCGGTAAGCGCAGTCTGGTTCCGGCACTCTCTCGCGCAGCGGTTGCCATCGGCGCGGATGGTTTGATCGTTGAAGTTCATCCTTGTCCGGAGAAGGCGGTTAGTGACGGGGCGCAGTCTCTTACGCTGCCGGCTTTCGCAGACATGATGACGGAGTTGAAGCCATACATCAATCTGTGGAAAGAGGCTCGAGTCTCTATGCTAGCGATGGTTTAGAGCGAGTCTTTCTCGGATTTGCGCATCCGGCTTAAGCCCTCTGTCTTTCTCCCGCTGCTCGCGGTACTGATCTCGCTTGTTCTGTTCTCCATTCACCGGGCCCAAAACCGGTTTGTTCGAACGGACGCGGACTTGGTGGCATTATTACCGCAGCGAGATTTGACCACGTTTTTCGTGAATGTGGAGCTGCTCCGTCAATCGAAGTTACGCAGTTTGCTCTCGGCCCCAAAGGCTTCTGAGGAGAGTGACTACCGGCGCTTTGTAAGGGAGACGGGATTTGATTATTCGAGAGACGTGGATGCGCTGGCGGGCGAGAGCGATAACGAGCAGTGGTTCTTACTTTTGAGGGGAAGGTTCGATTGGGGAAAACTGCGGTCCTATGCTTCGGCCCATGGCGGCAGTTGTAAGGGAGAGATTTGCAAGTTGCCGGCCAGCAGTCCCGGACGATGGATCTCGTTCAGGCAAGTGCAGCCGAATGTCCTGGGTGTGGCGGTCGATTCGAGCCCATTGGCCGTTCAAGCCCTTGCTCCGCGCACGCTAGATAATCCACCGGCTCTTCCTCCCCAACCGGTTTGGGTGCGGGTTGCCCATTACCTACTGAGCAATCCGAAGAGTCTTCCGCTGCCCGCACAGATCTTCGTCATGGCGGTGGAATCAGCAGATGAAGTGACGCTTTCGGCGGACCTCGATCCCGAGAATCGAAATCAGTTTCAACTGAGAATGGAAGCGCAATGCCGGAATGGAGCAATCGCCGACACAGCCAGGAAACAGCTGGAGATTCAGACCAAGATGCTGGCGTTAGGGCTGGAGCGGCAACACCAACAACCAAACCCGGCGGATCTTACTGGGCTTTTGATTGCCGGGCGATTTCAGGTAGCGGGTAAAAAGCTGATCGGAACATGGCCCTTGCGGCGTGAGCTGTTGGACCAGCTTCAGTAGACGACCGATGGTTGTTGAAAGAACCACGATAGTGACAACAGCGTACCGTGGCTGTGACGGCGCTTGCGGTAGAGATCTACTAGTTGGAGCGCGGCTGCAAAGCGACCGTGGAAGTGGCGAGATCCCGGAAGTGCCTCGCGATTTCCTTATCGTGTTTGCTTGGGACGAGAGCCTCGCCTTCGCCTGAGGCCGGGTTCCAGATGCTGGTCAGGTGGTATTCGTTGCCGTAACGAGTAAAGCGGAGCGAATTTTCCGGCGGATTGTTCGAGCCGGAGACCGGCATCGTAAAGTGAGAAGCGCTGATGTTGGTTTTCACATGAGTCATCTTCATCTGGACATCCGTTTCTGAGACCGTGTAGTCGCCGGGCGGCATGAGTTTGTCGCCCACTTTAAATGCAAAAGGAACGGTCGTGCGCTGCACGTCGACCTGTCCAAAGGCGGATAGACCGGTCAATAGGATAGCGGACAAGACTGAATACGAATAGAACTTCTTCATGAGTTCCCCTCCTGTTCTGAGAACTTGCCCTGTTTGGCAGGGGCAAGCTCTCAAAGGAGGGAACAAAGATTCGATCAGGATATTCCCGCCAGATAGTCGTATTACGTAAAAGACGCAGGCAGTAGACTCGGCACTAATGTCCTTCTGAGTAGTCTCACGCGCTTCAGTCGTCCGGCGGGTTTTCGACGACTTGGCGCAGTCGGGCGAACGCTTCGTTCCATTGTTTTGAGATCACGTCGAGATAGCGGCGGGCGTCGTCGAGGCGGTTTTGATCGAGTTGCCAGAGGCTTTCGCGTCCGTGTTTGGTGCTGGCCTGACGGGTGACGGGGAAGCCTTCGGTGAGCCTGCTGATAGAGATCGGCCCTTTGTTGCTGAGCCGACCGACAAGCAGCAGGCGATGCTTGAAATGCAACCGTCTGGTTGCACAAACTAATAGGATGCGGAGCGGATGATGAAGGCGACGCCGCGCCGGCGGTTTACGTCAACCGTGGCCGGCAGGTCCAGCATTTCTATCGGAATCACGACCGGAACGCCGTTCGTTCCGACGTACCGCACGCGTGTTGGGCCTTCAAACCAGTAGTCAGTGGCGAGCCTTCCGTTGCCGTCCCGCAACAAGAGCACGGTTAGCTGTTGCTCAGCGGGCGGACTCCAAACCGGCATTCTGGGCGGCGTTGGAGGGTAGCCGTAATACGTAGGCTGTGGCGGAGGGGGAGCGATGGGTTGCGGCGTGTACGACGAAGGCGCACGCTGAGTGAAGCCGTAGGGATTTGCGGGAGGGTTGGACGGCGGCTGGTACGACGAATAGCCGGGCTGTTGAGGCAGCGGCACACCTAAATCATCCATAATCTTCAGAGTCAGACGGGTCTCTGCCTTTAAAACGGGGAGCGGTCCTCGTCGAGGTAAATTTAGAAGATCGATGGGCCACAGAATGGGAATGGACCACTCGACAATATCTCGAACCGGATGACCCTTGCCGTGTATTCTGCCTTGTTTATCGACTGGATATTTGGGGACATACACGACTTTGGCCGCGACAGGGAGCACCTGATCGGGAGGTATCACCATCCGATCGAATTTCAGCTCCATCCAGCCTTTACCGACGAAATGACCTGGATCTTTGTACTCTTCAAACCGGCCAACTAAGTAGCTGCCGTAGGGAAAGACAGAACGACCGTAAAGCTCAACGTGGCTTATCTGGCACAGGACGGGGTCGCCGATATCGGCGGTTTTGGAAGAAAGTTTTGGTTCCGAAACAGTGCACTGAACCAAAGAACCAGCCGGGATCAATTGCTCAGCGGCAAGCCCGGGAAACGGCGCGGCGAGAACAAGCAAGGGAAGAAGCGCCGCTAAATTGCGATTCATGTTGGAAGCTCCTAGCCTGACAGAAAGTTTCTGAAGCCAGTTGCCTTATTGTTTGGCTCGTCGGGTGGCGGCGGCTAATGGGGGAAGGGCAACTTGGGTTTGTCTTGTGAAACAGATGTATTCTGACCTCAAGCTTTTCAATGATGATTGCTTCTGTTGCCGCCGTCAAGTAAAAATTCGCAAAGGACAGGGCGAGAAATTGCCTGAGATCCGGACAGGAAACGGGCGCGTAGGCGCAGCGAGTCAGCGAGCTCTTTAGTACCCGTATAACGGAGCTGAAACTAAATCGAAGCTTCCTCGAAATATATTACAGCTACTCTTTTGAAAGCGTATTGCTTCAAAACTTTCTATGTCATTACTACTGCTTAAACGTAGTGCGGCCCAGGTGTGCGTACTCGTCGTCTTGCAAAGTTCTCTTTTGTTCGCTCAGTTCGAAGCGGGCACGGTGCTCGGCACTATTCGCGATCAGTCCGGCGCTCCTGTGCCGAATGCTTCCGTCACGCTCGAAGGAGCGCTGACTGGGGTCAACTTCAAATCGATTACGGACGCCAACGGAAATTACGAGTTCGTCAACGAACGCCCCGGCAGTTATCGCGTGCGGGTGACCGCGCCGGGTTTTGAGACCGCTGTGGCCTCGAACTTCGATTTACAGGTCAATGCCCGGCAGCGTGTGGATCTCTCGCTCCAGCTCGGTCAAACCTCGCAAAATGTGACGGTCACCTCAGCCGCCGAGCTCCTCGAAACCGATACCAGTTCTCGGGGGCAGGTGATTAATCCGAAGCAGATCGTGGACCTTCCGCTCAATGGCCGATCCTATGCCGATCTGGCTGCTCTGGTTCCCGGCGTGGCGCGCTCGCCGCTGGAGAATCAGACCGACTCCAGCCGTGACGCTTCCTTCAACATCAACGGGCTTCGCAGCGAGTACAACAATTTTTTGCTCGATGGCGTTGACAACAATGCGTATGGCACCAGTAACCAGGGTTTTTCGAATCAGGTTATTCAGCCGAATCCCGATGCGCTCTCGCAATTCAAGGTGGAGACCGACAACTACAGCGCCGAGTTCGGCCGCGCTCCGGGAGCCGTGATCAATGCTGCCATCAAGAGCGGCACCAATGAGTTTCATGGAGTAATTTGGGAGTTCAACCGCAATACAGTCTTCAACGCGGAGGGCTTCTTCCGTCCGGTGACCGGTAATCTTCCCTTCAATCAAAACCAGTTCGGCGGTGCTTTAGGCGGTCCCATTGTGAAGGACAAGATGTTTTTCTTCGTCGATTACGAGGGCTTCCGCCGCGTCTATCACACTCCGCTTTTTGCTAGCCTACCGACTACCGCGGAAAAGGCGGGCATCTTCTCCACTGCCGTTCAGAACCCAATTACTCGCGCGGTCTATCCGGCCGGCACGCCCGTTCCGATCAATTCTCTGGCGCAGGCCGTCATCGCCGATCTTCCGAATCCCAATCTCCCCGGCACATCCAACAATTACGAGAGCGCGCCGGCCGACACGACCAACTATGACAAAGGCGACGTTCGCTACGACTACTTCATTAATCAGAAGGTCTCACTGTTTGCGCGCTACAGCCAAGGGAACATCGGCATCTTCAGCCCGGCGAACGTTCCTGGCCCGGCCGGCGGCAATTCGAACGGCAATGTTTATATCCGTAACAAGCAGGGCGTGCTCGGGTCGACCTGGACGATCAACGCGACTTCCGTGCTGGAGGCGCGGGTGGGAGTCGACTACACCGAAGGAGGGAAGAATCCATCCACTCTAGGACAGTCTACAGCCGGGTTTACAATTCCCAACCTGCCAACCGATCCCTCTCTGGCCGGCGGGTTGTTTTCCATCGGTCTCAGTAATCTTGCGCAGTTAGGGCGGCAGAGCAGTAATCCGCAGTATCAAAATCCGTTGGTGGTTGATCCCAAAGTTAATTTCACGAAGATCGTGGGGCGGCACAGTTTGAAGACCGGGTTCGAGTATCAGTCCATCAACACCGCGGTCAGCGACTTCCATCCGCAGTACGGAGTGCAAAACTATACCGGGCTCTTCAGCGATCCGGTTTACTTCACTAATCCCAGCGCTTTGAATAGCTTGGGTGGGGCGCAACAGCAGATCTACAGTTGGGCGGATTTTCTGTTTGGCGCTCCGAGCCACTATGAGCTCGATAACAATCCTGTCGCGCACCTTCGGCAGCGCATGTATTTCGCTTATCTGCAGGACGATTGGAAAGTCTCAAACAAATTGACGTTGAATCTTGGCGTTCGTTATGAGTTTGCGACGCCCCAGTATGAACGCGACAACAAGCTTTCCAATTTCAATCCGGCTACGGATTCCTTGCTCTTCGCCTCGGGCGGTAGTCTCTACAACCGTGCGTTAGTTCACCCGGACCCGAATAATTGGGCGCCTCGCGTCGGCTTGGCTTATCAGGTGCTGCCTAGTACAGTTATCCGAAGCGGATTTGGTATCAGCTATGTTCAGTTCAATCGCCTGGGCGGCGAAAATCTTCTTGCCTACAACGGCCCGAGTGTTGTGGACGCCTTTATCGATCAAGTGCCGACTCAATCCGTCTGCACAAGCGTGGGCGCTGCTCCCGGAAGCTGCTTCCGCACTACAGGGCAGGGCTTCCCCAACAATTTTGCTTCTCCATCCGCCTTTAATCCAGCCATCACGCAGGTGCGATACATTCCCGCGGATAATAGGACCGGCTATGTGGAGAGTTGGCACTTCGACGTGCAACAGCAACTGGCGCACAACTACCTTCTGGATGTGGCGTACGTCGGTAATCACAGCGTTGGTACCACGATACTGGCCGACGAGAATCAGGCTGTGCCGAATGCGTTAGGCCAAAATGCTTCCGTCAATGCGCGACGACCCTATAAAGGCTTCACGACAATCGAAGTGGCATACGATGGCGGATTCAGCAGCTACAATGCCCTACAGGTAAAGCTTGAAAAACGCTACTCCACGGGCCTTTACTTCATCAATTCTTTTACTTGGTCGAAGGCCATCGATAATGCTCCCGGGCACCTGGAGAATTACGACGGGGATAACTCACGGGTGAACATTTATAACGTGCAAGCTAATCGTGGACTCTCGAGCTATAACCAGCCGATCAACGATACGCTTTCCATTCTTTATGACATTCCGTTCGGGAAAGGCCGCAAATTCAGCACGCGCAGTACACCGCTTGACTTGGTTGCCGGAGGGTGGGGAATCGATCTGATCAACACTGCGAGTTCCGGACTGCCGTTGAATATTACTTACAATCCGCCTACTCAGGGGCAAGTGAGCACACTAACTACTTACCAACCAAACATAGTAACTGGCGTTTCCCTTTATCGGAATTCGGGCAACCCCGTTACTTACCTCAACGCAGCGGCTTTTACTTTGCCCAGTTACGCGCAACCTTTCGGCAATGGCGGACGTAACATCGCTCATCTGCCGTTTTTCAACGAACTGGATTTCGGTCTTCACAAGAATTTTAATTTGTGGTCGGAGACGAAGTATGTTCAATTTCGAGCGGAGGCTTTTAATTTACTGAACAACACAAACTTTTCGCCTTCGGCACTCAGCTTGACTACGAACAGCTCCAGCTATGGCCAGTTCACATCGACCTTTCCGGCGCGGCAGCTTCAACTGGCTTTGAAGCTTTATTTTTGAAGAGGCTCCCGAATGAACAAGCTTGCGGCAGGAATTGTTATTGCAGCGCTTTGTGCGGCGATGCCGTCGAAGAGCGAGGAAGCCGTCGAGGCTCGTATGAATCAGATTCAAGTTTTGGGGAGCCATAACAGTTATCACAGCGGCATCGATCCTTCTTTATTCGCCTTCTTACGGGCCAAGTATGGTGACCGCATGAACGGTCTCGAATATTCTCACCTGCCGATTGAGCGCCAGCTTGACATGGGCCTGCGCGCGCTTGAAATTGACGTGGTCTATGATCCGCATGGTGGTTTGTATGCGCACCCAATGGGGCTCACCGTAGAGAAAGAGAATCATCTGGCCGACGCTCCTTATGATCCGGATGGGTTGATGAACAAACCCGGTCTTAAAGTGATTCACGTTCCGGACATCGATTTCCGGTCGAACGTGTACACGTTTCAGCAGGAGCTCGCGTTGCTGAAAGCATGGTCGGACGCTCATCCTAAGCATCTGCCGATTCCGATCACGATGAATGCGAAAGATGACGGCTTGAAACAGCCCGGATTTGTTGAGCCTCTGAAGTTCGACCGGGCGGCTTTCGATGCCTGGGACGCTGAGATCTTCGAGGGCCTGGGGCGTTCCAAGCTGATCACTCCGGACGATGTTCGCGGCGCCTATCCCACTCTTGAGGCGGCGGTTCTTGCACACGCCTGGCCGAAGCTCTCCCAAGCGCGCGGAAAATTCTTTTTTGTGCTCGATGAGGCTGGGGAGAAGCTTGCAACCTATATCGCGGACCATTCTTCTTTGAAGGGCCGCGTAATGTTTGTGAACCAGGAAGAGGGTCATGCGGAAGCGGCCTTTCGCATCGTGAACGATCCGAAGCAAGACTGGGCTTACATTCAATATTTGGTTCGCTCAGGATATTATGTGCGGACGCGCGCCGATGCCGATACAGTGGAAGCTCGAAAGGGCGACTGGAGCCGCTGGCGGGCTGCGTTGATTAGTGGTGCGCAGGTGATCAGCACGGACTATTATGTTCCGGACCCTCGGTTCAAAACTGGCTATTTTGTCAAGCTTCCCGGCGGTACGCCGGCTCGCTGGAACACCCTTCTTCTACCGGTTGAGCGTCCGTTGCCTCCTACAGAATGAGAACGGGCGGAATGAGAATGGGGTCAATATTGCTTTGGAATGTCCGCTTCTTTGACAATTGCGATCTTTCGCCGAAATGGTTTGGTCCAGGCCGTATACGGAACCTGTAGAATCTCGTTTTGTACCCGGTCCGTCGCTGGAAAGCCGACTGCTACATACTTCGGCTGGATTACCGGCGTGTAGGACCAGAACCAATATTTTGTATTTTCGCCGGGCCTAACGCCGAATATAGTGGGCTTTATCTTTCCCGTTAACTGCACCTGTGTCCAACCGTCCTGCTCGAAACCAATTGAGAACAGCCTTCGAGGTACGCCGCGCTTTTCTAATGTGTCTGCTGCTGCGGCACGCGCCCGTAATGTTGCAAAGTAGTCATGCGTTGTGACGATCGCGTAGCCGGCAAAGACGCTTAAACAGAGATAGGCCGCGATTGGGATTTTCGTTGCAGCCGATTGAATCGATAGAAGTACACAAATGACGATTAGCGGCAACAGCGGCAGAGCATATCGATCATAGATAAAGTGTGTTAATCCACCAGGGATCATCAACGGAATATAAGCGCAGGTAAAAAGCGGCAACACGACGATTGAGCTGTTTGAAAGCCGCATTCGAAGCTGTTTTCGCCAGAGGAGAAACACCCAGAGAGCGACAACGAACAGTACGATAAACGTTAGTCCATATTGGATTGGCCTGGTCAATAGTAAGGGTTTGAGGCCCAGCCCCTCGGTACCGGCGGAAAGGACTCCGGAGACCGTGATTATGTTCCCTAGATAGGGAACGATGCCTGTCGGTCTGAGCCGCAGGACACAAACAGCAATTAGGCAGACTAATGTTATGACTGCAAGCTGTCGAGCTGTCAATTTTTTCCAAATCTTCTGCGCACAGAAGAAGGCCGGCAGGCTCAGCATGGCCGAAACGGTAAGCACACCGGCCACCCTAAACGCGGCCGCAAAGGCATTTTTGACAAAGATTGAGAGAAGCTCGTCGTGGGACAACGAAGTTGGGGCATAAGGCGGGCTGAAGTTATGAACGACTAAGACAAGCGAGATCAGACAAACCGCAAGCGCAAAAACTCCGTGAACTTTAAAATTGCGATCGGAACTTCTTTTCCAAAGCAGATAGGGAATGAGAACAATCGGCGCAGTCCAAACGGTTTGTCGGTCGGAGCCACCGAGAATGCCGGAGGCGGCAAGAATCCAGAGCCATTTCTTCGCTCCGAACGAGTCCGGGGCATCGGCGCTGCTCAAAGCGGCGTAAATACATAACAGGCTGAAGCAGCAGGCATAAGGCTCCGTCATAAACGTGCTGGCAAGAGGGATGAACAGCGGCGAGGTCGCCACAATCAGGGCTGCGAAAAGAGCGAAATGCTGAGTTAAGCCTATCTTGCGACCAAGTTGGTACGAGAGCAAGACGAAAGCCAAGGAGAAGGGAAGACTTACAAATCGGAGAAGGTTGAAAGAAAATCCGAAGATACGGATTCCGATGGCAGCTAATACGCTTTGGAAGACGATGGAAGGGCTACCCCATCCGTCGTAATGGAAGTGGCCTGTCTGGGCAAGCTGAAAAGCTACATGAGAGTAGGACCAGTCATCGTCGAAAGCACTGTTGGCAAACGGGCGGGCAATCGCTATGCACGCCAGGAAAACGAGGCAGCAAGCGACTAGATAGGGCCAATCTGCTTTCGACGACAGATCAGTCTCCACCTTGTATTCTTCATTCGTTCGACCAGACTGCCAGTGGTATTGAAGTGGGTTAACCAGTAGTTGTCTCCCGTAAACTACGAAAGCGTGAATATCGCGCCTGCATCGCTGCGAAGAGTCACGGTCTATAGTGATCAGCTAAGAGTAATAAAAACGATTGCGTCCAATCGGGAACAGAGGGCTCAGACCAACTTGGGTTCGGAGGCGCAAGAGAGCACGCCCAAACCACTAAGTATCCCATCCGTCGCTTCCTGGTCGGCAGGGGGGAGAGACGGCACTGCTTCTCCGCACCTTCTTTGTGGCTGCTCTAGTCTAACCTAGTAGTAATCGCTAAATGTCTAGCAGTGTTTTGGACAGCCCCCAAGTTGACGAGCTCTACCGGAGTTTAGAGGCGAAGGTTCGAGTGCTTCGGCCGAACGAAGATCTCGAGCCTTTGTACCGAGCGTATGTGTTTGCCGCAGAACGGCACGGAACTCAGAAGCGCAAATCGGGTGAAGCCTTCATCACTCACCCGGTGGCGGTGGCGAAGGTGCTTACGGACATGCAGATGGATCTGGTCTGTTTGCAAACCGGCCTTCTCCATGACGTGGTGGAAGACACGAACGTAAAGATCGAAGAGATCAAAGAACGTTTCGGGGAAGACGTGGCTCGCTGTGTCGATGGCGTCACGAAGCTGAGCAAGATCCGGCTTGCGAACCGGGAGGAACGGCAGGCCGAGAGCATTCGGAAGATGCTGCTCGCCATGACCGGAGACATCCGGGTGGTCATCGTTAAACTGGCCGACCGGCTTCACAATTTGCGCACCATCGGCTCAATTCCGCACGAGCGCCAGGTTTTCATTGCCCAGGAGACAATCGACATCTACGCGCCGATTGCTCATCGTCTTGGAATGGGGAAGGTGCGGGGTGAGCTGGAGGATCTGGCGTTTCACACCTTGGAGCCTGAAGCGTCGACGGAGTTGATGCGCGAGATTGAATCGAAACGCCAGGAGAACGAAGAATGGCTGCGGCAGATTCAACGGACCATTGAGGACAAGCTGGCTCACGATGACATTCGGGCGCGAGTGGAAGGTCGCGTCAAGCGGGCCTATTCGGTTTATTTAAAGCTCAAGAGACAGAAGATCACGCTCGATCAGGTTTACGATCTGCTTGCGGTGCGTATTGTGACGGATTCAGTGAAGAATTGCTATGCAGCGCTGGGTGTGATCCACAACGAGTGGCATCCGATTCCCGGACGCATCAAGGATTTCATCGCCATGCCGCGACCGAATCTCTATCAATCCCTCCATACGTCGGTGATGGGCCAAGGCGGCGTAGCGTTCGAGGTGCAGATCCGAACCGAGGAGATGCACCGTATTGCGGAAGAAGGCATTGCCGCGCACTGGAAATACAAAGAAGGAAGCAAAGCGCCCGGCAAGGACGATGCCCGCATCGCCTGGCTGCGCCATTTGGTGGAGTGGCAGCGCGACATGCACGATTCGACAGAGTTCATGTCCACGCTGAAGGTGGATCTTTATCCCGAGGAGGTTTACACTTTTACGCCGCGGGGCAGGGTCATCATTCTTCCCCGCAGCGCAACCTCGATCGACTTCGCTTACGCCATTCATAGCGATGTCGGCAATACGTGTGTCGGAGCGCGGGTCAACGGCGCTATCAAGCCACTGAAGTATGCACTGAGGAATGGAGATGTAGTTGAGATCCTGACTCAAGCCGGTCATCAGCCGAGCAAAGACTGGCTGGCATTCGTCAAGACATCACGCGCTCGCAACAGGATCAAGCACGTCATTAATGCGTCGGAGCGAGCGAAGGCTGTCGAGATTGGA
Organism: Bryobacteraceae bacterium; assembly: GCA_965276965.1. Lineage (GTDB taxonomy): Bacteria > Acidobacteriota > Terriglobia > Bryobacterales > Bryobacteraceae > Bog-105. The sequence goes on from OZ255713.1 coordinate 1,308,933, forward strand.
CAGAAGTCGCTCGAGAAAGAAGCGCGCCGACTAGGCTTAAATCTAGGTCGAATTTCGAGTGGCGATTTGGAGTCAGTCGCCTCCGAGTATGGCGTGAGTAAAACCGAAGATCTGTATGCGGGTCTCGGGTTCGGCAAGTATTCGGCGCGGCAGGTGCTGCAAAAAGTAGCTCCGGACGAAGTGGTTGCAGCGGCAGCGGCTCCGCCCTTTCCCAAGCTTCCGCAATTCCAACCAAGCTCGCCGATAGGGGATGGCGATCTCGCGATTCACGTGAAAGGTATTGACGACGTACTTACTTATCGGGCTAAATGCTGTAATCCGATTCGCGGGGAGCAGGTGGTCGGTTACATCACTAGAGGGAAAGGCGTTGCGGTTCACTCGACGCAATGCACGAATGTTCAAAACTTGATGTATGACGCGGAGCGGAAAATCGATGTGGAGTGGGCTCGTAGCGCCCATGAGCCGCTTCCGGTAAAGATTGTCATTTACACCGATGACCGGCCCGGCATTTTACATCAGTTGACATCTATTCTGAGCTCTGAGGCGAGCAATATTCGAACATTAGAGGCGCGGGCGGACGAGCGGCGAAGCGACGAAAGCGCGGTTGTAGATCTGACGATCGATGTTCGCGACAAAAAGCAGCTGGAGCGGGTAGTCAACGCATTTCGACGAATTCCCGGTGTTCGCGACATTGAGCGCCTGCAAACCGTCTAATAAGTGAATGCAAAAAGAAGTGGAAGAGCCCACGGCAGCTGAACCCGAGCACATTGCTATTTCGAAGTCGACGGGCATCAAGGTCGATTGGACGGATGGCCATCACAGCGACTACGGTTTAGCGTTCTTGCGTGATGCGTGTCCTTGTGCGACGTGCACTGGTTCCCATGGAACGGAGCCGCAGAAATCGAGCTACTCGACGCCGCAACCGTTTCAGATGTTCAAGCCAGCATTAAAGATGTCGTCAGTGGAGCCAGTTGGACAATACGCCATCCGAGTCTTCTGGAACGACGGGCATAACTCGGGAATTTACTCGTTCGACTACTTGCGGAAGATATGCCCATGCTGTGAATCAGCTGATTAGAGCAGTCTGAAGTTGACTTCGACCTGAGCTTGCGTCGCAACAGGCCGGCCACCTTTTACTCCGGGGCGAAAGCGCCAATGAGAAACAGCCTCAATGGCCTTTTCGTCTAAGCCCAAACCGAGTGGGCGAACGACTTTGATATCACGTGGTAAACCATGCTCATCGACAACGATGGACAAGAGAACAGAACCTGAGAACTTGGCCTTTCTCGCCTCTTCCGAATATTCCGGTTCGACTTTGCTGACCAGTTGGGGGGCCGAAACATCACCGCCGATGCGGTACGCTCCCCCGCCAGTTCCGCCGCCGCTTCCAGGACCATATCCATCCCCATTTCCAGAGCCGACACCGCCACCTTTGCCGCTTCCTAATCCTTGCGCACCCTGTCCGCCGGAGGTATCGAACAATTTGCTGGCAGGATCCCCGTAGTTGTCCGCAGTAATCTGAGGAGCGGGAGCATTAATGGTCGGCGTTACCGGCAGTTTGGGCTGTGGAACTGCCAAAGTCGGAGGGATGAACTGCTTCGGCGCCGGAGGAGGAGGTGTTCCGCGGCTCACCGGTTTCAGCATATGCATACCGCCACCACCACCGCCACCCGCCTTCTGCGCTGCCGGCGGCAACTTCGGCTTATACGCTGGGACGTAATAGATATTAGTGAGATCCTTGGCCTTCTTGGCGATTTGCGGCGCCTGAAAAATCAGAAGGAGCAAGATGACAACGCCGACGTGCACGAGAATCGATACCGCGCCGGACCGTCGTTCGCCGCCGCCATAAGCACCCCAGATTGACCCGACTTCCACAGGCTTAGAAGTCACTTCAAGAGGGGGGAGTTTAGGTGGACTGATCAGGTCCCTGACGCTCGAGAACAGCGATTTATACCAAGGTTGCTCAACCTTGCTCATCTCGGCAAAAGCCGTATCTTCCACCGGCCGGGAGGTAAGTTCCAGAGGCGGAAGATTCGGCGGATTGAACTTTTCGCGGAGGCTTCGGAGGATAGATCTGAACCAAGGCTCTTCTAGATCGCTCGCGACGAGAAGTCGATCTAAATGGGCATCGGTCGGGGCAACTTCGTGATGCTCCATGGTTTCCTTGTTTAATTCGTTGCTAATCACGGCAATTACCGCCAACTGCACAGGTCAAGTACAACAATTCTTTAGCTGTGTGGACGCGATGGCGAAAATCGCGGTTGCAACAAACAGCGGCAGTCACACGTAACCATAGTCTAACATTCCAATTCGGGATCTCGCTGCAGCAAAAACTTTTCTGACTCTCGCCATATATCACTTAGTACGTCTGTCAACTCGTGCCCGGATGTGAGACGGATCAAATGCGCATTGGGATGACTGTTCGAAAAATCCACCGAAAGCTGAACCGGAACGACCGAATCGGAGTTGCCGTGAAACATCAACGTAGGTTGGCGAATATCCGGGAACGGTTCGAACCGGCTGGCGTCCGCAAGGAATCCGAAGCCGATTGGCATCTGGCGCCCTTCTCCATAGTGGAAGACGGAGACAGAGCCCTCCTGTTTCCATCGGACTAGCTCTTCCTGGGACATTTGCGATATCCAAAGTTTGTAAAATTGAAAAGCAGGAGCGAGGAGAATGACCGCTTGTACTTCGGGGTGTCTGGCCGCGTAAAGAGCGGCGAGGTAGCCGCCAAGGCTCGACCCGATCAGGATCAGCGGCTCGTTCCGGCCGATTCTCTCCGCGAGTCTAAGTTGACCGCTAATGGTGAGTGCTTTAAAGTTGCCTTCTGCCAGGTCGGGGATCTCGACTTCGAATCCCAAATGGCCCAGTCGCTGAGCAAAGAAGGTTGCCTTTCGTGAAGCAGGGCTGGAAGCGAAACCGTGAAAGTAGAGGACACGTAAAGGTTGGGACAACATCTAAATGTTACTGGGTGCGAATGTCTAAGCCGGTAAGGTGAACTTGCGACAACCGGGAAGGCTCGCTAGAATTCTAAGTTTGGAATCGGGAGACATCAGCTCCGTCCCACCTGTTCCCATTTTTCAATGAGGTAGTTTAGTGTGTTGGACCGGACAGCTTCGCCCGGAGTTGTTGCGTGAGCTTGCAAGCACAGGAGATTATGAATGTCAGTAGCAGAAAAAGTTAAGCAAATCATCGTCGAGCAGTTAGGTGTCGACGAAAATCAGGTCGATCCGAGTGCTTCATTTGTGGACGACTTAGGCGCTGATTCGCTTGATATCGTCGAACTGGTTATGGCGTTCGAGGAAGCATTCGACCTGGACATCCCGGACGAAGACGCTGAAAAGATCAAGACCGTAAAAGACGCCGTTGATTACATTGAGGCGAAGAAGAAGTAGCTTGGGTTCGCGAGGATCATACGCGGTCAAGAAGACCGGGCGGAAATGACAGGGACCGGATTTTGACGCGAAGAGTAGTTGTCACGGGGATTGGGTTAGTATCTTCAATCGGGATCGGGACTGAGGAGTGTTGGGCAGCCGTTTTGAGCGGCAAAAACGGAATCGGACCGATCACCCAATTCGATGCTACGCAGTTTACCTGTCGTATTGCGGGTGAAGTAAAGAATTTCGACCCGCTGAACTTCGTCGATAAAAAAGACGTAAAGAAGATGGGCCGGTTCATTCAGTTTGCGATGGCGGCATCTGAGGCGGCAGTGAAGTCGGGAAATCTGAAGGTCACTCCGGAAGATGCCGAACGAGTTGGCGTTTACATCGGAAGTGGCATCGGAGGGTTCGAAGTAATCGAGCGGGAGCACTCGATTCTGCTTGAACGCGGACCTAGTCGGATTTCTCCTTTCTTTATTCCGTCCTGCATCGTCAATCTGGCCAGCGGCTATGTGTCGATCCGGTACAACGCGAAAGGTCCGAACTCCGCGACTGCGACGGCTTGCACAACCAGCGCCCATTCGATAGGCGATTCATTTCGTCTGATCCAGCACGACGATGCCGACGTAATGATCTGCGGCGGTAGTGAGGCGTGCGTGACTCCGCTGGGAGTCGGCGGCTTCGCAGCCATGCGAGCTCTCTCTACGCGAAACGATGAGCCAGAGCGAGCCTCTCGTCCCTGGGACAAAGACCGGGATGGCTTCATAGTCGGGGAAGGGTCAGGCATCGTCATTCTGGAGGAGTTGGAGCACGCCAGGCGTCGCGGCGTGCCGATCTTCGCTGAAATTGTGGGATACGGCATGAGCGCCGATGCCCATCACATCACCTCGCCTCCTGAAGATGGAGACGGCGGGTATCGCGTGATGCGTAACGCTTTGCGCGACGCGCGCATTGAAGCGTCCCAAGTGCAGTATGTCAACGCCCACGGTACTTCGACCGGGCTGGGCGACCGGGCTGAAACAATTGCGATCAAGCGCGCCTTCGGAGATCACGCCAAGTCGCTGGCGGTAAGTTCGACCAAGTCGATGACCGGGCACTTACTCGGGGGAGCAGGCGGATTGGAAGCTGGTTTCACGGTTCTTGCGATTCAGAACCAGATCGCGCCACCGACAATGAATTACGAGACCCCGGATCCGGGCTGCGATCTCGACTACGTCCCGAATAAGGCGCGACCGATGGCGATTGAGTACGCTTTGACGAACAGCTTTGGATTTGGCGGTACGAACGGATGTCTGATCTTCAAGCAATTTCGGAACTAAGGAACTTAGGTCACCGTTGTTCCAAAGACCTTAAACTTCTCGGCGTCCGCGCGCTTCAGCTCCAAACCCAAGCCTGCGCGTGGTAGATCCGGCTTCAGCTTGCCGTTTTTGACGGTGATGGCGCCGTCGAAGAACATGTGCTCGATACGAACGTGGTCATGAAAGTATTCAACGTTCTCGGCGGCTTTAAGAGAACAGCATAAGGATGCGTGGATCGAAGGCGCGGTGTGAGCCGAGTAGGGGTAATGGTGCACCTCGCACAGGCTGCCAATCTTTATGAAATTGGTGATGCCGCCGCAGCGAGTGACGTCCGCCTGCATCACGTCGACTGCTTGTGCTTCGATCAGGAGTCGCGGATCATCCAGGGTGTAATTGTACTCACCGGCTGCAATGCGGAGCACTGCCGGCGCTCGCTCCACCAGGAGGTGAAGTCCGATTCTGTCGTCTGAACTGACAGGCTCCTCAAACCAGGTGACGCCGAGGTCTGCGAAGCGCTGCGCCTGCTGTAAGGCTTGCTTGCGAGAGTAGGCCCCGTTGGCATCGACGAAAAGCTCTGCCTTTCCGTTCAGAGCTTTTTGAACCAGCTCGACGCGTTTCACGTCTGCGATGGGGTCACGGCCAATCTTCATCTTGACGAATTGGAATCCGTCCGAGGCCCATCCGGTCAGCTGATCAAGCAGTTGCTTTTCGCTGTAGGAAGTAAATCCACCGCTCCCGTAAGCCAGGATGCCGTCGCGCACCTTCCCTAACAGCTTCACCACTGGAACGTTGAGCAAGCGCGCCTGCAAATCCCAGAGGCAGCTATCGATGGCAGAGATTGCTGTTGACACCAGGCCCGGGCGCCCCCAGTTCCGTACTTCGCGATCCAGTTCCGCATGAAGCGCGGGGATCCGGAAGGGACTCTTCCCTATAATGTTTTTTTGAACCAACTGCTTCGCGAGGCTGGCCGCCGCTTCATTGGTGTATGAGTAACCCAGCCCTGTTTTGTCTGCTGCCGTGAGCTCGACCACTAAGACGGTGGTCGAATTCCATGAAGCTGTTCCATCTGTTTCTTCCGGCTGTCCATCCGTAGGAACGGTGAACGCTGAAATTGTGCCGGAAGTAATGATTACTTCGATGGCCAAGACTTTATACCATTTCGCGCACTTTATCCTTCGCTATGGTGGCAGCAATCTTCTGCCAGTCCTTGGTGCCTCTCGCCATGGACTCGGCGAAGTGGATCGCTTGAGCCGTCTTGATTTTCGCCGGCATCGGAGGCTCGTTGGCGTCTACGATCGCTTCAACCAAAACCGGACCGGGGGTAGCCAACGCGCTTTCGACGATGTGTCCACATTCAGTCGGTGTTTTGATGGTGAAACTTGGTACTCCGAAACCCTTCGCAACCATCGCAAAATCAATGTCCTGGAGGCCGGTCACATACTCAGGGTTTCCGAGAAAGACCATCTGCTCCCACTTGATTTGGCCGAGCTCGCTATTCTTGATAATGAAAATTTTGATCGGTAGCTTGTATTTGACGCAGGTCGCCAGTTCGCCCATCAGCATGGTGAAGCCGCCATCTCCGACAAAGGCGATCACCGGCCGATCGGGGAAAGCCACTTGAGCCCCAATGGCATAAGGAAACCCGCACGCCATCGTAGCCAGATTTCCAGAGCAGGTGTGCATCGCTCCGGCAAGCGATGGAACGTAGCGGGCCCACCAGGTTGTGTTCGTACCGGAATCGCTGGTGACGATGGCATTTGGCGGAATCCGTCGACCGAGCTCATAGCCGACGACCTGTGGCTTCATTGGAACATCTTTCGCAGTGCCACGGGCCTCAAGCGTCTCCTGCCATTCCTTCATGCCTTTCTGCGCACGTTCTAGAAAGGCTTTTCCCTTTGGCTTCAGGAGCGGAATCAGGGCATTCAAGCTCTCGACGGTGTCCCCGACCAAAGCAACATTCGCCGGATACCGCAGGCTGATGCGTACGGGATCGATGTCCAGCTGTACGCACTTGGCTTGACCAGGCTTCGGATAGAACTCGATGTAAGGCAAGGAACTGCCGACGATGAGCAACGTATCGCATTCTTCCATTGCATCCTCAGAAGGCAGCGTGCCGAGCAACCCCAAGCCTCCAGTCGTGTAAGGGCTATCGTCTGGCACGCAGGACTTCCCGAGCAATGACTTTATGATCGGAGCGCCGAGAAGTTCGGCGACGTGTTCGAGCTGTTTCCCTGCATGTAAAGCGCCTCGTCCAGCGAGAATGGCAATCTTTTTTCCACTGTTGAGGATCTCGGCCGCTTCCTGAAGTTCCTGTGTGGTTGGACGACGGGCGCCAATAGCGAACTCGTTCGAGACGTGATTCGGCTTATTCCGCATCGAGCGCACATCATCTTTCACTTCTTGATCCTGTATATCTACGGGGATCGTAATATGAGCCACTCCCTTGCGCGCGAGTGCTGTGCGACAGGCGAGTTCAGTTATGTTCTGAGCGTGTGCGGCTCCCATGATCCGCTCGTTGTAGACGGATACATCCATGAACAATTTGTCCAGAGCAACGTCCTGCTGTGTGTGAGTGCCGATCAGATCGTGAAATTGTAATCCAGTGATGGCGAGGACGGGTTGCCCGTCCATCTTGGCATCGTATAGACCATTAAGGAGATGAATCGCTCCGGGCCCGGATGTCGCCATGCAGACGCCGAGCCGGTTCGTCACTTTCGCGAAACCGCAGGCGGCAAAGGCGGCTGCCTCCTCATGCCGAGTCTGGATGAACTTGATCTTGTCCTGATTCTTTCGCAACGATTCGATCAGGCCATTGATGCCGTCTCCAGGAATGCCAAAGATCGTATCGACCCCCCAGTTGAGGAGGGTCTCTACAATTACATCGCCCGCTGTTTTCGCCATTCGCTTACTCCAGTCCGTAAGATCCAAATCGACATCAAAGGTGACGCTGCAATTGCGCTGGGGCTTATCACAGTGCTGCGAAATTCAGATTTCAATTTGACCTTCGCAACAGTTCCCCTCCTTCAACGTCTTACGAACGGGAACAGGAACGGAGATGACAAGGTGGTGAGCGATCGAAACCGATAACAAAATAGCGTCTGCGGTCCGTGATGCCGCAAGTGTTGCGCTTGAACATGTGCGGGGTGGACGATTCCAGCGTTCGATGTCGTTTGTCGCTGCTGGTTCCAGCTTGGTGAGCGGGATCGAAATCGCTTACGAACATTACAAAGGCAGCTACAGTAATCCGATCATGTATTCACCCGTGATCATGAGCGGCGCCTTAACGATTGCCGGAATTCTGGGCGTCTTTAGCGGCAAGGCAGCAAGAACGGTGCTCCGAGCAACGTCGTTCCTCACGCTGCTGGACGGCGTCACCGGATTTTTCTTTCACATACGAGGGATTCAACGCAAGCCAGGAGGGTGGAGACTGCCGGTGGTCAACATTGTCATGGGGCCGCCCATCTTCGCGCCACTTTTGTTTGGCACTGCTGCTTATCTTGGCTTCATCGCTTCTTATTTGCGTCGCGAGGAAGACCCTAAGCTGCCGGCATCGCAAGAAACCATTACTTTCCGCCGGCGCGGCTGGCGTCAAAACCTGAGCGAGGGCCGGTTTCAAAAACATCTTACGATCGTCTCTGCGGTGTGGGCCGTCTTCTCTGGCTTTGAAGCGCTCTATTCGCACTATAAAAGCAGATTTCGCTTCTGGGCTCAGTGGACTCCCGTCATTTTGACTCCCATCCAGGTTGGTGCTTGCATGGCGGCGCTGTTTAGTGAACGGGCGGCTCGCATACTGCTACCTGCTTCATCAGCCGTAGCCACGCTGGACGGAGTTGTTGGATTCGGGTACCACGTACGTGGCGTTTTGCGCAGACCCGGCGGAAGAAAGACATGGCTTTACAATATTCTGTACGGTCCGCCTATCTTCGCGCCGCTACTTTTTTCGGCATGCGGAATGCTCGGCCTGTTAGCGAGCGTGTTGCGGAGGGAAACTCGTGAGTAGTAATGAGACGCCTGAAAATTGGCTGCGCGATCCGAAAACAGGTTACAAACTTGAGCCGAAGGAACAACCGGGGTATTATCCCAATTACAGCACTCTAGGGCAGCGTAAATACTGGGATGAAACCACACGCCAGGTTGTCGAGAAGCGCGTCTACGAAGTTCCACCGATTCGTTTTTTCCAACCGGAAGAGCTACCGACGATGAAAGCCGCTTGTGACCGCGTCATACCGCAAGACGATCGTTTGCCCGAACGCAAGATTCCCGTTGTTCACTACATTGACCAGCGACTCTTTGAAAACAGGAGTGACGGTTATCGGTATGAGGGCATGCCGCCGGACCAGGATGTCTATCGACTTGGGATTCGGGCCATCGAGCAGACAGCGCAGTCCATTCACGGCGTCCGCTTCGAAGAGCTTGATTCTCTCCTTCAGGACTTCATCTTGAAATCGATACACGATGGCAAAAAGCTTGCTGCAGGAGAGATCTGGGACCAGATGGAGGTTCATCACTTTTGGGCCATGTTGGTTGGGGATTGCGTGACAGCCTATTACGCTCACCCGTGGGCCTGGGATGAGATCGGATTCGGAGGGCCGGCTTATCCGCGAGGATACATGCGGCTCGAAGGAGGATTGCCGGAGCCATGGGAAGAGGATGAGAAGCGTTATGAATGGGCAGCTCCGCCGACCTCGATATCGGATTCCTACGAGCCCACTCCTGTCACTTCGAGCAGCAGTCGCCCCGGACAAGGAGGAACCCACTGAAAGTTCTCGGACCGATGCAGCGCATCCCGCAAGAGATGAAGCGCTTCAACAACAACGAGGCGGTTGATTACGCCATAGTTGGAGTGGGTTCCGCCGGCGGAATCCTCTGCCAGCGACTGGCGAAGGCGGGATTCAAGGTTGTCGCTTTCGAAGCAGGACCTTTCTGGGATACCGAACGCGACTGGGTGAGCGACGAAGCGGGTTCGCACAAACTTTACTGGACAGACTTGCGCATAACAGGCGGCGAAGATCCGCTCGCTCTGGGAGAGAACAACAGTGGCAAAGGAGTCGGCGGAGGCTCCGTGCATTGGGCTGCTTTCACGCCTCGATTTCATCCTTCTGATTTTCGTGTATATACAGAGGATGGCGTAGGCGCCGATTGGCCAATCTCGTACGAAGAGTTAAAGCCGTACTACGAATTGCTTGAGCGTGAGATCCCGGTGGCCGGTCCGGCCTATTTTCCGTGGGGCGATCCGCACGGCTATCCTTATGGTCCGCATCCCTTGGGCGGCGCCGGCGACGTGCTTGTGAAAGGCTGCACCAAGCTTGGAATTCGGGTATGTTCCGGCGGCCCTGTGGCGATCCTGTCGGGTTCGCATGGAGACAGACCGCATTGTATTTACCGTGGATTCTGCATTCAGGGCTGCAAGGTGGGCGCCAAGGCGAGTACTCTGATCACTCATGTTCCCGAAGCTTTGCATTATGGCGCTGAGATTCGCGACCGTTCGATGGTTTCGCGAATCTCGACAAAAAATTCCAATCGCGTGGACGGTGTTCACTACTACGACAACGAAGGACGAGGGCAGTTTCAGCGGGCAAAGGCCGTCATCGTATGTGGCTATGCGATTGAGACGCCACGCTTGTTGTTGAATTCAGCCGGTCCGGGCCACGAACACGGACTCGCAAACTCTAGCGGAACTCTGGGGCAGTATTTAATGGCTCAGGCCGGCAACGTGATCCTGGGACGCTTCGAAGATTTGATTCGGATGTACAAAGCGCCTCCGGCACATGCGTTGAGCGAAGAGTTTTATGAGACTGATGGGCGCCGAGGCTTCGCGCGGGGGTTTGCCATTCAAACGGTTGGGCCACTTCCGATTGCGTTTGCTAAACAGATGATGACGGCAAAAGGCGCGTGGGGCTGGGGCATGCGGCGCGTCATGATGGATTACAATCACTGGTCAGCCTTGGGTCTGCTCGGTGAAATCCTGCCTTGGGAAGATAACCGCGTCGAACTGGCGGAAGAAAAGGATCAATTTGGTATTCCGGTAGCAAAGGTCACCTTTAAGCTGCATGACAATGACAAGAAGCTGATCGAGTACGGCAAAAACAAGGTGATGGACGTGATGCGGGCAGCCGGCGCGCAGGAAGTTGTGCAGGAATCCCGCTATGCTCATCTGGTTGGCGCCTGCCGGATGGGCGCCGATCCTGCCAGCTCCGTTACGGACAAGTTTGGCAGGACCTGGGACGTCCCTAATCTCTTCGTTTGCGATGGGAGTTTGATGCCGACGCAAGGATCGGCCAATCCTGGATTGACGATTCAGGCGCTCGCTGCGCGCACGGCCGATTACCTGATCTCGCAAGGCGACCGGATTTTCGATTCCGAAGTACGCGATCTCACTCCGCCTCCCTTGCGCACCAATCTTTCGCCTAAAGGCACTTTCACCAAAGGTGTGCCGCGCGTGTTTGCGTAGCGACTTCGACGACCGCTGTCCTCGATGGAGTTCTCCGATCTCCATTCCGGCATACTGGAAGTAGTTTGCGAAGCTCGCGAAGCTGCCTTATTGTTTGGTAACTGCGTGTTCGCATAAGCCAGGAAAGTATAAGCATAAGCATTGATGAGAAGAGCGACGGACCCCGGTCGGCGGTGGCATGTAGGAATGGTTTTCGGTTTAGCAGTTTTAGCGGGGTCGAGCGCCTGTAACAAACCTGTAAGCGCGAATGTAGCCGCCACTGTTAACGGCCGAGCCCTTACCTATGGAGCTCTTGACCGGACAATCGCTGCACAGTTTCCGAATGAGCCTTCTAAGACGAATGGCGATCAATCGGTTCAACTGCGGTTGGAAACTCTCCGGACGTTGATCGATCAGGAAATCATGGTACAGCGTGCTGAGAAGGAGGGATTGTTGGCCTCCGAAAGTGACGTGGACGCAAAATTCAGCGAACTCAAAACTCCCTACACGCAAGAAGAATTCCAAAAGTTGCTCAAACAGCGCAAGATGACGGCCGACGAGTTCAAGGTCCAGATTCGCCGCGAGCTCAGCGTTCAAAAACTTTTTAATAAAGAAATCGGCTCGCACATTTCGATCTCCGATGGGGAAGTAACAGCAACCTACAACGCCAACAAGGGCAGCTATAATCTTCCGGAAAATCAGGTACGGATAGCTCAAATCCTGGTCACTCCCACTGCTGATCCCAACGTTCACAATCTGAAAAACGATAAAGCCCAGAACGACGAGCAGGCCCGCACGAAGATACAGATGATTCAGTTGCGGCTTCGTCAGGGAGAAGACTTCGGTGCGCTTGCCCAAAACTTTTCTGAAGACCCGAAGACTGCTTCTAACGGGGGCGATTTCGGCTTTGTTCCAGCGTCAGCACTGAACCAGGCCAATCCGGAACTCAAAAAAGCAATCATGGATATGGCGCCGGGCCAGATCTCTCCCATTCTTCACACCTCCGATGGTTACCGCATTATTAAAGTGATTTCGAAAGAACCGGCGGGACAACGGGAGCTGAGCGATCCGCGTGTGCAAGAGAATATCAGGCGCGAGCTGTTTCAGCGCCAAGATCAGGTCTTGCGATCGGCTTTCTATGAGGTGGCCCGTGACGAAGCTAAGGTTGTGAATTACTATGCGGAATCGGCGCTGGCGAGCAGAGACAAGAAGTAAACTTACTGCGAGTTAGCCTGTTTGTGTATCTGGTTCATGTATTCGCGGACATAGTCTTGATATTCAAGTGGAATTTGATCGCGATTAATTTCGCCGCCCAAATCCGCGTGATGTCCGACCTTGTCTGAATACTGTGTCTGCAGTTGCTGCTGGCCGGAAGGCTTTTCAACGCTCATCTCACCCGTGACGCTGGCTGACCGCTTGCCAATAATCTCGGCCAATTTGCCCATAGCCTTCAGCTGTTCCGCATCTTTGATCTGCTTTTCGCCATCCTGACGTCCTGCGCCTGATTGCGGATCCGATCCTTTGTCCGCGCTCTTCTGGTCGCTGCTTGAACCGGACGAAGCCTGTGCTTTCTCAACTGCACTGGCCTGAGCAGATGCCTGAGCCGTCTGCGAACTATCCGAATTCTGGCTGTTGTTTTGGGATTGCGAGTTCTGATCTTTATTGGAAGAACCCTGCGTTTGGCTCTTTTGATTCGGAGATGAATTGCGCGCTTCCTGCTTCGAACTTTGCGATGCTTGATTCGGACTCATCTTGGCCATCATGCCCGAGAGTGCGTCCTTCATCTTGTCCAGAAGGCCGGTGGAGGATTGCTGCTGTCCCGGATGTCCAGCTTGATTAGAAGCGGTTTGCTGAGAGTCCGCCTTTGTTGTTCCAGACCCGCCGTTTTGATTTTGAGAGCCTTTCTGGCCGCCGGCCTGTGGGTGCAACGACTGTCCCGAGGTCGGCGTATTGGCGTTCTGTTCAGACTTCGAATCGGTTCGGGTGCTGTTCTGCCCTCGTTCAGAAGCTGCGTTCGGATCCTGCTGCTCGCCTGCCAGGAGCGTCCCCTTATTATCCATGCGAGATTTCGCCAGCAGCTTCTTCTCTTTACCCGCAGGCGCCTCCGCCTGGTCCGACGCTTTGCCGAAAGGAAGAGAAACAAGAGCCGGCCGCAAGCTCAAGCTCGAATTAACGAAGTAGCGAACAGTGAATAAACCGCAGATCACAACGGCCATCACGGCCGCAAGCGCCCAGACTGAGCTTCCCCCCAGCGGAAATGCTGCAACGGGCTGCACCCCAGCAGCAATTTCTTCGGCGCGCTCCAGTTGGAAGCGGGCTGCTGGTCCGTCCGTAGTTCCCGCGCCTTCGTTACGCAAAAACCAGGCTGTCGATATGGAATCTTGCAATGCGAGACGTTCATCTAGGATCTGCGCGATCCGATACCTTGCAATGAGTTTTCGCTGGATACGAAAGAAAGCAACGCCTGACCCAATCGCCAACAGCAGCAACAGCCAATACCAATCCAGGATCTGGGTTCCCAGAAGAAGCATGATGATGAGGCCCGCAAACACGATCGCAAGCGTAAATGCAAGCTGTTCCACGGAGATGACAAGCAGTCTTCTCCGCCAGGCGGACTGCACTACGGTCTCAACAAGGCTGGGGGTGGTAGGGAGGAAGGTGGCCAAGAATCGTCTGCCTATGCGATTATCCCATGTTGCGTACAGGCGACTTTCACATGTTCGTTACCATGAATGACATATCTGAATGTTGCGTTTTGAGACAGCTGGAGAATCGCATGGAGAGTGCTTGGTTGCCACTCTGACCGGGCTGCCGGCTGGGATTCCTGTCAGCACCGACTACCTCGATCAGCAGCTTTGGAGGCGGCAACAAGGCTATGGTCGGGGTGGACGAATGAAAATTGAGACCGACCGTGTTCGCATCATCTCCGGCGTTCGCCATTCGCAGACCATTGGGTCTCCGATAGCGATTATCATCGACAACAAGGATTGGAAGAACTGGGGCGCGATCCTTCCCGTAGACGCGAAGGACGGAGACGACGGCAAGAGCAAACCCGTGCATCGGCCGCGTCCGGGCCACGCCGATCTGCCCGGTGCAATCAAGTACAATTTCAGCGAATCCCGATACATTCTTGAACGTGCCAGCGCCCGGGAGACTGCGGCGCGTGTCGCATTGGGAGCTCTTGCTAAAACACTGCTGCATGAATTTGGGATCGAAGTGCTGAGCCATGTGATCGGCGTGGGACCCGTAAAGCTGAATCGTTCGGCGAGTTGGGACGAGCTTGTCGCGCTCAGCGAGCGGCAAGAAGTTCTGCTCGGGTGTGTCGACGCCGCCATCGAAGCCCAAATGAAAGAGGCCGTGGATCACGCTTACCGCACCGGAGACACCATTGGAGGCATGTTTGAAGTGGTGGCTCATGGCGTTCCGCCCGGACTCGGGTCTCACATAGCGTGGGACACGCGGCTCGACGGACGTTTGGCACAGGCCATCGTTTCGATTCAGGCGGTGAAAGGCGTAGAAATCGGATTCGCTGAAGATGGCGCGAAGTCTTATGGATCGATGGTGCAGGATACGATTCACTACGACAAGGCAGAACACGAATTCCATCGCGGCTCCAACCGGGCCGGAGGCTTGGAAGGCGGCATTACGAACGGGCAGGACATCGTTGTCCGCGGATTTCTGAAGCCGATTTCCACGCTTCGACGCCCCCTGGAGTCGGTTGACTTGCCGACTCGCGAACCAGCCTTGGCCGCTTACGAACGCAGTGACGTCGCGGTTGTTCCTGCCGCCGGAGTGATCGGCGAGGCCATGGTCGCGCTGGTTCTGGCGCAGGCTTTTTTGGAAAAATTCGGAGGCGATTCTCTGCTCGAAACACGACGCAACTTCGACGGCTACATCGCTCAAGTGAAGAGGTTTTAGGAGCGTCCGGCACAGCCGAGGCGCTGATTGGAAATGGTTCGAACAATTTTGAAATATGGTGAGCCCATTCTTGAACAGAAGGCGGAACCGGTTACGGAGTTCGATACGGCTGAGCTCAAAGAGCTGATCGCAGACATGTGGGAAACCATGTACTCGGCCAAGGGCGTTGGACTAGCCGCTCCACAGATCGGATTGAGTAAGCGCGTCTCGATCATCGATGTGAGCGTCGGCGAGAATGAAGCCGACAAAATCGTCATTATCAATCCCGAAATTGCTTTCCGGGAAGGGAAGCAGACAGGAGAAGAAGGTTGCCTGAGCATACCGGGATTTCGAGAGCCTGTCACCCGCGCCAATCGAGTGACGGTGAAGGCCAGGAACGAACAGGGCGACGAGATTGAGCTTTCGGGCGAAGAGCTGTTGGCGCGAGCGTTTCAACACGAGATCGATCATCTCAATGGCGTTCTGTTTATCAATCACCTGAGCGCATTGAAACGCGACATCATCCGCAGAAAAATCAGAAAACTTCAGAAGTCCGGTGAGTGGGATTGATCGCTCTGCATTCGCCTGAAGGCTTTCTCTGATGCGTGTTGTCTTTTTAGGCACCCCGGCGTTTGCTGTTCCGACGCTGAACTCGCTGGTCGCTGACGGCCACTATATTCTCGCTGTATTCACTCAACCGGATCGGCCCAAAGGCCGCGGTAACCAGCTCACTGAATCGCCGGTGAAGGCTGCGGCGCTCGGCTTCGGGTTGCCGGTCCACCAGCCGGAGCGGATCCGCCGTCCCGAAAATATCGAGTTTCTGAGCACGCTGAGGGCAGACATAATGGTGGTTGTCGGTTACGGCCAGATCATTCCGCAGGCCGTCATCGATCTCCCCAGATTCGGCATCTTGAATGTGCACGCTTCTTTATTACCCAAATACCGGGGCGCGGCGCCCATTCAATGGGCCATTGCAAACGGCGAGAGCAGGACCGGCGTCACCATCATGCAAATCGATGCGGGGCTCGATACCGGAGACATGCTGCTCAAATCTGAGCTCGCCATCGAGCCCGCCGAAACCGCTCCTGAACTGAGTCTGCGATTAGCGCCGCTTGGGGCAGACCTTTTGATCGATGCTCTTCGGAAATTGGACGAAGGCGGCCTGGCGCGAGAAAAGCAGAACGAGGCGGAAGCGACGCTGGCGCCCATTCTCAAGAAAGAAGATGGCCTGGTTGACTGGTCGCGCCCGGCCGTCCGGATTTACAACCGGCTCCGAGGATTCCAGCCGTGGCCCGGAGCCTTCACGACTTTTCGCGGTCAGCAGATGAATATTCTACAGGCGCAACTGGCGGAGAACGGTTCCGTCAAGCCTGGTCAGTTGCTGATAAACAAGCGAAGACTGATCGTGGGCGGCGGTGAACAAACAAGTTTAGAGTTACTCGAGGTGCAGCTTGCCGGAAAGAAGCGTATGACCGCCGAAGCCTTCTTGAACGGATATCAACCGAGGACAGACGAATATTTGGGAGAACAGTCTTGAAGCTTCCGTTGGGATATCGCTATGCCGCCACTTACGCCGGCATCCGGAAAATTGAACAGGACGATGTCGGATTGATTGTCTCCGACCGTCCGGCGCAAGCCGCGGCTGTTTTCACCAAGAATATGGTGCAGGCAGCGCCGGTTCGTAAAGCCCGCAGAAACTTGAAGTCATCCGGCGGCCGAGTGACTGCGATCCTAGTAAACGCAGGCAACGCAAACTGCGCCACTCGAAGCGGAGATCGCGTGGCCGACGTGTCTTGTAAAGCCGTTGCCAAAGCGTTGAAGACGCGCAAAGAATTTGTTCTTCCCGCTTCAACCGGAGTGATCGGTGTGGAACTCGATCCCAGCCTTTTGGTGAACGCCGTGCCCGAGCTCGCGGCCGCGCTTTCGCCCAATAGTTTCGAATCGGTAGCAAAGGCCATCATGACGACCGACACGCGGATGAAAGTCGCCTCCGCGGAAGTGCAGCTCTCACAAGGAATCGTTCGAATTGCCGGGATGACGAAGGGATCGGGCATGATTCAGCCGGACATGGCAACTACGCTCGGCTTTGTCTTGACCGATGCCGACGTGCCGGCGAAATATCTCCGTCAAATTCTGATTCGCGCCAACCACTCGAGTTACAACTCGCTGACCGTCGACGGCGATATGTCAACCAACGACACGGTGGCCCTTTTGGCAAACGGGGCTTCGAAAGTCAAACCGAATCGAGGCGATCTGCAGAAATTCGCAGGCGCCGTGACGGAAGTCATGGAAAGCCTGGCGGAACAGATCGCGGCAGATGGCGAAGGCGCCCGTAAGCTGATCATCGTGCGCGTCTCGGGGTTTAAAACCGAAGAAGGGGCTCGCAAGATCGCCCGAGGCATTGCCAACTCGCCGCTCGTCAAGACGGCCATCGCCGGCAGCGACCCGAATTGGGGAAGGATTCTCTCCGCTGCCGGTTACTCGGGCGTCGAGTTCAACCCGGCCGACGTCGATGTGTTCCTCCAGGATGTTCGTGTCTGTGCGGGCGGACTGGCGGCCAATTATGACGAAGCACAATTGAAGACGCGTCTCGATGAAAGCGAAGTGGATATCCGCGTCCAGCACCGAAGTAAAGCAAAAGGACAAGCGCGGTTTTTCACCTGTGACTTCACCGAAGGCTATATCCAAATCAATGGCAGTTATCGCACCTAGAACGCTCGTTCTATTGCTTGCTTCTGCCCTTACGGCAGCGGCTGACCGACCCCACGATGTTCTCCGAGTGATTAGTCGTGTCTCGAATAGCCTGACAAATGGCGATCCTTCGGATGCGCTCGCTTCCTTCTCAAAGACATTTCCGCGCTATGAAACGCTGCGGGATTACTTTGTCGCGCTGACGAACGCCTTCGATATCTCAAACGAAGCAGACGTAGTCGACGAAGAGGATTTGCCGACACAAACGGATTTGACGCTCAAATGGTCAATCACCCTGACCGGCAGAGCGACGAATGAGAACGACCGGCGATCCGAGGAAGTGCACGTCAAGCTACTTTTAAAAAATCATAAGTGGGAAATAGTCGATCTCTCGCCGATCTCCATCTTCGATCCCCAGGTTAATCCAGTCGGGAAGTAAGTCTCTTCACCATACATCGCGGATCTGAGCTTTTCGTAGTCTTGTTTTGTGACTAAGTGGAATTCTGTCGATAACGGCGTGTACTCGCCAAGCTCGGCGTGCAAAGCCGCTGCCGGCAATTTAGTACCCGCGAACATCAACCGTCCGTGTTCCACTCGGAAAGGAATAACTCCGAACCGCCTCTCAATTTGAGCCGGCAAGCTTCGCACAACCCTCGGTTTCACCGAAGCCCAGTCCACGGATGTAAACGGCACTCCGGATTGCAGACTTACCGCTTCGCAAAGACTATGCTCGGAGAGGATCCCGCGAGCCAGGAGAAACTCGGCCAGATAAGCGTCGGACTGCAACTCCACCTGCGCTTGTCTGATCTTTTCTTCCGAAAGAAGCGATTCGCTAACCAGGACTTCACAAAGATTTCTGTTTCTGGTTGTCATCAGCGCGTCCTGCCGGGGATAGGCGTGATCGGTTTTGAGCCACACCAGCGGCCGCCGGTTTAACTTGGCGTGAGCATATCGCCAGAGTGCGCCGAGGGAAGCAAAGCAGTTGATGTAATTGGCGTGGAACGTACGCAGCGGCACGCCTAAAGCGAAGGGAACACCGTAAATCCTGCCCGTATTGAACATTCGCATCGCTGTGCGGCCGACCTGCAGCGCGGAGGTCACGGAACAAAGCGTTAAAACGACGGGATTCGAAACCGCAAAGATCCACGGCTGGTGTTGGATATTGGCTCGGAGCAGGTCCGCCAATCCGGCCACGAACAACAGGTTCGTCAGCAAGCTAATCGGGTTCGCCAGCAGCCCTTTGCGATCTCGCCAGAACCAGTATTTGCATTTCCAGGAGCCATACCATCCGTCGCGCGCCCAGGATTGCAATGCAATGCCGGTAACCCAGCGAGTCCGTTGCCGTATCGCTGAACGGAATCGTCGCGGGAAATACTCGCGGGTAGCAAGGAGTCCTTTGTCCGTCGGTCTCAGCGGAGCGAACGATTGCCGGTAGCCCGCGTTGAAAACGTAAACTCCAGTCTCGTAGTCTTCCGTGAGACTGGCCGGATCGAAGACCAGGTTATTGCGTTCACTCGCCAGTCTCTCCAATACGTGACGTGCCAGGCCTGTTCCCACGCCGCACGAAGGCAAAAATGTATCGCAAAACTGCCGCGCTCGCATATCGACGCTCTGGTATTCGGCGAAATCGTCACAATAAACTCCATGTGTAAACTCGCCGAAGGGCGTAGCCAGAGGCAGAACCGGCACTTGCACCATCGCATTCCTCACGCGTTCGCGATTGATTACCGCGAGCGCCTCCGGATGGATCAGATCTTCCGCATCGTGTAGAGTAACCGTATCGAAGTAAGTGCCGTTCTGCTCTTCAAAAAGAACCATTCGCTGATAGACCCAGTTCAAACAGTCCGCTTTTGAAGTGGGGCCGGGGTGCGGACAAGCGGCCACGTGTACATTGCGGAATGTACGGGCCAGCATCGTGGCCACGTCCATTGTGGCCTTATCGTTTGGGTAAACGCCGAGGAAGAAATCATAATTCCGATATCGAATGGCTGCCAGATTATGCCGCACCATCTCGCCGATCACCTCGGATTCCTTCCAGCAGGGAACGAAAATAGCGATTCGCCGCTCTTCTGAAATCTCGTCGGCAGCATAGATACTCCGGTCCGGCGTTTTCTTGATAGCGATATGCCAAAAGCAGATCAAGCTCGGAATCAGGTCATCGATGCCGCTCAGGCACAGCACGGTAGCCAAACATCCCAGAATCCAGGGCCAAATGTCCGAAAATGCCGCTTGGTTGACCACTTCGCTCGGAAGCTAAGTGCCCGTTGCAATGGATGATTCGCAGGAAAACTAAGATTTTTCCTCTCTAAAAAGCACATTTTGGTATGGCCGAAATGAAATCAGACCGATCTGAGTTGACCTCGTTGAATCAATTTGTTCACGAGATTATCAGCGGCACCGTTCGACGGAATACATTCACTCAATGGGAACTGGAGCTGCTGCTTGATCTCCAGACCTGCCGCGTACGCAAATCATCGCGCCCCGATATCCTAAAACGCTATGTAAGAGCCGTTCAGCACCATCACTCTCAAGGCGCTCCGACTTCACTGCGCCTCTCCCAATTCCTGGAACGCGAGCACGACCGGATTACCCAGTAAAAGCTCTCGCAGCCATTCCTCTCAAGTAAGGCCGCTCCTGCCCTGGGCTATCCTCAAAGAGAGAAACCGAGAATAAAAATGGCCAGCTCGACGAGCGCAAACCCTGAGCGAATGGTGTTTTGCGTCAAATTACAGAAGGAATTACCGGGACTCAAAGAAGTTCCCTTCGACGGTCACCCTCTTGGCCAGCGTATTTACGAACAAGTCTCCCAACAAGCCTGGGGCATGTGGGTGGAGCAGATGAAAATGATCATGAATGAATATCGTTTAAATCTGGGGACTCCCGAAGCGCAAGAGTTCTTGCTGAAACAAATGGAGGAGTATTTCTTCGGCGAAGGGGCCGCTCATCCACCCGGGTACGTTGCTCCCGGACATTAAACTGCGCCAGAATGTTGACACACTGCACGAATTTACACCTTTGTTCGTCCTGAGAACTTGATTCAACGTTTGCTTTTGTGCTCGCTTGTAGCTTGCGTCTGCTTTGCTGCGGGTGACACCATAGCCGCCCGTTTGGCCAAAGAAGCGCGCCAGGCTCAAAATGAAGGTCGCTTGGTGAGGGCTTATCTTCTTTTCGCCGAGGCGTCCGTACGAGATCCGCGCAACACCACGTATGCCGCCAATCGGGAAGCGCTTGCTCCTCTCGCCAAACTGCTCAGCACGTCCCATGTCGAAGAGGCCGACATCTCCGGAGACATCAAAGCGGCCGAATCGGAAGCCGGCGCTCCAGCTGAAGAAAAGCCACTCGATGCGGTCCTTAATCCTCAAGCGGGCGAACTTCAGCCGCCGCCCCATCTCGAGCTCGATGGCAGCCAGCACGATTTCGACTTACGTCTGGACGAGAAGACTGCGATCGCCGAAATCGCGCACGCCTACGGCATTCAACTTACCTTCGATCCCGACTTCGACGCCAAACCGATGGGGCGCTTTACCATCGCCCACGCTGACTTCGAAACCGCGATGCAGGGCATCACGGCCGCGACCCATACTTTTCTGTTCCCTACCGGCCCCCACGCCATCTTTGTCGCGCGTGACACCGAGATCAAGCGCAATGAGTACGAACCGATCGTGGTTGCAACGGTTCCGCTTCCTGATGCTACTGACGCTAAAGAGGTGGTTGAGGCCGCCAATGCGGTGCGTGGGGCGCTTTCGATTAGAACAATCAGCTGGGATAGCACGGCTCGAGCTGTTGTCATTCGAGATCGTGTGTCAAAGGTTCGCATCGCGCGCTCCCTTATGGAAGCCCTTCTTCTTCCCAAGGCGCAGTGTTCCGTTGAGGTGCAGCTTATTGCGATCGATACCGACGTTAACTATCACTACGGCCTGGCGCTCCCGACTAGCTTTCCGGCGTTCAGCTTCGCTCACCTCGGCAATTTTCAAACCTTGCTGCCTGACCTGTCCAACGTAAGCTCTCTGCTTGTTTTCGGAGGAGGAACAAGCTTCTTTGGATTGGCCCTCGGCAGCGCCACGCTCTTCGCGACTTACACAAAGTCCTCGAGTCGCGTTCTTTACGACGCCACCGTCGTAGTTGCAAGCGGTCAAACGGCTAGTCTTCATGTCGGCGACAAATACCCCATCCCGACGAGCACTTACAGCGGATTCCAGCAAACAGCCGGCAGTGCGATTTACAATCCGGTGGGGCAAGTCACACAAGAAGACCTCGGGCTAGTATTGAAACTCGGTGCGCGAGTTAATGGCGATGGAGACATCTCGCTCGACACCGAAGCTCAATATAAATCACTCGGAAACCAGGTTTACGCCAGCGTGCCGTCCATTAATCAGCGGGAGTTCAAGGGCTCAGTTCGGCTTCGCCAGGGCGAGTACGCCCTCATCGCCGGGTTAGAGCAGGATGATCACACGCTCTCCCGAAATGGTTTAGCCGGTTTGTCGCAGATACCCGGCATCGCGCAGATACTTTCCGAAAACACCCGTGATCACAGCACCTCAAACACCCTAATTTTGCTGAAGCCGACGGTTACCCGTCTCCCCATGTCCGATCTCATTAGTCCGCAATTTCTGCTCGGAGCCGTTCGCGGATCTCGGGTCTTACTCTAACCTTGATCGCGGCATTGCCTCTGCTATCTTCGTGGCATGTCAACGATGCTCGAGGAGATTCGGCAACAACCGGCAACGATCGAGCGTACACTCGAAAGCGAATGGAGTCGGGCGGAAGAGCTGCGAAAAACTTTTACTCGCCACCCCGTCGATCTCATCATTCTTGCCGCTCGCGGAACCTCCGATAACGCCGCCCAGTTCGCCCGATATTTGCTTGAAATCAGCACCGGCATTCCAGTCTCGCTGGCCGCCCCCTCCGTCTCTACGCTTTACCGCTCGAATCTCAAATTCAAGAACTGCGCTGTCGTCGCCATCTCACAGTCCGGTGAATCTACCGACACCAACCTGGTTCTGGAGCAGGCCAAGAAGTCCGGAGCCTTCACCATCGGAATCACCAATGAAAGCGAAAGCGCGTTGGCCAAATTGGCGCAGCATGCTTTCCTGGTGCAGGCGGGCAAAGAAAAGAGCGTAGCAGCTACCAAGACTTACACGGGACAACTGCTGTGCTGTTATCTGCTTGCTTATGCGCTCGGTGCGCCAATCGAACGGGACGCTCTTAAAAGAATCTCGGAATGGACCTCCCAGGCCTTGCAACTGGAGAAAGAGATTCGGATACGAGCGGAGCGCTACCGCTTCATGCAGCACGCCGTCTGTATCGGGCGCGGTCTTAACTATTCGAACTCAATGGAATTCGCGCTGAAATTGATGGAAACCTGCTACGTCATCGCCGAACGATTTTCATCGGCGGACCTTTTGCACGGTCCTATTGCTATGTTGGAAGCTTCTTTCCCGGCCTTTGTGTTTTGCCCACCGGGCGTCACTTGGAAGCCAATGAGCGAATTACTCGCTAAACTCCACGCCATCGACGCAGATACATTGTTACTCACCGACCGGAGCAACGATGCTGTGCGCTCTATTGCTGGTCAAACTGGACAACCACTCACGATTCCGGCCGACCTCTCTTATCATGGAAGCCTGCCGGAAGAAGTGTACACGCCCATCCCATACATCATTCCTGCGCAACTATTTGCTGCCAGTCTGGCGGAAGTAAAGCGCCTGGATCCGGACCGTCCCAGAACGCTTAATAAAGTTACCTGGACGTTGTAAGTGCCGAAACTGCTGCTCGCTTCGAGACAAACCTTCGATTCAGAATCGAAAATCTAATTACTTGCGCGAGCCCCGCGTCGTACCCTTTAAAGCGGACTGGCGACGCTTGGCGTCTTTGCGCTTCGGCTTCGTGATGTGGAATGTCCCGCTGCCAAAATACTCAGCGCTGTAGACTGTTTCCTTCTGTTCGATCTTGGGCGATGCGGCGTGGGCCTTCCCAGCGCTGTTGAATTGATCCTGTGCCATGAACTCCTGATAACTACAAAGCCTTAGTGTACCGAATCTGACCAGAGATTAATCAGGAGGACGGTGAATTGTTTTGAGATCTTACCAGCTTGAATCTGACTTCCGTTCGAAAGCCTTCACAAAAAAGGCTGGTTTTAAAGCTCGTTCCGGTCCAAAATGAAGATACTGTTTCAAACAGAAGCTTTGGTGAATGATTAAGAAAAGTTTGTTTTGGTTGGGCCTCGTCGCCGGGCTGTCCGCAGCCGCTATGGGAGCATGGGCTGTTTCAGCGCCAGTTAGTGATTGGAAGATTGCCGGTCCTTTCGGGGGAAGCGCACTCTCGGTGGCGGTTGACCCTGAGAGTCCCAAGACCGTCCTGGCCGGAGCCAGAAGTTCGCTACTCTATCAAAGTCAGGATTTCGGCGCCAGCTGGGAACCGTTAAATCTGCCTCGACGCACCCTTGCCGACGTCACCTCCATTCTGGTTGATCCGGCCGATTCTAAACACTATCTGGTGGGAGTGCTGGACGCCTTCGGTGGAGCGCTTTATATAAGCCTCGATGGCGGTAAGACATGGTCGCCAAATAAAGACATAGACAGTTTCGGAGTGCGGGCCTTGGCCGTTTCGCCCAGTAATCCCATGGAGTTTGTCACCGGTACACTCAAGGGCGTGATGATGAGCAGCGATAGCGGAAAATCATGGTCCCGCATCTCTGATCCGAATAATCTAGAAATGCAGGGCATCACCTCACTCGCCATCGATCCTAAAGATGGCAATATCATCTACGCTGGAACATCTCATCTACCCTGGAAAACCATGGACGGAGGCAAGACTTGGGAGTCCATTCATTCGGGAATGATCGACGACTCGGATGTGTTTTCCATCTATGTAAGTCCCGCCCAGCCGACCGACATTTTCGCGAGCGCCTGCAGCGGTATTTACTCCAGTGCAAACCGGGGAGACTCCTGGCGTAAGTTGGCCGGTATTCCGAATACTTCGCGCCGCACTCATGTAATCCGCCAGGACATGCTTCAGCCAAATACTATTTATGCGGGCACCACCACTGGCTTATTCAAGTCCGCTAACTCCGGCGTGAACTGGAAGACAGTAAGTAACACCCAGGTAAACTCGATTGCCTTCGATCCAGCTCAGCCCAAGAGCATGTATCTTGCGACGGAAGACGAAGGTATGGGTAAGACCGACGATGGCGGAGAAACTATCAAAGCGAGTAACAACGGATTTGTGAATCGCCAGATCGCTGCAGTCACTGCGGCCGGCGATAAGTTCGTTGCTATCGAGTCCCAAGTGGGTGGAGGGACCGGTATATTTGTCAGCCCTGACAAGGGTGAGACCTGGAATCAGATTCGAGATGCGAAGGGTCTGGCGGGTGTGCATCTACGCTTCCTTGCCGGAAGCGCCACTGACCCCAAGGTGCTTCTGGCATCGACGTCGCGCCAGGTCTTCAGCAGCGCGGATGGCGGGAACCTTTGGAAGCCACTTACATTGCGTATGATTGTTCCGCCGCCTCCTCCGCCAGTCGCTAAGATTACCGCCAAGACCACCGCCGCGACAAGATCGAAAGCAGTGACGCGCTCCCGGACCGCTACGGCGAGTGCTCATCGTCCTGTTAAGCCGCGCGTGATTCTTCGAACGGTTACGCCCACCGATATTGCGGGCCTCTACTCCTTCCGTCAAGGCGGAAAAGATCTGCTCTACATAGCTACAAACCTGGGGTTATTCAGGAGCAGCGATGGCGGATCGCAGTGGACACAGCTCACTCTGAATGCAGGCGGTACGGTCTCGGGTCTCTACTCTTCGGGCGCTGATTCGGACGCTCGTTTAGTGGCACGTACTCCGGCGGGCCTCATGCTCTCCAAGGACAGCGGAGATCAGTGGGAGCCGATGGCTTTCCCGCTCCCTATAGGCGATGTCAACGATGTTGCTCTACCAGCCGATCCGAAGAGCCGCCTTTTGATAGCGACTCGGGTGGGATTGTATTCTTCCCCTGACGGTGGTGGTAACTGGGTCGCCAACGCCCAGGGAATCCAGGCATCCACTGTTAGTGCGGTAATTTATGGGGGCTCGGCTCAAACCGCTTATGCAGTCGAATATGGCCACTTATTCCAGAGCAATGACGCAGGCGCCTCCTGGTCTCCGGCCCCAACTTCTCTGCCGTCCTTACAGATTCGACAGCTTTGGGTTCCTAATAGCGCTTGCGATCGCCTCTACGGAATAACCTCCGGCTTAGGTATTCTCTTTCGCAACTAATTCATGTTTCGGTACTATCAGATTTGTGTTTGTTACACGTGTGCTTGGGGAAATGTCTTGTGATCCGGCTTAACGTTAAGCCGATGGGTTTGTTTTTGAACCTTAGGCCTGTGCTTTGGGCTTTTGTCTAAGGATAAAATGGCAGAAACTTTACAAGCAGGGTCTTATTTGTCAAATCATCTGTCAAGCTTCAGGTGTAATAGCCAGTCGCTTTTCTCTTTGCGTGATCTCAGTTGCGGACTCGGAGCCGTTAAGCTGATCAATTGTATTCCCAGACACAGAAAATCATTAAAGTACTTTCAGACTAAGGTTGATTCTCTTTGTTGCCGAAGTACATTAAAGTAATACGCTTTGAGGGTCGAACATATTTTCAGCCCTTTGTTTAAAGTCACAAAGTTTCGTGCGGCATTCTTCTGTTACAAAAGTTTGTAGCGCGACATCAACGTTCAGGGTTAGAACACTCGTTTGGAGGAGAAAAATGGGTTCTCGGCTCAGATTTAGGCCGATCGGTTCCGCAATCTTAAGCGCGGCAGTGTGCTTCGGCACAATGGCTGCGGCTCAAGATGCGAACAATACAGCAAGTCCGCAAAACGCTGCTAATTCATCGAAATCGATGGGCGGTGCAACTGCGGATGAATTTCCGGATATCGTGGAAATCGATCCGTTTGGTGGCGTCAGCACTTACGGCGCAGTTAATCAGGGGCTTGGTTTGAAGCTCGTAAATGGCGGCGTGGGTGGTCTACGCGTAGCCTACAACGCAAGTAAGTGGATTGGAATAGAGGCGTGGGGCGATTTTGCGCAAGCGAACGGTCGTTTTCTGACGCCGAACAGAGCCGGTCTTCCAAATTACTCATTTGGTTCCCGGGTCTATCAGTTCGGTCTGAATCCCATTTTCAACCTGAGACCGCGAGGATCCAAGGTCCAACCTTACTTGACCGTCGGTGTTAATAGCGCTCAGTTCACTCCCACCAGTGAAGCCAAGAATCTGGCACGGACGCCCGCGAACGTCACTCGTTTTGGTTCTCAAAACCTGAACGACAATCTGCAGGTTGCGCTGAACTACGGTGGCGGCGTCAAGTTCCACCTCAGTGACCACCTCGGTCTGCGCTTTGACGCACGAGGCTTTTGGTCACGTAACCCGACCTTCGGTCTGCCCAACTTTCCGAACGGCGGTCTTTACATCCCGGCCCGCGAAAAGTTAAACGGACTGCAAGCAACGGTCGGACTGGTTTTCTATGTGGGCGAGAAGAAGTGCCCACCGATGCCGGCGCCTCCGCCACCTCCAGCCCCGCTGCAGCAGGGAGCAATCACCGGCGCCGAAGGCCAGACAATCTGTCAGGGCAAGCCCGTTTCGGTGCACTCGACTGCTAGCGGTCCGTCCGGTCACACGCTCAAGTATGCTTGGACCCTCAACGGTCAGGCTTCCGGCAGCGACAGTGCGGACTTCAGCTTTACTCCGAACAATACCGGCGACTTCACGGTTGCTGTAACGGTGACCGATCCCACGCCTCCGCCACCGGCGCCCACACGGCCGAAGGACATCCCGGTTCGTTGCTGGGTTCAGCCGACCATGCCGCCTCCCGCTGCTCCTGTGACTGCGACCACAACCGTTACGGTTGCCGAGACCACGCCACAGATCACCAGCGTGAACGCCAGCCCAACCACACTATCCTGCGCTGCTGATAAGAACGGTACACACACCGCCACCTTGACGGCTGCTGCTCAGGCCGGTGCTTGCGGTGGCAATCTCAACTACAAGTGGACCGTCAGCGAAGGCAGCGTTTCGAACGACACCAGCGCCAACGCGACCTTCGATGCTTCTACCCTGAACTTCGAGGGCGGTTCTCAGAACCAGTCCAAGACCGTCACAGCGACTGTCACCGTAACGAGTGACAGCGGCAAGACTGCGACGCAAACCACACAGATCACTGTGAACTGTCCGCCGCAATATGTCCGGCTGCCAGACGTGGTCTTCGCCAAGAACAACGCCCGCGTTAACAACTGCGGCAAGAACGTCCTGATCGAACAGACTGCGCCGCGAGTTGCTCAAGGCCAGTACACGATCGTCCTCGTCGGCCACCGCGACAGCGACGAGAAAGAAAACGCCCCAGCCGTCCGCGGCAGAGGCCGACGAAGAGCAGCGCCCACACCGCTCGATGAACAGCGCGTCATGAACGCCGCTGCGGTTCTGAGTGGCGGTACCGGCACCTGCGCCAATGTCGACCCATCGCGCATCATGATCGATTGGGTTGGCACGGATCAATCCTCCGATACGCAACCTGCTCTGTGCGGCACCTCCAACCTGCCCTCACAGAAGGAGCGCAAGGGCTCAATGGTGACCGAGGCCGACAAGAACCGTCGAGTCGAGGTTTACCTGGTGCCCAATCCGCAATCGATGCCTCCAGCAGTCAAGAACGCTCGACCGCTGCCGGCCGATCAAATGAAGGCACTCGGCTGCCCGAAGTAGACTAGCAATACAAACCAAGAAAAAGGGCCAGGCGATTCGTCGCCTGGCCCTTTTTTCGTGTGGCCGGCCTTTGTTCGACCTCCGCAATATTTGTTTCCAAAGTTCGGTTCTCACTCGGCTGTTGCGGCGAGTGCGCCAGTTTCTAAAAGGCGACACTCTGTCGCCCTAGAAAGGCGGAACAATAGGGCTCCCGTCCTCGGCTAATGCCGAAAATCGCGCGATGGGAGAATCTGCCCGAAGGGGTGCGGCAACATCTGATCGTTCGGATGCGTGATCGCGCGACCAGTGTGGTCGACCTGAACCAACTTCGCCTCTGGATCGAGACGCGCCCTCACGTGCCTGAGGGTGAGTGGTACGAGGATTTCGGATCTTTCAAGCTCTGTGATAGCGGATCATATCCTAAGACGTTCCTTCTCCGAGGCCAAGCTGCTAGCCCGACCTTCTCACAAATGAGTTGGGGTGGCGGGTCCGCCAATGCCGGAAGGCGGTGGTGTGAATGGGGGGAAAGGGACGGCGGGCGGGCCCTCAAATGGGACAGGTTCAGACACGCCGCCGCTTTGGGGCGCCTCTGATTCTGCGAAAGGGAGTTGTCAAAGAACTATACGGCGACGAAGGTCAGCAGCGGAGTTGCTGGAGGATGTGGGCGAAGAGCGCCTGGTGTGGGTAGCCGCTGGAGAACGACACCCACACTTTGCGTACCGTGATGCGCACCAGGGCGCCGATTTTGAGCAGCATGAGCCGGATGGTCTGACACTGCGCTTTCGCCATCGCGGTACCCTGGAGGCCCAATCGCCGCAGAGGCGCGAGTAGCAGGTAGGCGATGGAAGACAAATACAGTCGCAGTTGGTTAGAGCGCAGATAGGCCGTGCTGGTGCGGTCGCTGAACAACGAGAACTGCTCCTTGATACGGTTCTCCATCTCACCGCGCGCACAATAGAGCTGTTCATAGAGTGGCTGTGCGGTCAAGTGCGCAGCGTCAAGTGAGATCATAACGAAGCGTGGATTCTCGCCTTGGGCGAGATGCTCGGCCTTAGCGACGACGCGCCGGGCGCGGCTCCAGGAATCATGCGTCCGGTAGGGAAACTCAGTGAACACGCGCGTGGCCTGCTGGGTTTGCTCCTGCCCGGCGCGCGCTTGCATCATCTCGCTATCGATGATCTTACGCAACCGCGGATTCCGCGCCAGTCCGAGCACATAGTGAACTTGCTGGTCTTCACACCAGCTCATCAACTCGTCGCGGCAGAACCCGGAGTCGGCACGCAGAATGATTCGCATCTCCGGCCACTGGGCCCGAATCTGTTTTACGATCCGCTCGACTTCTTCCCGGCTGCCCGCCGAAGCATCGATGTTGGAGGGCCGCAGTCGTGCGCATAACAGATGCTCGCCCGCGAAGATATACAACGGCAGATAACAGTAATGGCCATAGTAGCCGTGAAAAAAGCGCCCTTCCTGCTGGCCATAGAGCGGATCGTCGGTGGCATCGAGGTCAAGCACAATCTCTTCCGGCGGCGTGGTGTGCGCTTCCAGGAACACTTCGACCAGCAGTCGGTCGATGGCGTCGCTGTCCATCACGATCTTGGCGTACCGCTCCTGCTTAGTGGCATCGGCGCGCGTCAGTTCCCTGCGGTTCAGCGTGCTTTTGCCTGCTAGCGCTTTGCCGCGGCCGCGTTCCTGCTTACGGCCGCGACCTTCTGGATCGCGCTTTTCGGCCAGCACGGCCAGCAGCGGATCGCTGCGCAACTGGTCATGATCGTTCAAATCCTCATAACCGAGCGCCCACCCATACACCCGCTGCGACACCAATTCCGGCACGCTGTGCTCGATTCGCTCCCGGTGGCGATGATCGCTGAAACAGCCGGCGAACCGCCGAAGGATGCCTGTGTGGTGTTCCACCTCGCGCAACAGTAGGCTCCCTCCGTCAGAGCTGATCTGTCCTCCGTCGAATCCTCCTATCACGGCCCGAGAAAACAACCCCTGAAACGCAAAGCTGACTTGGTTACACTCTGTTGTAGGCAAACGCCGCTCCTCCTGTCGTTTAAACATCTGTTCCCACAAATGTTGTACGTCCAGCGAAGGCTGGCGTGTTCAGTGGGGAACGAAACCCACCGGGGTAAGAGTCAGAAGCCCCGTAGCTTGATTGATAGAGAGGTGAGAGATCTAATTTCTAGAGTTCAATGACCAAGCCGTCCTAGGGGCGGTGAGCGAGTCGCCGGGCCGTAATGAAAATGAACGCACGGGTGGCCTCGAAAAGTATTCCAGAGGCTGAGCCTTCAACATTTGGGCGAAAGCAGCATGGAGTGGCGCAAGCTGACCGAAGCGACACAACACTCTGGCGGGGTGATAGCGGCAGCACGGTGGCAAGGACGCGCTAAGCAACTGGAGAAACCCTCCTCGCCCGTCGAGAAAAACGGCGGAAAAGGTACTTCGTATAACTGGCAAACCAGGAAGTCGGAGGAAAGCGAGAGGGTGGCGGAGGGGTTCGGAGTAGCGAAGAAGCGGAGTAATGTCCGTGGAGCGAAGGGACCCTGCTGTGTGAGATGGCTCTAACAAAAAGGAAGGCAAGGGTGCGTGAGAAAAACACCTATCGGTTTGCAAGACCTGAGGCGGAGCCTATACGTCAAGGCGAAGGCGGAACCAACTTGGCGTTTCTGGGGACTATACGTCCACATCTGCAAGATGGAAACTTTACGCGAAGCTTACCAGATGGCGAAAACGAACGAGGGCGCACCGGGAATTGACGGGGTCTCCTTCGACGACATCGAGGGAAGCGGAAGGGAAGAGTTTCTGAGGCAGATTCAGGAGGAACTCGTACATCGAACGTACCGGCCCATGCGGGTTCGGAAGAAGGAGATACCGAAGGATGGGGGCAAAGTTCGCATCCTGTCCATTCCTTGTATCCGGGACCGCGTGGTTCAGGGGGCCAGCAAGCTCATTCTGGAACCGGTGTTCGAAGCGGATTTTCAACCGGGATCGTATGGATACCGGCCCAAACGGACAGCGCCTCAGGCGGTACACCGAGTCGCAGAAGCGATCGCGAAAGCAAAGACACGTGTCATTGATATTGATCTCCGAGCCTACTTCGATAACGTCAAACATTATTTGCTGTTAGAGAAGATGGCTCGCCGGATACAAGACGGAGACGTGCTGCAATTGCTCAAGATGATTCTGAAAGCGGCAGGCAAGCAAGGCGTTCCCCAAGGCGGCGTGATCTCGCCCCTGATCAGTAACGTCTACCTCACTGAGGTAGATCGGATGCTGGAAAAGGCCATCGAGGTCACTCGCTACGGGAGGAAGAAGCAATACACAGTGGTCCAATATGCACGTTTTGCGGATGATCTGGTGATATTGATCCACGCTCATCGCTGGAATGATTGGGTTGTGAGGGCAGTAGAAAAACGATTGCGGGAGGAATTCGGCAAAGTGCAGGTGGAGATCAACGAAGAGAAAAGCCGGACAGTCGATGGATCCGAGGGAGAGGACTTTTCCTTTCTGGGGTTCGAGTACCGTCGCGTTCTGGGAAGTAATGGAGTGTGGCGGCCGCTGCTCACGCCCAAGCTGAAGAAGCGAAAGGCGCTGACCCAGAAGCTGAAGGAAATCTTTCGAAGGTATATTGGCGCACCCGTGGGGAGGGTGATCGAACAGATCAACCCGATCCTGCGAGGGTGGGTGAACTACTTCGCGGTAGGGAACTCAAGCCGGTGCTTTTCGTGGGTAAGGACTTGGGTCGAAAAGAAGATCCGGCGCCATCTGATGCGAGCTCAGAAACGTAAAGGGTTCGGTTGGAAGAGGTGGAGTAGCGCATACCTCTATGAGCAACTCGGGCTATTCAATGATTACCGGGTGCGACATAGTGAGGCATTGCCGAAAGCACTTCCAGCACGATAGGCCACATAAACCTTGCTGCGAAACGCACAGGAAAGCCCAGTGCCGGAAATCGGCTCGCTGGGTTTGAGGAGGCGGGGACTGGAAACGGACTTACGGTTCGACTAGTGAGGCACTCCCAGAGGAAACGGGGAGCAACAGATAGGTCGCACCTACGGAGCACCGCGCCAGTTCTCGACCCTACTCTGCCAGATTCAGTGGCGTTTCGCTACAAGTTTGGTGAGAAATCCGGGCTAGGGGCGAGGGTCTCTGAAAATGGTGGCTCCCGGCGATAGATCCTCCCTTGTCGCCAAGGTTTTACCGATCAACGGAGAGGTTGTTTCCGGATAGCCCCCTATGACGTCACATTTGGAAGTTGGGCGGCAGCTCAATTCGAATAGATCTACCGAAACAGCGCACCGCTTACCGGTGCTGTCTTCAATTCTCTGTACCACTTCGCCGTCATAGGGGCAGGCACGCCCAGCCGTAATCGAGACACGCTTGTATAGTCGAGCGAAGACGATGATGATGGTCTTCTGTGCATGAATTCTACTCCAGTGATCGGTCTTATAAATTTCCCCTCTCAGCGACGAGGTCTGTTCCTCCAAATATGTACAGCGCTTTTGGCTTTGAACGGAACAATCGCTTCCCCTCAAAAGGCGCCATCCACTCCGGATAGACCTTGGAGCCCTCCCTCCGGTCACTATCTCTCGCCGGCGTTGACAAAGCCCCAGCCGCCAAAATATCGTTTGTTGCCCGATCGAACCTACACTCTACCGGAGCTCATCGATTTAGCGGAAGTCCATAATCCGGAAACCCGCGCTGCCTGGGAAGCCGCCAAACAACAGGCCGGAGTCTTAAAGATAGCGTCCAGTGATCTCTACCCAACTCTGGCCGCCGTCGCAATGGGCCAAACAACGCAAATGGGTCCGCTCTTCAACAACCAGTTCGTATTGCAGAATCTGGGAATTGGGGAGGGTGAATTTACCCTGAACTACACCGTGCTCGATTTCGGCGCTCGGCAAGATCGTATCGCCCGAGAGCGAAGCAATCTTCTGGCGGCTAATTTCAACTTCAACGACACGCACCGGCGTATCATCTTTCAAACCATGAGTTCGTATTATCAACTCTTGAATGCAAATGGACAGCGAAGAGCCGCTGAAGTGACTTTACAGAACGCAAGGACCGTTCGGCAAGCGGCTGAAGCGAGGCTGGAACATGGCCTTGCAACCCTGCCGGACGTTCTCGAAGCGCGTAGTGCGGAGGCGCAGGCCGACTATGAATTACAATCTGCCATCGGTCTGCAAGAAACGGCGTCCGGAGATCTCGCTACTTTGCTAGCGGCATCGCCGGCTTCGGAGTACCGTGTCGAAGATCTCGACACCCTTCCAATGCCGAATATGCTGGCTGAATCTGTGGATGACTTGATGAAAAGAGCGCTGGCCCAAAGACTCGATCTGCTGGTGCAGCTCGCAGATATACAAGGATCGCAGGCTGACATCCGGGGAGCCCGCTCTGCCTATTTCCCGAGTCTCGCCTTTACTGGTTCCTGGGGCCGGCTTAGGGCCTTTGGTGAACAGCCGCCCTTCTCAGGAACCTATGCAGCCGCCAATGCCTATGACGCCCAGCTCAGTTTATCGTGGACTGTGTTTGATGGCGGTCGGAGAAGAGGCAATCTGGACGAAGCAAAAGCCGCAGAAAAGCGTGCCGAGGCGGAAGCAGATGCTACCCGGGACCGCATCTCAGATGAAGTCTGGCGTTCGTATTCGGACGTCAAGACTGCTTTGAAGCAGCGTGAGGCAGCGCGCCAGTTCCTGGATGCTTCGTCCACATCGTTCCAGGCCGATCTGGAATCGTATAACTACGGTGTCCGTAATCTACTGGATGTTCTGTCCGCGCAAAGAGCTCTCGCCCAGGCACGTTCGGCGCAGATCTCGGCAAGTACGCGCGTGCTGACATCCTTCGCCGACCTGGCGTTTCGAACCGGAGACATACTGCATCCACGGACAGGCGGCAAACCGTGAAAGCAGCCGCTCGTCGTCTCTTCCTGCTGTCGTCTTGCCTGGCTCTGACAGGCTGTGTTCACGCGCCCTCCTTCAACATATTGGGCTCTTATTTCCCGGCCTGGATGCTCTGCTTATTAATCGGTATCTTACTCGCGGTCCTTCTACGGCTGCTCGTACAACGCTTAGGATGGGAAAGCTATGTGTGGCCGGCAGTCCTCACTTATCCCTGCGCCGCAGCGTTCTTTACCTTTAGCTTGTGGCTGGTCTGGTTCAGTTAACAGCAAGCGGAATCGAAATGGCTGACCCCTCCCAAGTAAGACCACGACCCAAACGGCCTTTCCCGATTGTGGCGATCGTTATAGTTGCGGCCGCCCTCCTCACCAGTTTCCTGGTTATTCGGGAAATCGACACGCAGCCTCGAACCGACGACGCGGAAGTCTTCGCCAATTTCATCGGCATCGCTCCGGTCGTAGAAGGCCCGGTTACAAAGCTGGCCGTTCACGATAACCAACTGGTAAAGGAAGGCGACCTGCTCTACGAGATCGACGATGCGCCCTACCTGTATGCCCTGCAGAACGCCAAAGCGCAACAGGCGCAGCTCGAAGGTCAAATCGCCAACGAGAAGAGACACATTGAATCGCAAGGCCATGCTGCCACTGCTGCTCGGGCCGCCACCAGGAGCGCGGAGGCAAGCGTCGTGCAAGCCGATGCCATGATCAACCAGATGCGGGCCGATGTCGGGCATTCGGAAGCAGTGGTGAAACAGGCGGCCGCCGAGTACCAATACGCTGACAACAATCTGCACCGTCTGGAGCCATTGCTTACGAAGCAGTTCGTCACGGTGGATCAGGTAGACCAGGCTCGTTCCGGCGCCAAGGCTCGGGAAGAGGCCGTCAAGCAGGCTACGGCACAGCTGACTCTCTCGCAAGCCAGGCTTACCTCCGCCCTCGCTCAGAAATCGCAGTCTGAAGCCTCGCTCGATCAGAGCAATGCCCAGGCCGACCAGAGCCGGCGCGCCATCGACATTCTGGATCCGCTTACCACGCAACGGGCCAGCCGCGCCGCCGCTGTCCGTACTGCCGAGTACAACTACACGCATTGCCGCGTCTATGCTCCTTTCAGTGCTCGCGTCACAAACTTGACAACATCCGAAGGCGCCTACGCCCGCACCGGCCAGCAGTTGTTTACTCTCATCGACACGCGCGTCTGGTGGGTGATCGCCAACTATCGTGAGACCCAGTTGAAGAACATCCGCCCCGGCATGCACGCCGACATCTATGTCATGTCAAAGGCGGATAAGCACTTCGACGGAACCGTTGACAGCACCGGCTACGGCGTTCTCCCGGATCCTGCCATCCTGGGCGTTCTCACACAAGGGCTGCCGGACGCCCAGCGAACACTCAACTGGGTCCATCTGGCCTCCCGCTACCCGGTCCGCATTCGCGTGACCAATCCCGTTGCCGAGTTACTCCGAGTAGGTGAAAACGCCGTCGTCACCGTCCGGGCGAATCGCGCGCCTGCGCAGACAAACTAATGGCGCATTCGGCCGCTCAATCCGCTATACCGGCCGCCTCCGCGCAATCGCCCTGGAAGTGGTTCGGCGACCTTCTAGTCCAGGAACTTTCCCCTTTCCCCGGCCGCGGCTGGACGGTTGCTCGCATGACCATTGCCGCCACCCTCATGATGCTCTGGATCATGGTGTTCCGCATTCCGGGTGCAGCCCTGGGCGCTTATTACACCCTTCTGTTTTCTCGTGACAGCGCAGTCGCAACCGTGCGCAGCGTCGTTCGGGCTGTCGGCGCGGTAGGCGCCTCACTTCTCTACATCGTGTGTACGGTGCGCCTCTTTACGGGAGATCCTCTTGGCCACTTCCTCTGGGTGGCCGGAACGCTTTTCATCATTTTCTTCCTTATCAGCTCGCTCACGGAGTATCTGGAAGGAACAGCATTCGGTTTTCTTGCCGTGACGTCCATTACGAACTGGGATTACCCCGCCAACACCGGCGTGCTGTTTGAAAACACATTGTGGACCGGCTGTGCCGTGGTGGTTGCCGCCCTGGTAACCGTAGCCGTTGAAGTCGTCGCTCGCAATATCCACCCTTCCGACGAGTTCAGCGACCGTCTGCTCGCCCGCATCCAGGTGGTCGAAAGCTGTTTGGCCTCGATGGCCCGGCAACAGCCTATCGATGAAAAACTCCAACGGAGACTGGATCAGTACGCCATGGTCGGCACTGCTTCCCTGCGCCAGTTGCTGCTGCGCTCCCGTAAGGGCTCACACTACGTCGCACAGATGAGCGGCACGGTCGCCCTCATCGGTCGATTGATTGACCTCACCATCAATGTGTCTTCCATGCCGGCGCTCTTTCGAGAACAAGATTCTCAAGCCCTCGCGGATGCCGCGGACCGTCTCCATCGGATTCGAATCGCGCTCCGAAACAACGATCTCCAGGCTGTTGCCGAGCTCAGAACCGAGCCGCGTCCCACCCGGGCCGGTTCATTCATCGCCGATGTCGAAAAAACAATCGGACGTATTCCTGAAGTCTTCGCCGGACTGCGGCCGCTCTCTGAATACCTGCCCTCCGGCATCGATTTGGATCAACCCAGTCGGCTCTTCAAGCCTGATACCTTCAACAGCCCTGTTCATATTCGCTTCGCCCTGAAAGGCACGTTGGCCGCGCTTTCCTGTTACGTCATCTATAACTCGATTCAGTGGCATGGATTGAGCAGTTCCGTTGCTACTTGCATGATCACCGCGCTGTCAACCGTCGGATCGTCCCGTCAAAAACAGCTGCTGCGCGTCGGCGGAGCAATCATGGGGGGCGCCGTATTGGGGATCCTTTCTCAGATCTTTCTCTTGCCGCATATGGACAGCATCGCCGAATTTACTCTGCTGTTTGCCGCCGTGACTGGCTTGGCCGCCTGGACCACCACCTCTTCTCCCCGCATCTCCTTTGCAGGAGCGCAAACTGCCTTCGCCTTCTATATCACTCACCTCGGTACTTTCGGACCGCAAGTCTCACTGGTGGTCGCGCGCGACAACGTGCTCGGCATCCTCTTCGGTTTGCTGGCCATGTGGCTGACTTTCGATCGTATCTGGGTAAAGGATTCCGCTTCTGATTTGATTGATTCTTTCATCAGCAATCTCCGCCGTATCGCAGGGTTCGACAAACCCGTGAGAAGAGATCTTCGCGCCACCATCGCGCGGGTTCGCCAGGAGCGTGCGGCCATCAACAACAACTTCGATCAGATCCGAAATATCAGCAACTCCCTCATCTTTGAATTCGGGAACGGCTGGCACGCGAAAAAAGTATTACGGGAGCAGATCAGGCAATGGCAGCCGCAACTTCGTACCTATTTCCTCTTGACGGTTGCGCTCTTCCACTACCGGGCGGAGTCGCCTGACGGAACTCTGGATCCGGACGCAGAGCACAATGTGCGCCATAGCCAGCAAATTCTCGACTACCTGGCGGATTTGAAGGATCCAGCCGCCCCGCCTCCGAAGCTTCTGGTAGCAGCCCGTGAAACCGACGCGCTAATTGAGCGCTTCGAGCCTGAAATCCACGCTGAGAGCACCGCGAACCGTGCCGTCGAAAGCGAAACCGTGCGGCTCTCCCGATCCATGTTGGATATCGCGGTCTCACTCGCTAAAGAAATGCGCGAATCGGCCTGATCGGGTTTCACTTCGCCTGAGCCAAACGCATCGCGTCCTCAATCTCGTAGACTTTGTCCTCAGCTGCCTTGACGGGCTTTCCGGCAGTCTGCAGATCCGTCACCTTTTTCTTAGCTCTTCCCAGCTGACTTTGCAGGGAAACGATCTTCGCCGACGTGGCACTCAATTGCGGCACGGCAGACGCCGGAGCCAAAGCTTTCTTAAAGGCTGCCCCCGCACGTACCTTCTTCGCCTTATTCGGGACAGCTATCTTCTCGCCAAAATCGTCCAGAAGTTCTTTCTGAATCTGAAAGAGCTCGTTGGCAACCTGATGGAATCGAGCAATCAGCTCTTTCTTCGCTTGATTGCGCAGTCTTAGATAATCGCTCTTGGCTTGTCGATATTGGTCAATTGTATTGGACATCGATCTGGATCAGCTAGTTAGCGTACCAGACCTTGAGACCGTGCAGCGCAGCTCTCACTTGCGGATGAGGCGTACTCTGCGAATGAAGGGCCAGCTGCGTTCCCAGAATAATCAACATTGCGAGCAATCCAAAGCGAAGCGGACGCTGCGGAATCCGTCCCGCTAAATAGGAACCGGCCATTGCGCCACAAAGACCGCCGATCACCAGCTTGACGATTAAACCGAAGTCGTAATTGCCGGCGCTTACCTGAATCAGGCTGCCCACAAAAGAAACGCCCAGACCGAAACAAAGATCCGTTCCTACCACCGACGCCGTCGTGAGACGTGTAAAGCTCAACAACACCAGTGAACCGAGCGCCCCGGCTCCTGCCGAAGAAAAACCCACTTCCGCTCCGATCGGAAGCGCAATCAAAGGCAGGTATTTCGATCGGTCTCTCGTCGAGGAAAGGGGACTCGGCCGTAGTTGCCGGTATAGATGAAACAAAGCCGTCGCTACGATCAGGCCGCCCAGGAACTCATACAAAACCTCTTGATACGGGCTGTCCTTGATGTGATTGAGTAGAAAGCCTCCGCCGATCACGCCGGGTAAACCGCCGGCTAGAAGCAGACCAAGAATCCGAACGTCCACCTGTTTGCGCACCGCGTAAATTGGTACGGAAGCAAGCTTAACAACGGTTCCAAATGTCAGGGCCGTGCCCACTGCGGTCGCGGGCGACACATGCAACAACAGAATCAAAATCGGAGTCGTCATGCTGCCTGCGCCAACCCCGGTTAGAGAGATGGCCAGCGCAATGACGAACCCGAGAACAATCTCCACGTCAATGCGCCTCGGCGATGTGAATGCCGCACTCTAATTTTCGACCGGCCCAGCGGCCCGAGCGCGCCGACCCAGTCGGATCGGGCAGTGCAGTACAGGGCTCGCAGCCAATGCTCGTATAGCCGGCATCATACAAAGGCAGCAATGGTATATCGCGTTCACGCGCAAACGCCCACACGTCGTTATCCGTCCAGGAAGCGAGAGGACTAATCTTCTTCAACATCTTGCCGGAAGGCAGCGGAAACTCATCGCTGATTTTCAAATTGGCCCGTGTCGGCGACTGTATCCGCCTCAAACCCGTAAACCAGATTTCGAAGTTTTCGAGCGC
This sequence comes from Bryobacteraceae bacterium, assembly GCA_965276965.1. GTDB lineage: Bacteria > Acidobacteriota > Terriglobia > Bryobacterales > Bryobacteraceae > Bog-105. The sequence continues at coordinate 1,348,430 of OZ255713.1, forward strand.
CGCAAACAGCGGCCCAACTTTCCGAAGCTTGCAGCACTGATCCGGCTGCGACTGAAACAACTTGCCGAACTTCGACTCCTGCTGCTCCACCGTCTCGAGCGGCATCACGTTAACAAGGTTCAGCCCATAACGAGCCGTCACCTCATCGCGATATTTGTACACCTCGGGAAAGTGATAACCGGTCTCGAGAAAAAGAACCGCTACATCCGGCTGGTGCTCGCGCACAAGTTGCAGCACCACCATATCTTCAGCCTGAAAGCTGCATGTCACGCACGGCGCGCCCTTCAAAAGTAGCGCGCTGGCCACTCCTTCGCGGGCCTCCGCAAGCTTGGTAGCAATCTCGGTGTTTTCTAAAACCATATGCTTCCTCTTTACGATGTGAGCGGGCCGCGTTTAGATGCCGCCGCTGTCGCTCCACCCCGGCGCGGGGAGAAGAATCTGCATGCGTTCCAGCAATCGCTCAAGAGACTGAAGCGCTTCCTCGTTCACAATTGAAAGCGTTTCGGCGCTCGTGTCCGTCTTGCCAACGGCTGTAGCAATCGAAAAACCACGCTCCGGCACACCCGGCAAAATCACAACCGCTCCCAGCCGTACCAAGGCATCCGTAACCGCATCCGGCTGCTTCTCAAACGCAAAAACCTGACAGCCTCGATCGAACAGCACGCGCTCCAAGCGCCACGCCAGTTCGCGCCGGCCGCCCAGTTCAATCACGGCGCCCACGTGACCCTGCCGTGTAACTCGCTCGCCGAAGCTGACCGGAACCGCCGCTTTTTCCTGCTGCCGCTCTCCGCCGCCGCGCGAAGCCTTCCCCGTGATCAGCCCGGCCGCTACAGTCGCATTCGTCGCGCCATCGATCAGAATGAAGCTGCCCGTAATCCGGTTCTTGACATACGCATCGAAAGCAATCGGACGAGCCGCCTCGATCTGCACCGACCCGATCGCGTTCATCTCCAGCGTGTCGGCCTTCTCTCGATCGAGCGTGTTGATGTTAAGGCGATATTCGATGCTCTTCAGCTCGGCCCACTGCTGCGCCGCCGCATGCTTCAGCCGGTAGCGCTTCCCGAGTTCCGCGGGCGTTTCGTTCAACCACACCACGGTTGCCTCGATTCCGGTTGCCAGCTCTGGCAGCTCCTCACGCCCCGCAATAACGTCCCCGCGGCTGATATCCACTTCATCCGTCAAGGTCACCGTAACCGACTGCCCAGCCTGCGCCTCTTCTAGATCGCCATCAAAAGTTGCAATCGAAGCGACCGTGCTGGTGCGGCCCGAGGGAAGAATCGTGACCGAATCACCCGGGCTCACGTGCCCTGATGCAACCGTGCCCGCATACCCGCGAAACTCATGGTTCGGCCTCACCACCCTCTGCACCGGAAATCGAAAGGCCGCATTCTGCACACGGCTGCCCACCCGGACCGTCTCCAGATAATCAAGCAGGCTCGGGCCGCGAAACCACGTCATCCTGCTGCTGCGGGTCACTACGTTGTCGCCCACCAGCGCACTGATGGGAACGAAGTACGGTTCCATAGACCGAAACCCAGAAAGAAAGCCCCGAAAATCCGCCTCAATCCGATCGAACACTGCCTGGTCGTATCCCACCAGGTCCATCTTGTTCACCGCGATCACTACGTGCGGCAGTCCCAGCAACGAAGAAATATACGCATGCCGCCGCGATTGCGGAAGCAAACCCTTTCGCGCATCCACCAGCACAATCGCCAGCTCCGCCGTCGAAGCGCCCGTCACCATGTTGCGCGTGTACTGTTCGTGCCCCGGCGTATCGGCAATAATGAACTTGCGTTTCGGAGTCGCAAAGTATCGATATGCCACGTCAATCGTGATCCCTTGCTCGCGCTCCGCCCGCAACCCGTCCGTCAACAACGAAAAATCGATCGCTCCCGCATTACGCCCCACCGAAGCCTTCGTCACCGATTCCAGCTGATCTTCGTAAACGCTGCGCGAATCATAGAGCAACCGTCCAATCAGCGTGGACTTCCCATCGTCCACACTCCCGGCCGTCGTAAATCGCAACAGATCTTTCGCCTTCTCCTGTTCGAGAAAGTCTTCGAACGTCTGCGGACTATCCAGCGCCAGAGTCGATGTCACGTCAGAAATAGCCCTCTTGTTTTTTAATTTCCATCGAGCCTTCCTGGTCGTGATCGATCACCCGGTTCTGCCGCTCCGATCGACGCATCGTGATTAGTTCTTCGATTATCTTGGGAACTGTATCAGCCTCGGAATAAATCGCCCCGGTACACGGGCTGCATCCCAGCGAACGCATCCGGCACTTCACCACCTGCGGCTCCTCGCCCGGCAAGCGCGGCACAAACGGCTGCTCAATCGGAAGCAGTGACTCGCCTCGCACCAGCATCGGCCGCTCCTTCGCAAAGTAAAGAGGGACAATCGGGATACTCTCCTCCTCAATGTACTGCCACACGTCCATCTCGGTCCAGTTCGAAAGCGGAAACACCCGCAGGCTCTCACCCGGCTGAATCCGCGTATTGAACAAATTCCACAATTCCGGCCGCTGGTTCCGCGGATCCCATTGCCCGCGCCCATCCCGGAAAGAGAACACCCGCTCCTTGGCTCGCGACTTCTCCTCGTCCCGCCGCGCCCCCCCAATGGCAGCATCGAATCCGCCGTTTCGTAAGCCGTCCAGCAAAGCCGTCGTTTTCAGCGCCCCGCAGCACCTCTGTGTCCCCCACGCAAACGGAGTCGAACCTTCTTTCAGCGCCGCCGTATTAGTGTGAACAATCAGGTTCAGACCCAATTCCGCTGTATAGCGATCCCGGAACTCGATCATCTCCCTAAACTTGTAGCCTGTATCTATGTGTAAGAGGGGAAACGGAATGTTGCCCGGATAGAAAGCTTTCTGCGCTAGTCGCAGCAGAACGGAAGAGTCTTTCCCGATCGAGTACAGTAAAACAGGCGTTTGGCACTCCGCTGCTACTTCCCGCATGATGTGAATACTCTCAGCCTCAAGCTGACGGAGATGGCTGAAGGGGCTCACGAGCAAAGAATACCATGAATGGTCCCTTTCCCGATAGACAATGAATTTGCACTATTCAGAGTCTCCTCAAGCCCCTCGGCGATGTAATCGGAAGGGTGCTGGACCATCTATCTGTTGGAACGTTCCACTCGCCCCTTCATGACCTCATCTTTTCCTCCTGTTTCGGGCCGCCGAATGCCCATCGGCGCCGATTTTCTTCCCGACCGTAATGGCACTCATTTCCGCCTCTGGGCGCCTGATCGAAAACGCGTCGCAGTCGTATTCGCGGAAGGCGGCCATTCTGTTCCGCTCGCGGCCGAAGACAAGGACTACTTCTCTGGTTTTGCGCCGGACGTGAAGCCGGCCGCCCTCTACAAATTCGATGTAGGCGACCACGATCCCTATCCCGATCCCGCCTCCCGCTTCCAACCGCAAGGTCCGCATCACTTCTCCCAAGTCATCGATCCGGGAGCGTTCAAGTGGACCGACAGTGATTGGCAAGGCTGCCGTCTCGAAGGCCAGGTCATTTACGAAATGCACCTCGGCACTTTTACCCGGCAAGGCGGTTGGAAAGGGGCCTGCGAAAAATTAGATTACCTTCGCGACACTGGAATCACCGTAATAGAAGTGATGCCCGTCTCCGATTTTCCAGGTAAATTCGGCTGGGGTTACGACGGCGTCCAGCCCTATGCGCCCGCTTTTATCTACGGCAGCCCGGACGATATGCGTCACTTTGTAAACCAGGCCCACGCTCGCAAGCTGGCTGTCATCCTGGACGTCGTATATAACCACATCGGCCCCGACGGCAACTACTTCAAGAAGTTCGCCGCGGCCTACTTCAGTCAAAAACACACCACCGATTGGGGCCAGGGCATGAACTTCGACGCCGAACACTGTACGTCGGTGCGCGAGTACTTCCGCGAAAACGCTGCCTACTGGATTCGGGAGTTCCACCTTGACGGCCTGCGCCTCGATGCCACCCAGGACATTCGTGACGACTCGCAACGGCACATCATCGCTGAAATCAGTGAGGCCACCCGCCAAGCCGCCGGAAACAGATCCATCCTCCTGATTGGCGAGAACGAACCCCAGGACACCCGTTTGGTTCGCTCCCTGCCGGAAGGTGGATACGGTCTCGACGCCCTGTGGAATGACGATTATCACCACTCCGCCATCGTCGCCATGACCTCAAAAGCGGACGCCTACTATACCGACTACCGTGGCACGCCGCAAGAATTTGTCGCCGCCATGAAGTATGGCTACCTCTTCCAGGGACAGTGGTACCGCTGGCAGAAGAAAAGGCGCGGCAGACCCACCTTCGGCCTGCCTCGCAGCGCCATGATCACCTTCATCCAGAATCACGATCAGGTGGCTAACTCCGGCCGCGGGCAACGCGTGCATCAGTTGACTTCCCCCGGAAAATATAAGGCGACCACCGCCCTCACTCTGTTGGGCCCCGGCACCCCCATGATCTTTCAAGGACAGGAATTCGCCGCCTCCACTCCCTTCTTGTTCTTTGCCGATCACAAGCCTGAACTCGCCAAACTCGTCCGCGAAGGGCGCGTCGAGTTTCTCCACCAATGGCGCTCGCTCAAACTGCCTGAAATGATGTCCTGCCTCATCGATCCCGGCGACCCCAAGACCTTTGAACGCTGCAAACTCGATTTCGCGGAAGTCGACAAACACGCCCACATGTACGCCCTGCACAAAGACCTGCTTCGCCTCCGTCGCGAGGATCCTGTCCTGTCGCGCCAGGGACAAGACGGCCTGGACGGGGCGATCTTAGGCCCAAACTGCAGCCTTATTCGCTTTTTCTCGCCTGGACACCACCGCGACCGCCTCCTCTTGGTTAATCTGGGAATAGACCTTGAGTTGAATCCTGCTCCGGAACCGCTGCTCGCTCCTCCCCCTGGTATGCGTTGGGAGAAGTTGTGGTCCACTGATGACCCTGACTACGGAGGCTGTGGCACGCCGCCTCTCGAGACAGCCGAAAATTGGAAAATCCCAGGCGAGGCTGCGGTCCTTCTGCAACCGGTTCCGGAGCAACCAGGTCAGAACCCAAAGCCTAATTAAATAGTTAACTAGATGGAAACAATCTTCCGACGCAATCCAACCGATCCTCTCAGCGAAGAAGACTTGCGAAGTCTCAACGAAACCGAGTGGCTTGTCACGAACGGTTTGGGAGGGTATGCCAGTGGAACTGTTGGCGGTGCCTTGACCAGGGTGTTTCATGGCTACCTCATTGCCGCGCTCCCCACACCCCTCGGCCGCACCATGATGCTCAATGACCTTATGGAGCATGTGATTCTTCCTGACGGAACGCGCATCCGCCTGAATGGCGAACGCACTGTCAATGGAGAGTATTCGGGCGGCTCTAACTATCTGACCAACTTCCGACTAGATGACGGACTGCCGGTCTGGACGTATGAAATGAACAACGTCACGCTCGAAAAGCGCCTGGTTGTTCCGCGCCGTCAAAACACCGTCTACATCAATTACCGCATTGTCTATGGCAGGGACTCCCTGAAGCTGGAGCTGAGGCCTGCCGTCAACATGCGTGAGCATGAAGCGCCCGTGAACGAGCCGATTGTTCCCTACACCTTTACGGTGGAGCAAAACAAGTACGAAGTGAGGAAAGGTTCCGGAAGCGGAATTCCGCCCCTGCGTATGATCGCGCTCGGCAAGGATGCTTCTTTTGCTATCGATTGCTCGACCATCCGCGACGTCATCTATAGCGTCGAACAGAGCCGCGGTTACACCTGCCAGGGCGATCTGTGGAGTCCGGGCGTCTTCACCATGAAGATCGATCCTCGCAATGAGGCAACCGTCGTCGCTTCCACCGAAAACTGGCAGACAATGTTTGCCCTCACGCCGAAACAGGCCTGGGACACCGAGCAGGATCGCAAACGCCGACTGTTGATCGAAGCCAATCCGAATCTCTGCACCGATGTCTGCCGCAATCTGGTCTGGGCTGCGGATCAATTCGTCTTCACGCCCGTCGGCCGCCAGGAGGACACCGCCCGCGCCCGTGCTGCGGGAGACGAGATTCGAAGCGTCATCGCCGGCTATCACTGGTTTACCGACTGGGGCCGCGATACCATGATCAGCCTCGAAGGCCTCACTCTCGCCACCGGTCGTCGCTCGGAAGCGAGCTACATCCTTCGCACCTTCTCTCACTACATCAAAGATGGCCTCATCCCCAATATGTTCCCTGAAGGAAAAACCGAAGGCCTCTACCATACCGCCGACGCCACGCTCTGGTTCTTCCACGCCTTGCACCGCTACTTCCAGCAAACCGACGATCGGCATCTGCTCCACCAGCTTCTGCCGAAGCTCATCGGAATCATCGGACACCATCTGCGCGGCACCCTCTTCAACATTCACGTCGATAACCACGACGCTCTCCTGGTCCAGGGCCAGGAAGGCTATCAGCTCACCTGGATGGATGCCAAAGTAGACGGTTGGGTGGTCACGCCCCGCCGCGGAAAAGCCGTCGAAATTAACGCCCTCTGGTATAACGCGTTGCGCCTGACCGAAGGCTGGCTGCGCCAGGTCCAGCGCAACGATGAGGCCGACGGAATGGCCCGGCACGCCGACCGCTGTAAGAAGTCTTTCAATGAGCGTTTCTGGTACGCCGAGGGCGGCTACTTATACGATGTCGTCGATGCCGAAGGCGGAGGCAACGACACCTCCTGCCGCCCCAATCAGGTCTTCTCCCTCTCGCTCGAATATCCAATCCTCGACGAGAAGTACTGGAAACCCATGCTGGACGTCGTGCAAGAGAGATTGCTCACACCCGTTGGTCTTCGCTCTCTGGCGCCAGGCGAGCCGGACTACAAGCCTAAGTACGATGGAGATCTCCGCTCCCGCGACGCCGCCTACCATCAGGGAACAGTCTGGGCCTGGCTGATCGGCCCCTTCATCAACGCCTGGCTCCGCGTCCATCCGCACGACTTCCATTCCGCCCGCAAATTCCTGAGCGGTTTCCGTGGCCACCTGGCCTCCGCCTGCGTCGGAACCATCAGCGAAATCTTCGACGCTGAACCGCCCTTCACCCCACGCGGCTGCTGCTCCCAGGCCTGGAGCGTCGCCGAAGTTCTGCGCTGCTACCTCAAAACCTCCGGCAACCCGGAGATCGTAGACGCCGCGCCAGTATTGGCAACTGTATCCGCCGAGTAATTATCGGCGCCACCCCCCGGCCCTGTCAGCCGAGCAAGCTGCTGGTTTTACCTTTTGTCAGGGCCTCGCGAACGTGTACGGTGGCCTCGTCTTTTGTAACTTGTCCGTCCTTATTAGCATCCAGTCCGCTGTTCTGTTCATAAGCGCGCGTACCGCTCTTGAATACAACAAACGAATCCGGCTTCCCGATCGCCGCCGGTTTCAGAATCGCCATATACAAATCTTCCAAGCTGCCAATTCTGTTCTTATATGGACGGAGATACTTCAAAACATAGTCCAGTTGCGCTTCGGGCGACATCGCCGCTAGAACAGCAATACTCGTCCCCAGCCCCATGGCAGTAGACGGCATGAACTGAATCAACCCCGTCGCCCCGCTGCCGGCCGCACACTTGATCGACGGACTGAACGTCTCGCCTGACTCAAACGCCATAGCGGACATCAGGAAATCCGGATCGGTCGCCAACTCGGCGGCAATCCCGATCACACGGTCTCTGAATGCTTCACTCACCTTTGCGCCCCAGGCAATCTGCCGGCGCGGATGAGCAGCAGGTGGTGGCGGAGGAACAGCAGGTGGTGATGGTTGCGGCTGTGCCGGCGGCGGAGGAGTCGCCACAGGAGTAGAAACCCTCTCCGAATGGGCAGGCGGCGCTGCGCTATGCTTCCGTAAACGATGGCGAGATACCGCCTTCCGCTTCATCGGAACCTCTCAAATCGGCAAACAAGCCGGCTGAGGTCGTGGCCAGGGCGGACCGTGGACTCCATGAATGCCTTCTTGTACACGATACCGCTAGCGGCTTCTGTCACACGTCTCCTTACAAGACCTACATATCTTTAGAAAACAATATTAGAGAACTTCCGCCTCAAGCTCTTCCGAGGCGTTGCTCAATACCTCAGCTTCCGTAAAGCCGGCGAAGCGCGCTATCTCACTCAACCGGCCGTAACGCTCCAGATCAAAACATTAGAAGAAGAACACGGCACAAGGCTCTTCGAACGCAGCTTCCCCGGCCTTCGCTTCACCGAGGCAGGAGCTCTTCTTCTGAATACCCAAGCGGCTGCATGACCGGTGATCTGGCGGCCGCCGAAGCCGTCAACGATGATGTCACTCACAACTAGTCTGGCGAACTTATTCTGAGATTTGTCCGAGAGCTCTGCACTATGAAGGTGTTCAGTCAGGGCATTTCTGGTAGTAAGGTTCTACCAGCAGGCTCAGAGGAGGCTTGATTGAAGTTTGATTGCAGGCGGTTAGGTCAGTTTGTCAAATTGGGAACTCTGATTCTGGCAGGAATAGGAGCGGCTCGTGCTGACTCTTTCTACATCAGCTATTTAGCCCCCGGCGTTCAGACCCCGGCGGGGATCACCAACAATTACGAGACCTTCGACAGTCTGGCTCCATACAGTTCCTTTGCTAAGCCGTACGTCACAAATTTCAACGGCAATTCCTACTCCGGAACATATTCGGGGACGGGAAGATTGCTTGCGGCCGATGAATACGGAGGGGCGGGCGGTACGGGAACCTATCTCGCTACGTCCGGCAGCTACATGCTTGCGATCAACAAGCCTGTCAACTACTTTGGCTTGTGGTTCTCGGCTCTGGATGGCGGGAATCAGTTGAACTTTTACAACACCGGGGCTCTGGTCTATAGCTTTTCAGCTAACGATTACGGTAATACAGTTGGCGCCTGCCCTGGTAATCCACATTGCGGGAATCCGAACCAGCAGTTTGCCGGCGAGAACGGCTATCAGCAGTATGCCTACTTGAACTTTTATGATCCAAGCGGTTCGTTTAATGAAGTGCAAGTGACAGAGAACGATCCGTTCTCGGGATTGGAATCGGACAATCACGCGGTAGACATTTTGAATAGTGTGCCTGCCGGAACGGAGATTGCCCCGGAACCAAAAAGCTTCGGACTGGCGGTGGTCAGTGGTCTTCTCTTCTTAGCCGGTGGCTGGTTTTTGTCCGACTCGAAAAAACGTCTGGAACTCTGATTTGAAGGATATTTTGGTGGACGGCATGGGGTTCGAACCCACGACCCCCACGTTGCGAACGTGGTGCTCTCCCAACTGAGCTAGCCGCCCACGAACTAAACAGCTTACGCCTCAAGCGTCAGCTCAGCGTGTTACTGTTAGACAGCGAATTTCAGTGTAGCATCCCACATGCTAGGATGGCTGTTCCGCGCATCTCCACCTTATGGTCCTTTCCGATGTCGACATCCGCCGTTACATCGAACTAGGCAAGATTCGCATCTCACCCAAACTCCCCGCAGAACAGATCGGTAGTTGCTCCATCGATTTTCGCCTCGGTTCCGAGTTCAGCATCTTCGAACACAGCCGTCACGCCTATATTGACGTCCGCGACAAGAGCGCAATCCAAGACATCATGCGCACCGTCCACGTCAAGCCTAGTGATCCATTCATTCTGCAGCCGCGTGAATTTGCTCTCGCCATTACCGAAGAAACGCTCGAGCTCGATGATGATGTGCTCGGCCGTCTGGAAGGTCGTTCCAGCCTGGGTCGCATCGGCATCATCGTCCATGGAACTGCCGGCCTCTTCGATCCGGGTTGGCGAGGAAAAGCCACGCTCGAATTGAGCAATCTGGGCATCATGCCAGTGGCGCTCTACCCTGGCATGCGCATTTGTTCGTTCACTTTTGAGCAGCTGTCCTCACCGGTCTCGATTCCGTACTACAAGAAAGTCGGAAATAAATACGCCGGACAAACTCAGCCTCTTGCCAGTAAGTTGACTTCCGAAGTTGCGCACCGCGACGAGTAGAGCATCATCGGCCCGACGATCCGAATCCCCCGTGGCCTCTCGTCGAATCCGAAAGCTCGCCTTCTTCCCACTGAATGGCTTCGTACCGAGCTACTACGATTTGCGCGATTCGATCGCCGGCGTGCACCTCATACTCCGCTTTTCCAAGGTTCAATAGAATCACTTTCAGTTCTCCTCGATAGCCCGGATCTATCGTCGCTGGAGAATTCGGTAAGGTGATCGCGTGTTTCAAAGCCAATCCGCTGCGTGGGCGTATTTGGACTTCGTAGCCCGTCGGGATCTCCAAAGCCAATCCCGTAGCAAGCGCCTTCGGAACACCTGGTTCCAAAATAACTGTTTCCACGGATCGAATATCCATGCCGGCGTCCTCATGAGGACCATGTGCATACTCTGGCAAATGCGCTGACGGGTGCAGCTTTTTCACTCTCATGTGCATGAATCTGTAGAATACCTGCTCCAGGTAAACTAACTGCTTGTCTACTCAAGCGAAAAAACGAGTTCTCACAGTCGCTCCCATGCCGCCCGAGAAGCTTGCTTACGCCCTCGCGCGCTACAGTCGGTCGCCCGATTCCATCAAAGATTCCATCCAGTGGGTGCGTACGCACGACTCAGCCAAGTTTCTGGAGAGCTTTTATTTCCAATACGGCCACGCGTCCATCGCTGACCTTGGGCACCTCACCGTGTGCTTCGAAGGTATCTCGGAGTTAGCTGCCACGGAAATTGAAGATGAACAACTCTGGGACGGACAGGCTCGAAGTTCGCGTTATCAAGACTTCACGAAAGCAGATCCGGTAACTCCCCCCGAGCTCTCAGCCGATGAGTCCTCAATCTTCGTCGCCGCCTGTGATGCTCTCCTCAATACCTATCGAGAGATTCATGCCCTTGTTCTCGCTCAGCTCGAGGAGCAATTGGCGCGTCCTGAAGACATGAAGCCCGACGCCTATCGTCGGAATCTCGCCGCCCGCGCTTTCGATGTGGCACGCTACCTGCTCCCTTTTGGCATTCCGACCGGGGTTGGCCAAGTGACGAGTATCCGCACGCTTGAAAAGCAAATTAGACGACTCAAAGCTTCCGAGTTTCAAGAATTACGGGAACTCGGCGCGGAACTCGCGGATGCTTGCTCCGTGCCAGCAGAGTGTATGTGGGAATCCGACGGCCAAGCTGGAGAAGCTATTGCACCGACGCTTGCCAGATACTCCGATCCGGATGAGTTTGCTCCACGCCTGCGCGCCGACCTCAAGGAATGGGCTTCCGACCACATCTCGAACTCCAGCGCAGACCATTCTCCCGCAGTCGACTTGATTCAGCCGGCAGACCAGGTAGCTGATATCTGCGCAACGCTTTTGTTTCCGGTGACAACTCGGTCCTACCGCGACTTATATGAACTTGCTTGTTCCTGGCCCAAGCAACGTCGCGATGACCTCTTGAAGCTGGCAGCAGGCTCCCACACCAGAATCGACGAACTGCCACGCTCTTTCCGAAGTGCTCCATATACGTTCGAATTTGTGATGGATATCGGCGCCTACCGCGACCTGCATCGCCATCGTCGCTGCCATCAATACCGGCAGCAATACACCAACCAACTCGGCTACGAAACCCCGGAGATCTTAGCGAAATGCGGAGCCTTGGAGCCGTATGGGCGAACCTTGCGCACCACTGACCAGGCCATCCGCCAGCTCCCGCAGCCCGCTGCCCAGTACCTACTGCCCTTTGCGGCCAAATCACGGTTCCTGTTCAAAATGGATTTCGCTGAGCTCGAATACATCTCGCGCCTTAGAAGCGGAGTGAAGGGTCACTTCTCTTATCGCAAGATTGCGTGGGAGATGAAACAGGCCATGGAACGCCTGGATCCGAGTCTAAGCTCACTTATTCAGGCTACGCCGCCGTGGGTGGAGGACCCGCTGAAACGCTGAACGATTCTACTGAACTAGCCCAAGTTCAGGGTACGCTTCAGGCTGCCTTGTTCGTTTTGAATCTTCTCTTGTAGCAGCATCACTGCATAAATCAACTGCTCCGGTCGCGGAGGACATCCGGGAACATATACGTCGACCGGGATAACTTGATTCACCGGCACCAGAGCATAATTACTAAACACACCCGTTGAAGTCGCGCAAGCGCCCATTGAAATTACCCATTTCGGTTCGGGCATCTGACGGTAAAGTTGGCGAATTACGGGAGCCATCTTGTTCGACACTCTTCCCGCGATAAACATCAGATCAGACTGGCGGGGCGAACCTCGCATCACCTCTGCGCCAAATCGAGAGATGTCATAGCGCGAAGCCATCATCGACATCATTTCAATCGCGCAACACGCCAACCCAAAGCTCATCGGCCAAATTGAATTTTTCCGCGCCCAATTTAGAGCTCTGTCGAGCGTCGTCGTGAAAATAGTCTCCTGTAGTCCGGAGCCTTCATCCTCATCGATTCGAGCGAACAGGTCCGCCGGCTGGCTTATCTCAAATCTCTCAGAATCGTCCACGACCTTATTGTCCCATGTGTTCCTTTCTTTACGCTTTTGGGCAAAACAGATTCGATCATGGTCTCATCAAAGTATCAATGGCTCAGTCTCAAGGATCCTTCCAGCCATCTCACAACTATGAAGATGCTCTGTCGCGGGCTGCCGCCGAAAATCGAATCGATCGAGAGTATTGGGACATCTTCCACAAACGCCATGAGGTCACTCCTGAAGTAGAGAAGGGAATCCTGGGGGCTCTCGGTTGGAACGTCGCCAGTAAGGAGAGGATCGACGGTGAAAGGCTTTCTCGTTTTGAGGAAGAGTTCACTTCCGTCTTGCCTGTTACGGCCGTTGTAAGTGAACACGAAAAGTCGGTGATCGTGGCATTTCCAGTTGGCGCCGGCGGAAGCGTCTGTTTCGATATTTCACTCGAAGACGGACAACATCTGACCGGCACGCTGGATCTCGCTCAATTGGAATGGATCGAAGATGTGTCGGTCGGCGAAAGACGGTGGGCTCGTTTTAAACTTCTTCTTCCGATCGAAGTTCCACTGGGATACCATCGCCTCCACGTTTCACGCGCTGAGGGACAAGACCAGGGATCCTGCGATCTTATTGTTTGTCCCGATCGTGCCTTCCTTCCGGACCGAATGGCGCAGGGTGGTCGAACCGCCGGCTTCAATGTCACACTTTACGGACTGCGTTCAGATCGCAACTGGGGCTGCGGAGACTTTACTGATCTACGCGCGCTTCTGGACTGGGCTCACGACGCAGTCGGGTTTAGCTTGATTGGGCTCAATCCATTGCATGCCTTGCACAACCGAGTTCCCTATAACACCAGCCCATACCTGCCCCTCTCAATCTTCTACAAGAACCTCCTCTACATCGACCTTGAGACTGTCCCCGAGTTCCGTAAATCGGCTTGCGCCCAGAAATTGCTCGCTTCACAAAACATCAAAGCTCAACTGCAGCGACTTCGAGATTCAGAATTCGTCGCCTACCGAGACATCGATCAGCTCAAACGTAAATTCCTGAAAATTTTATTTCGCGAATTTCTCCGATCTCGTGCGACCAATCCGGATTGCTACCACGCGTACGCAGCCTATTGTGAAAACGAAGGAGATCTCTTACACGACTTCGCGCTGTATTGCGCCCTGGACGAAACTCTGCACAAGCAGGATAGAACCCGGTGGACTTGGCAACAATGGCCGACCGAATACCAGACGCCCGATTCAGAAGCTTCTCGGCGTTTCGCCACGGAGCATGCTCGCCTCGTTGAGTTCTACAAGTACATCCAGTTCGTCATCCACGAGCAACTCTCAGAAGTTCAGCTGTACGCCAGGCAGCGTGGTCTGGCCGTCGGTCTCTATCACGACTTGGCCCTCGCCACCGACAACTGCGGATCCGATCTTTGGGCGCATCGAAATTTTTACGTTAGCGGCTGCCGAGTCGGAGCCCCTCCCGATGACTTCTCTCCGAACGGCCAGGATTGGGCATTCCCGCCGCCGAACTCTGAGGCCCATCGTCGCAACGGCTATCGCCTCTACCGCGAGAGCATTCGGAAAATCATGAACTATGGAGGAGCTCTCCGCATCGACCATGTCATGCGCCTGATTCGGCTCTTCTGGATTCCTGAAGCCGCCGCCCCCGCGCAAGGCACTTACGTAAGAGACTACGCGACTGATCTGATGCGAATCTTAGCGCTTGAAAGCGTTCGTAGTCAGAACATCGTAATCGGTGAGGATTTGGGAACCGTAACCGACGAGATGCGTGACATGTTTGAACGCTTCGGGATTCTTAGTTATCGCCTGTTTTACTTCGAAAAACATCGCGACGGCAGGTTCAAAAACAGCTGGGAATACCCCCGCCAGGCCCTCGTCTCGTCTAGTACGCACGACCTCCCCACCATGACCGGCTTCTGGACATCTCGGGACATTGACGCTCGCAAAGCAGCCGGTCTAGCCGACGAAAACGGCTACAGAAACCAAATCGAAGATCGCCGGCGCGAGAAGCAGAACTTGCTCGATGCGCTCCATGCCGAGAACCTATTGCCCGAATCGTATCCTCGTGACGCGCAGCATATTCCTGAGATCGATGGCGCCCTTCACAGCGCGATCATAGGTTTTCTGTCGAAAGTGCCTTCCATGCTTCTTCTGTTAAACCAGGAAGACCTTACGAAAGAAAGCGATCAGCAGAACCTGCCCGGCAGCACGGAAGCTTATCCGAACTGGCAGCGCCGTATGAAGGCAAAGATCGAAGACTTACGTACGCCCGCCTGGCAGCCTTATGCTGACATGTTCCGTGATCAATTAGAGAAAACGAATCGCCGATAAGTCACTCGACTTCGAAGATCGCCTCAATCTCTACCGTGATGTTATTCGGCAAACTGCCGGCCCCGATCGCGGAACGCGCATGGCGTCCAGCATCGCCGAAGACTTCCACCAGCAAGTCCGAACAGCCGTTGATCACTTGCGGCTGTTTATCGAATTCAGGAACGCCGTTTACAAGGCCGAGCAGTTTCACCACTCGCCGCACACGCGCAAGGTCGCCATCCAGAGCATGTTTCGCCGCCGCAAGCAGCTGAATACCTACTAATCTCGCGTCCTCATATGCTTGTTCGGCAGTTACGTCAAGCCCCACTTTCCCGGTCTTGAACTGATTGGCCCCGAACCGCGGTCCTTGTCCCGACAGAAAAAGTAAATTCCCAGTTCGCACCCACGGAACGTAATTTGCCATGGGTTTCGGCAGATCCGGTAATTCAATTCCTAAGGACTTCAGTCGCTCATCGACACTAGCGACACTCTTGTCTGACAATTCTGGCTCCTTCATCCATCAACAATGACATACTTGCATTTGTAACGATTTGCCGTCATGCGACTCTTCACTATTGCAATTTCGCTCGCTACACTGACTTCGATTTTTATTTCCCCTGCGAAGATGTCCGGAGAAAAGAAACACGTGAATCAAACGAAATATTTTTTATATGTCGGCTCTTATGGGAAGGGCATCAACGCCTACAAATTCGATGCTTCCACTGGTCAATTAGAGCCCCTGGGCCTGGTAGCCGAGATCACAAATCCGTCCTTCATCATTTCGGATAAAGACTTCAAGCATCTATACGCCGTCAGCGAACTAACAGGTAAATCAGACGGTGGCGTGGCTTCATTCTCCATCAATCGAGAAGACGGTTCCCTTACTCCGTTGAACCATCAGTCTTCCGCAGGCTTGGCTCCCTGTCACCTGGCGGTAGACAAGACTTCTAAGATGCTCATGGTCGCTAACTATACTTCCGGCGGTGTTTCCGTTTACCCCTTAAAAGAGGATGGCAGCATCGGTGAAATGTCGGGATTAATGACTGCGGAAGGCAAAGGCCCGAACGCGAAACGCCAGGAAGGTCCGCACGCCCACGAGGTTGTCGTCTCAGCAAATAATCGCTTCGCGTATGTCCCTGATTTAGGACTCGACCACATACGGATTTACCGCCTCGACGCTGCTAGTGCCTCGCTCACGCCGAATGACCCGCCCTTCGCTAAGCAGGATCCTGGAATGGGACCTCGCCACATGGCCTTGTCTCCTGATGAAAAGTTCGCCTATGTCGTAAACGAGCTCAAGTCAGACGTAAGTCTCTTCAAACATGACATCGGCACGGGAACTCTAACCAAGGTTCAAGATTTCTCGGCGCTGCCGGACGGTTATTCCGGAGAGAATGCTCCCGCCGAAATCGTCATCGATCACTCCGGCAAATTCCTCTACTCGTCCAACCGTGGGGCAGAAAGTATTGCTGCCTTCGCAGTCGATCACACGAACGGAATACTCAAACAAATTCAGGTCATCTCATCGGAAGGCAAAATGCCCCGCGGTCTCGAACTCGATCCCACAGAGAAATACATGTTCGCAGGAAATCAAACGACAAACAACTTCATCGTTTACCACGTCGATCCCAAGAGTGGCAAGCTAAGCCCGACGGGACAAGTAGTCAATACGC
Source organism: Bryobacteraceae bacterium (assembly GCA_965276965.1). Taxonomy (GTDB): domain Bacteria; phylum Acidobacteriota; class Terriglobia; order Bryobacterales; family Bryobacteraceae; genus Bog-105. The sequence continues at coordinate 1,364,802 of OZ255713.1, forward strand.
CATCTCCCGTCTCTTTTACATTTGTTCCAGTGAAGTGACGTCACCATTTAACTGGTCTTTGGCAGCGTGTAAAATTCATAACGAATTTTCCACTTCGCTTCCTGGCCCGGCTTAATGCTCAAACGGATATAAGCCTCCGGGCAGATAGTGGTTCGAATCGACCAAAAGTTCACATTTACAAGAGGATGATCGCCGGTTTCACGAACTCCCACTCCAACCTTCCGATTTTCAACGCGAAAATCGTTATCCTTCGGAGACGAGCTAAAACCCGTGATCTCGCTCGACGCAGTTTGCTTTTCCCCTAGCACCTTCGTGTAAACCAGCGTGTGGCCATCGAGCTTCGCCAAGCCTTTAAAGTCGCTCGCTGACTTCGGCTGGAAAGCAAATGTCACCGAAGATCCAGGACCGGTCGGCATGCCATCAATAACAAAGAAATCGTGATCATAGACATCCGTTTCAATCACTTTGTGGCCAGTGTTCTTGAGTTTGTGTTCCAGTATGAGTTCCGGACGCTTCGCCACCAGCCGAACGGTCTTCTGATATCGATACGAGTACCCGTCGCTGTTATTCAAATCCTGCTGAAACTCGACCCGATCGCTTTCAGGACGACTCGTCCAGACGCCAGGGCTCACAATGTCATAGGGATAACCGAAGAAGTAAGGCTTGTCGTCCGGCTTCCGGAGAAGACCCACGCCAATCTTGATGAACAAGCTGCCGGCTCCTCCGTCGTCATACCCTAAAGCCGTGCCCGCCGGACCGCCGCCGGACCGAAACTCTTCTACTGGGCCCGTGATCGCGTCGTTCAGCGTAGGCGAGTAGTGCGGAAACCACACACCGAAAAAATTATGCCCCCGATACTCCAGGCTGGCAATTACCCCTGACCAGTCGAAGCGGGCCCCTCGATAATACCCACGCTCGGGATCAGGCAAATAGACCTTTGCACGCACCACCCCGTTTGAGATCTCAACTTGCGGCACTCCATCAGCAGACGCAAGAGTCGTATAAGGGAACAAACTCACAGCCAAACAGCAAAACGTGAAAACTCTCCACATTTTTACTCCTTCGGAGCCTTCCATCCGCCCAGCCGCCCCTCTATCTCTCTGCAAACTGCAAGCGCCGTCAATTCATGCCAGGGCTTCGCGACAACCTGAATATTAATCGGCAGCCCTTCTGCTTCGCCGCACCGCACTGTCGCTGCCGGAAAACCTGCCACGTTCCAGGCCATCGTATAACTGAATCCTTCAAAATTCTCTTTCTTAGAAGATTCACCATGCTTCAACGCGGTCTGTGTATAGGTGGGACAAAGCACCGCATCATAACCACTGAAGAAGCGCGTCATGCCTGCTCGGTATGCATCCCACTGCGCCCATCGCGCAGCTAATTGCGACGTTGTCATCCCAAACGGCTTCGTATAATCCGCAAAGCTTGTTAACAGCGGGTGAACTCTCTCGCTTCCCACTTCGCGCAAATAAGTGTCTACTCCTTCCCACCCGTCGGCGCCGAGCATTGCCATCTCGAGTTCATAGGCTTGGTCGATCCCGCAAGGTCTCTTCTCCTCTACTTTCATACCTGCCTTGGCGAGGGCAACGGCACAAGCCTGCACCGCCTGTTCAACCGCAGGCGCGCATCGGGCAATGCCGTTGTCAGTGAAAAACGCAATCTTGAAGTCCTTTGAATCTCCGCTCTCGAGTAGAGGAACCGGCGGCGCCGTAAAGTCATCTTCATCTGCTCCGGCCAGAAGTTTCATCGCCAGTACAAGGTCCTCCGTCCATCGCGCCATCGGACCGATCTGCCAAAGCTTCTCCACCCAGCCGCCGTACGGTGGAACATGACCCGTCCGCGGCAAGCGCCCACTCGTCGGTTTAATGCTCGTGATTCCGCAGAACGCCGCCGGCACGCGAACACTACCAGCGCAATCGCTTCCTAAACCCAGAGGAGAACCACAGGAAGCAATCATCGCCGACTCTCCTCCGCTACTTCCGCCTGGAGTGTGCGACAAATCGTAAGGATTATTGGTCCTCCCGAAGATCAAGTTATCGGTCTCGAAAGCAAACAGAAGATCAGGAAGATTTGTCTTTGCAAGGGGAATAGCGCCGGCGTTACGAAGTCTCCGCACTAAAGTGGCATCCCGCTCAGCGCAAAGCGAGTCCTTACGGCCTAGTGTTCCCGCTGTACAAGAAGTCCCGGCCACGTTGATCGAATCCTTGACGGAGAATGGAACGCCATGCAGGGGACCGACCTCTTCACCCGCAGCCAACTTGGCGTCCGCAGCCCGAGCGTCTCTCCGACCAGTCTCCGCCAACACTTCGACCGCAGCATTAATGCGCGGCTGCCATTTATAAATTTGCTCTAAGTGTTGATCGATCAATTCGGCAGAAGAAATCGCGCCCGCGCGAATCATCTCTGCCATCCGGATTGCGCTCTGGTCCAGCACAGTCCAATGTAACAATTTCGCTGGATCGCCGGCGCCAGAGCGCTCGTAAGCCTTACCTACGTCGAAACGATGTTGCTTCCCACATGCAAAACCTGCCTGGCATCTTCCTTTACTTCGTCCGTAATCACTTCGAACTTAGTCAATCGAGCGCTTCCAAACGAAGTCGTGAGTGCCACATCCGCTGCATCTCGCCCCGTTGCCATCAATACCCGCCCAATTCGAGGTCGGTTGTGACGCGCATCGCATGTCCACCACCGGTCTTCTAAGTAAACTTCGAACCAGGCGCTGAAATCCATCGGAGTAGGGGAGACCGGCACGCCGATATCGCCTAAGTAGCCGGTGGAGTATCGCGCCGGAATGTTCATACAACGGCAAAACGTAATCGCAAGATGCTGAAAGTCGCGACACACGCCCTGCCGCTCCAAGTACACGTCGAGAGCAGTCTTCGTAGGTCGAGCGAAGCCGTAACCGAACACCACCTTCTGATTCACCCAATCGCAAATCGCCTGCAATCGCGCCCAGCCGGGCGTAGTCTGTCCAAAAAGCTCGAAAGCAATATTGGACAGCAAATCGACTTCACAGTAACGGCTGGCGAGTAGAAACCGCAAAGTCTCGGAAGGCAATTCAGGTATCGGAACTTGGCGCGCGCCTGGATTCTGTGCATCCGGCTCACCGGAGTCCTCTATAAGAGTCGAGTTCCAAAGTTTCAAATTGCCGGGCGTCGGCAGAAGCCGCGAACAGATGTTGCCGAAACTGTCTTGGTAGATGCTCAGATTGGATTCTGGCTCAACGCGAAGTTCATCCGGCTCTCTCAAATCGCCTACGCGAGAGGGGTGGACATGGAGGAGCGCCACCATGGGCGTATCCCCTGAAACTTCGAACTGAATGTCATAGCCTAAGCGGATCAGCATTTTTCCTCGTTACGCAGGGGTTACTTTAGATTGCCGATCAGCGACGAAGTCTCCGGGACTAACACAGCCCACGTCGGCGTGTAACGCCACTGTATCCGAAATCATACTCCATGCTGGCAAGGTCCCCCAAAAGAAGCCCGGAGTTATACTCGTACTTCAGTGATCCGGGCCATTCCGAGTCGAAGAGCTGCCGGAGAAAGGCATTCGGAACATGGCAGCGCGATCGCCAACTCCAGAAGCGTTGAGCTCCAATCCCTTCGTTGGTTACCAGGTCGGGAATTTCTACGATGAGATGTTCAGCTCCGAAAGTGTGCCGCGGGCTCATTACCAGCACCTTCTGAATCGGCTCCTAAGCGTCTCAGTCGAAGATCTGAAGCGCAGTAAACAAGAAGCCGATCTCTCCTTTTTCAATCAGGGCATCACATTCACTGTCTACGGCCGTCAAGAGGGCACAGAACGGATCTTTCCTCACGATCTGCTGCCCCGCATCATTACGGCGGCTGAATGGCAAACCATAGAGCGGGGCCTCACACAGCGCATTACGGCGCTGAACCTTTTTCTCAAAGACATCTATCACGAGCGCCGCATTCTCCGGGATCAAATCATCCCTGGAGAGATCATCTATACCTGCAGACACTTTCGCCGTCAGATGCGCGGCGTCAAGGTCGCCCGTGATGTCTATGTCAGCGTCTGTGGAACCGATCTGATCCGTCTTCCGAACGGCGAGTTCGTAGTGCTTGAAGACAACCTGCGTGTTCCCAGCGGCGTTTCTTACATGCTGACCAGCCGCAAGGTCATGAAGCAGACCTTCCCGTCTCTGTTTCGAACCTGTGGCGTACGTCCCATTGAGCAGTACAGTCAAGCTCTGCTCTCCACCTTGCGTTCGCTCGCTCCCGAAGGCCGTTCCAATCCGACCATCGTCGTCCTCACGCCCGGAGTCTATAACTCCGCTTATTTCGAGCATGCCTATCTGGCTCGTCAGATGGGCATCCAACTAGTTGAAGGGCGTGACTTGGTTGTGCACGACAACTTGGTCTTTATCCGCACCACCTCCGGTCTCCAGCGCGTCGATGTGATCTATCGCCGGGTCGATGACGACTTTCTTGATCCGCTTGCCTTTCGCCACGACTCGGCACTCGGTGCCGCAGGCCTCTTCAACGCTTATCGCAACGGCAACGTTGTTCTTGCCAACGCCCTTGGAACCGGAGTCGCGGATGACAAAGCAATCTATGCTTACGTCCCCAAAATGATTCGCTATTACCTCAACGAAGATCCCATCCTCAACAACGTCGATACCCTCCTGATGACCGATCAAAAGGAGCGTCAACACGTCTGCGACAACCTCGATAAATACGTCGTCAAAGCCGTCGGCGAGTCCGGTGGGTATGGCATGTTGATCGGGCCGCATAGCTCCGCTCAACAACGCGAAGAGTTCCGAGACCGCATCCAGCAACAGCCCAGAAACTACATCGCGCAGCCGACTCTCGCGTTATCCACCGCCCCCTGTTTCGTCGAAGACGGTCGCATCGAACCACGTCACGTCGATCTCCGGCCTTATGTTTTGTTCGGCGACAAAGTGACAATTGTTCCGGGAGGGCTTACCCGCGTGGCTCTGCGGAAAGGTTCCCTGGTTGTCAATTCTTCGCAAGGCGGAGGGTCGAAAGATACTTGGGTTCTGCAGGATTGATGTGAGAGAAGCTTCTATGCTTTCGCGCGTTGCTGACAGCATGTATTGGATGAGCCGCTACTTTGAGCGAGCCGATCACTGCGCCCGCGTCCTCGAAGCCAACTACAACTTGATGCTGAACCCATCGAATGTTTCTACCGAACAGCGATGGCAGCGAATCGCTGTTTGCCTGGGCTTTAAGCTCGACCCTTCCATTATCGATCCGCAAGGCGCTATGACACGCATGACCACGGATCGCGAGAGTCGTTCTTCTATCGTTTCCTGTATTACGTCTGCGCGCGAGAACGCCAGCCAGGTTAGAGAACAAATCAGCTCAGAGATGTGGGAACGTCTCAACCAGCTCTACCACGAAACCACGCAATCCGGCATGCGAGTCCAGGCTGATGCGGATCCGCTGCGCCTGATCACCACCATCCGCGAAGGATCTTACCGCTTCTACGGCGTCACCGACCAAACCATGAATCATGACGAAGGATGGCAGTTCATCCAGTTCGGCAAATACATGGAACGTGCTTGTGCCGTCTCAATTCTCCTCGACTCCCACTTCTCTGCAGACATTGCCGAAGAAGATCTCGATTGGATCGGCCTGCTCGCCAGCTGTTCCGCTTTTGAAGCCTACTGCAAGGTGTACACCGCGGATCTAAGTCAAAATCGAATCGCCGAGTTCCTGCTGCTTAACGCCGAATTTCCCTACGCCGTCCGCTACTCTGCTGAGCGCATGCAAATCGCACTCGATGCCATTGCGGAAGCTGCCTCGGTTCGAAAAGCAGCTCGCATCGAACGGATTATCGGCCAGCTGAGATCGTCCCTTGCCTACGGTCAGATTCAGGACATCATTTCTCGAGATCTTCACACTTACTTGAACGGCGTCATCGACCAATGTCGCCAGTTGCACGCTTCCGTACACGAGCTTTTTATTGATTACCCGATCGAGTCCGCTTTTGAGGCCTGATGTTTTACGCCATTCGCCACTTCACCCGTTACCGCTATAGCCGCCCTGTTTGGCAGAGCTTGATGGAAGTTCGCATGCACCCGCGCAGCGAAAATATGCAGCGCTGTTTTACCTTCCAGCTCTCTGTCAGTCCTCGGGCCCGCATCTTCTCCTACACGGATCACACCGGGAACGTCATCCATCACTTCGATATTCCTGAACCTCACCGCCAGCTCACCATCATTGCCGATGCTCTGGTCGACGTAGATCCTGCCGACGAAATGCCCTCCAGCATGGGCTCCAATGCCTGGAACGATCTGGACCAGCTAATTGCCCAAGACGATTACTGGGACATGTTGATGCCCAGTGACTACGCTCTTTTCTCCCAGGCCGTCGAAAGTTTTGCCCGCGAGATCGGCGCTGACAAACGCAGCGGGGATCCTCTGCAACTCCTGACCGATATCAACTCACGGATCTACTCTTCTTTCTCCTATGTAAAAGAGAGCACCGCTGTCGACTCTCCGGTCGATGTGGCGCTGGCTTCGCGGCAGGGCGTCTGCCAGGATTTCGCCCACGTCATGATCTCCGTCGTGCGTAACCTCCACATTCCCTGTCGCTACGTCAGCGGCTATCTCTACCACGACTCCGCGCATTCTGACCGTTCTCTGGACGGCGCTACCCACGCCTGGGTGGAGGCCCTTTTGCCTGACCTCGGTTGGGTTGGATTCGATCCCACCAACAATCTGCTGGTAGGTTCTCGTCACATCCGGACCGCCACCGGACGCGACTACGCCGACGTTCCGCCCACCATGGGCACCATGAAGGGTGCAGTCGAGACTGAACTGCAGGTTCGTGTCAGGGTAACGCCGTCGGAAGCCGTTCTCCCACCTGACCAGGAGTTCGCCGCCGACGAAGAATGGTCCCGCTTCCTCGAAAAGGATCAAGCCGCGGAACTCCTGCTCCACGCCCAGCAGCAGCAGCAACAATGATCATCTGAGTCGGGGAAGCGAATCTGCAACTCAGGCCGTGGAAATCTCATCCATAGTAGTTAGGAAGTATCTATCGTAAGAAACGTGAGTCGTGCGGCAATTTAGTTCCGCGCAAACTCCTCCTTCCGGGACTTACTCTTTGTTACCCTGAGATTTCAGTAAAATTGTTATTGCCCGTAGTGTCATGGAACCTTTAGAAAATACAAACGGAGTTGCCGCCGAGGATGTTCAGCCCGAGCGTCCCTCTGAAAATGCGGAAAATCCCCAAAGTTTATCGGCCCGAGTGGACGAGCTAACAGCAGAGCGCGATCGGCTGGTAAAGGAAAAGGCTGAACTGCAAGACTTTCTGCAGCGGCGCCAGGCCGAATTTGATAACTTTCGCCGCCGCTCGGAGCGTGAGCGCAGCGAAGTCTTCGAATTCGCCAGCATGGATAGCGTCAAGGCTCTTCTCCCGGTACTGGACGACTTCGAGCGAGCCCTCAAAGTCGAAAATTCAGATAAAGAGTACGCTCGCGGGATGGAGATGATCTACCAGCGGTTCGTCGAGGCTCTCCGTAAGCTCGGTCTAGAGCCGATCTCTGAGGAAGTCCCGATTTTCAACCCTCATATTCATCACGCTGTAGAAATGGTTGATACAAAAGACCACCCTGATCAGACTATTTTGGAAGAGTACCAGCGCGGCTACTACTTCAAGGGACGTTTGCTTCGTCCTGCCATGGTCAAAGTCGCCGTAAATCCGTAAACTCCTCGCCCCAGAACCTATTTCACATGAGCGTCGCCAAACGAGATTATTACGAGGTCCTGAGCGTCTCGCGAACCTGTGACGACCAGACCCTTAAAAGCGCTTACCGCAAACTTGCGCTCCAGCATCATCCCGACCGCAACCCCGAAAATCGAGACGCCGAGGAGAAATTCAAAGAAGCCGCCGAAGCTTACTCAGTCTTGAGCGATCCGCAAAAACGAGCGGCGTACGATCGCTTCGGGCATCAGGGCGTCAATGGAAACGGTGGTGGTGGGGCTGGTGGTTTTGAAGACGGAAACTTTGCCGATTTCGGCGACATCTTCGGCGATCTGTTTGGCGATATTTTCGGAGGCTCTCGCGGCCGGCGGGGCGGCGCCCGCGTACAGCGCGGCGACGATCTCCGTTACGACCTTCAAATCAACTTCGAAGACGCCATCCGCGGCCTCTCGGCCGACATCCAAATTCCTAAGCTCGATCCCTGCAGTAAGTGCCAAGGGTCCGGAGCCGAACCGAACGGCGGTCTGGTCACATGTGCGGCCTGCAACGGTCGCGGCGAAGTCGTTTACCAGCAGAGCTTCCTCTCCATCCGAAAAACTTGTCCCACCTGTGGAGGCCGCGGCAAAGTCATTCGTCAGGCCTGCGCCCAATGTAGGGGAGAAGGCTTCAATCGAATCGAAAAGAAGCTGAAAGTCAACATTCCTGCCGGCGTAGACAACGGAACTCGCTTACGTCTGACTGGGGAAGGGAACCCGGGCCCGGCCGGAAGCCAGCCCGGTGACCTCTACGTGGTCATCAACGTTGCCGAACACACCATCTTCGAGCGTCGGGAAACCGATCTTCACTGCTCCCTTCCGATCAATGTGGCCCAAGCTGTCCTTGGCGCTGAGGTGGAAATCGAAACCTTCGACGGGCCGCACATGATCCGCATCCCGGAAGGCACCCAAGCCGGAGCCCAATTCAAACTCCGCAACCTAGGCGTCCCCCATCTCAACAGCCGAGCCCGAGGCGACCTCTACGTTCACGTTGACGTCCAAGTACCCAAGAAACTGACCAGAGACCAGCGTCGCCTTTTCGAGGAGCTGCGGCAGGTGCTCCCCACCGACAACGCCCCCCACGAAAAAAGCGTCTTCGAAAAAGTCCGCGACTTCTTCGGCTAACCGCCGGGGCCGCCGACTGGAACGAGCTCGGTGATACCGTGTGTTTTATCACCGGGAGGTGCGTCGTTGCGTCTTAGTCTGGCTTTGGCGACTTGTTTCGTTGGACTCACCATCCTGTCGGGACAGTCAAAGCTCGGGAATGTTGCGACGACCTTTGTTCAAGCGCCGACCTACACTGGCGATAAACGCCTTCGACCACTGATGGATTACCGCGAATGGATCTACTTGAGCAGCGGCGTCGATATGAGTTACACCCCCCGATCCGCCAGCCCGCATGGCCATTCGATGTTTGATAACGTCTTCGTGAATCCGAAGGCCTACCGCTCGTTCCTACAAACAGGCAAGTGGCCCGATCGGACAATGTTTGTCCTTGAGTTGAGAGAGGCTGCCAACAACGCTTCCATCAACAAAGCCGGCCAGTTTCAAAGTGAGAAGCTGATGGGCGTCGAGGTGCATGTCAAAGACGCAGCCCACGGCGGATGGGCATTTTACGAATTCAATAGCGCGGTTCCGGCGAAAATGCTGTCTAAGGAGGCAAGCTGCTATTCCTGTCATCGTGACCACGCCGCCGTCGATACAACCTTCGTCCAGTTCTACCCGACGCTGCTTCCCGTCGCAAAGCAAAAGAACACTCTTAGTGCGAATTACTTAAAAGAGCAGGCAACAAGTGCGAAATAACGAGGCGTAGTAAGCCACCCACTCTACTTCCCATACTTCTTCGAATACTTATTTCGCGGATTAAATACCTCGAAACTTCCGTCCTGATTCGCTGTCACTTTCAAATAATTGCCCGTATCGCCCTCCGTCACATTCGCAATAAACGGATCCGTCGTATTATGCTCCTTCCCGCCCGCGTCCGCAAAGTGTAATTGCCAAATGTCGGTCAAGCCGGGCGAAGACTTCACCGTGTCAAACGCCTCAGCGGAAGCGCCCTTCTTGGATCCGTTATCGAAAATCGCCACCTTCGCCTGCAACTCGTGAACCAGTGCCGGGCTACTGCTCAAATTCATGCCATGATGGGAAACAATCAAAAGATCCGTTTTTCCAAGCTTGTTGTTCGGGCACATCAGTTCCAGTTCCTTGTTCCAGGTCAGGTCGCCCAGATCCACCATTTTCATGCTGCCGAACTTCATCACCAGACCCACGGACCGCGCATTCTCACTCGGATCCTTCGCCCTCTGCTGAACACCGGAACAATACTGGTTCGGCTGCCCAGCGCCCGGAAGCGACTCAGTCAAAAGGTTGCCATCCGCACTGACCACAGTCGTCTCTAATCCCTTGATCGGAAGATGATCACCCGGCTTCACCGTGATGTGATTCGAGCTCCCAATCGCTTTCAAATAATCGTCATAGGGAACTTGCGCGCTCTTACTCGTCTCCCGGTTCGGTCCGTGATCGATAAAGGTGCCCACCTGCATCTTCTGCACCAGCTGCGGAACGCCCCCGACGTGATCCATGTGGAAATGCGTGATCAGCAAATAATCGATCTTCTTGACTTTCGCCATTTTGCAAGCAGCAACAATCCGATTCGCATCTCGAAACGCATTCCCGGGCCAACCTGTATCGATCAAAAGGCTCTGGCCGCCGGGCGTCACGAACAGGGTCGATTGCCCCCCTTCGACATCGATCAAAAAGATCTGCAACGGCTTCGGAGCGGCAGATAGCAGCCCCGCAAAGAAAAGCGTCACGAAAGCAACAAGTATTCTCCGCATCGCCCCGTATCCTATCAAATAAGCCGCACTAGACCAGACACGGAACAATGGTCGAGCCATTTGCGTCTTTCCAAACGCAGTCTTTCTTACGGATCCAGTAATGCTTTTTTGTACAAATTGCGGAGCAAGCGTCAACTCTACCGCTTCCTTCTGCTACAACTGCGGAACAAAGCAGCACCACGCCGCGCCGCAAGCCCACGACTTTCTCGATGGGGTGAGCGACCGAACAGCTCTAATCCTGTGCTACATACCCGTATTCGGAGTCATTCCCGCCATCATCTTTTTGGCCAGTCAGCGCTTTCGGACCCACTACCGCGTCCGCTTCAACGCCTTTCAAGCGCTGTACCTTTTTGTTTTGTGGCTCATCCTGTCTTCTGCAGTACCAACGCTGCTCTTTAGCGGGCTGCCCGGCGCCGGGCTTGAACGGGCCGCCTTCGAGCTCCTCAAAATTGCCATCGTATTTTGCTGGATCTACCTGCTCGTGAAAGCCGCCCAAGAACAGGAGGTCCATCTGCCCATCATCGGAGACTTGGCCGCTCGCTCTACGCACGAACAGATCTAACAGTTCTACTGCCTCTTCAATTCAGCCATCATCTGCTCACGCAAGATTCGATTGATGCGCGTAAGATGCCCTTCGCCTTTGGATTTCAGCCAGTCCAACACATCATTATCAATCCGAACGGAAACGGCTGTCTTGATCGGCCGGTAATGCCTCATCATTTGGCCCCGCTCCCACATTTCGAGCGGCAACGTAGGCGTATCGGGATCATTGTCCAATGCCTTCTTGCGTTGCTCATACAGCTTGTGTGTACGTTCGGTAATCTCAACTGATTTGGTCTTCATAGATACTTACCTCGAATGCTTCCGCCTTTCGAGCGGAAATAATCGTTAGATGATTTCGTCACCGGCGGTTTTATCGACACAGACGACCAGCAACAGCAGTAACCCGCGCGTCATTCCGATGACTTGCAGGCGTTGCTCGCCACCCACAAAGTAGTTGTCTGACATCGCCGCATTTGGATCGTCAAAAGCTTGCTTTGCAGGTTCGAATGAAATTCCATGCAGCCTGATGTTGATTGCTTCCTTTTCAGGATTCGGCTCGAACTTCATTACACTTTCGATTGTATATACAAGACAAATATACATATCGACCCGGATCAATCCTTCTCTAAACGGTCGAGGTATAATTATTCAGGTTCGTGAATATTTACTCAAAACGCCACCTCGTCGGTGTCGTCGGTTTCCGCGGGTACAGCGGCGCCGAGCTTCTCCGCATCTTGGCTCACCACCCCGGAGTCGAAGTCGTTCTCCTCGAACACCGCTCCGATTCCGCCAATCGCCCGCAGCCGCTGGGATCTCCCCAGCCAAAAACGATCCCGGCCACCGCCGATGCAGTCTGCCAAGAGAAGCTCGACCTCATATTTCTCGGCACGCCGCCCGAAGCTTCCATCGAAATCACTCCAGGACTCCTCGAAACCGGCGCCAAAGTCATCGATCTCAGCGGCGCCTTCCGCCTCCGCGATGCCGAAACTTATTCGCACTGGTACAAGCACACCCATACCCGTCCTGATCTCTTGTCTGAAGCCGTCTACGGTCTCCCCGAGTTCTACCGCGACCGCATCCCTCACGCGCGCCTAATCTCCAACCCCGGCTGCTATCCAACCGCCGCCAACCTGGCCATTCGCCCCTTGATCGAAGCGCAGGCCATCGATCGCAGCCGCGGCATCATCTGCGATGCCAAGTCCGGTGTCAGTGGCGCAGGACGAAAGCCCAGTCTCGCCACCAGCTTCTGCGAAGTGACCGAGAACTTCAATGCCTACGGCATCCTGCATCATCGCCACGTTCCTGAGGTCCTGCAAAACTCTTGCCTGAGCGAACGCGAGTTCACCTTCACGGCTCACCTGCTTCCGCTCGAGCGTGGGATCCTCGAAACCATCTATATCCGGACCGAGCACATCGAACAAGCCGTCCAACTTCTTTCCGTCTACGAAGAAGCCTACGCCAATGAGCCCTTCGTCCGTCTTTACGCCGCTGGCACAGTGCCCGACCTCCGCGCTGTCCAGCGAACCAACTTCTGCGACATCGGTTTCGTCTTCGATTCCACTAGTGGACGCGCCGTCATCGTTTCGGCCATCGATAACCTGGGAAAAGGCGCTGCTGGCCAAGCCGTCCAAAACATGAATCTCGCCCTGGGATATCCCGAAACCGAGGCGCTTCTTTGAAAGTTCTCATCAAGGTAGGCGGTACCCTCCTCGATGATGCCTCGACTCGCCAGGCCATTGCCCGTCAGCTTGCCGCAGTCGCCGAACTCCACGACGTGCTCGTCGTGCATGGCGGCGGCAAACAGGTCACGCGCTTCCTCGAAGAACGCGGCGTCCAAAGCCGCTTCGTCGGCGGATTACGAGTCTCCGACGAAGCCGTCATCCAGGCCGTCACCCAGGTCATCGCCGGTTCGGTCAATAAACAGTTCGTAGCCACCGTCATCGCGGCAGGAAAATCAGCCGTCGGTCTCTCCGGAATCGACGGGCCTCTCACCACCGCCGTTCAACTCCATCCGGATCTCGGGTTCGTTGGTAAACCAACCCAAACCAACCGCGGACTTCTCGATCTCCTCGTGAACGCCGGATACTTGCCCGTGATCGCCTGCGTCGCCGGAGATAGCCACGGCAACATCTTTAATGTCAACGCCGATCAAATGGCCGTCTCCTGCGCAACCGGTTGGCAAGCCGACAAACTTCTCTTCCTCACCGACGTTCCCGGCGTCAAAAATCAGGAAGGGGAAATTCTCCCGCATTTAACGCCCGCGGCTATCTCCGCGTTAATACATTCCGGAATCGCCCATGGCGGCATGCAGGCCAAACTCGAAGCGGCCGTAAAGGCGCTCGAAGGCGGCCTCGGCGAAGTGGATATTGCGTTAGGTCGGGAAGCTGATGTCTGCCGCCGCTTGCTCTCTGGCGAAAACATCGGCTCCCGCGTCTCGCTCGAAGCCGCCGAAACCGGGGCCCACTTCTCTAAACGAACCGCCCCCGCTTAAAAAAAGGAAAAACGTGATCCAAACCGCTCTCGCCGTTCGTAAAGCTACTATACGGGATATTAAAAATATTCTTTCTCTGATTAATTCTTATGCCGCGGAAGGAATCATGTTGCCCCGTACCGAGTTCGAAATGGCCGAGAATATTCGTGACTTCTCCGTCGCCTATGACGATGGCGTCCTGGTCGGCTGTGCTGCTCTCCACTTCTATAGCCCCGCCGAAGCCGAGGTCCGCTCCCTCGCCGTTCTTCCCAACCTTAAAAAAAACGGCGTCGGCCGCTACCTCGTGCAGGATCTGGAAAATGAAGCCCGCGACAATGACCTGGAAGCAATCTTCGCCTTTACTTACGTTCCAGACTTCTTCTCCCGCCTTGGCTTCCGCGAAGTGGAGCGGGGAGTACTGCCCCTCAAAGTCTGGAAGGATTGCCTGCGCTGTCCCAAGTTCAGCAGCTGTGACGAAATCGCCGTCCTCAAGCAATTGAAACCGAGAACTTTTTCCTCTAAAACCAACCTCTTAGAAGAAGCCGGACTAGTTCAGCTTCCCAATCCCGCCAAATCTGCATTCCGCTAAATCGGACTGCTTTTAAATCATCTCAAGCCCTAATTAAGAAATTCACATTATTTTAGGAAAAAACCTCCACATTCATGGAAGTTTTACTGGATTTCCCTTAAGGGTACCAGTATACTTAGTACCAAACCTGCTTTAAGTACTAACAACGGAGGGAACCAAAATGCGGGCTCAAACGGTTGACATTCAAGAATCTTCTGGCCGTATTTTATGCTGCACGATTTTCCGGCCCGGCGGGCGGAAGCTACTTGCCAAAGGTCATGTCCTCAGTGAAGAGGATGTCCGTCTTCTTCAAACGGAAGGAATGGCCCAGGTCTGGGTCACCGAACTCGAAGAAGGCGAAATTGGCGAAGACGATGCAGTTGTCGCAGTTGCCGGAGCCATGTGCTGCGGGTCAATTGAAATCCGCATGGCTGCCGGCGGCCGTGCCAACCTGATCGCCACCGAAGACAGTTGCACACTCATAGATGACGAACTCCTGAAGCAAATCAATTGCACCAGCAGCGTCGCTATTGCTACCGTTTCCAACTACCGCTACGTACGCGCAGGGGAACGTGTCGCCACTGTCAAAAGCGCTCCCTTCGCCGTGTCGCAAGCACAACTCGAAGCTGTTTTGTCCATTCTGAACGAGCGCGGTCCCATCTTGCAGTCCCGTCCCATCCGCGAACCGAATGTCGCCATTCTCTATACTGATCCGGTCCACGGCGACCGTGCCAGAACCCTCTTCGAAGGCGTCGTCCGTACCCGCCTGGAGCGCTTCGGCGCGGGAATCCGCTACGCCCTCTCCGCAGTTGAAGAAGAGGAGCAGGTCACTCGGTCTCTACAGCATTTGTTGCGTACCAAACCGGGTGCAATCTTAGTGGCATCCACTACCGCCCCCGCCGGTCCCGAAGACGTAATTGGAAGAGCATTCAACCGGCTCGGAGCTCACATTGAGCGTTTCCTTGCCCCTGTCGAACCTGGAAATCTGCTGCTCCTCAGCTACAAAGACGACGTACCGATCGTCTCCGCTCCCTGCTGCTTTCGCTCGGCCAAAGCCAACGTGCTGGACTTGATCCTGCCTCCCATGCTCGCCAAGTACCGTATCTCTGGCTGGGAGATCGCGGCTCTCGGACATGGTGGTCTGTTGGCGTAAACTCCAGTCGCTTCATAAGTTTGTCTGTGCTCCTGGCCGGAAACGGGCCGGATACCGGCGGTGCAATTGCCGCCTGCGTATTCAGGCGCCGCCCGGCCTCTTTTTTGCTTCCATTGAACCCAATTCCCTGTCGATCATTGGTACGGAAGGTTATCATAAGGGTTTTCCATGCCCGAATACTTGGAAACCGGCGATCTGGGAGCTCAGGTCATACGGGTGATTGCTCAAACTCAACGTATCCCAGTCGATACCATCTCGCTCGACAGTACGTTTGAACAGCTCAAAATCGACTCCCTGGATGGAATAAACATCGTCTTTGCTCTCGAGAACGAGTTTGGAATCAATATCCCGGACGAAGGCGTGCAAAATCTGCACTCCGTGCGCGAAACTGTTGAAGGCGTCCGAAAACTTGTATCGGAGAAGAATCAGACCGCGCCTCCAGGTGCTGCGTGAACCGTGTCGCTGTAACCGGTCTCGGCATGGTCTGCGCGATGGGCAACAACGTAGCTGAATCCTGGCAGCGTTTGGCCAACGGCGAGAGCTGCATCGAACCTTTGTCCGATGGGGGTTCGCCTCCCTACAAATTCCAGCGCGGCGCTGAGGCGCGTCTGTTTCGTCCGGACGATCATTTTTCACAGAAAGAACAAGGGCTGATCGAACGTTTTGCGCAGTTTGCAACCGTTGCGGCCCGCGAAGCTGTTGCGCAGAGTGCGGTGTCCTGGGACGATGAACTTGCTGATCGGTCTGCCGTTATTACCGGTAGCAGCGTCGGCGGCCAATTCGCTGAAGAAGAAGGCTATCGTCGCTTATACAAGGATGGAAACTCTCGCGTTGCCCCCTTCACCATCCCCAGAACCATGGCGAATGCAGGCGCCAGCCGTATTTCGTTAGAGTATAGAATCCATGGGCCCGTCTATACCGTCGCCACTGCCTGCTCCTCGTCGAACCACGCGCTAGGACAGGCCTTCTGGATGATTCGCAACGGGCAGGTGGATGTTGCTATTTCCGGAGGCAGCGAAGCCGTCTTCGCCGAAGGTCTTCTGCGCGCCTGGGAGGCCATGCGTGTAGTCTCTCCCGATACCTGCCGTCCCTTTTCAGCCGATCGGAAAGGTCTGTCTCTAGGCGAGGGCGCCGGAATGTTGGTGCTCGAGAATTGGGATCACGCCCGCGCCCGCGGAGCGAACATCCTAGGCGAAATCATCGGCTTCGGAATGAGCTCCGATGCCTTTCATATCACCCAGCCCTCCATCGACGGCCCTATCAAAGCCATGCAATGGGCGCTTCGCGACGCCGGCATCGAACCCCAACAGATCGATTACATCAACGCCCATGGAACCGGCACGCAAACCAACGACGCCACCGAGAGCCAGGCCATTCAAAAGATATTCGGCAGTCACACCGACCAGCTTCTGGTAAGCTCTACCAAGTCGATGCACGGCCACACGCTAGGGGCGGCCGGAGGGATCGAAGCAATCATCACGCTACTCGCCATGCAGCACAACTTAGTGCCGCCAACCGCAAACTTCAACGTACCCGACCCTGCCTGCGCCGGACTCGACATAGTGCCCAACGTGAGTCGCCCGGCCTCACTTCAGTTCGCCATGTCGAACACGTTCGCTTTCGGAGGCTTGAACGCCAGTCTAGTGATGCGACGGGCCTCTTGACGGCAGTGCGCCATTAGCGCGGTATGCCGCCCTCGCCGCCAGATCATTTTTCTACTTCTATGATCAGCTTCATGTTCGGATGTATCGCGCACTCGACCTCGAGCTTGCCGGGGTGGCTGAATCGCATACTGGACGCTTTACCGGGCAGCTGAGACTCGAGAACAAAATCTTGGCCCGCGGAACTGGAGTATACGCTGTGTATCACTTGATCTTCGTTCTTGAACACAACGTTATCTCCTACTTTGATGATCATTGTTTTTTCGGAAAAGGTCTTGTTCTTTTGAACGACGATATGATCCTCTGCAAACACATTGGACAGCAAGGTTATTCCTGCAAGACTAAGGACAAATGCTTGTTTCATAAATAGAATTTACGATCTTTGGAACTGTGGGTCGGCTGGTACCAGGGCTCCCTCTTATGGCAGTGGCGGCACGGCGACAGCAATATCATCACTGTTCAAAGTTTTCAGGAATGCCAGCAAGTCTGCTTTCTCCGCGGGGGACAATTGGATGTTCTGGATTTCGGCAGCAAGTGAGTAACGTTTTACGCGACCACCCGCCACATAGAGGTCGATAACTGCCTCCAGCGTCGCTTCGCTACCGTTGTGCATATACGGGCCGCGCTTCGCGATATTGCGCAGTGTGGGAGTTTTAAAAGTGAAGCGGGCAGGCGGAATCTTTAAAATTGCGCCGCGTCCAAGATCGTCGCTGTTGACGCCGATATCGTGGAAGCTGTCGTCCGTAAAGCGCCAACCGCTGTGGCAGAGCGCGCATTGTCCTTGATTGTTGAAGACGGCAAAGCCCCGTTTCGCACTTTCGGAGATTGCACTCTCGTCCCCTTCCACCCACTGGTCGAAAGGTGCTTCGCCACTAACAATTGTACGTTCAAAACCGGCGAGAGCCTTCGCAATTGTGTCCGAGTCAATTGCCGACCCAGGGTAAGCTTTGTCGAACAACGCCCGGTAGCCCTCGCGACCTGCAATGCGGTGCACGACCTGGTCGAGATTACCGCCCATTTCGCTTTCAGCGACTACTGGATTGAGAGCTTGCGCCTCCAGGCTCGGTGCGCGCCCATCCCAGAAATATCTTTGACCCCAGGCAAGATTCGAAATAGTCGGTGTCCGGCGTTTGAGCTGCTTCATGCCGTTGCCGATTGCCGTGGGCAGCCGGTCCTCCCACCCAAACCCAGGATTGTGGCAGGTTGCACAAGAGATCCAACCGGAGCCGGATAGCCGAGGATCGAAGAAGAGGGTGCGTCCTAGCAGTTCGCGAGATGCAGTTAGGGCTTTGTCCCCAAGCATTGGGGGCTCGTGCGGCCTGTTATAAGAAGTCTTCAAGTCACGGAGTGAAGCAACACCTCCCACAGCTCCCAGCGTCACGGACGTATTTGGGGCCACGCCGCTCGCCGGAGATAAACCTTCCGCACCAACTGCCTGCCAGGAGCAGAAGACTGCCAGAACACAAACTAAAATGAACGATGCAAAACGCTGCTGGGCAAAGAACTGTAGGACTCGACGACTTGCAGAACTCAATTCCACAAGGTGCTTATCGTCTAAACTTTCGTTTGAATAGAGGAATTTTTTCTAGATTGCGTCGGCACAATGGAACGAGAGTCTGTCGACCGTCGCGACTCACCGGTTTGACAGATCGCGAATCCAAATATCTTTAAATTCCATATTCCCCTTGCCGCCCGCATGGAGTTGTAAAGCGATCGTCCCATCCGAGGAGTTCGGTTTCGGATCCGTAAAATCGATCATCTGCACGCCATTCAATCGCGACCGGTACCGGTTTCCTTCCACAATCACCAGATAATCGTTCCAGTCCCCGCTTCGAACTACGCCTTCATTCTCAGGAGCAGGCCAGACAATCCAACCGCGCCCATCTTCGGCGTAAACGCCTGCGGTGTGATGCATCATGTTGCAGTCGATCTCAAACTGATAGCCTTGCGTAACGTCCGCTGTCCCAGGCTTGAAAGCGCTATGAAAAAACACGCCGCTATTCCCATCGCCGACACACTTGAACCGAAGTGAAAGTTGAAAGCTCTTGTATTGCTTCTCGGTCTCCAAGTAGCCGTAATCCTTGGTCAAGCCCTTCCCGTGAATCAAGCTGTTTTCCACCGTCCAGCTCTCCTGTCCAACCTTATCCCAGCCGCTAAGGTCCTGCCCATTGAACAACGAAATCCAGTCTTCTCCCGGCTTCTTTACCTTCTCTTGCGAAAAACACAAAACACCAACGAGTAAAACCGCCGTAGCGAGAAGCCCAAATATCCGTCGCACTCAAACAGTATGACGTGGTCGCACCATAGAGTGCCTTCTGAGCTAAAGCTGATCGTGGGGGTTGTGCATGTCTCGATACCTCACTGGTGAATCGTTACTATTGCTTGGCTCTGTGATCTGGGCCCAGCAACAGCCGAAAGGTATTCCCCCTCGATCAACCCCTGCTGACTACAAAACACACCTGACGGTTGCGGGTGTAACGTACGCGGCTTTGCTCGTTCCTGCCAAGAACCGCTAGCCGTTGATGCCGCCCGATTCCGACCTTGCCCTCGCACATTCTCTAAATTTTAGCCGCGATAAGCTTGTTTGCGATCGCCAGCGCGACCGGATCGACCATGCTTTCCAGCAGATTACGGAAGGCGCTGAGCTGGGCCGGCGGAAGGCGGTCCAGGTAAGCGTGCGCTTGTTGCCGTTCCTACACCAAATCGAAAGACATCTATTACTTCCTCCCCTTTCGTGACAGCCTGCCAGCGGCGCGCTTCTTGTTTCAGAATCATGCCTTCCACCCGTTTCTCCTCAGTTATTTCCCATGGCTTTAGACTAGGCCTTTTTCGAGTATGGCGTCACCACAAGCGCAGCAGCACGGCCCCTCGCGTGATCGGCAGAGCCCCAATCGTTTCGATCCTCCCACTCACCGAGCCCCCGAACCCTTCATCTTCAAAGCACCTTGATCAAACGTCGTGACCTGCGCCGCCATCAAGCCATCATGCGTCTCATAGGCATCCGCACCCCGGTAGGGCTCCGTTAAAAAAGGAGCATCGGCACGCCACTGCACGTTCACCGTTTCGCCCACCACCAACGTATGCTCAGCCGTAATCTTCAAACCGCACGTCCCGCCTTTAGCCGGAGGCTGCACAACCTTAGCGAACATCTCACCCAGCGCCTTGCGGCCGCGAACCACCGCGCCATTCGGCGAAAAGAACTCCACGTTGTCCGGAAACTGAGCCATCAAGCGGTTCCAGTCGCAACTGCTGAATGCCGCCAGATGCTCCTCCACCACCTTCTCAGGCGTAGCTTGCCGCTTCCGAGCAGGTAGGCTTCCGGACCCGGCCCAAACCGGCGACATCATTGTCAATGCGATGATGGCCGCGAGAGCACAGGTCGGCAAAAGTCGTTTTTTCATGTTTGCAGTATCCAACATCCATTCCATAATTCTTACTGACCTGCCCTAACGGTCGCTTCGCATGGACGGCATTCACCATTTCGAATTTATTCTTCTCCTTCTCCTCTTGCTCCTGATTGCCTTCGGGACAGCTGCCAAACGGCTCGGAACTCCTTACCCCATCATTCTCGTAATCGCCGGCTTGCTGATCAGTTTCGTCCCCCATGTGCCGCGCTTCACCTTGGACCCGGACCTGGTGTTCCTCGTCATCCTTCCGCCCTTGCTGTTCTCAGCCGCCTACAACAGCTCCTGGCGCGATTTCAAACGCGACCTCCCTGGGATTCTTTTCTTAGCGTTCATCCTCGTTGCCATTACCACCGTCACCGTAGCGGTCGTGGCTCACTGGCTGATTCCCGAGTTCGATTGGCGCTTAGGCCTCGTACTCGGCGCAATTCTTTCTCCCACCGATGCCGTCGCCGCCACCTCAATCGCCAAAAGCCTCTCACTCCCCACCCGCATCACCGACCTGCTCGAAGGCGAAAGTCTGGTCAACGATGCCAGTGGTCTCCTGGCTTTAGAGTTCGCCGTCGCCATCGTCGTCACCGGACAGAATCCATCGCTCGGAGAAGGTCTCTGGCGCCTCTTCGCCCTCATCGCCGGCGGCATCATGGTCGGCCTCATTGTCGGAAGGCTCGTTTACATCTTCGAGACCTGGGTCGATGACGCGCCGATCGAAGTCACTGCCAGCTTCGTCACTCCCTATCTCGCCTATCTGGGCGGCGAAGCTGTCCATGCTTCCGGCGTGCTGGCCGCGGTCGTCGCCGGAATGTACCTCGGTCGCCGCAGTTCCATTTACTTGTCTTCTGCCGCGCGCATCCAGGCCGCCGCCACCTGGAACACTCTGACGTTCGTCCTCAACGGACTCGCCTTCTTGTTAATCGGCCTGCAACTCCCGTCCATACTCGGCGCCATTAACTCCGTAAGTAAGGCGCAGTTGCTCTTCGATTCCGGAGTCGTCGTTGTTTCCGTCATTGTGGTGCGGCTCGTGTGGGTCTACCCAGGCGCTTGGGGCACCGACTTCTTTGCCCGCTCCCTGTCTCGAATTCCAATCGCCCCGTCCCCGCCGCAGTCTGTCTTCATCATCGGCTGGACTGGAATGCGCGGTGTCGTTTCGCTTGCTGCTGCCTTCTCGCTGCCCGTAACCATCTCCACCGGCGCGCCCTTTCCTCAGCGCAATATTATTCTGTTCATCACCTTCGCCGTCATCTTTGTCACGTTGGTGCTGCAGGGACTAACGCTTCCTTCCTTGATCCGTTACTTAGGAGTAAGCAAAAAAACAGAGGCCAGCTCAGAGGAGCAAACCGCCCGTCGTCAAATTCTCCGCCGCGCCCTCCAGGAACTGGACCGTATGCGGGAGAACGACGACGACAATGCCGAAGGCGTGTACTCGAATGTTGCCCAGCAATACCGTGCCAGGCTCGCAAATATAGAAGCGAAAGAGGAGGGGGACGAAGATTCAGATCAATTCCGCCTGGACTACGTGCGCTATCGCGATCTCACCAGAAAATTGCGCCAGATCGAACGCTCCATGGCAGTCCAATTACGAGACGAAAACAAGATCAATGACGAAGCACTCAGAAGAATCGAACGCGAACTCGATCTACTCGACGCACGCTTTGCAGGCAAAAAGTAGGATCTGCGCCGCTGATGCCGCTGGCCGCAGAGCCTGATGCACAAGACCTCGGTGGGCACGATTGAAGCGCCGGATCAAATGCTAATCGCTTGGCGTCACTCTCATCGGAGCCCTTTCCATTTGCCCGAGGCGTTTGACCAACTTCATCCCGTCCTGACCCGAAGCTAGGCGATAATTGCGAGATGCAGGAGAATCAGAAGACTCGCCCAAAATTAGCAGCCGTTGTAACGGTCTACCGAAAGTATTCTCATGCACAGCACATCGTCGATCGTTTCCTCGATGGCTACGGATGGAACGGCGCTTATCATCATCCGCCCATGGACTTGGTCGCCCTCTATGTGGATCAGGTCGGGCCCGATGATCTCAGCCGTGAACGTGCCGCTCGATTTCCCGGCATGAAAATCTATCCGACCGTGGCCGAGGCGCTGACCCAAGGAACCAGTAAGCTCGCCGTGGACGGAGTTGTTGTTGTAGGGGAACATGGCAACTATCGGCGCAATGAAAAGGGTCAGACCGAGTACCCCCGCCATGAGTTCTTTCAACAGATCGTCCAGGTTTTCCGCTCCAGCAATCGAACCGTTCCTGTGTTCAGCGACAAGCATCTATCCTGGAACTGGGACTGGGCTAAAGAGATCTACGACACCTCTCGCAGTATGCATTTTCCGCTGATGGCGGGTTCGAGTCTTCCCGTGACCTGGCGCATTCCTTCTGTCGAGATGCCGCTCGGCTCCAGGATTCAAGCGGCGTTATGTATTGCTTATGGCGGCGTCGACAGCTATGATTTCCATGGACTCGAAGCCATTCAATGCATGGTGGAACGCCGCCAACGCGGTGAAGGAGGCGTCCGTTGGCTTCAGGCTTATCGGGGAGAACGCTTTTGGGCCGCCATGAAAGAGGGAGTCTGGTCGCAAGAGCTGATGCACGCGGCTCTCTGCCGAAGTCACACTCTGGCCCAGCCGCGACCCGGATTTAACGACCTGATGCCAACCCCGGATCAGATGCGTACGCTCGTCAAGGATCCGGTCGCCTACACCTATGAGCATTCCGATGGCCTTCGTTGCACCATGTTGCTGATGAACGGGCTCGTCCGTGATTTCAACTTTGCTGCCCGGCTCGATGGTGCAACAAAAGTTTTCTCAACCCAGATGTACTTGCCCATGCCGGATGGCAGGACCACCTTGGCAACCTTTTTCAGTCCGCTCGTATTTAACATGGAACGAATGTTTCTTACCGGTCAGCCTACCTACCCTATTGAGCGGACGCTCTTGACGACAGGCTTGACCGCCAGCGGCGTCGAAAGCCTCTATCGCAATCAGGCGCGAGTGGATACCAATCATCTCGCCATCCGCTACCAGCCATCTGCAGAGTCTACATTTGAGAGATCCTAGAATGCTGAATCGTCGCGAATTCCTTGTCTCTACTGCCGCTTTTCCTCTGGCCGCGGCCGCCGCGCAGTCTCAGCCTCGACTGCGGCTCGCCATCATCACTACGGTCTACCGGTACCTTTCACACGGCCAGCACATAGGAGATCGCTTCCTGGTCGGTTATCCGGTTGACGGAACCTGGCACAAGCCGAATATACAGGTGGTTTCGCTCTACGTGGATCAAAAGCCCGAAGGCGATCTCAGCAGGGAACGTGCGGAAGAGTTTGGTTTCAAGGTCTATCCCACCATCGCCGAAGCGCTCTGCTGTGGCGGCGATCGTCTGGCCTGCGATGCTGTTCTGATCGTCGCGGAGCATGGAAATTACCCAAGGAACGAAAAAGGCCAACAACTCTATCCGCGCTACGAGTTCTTCGAACAGTGTGTGAAGGTCATGAAAGCGAGCGGCCGCGGCGTACCCGTTTACAACGACAAGGCGCTCTCCTACAGCTTCGACAAAGCCAGCGAAATGGTAGCGGCCTCTCACGAGCTGGCATTCCCCATGCTCGGCGGGTCCTCGTTACCCGTCACGTGGCGGCTTCCAAGTGTCGAGATTCCTCTCGGCGCACACATTGAAGAAGCGCTGATGGTCGGCGAGGGAGGCTCGGATGCCATGGACTTTCACGCTCTCGAAGGACTGCAATGTATGGTCGAACGCCGCAAAGGTGGAGAAACCGGTGTCAAATCAGTTCAGTTGATCGAAGGCGATCGGGTATGGGAAGCGGCCAGTAGCGGCGCCTGGTCTCACCAGCTTCTAAGCTCTGCTCTCTCTCGCAGCGATACCCCCTTGGGGCTCACCGTTCAGGACGGACGTACGCAGGATTTAGCCGCGCCCGGAGTTCTGCCCAGCTTGGTAAAGCATCCTTCGGCCTACCTGATTGAGTACAGAGACGGCCTGCATGGAACCGTGCTGATGCTCAATGGCGCTCTTAAGGATTTCAACTTCGCGGCGCGCGTTCAGGGTTCGGGTGTCCTTTCCACGCAATTCTTTCTTTCTCCTGAGCCCAACGTCACCTATTCGGCTTGCCTGGTCTCCAAGATTGAGCAGATGTTCACCACTGGCCGTGCGCCGTATCCCATCCAGCGGACGCTGCTCACCAGTGGAATCCTTGAAGCATGTCTCACCTCCAAGCTGAAAGGTAATCACCGATTGCCTACGCCGCATCTCTCAGTGAGCTATCAGCCTCCGCGCGAGCCGCAATTCAATCGAAGCTGACCCACATGCACGCCAACGGAAGGCTTCTCTTAAAAGATGGGCTGATCTTTGATGGTACCGGACGCGACGGCACGGGCGCCGAGAGTTCGCCGGGCTCAGTCCTGATCGAAAACGACCGAATAGCTGCGATATACAAAGCTGATGATCAGCCAGATTGCCCGATCATCGATTGTCCTACCATCGACTGTTCCGGGCTGGCGATTAGCCCCGGCTTCATTGATCTACACAGTCATTCCGACGTGCAGGTTCTAGAACGGCGAACCGAGAAGTTACAGCAAGGCGTGACGACAGAAGTCGTCGGCAATTGTGGCTTTTCTCCATTTCCCGTGGGCGCCGACTCTGAGCCGTTGCACGAATTCGCGGGCGGTATTCTCGGGCGCGATGGTAACTGGGGCTGGCCATCTGCGGCTGCCTACTTCAAGGAGCTTGCGAATACAGGAGCCAGGGACTATGCACTTCCATTGCTTGGTCACGGCAGCCTGCGAGTCGCGGTGTGCGGTTTGCGGCAAGGCCCCGCGTCCGCATCCGAGCTGGATCGTATGTCAGGCTTGCTTGAAGATGCGCTCGACGCGGGATGTGCCGGATTCTCTACCGGACTCATGTACGCGCCCGGCTCCAGTGCCGCTCCGGAAGAACTGGAACACTTCTGCCATCTTGTGGCGCGTAAAGGGAAGCTCTACGCAACCCATATGCGCAGTTACTCGGCGGGATTACTCGATGCAATCCGCGAGCAAATCCAACTGGCGGAAACCACCGGCTGCCGTCTGCAAATCTCTCACCTGCAAGCGTCCGGGCGGGACAATTGGCATCTTCAGGAAGCTGCTCTCGTCGAGATCGAAGCGGCGCGCCGGCGAGGCGTGGATGTAGAGTTCGATATCTATCCCTACCAGTGTGGAAGCACCGTGCTGACTCAACTGCTCCCACAGTGGACTCTCGACGGTGGGATTGAGGCATTGCTGAACCGCTTGACAGATGTGGCGATGCGCAGCAGGATCCTTCGGGAACTGCAATCGTCGCCGGTAAAGTGCTGGTCCGATGTCACCATCTCGTCCGTCCAAAGCGATACTAGTGCCAGCCTCGTGGGGAAAAACATCGGTCAAATAGCCGACGAGCGAGGCTGCGCTGCGGACATTTGCGCTCTTGATCTTCTGGTTGAGGAAGGAGGATCTATCAACATCATCTCCTTCAACCAAAGCGAGACTAATCTGCGGCAGCTGATTACGCACCCGCTCTGTTCAGTCATCACGGACGGCTTCTACGTGAAAGGAAAGCCGCACCCTCGTCTTCACGGCACCTATCCCGAGCTTCTAGGCGGACTTGTTCGGGACAAGCGTTGGCTTTCCTTGCCGGAAGCAATCCATAAAATTACCGGAAAACCTGCCGCCCGGCTCCGCCTTACGGATCTCGGTCTTCTAAAGCCCGGCTACAAGGCCGATGTCACAATCTTCGATCCCGTTCAGATCTCGAGTCACTCCACTTATGAAGAGCCGGCCAGGATCCCCGGCGGCATCCGCACGGTGATCAAGAGCGGCGCAGTAGTGTTGGAATCCACTCACCGCTAACCTGGACTGATGCGTCTCGAGTTTGTCCGTTGGCCCGATCTCAATACTCTGAAGGACCGCACCTTCGTTGTTCCCCTCGGTTCACTCGAACAGCATGGGCCGCATCTCCCCGTCTTTACCGATTCGCTGATCATCTCTCACATTGCTGACCGAGTAGAGCAAATTCGTTCCGAACGTATCGTTACTCTGCCGGTTCAATGGTTAGGACACTCTCCGCACCACCGTCGCTTCGGCTGCGTCAGCCTCGACTTTCAACCATACGTCGCAGTGATTCAGGGCATCTGCCGCTCACTCATTCATCTCGGAGCCCGTAAGATTCTTCTGCTCAATGGCCATGGCGGCAATGATATTCCGTGCAAAGCAGCGCAACGCGAGTTGAAGAGCGAGTTTGAAGAACTCCACGAACTCTATATCGTTTACGCAACATATTGGAACCTCGCCTCGGAAGAGTTCACGGCCATTCGCTCATCCCTGATAGGAGGAATGGGCCATGCCTGCGAAATGGAAACATCCATTCTGCTGTCGCAGAATCGCGACCTCGTCGACATGTCCAAGGCCGCGGCGGGAGGACCAAGCCCGGAAATGGGATATCGAACCATCGACATGCTGAAGCAGCCCCCTTTCTCATTGATCAACGAATTCGATGAGCTTTCTCCCACTGGCGTTCTCGGCATGCCTGAACTGGCTACCGCTGAAAAAGGATCTGAGTTTCTTGAAAGCGCTTCCCGCGCAGTCGTGCGCCTCATCGATGAGATAGCAAGCTGGAATTTTCAGGAGCGGTCTATCTCTCCCAGTCCTTCTAAAAGCCCTGGAACGTCGCAATGACCCGCCGTTGGGGTCTGCTGTTCCTCGTCTTTCTCGGCATCCTCATCAGTTACATTGATCGTGGCAATCTCAGCATCGCTGCTGCCGCCCTCATGCACGACTTCAAGATGCCGCCCTCCTCCATGGGGGTTTTGCTTTCGTCCTTCTTTTGGACCTATGCAGTTTTTCAGATCCCGGCCGGTCTCATCATAGACAAGCTCGGCATCCGCTGGGTCTATGCAGGAGCGTTTCTTCTATGGTCCCTCGCCTCAGCCGGTGTCGCGCTCAGCCGTGGCCCACATGACGTGCTTACCCTGCGACTTGTCCTCGGCCTTGCTGAATCTATCGGGCCCATCGCCAGCTTGGCCTTCATTCGGCAAAACTTCAAGGGGTCTGAGCAAGGACTACCTATGTCAATCTACATCGGCGGCCAAACCATCGGACCGGCTTGCGGTGCGCTACTCGGTGCAATCATTCTGGCGAATTTCGGCTGGCGCACTTTGTTTTTAGTAACCGGGCTCGGAGCGTTGCTTTGGGTTCCAGCGTGGACCTATTTTGCTCCAAGTGGGCGGCCCCAGGCCGTAACATCTACGGAGCCGACTGGACCTTTGCGTTGGCCATGGCGCTCTATTCTTCGCAGTTCTTCGTTTTGGGCGATGTCGGCCTGCGTGTTCTTCTTCTCTTATTACTGGTACTTCGTATTGACCTGGATGCCGTCTTATCTCACGATGGCGCGCGGCTATTCCACCACTGAGATGGGTAAACTGCTTTCCGCGCCGCTCTTTGCCATGGCCGTGGTGAACTTGCTGGCGGGCTTCCTGGCAGACCGAATACTTACCACGCGCGGTACCGTCTTCGGCGTTCGCCTCGCCTTTGCAAGTCTTGGATTGCTGGGCGCAAGTTCGATTCTCATGCTCGATATCCTCCCCGGCCGCACGCCTGTTCTCCCCATTCTCGTGATCTCTATCTGCTCCTACGGACTTGCGACTTCGAACTTCTGGGCGATCGCTCAATTCACCTCGCCATCCCGCATGGTTGGGCGAACCATCGGGTTCTTGAACACGCTTGCCCAAATCGGCGGCGTCGTTGCCCCTCTCATTACAGGTTGGAGTTTGGGCCCGCATAAGAACTTCGGACCGGCGATTCTAGTAGCGGGTTTATGTCCCCTCGTATCCCTCGGCCTTCTCCTCTTGTCCGGGCCCAGGAAGCTTGATCATCTAAAGACAGAGCTGGATGGCGCTCTGGGACTCAGCGTTCCGGCCTTCATATCGAATCGACAAAGCCCCGGATAACGGATCGATCACCCCTACCGCCATGCCCTTTGCGGAGGAAACATACAAAAACCTACCCTTCGCATCCATTGTTAAGTTGCTGTGCGTCAAGTTACCGCGCCCAAGCGGTAGCGCAACGGTTTGGAAAGCGCCCTCGATAATCCCTTCCGATTGTCGATAGCGATGGCACGCAATGGCCGGCGTCAGCTCGTGCTTCACGTAGAGCCAAGATCCACCGGGATGCAGAACTATCGAGCCCGGACCCGCGCCGCGTGCAACCGGCATTTTATTTCTACGTTCGAATCCGCCTTCGTCGGTCAATGCAAACACGCTCAGCTCATCGCACCCTAGGTCCGAACTAAGCACGAAGCGCCCCTGTTTGTCACATAAGACTGTATGCGGATGCGCGGAGCCTTGATGCTCGCCGTGTACACCGCTTCCAAGACTCTTGAAAATAGCTTTGGGCGCCCCCAGAGTGCCGTCCTGCTCAATGGACAAAACGTTGTAGGCGCCCCCTCCGTAGATGGCGACTACCAGGTTCCGGCCGTTCGGTGTAATCGCCAAGCTCCGCGGCTCGGTTCCCGAAAGCGACAGCGGTCGAAGCTGCACTTGGGCCAGTGCGCCGCTTCGCCTGTTGATCGAAAACACTTCTACGGTTCCTCGCGGCAGACCTTCATGGAGTGCCACGTTGTTGGCTGCATACAGGAACTGCTGATTCGGATGAAGCGCCAACGACACTGGCGCCCGGCACGAAACGCCTTGCAGGTGTGTCCAGCGCGCGCCCTCCACGCGAAACACCTCGATGCGGTCACCCAAGCCGCCAATGTAGGCGTAACGCGGGAAAGCCTCGTTCCCGGCCAAAGCCGTTTCTCTCGATACTGCGCCCCAAACTCCCACCGCACTGATCTGCTGCAAGAAAGCTCGCCGGTTGCTGCCTAAGTGATTGTTCATCCCGATCCACTTACGCCCGAATCGACATCGCATGATGGAACACGTTGTTCGGATCATAGCGCCGCTTCACTGACTGCAGCATCGGAAATAAACCTGCATCACCGTAATAGACTTGCGGCCAAAACGGATACTGCAACATGTCTCGATCAGGATAGTTGATGTAACACCCTTCGTAATATTCACCTGGATAAGGCGTGCCGGCGAAACGCGAATCCACATTCGGGCCTGAGTACACCTCCTGAAAGAACTCTTTCATCCACTGCAGATGGCCTGCATCCTCCTCCTCGCGATGCCAATACGACTGATACTGCAGCTTCATGATCGAAGCTCTTTGCCAAACGGAGGTTTCATCCGCAAGTTCAGCCCGATTCGTCGCCCCGCCGTAGGAATCAACCGCGAGGTACGATTTACTCAAATCCAGGTCCGGCATCTTTCGTGTCAAATGCCTATAAATACACTTGGCTTCCTCTGATGTGAAGTTCCTTTTCATATAGCAGGACTTGTACTTTGCACGCTGATTTCCGCCTCCACCGCTACCGTCTATAGTCGCGTCAAGCCAGGGCATCTTATGCAGTACCTTTCCATCCAGGTTTGTGCGTTTGCCCCGATTGTGTTGTGGAACAACGCTGTCCGCCAACGGTGTATGGCTGGTTGAAGACTTTGAATCGTCAAACAACTTCAAGAACTCTTCGACTACGCTCAAATCCCGGCAGTAGCCGTCCGGATTGCAGAACTGTAACGACACTCCGAATCGGCCGGCAGACGAATGAGTCAGCCCCAGTCCGGTAAAAAGCCCCCACGTGTCAGGATCTTTGCCTCTCGTTTCAAAATAGTTTCCATAGATTGTGAGGATATCGACAAAGCGGCGCTCGGTCATCGTGGCCCAATCGAACGAAAGCCCGGCGTTCACGACTTCTTCCGGTGCAGGCGGCAGCTTCGCAAAAAGAAACCCTGTCATCACCCCGAAGTTGCCGCCGCCGCCCCCTCGGCACGCCCGGAATAAATCTGGATCCTTTGTTTTGTCCACGCGTCTCAGTTCTACTTTGCCTTGCTTATCGACAGTAAGGATTTCAGCTGCCGTAAGCCAATCCACCGTTAATCCATACAGACGCGACAAAACGCCGTAGCCGCCGCCGCTGATGTGGCCGCCGGCGCCAACTGGATAACATGATCCAGCTGGAATCGTGAGACCATACCGCTTATACAGGTCCTGGTACACCTCGCCTAGCTTCATACCCGGGCTGATGCGATAACAATCATCGCTGGGAAGCCGGGAGTGATTGAGAAGGCTGAGATCGAGGATCGCTCCGCCGGGATTGTTCACGACGAAATCCTCATAGCAATGCCCGCCACTGCGGATTGTGGGACGCATGCCGGCGTTAACGATTCTTTGCAGGGCGTCCGCCGACGCCTCGGCAGTCTCGCAAAGCTCAATGCGGCTGACCTCTTCCGTTTTAGAACCAGGCCAGCGAAGATTGCGGCTTTTCTTCAAGGTGTCGTAGCGAGGATCTCGCTGCAGAACAGTGATGGCCATATCGTTCTGTTATTTAGTAAAGCAGACAATGCTAACCCTGGGCCCTACTCAGCGCGGAGAATCTCCATCACATCCATCCGGCTAACGCGGTGCGTAGCGGTCCAAATACTCAGCGATGCGAGCAGGCAGATGAACAACATAGTGACAATGTACGTCACTCGGTCAAAGCCGGCTGCCCCTTCGATAAGGCTTCCGAGCAGTCGAGCCGTGAATATCGCTGCCACAATTCCGCACAGCGTCCCAACAACCACGCTGACGAGACCCTGTCCGAGAAACCTGGCGCGTAGTCGGTTTGGTGTCGTCCCGAGCGTGAGGCGGACACCCATCTCGTGCCTGCGCTGCGTAACCGCATAAGAAACCACAGCGTAAATGCCAATCACGGCGAGCAACAATGCGAATGCGGCAAAGAATACCATCGCGGTTCGATACAACTTGGGCCTCGCGAAAGCCTCATTCATCCGTTGCTGCATGGTCTTGACGCCGAATACAGGAACTGCACGGTCCACGGATTCGATCACATCGCGAATCCTCGCGAGATGATCTTCAGGCCGGCCCTTGACGCGCACCACGAACGTCGAAGAGAACCCGGTCGGGGAGTGCTCCGGAATGAAAGTCTCCGGCGGATTGACGTCGAAAATGTCAGATATCCACCGGTCCATGAAGTCCACGCTCTTCAGCACGCCGATGATTCTCCTCGTACGTCCGGCTGGATCAGTCAGCATGTGTCCGACAACGTCTGTAGTTCCAAGCGACAGCTTGGCAAGCGTGTCGTTGACGAGCGCCAGTTTGGCGTCCGATCGCACTTCGGCATCGGTGAACTCGCGTCCGTAGAGGATGTGGCCGCCGGTCGCAGCGAAATACTCGGACATGACCGGGATTATATCGGTGCTCGTCCCTGGCTCAGAACGCCGGCCATCCATGGCATAAGGACCGCCAAGGAACCCGATTGCGTCAAGCGGCAAGAACTGGGTAGCGCTTGCATGGCGCACTCCGGGTAATCGTCGTACCCGGTCCAGCGCCTCCTCGAAGTACTCGAACTGTTGAGCGGCCGAAGCGTGCGTTGTGCCGTCCAGCGACACGCTCACCGTCACCAGCCCATCCGTCTTGAAGCCGCGATCAACATGAAGAACATGAGAAAACGCTCTCGCCACTGACATTGATCCGGTCAGCA
This sequence comes from Bryobacteraceae bacterium, assembly GCA_965276965.1. Lineage (GTDB taxonomy): Bacteria > Acidobacteriota > Terriglobia > Bryobacterales > Bryobacteraceae > Bog-105. The sequence continues at coordinate 1,396,763 of OZ255713.1, forward strand.
AAACAAAGGTCAGCGCTATTTGGGAGGCGACCAGCAATTCGCGCACGAGCCGCGATCTGTTTAATTCAGTCGACCCACGCGCTACGAATGAGTGTGCCTGACCGACGCTCCAAGCCGGCAAGGACCCGAACAGAATCGCGCTGATCACCGCAATGCCGGCCATAAACCCCAAGACACGAACGTCAAGGATTGAGTAAGCTTGTGAAGGAAGAAACCCCGGTTGGACCTTCGCGGCCGTTGAAGTCGCCCAGAAAGCAACCACCAATCCCAAAACCGCCGAAATGAGAGCGAGCAGTAGACACTCGGTAAGCAGTTGCTGTATGAGACGCGCTCGGCTGGCGCCTACGGCCGAACGTATTGATAGCTCGTGTTGCCGGTCTGTCGTCCGTGCCAACATCAAGTTGTCCAAATTCGCGCAGGCAATCAGCAGGATCAATATCACGCCCGCCATCAATAACAGCGAGGCGTTTTTCACGCGACCGGCGAGTTGGTCACGCAGGGGAATGATTCCGGGAATCCATTCGGCGGAGAACTTGCGATGAGGTTCCAGACGGTGTACGTCGGCAGCGAAAGCCGCTCGCGCCTGGGACCAATTCACGCTTTGCTTCAGACGGGCGACGGTTCGCAATCCGTTGTTGCCCCGCGCAAACTGAGCCGATTTCCAAAGAACGGTCTTGCTCGGATAACCGAAATCGGGGGGTAACACCCCGACGATTGTCACCGGCTTCCCGTTCACCCGAATCGTGGAGCCCAGAACTCGCTCGTTCCCCGCAAACGCCTCCTGCCAGAGCCCGTATCCAATGACCGCGACAGCTTCGTCCCCGCGGGCGAAAGCGCGCCCGATCACCGGCTGCACGCCGAGTAGCGAGAAAAAGTTCCAGGAGGTCTGAGCGATGTGAGCGCGTAGGAAATGATCTGCGGTCCCTATGTTGAAGTCACCCTCTTCGAAGAGAGCGCCGTCTGCAAGGTAAGTGGAGCGCCCACGCCATTCTTCGAACTGTCCGGCGCTGTCGTGCGGGGGCATGAAATGAATCAATGCCGCCAGTCGGTCGGGGTTTCGGAAGGGCAAGGACCGCAGCAGAAGCGCGTTTACGACACTGTAGACGCCGGTATTCGCTCCAATGGCGACTCCCAGGGCAACAACCGCGAATCCGGTTTGCCAGGGACGCTTCGCCCACAGCCGAAAAGCGTGTTTGCCATCTCCCCAAATCTCTATCGCGAATTGGGACGGGATGGAAACGGCCAAGTCGAAAAGCAAACGCAACCAGAGCCAACACACGACGAATCCGTTTGGCGCTTCGGCAAGTTCGTCTCGAAATTCCTGCTCCATCGGCTTGGCATACTCTTCGCGAAAGCTCGCCGGGTAGAAATTCAGGAGCAAACGATAGACCCTAAGCATGCTTGACCTTTCCAAAAGTAACTGCCGCCATCTCCGCCAAGTCGCGCATGCGAGCCGCTTCCGTCCGTGCTACTCGCTTGCCGTAATTCGTGATTCTGTAGTAACGACGACGCTCATCGTCGAGGTGCGGGTCAGGGCGCTCGGCGGACTCCTCGATCAACCCGAGTTCCAGCATCTTGTTGATCGACCCGTACAGCACGCCGGGCCCGAGCTTCAGCTTCCCCTCTGTGCGCTTGGCGATTTCACGTTTCAAAGCGTAGCCATGCCGTTCGCCCTCACCGAGCGACAGCAGAATGTGAAAGAAGGCGGGAGACAGTGGCGTGAGATCACCGGCGCTAGATTGGTTCTTAGATGGCATACTAGTACGTTATCAGACCTATTAGTACGCGGGTACGCCGTAGACCAAGCTTGAGGGAACTTTACTCGGCTCTCAGCGACCTGACGGGATCAACTTGAATCACACGCCAGGCTGGGATCATGGCGGCGCCGTGGATCTCTCAAAGAATTACCTCGCTTATATGCAGAATGCGGAAGCTTCATATGACACGATGGTCGATAACATTTTGTTGGACTGGGGCAAGCCCAACACCCTCAGTTACGCCGTGGAACATCAATGCTACCTGGATGACTACACGAAGCTCGACGGAGTCCAACCGACTCTCATGAACGGGTCGCGTCGGTATTTCTATGGTCTTTGCGGCAGCTGTTTACCAGGCGATAGCTTTTACAAGCAGTCGATAACTGATCCCAGCAAGATGGGCTCCGTGCAATCTGCGTGCGACGGAAGAGGCGGATGCCTCTAGCTCGACTCAGGAAACGGCAGGCTTGAGACGGAATAACACACGTTGGGGGCCGCCGTCCGATGCTGCTTGTTCTTCGCCTGTTTGACCATCTTGACTAACACCGTCCTTTTAGCGTCCCACCAAGCTTGCGATGCCGGCCGCAATTTGCGGACTAGTATAAGTGCCTTGAACATCAGAGCTGAGTCAGCTACTGCCGCTTTTAGATATGACTTTAGTGTTCCTCTGGCTCGTGGTCCGTCCGAACATCACCACTGCACCTTGGGGAGGAGTGTTCATACTCCTCGCATCGAACAAGGCTCCCAAAATTTAAGCCTTCATTGCCGAATCTGCTGCAGCGCTCCCAATGCGTCCTCAAGGCTTTCATAGTGGCCGGTCCAACCAGTGTGCGTATCGTCGGAATTTATTCGCATAATGCGCCAATCGTGCCGGATTGGTGCTCCAAAGTTCGCAATCCTCGCTGTCATTCCATCGGGCATTCCGCCAACTCGGTAGCCAACAACCTGCCCATTTGCAGAAATTGACTGGTCACGAAACCATGAGTCTTCGTGCAGCGTGAAGGTGTACTGCATGTATTCTCTACCCTCATTGTAGCGGAGCCCCCCGGAAATAAAACGGACGTCGCGAAGCTCGAAAGCACCCGACGACCAGATTCACGGAATCATCAAGTCCTCATGCTGGGGTGTAACACCTCTTCTTACTTTCCTTTTAGCCACCCCAGAATGTTTGATAAAAGTCTCACGATGATATACAACCTAATCTTCTTATCCGCAAACGCTTGGCCTGCTTGCGACCACCTGCTCCATGTCCGCGACTGATCTCACCATTCACTTGCCGGACAACCCGTCCATCTCCCGTCAGAGTGTTGAATATCAGTGCCATGCCAAAGGACCGGAAATAGGCGTCGCCTCCGTTCCGTTCTCTGTCGAGTACATCAACGGGGGAGGGAACAGCCTGGTGGTCGTTCCGATTTTCCGAAATGCACTCATCTTCTCGAACGTAGCCTCTGGCTCGGGAGCACGTTACACAGCACAGCAATATACATGGTGGGAAGCCGGCGGGTCTGTCACACTGTGGTCTGACTCGCTAGCCGGGAAAATGCAATCGACCTGCCGGCGTGTGAAACAGAGATAAAGCCATGAAATTCGGCTGAGCGCCATAAAAGCCCGGTCTCTATACTGTCTAACCGAGCCATACTACATCGCCCACCGCCCGATGCATGTCTACTGAGCTTTTTACCCGGAAATCAGGTGATCCATCCGGAGGATTTCCTGCAGGCTCCTTACTCGGCCCCGCTGAGCTTCGCGCTCAATTAGCAAAAATTCGGAACTCGGATCCGTTTGTTCGCTCCCTGCGCATCCAGAGACTATTTGCATTTTTGATGGAGAACGTCCTGGCGGCACAGCGCTCCAGATCAGGTTGCAACCTCACCCGTCCCAGAAACTAAGCTCAACGCTACTGACGAACCTGCAACCGCTGTCTTACCCTGACTTTCGCAGTTTGAAGGCTTTGATAAGGCGAAGACCTTTGTTTTCAGTAAAGGGATCCCAAAGGTCTCCACTACATTTTGAGTTGTACGGGAGGATCATCCGAAAGCTGAGCGGCGATCCTGGGCGGCGGCTGTTGCGGAAAAGCGATATTCAAGTGATGCAGCAGCAGTGCCTGGTGCGCATCCGGCTTGGTGTATCGCGGCATCACCAGACAACGCCCGTCGGTAGTCGGAAACACCACGTCCAGCATCTGAATCGTGGCGAGCTTTTCCAATGCAGCACGAGGTGTGAGGCCCGGCGCCCGCCTCTGCAGCCGATGCTTCAACGTCACGGTCAAACAATAAGCCAGAAACGCCACCATGATGTGCGCTTCCACTCGATGCTCCAGCTGATGGAAGATCGGACGAATGCCCAAGTCGCTCTTCAGACACTTGAACGCCGCCTCGATTTGCGTCAACTGCATATAGCGGTCCCACAACACCGCCGGATCTTCAGAGACCAGATTCGTTCGCAGCAGATAGTGGCCGTCCCGCCTTTCGAACTCGTTCAACTTCTCTTTGTCCAAGCGAAACGTGAATGTCTCACGAGTGACCTCTTCACCAGCCTTGGGCAACGTGATCTTCACGAATCCGAAAGCTCGGCCCGCGTCGGTCTTGGCCGCCCCGACACGCATTAATAGCTGATCGCGCTTCGGACAACTGCGCCGCATGGCGCGCAACTTCCGCAACAGCCGCACCAGTTTCTTGCGCCGCAGGGCAATCTCTTTGGCCTGCCGGCCTTCGCTCTTGGCCAACACATATACCTCGCCATCGTTGGCGAACAGCTTCACCTCGACCGACTCGCGGACCTTCTGCCACGGCAGATCGAGCCACTTCTTCTCATACTGTTTGACCTTCGTCCGCGACGTACCCACCAGGTAGAACGTCTCCTGCCGCGACGTCCGCATCTCTTCCAGCAACGCTTCCGTCGGGATGCCGCGATCCATCGCAGCGAAGCTGTGACTGCTCCGCAGCCATCAGCCACACGCGCCGCGCTTTGCCATACATGCTTTCGATCTTGTCCAGGAAGCATCGCAGTGTTGTCTTATCCGAGGTGTTGCCGGGCATCACTTCATAGGCCAGCGGAAGTCCCGCCGGAGTTACCACCAACGCGATCACCACTTGTTTGCAGTCGGGCCGTCCATCGCGGCTGTAGCCGTAGCGCGCTTTGGAATTGTCCTCGGCCTCGCCTTCCACATACGTGCTGGTGAGGTCGTACAGCAGCAGATCGAACTCGGCGTCGAACAGATCTTTCCAACGTTGTTGCAGATGCACGAACAGATCTTCTTTGTGTTCGAGCACGCGATCCAGACAGCGGTACAGACGGTCTTTTGCCGCTACTGCGAAGTCCTGTCCCAGCAGGATGTCCATCGCGCTTTGATCGAACCATTGGCGATAAACGCGGAACTCGCTGCCGGGATCGATCAAGCGGTTCACCACCAGCAGTTGAAGCACCTGTGCCCACGGCACGTCTTCACGTCCTTGTGGAAGCTTCTCCTCCCAGAACCGGTCCAGTTGCAGTTGCCGCCACAACTCGCATCCCAACCAGCAGTTGCCGTAGGGACGGGCGCGCTGGAGTTTCATCTGGCTGAGCTTCACTTGCACGTTGTCGATTGCGTCGAAGGGTACCGGACCGTCTTCGGCAAACAAGCTCAGCGAAGTGAACCGACCCTGATCTTCGTCGAAGACTTCCAGACTCTTGCGCCAGGCCGCTTTCTGGCTGTCATTGATTTCGCCGAGATACAATACTTGCCGCTGCGCTACTTTGCCGGAACTCAGACGCCGGCTTTCTACCACCGTGTAGTAGAGGTGTTCCTTGCCATCTTTGACTCGTTTGTTACTGCGAAGGAACATGCTTCGCTAGCAGAATGCCAGAATTTTCGGCCCCTGGATAGAGGGTAGGTCTCCACTACAAGGTGCGGAAAAATGTTCTATTGACAGCAAAGCCCTTATCGCCCCACCTACCCCTGCTTTGGTCGGAACTGCTCCTGATCTGCGAAGGTCAGGTTACCGCCCCGGCAATTGACTCAGCGTGCATGGCGCATCTGGCTTGCGTCGGCTCTGACAGCTCTCTTAACGTCAGCTGTTTTGGCGCTTGTCCTAAGCCGGTGGCCGAAAACAAGCCCCGCACTTCGGCTGTTTCCACTAACCGGAAATACCGGATTAGAGATGAGCCCGGCATTCTCACCCGATGGAAAGCAAGCGGCATATTCCTGGGACGGAAACCGGCGGAATTTTGACATCTACGGCAAATCAGTCGAGGGAGGACCACCCCGCCGTCTGACCGACAACGCCGCTCACGATCTCCATCCAATTTGGTCTCCCGATGGGCGGCGCATTGTGTTTGACGGCGAAGTTGACACTCGGTCTGCCATCTGGCTGATCGACGCCGACGGAAGCAATCTTCACCGCCTGAACAGCAGCCCGGTTCGCGAGTATCTTCCCAGTTGGTCGCGTGATGGGCAGTGGATTTACTGTTGTTCCTTGCAAGATCCGCATGACCGCTTGTTGAAGCAAAGGCCCGACTCAGGCCAGGTGGTCGAAGTCACCCAGTCCGACGCCTGCACTGCCATTGAATCTTCGCAGGAGCAGGTTTTGTATATGCAAAGTAACCACGGTGGAATTTGGCAGATGCCGATCCACGGTAGTAACCCGCAGCCAACGCCTGAATTAGCTGACATCCGCCCAGACCGGTACTGGACGTTGGCCGGCGATGCTCTCTATTTTGTTCAGCAGGAACAACGCTCTCACGGCAGCGAAGTAACATCATGCTTCAGGAACGCTAACGGTAATCGTCCCAAACCACACCATGCCACCATCCACCACACCAGTTGTCGATATCCAGCAGCAACGCCATCACCATGAACCGGCGCAACGCAGAAACAAGATCGGTATCGTCGGCGCCGGTCGGGTCGGTACTACGGTCGCTTACGCCGCCTTGATCCGCGGCGTCGCCAAGCAGATCAGCGTATACGACCCTACGCGCGCAAAGGTCGAGGCGGAAGTCCTCGACCTGAACCATGGACTCATGTTTGTGCCTATGGCTCAGGTCGAAGGGTCCGACGACATTCAGGTGCTTGCCGGATCCGATGTTGTTGTATTTGCCGCGGGAGGCAGCATCGTCCCCGGCCAGACACGCCTCGAAATTGCCGCAGCTAACGCCGCGATCTGCCTCTCTCTCCTACCGCGCATCCAGAGTGTCGCACCGAATGCGCTCATCCTGATGGTGACGAATCCGGTTGACGTAATGACGGAGATCGCGATCAAGATAACTGGCCATGAGCGCGCCTGTGTCTTCGGATCCGGTACTGTGCTCGATAGCTCACGATTCCGGTTTCTGCTTGCCAAGCGTTTCGGCGTCTCTGTCCAGAGTGTTCACGCCTACATCGTTGGGGAGCATGGCGACTCCGAAATCCCCCTCTGGTCGAGCGCCAACATCGGGAATGTTCAACTCGATGACTGGCATGTGAACGGCCCCGCCGGCCGCTTACAGGTGAGGAGAAGCAACAGATCTTCGATACTGTCAAGAACGCCGGCTACAAGGTTCTCGCCGGCAAAGGCGCGACTAACTTCGCGGTCGGTCTGGCGACTGTGAGCATTCTCGAAGCCGTGTTTCACGATGAGGGCCGAGTCCTGCCGGTCAGCTCGCGACTCGAGGACTATCGCGGAAGCTCCGGCGTTTGCCTCTCCGTGCCAGCCATCGTCGACCGCTGCGGCGTGGAAAGTTTGCTCCCGCTGCCCATGACAGCGGCCGAAGAAGCCGGTCTCAAGGCAAGTGCCGACCGCATTCGTACTGTCCTGAACTCACTCGGATATTGATGCACGAGACGGCAAAGCCGGATTGTATAATTACGACCCCTGAAACAATGTTCAACTGTTTGTATTCTTCTCAGACAGGTTTCTGTGCTGGATAGCTTTGAAAACGCACTGGCCCAGGGCCTTTCTGCCGGACAAAGCGAGCAGATCAGTCATCTCGCCAACCGCTACCTGAACGTGATGCTCAGCAAGGAATGACCCGCGATGAACAATGGCGAAATCAGTCCCGCGTCTCACCCGATCGTCCGGCAGTTTTGGTCAACGCTGGCGGCGGCCGAACCACATACTGGTCGTGAGCAAGTAAGTCTCGACCACAGCCTGAGCGAACTCGCCCGCATGACCGAGTATCGCCGCCTGCGGGAGTTACAAGTGAACGCGTATCTTCCAGGCATCCTCTGGCTTGTGCTCATCCTGGGAGCGACCCTCACCATCACCTCGGCCTGCTTTTTTGGTACCTCTCACTTCCGGCTCCATCTCGTTCAAGTGATCATGTTAGCCTTGATGATCTCTTCTGTCCTGGTCGTCATCGGAGATCTCAACCGCCCGTTCCAGGGTTCGGTGCACGTTGAGCCCGCCGGTTTTGAACGAGCTCGCGCCACATTAACCGATATGCCCTAAAACATTGCCGCGCTTCTATTGTCTCGAGAGCGATGTTGCCGCGGCAGCGTATTGGTCGTAACTACTCATTTCCAACGCACAACAAAGCCACCGCTAATCGCTACATTATTCTGCCCACCCGAAATCGTCGAAAGATTAAAGGCCGGAGAACCCGTATAGAAGTCGCGAGCATCGGCGCGAAGCGCAATCCATCTCCACACGTGAACATCAACGCCTGCGCCGAAATCGAAAACCCCGCGAGCCAGCTCTCGAGGCGCTGTGTTAGGTTGACCATTAAGTCGAGTTGTGCTTTGCTCATAATCGCCATATCCGCCGCCGATCATGGCGTACGGCGAAATCGCGGAGGTCGGGAAGAACTTGAGCCGAATACCGGGCGTGACATACAGGCTGGCGAAGTTCTTCGTAGCTGAGTTGACATTCGACGAGACATCGCGCTGGGGGCTGGCTAAGAAATTAACCTCTCCGTAGAGCGCCACCTTTTTGAAGCTCACGAACTTCCGCCCATAGTTAACCCCGTACGCTGTGCCGGCGCCTAAATCCAGGCTCTCTTGTGACGTACTGCGAGATAACGATAGGATCCCGCCAAGGGTGAAACCAAGTTCATTCTTTGGGGCTAGCTCCTGGCCGCGGCACAAGATGATCGCGAACGGAACTAGCAGGACGGCATGGCTGACGATGGATCGAATTTTCACAGTTCTTACTCTTCATCCCTTGTTTCGCTTGGGAATCTGCAAAGTCACGGTAGTTCCCAAATCTTTGCTTCCACCTGCCTGAACCGTGTCACCTGGACCGCACCGTGACTTCTAATCGAGAGATTTCGAAAGGACGTGATGAGCAGGAAAAGAAAGTCCACCTGCCAATGCCACGGTGTTGAAGGAGAGGAGTCGTGTTGATAGTGGAATCGAATGTTCTTCAAGAGATACTGGAAGCGAAGCGTAATGAACTCTTGTTCTGTACTTCCAGCCGGGATGATATCCGAATCGAACAAGCAGCCGAAGATTTCGACAGGCTGCAGCAAAGCATGAACCGCGAACTTGCGATTCGCAACCTCGATCGCGAATCGAAACTCCTGAAGAGTGTCGAGGAACCCCTCGCTCGGATGGAGACCGGGGAATTTGGGGTGTGTCTGCATTGCGAAGAACCAATACCCCAGAAACGTCCGAACGCGCTTCCTTGGGCCTCTCATTGCGTTAGTTGTCAAGAGGAGCTCGACCGCCGACGTGCCATGGGTGAACGCGAAGACGACAACGACACCTTTAGGTCAGCCGCTTAGATGACAAGTTTTCGCTTGCTCACGTCCATCCTCCCGCTTGCTTTATCAATGAGTGGTCTCGCCTCATGGGCTGCCGATCCCGGGAAGGCCATCGATGCACAGCGCAGCTCTCTCCTCATTCATGTCGGGAAAGCTGGTCTGTTTTCCGCAGCTGCCCATGAGCACTGGGTCGAGGCGCCGATTACCAGCGGCACCGTGGATGAGGCGAGCGCGACTCCCAGCATACGGTTCACTGTAGAGGCGGCCAAACTCAAGGTCAGGCCGGACAAGGCGCTCAGCGCCCAGGACACCGCCGAAGTGCAATCCAACATGCAGACCAAGGTTCTCGAATCATCCCGATTCCCCGACATCGTTTTCCAATCGACGCAGGTTCGCGCTATAGGCGCCAACGCTTGGAAAGTGGACGGCAATTTGACCCTACATGGCGCGACCAGCTCGGTGAGCGTTCCAGTCACACGGGAAAGCGACGCTTACGTTGGGACGGTTCGCATCAAGCAGACCGACTTCGACATTCAGCCCATTAAAATCGGCGGAGGTGTTGTCAAAGTAAAGGACGAACTCGAAATCCGCTTCCGGATTTACACGGCTCCAGGTCCGTAAAGCATTTCTACAAAAATTATCGCAGCTCTACGCTGACCGCAGTATTTTTCGTGGAAGACTGTTCTTGCCAAACGCCCAGCATCACTCCGGCAAATCCTGCCAAAACCATGGCGCCCAGATGCCAGACGATGATATGGGCCGAATTTTGCACTGGGCAACAAAGCGCCAGCACGCCCACGCCAGCCAGGCCGCAGAAGAACCCAGCGGTCGTGAACAAACGAATGGAAGAAACCGCGAATCCCTTGCGAATGAAAAAGTAGCCGAGAACTCCGCTCGCCGCGGCGCAGCAGCTCCCCTCGATGAGGCAGGGGACACCGACCTTGACGAAGTCAGCGAGGTCGAAATTTCGGAAGAGCGCTATCGCGACGGCGGCAATCGAAGCCAACGAGAGGACGGTCACCGTACCTCCCGAGAGTCGCTTTTTCGAACCCGGGATCATCTCTTGAACGGTCGCCAAGCCGAACAATGTGGCTGAGCCTGTAATCGCAAAGTAATAAACTAATCGCTGCAGCGAAGTGAGATTCCGAAATCCCTTGTAGCCCTCTGAAACACCTACCAAAATGGCAAACCCCAAAAACAGGCTTACTGCGATCCCAATCATCGCCCCGTCGGAGGGTAGCGGTCGAACCGGCTGCAACGATCGTCGAATCAGCTGGCTGATCTGTTCCACTCTCTCCGGTTCTGGCTCATCCAGCGGCTGACCAAAAGCTTCGATCATGGACCGGCACCCGGAACAGGTCCGCACGTGTTCCTGCGCCGAACCGTTAAGCGGTTGCCCCTCCGAGAGACACGTGTTAATGTCATCGCAGTTCATGATGTGTTACCAAACAGCCGTCTCAAGGTGGAGTAGGCGCGATGAGCTTTCTGTTTTACCGCACCCACGCTTGTGCCGGTGGAGCGCGCCACTTCTTCCAGACTAAGCCCTGCCACTTTAAGCAGCATTACAGTTTCCCGCTGCGACGACGGCAAATGCTCCAGCAGATCGTTAATGTCCGGTAACGCGGCAGATTCGGATTCACTTGTCGAGGGGCGGTCGGGTAAGGTCTCGCTCTGGAACTCGTGCTTTGTGATGCGGCTCCTTTTCCTGTAATCGTCGGTTTGAACCCGTCGCGCAATCGCATACATCCATGGCAGGACCGGCTCGCCTGGGCGGTACGTTCGCCTGGCGTGGTGCATGCGCAGCCAGAAATCCTGAAGCAAATCTTCCGCGTGTGATCGTTCCCGAACCTGGGAGAAGAAATAGCGAAATAGCTGCGGACTGACTTGCTGAATCAGCAGTGCAGCCGCCTCGCTGTCGGCCTGCTGATAACGATGCATGAGCGATTCCAAGCTGCCCGCCTGCGGCGTCGGGTCGGCCTTTTGCTGATCAGTCACACCGCTGTCTCTCGACAGATCTTACTCCACCGAGTCATGTCGTGAATTCATCATCCCATGAACCTAAAGGCGAGTTCGCTTCATAAAAAGGCGGCATCTGTCTCATGAATTGGGCGTTACCATGAATTATGAAGCGCTGGACGCTGGTTCTCACTGTTATCTCACTGCTCGTCCTGGCCGCCCTTCTGGTCTTCGACTACCGCGGCTATCAATCCCTTCAATCTATGCATTCGAAGATTGCGGCCCTGCAGCGCCAGGTGGACGACGCCACCAAAGTCGCCTACTCCGAGTCAGCCGCCGCCAACGCCGCCCGGCAGCAGGCCGACGAGGCAGCGGTTCATGCGCAAACTGCCGCCGGCGCTCGCCAGCAGGCGGAACAGTTGAAGCAACAGGCCGAACAGCAAAAGCAGCAAGCCGACCTCGGGCGCGCCCAGGCAGATGAACAGGCCAAACAAGCCCAGGACCAGATGCTGGCCATGCGGCGCGAACGGGAAGAAGAACTCAACCGCATGCAGGAAGCGCTGAACCGCGTGGTGGAAACTCGCCGCACACCGACCGGAATGGTTATTGTTCTTCCCGAGTCTTCTTTCCGCTTCGATTTTGATAAAGCCGACCTCAACCAGCGGAATCGTGAATTGCTGAGCCGCATCGCCGGCATCCTTCTGGTTTCGAAAGGCTACGGCCTCTCCGTGTTCGGCTACACGGACGACGTGGGGAGCGCGGAATACAATCAAGAGCTTTCACTCCGCAGAGCAAAGTCAGTGCAGGATTACTTGATCCAGTCAGGACTCGATTCCGCAATCATCAACGCGAAGGGGTATGGAAAAACGAGCCCGCGCGTCAGTGGTACTACAGCCGACGCACGGGCCAAGAACCGGCGAGTCGAAATCGCACTCACCGATAGTTCCATCAAATACAACTAGCCGGTCAATCGCCTTGGCCGAGCCGCGACCGAAAGGAAGCGTTTTCTTATCATTTTGCGGCGAAAACTAGCTGATTACGCCCAGGTAAAACCGTGCTTCGACAGCGGAATCGACCGCACCCGATTCCCGGTCGCAGCAAAGATTGCGTTACAAACCGCCGGCAGACTGGGCGGAAGAGCAGGTTCTCCTAATCCCGTTGGAGGGTTGTCCGTCTTCAGGAAGAATACTTCGACATCCGGCGCGCTCTTCATCCGCATCAAGGGGAAATTGTTAAAGTTCTGCTGCACCACGCGCCCGGCTTGGAAAGTAATCTCCTGTCCCATTAATTCGCTGAGACCGTCGATCACCGCGCCTTGTGCCTGCGCCTCAGCGCCGCTCGGATTGATAATCTGGCTTCCGACATCGCCCACCACCCACACTTTGTGAACCTTGAGTTCATTCTTCGCCGAGACGCTCACTTCCGCCACGTGCGCGAAATATCCTTGGAAGCTGTAATGGAAAGCAACGCCCATACCCGTACCCTTCGGTAGAGTTCGTTTACCCCAGCCGGACTTGTCCGCCACCATCTCCAGAACGCCCCGCATCCTGGGCACATCGTAGGCCAGGTGCTGCGAATCGGTCCGCTTGTTGGAAGGTTCGTTCTCCACCTTCGGTTTGGCCGCGTCCGCTACTTTCGCTTTCCCAGGTTCACCAAGCAAATCCAGCCGGAATTGCATGGAGTCTTTTCCTGCCGCATGCGCCAGTTCATCGATAAACGACTGGTAAACGAAAGCCTGTGAGTTAGCTCCCGGCGCCCGCAACGCACCTGTCTTAACCATCAGCGGCATGACGGAAGAATAAACTGCCAGATTGGGCACAAAGCCCGACGGAAACTCAGTCGGAGCGACAGCCGCTGACGCCGAGAATTTATCTCCCTCGCCGTAGCTCACAAAGTGATGGCGCCACGCCACAACCTTGCCGGATGGATCGACCGCACTCTTTAAGAAGTGGAATCCGCCCGGACGATAGTAATCGTGCGTCATGTCGTCTTCGCGCGTCCAGACCAGCTTGACCGGTGGCCCGCCAACCTTCTTCGCAATGTAGCCGGCCTCGATCGTCGTGTCGCCGTAAAGGCCTCGTCCGAACGAGCCGCCAGCGCGTAACAGATTGACCTTAATGTCACTCTCCGGGATGCCGACATTCTTAGAAACCAAACTGCGGTGCCGGCCTGGTTGCTGGCTGGTGGTCCAGATCTCGAGCTTCCCGTCTTTAAACTGAGCGGTACAGTTGCGAGGCTCGAGCGGGGCGTGCGAGATGAAGGGATACGAATAGGCAGCATCTACTACCTTCGCGCCACTTCCAAAGGCAGCATCCACATCGCCCTCAGTCTTTAGCGTGCGCCGCGGTTTGTCCTTGGACAATTCCTCCGCCTTCCGCGAGAACTCGTCGCTGCTCTGTTGAGCGGCCGGACCTTCGTCCCATTTCACTACCAGCTTCTTGCGCGCTGAGTTCGCCTGCCACCAGGAATCCGCAACGATCGCAATCCCTGGCTCCAAACCGGGCTCAGGATCGAGCATCGGCGTAACTTTGACCGTACCTTCTACTACAAACGCGTCGCGAATTCCCGGCATCTTCTTGATGTCGTCCACATTCGCGCTTACCACTTTGCCGCCGAACACAGGGCACTTCTGATACACGGCATAAAGCATTCCCGGAGCCGTGAAGTCCATGCCGAAAATTGGCTTGCCTACGATAATGTCCGGAGCATCAACACTCGGCGTCCACTTGCCTACGATTTCGTACGCCGAGCTCTCTTTAAACTTGAGCGTCTTGAGATCGGGAATCGGCTGTGCCGCGGCAGCCGAAGCCAGCTCGCCGTAACTGAAGGATTGATCTGTCTTGCGGTTATAAATCCGGCCATGGGACGCGAAACACTGCTCTTTGGGAACGCCCCACTTCTGCGCTCCCGCGGAAATCAGCATCTCCCGCCCGGCCGCACCCACCTGCCGCATCGGAATCCAGTTATTCGAAACCGCGCGGCTGCCGCCAGTGCTCTGCATGCCGAACTTAGGCGTGTCTAGGCCGCCCTGCTCCACTTTTACATCTTTCCAATCGACGCCCAGCTCTTCGGCGATGAGCATCGGCAACATGGTCTTGATGCCTTGGCCAATCTCAGGATTCCGGCTGACCAGCGTGACCTTGCCATCGGAGCCGATCTTGATAAAGGCCTTCGGATCGAAAGCAGGCGGCGGAGGAGCTTGTTGTGCCGTTACTGCCTGTGGCACGACATACAAACCGAGCATCATGCCCCCACTGGAAAGCGTGGTGGCTTCAAGGAACGAACGACGAGTGACGCGCATACGTTACAGACCTCCTTCATCAGCAACAGCTGAATGAGTAAGCATGGCTTGGTTCGTGTGGATCGTTGCTGCCTTATGGATCGCGCGCCGGATGCGCTGATACGTTCCACACCGGCACAGGTTGCCTGTCATCGCGCTATCGATCTGTTGATCCGTTGGAGTAGGAGTCTTCGTTAGCAAGGCGGCCGCCGACATAATCTGTCCCGCCTGGCAATAGCCACATTGCGCCACATCGACTTCTTTCCAAGCCTGTTGTAACGGATGCGAGCCATCCGGCGACAACCCCTCGATTGTCGTAACCTTCATGTTCGCCGCCGCCGAGACCGGAGTTAAACAGGAACGTCCTGGCTGACCGTTGAGATGAACCGTGCAGGCGCCGCATTGACCGATGCCGCAGCCGAACTTTGTTCCTTTGAGATTGAGGTTGTCCCGGAGCACCCACAACAGAGGGGTATCAGGGGACGCTTCGACGGTAGCCGGCCGTCCATTTACGTTGAGCTTGTATGTCATCAGTTAGCTCCCTATTTACAATCGTATGTCAGCGTTATCGGCACTTTCGAGCTGTTGCAGTGTTTTAGCAATTTCCTCGTCATTTGCGCCTTGCGAACGAAGCCCCGATTCCAGTTCTCCTCGATCGCGGTACTCAATAACTTCCATAGCTCCCGCGCCCTCACCGGCAGCGGCAGACTGCCTCAATTGGAAGCCTCCGGTTGCCTCTTTCACGACGTGAAGAATTTTGCTCATCGGTACCGAAAGAGTAGCAGATTTTCAGCTGATAAATCCTTTCAATAAGGATCGCTCATCCACTTAGTAAATCCTACTTAGAATTTTTCTGTGAGTCGGCTCGCGAGAGATCGAGGGCATGTTGCGCGTCCGGGTAATCAGGGTCGATTTGCAGGGTCTTTTGAAACATACGGATGGCAGGATCAAGACGGTTGGTCCGTCGATAGAGCACTCCTAAGTTGAAGCACGCGGTGGCGTCTGCGGGATTGAGGCTTATCGCCTTATTAAGGAGCTGTTCCGCATAAGACGTTTTACCTTCGGAAAAAACCAGCGTGCCTAAATTAGTGTAGATATCGCCCTGGCTCGGAGCGAGCGAGATCGCATACTCGTAGGCTCGCTGCGCTGCTCCGGAATCCCCTAAAAGCTGAAGCGAAGCGGCCAGATTAATCGCCGCCTTCACCGCTTTAGCATTGATTTTCAGCGCCTGTTCGTAAGCGTTCCTGGCCTCCTGTGTCCTGCCGCTTTGTAGATATGTATTGCCGAGATTGAGTAACAACACCCAGCTGCGGGGCGTCGCCTGCAAGGAACTCTCATAAAGGCTCTGCGCATTCGACCAGTCCGCCGTGCGGGCTTCGAGGCGCCAAACGCCCCACAATGCCCACACCGAAAGCGCAGCGGCAGCAACCGCCCGGGGGCGATCTCGCAAACATGCGGCGCCCGCAATGAATGCAAACGCCAGGCCGTAGGATGCCAGATATTCATATCGTTCTCCCATTCCCTGATAGATCGATACCGCACAGAAAGGCAAAAGCGCTACAACGACCCACATCATCCCGGCGCAGAACTTACCCATCTTTCTGCGTGCCGCAATGAGCGAACCGACCAGGACCAGGAATCCGATCCAAGCGATTAATGCTGATCCCGTCAATCGATCGACCGGAGTATCTGTCGATCGCTCAATACTCATTCCGAGCGGTGCGACCATCCAGTAAAGATATTGGAAGAACGTACCAGCAAATGAATAAAGCGATAGCGAGAACCCGGATGAGTTCGTGCTCGTAACAGGCCGGAGTAGCAGATAAAGGCTATCGGCGGCCAATCCTGCCGCCGCTAAGTGAATAAGTGGCTTATAAGTGCCGCGAAAGCGATCCTGAACATACGCAATGAGCAGTGTAAGTGGAAGCACCAGCATCCCAGTCTCATGCGATAACAAAGATGCAAAAGTCGTCAGCCAGTAGAGAGCAAGAGAGATCGGCTTCTGCCTTGATAAGTATCTTTCAGCGACAAGCAGCGCCAGCAGTAGAAAAAGCACGCTAAGTGAATAACATCGTGCCGAGATCCACATCACAGCTTCAGAGTTGATAGGCAGAGCCAACCAGAGTAAAGGCGACAAGAGCGCCACTCCGAGGCCGGCGCCAAGTCTGCGGAGAAGCATAAAGCCAACCACACCGTTAGCCCACGTCAGGATGAGATTTGTGACATGGAAGCCAGTGGCATTCAGTCCCCATAGCCTGAAATCGACAGCCAAGCTCAGCCAGGTAAGCGGCCGATAATAAGAGCCTCTGACTCCCAGAAAATCGCTACTGAACGAGCTGGAGGTGACGAAGTATTTCAGCGTGCGAGCCCATGAAGTGAGTTCGGGGTTCTGCTGCACAAGGCTTACGTCGTCATAAACAAAAGGCGCATGAAGCGCCTGGTGGTACAGAAGGAGAATCCAGCAAGCACTTACAACAGCAAAAAACAGTTGCGGTTTCGATTCCCACAACCTCTGCGATGGGGATAGCCGACTCACTTCAGGAACCGTTGGCACTCTCCTGCCGTAGCAGGCGACGCGCCTTCGCCAACTCATCCTTCTTACCCTTGTCCATCTTCGGATACGACAACTGCAAGTCTTCTAACGTCTCCACGATCGCCGCGGAAATAACCATGCGGGTAAACCACTTGTGATCGGCCGGGACCACATACCAGGGAGCGTATTCTGTTGCGGTGTGAACGATCGTATCCTCGTACGCATGCCTGTAATCGTCCCAGTGTTGGCGCTCCTGCACGTCGGATTCTGAAAATTTCCAGTTCTTATCCGGCTCATCCAGCCTGCTCAAGAACCGCGAGCGCTGCTCTTCCTTTGAAACATTCAAGAAGAATTTGCGAATGACCACGCCGTTTCGGGTGAGGAATCGCTCGTATGAATTAATGTCCTCGAAACGCTCTTTCCACAGGCTCTTCGTGATAAGCGAAGGAGGAATCCGTTCCTTGTCCAGCATTTGCGAATGGACTCGAACAATCAGAACCTCTTCATAGTAGGAACGATTGAAGATGCCGATTTGCCCCCGCTCCGGAAGACACTTCGACGTGCGCCAGAGAAAGTCGTGACTCAGGTCCTCGGTCGAGGGAGTCTTGAACGAACAAACATAACATCCTTGTGGATTAATTCCCGACATGACGTGCCGAATGGCGCCATCCTTCCCGGCAGCATCCATTCCCTGAAAAATCAGCAGCAGGGCCCACCGGTCCTGAGCGTAGAGCTTCCTCTGCAGTTCGCTCGTGCGCTCCGTGTTTCGGTTCAGAAACTCATCGGACTCCGCCTTGAGGTTGACTGGCTGCGGACCTGCCGGATCGAAATCTTTCAACCGAAATCCTTTGCCACGAGTGACACAGTACGGCTTGCTCAGCCGATTTGCGTCCGCCAGGTTATTCCTCATCTTCTAAGAGACATCTGCCCAACGAATCTCGCTGGATAGCCGACCGAACGGATGCGCACCCACAACATGTACAACACAATAACAACGTTGATCGCCAGCAAGGCCATGTGTTGCCAGTTGACCTGTTCGATCAACTTCAAAATTTCCCAAGGCAGATAGAGCGCACCGGACAGCAAGGAAAACCACTCCGCCCACACTCGCCGGTTCCACAGACCCCAAGCCTCTACAAAACGCACGACAGAATAACTTACCGCAGCCAGCGCAATCGTCCACAGTCTGGCATCGGAGAGACGGTCCGCCGCATGGAGTATGGCTTGCGCAGCGTGGCGGTCAGGATCGATGTGCAGGTGAAAAAGAAGATTTTCCGCTATCCCCTCGGCGTTTTTATGCACGCTGAAGATCACAAGCATCAAGATCAGGATGGCGACGCCTTTACATGCCTCGAGACTGGCAATCGCACGCAGGCCGACTATACTTGTTCGTTCATCGACAACCTGGTTCGTTTCGGCTGCGGTTTGCTCCATGAATCGATGCTCCCACATGAGTCGGGTCGCCGGCATAGTTTAGACGTTGGTTCCCGTCGTAGTACTAAAACGTAGTTGTTCCAGTCGACCGCTACAATTAAGACCGTGGAAAAGCGCCGTATGTGCCCGAACTGTCGGGCCTTCATTACCATCTCAGACCGTGTATGTCCCTACTGCGGCGCCCAACTTGGTCCTCGCGCCATCGATCTGAGAGGATCGCAATTTGCTGCTTCGCTACTGCCCAGAGCGAACGTGACCAGCACAACCATCCTTGTCATTAACATCGCCTTCTTCCTCCTGGAGATTGTAGTTGCTTCGCAATTGACCCACAGTTCAATCTTCAGCGGATTTTCAAATATAAATTCCGCTGTTATCGTTCTCCTCGGCGGCAAGGCGGCGCCCTACATTTATCAGGGAGAGTGGTGGCGCTTGATTACTGCCGGCGTCCTTCATGCCGGATTCATCCACCTGGCCATGAATTCCTATGCGCTCTTTATATTGGTTGGGGAAGTCGAGCAATTCTACGGAACGAGCCGATTGATTTTCGCTTATATATTCTCTTCTTTTACCGGATTTTTATTTAGCCTCTTATTTTCTCCGCGAAGTTTATCGCTGGGCGCTTCAGCCGCCGCCTTCGGGCTAATTGGAATCATGCTGGCCATGGGAGTTCGGCACCGCAGCGACCCGCTGGTCCAACTGGTTCGCGCTCAATACACGCAATGGGTTATCTTCTCGCTTGTTCTCAGCTTCATGCCAGGCGTGGATTTAGCGGCCCATTTGGGCGGATTGGCCGGAGGCTTCCTTGTCGGCCTGATCGCCGGTCTGCCGGGCCTGCCGAACTCACCCCGTGAGCAGCTGTGGAAAACGTTGGCCGGATTGGCGATCCTGGTGGTGCTTTATGCGATATTAAAAGATTTCCTTTCGTATAAAGATTTAATTCGACAAATTTAGTATTTTTAAATCTTTATTTCGTGTGCAAGAATAATGTTGTTAAATCTTTCTTTTTGAGTAGCTAGTCAGGCGATTGTCACAACTTATTCTGCTTCGGGGAGCTCGTCAACTCCTCACCTTGCATGGTCCCGAAACTGTCCGACGCGGATTGCAGTCTCAGAACCTCGCTGTCATTCCGGATGGTGCGGTATTGATTCGCGACGGCCTGATTGAGGCCGTCGGAACTACCAGGCGCATTGAAAATCTGAAGGAGGCTCGCAAGGCTCTGGAGATCGATGTGTACGGCAGTGTAGTCATGCCGGCGTTTGTCGATGCCGGGCTGAACCTCGGACTCGACCGCGCCAGCGATGTCGGCGCGCGCTCCAAGACCCTTCGCCAAATCCACCAGGAGAGCCTGGAATTAATGCGAGCCTGCTTGCAGCACGGCACCCTTACCGCTGAAGCAAGGGCAACTGCAGCAGGACCTGACTTTCGTTCTGACATCTCCATTCTTCGCCAGCTTGCCAAGCTCAGCGACAGTCCGGTGACCATGCCTCGCGGCTGGAAACTTTCGCACCTCCCGTTCTCTTCCGACGAGTTCGACGATTTTGAATCGGCCCTCGAATCCGTCACGCGCCGTGAGCTGGCACATTTTCTTGAAATCACCGCCGGCGACCGCCCGCTGCCCAGCGAGGAAGTGTTGCGTTTGGCACGAGTCTTTCGCATCGAGCTCAAAATGGCCTGGCAAGGCCACAGCGCCGAGGCTTTAGCCACCGCCCTATCCACTATCAACCCGCGTGCGGTTTGTTGTTCCTTCGAGTTAAGCTCCGCGGAAGCCTCTATCCTGGCCAAAGCGCCGTTGTTCTCGGTGTTTGCACCCGGCAATCAACTCGACCGGCCCAGAGGAAAAGCTCTGCGGCAAATTGTGGACGCGGGAGGAGCATTAGCGCTCGCCTCCGGCTACGATGCCAGACGAAATCCGGGATTCAGCATGCAGATGGCGGTGACGCTTGCCACCATGCGCGGCCACCTCTCTCTTGAGGAAGCCATCACAGCGGCTACCATTAACGCAGCGTACGCGGTAGGGCAGGGCTCTCGAGCCGGAACGCTCGAAAGTGGAAAGCGCGCCGATATTCTCGTCCTGACGGTTCCTGATTACCGCGAAATCCCCCGCCAGTTCGGCATCAATCACGTTGGAATGGTTCTCCGCGAAGGGAGTCTCGTTTTCAATCGAAGCCGTTGGAAAATGGGTGCGCATGGAGCGATCGCTGGTTGAATGCGTACCCAATATTTCCGAAGGTCGAGACCCGGCGCGAATCGACGCCATTGTGTCTGCTGTCCGCGCCGTCCCGGGAGTGCTCTTTCTGCACCGCGCCAGCGATCGCGACCACAACCGAACGGTTCTGACGTTTGCCGGGCCGCCTGAAGCAGTAACCGAAGCCGCTTTCCGAGCCGTCGCCAAATCAGCCGAGCTCATCGATCTCAATCAGCATCGCGGCGTTCACCCCCGTCTCGGCGCTCTCGACGTTCTCCCGTTCGTTCCACTGAAGGGAGTGGCAATGAGTGACTGCGTCGATCTTGCCAGAAGCACTGGCGCCCGTATTTGGAACGAACTCTCGGTCCCCGTTTATTTTTACGAAGAAGCAGCGCTGCGATCCGATCGCGTGAAGCTCGAAGATGTCCGGCGTGGGCAATTTGAAAGGATCAGCCAGGCCGCTTTGGAGGATCCCGCAAAAAGACCGGACCTCGGCGGCCCCCAACTCCACACAACGGCCGGCGCGGTCATTGTGGGCGCCCGTAAAATTCTGGTTGCGTTCAACATCAATCTGGATTCGAATGATCTGGCGTTGGCGAAAGATATCGCCAAGCGGATCCGCGCGAGCAGCGGAGGATATCCGGGCGTCAAAGCTCTCGGGCTGTTCCTTCCTTCCCGGAATTGCGTCCAGGTCTCCATGAACATCACAGATTTCGAAAGCGCTCCTGTGCACGTGGTCTTTGCCGCAGTCGAACGTCTGGCCGCTGAACATGGCGTTGTCATAAGAAACAGTGAACTGATCGGTTTGATGCCACGAAAGGCCGTCGAACTAGCCGCTGCCGCCTTCCTCAAGCTCGCGGAGTTCGAATCGGACAGAGTACTTGAAAACCAAATCGACGAATTCGGGCTTGAATAAATCCGACCGATTGCAAAACAATAAACAAGGAGGAATAAAGATCCATGTCTAGATTCTTGGCGCTGTGTCTTCTTTGTTGTGCGGCAATTTCTTTCGGCGATCCTCCCTCCAATGGCGACGCCGTCAAATCATTTCAGGAGGGTGACTACAAAACGGCAATCCCGTTACTGCGCGCCGCAATTGAGAAGACCCCCCAGGATCCCGCTCTTCATTCCGCTCTGCTCTCTTCGCTGGTCTATCAGGGGCAAATAGACGAGGCTGCCGAGCTCTCCTCTGCCGATGCCGAAAAATTTCCTTCTTCCGCGCAAGTCACCGCAGCGCGCGGAGAATTCGCCTATTATCAGGGCGATATGCCCCAAGCGGAGACGTTGTTCAAAGCGGCTCTCAAGCTCGATAACAAGAACGCTCGCGGCTACGACGGCTTCGCGCGTCTTCTGCGCGCCGCCTCCATGTATCACTCCGCCCGATTGTTCAGCATGAAGGCTCACGAGCTTGATCCCGCTGACGCGCTGATCACTCAACACTGGCTGCTCTACGCTTCGCCGGACAAGCGAAAAGAATTGTTTACGGCTTTCGTAGCGGCCCATCCCTGGTTCTATCCGGATCGCGAAAAGAACCTGTCTACTGCCGGGCAAGTGAACGGAGAACTGAAGGGCCGCAAACTTTACGAACTCGACGGCGACAAAAAAGAGACTACCTTGCACCTCGTGCCGGTTATGTACGATGCGACTCACATTCGTGGCGTCGGTCTCGAATTCAAAATCCAGAATGGTCGCCCGCTTCGCCTTCTGCTTGACACGGGAGCAAGCGGAATTCTCATCGCTCAGCGCTCCGCCGATAAAGCTGGGCTTGGACATCTCGGCTCCATGCAGATATTCGGAATCGGAGACCACGGAAAAAAGGCGGTATTCGCCTCGATTGCCGATTCTTGCGAGGTCAGCGGGCTGAAATATAAAACGTGTCTGATCACGGTCACCGAAGGCAGGCGCAATCTCGTCGGGGACGTGGATGGACTTATCGGCGCCGATTTTTTCTCAGCCTATATCATTCACCTCGACTTTCAAAGAAGGCAAATGCATTTGGCGCCGCAACCTTCTCGAGAACCTAACCCGCTGGGCTATGACCGGTCTCTCTCGCCCGACGAAAAGGAATTCACGCCTGTGTTTCGCTACGGCCATCATCTCTACGTGACGACGCAGCTCAACGAAAAAATCAATGGACTCTTTCTGCTCGATACAGGCGCCTCCCTGTCGAACATAGACTCCACCTTCGCCCGCCTGTCGACTAAAATTCACGGCAACTCGTATCTCCACATCAAAGGCGTCTCCGGAGAGGTGAAGGAAGTGTTCGAGGCCGATAAGGCAGTGCTCCGGTTTTCACGTTATCGGCAACAGAATTTAGGACTGGTCTCCTTTAATCTAAATAACCAGCCTGGGCACGAAGAAACCCGCATGTCCGGCATACTCGGCTTTCCTGTCCTCTCCATGTTTCGGTTGACGCTCGATTATCGGAACGGCCTGGTCGACTTCGATTACACGCTTGCCGGGAAGAAGCCCTCTCGCTAGTCCGTATGATGTGTTTATGGCAACTACGTCGGCTCCTGAACCCGAGATCTCGCTTCCTACTGCAACGCTCGAAGAACTCATGGGTCTCGAGCGAGAGTATCTGCTGCAAAACTACAGTCGTTATCCGCTTGCTCTTCACCGCGGCAAGGGATGCTACGTTTACGATCTCGACGGTAATCGCTACCTCGATCTGATCAGCGGCATCGGCGTCAACTCGCTCGGCTATGCGCATCCCCGCATTACGAAAGTCATCCGTCAGCAGGCCGGCTTACTGTTGCACACGTCCAACCTTTACTATCACGAATACCAGGGCAAGTTGGCGGAGAGGCTCGCGAAAATCAGCGGTCTGCAACGAAGCTTCTTCTGTAATTCGGGCGCGGAATCCATGGAAGGCGCGTTGAAAATGATTCGCGCTCATGGCAACAGCATCAGCCCTGAAAAAATCGAGATCATCTCGCTAGACAATTCTTTTCACGGCCGAACCTTTGGCGCCCTCTCGATTACAGGACAACCGAAATACCGCAAGGACTTTGAACCGCTCCTCCCCGGCGCGCGTTTTATTGAACGCAACGATCTGCACGCGCTGGAAGCCGCGTTCAGCGATAAAACCGCCGGCATTGTCCTGGAGTTCATTCAAGGCGAAGGCGGAATCTATCCTGTCTCCGAAGCGTTCGCGCGAAGAGCTCGTGAGCTCGCCGACAAACACAACGCCTTACTCGTCTTCGACGAAATTCAATGCGGCGTGGGGCGTCCCGGCGCTTACTTCGCTTACCAGTTACTCGATCCGGTTCTCTTGCCGGACATCGTGCTCGCCGCTAAACCCATGGCCTGCGGCATTCCTTTGGGCGTGGTCATCGCGAACGAGAAAGCCGCCTCCGCCATCAAGCCCGGTATGCACGGATCAACCTACGGCGGCGGTCCGCTGGCCTGCCGTGTCGCGCTCGAATTCTTCGACATCCTGGACGAACTCCTGCCCTCCATTAACAGCGTGGGCGTCTACTTCCGCATGCGGCTGACAGAGTTGATGCGCCACTTCCACTTCATCAAGGAAGTGCGCGGTCAAGGGCTCATGATCGGAGTAGAACTGGACTTCCCCTGCAAACATCTCGTGCTGGAAGGAATCAAAGAAGGCTTGCTGTTTAATGTCACGCACGATACCGTGATTCGCTTCCTTCCCCCCTACATTCTGTCGGAGCAGGATGTGGATCGCGCCATGGAAACACTAACTAAGATCCTCAAAACCGCCAAGCCCGCCTAATGAGCGCAAAAATTGCGGCGGAGTCTCTGGCAGAGCCGCGACCAAAAGAAGCGTTTTCTGATCGTTTTGCAACGGAAACTAACGAACTACAGTAACTCGTCTCGTTTTTGCGCGTCGAGCGTTTTGACTAACTTACTAACATCCTGCGCCTTGTTCCGGTTCGCTACCAGCAGGGCGTCGGGCGTGTCGACGACAATTAGATTATCGACGCCCACCAGCGCCACCGTCTTACTCGCATTTACGTAGTTGTTGCGGCTTCCTTCCGCCACCAGATCTCCCCGCGAAGCATTCCCCTGCGCATCTTTTTCGGCCAGATCGTAAACGGCCTCCCAGCTGCCAACATCGTTCCAGCCGATATCGTCAAGAGCAATCCCGGCGACTTCTTCGGCTTTTTCGATGATGGCGTAATCGACCGAGATGTTGTCACACAGTGGATACGCCTCCGCCAGTCTGGCGGCAAACTGCTTGCTTTTGAAGGTCGGAAGTCCGGCCAGAAGAGTTGCAGTCTTCGGCTGATGGAGCCGGAGCAGATTTAAAACCGTATCTGCCCGCCAAAAGAACATCCCGGCGTTCCAAAAGAAGTTACCCCGCTCAACGAATCGCTTCGCCGTCTTCTCGTCCGGCTTCTCACGAAAGCTTGTGACGGGCGCCGAAGTAAGTTCACCCGACTTAATGTTCTTAGGAAACTCAATATAGCCGTACCCGGTTTCAGCCCACCTTGGCTTGATACCCAACACCACGACACTCTTCGACTCGGCGGCTTTAAACGCCGCCTTCACAAAATTCCGAAAGCGCGCTTCCTTCGTGATCAGGTGATCGGCCGGAAAAACGCCCATCAACGCCTCCGGATCTACCTCGGCCAGAATCTGCGCCGCCAGCGCAATACACGGCGCTGTGTTTCGCTGCGCCGGCTCGGCTACAATCTGCTGCTTGGGAACATCAGGTAACTGCTTGCGGATCTCTGCCTGTAAGTCACCGTTGGTGATCACCCAAATGTTCTCGGCTGGAATTACACCTTCCAGGCGATCGACCGTCTGCTGTATCAGTGATCGCTCACCAAAGAAACGTAGAACCTGCTTCGCATTCTTCTTGCGGCTTTGTGGCCAGAAGCGAGTCCCACGCCCGCCCGCCATGATAATCCCGTAGCGATGATTTGCCATCGTAGTACAGATAGTGTCACATCCGCGGCGAACTCTCCTGCTTAGCTTTCGTTCTTACAGAGCCGCGACTAAAAGGAGCGTTGCTTTTGCAACTGAAACTACCGAAACTTTATGGATTAGCTGATCCCGGATTCAGGGGCAAAGGATGGTCGGAAAGCTTAGCATCTGGAAATCCACGAATCACATGCAGCGTGCGGCTCCAGCGCGTGCGCGTAAAGAAGTGCTCGCCCAGATCGATGAAATGACTGAACAATGAATTCACCGAAGAGCCCGCCAGATCCTCCGTCGAAGCCCGATACGACCAGTAAATCAGCAAAGGCTTCCCGATAATGTAATCGCGCGGGACAAAGCCCCAGTAACGGCTGTCGAGTGAATTATCCCGGTTGTCGCCCATCGCAAAATAGCTGTTGGGCGGTATGATCACTTCGCCGTTCGTAACATGGTGATCCAACATGTCGCGTTGCAGCTGTGCCTGCAATCCTTCGGCGAACATGTACGGTTCTCCTGGGAAGTTGTCACGAGCCGCATCGTACGGAAACTTGTGATAGACATAGGGCTCATTTAAAGCCACCCCGTTCCGATAAACAATCCGGTTCACTAATTTAATGTGGTCGCCCGGCAGGCCAATTACACGCTTCACGAAAGTCTGCGACACATCCGCCGGATACCGGAACACAATGATGTCACCATGCTTGGGCTCTTCGTACGGCAGCAGGTATTTGCTGACAGGTCCGGCCGGAGCGTACGCCAGTTTGTCCACCAGAAGGTGATCGCCAATCAGCAGCGTGTCTTCCATAGAACCGGTCGGAATGACAAAGGCCTGAACCAGCGTCGTCGTTCCGAACAGCAGCAGCAGTATGGTGACCGCCCACTCGGCGATTGAATTCCGGCTTTGCTCCGGTTTGCCCTTGGTCGGCGTTGCCGTATGGGCAGTCTTCGCGGCAGCTGTTTCTTGTGGCATTCGGGCCCTACAATGAGGCTTTCAACGACAGGATTCTGAGCGGAAGTGAATCGGTTACGGCGATCATCATGGTCGTGCCCTCTATTGTATCTTTGCCTAGACTATTTCGAAATGGATCGCGATAGTCTGAGAGTAGGTGTAATTCAACCGACAGCACCCGGCAACGGGTGATTGAACCGATGGGAGAGAGACATGTTTACTTTGCAAAAAGCCGGATTGACCGCAGCCATTGCGCTCGTCTCATTGACGATCGGCTGCACTAAGAACTCCGCCACTGATGAAGCGATGGCCACCGACATCAAGAGCAAACTCAATTCAGATGCCACAACCAAGGCCGCTAACATCAACGTCGCAGTGAAGGATGGCGTGGTCACGCTGAGCGGCGATATCCCGAATTCAGATGTAGAGCTCGAAGCCATGAAAGTAGCCAACGCGGCGTCCGGCGTGCGCAGTGTCAGCGATCAACTGAAGGTCAATACCGCCATGACTCAGTTGCCGGATGCCGGCTCTCCTCAGAACGCCATGCCGCCCGCCACTAATCCGCCCAGCGGAACACCCGCCCCGGCTGCAGTTGCGCCACCGCCTCCCTCTCAGCCGGCGCCTGCGACTCCCGCCCCAGCCGCCGAGCCCATGGCCCCGCCTGCGCCCAGAAGGCCGGCTCAAGTCACCGTTCCGTCCGGCACTCAGCTTTCCGTCCGCATGATCGATGCCATCGATTCCGGTAAAAGCCAGCCCGGTCAAACCTTCCGCGCCAGTCTTAATGAGCCTCTCATGGCGAATGGCCGGGTCGTTATCCCGGCCGGTTCCGATGCTTCCGTCCTGCTTGAGAATGCACAATCGGCCGGCCGCATCAAAGGTCAATCTTCTCTCGACCTTCGACTCTCCCAAGTTGCCTACAACGGCGAAGACTACCGCGTTCGCACCGGCACTGTTCAGGAAGTAGGCAAGGGCGGCCGCGGTAAATCGACCGCGGTCCGTACCGGAATCGGCGCTGCGGCCGGAGCAGTCATTGGTGCTCTCGCGGGCGGCGGCAAAGGAGCAGCCATCGGATCGGCCGCGGGCGGCGGCGCAGGCTTTGGCGTGAATGTGTTCACCCACGGGAACCAGGTGAAAATACCGTCCGAGACGGTCCTCACCTTTACACTGCAGGCGCCTCTTCGAGTGATCAGACACCGCTAGTCACTCCGCGCCCCGGCCTGCAAAACGCTAACCTTTGCAGGCACGGATCACGGGCGGCTTCGCCATTCGATCATTCCATCTCTGCATCGGGAGTTTGCGCATCGAAAAAACCCGGTCTTTGGAGGTTTTCATCTCGGTCAGCGGAACGGCACATTCCCTCTCCGAATTTGTCAGACTCTTGATCGATCCGGGCTGAGCAAGGGAGTTAGCGCTAAATCGTAGCGCATTCGAAGCTTCGAATGACGGCGACGTAATCTGTGGTAAATCCCTCACAAACGGGGACGGAAACGCCCGCGCGAATGCGCCTCCCACTAGATCTTGTGAGGAATTCATCTGGGCGGTTAAGCTCAAGGCTCCCAGCGCCAACAACAGGCAGGAACGAACGAGCATGCTAAAGTTCTCCTGCGCGGTATTCTACCGCCAATTTCCATCCTCGTGTGAGATCTTGAAAAAGCATGCGAGTCTCAGTGGTCGTTCCGCTCTTTAACAAGGCGAGATACGTTGCCCGTTGTCTCGACTCGATACTCGGCCAAGCCTTCGGTAATTTCGAGTTGATCGTTGTCAACGATGGATCGACGGATGGCGGCGAAGCTTTGGTCGCCTCCTACGCAGATGAGCGTATCCGTTTGATCAATCAACCGAACGCCGGCCCGGGCGCTGCCCGAAATCGCGGCCTCAGGGAGTCGCGCGGAGAGTACGTAGCTTTCCTCGATGCTGACGACGAATGGCTTCCTCAGTACCTGGAATTCGGAGTCAAAA
This sequence comes from Bryobacteraceae bacterium, assembly GCA_965276965.1. Taxonomy (GTDB): domain Bacteria; phylum Acidobacteriota; class Terriglobia; order Bryobacterales; family Bryobacteraceae; genus Bog-105. The sequence continues at coordinate 1,425,362 of OZ255713.1, forward strand.
TACTGGACGCCGCACCGGAAGCAGTCAGCGTTTCTTGCGGACATACCGAAGGCCCAACTTACAAAGACCTGACCGAGTTCTGGCGTAAGCGAGGGCTGCGCGAGGGTCTTCATCACGTCGATTCGCACACCGCACCGAAGCTGCTGGTCTACATGGTCGCGTACATGCACCCTTGCAGCACCTTGTCTCGAACCGCCGTCCTGCAAAAGTTCGGTGGCTTCTATGCTGAAGACCGATGCCGCTATGCCGAAGACGCCTTCCTCTTTGCCCAGGTGCTGCTCAAATTCCCCGTCTACTTCATGTTTCAATCGTTCGTAAAGATCGACCGAACGGCCGCTGAGCTAAGTAATAATTTGCGTGGCTGCCGTCCGATTGAACCGTTTCTGGAACGGCCCGATTTGCTCGAAGCGTCCTGTCCGCCCGAAAATCGAAGCGCTCTCCAAAGCTTTCTTTCGGCACGTGCCTTTAAAACGGCATGTGTGTTGGGCTTCTGGGGAGAGTGGGCGCAAGCCAAACAACTTCGCAAGCGCTTTGCTCGCCCCGGTGGATGGCGTCTCCCCTATTTCTTTCCTTCGCTTGTTTGTTCCACACCGGCCGGCGCGCTTTTAGGAGCCGCTTGGAGAAGGCTTTTCAGCGCCGCTACCTGATCGCGATTCACGATTCCGGAAGGCGTATGCGGAATGCGTGCAGCCCTCCCGACATGCACTTCCTGGATCTCTGCATTGGCCGCTATTTCGCCGAGCCGTGAAGAGTTCAGCCCTACAGCGAACAACATGATCAGCTTCGATCCGGCTTCGCGCTGCCACCTGGCAACATTGCCATATCGCTCGTCCCAACGACCCTCTCCGCCACGCGTCAAAACGCGATCGACCTGCCGGATCTCCGCTAATTGTCGAAGCACGCAGCTCTGGTTTGCCGTTTCGTCGAAGGCCCGATGAAACGTTACGTTTGTGACCAACGACTGAGGGAGCGCCGCCGTCATTGTCGAAAAATCGATTCGCCCAGCATCGAGAAAGCCAGCCACCAACCCGTCGACACCCAGATCAACGAACCGCTCCGCACTGGAGCGCAAGTGTTTCACTTCGGCCGCGCTTGCAATCGACATCGTCGCGTTATCCCGAATCATCACGCGCACCGGAACCGAAACTGCCTGCACGATATCGGCAACCAGCGAAACAGAAGGGGTGAGGCCGCCTTGTTCTAAATCACGCACGATCTCCAGACGGTCAGCGCCTCCACTCTCTGCTGCCAGGGCTTCCGTGAGATTAGTGACAATCACTTCCAGTAGTACGGGCATAAAGAGACTATTGTCTTAAACTGAGCATGCGTGATGAACGAGCTTCTAACCTCTATCGCGGCGAAGAAGGAACAGCTCGACGAATTGCGGCCCTTGTTGCGCCAGGCGCTCGCGAACCTTGAGCACTACTACGATATCGAGCTTACCTACACATCGAATGCGATTGAGGGCAACACGCTAAGCCCCGTAGAGACCACGCTTGTCATTGAAAAAGGAATTACCATCAGCGGCAAGCCCCTGAAAGATCATCTCGAGGCGCTCGATCACTATGACGCTATTCGCTACGTGCGCGAACTGGCGCAGCTAGAAACGCCATTGACCGGAAGCGATGTGCGAAATTTGCATAAGCTGGTGATGCAGAGGTCAGCGCCCGAAATTGCCGGACAGTACGCCGACATGCCTCGCTACGTTCGCACCGAGACGGGGCGTTATAGTTTTCCAACACCCACAGAGATCCCGTCGCTCATGGGAGATTTTGCCGCTTGGATGGCAACGGCGCCGAACACGCCGGATACGGCCTTTGCAGCACACCGGCGCTTAGTCGATATCCACCCCTTCAACGACGGCAACGGACGCACAGCGCGGCTGCTGATGAACCTCATACTAATTCGCAGCGGCTATCCTCCGGTTGCGGTGCGCCCGGAAGACCGGCTGGACTACATCCGCAGCTTGCAGGAGGAACAGGCGGGACAAGGAGTGGAGAGTTTTAACGCCCTTCTCTATAAGCGACTGGACGCAACTTTGAACGAGTACTTGAGCCTCTTGAAAGAGGCGCAGACCCCGGAAGCCAGACGCGATAATTGAGCGTAACCAAACCGAAGCTACATTTGCCATGCGCCACGTGGCGCACTACACTACAGAATGGTACGGACAATCCGCCACAAGGGGCTGAAACGTTTTTTTGAACAAGATGACCCGAGTGGCATAAATCCGGAACACGTTGGCAAGCTGCGGAATATCCTGGCGACCCTTCACGCTGCGCCTACCGTTGACCATATGGATTTGCCGGGATTTCGGTTGCACCCACTTAAGGGCGAAATGAAAGGCTTTTGGTCTGTAACTGTTCGCGCTAACTGCGGGTGATTTTTCGTTTCGGCGATGGAGCGGAGGACGTTGATTATGTCGATTACCACTGAGAGGAAACAATCTATGACCATGAAAAACCCCCCGCATCCAGGCCTTATCGTGTTGCAGGAGTGCATTGAGCCTTTAGGCTTGACCATCACCGATGCAGCCGCCGCGCTTGGAGTAACCCGCAACACGCTTTCGGAACTGGTGAATGCGAAGCGTGGCATATCACCTGAAATGGCTGTGCGGCTGTCCAAGGTCTTCGGCGGTGCCGAACAGGGCTGGATCGTGCAACAGGCGCAGTACGACCTTGCACACGTCCGACGCGACCGCATAAAGTTGAAGCGGCTGAAAATCGCTTAAGGCATGTCTCACAAAAGTTTCGCTCGCGCAGAAAACCGACCACGCCGAGACACGGTGTCATTTCAAAAGTGTAGTCCTCAATGCATGGACCGTAGAAACACTGAATTAAGAAAACGCAGGCAACGCCGTCCCGAGAGATTGAATTGGCCCTAAAGCGGGCAAAGGAGATATCCCATGACCAAAGTTAATGACCTCCACCAGAAATGGATGAAGGACAACGAATATCGCAAAGCCCACAAAGAACTTGCAGCGGAATTCGAGATCGCTCAGGCGGTCATCGAAGCGCGGGTGACGGCTGGCCTTACGCAAGAGCAGTTAGCTCAGCGCATGGATACGACCCAGTCCGTCATTGCTCGCCTGGAAAGCGGCCGGGCACACCCCTCGACGCAAACTCTTGAGAAACTGGCAACGGCCACAGGAAGGCGATTGAAAATTAGCTTCGAGCCTATCCGCGTTTAGGTTCGCTACAGATTGGGATGCTGAGCTTCCTAAATTCCAAAGAATACTGGATTGTAGCTTTTTAAGTATCCGCATACTTGAAAAAGCTATGATGGGCTGTTTAAACGTGGACCAGTATCTTACTTGAGTCTCATCCTTGCAATATCTTTTCGCATGGATTCTAGTCGTGCATGGAATCCTTATCGTTCCATGGGTTTTTGCTCAATTGCCATTAGCCAGAGAGCGAGCTTAGCCGGATATGGCTGACGGAAATCCTACCGCCGGTTCACCATTAGAAGGTGAACGTTCAACTCCCGATCACTCACCATCGAAAGAAGAAAAATCCGCTCTCGACATTCGAAAATTAAGAGCAGAAGTACAGAAGGCCAACAGTGACAATCGTAAGACAGAGTTGGAGATTCTGGAACTCAGGCATTGGTATCGTCGCCCTTCTTTTTTGCAGCCATTAGCGGCAATCTTGATCGCGAGTTTGACAGCTTTTATCGGCTACGCTAACGGCTGGTTTTCTACTAAGGTGGAGAGGCTCAAGATCGAACAGGATAAACTCGCCCGTCAAATCGACGATCTGAGGACCGGACGGACGCAACTTAATGTTCAAGTCACAGACCTTAAAGTTGAGCGCGACAGAGCACTGAAAAAACTGGCCGAGGCCGCTTCACTGGCAGATCAGCTTGCGCCTACGGTTAAGGGCCTTAAACAAAGGGCCGCCATGACAAATCGATATAAGGCTAAATTGGACACGCTCCAAAAAGAACTGGAACAGGTTAGTATCCGCGGGCAAAGTGCAGCATTTTCGTATCCATTTCTTTCAGAAGATTTAAAGAAGGGGACTGGGTGGCAATGATGAATACGACAAATGCTTCCACCCTGCCCGGCGAAGCCCAGAAGACGTTTAATGAAGCCCTGAGCCGTTGGAGAAAGTAAAATCATTCAATCGCCGCCGCGATTGTTCCAGAAGCTTTTTAGTGATAATCCCGTGTACGTAATTATTGTCGGACGAGGCGGGGCGGAAGGAACTGATGACGTTTACTTTTACGATGCAAACGGCCATCGGATCACTTAGAACATATGCCCCGCATCCACTTCAGCCCACCAATTTTTTCCTGTTTCGGGCATGACAATCTGCGGCGAAAAAGGATCCTAGAAAGTTTCTGAAGCGGTCTTGCATGACCGTCATTGAACTCCCCGACGAACAGGCGACGGCATAAGGCCTGACGCTCCAGGCCCGGTTTGCAAGGCTAGCGGAAGAGGAGCTGCGCCCCGGCCGGGCTCAAACACCATTCAAGACCGGGCGCTGGTTGCTCGCCAAATACGGTTCGGCTCCTTCTGACGAAGAGATTAACGAGAACCGAAAAGAAATGTTCCGCAATTTAGCGCAGTGAGGCCGTGCGTCAGCCTAAGTTCGCCGCAGTACGGCATGATACACAACAAGAACAATAATCGCCCCAACTACAGCGACTAATAAGCTGTAAATATTCAGCCCAGTAACGCCCGACGCACCGAAAGCTTGAAATATAAAGCCCCCGATAACGGCGCCTACAATCCCAAGGATGATGTCCAGCAATAGCCCCTCACCCCGTTTGTTCACCAACTTACTGCCGATAAATCCGGCAATAAGTCCCAGAACGATCCATGCAAGAATCGACATACTAATCTCCTCGTGCCTCAGCCGGCACTTACATCAGCTTGCTTAGACGGTCTCCGCCAGTGCTCACTCGCAAGTCACTCCCATAGAGGTTCTCCCTAGTGAACTAGTTACTTTACATGTGGCCAGGACAGTACTGACGCTCACCAGTACTCCAACTCTTGTCGTGCTTAAAATACTAGCTGGCGCAAATCGTCAATCCAGTAGTCAGGGTGCCATCTCGCTAAATCCTCACGCTCACCATACCCGTAAGTGACCGCACAGGATTGTATGCCGGCTCTCTTAGCGGCCTCCATGTCAGGGGCCGAGTCGCCCACAAACAGACAGTCGCTTTCCGAGACGCCAAACTTCTCGATTGACTTTAGGAGGACGTGGGGAGCCGGCTTCGCAGGAAATCCGTCAGTACCTTGCACATGATCGAAGTACGGCAGAAGCTCGAAAAGATCTAACACGGCGCGTGTCGTCTCTGATCCCTTGGTGGTCGCTGTCGACTTCAAACCGGGTAACTTAGTACATCGATTCATAAATAAGCCGACGTATTATTTCGCATCATGCAGCAGCGGTCTGTGCGCCCTCGCGTTTATCGAATTTGCCGAGAAGGCTGTTCAGATCCTGGCGTGTGAACTTCCAATCGAAGGGCCGTGCTTTCGATTCCCAATAGTATTGAAATTCCAGCAAGTGCTCGGCGAGGACGTCCAGGTTCGGGAAGTCATTCGGGGTGAGGACCTTTCTCTGCACGATTGAAAAGTAGATCTCGACCTGATTGAGCCAACTGGCGTGAGTGGGAGCATGGACGAGTTGCACGACGGGACGCCTCGGATATCGCTGTCGCAGGCGTTCCACAGCCCGTTGCCCGCGATGCACGGAACAGTTGTCCACAATCCAGAAGACGCGACGAGCATCGTTGTAGGGTGGTCGGGTCATTATCTGTTCGACCAGACTGTCAAAGGCTGCGATGCCATTGACGGCTTCGCATCTGCCGAACACTCGGGCGTGGTGGACATCCAGAGCACTGAGGTAAACCCAAGCCCCGCCGCGTTTGTATCGGTTCTCGACGCGCACGGGACGACTTGGCCCACAGGGCTCCGTTGGATGAAGACGGCGCCGCGCTTGAATGCTCGTCTTCTCGTCAGCGCAGATCACAAATTCATCGCTTTTTAGCGGCCTATTCTCCCATTGGCGGTCATATAAATCCAAGAGGCGACCTGCCTTTTCAGCAAACTCTGGATCCTTGGGAAAGATCCAACTCCGGTGAAACCAAGGCCGGATGGCGTCCTGATGAAGCCATCGCCACAGCGTACTTCCACTGATGGAAGCAACTAAACCGGTTTGGCAAACTTCCCGTGCCAAATCTGTTGTACTCCAACGCGACAACGGGAGTTGGTGTGCCGACGGAAATTCACAAGCCCAAGCCTTGATCTGTACCACCAGCTCAGGGGGAAAAAGTCCGGGGGCGACCCGGACGAGCCCGCTCTTCCAAACCTTCCAGGCGCTCGGCAAAGAACCGCTTGCGCCACATCGAGACCACGTCACGGCGGGTGTCCAGGCGCCTCGCAATCTCGTCGTTGCCGACTCCCTCTGCCGCCATCAGGATCATTTTGGCCCGTTGTACTTGAAAATACGGCAACGTATATCTGGCTGCACGCCGCTGCAACTCGACGGCTTCCGCGGATGAGAGTCTGATCTGAAATGGACTGGTTCGTGGCATGGAAAGGCACCTCTTCCACAATGCCATAAGCTAGGTCAGTCAACAGTGAAATAATACGTCGGTTTATTTATGAATCTATGTACTTAGCAAGAGCTTCTTTGACGCCCGGGTACACCCGGCTCCCGGCGTGCTTCCTGGCAAGATAGCTGGCTCTGTAATCGGCCAACATGGATTCCATCTTTTCTGTGGTGCAGCCCGGAAACAGATCAGTCCAAAGATCATTGAGGTGGCGGCCAATGTATCGACGCAGGAATACATCGGATACATCGTTGCGGTGGGTAGACGCAAGAACACCCTGGATAGCCCCGCAGATATCAGCTGCGGAGTCCACCAGGGTGCCATCTACATCGAACAGGTAAACCTTAAAAGAAGGCGCCTTCACCGCTTGTGTTATGCGGGTTGCGGGCTCTCTCCGCCCAACAGCCCCGGAATCGTATTGGGGTGTGGGCCGATTACTATTCCTCCGTCATTGCCAGGCGAAGCCGGCGTGGGTCTCGGCGGATTTGGAAGAGCCTTCAAAGGCTTTCCGTTTATGAGATCGACTACTTCTGAGCCTTCCAGAACCTCACGTTCCAGAAGCGCCTCCGCAATCTTGACCATTGCTTCTTGCCGTTCCTCAATGACCTTCTTGGCAACGTTGTAGTTGTCTTCAACTAAACGCCGCACTTGCTGGTCGATCTTGATCGCGGTCTCCTCGCTATAGTCACGATGCTGGGCGATTTCGCGGCCGAGGAAGATCTGCTCGTCCTTCTTGCCGAAGCTCAGCGGTCCTAGCTCACTCATGCCCCACTCGCAAACCATCTTGTGCGCCATTTCGGTAGCGCGTTCGATGTCATTTCCGGCGCCGGTGGTCATCTGGTCCAGGAAAATCTCTTCCGCGATCCGTCCAGCCATCAGGATGGCCAGCCGGGTTTCGAGATATTTCTTGTCATGCGATAGCTTGTCGTCGATCGGCAGTTGCATGGTCAAGCCAAGCGCCATGCCCCGAGGAATAATTGTGACCTTGTGCAGCGGATCAGCGTGCGGTAAAAGTGCCGCCACAATGGCATGTCCAGCCTCATGAAAAGCGGTCATCCGCTTTTCTTTGTCGCTGATAATCATGCTCTTCCGCTCGACCCCCATCAGGACCTTGTCTTTCGCAAGTTCGAAATCCTGCTGAGTCACTACTTTCCTGTTTTGACGAGCGGCAACTAGTGCTGCTTCATTGACCAGGTTGGCCAGGTCGGCACCGGCAAACCCTGGAGTACCGCGAGCAATCACCGATAAATCAACGTCGTCACCCAGAGGAGTCTTTTTTGTATGTACCTTGAGGATGCTTTCGCGACCACGCACGTCCGGCCGGTCAACCACCACTCGGCGGTCGAATCTTCCCGGACGGAGGAGAGCCGGATCCAGAACATCGGGACGATTGGTGGCAGCCACCAGGATGACACCCTCGTTCGATTCGAACCCATCCATTTCGACCAGCAACTGATTGAGTGTCTGCTCGCGCTCGTCATGACCGCCGCCAAGACCTGCTCCGCGATGACGTCCGACGGCGTCGATCTCATCGATGAAGATGATGCACGGCGCGTTCTTCTTGCCTTGCTCAAACAGATCGCGAACGCGACTGGCGCCCACGCCTACGAACATCTCCACAAAATCAGAGCCGGAGATCGAGAAGAACGGCACGTTCGCCTCACCCGCAATCGCCCGAGCCAGCAACGTCTTACCGGTTCCGGGAGGTCCGATTAGCAAAACGCCCTTGGGGATGCGCCCGCCCAGCTTCTGAAATTTCTGCGGTTCCTTTAGGAATTCGATAATCTCCTGTAGCTCTTCTTTCGCTTCTTCAACCCCGGCAACGTCTTTGAACGTCACCTTCTTTTGCTGCGATGAGTGGAGACGAGCCCTGCTCTTTCCAAAACTAAGCGCCTTGTTGCCGCCGCTCTGCATTTGCCGCATCATGAAAATCCATAACCCGAGCAGAATCAGAACAGGCACGGCGTTGAACAAAATTCCGATCCAGCCGTTTCCAGCCGAGTCTTTTGCCGCCCACTTCACGCCCTTGTCGGTGAGCATCTTATAGATATCGGGATAATTCGGAGGAATAATCGTGTGGAACGGTTGAGCAACGCCATTCGATTCAATCAGCGTTCCCTGTACATCTGTCCCAGTGATGTTGGCTTCTTTGACCTTGCCGTCCTGGATGTACGTCACGAAATCCGACACGGTCAGGTTTCGGGGAGGAGCGCCTCGCCCTGTCTTGACAGCCATGTAAACAAGCACAACCGCACAGACAATCACCACCCAGAACACTGCGGTCTTAACATTTGAACTCATGAATTCAACCTTCTGCCGGCGCAACTCGTGCCGGCCTGAGCGCGACCGCTGAAGCCGCGCCTAAACCAAAGAAGTAATCAATTGACAACTTCTCTCTCTACTAATGAAAGACGTCACCCGAATATGTTTCGATTCATACCGAAACTCAAAAAGCCCAACTATTTAAGCGCCTGTCGATAGATAAGCAGAAGGCCGCCAAGACCGTTAACGGGGCCTTTGTACTTCGCCGAGCAGCCGAACCGCCGCACCCAAACTATTTCTTCCCCACAGATCACAACGGGCCAGTGTCGCCGCTCCCAAAGCAAAACCTTTTGCTCCTGAAAAAGCTCCTTTAATTTTCTGGCGCTTCGATAGTCGGTTAACTGAATCTCATCGCCAGGCTCCCAATTTCTGGCGAATAAGCGGCAAGAATCTGCCCTTAGGTTGGCAACCTCAACCGAGGTTTCCGAGCTATCGTTCAAATTAGCACAAGATACCGCGTGTAAGAAGATACATCCGGCATTGTAAGGAAGCTCACGTTCTTCGCCCGGAATGAGCTCGAGCCTATAATGCCGTTTCTGATCGGTGAGCTTGCCCGGTTCAGTCAATAGCAGAGTTCCAAACGACCGGAGGGCGTCCACACCCGGCGCCAGCACCCGGTCATGACTCTCCGAACTGTGGCAAATCCCGAGAATAGCGTCGATGTGCTGCGAGTCGATCGAACGCAGCGACCCGCGTAATTCGAAGATGGCGCGCCGAATCAGCCGGCGTTGTACCGCGACGTGTAACGAGGTGAGTTCCGAGATTTGCAAAAACGAACCCAACTGAGTTCGTTTCGTAATTTGCCTGTATATCGTTGAAATCTCGAGATCCCAGTAGTTCTCCTCCGCCTGAGCCACCGCCGCAGCGTTGGCCAGGACACCTTCCAAGTTCCGATTGAAGTCCCGTTCGAGACTGGGGATCGTCTCGTGCCGCAGCCTATTCCTGGCAAAATGGACGTCCTGGTTCGAAGAGTCTTCCCGCCAGCCGATCCCTTCCGCCGCCGCCCACTCCCGGACTTCCTGGCTGCCGACGGCAAGCAGCGGCCGGATCAACCCTTCGGGAGTCGAGAAGCGCATCCCGGCCAGACCAGTCGTTCCGGTCCCCCGCAAGAAGCGGAACAGCAGGGTCTCGGCCTGGTCGCTGCGCGTGTGGCCGAGGGCGATTTTGCTCAACCCCAGCTCGTCGCGGATTTGAAAGAAGAACCGGCGCCGTGCCTCCCGGGCTGCCTGTTCCAGGTTTCCAGGTGCCAATTGGGTTCGTTCGGCAAAACAATGCAGACCGAGCGACTCTGCCAGATCTCGGACAAACGCTTCATCGGCGTCCGATTCCGCCCCCCGCAACCGGTGATTGACGTGCAGGACGTGGAGCTGGACGGCGGATCTATCGGTGAGGTGATACAGAAGGTGCAAAAGCACAACCGAGTCGGCGCCCCCGGACACAGCCACACCGATCCGGCTGCCCGGCGACGCCATGCTATAACGAGTGATGATTTCGGCAACTCGGTCGACAAACGCTTCTGCCAAGTCGTAGTCTACATGGAATTCCATCCACCCGGGATCGCAGCGGATAAGGTGGGACTGGTTGTCGTCGCGACAAACGTCCCCGGCGTTTTGCACCAGGTCACCGGAGTGATTGCTCAGCATCAGGGCGATATTCGATCGATCACGATCATCGAGGATCAGCAAGCGCAAGCCCGGACCTATTTCGAGCTCGACCTGCCGGGATCGGCGCCGGCGCTGATTTCGGATTTGGAAGCCCTTCAGGTGGTGCAGTTGGTAACGCCGGTCCAGTCACTGCACAAGATCTACGGGAAACGGATCATTATCATGGGCGGCGGCGCTCAGGTAGGACAGGTGGCGCTAGGGGCGATTTCGGAAGCGGATCGCCACAACATTCGAGGGGAGCATATCTCGATTGACACGATTCCTCTGGTAGGAGAGCAAACACTGGCAGCAGCGGTACGGGCGGTTACACGGTTGGGCCGCGTTCGGGCGTTGGTCTTAGCGGGTGCGTTGATGGGGGGAGAGATCGAGCACGCCGTTCGAGAGGTTCGCAGTCAAGGACTTCTTGTAATTAGCTTAAATATGGCCGGAAGCGTTCCCGACGCTTCCGACCTCGTGATTACCGATCCGGTGCAAGCCGGAGTAATGGCTGTGATGGCGGTAGCCGATACGGCGAAGTTTAATATCAATCGTCTTCACCGCCGGGTGTTTTGAGTCAGCTATTTAACCTGGAAACCGAATTCTCGAAGCAGTTCGCTTTGACCATCGGCTTGAGGCGCGTAGAGACGCATGAAATGCGTTCCCGTTTGGGCAATTTTGGGTACGGTGACGTTCACTTCGTTTTGCTGCACGGGAGCCGTACCTTTCCAAAGTTCGTTGCCACCCTCGTCGACAAGGGTAACTTCAACTTTGGTTTCGTTCAGGTCGTTAGCGTTCAGATGAAACTGGAGTTCATGATTTTTTGGGGCGACGGGTACGTCGGAACCGCGGTAGGCCATCAAGCTCACCTGAGCGGCAGGGGCATGAACAACAGTGGTTCGCGGAATGATGGATATGCCGAGCACGAGGGCGGCAGCCACTCCAATCAAGGATAGTTTGGGTAAGCCGAACCAGCCGTTAGCCGTTCTTTGCTGTTTTGCGACAGCGCGGGCTACCTTGGCTTTATGAAGTTCCTGGAGGGCCAGCTTGGTGGCGGCGATTTGGATTTCAAGAGTTTCGAGACGAGCGACGCAGGAGTCGCAGGCAAGGATGTGGGTCTCAACCACGTTGAGTTCGGCCTCGGCGCTCTGGTCGAGGACAAACCGCTCGAGTAACTCTTCAGCGGGGTGATTTAAGAATGTATTCTCCATACGATTGCGGGTACTAAGCCGCATCTCCTATGCACCCTTAGTGCTACTAGTTAGACTGACTTCTCACGAAGACAGAGAGAATTCCACTGGTAGTCAGTTTTTTTCGGCCTATCTCCCCGAACTTGGCTTTGGCGCGTGATTTGAGCAGCCGGAACTGCGTTTCGGTGAGGGCCATATCGCGACAGATCTGCTCCTGGGTCTGCTCTTTGAGGTAAAAGCGAATCAAAATCTCACGATCCCGCTCAGAAAGGGCTTCGAGAGCGCTTTTCATGAGTTCGGCCTTCTCTTTTACCATGGCCTCTTGCTCGGGATTGTGCTTCCGATCGGCCACCGTGACGCCGGACTCGAGGTCGGTTTGATCGCGGCGGGTGTGAACGGCTGTTTCGATGTAGGCCGCTACCTGCCGGCGCACTACCGTCCGAACGAAACCCATGAGCCGTTCCGGCTCCCGCAGGTCTCCGCGCTTAATGGCGTTGACGACGATCAAGAACGTGTCGTGGACCTTGTCCTCGAGCTCCTGGGGGCCGAGCTGGCGGCAGAGGTAGTAGCGAATACCGCGGCTGAAGAGCTTGTAGAGATGCTCCATCCCTTCGTCCTCGCCGGCTCGGACTTGAGCGACAAGGCCGGCCCAGTCAACGGAAGCGGGTCCTGGCTTGTTCGCCTCAGGGGTTTCGTGCTCGGAGGGCCCGGTTTGTTGAGCTTGCGGCGAAGGATCTGAGCCGGAGGTTTGGGTCGCGAACATAAGAGTTACTCCTTAGAAATCAGTGAATAAGCCGCCCAAAACGAGGGCGAGCTGCGGTATCCGGAGGTGTGTTGCATGTCTAGCTGGGTTTCCTGCAGAGCTGCCGCAGCCCGCTTAGCAAGATTTCCGTCGTTGGATGCGTTGCCTTCCAAATGGCCATAGAACCTGGCGAAAAACTGTCCGGAATCGTCGGGGGTGGGCCAGGCGCTGACCAGGACTCCGGAAGCGCCTGCCAACAACCAGGCTCGGCTAAGACCCATGAGCCCGGCGCTGGGAAGAATTTCACCCTGCTGGGAATCGCATCCGCTCAGAACGACCAAGGTCCCGGGAACTCGCAAAGAAGCAATGGCTTCCTTCGTCAAGAGTTCCGGCATGTAGTCGTCCCCGAGACTAAGCGCGAGAGCGGCGTCTCCGGCTAGCAGAGGGGCGGTCGAACCCAAGTTATTACGTCCGTCGGGTCCGACGACGTGAACGGCAAAATGCAAAATTTCTGGGGGCTGGGCGAGTGTCTCGCGAAGCTTGGCGCGGGACGCGCCGGCGCCCGTCAGAATCCGTACCGTTGCCGCTCCGCTCTCCTTACCGGCGGTTCGCACCTCCCGGTCACTACCGACCAGCCTGGCAAGGACCAGCGAATCGTTACTGTGGCGGAGGGCAAGCGGGAGCAGGTTAAACGACCGGCGACGGCGCGAGTCGGCCAAGTTATAGATAGGATCCGCGACCCCGACGAAAGTATTCCGCGGTTCCGAGCGTGGCGAGTCGGTAAGCAAGAGCTCACTAGGCAGGAAACGGACCGTGTGTTTGGTAAAGAGCGGGCCTTGGAGCTCATGATTTTCGCAGTCGGGAAGGGCGGAGAAGGGTACGTTGTCGAGCAGCGCTCCATCGGCTGCGATCAGCCATTCTCGCTTTCGGGCTAAAGTAGGGCCAATTTGCCCGAAGAGCTCGCGACTAAGCGTCTGACTCTCCGTGTCAGGCCTGATTTTTTGAACGGCGCGGGAGAAGGCGCTCGAGTCGGCGGCTATTTTGCTCTCCGAAGGTAAACGATAGAGCTTCACTTCGGTTCGCGAAACCGCCCAGAGAAAGGATTGGTCTTTATCGAGGCAAAAACTGAGGAGTAGTTCCTCGTCGGTCAGATTGCGTTGAATCTGCGCGAGAGGGCTCACGCCGGCAGCGTTCGTATCCGCGAATGAGAGTTTGCCTTGTTCCACGCCGATCTTATTCTCCAGATCGGCCAATTGCAGGCGAATTTGTTGCAGCTTATCGTTATTTTTTTGCCAGGTAGTAGGGTCGGTTCCCAAAGTGACGAAGGCTTGGGCGCTCTCAAGCTGCGACAGCAGATCGTAGTAACGAGGAGGCAGGCGCATTTCGCGCCCCAAGGAGGAGAGCATCTGTTCGCGCAAATTGGAAGCCCGGTTTTGAACGAGTACGTCATAGGCCTGGCGAGCTAGCTTGGGATCTTTCCGCTGCAAGGAAAGCGCGGCTGCCAGAGCAATGTAGTCGCGATAAACCTCATGTAATTCCACGACGGTTCGGGTTCCGGACGCATCGCCCGGCAGCGCCGCACGCCGAAAGTTGTTGGCCGCTACAACCGCCCGACTTAGGCTTGCCAACGCCTCCGACTGTCGATGGAGCGATAACAGGATCCGGCCACGCAGTTCGAATCGCCAATATTGAGGAACTTCAGAAAGAGCGCCGCTGCCCGAGGCCAAGACCTCGTTAACCATTTCTAGCGCCTGGCGATTGTTTCCTTTTAGGTAAGCGAGCCACGCGAGATTCTCGGTTGTGAGAGCCAGCGCGTCGGTATCTTTTATCTGAAGGCGGACCCGTTGTGCTTCGAGGAGCGCCTTCTCGGCTCGCGGGAGGTCACCGGCTTCGAGCAAGGACTCGCCCATATGATCCTGGGCCATTGCTTCGGTGGCTGAGAGGCCGGCCGAACGCGCGACGGTGACCGCGCTCTCAAAAGAGGTGACGGAATTCCCAATTTGACCGAGCCCGGCTTGAATATCGCCATAGTTGAGCAGCGCTCGGGCCAGATAATCCTTGCGCGATGAATTTCGAAGGTAGGAAACGGACTCGGCCGCAGCTTTCTCCGCGAGCAAGTAATCGCCCAACTGGGAATAGATAGTGGCGGTGTTGCCGCTGGCGGCGCCGGCCGAGGAGGGGTCGTTGGCCTGGCGAGCCAACTTAAGCGCGGCGTCAGACGAGGCAAGCGCCCGACGATAATCGAAGAGCCGGATTTCGCAGCCGGTAACCGCGACCATGGCATGAGCTTGGAGGGTTGTGTCGCCCGATTGGCGCGCTAAATCAGCGGCATGCTGGAAGGAAGAAACAGCCTGGCCGAAGCGACCGCTCTTGCGTTCACTTTGGCCTTTCACCAAAGCCTGCCGCGGAGTATCAGAGACCGGGGGAGTTCGGGTCGTATTATCAACGGCGCCTCGGCTACTGAACCCTAAACAGAGCAGGCAAAGGACGCCACTTGCCGACGAGTAGCGTTTCACACGCTTTCGCACAGCGTTTTGGGGGAATGGCAAATACAGCTGGGACTAAACTTGTCCCCAGCTAGTACTCTACCATCCACCCAAGGTTGTGCCAAGTATATTTTACGTGCTAACCAATTTAGGATTTAACGATATTACCCATTACCCGGAGGTCTCAGGTGGCTAGGGTTTGGTTGATCGAACGGGTCCGACTTGGAGCAACCAGCGACTTAGATGCCAATGATGGATCGAACGATGTGGATCAACGTATCGAAAATCACGGGCTGTTTCGCAGCAGTGAGAAACGAGATAAGAAGCATGGGATGAGGTTCCTTTCGCACACGAAGATGGCATCGGGAAACCCCATTCCGGCTTAAAAAATCGATCCTAAGTTGCTAAAAATAAAAGAGAAAGCGATGTTGGGCCGTTTGTGACCAGGTGAATAGCTCAGGACGACGCTTCGAAATGCGCCGAAGAGTCTGTTGCCGGATTGTAAGAAATACACGGTCCGAAAGTTAAGCTCGGACGTTTGCTTCTTGTATACTTGAAATGTCGTACGGTTCTGCCATGGCGTGGTGTGTCTTTCCGGCGAAGCGCTGGAGTTTACAGCCGCCTGGAGCGGCGGAATCGTAAGAAGCTAAGGCTAGCCAAGTCTCAAAATGTTCGACAATTTGTCTGATAAGCTGCAGCGGGTTTTCAAAAACCTGCGCGGCGAAGGAAAACTGACGCCGGCCAACATGGAAGAGGCGCTACGGGAAATCCGTGTCGCTCTGCTGGAGGCCGATGTTCACTTCAAAGTCGTCAAGCAATTTATTGAGCAGGTAAAAGAAAAAGCGATGGGGGAGGAAGTGCTAACGGCGCTCTCTCCGACTCAGCAGGTGGTGAAGATCGTCCGTGACGAGTTGACCAAGATGCTGGGCGGCCATCAATCCCGGTTGCGCTTCGCCAACGAGCCCCCATCAGTTGTTTTGGTAGTTGGGCTGCAGGGTTCGGGAAAGACGACGAGTACGGCCAAGCTGGCGCGCCTTCTCTCGAAAGAAGGAACGAAGCCGCAACTGGTTTCGGTGGACGTATATCGACCAGCGGCCCGACACCAGCTAAGTCTTCTGGCGAAGAATGTCAACACTCCTATATATGAGGGGAGCGCCGAGGAGAACAACCCGATCGAGCTGGCGCGCTCGGCCCGTCGAGAGGCGATGCAGACCGGTCGCGATGTTTTGCTGGTGGACACTGCCGGTCGCCAGCATATCGACGATCAATTGATGCAGGAGTTGCAGCAGTTAAAAGAACTGCTAAGCCCGACCGAGATTCTGTTTGTCGCCGATGCAATGACCGGACAAGATGCCGTGCGTTCAGCCGACGAGTTTCATAAACGGCTCGGGATCACGGGCGTTATTTTGACCAAGATGGACGGCGACGCCCGCGGCGGCGCGGCTCTGTCGATTCGATCCATCACGGGCCAGCCGCTGAAATTTGTCGGTGTCGGCGAGAAGACGGATGCGTTTGAGTCTTTCCATCCGGATCGCGTAGCGTCGCGAATTCTCGGCATGGGCGACATGCTGTCTCTGATCGACAAGGTGCAGGAGACTATCGATCAGGACACCGCAGAGAAAATGCAGGAGAAGCTCCTGAGCGACGAGTTTACGCTCGCGGACTTCCGAGATCAGATTAAGCAGGTACGTAAACTTGGTTCGCTCGGTGGTCTTTTAAAGATGATGCCGCAGATCGGGCCGCTGAAGGACTTGAAAGAGAGCGACATCGACGAGAAGCGGATTGACCGGGTGGTGGCCATCATCGATTCGATGACTCCCAAAGAGCGTCGAAACCACATGATCATCAACGGTTCGCGCCGCCGCCGTATTGCGAAGGGTAGCGGTTCGAGCGTCCAGGATGTAAATAGTCTTCTGAAAGAATACGCCCAAGCACGTAAAATGATGAAGAGTTTAACGGGCCAGGGCGGAATGTTAGGGAAGAGGCTGGCCAGAATGAAGATTCCCGGTCTCCCAGGGTTTTAGTGGCGTGTGCGATCCAAGTGTACGTTTTGGGCGCACGTTTTCGGATGTTAGGTCTGTAAGAATAGGAAAAGAAAGAGCACGATGTTAGCAATTCGCCTGGCGCGTTTTGGCGCGAAGAAGAAGCCGTCTTATCGAGTAGTGGTCATCGACAAAGAACGAGCAAGAAATAGTCGTTCAGTCGAGGTGGTCGGCTTTTATAATCCGATTGCAAAGCCGGCTCAGGTTCAGTTGAACCACGAACGAATCAGTCACTGGATAAAGAACGGCGCTCAACCATCGGACACGGTAAGCCGATTGATGCGCAAGAATCCGGCCGTTGCGGAACAACCTGCCGCCGCCGTTTAGCGGAGTTGGATCCTTCTTCCTTATTTCACTCCGTCCAGCGCGACGGTCCTGAAAGGTCATCATGAACGACAGTAACGGCGTGAAGACGCTGGTAGAAGATATCGCGAAGGCGCTTGTGGATGTACCCGGAAGTGTTTTAGTGAATGAAATAGCCGGGGAGCATGCGACCGTTTTCGAGTTGCGTGTAGCCGAAGGTGATCTGGGGAAAGTAATCGGCAAGCAGGGGCGGACCGCTCGTTCCATTCGAACGCTGCTGGGCGCCGTCGGGACGAAGTTGAACCGTCGTTTCTCGCTCGAGATTTTAGAGTAAGACAGTTTTCGGCGCATCATGGACCGAGAAAGGGTAGTCATCGCCGAAATTCTACGGCCGCGTGGGAATCGTGGAGAACTCCTGGTTATTTCTCAGACGGACGTGACTGGCCGCATTGAAAGTTTGCGCTCCGGGCAAGTGCGGCTTTCTGACGGATCTGACGTGCAGGTAGAGATCGAGGAGGCATGGCAGCACCAGGGGCATTGGGTGTTGAAGTTTTCCGGGGTGGATTCAATCAGCGCCGCGGATCGCTTTCGGGGCTCGGATCTATGGATTCCACTCGATAGCCGGGGGAAATTGCAGGATGGAGAGTATTTCAGGAGCGATTTAGTCGGCTGTTCAGTGATTGATGCTTTGGATGGGAGCGTTTTGGGGATCGTTGGGGGCTGGCAGCAGTACGGCGGTCCACTTCTGTTAGAGGTATCGATAGCCGGACGTGAGGTCCTGATTCCCTTTGTTGAGCCGATCTGTTCGAAGGTGAATCTAGAGGACAGAACGATCGTGGTGGAGCTGCCCGAAGGGTTGTTGCAGATCTAGGCGGGTCATATGGCCAGGGCGACGGGATCATGAGATTTCACATCGTATCTATCTTTCCGGAGTTTTTCTCTGGACCGTTCGAGCACGGTGTTGTGAAGCGGGCGAAACTGGCCGGGAGATTGGATATTTTGATCCACGATCTGCGACACTGGACGTACGATCGTCATCGAACCGTAGATGACCGCCCGTTCGGCGGAGGGGAAGGAATGTTGTTAAAACCTGAGCCCTTATTTGCCGCGGTTGACGAGATCTTGCCGGCGCGGTGTGAGCGTAGTAAAGCTGTATTGTTGTCGGCGCAGGGCCGGCGGTTCGAGCAATCGACTGCAAGAAGTTGGTCCGAACTGGAGGACTTGTTGCTGATCTGCGGGCGATACGAAGGCGTGGATGAACGGGTAGCCGAGCACTTGGTGGATGACGAAGTTTCAATCGGCGACTTCGTTTTGAGCGGTGGAGAACTTGCCGCCGCAGTGATTGTTGACTCCGTGGCGCGACTGTTGCCGGGGGTTCTTGGAAATGAAGACTCTTCCCGAAATGAGAGTTTCGCGGAGGAAAACGAAGGGTTGTTGGATTGCCCGCAATACACCCGGCCGGCGGAGTTCCGCGGTTGGAAGGCGCCCCAGGTGTTGCTGGGCGGGAACCATGAAGAGATCAAGCGTTGGCGCCGAGCAGCGTCACGCGAGAAAACAGAGAGGCTTCGACCCGATCTGATTGGTTGAGGCTCTATAAAGGCAGGATTTGGACACATGCAAAACGCACTTGTCAGCAAGTTTATAAGCAAGCACGCCCGTGCTGTCGCACATCCGGAGTTTCGTCCGGGCGATACGATTCGCGTGCACGTCAAGATCAGAGAAGGTGACAAGGAGCGTCTGCAAGCGTTCGAGGGCACGGTCATTGCGCGGAAGAATACCGGCATCGGCGAGACCATCACGGTTCGAAAGGTGAGTTTCGGTCAGGGTGTCGAACGTATTTTTCCGTTGCATGCTCCGGTTGTCGACCACATCGACTTGGTGCGTACGGGTCGCGTTCGCCGCGCCAAGCTGTATTATCTGCGCGGGTTGAAGGGCAAAGCGGCCCGTCTGCGCGAGCGCGAATAGAAGATCGACTGAAGCTTCTGTGGTTCAGGCTAGCGACGGAAAGCTGGAATCACGTCGTCGTAAATCATCAGGAGGCGGCACGCGCCCCAGTTCCATTCGTTGCGTGAGTTCTTATGAGCGAGTTGCACGGGAACAGGGCTATACGCGGATTGCCGGGGTAGACGAGGTCGGTCGAGGCTGTCTGTTCGGACCGGTTTTCGCTGCGGCTGTTATTCCTGATCCGCTCCGCCCGATACGCGGTCTGCAGGACAGCAAGATTCTGACGGCAGAAGAGCGAACGGATCTGGCGGTTCAAATCAAGGCTCGTTCGCTGGCCTGGGCAGTTGGCGGGGCAGACGTTTTCGAGATCGATCAAATCAATATCTATCAAGCGTCGCGGCTTGCCATGCTTCGCGCGGTGAATGCACTCCCGTTGACACCTGATTATCTCCTGATCGATGCTTTACGCATCGAATGGGCAGGTGAACAATTGCCTTTGATCGATGGGGACGCCCGCTGCCGAGCGATTGCTGCCGCGTCCATCGTGGCGAAAGTCCATCGCGATGCGTGCCTCGCGCACTGGCATGAAGTATTTCCTCAATACAATCTCGCTTCGAATAAGGGTTACTCTACGCCCGATCATCGCAGAGCGCTTCGCCAGTACGGCCCCACCATGTTGCATCGGTTCAGCTTTCAGCCGGTTCGCGAAAGCAGTTCGATTGTGTATTGGAACGGCTATCTAAATCAGGCGCGACCTGATCAAGCCGAGTTGTCGTTCGAGGAAGGCGCGGAAGCAGCAGCCGCTGACGCCGGAGCCGGTGTATGACTGGACATGCTTCCTCCTCGGCCACATCGGACAAGGAAACGGCGGGGCAGGGAACTGAACCGAAGCGGTTCATGCGATGGCATCGCCGTGTGCTGGGTCTGTGTCTGGTTATCTTCGCGCTCGAGTTGGGCTTATTTCTGGTGGTTTTCCCCTGGCGACCGGAATGGGAACTCAGCTGGGCGCCCGTACATGCCCCCAAGTTTTTTAAGCTTTGGATGAGCCACTATTTGCGAGGGGCAGTAAGTGGGCTCGGTTTTCTCAATATCTACATTGCTCTGGCTGAATTGTTCCGGCAGCTTAAGTCTCTGTTCAGCGAACCGAAGGCGTAGAGGCTCAAGGCGGCTCTACCGCACAGCCGAAAAGAAGGAAACTAGATATTCTATCGTTCTCGATGTGTCTACTGCCCCTTCTGCTGACGGAGAAAAAGGAGCGCAGGCCTCCACTTTTGCAATGAGGATGTATCTCGCTAAACCTTGTCCTTATTTCCGGGAAGGGCGCCAATCGATCGCAGAAACGGGGCTTATTCTTTGATCCACTCAGGCGACCAAACAACACCGATACCGATCAACGAAGTGATTCGTCTTCAGTTTCTAGCGAAATATAAGCTGTGGAATACACCGCCCGATGCTGGGTTAGATCGACTGACAAGGATAGCGGCGGAGCACTTCCAGGCCCCAACGGCGCTGATCTCACTGGTCGGAGAGGATCGACAGTGGTTCAAGTCTCGCGTTGGTTTAGACGTGTGCGATACATCCAGGGACGTTTCCTTCTGTGCTCACGCCATTCTCGGGAGTGATGTACTCGTCGTTCCGGATGCCTTGCAAGATTCTCGGTTCAAGAATAATGCTCTCGTTACTGGAGCTCCTTGGATTCGTTTCTACGCGGGCGCGCCTCTTGAGGTTGACACCGATATTCGGCTTGGCAGTTTCTGCATCATCGACTATAAGCCTCGCCCTATCGGGTTAAGTGAACCCGATAAGCAGTTCCTCAAGGAGCTTGCTGCGTTGGCTGTCGGTATCTTCGATCAATACTTGAATCGCAATCTTTTCGAAGCAAACCCGGCGCCGGTCTATGTCGTTGATGCAGTTACCTTCTCGTTTCTTAACTGCAACATGGCTACTGTCAACTTACTTGGTTATAAGGCTGCGGAATTAGAGGAGCTGAGGTTATCCGACATTGTAAATCTGAATAGCTCAGGTGTTAGCTCACAGGGTATGAACGAGAAAGCGTTATGCAATGGACAGTCAGGTCCATGGAAATATATCGCAAAGGATGATCGCGAGGTGCTCGCGTTAGTTACCTCGCGCAAGATCTCGTATCTCGGCCGAGACGCGATTATGTGCATCCTAACGGATATAACGAAGATTACGGAAATGCAACAGCGTCTTCATATTGCATTAAACTTAGCTGAAACGGCGGTGAAGGCGAAGACACAATTCTTGGCCACCATGAGTCACGAGCTACGAACACCTCTGACACACATCATCGGGATGGCCGAACTGTTACTCGATACCGATGTGTCTGATGAACAGCGGGGATTTGCTGAGGTCATTTGTGACTCGGGACGGGAACTGACGTCCATGGTGGGCGAGATGTTGGAGTATTCGAGGCAGGACTCGGGATTGCTTCGGAATTCGGCGTTTTCACCAGAAGCTTTGGTATCTGCAGCTATGGACAAATGGTCTCTCGCCTGTGCGGAGAAAAGCGTGAAACTAGAATCGGACGTGAGCCCGGATGTGCCGGCCCGAGTGGTCGGTGATTCCTCTCGTATCGCTGAAGTCCTAGACCGTCTGCTCAGCAATGCTGTCAAATTCACACCTGCCGGCAACATCAAAATAGAACTTAGTTCGAACCAGGAGTTCGATCGGGGGGCCTCCCTCCGATTCCGAGTCATCGATAGTGGAATCGGCGTTTCGGAGGAGCTTGCCGGCGATCTTTTTAAGCCGTTCACTCAAGGTGATAGCTCCAATACGCGGCAGTTCGGCGGAACCGGTCTAGGATTGGCTATTTGCAAAAAAATCACAGACGAGTTGAATGGCTGTATTGGCTTTTCGAGGTCGAAGGAAGCTAGCTCCCAATTTTGGTTCAGCGTGCCGGTTTCATCTGTGTAACTGAATGGTCGTTTTATTTGCTGCGAAAATTTGCGAGCGTGAACTATTCGCGAGTGTGAACTAAAGGTTATCGTTGCCGCGAACGGTCGACTTCGATCAAACCCTGAAATCCCTTCCTACCCGTCTGATTCAACATCAACTGCCGGACTTAGGTTTATTCTTTCGGCTTAGCAATTTCACCGAGCGTGGCGTTTACCAGGCGGATGAAATCGTTGGGATCGAGGAGAATCTGGGTCCCGCGTATCCCGGCCGAAATTGAGATGCGATCAAACAGTATGGCTGTCTCATCCAGGAAAACCGGAAAAGCCTTTTTGGCTGCGAGCGCTGTCACTCCGCCGCGTATGTAACCGGTAAGCGGCTGGACCTCTTTGAGCGGCGCCATTTCCATTTTGCGATCCTCTGACAATCTGGCCAGCGCTTTTAGATCGAGCTCAGCGCTGCCTGGGATGACAGCGAAACAAGCTCCGTTTCGATCACCTTTGGCAAGCAATGTCTTGAAAACCCGCTCGGGAGGGAGATCGATTTTTCCAGCTACTGTTTCGGCGCTGAGATCTTGGGGATCGACCTCGTACTCTCGCAATTCGTGGGCGATGTTTGAGTCGTCCAACAGGCGCACGGCATTGGTTTTCATACCTACATGCCATAGTGTGACTGATGCCAGCTACGGTTTGGAAAGGCTATCTCAGCTTTGGATTGGTTTCGTTTCCGATTCGGCTTTATGCCGCGGCCAGGCCGGATCCGGTACATTTTCATCTGCTGCATAAAAGCGATCTGTCGCGGGTGCGGGAAGTGATGTTTTGCGCGGCGGAGGACAAGCCCTTGGAGCGCTCTGAGATCGTGAAAGGCTTCGAGTACGAAAAGGATCAGTATGTCGTGATCGAACCTGAGGATCTGGAGAAGGTCGCTCCGCCTACGGCTACGGTGATGGAGATCCTTCAGTTCGTTCGGATGCAAGAGGTGGATCCGATTTTTCTCGAGACCTCGTATTATGTGGCGCCGGAGGAGGCCGTCAGCAAGCCATATTCGCTTTTGCTCGAGGCAATGAAAGAGACCGGGTACGATGCTGTTGCCAAAGTGGCAATGCATGGACGGGAGCACATTGTCATTCTGCGACCACGGGAACGTGGGATCATGCTGCACACCATGTACTTCGTCAATGAACTGCATAAGAGCAATGAGGCCGACGTTCCAACCCCGGCCGAGTTCAACAAAAAAGAGATTGAGCTGGCGAAGAAACTGATTTCGACCTTGGCGGGCAATTTCAATCCCGAAAGTTATCAGGACGAGTACAAGACGAACGTGGAGAAACTGATTGCACAAAAGCGAAGTGGGAAGAAAGTGACACCGATCCGCCAGCCCAAGGCTGCTCCAGTGGTTGACTTGATGGAGGCTTTACAACGGAGTCTGGCTCAGGGGAGTAAAACGGGCGTGAAGAAGGCGGCGCGAAAGAAAAGCAAAGTAGCGTAGCGCCTTAGACTGAAACTGCTTAGTCCCGCTTTTTCAGTATGGGCAATTGTTTCGTCTGCGCAGTTCCCATTAGATTGGGGGAGGAAGGTCCTGATGGACACGCCGCAGAGGAGAACGTGCTTCTTACGCTGAATCTTGAATCGAAAAAAATGCCGGCGAATGTCGGCGTTCCGCAATTGGTCAGACGATCGAAGCCCATCTCCGGACCGCAAAGCAAAACGCGACGACCGTTCTACGTTTCGTTCCTGGTTGTCTTATCGCTTAACATACTGGCCCTGTCGGGGGCAGCGGCGTTTCTGGCCTTAGTGCATTTCCGTTGACGGAGTGCTCTGGCGATGGACCCGTTCTACTGGGGTTTTGCTGCTGAAGCGCGTTTATAACAGGTCCACAAGCGCTGCCCCAGATCGAGAAATTCCTTCGCTCCCACTGGCTTGGTGAAATAGCAATTCGCCTCGACGTTAGCGTTTCTGACCTTGGCTTTGATCACGTCCTCGGGTGAGGAGCTAAGCACGATCACGGGCAATTTCGAGAGCTCATGAGTGGAACGAATGACCTGCAGCACCTCGGTACCGTCACGCTTGGGCAGATTTAAATCGAGAATGACCAAATCTACGTTCGAGAGCCCATTCTGAAGCAAGAAATCGATGGCTCGTTCCCCGTCATTGGCGACCATGGTTTCGGTTTCCCACAACTTCTCTTCCCGAAGCGCGAAGCGGATCAAGCGAACGTCAACCGGGTTGTCTTCGACCAGCAACACCCGGGTGGGTCCGGCGGATTCTAATTGCGCCAAGGAATATTCTCCTGAACGGGGAGCGTGAAAGAAAACGCCGCTCCTATGCCCTGCTCGCCCTGCGCCCAGATACGGCCCCCGTAGTGGGAGACGATGCGAGCGCAGATGGCAAGTCCGATACCGTTCCCTGGATACTCATGCCGGTGATGGAGACGCTTGAACACTCCGAAGATCTTTTCCGCGTAGACGGGATTAAAGCCGATGCCGTTGTCGGAGACGGTAAACACCCAATGTTCTCTTTCTCGGGTTGCGCACACCTCGATGCGGGGAGCGACACCTGGTTTGCGATATTTTAAAGCGTTGCCGATCAGATTCTGGAACAGCTGCAAAAGGTGAGTGGTCTGAGCAGGCACAACGGGAAGCTGTTGGTAGCCGACACGGGCATCGGCCTCTGCAATTGCCGCTCCCAAATTCGCCAAGGCTTGTTGCAGAATGAGGCCGGAGTCGTTGACAACTGTCTCAGCCGGCGGCGAATCGAGTACTTTGGTGTACGTTAAAAGATCTTTCACCATGCCATGCATGCGGGATGCACCTTCGATACAGATTTTGATCAGCTCGTCT
Organism: Bryobacteraceae bacterium; assembly: GCA_965276965.1. Classification (GTDB taxonomy): domain Bacteria; phylum Acidobacteriota; class Terriglobia; order Bryobacterales; family Bryobacteraceae; genus Bog-105. Next base: position 1,450,344 of record OZ255713.1, read on the forward strand.
GCATCCGCATCTAATTGTCCTATATAGAACTGCTTGATCAGCTCCGCAGAGTTGACGATGTTTCGGAGGGGTTCCTGGAGATCGTGGGCCGCAGCATAGGCGAACTGGCGAAGCTCATCGTTGGAGTAGCGCAACGCGTTCTCAGTTCGTTTGAGCTGATCGATGTCAGTACAGGCGCCGAGCCATTGACTGATCTCTTGTGAATCGCCTCGCATTGGGATTGCTCTGGCCACAAACCAGCGGAAGACGCCATCGTGACGGCGGATGAGCACTTCCTTTTCGCACTGTTCTCCGGTGGAGAGCGAGTCCTCCCAGGCGGCAAGCCAGGGCGGGAGGTCTTCGGGATGGAGTACGGCCGCCCAAAAATCGCGATTGGAGTGCCGTGCGGCGACGCCGGTGTATTCCTGAAACCGGGCGCTAAGGTAGGTAAGCGAACCGTCGGGAGCGGCGGCAAACAGCATGTTGGGCACGGCTTCAGCCACTGTTCGGAAACGTTCTTCACTGGACCTGAGGGCTTGATCTAAGAGCTTTTGGCTGGTGATGTCTCGGGCGATTGTCGATGTCCCAACTACGCGGCCTTTGCTGTCGAACATGGGCGATATGCTGAGGGAGATTGCAACGTTTCGGCCGTCCTTTCGACGACGAACGGTTTCGAGGGAGGAAATTCTAGCCCCACCTCGGGCCTGGTCCAGGATCTCGGCCATTTCGCCACGCCGCTCAACAGGGGACAACACTTCCGTGTTTTGGCCAACTATTTCCTCCGCGGTGTATCCAAATACGCCTTCCGCGCCCTTGTTCCAGCTGATGATTTCTCCGGTCAAGCTTTTGCTGAAGATGGCGTCGTCCGACGACTCAACAATGGCAGCCAGGCGACGCGACGCGGCCTCCATATGTTTTCGATCGCTGATATCCATGGCGACGCCGTGCATTTCCTGATGGCCCGTTGCCGGGTTGCTATCGGCGCGTCCCTGGGCGCGAATCCAGTGGGTGGATCCATCCGGCCAGACCACACAGTATTCGATATTGTATGGCGATCCGTTGTGAAAAGCCGCGAAGATTGCAGCCTCGACCCGAGCGCGGTCGCCGGGGTAAACGGCTTCCAGGAAGCGCGAGTAAGTGACTGGTTCATTGGCCTCTAAACCAAAAATCGCTGCACAGCGCTCATCCCAGACCAGACTTTGTTCCTCCGGATGCCAGGACCAGGTGCCCATTCCCGCAGCCTCCAGCGCCAGCGTGCGGCGCCTTCTACTTTCGGCGAGCATGGAGTTGGCCAGCTTCAGTGCTCCGGTTCGCTCGAAAACCCGGTTTTCCAGCTCCTCATTGAGTCGATTTATCTCGCTTTCTGCCCGCATTCGTTCTTGCACTTCGCCACGAAGCTGGGCGGGGCTGGGGAGCGCAACGGCTTGGGGCAGCAAGCGAAACAGCAAAAGCGCCGTTGTGAGGGAGAATATCGCGGTCATTGCTTTCACCAGGCCCTCAAAGCGATAGGCCGGGTGCCAGAGCGTCCAGATAGAAATGCCGTGAGTCAAACCGCAACTGAGAATGAACGCTCCGAAGAGCAAAAACATCCAGGAAAATACCAAGTCGCGGCGTTGCCGAACCAGTTGCACCAAAGCTAGTGGAATGAGGCAATAGGAGAGTGCGATCGTGGCATCGGAAGCAACATGGACGCCGATCACGTCAGCCTGTCGTAGACAATAGACATGGGGCATGAAGTCCGTGGAAAAGAGATGTCTGAAGAATTCGCTCATGCCACTCCTCTGGCTAATAAATCTGAATTAGCTCCACTGAAATATGTAGAGTTATTCCGATTTCTTCTCAGGCCGAGTAAAAGAAATTCGGGTCGCGGCCATGTCAGGCGCGAACTGCACGTTCCATTTGACGCAGGATTCCGTCGGGCTCGGCGATTGCCAGATCGGCAATTTGGTCGCTGCGTTCTTGGGTGTCGGCGATCGCATAGACTCGCAGTTCATCGGCATTACCCGATGGCCTCATATGAAAGACCTCTCCGTTTTCGAAGATGACCCGGACGCCGTCGATGTAGTTCAGAGCCCGGATGGAGTTGAATCCGTCGTTCGGCGTAAGGAAGCGGCTTAGACTTTCGCGAATCTCTAGCGCCTCGGGACTGGGATGGCTCCGACCGGCTTCGTTGGTTGTTCCGTAGGAAATGTCTTTGATGCTGGAGTCTGACGGCAAGAACAGCTTTATCATCTCAGAGGAGACCGGCTTGGGAAAATTCCTGATCAAGGCTGCCCGGCTGAAGCGTTTGGGAAGTTGCGCGAAAAGATCGGTGACGCTCAGGTTTTTTTCTTGTGCGCTGAAGAGAGTGCAGAAGATGGGCAGGAGGGCGTCTCGGGTTGGAAGCGCCTTCAGCCAGTGGTCTTGCTTAACGGCATCGAGGCGAACGATATCTGAGCCAAGCAGAAAACCGCCGTTCGCCTCCCAGCCGCAGACGGCATGTTTCCCTTTTGCCAAAGCCTGATCCATGCCGGCGATCACGAAGGGAGATCCAATTTTAGTTTTCGGCTCCAGCATTCCGCTCAGCTTGCCACGGTCGATGGCATCGTTGCAGCTAATCGGGACCACAACGCCATCTGCTTTCAAATATTCGGCGACGATCATTCCAACAAGATCTCCGCCAAAGAATTTGACTTCGCCGGAGGGGAGCACTCCGAGCACCAGCGGGCGGTCGCTGTCGCCGTCGATGGAGACCACCGCGTCCAGTCGACCGTGCGTTGCCTTAGTCGTATCGTCGGCCAGGTTCTGCATCACTTTGAGCTGGCTGGCGTCGATGTTCTCGGTGTCGATCGGAACGAATTGGTCACTGCGCCCGGCCGGGATTACGGTGGCGCCGAGTTGTTCCAAGAGTTGGCAGAGGATGTCGCGTCCGACGGCGGAGTGTTCATAGACCAGAATTCGCTTGCCGGCGAGGGTTTGGCATTCGAAGAAGTCCGTGTAACGTTTGATGTAGGCCGCGATGGGCTTTGGATCTACCGCGGGCAGGTCTTGATGGCCTGCTTTGAGGCGTCCATCGGAGTTGAACAGAGATTTTTCCGGTGTTTGACCGTAGATGAGCTGCCGCACCCTTGAAACGGACTGGTTGATGGGGGCTTCGTGTTCCTTGAGCAGCTCGCCTTTCGAGGTGTTTATCTTGTAGCCGTTGCGATCGAAAGGGATATGACTGCCAGTGACCATCAGGCTACCCCGCTGCTGAGCAAGAGCGTAGTAGGTGAGAGCCGGCGTCGGAATTTTCCCGGCGTTGACGGGATGCATCCCCGCATCGCAAATCGCCTGAACTGCGGCCTGCGCGATTTCTCCTCGCCCCCCTTGTTCCGAGACGTAGGCGGTGGAACTGGGACGCAGGTCGTAGCCCAGGTAAACCTCTTCTCCCGCTTCGATACCGCCGGCGGAGTGAGGAAGCTTCTGAAGATATTGCAATTCGCCGAGAACGTTGATGTAGATTTCCAGTTGCGTCAGATCGGTAACCAGACCACGACGTCCACTGGTGCCGAACCGCAACTCCCGCGGTTCGTAAGTCAGAAACGAGACTAAATCCTGAGAAGTACTTTTTAGATTCCCGCTCATTCGATGATTCGATTCGTCTTTCCAGTATGAACGGCGAGGATCTCGAATGTTTTGGGTCTGGATCGATCTAAGGGGATTTAAGGGCTAAAGTTCTGGATGGCCGGCGTCGATATGCCTATCAGAATGAAGTGCCCTCATTGCGGTAGCAGCCACGGTCATCGAGTGCGGAGATCCAGCCTCAAAGATAAGCTTCTGGCGAGGATCGGCCTGTGGCCTTACCGCTGTCGTGATTGTTCCAAGCGGTTTTCTTCTCCCATGCGATCGCCGGATACCGCCCGTTCTCATGCGGAGTTTAAGAAGGAGAGATATAAACACCCGCAGAGCTTCCAATCAGAGGATGGAGATGTCGGGGTGGCATTTCGCTCGGCTGTTTCCAAGCCTTTAGCCAAGGTGTTGATCAAAGCTGAGTCGCAGGAGCAACTCAACGATATTTTATTGATGCTCGATCGGGCGGTAAGTTCTTACAGCCCGAGCAGACCTACTGCCCATGTATAAAACTACTCATGATTGTCGGCTAGAAGCGCGGTTTACTTGCCTGCTGCTCGGGTGTGGGTTAGGGCGCTGTCCTCGGGCTCAATTTCTTCCGACTCTAGTATGAGCGAAAACATTTCGTCTATGAGCGTCTCGTACTCCTGGGCGACAAGCACCCCTAAGAGTTCAACTTGCTCGACCGGTTCCTGGATGGCTTCTTCGGTGCGCTGTTCCATGTCTTTTTTGTACCCTTTTTGGAGTCTTTTTCGCAGGAATAGATTACACGGTAAAAAATGGAGTCCTGCGTGCGTAGCAGGGAAGTAATTCGAGAGTACCGTTATGACCGATGCAAAATTACGAAAAGCTGGTGAGCGCGGTAGGAATCGAACCTACAACCTAGTGATTAAGAGTCACTTGCTCTGCCAATTGAGCTACGCGCCCGAACACAAGGGACTGGCGTGCGAATGCCGCCTAAGTGATCATAGCATTCCTTTTCCCAACTATATGTGGTGCAGTACTGTACTGCTACCACACTCCTCAAGTTTTCCGACAAACCGTCCGATAGGATAAAGCGTGCGATACATTATTTCCGGAGCCGCCGGTTTCATTGGCTCCCACATTGGCGACCGTCTGGTTGAAAGAGGGCACCAGGTTCTGGCGCTCGACAACCTTATCACAGGGCAGCGTAATAACTTAGCCCATCTGAAAAGCAATCCGGCCTTTGAGTTCCGCGAGCAGGATGTTTGTAAGCCGTTCGAGGTTTCTGGCCCTGTCGACAGAGTGTTTCATTTGGCCTCGTTGGCAAGTCCAGTCGACTATCTGGAACATCCGATTGAAACACTCGAGTCGGGCTCAACCGGTACTCGCAACATGTTGGAGCTGGCGGTCGCGCACAAAGCTCCGTTTCTGCTTACTTCCACCTCGGAGTGCTACGGAGACCCGCTCGAGCACCCGCAGCGCGAGACGTACTGGGGCAACGTGAATCCTGTCGGGCTGCGCTCCTGCTATGACGAGAGCAAGCGTTACGCCGAAGCGATCACCATGGCTTATCACCGGGTGCACGGCCTTCAAACAAACATCGCCCGGATCTTCAACACCTATGGTCCGCGCATGGCCTTGAACGACGGGCGTGTGGTTCCTGCTTTCATTGATCAGGCGCTCAGGGGTTCGAATCTCACGGTGTTTGGCGAAGGGTCGCAGACTCGAAGCTTTTGTTATGTTTCAGACCTGGTGGAAGGCCTCCTGCGGCTTAGCGAATCCGAAGAACGCTTCCCGGTGAACCTGGGGAACCCGATCGAGATGACGATTCTGGAGTTTGCCAACAAAATCCGGAGCCGCTTCAACGATAGTGTCGGCATCGACTATCGCCCGCTTCCCTCAGACGATCCAAAGATTCGCAAACCGGACATTGCTAAAGCCAAGCGAGTTCTGGGTTGGGAGCCGGTCGTTTCCCTGGACGAGGGCCTGTCGATCACGATCGAGTACTTCAAAAACAAATCCGGGAACGAAGCGAAAAACAGTTTTCTTCCGAGCGAGTTGAGCTCCGTCTCAGGGCCAATCGAAGTGGCCTAGACGCCGAGTGTTGCCTTCTCTGTGTCGAATGGAACAGAACCCGGTTGGACTTTCTTGGAAATCCCTCCGGGAAGAAAGAGGGTGGCCGGGAACGGACCGGCAAGCTTCATTGCGGAACCGGAGAGATGCAGCCAATCTCCCTCCGGTAAGCCGAGTACCTGAGCCTGCGGGTTAGCGAGCAAGAATTCCTGGATGCGCTCGGCGCGCGTCTCGCCCTGATGCCCCGCCACCACAACCTCGTTGTAGTGAGGATTAATCTGAAAACCGATGAGGCCCAGAGCTGCGAAGCTGCCGGGATGAACAATCGGCATATCGTTGGTCGTACAGATTGTCGGGCAGGCTAGATTCGAACCGGCACTCCAGCCTACGTAAGGCACACCGTCTCGAACTCGCGCCGCAATCGGTTCGAGCAGATCTCGCGCCCGAGATTCTTTCAGCAGCTGAAAGGTGTTTCCTCCTCCGGCCATGATCAATTCTGCTTCGAGAATAGAGCGGATCGGGTCGGCGGCCCGATGAAGAGGCATGATCTCTAAGCCCAATGGATCTAATGCTGTTTTAACGGCAGTTATATAGGCGTCCCAGTCGACTGCGACTGCCGCAAAAGGCAGGAACGCCACGAGACGTCGTTGCCCTGCAACAGAGCGAATAGCGTCCATGGCATGAACCAGGTAATTGCCGTCCGGATTGCGGGAATTGCTTAGTAGTAATAATTCCATGCTCTGCAAAGATCAATAAACGGGATGCAGTACACAGGCGAAAGGCGTCACATGTCTGTGTATTCGGGCACACAAAACAATCTCGGTGTGAGGAACAAAAACATGAGGAATCGAAGCATCTGGAAGGGTGCGCTGGCCGGGGCTTGCGGCGGTCTCGTTGCTTCTTTTGCGATGAACCAGTTCCAGGCCTTGTCCAGTGCGGCAGCTAAAGAGCTATCAAACTCCGATGACCAGCAGGAGCAGAAAAAGAGCAGCAGCGAGGACGCAAGCGCTGATGACGACGCGACCGTAAAGACCGCGCAAGCCATTGCGAAGACCTTCACTGGCGAAGAATTAAGTCAATCCGAGAAGAAGGCTGCCGGAAGTGCCGTTCATTTTACGTTCGGAACTGCCCTTGGCGCAGTTTATGGCGCCCTGGCTGAGACCGTTCCTGCTTTCACTACGGGCTATGGCACGGTTTATGGAAGCGCGGTGTGGTTGGCGGGGATGAGATTGGCGTACCTGCTGCTCGACTGGGTCCGCCTCCTACCGAAACCCCGGCGTCGTCTCACGCCAATGCCCTCGCCTCTCACCTGGTGTACGGGATAGTCACCGATCTGGTTCGTCGAGGGATTCGGAACGCAATGAAATAGAAATTCAGACCGCTGAAGGGGACTTTTCCTGCTCCATCGATTTCTCATTCGGCATAACGGTGATGGCAAGAGCTCCGAGCATCGCAATTGCGAACACGACTGCCATGGGAGCGATGTAGTTGTGGTAATGTTCACGCAATCCGGCCACCAGGTACGGACACCACGTCTGTCCAATCGTGTTCACCGGAAGAATAATCGCCATGGCGCGAGCGAGCGTATTGATTCCAAACTGTTCCGCGGCCATTAACGGAATGAGCATGTAATCGGCCCCCATGGAAAAACCAAAGATCACGGAGAAGGTGTAAAGAGACCAGTTCCTGTCGGGCGAAACTTCAAGAAGCAGCAGGATGGTGAGCGCCACGATGAAGTACGTGACGGCCATCACTCGCTTTTTCGAAAACACGTCGGCAAGATAGCCGATGCCGAGTCTCCCAAAGATGCTGGACCAAAGAATAAGCGCGGAAGCGGTGGTCCAGGCAGCGTCCAAGATCTTCTGATCTCGATAACCGGCATCTCTGAAGACAAACTTCATATGCACGTTAATCGATCCGATAGAACCGATCGAGCAGATGCTTCCCAGCAGTAGTAACCAGAAGGTGGCGCTCCTCAATAATTGCAAGTAGCTGTGCGGCGCTTGTCCCAGTTCCGAGGTCGGCGTCGTCAGACCATCGGGAAACTGATGGACTTCGGCAGGCTTATCGCGTAACAGCAAGATGGCGAGCGGCCAGGTCAAAAACATAATGCCGGCGAGGGCAAAGAGAGCAGTCTGGAATCCATAACGATCGGTAACGCCACGAACTAAGAAGGATCCCAAGCCACCGAACAACCCGACTCCCACATAGACGATGCCCATTGCAAATCCGCGCTTCTTGCGAAACCACTGCGAAACCAGAATCTGGTGGGGAATTGGCCCGGAAAAGATATATCCCACCGCATACACGAAGTAGAGAGTAAAATAAACTCGAAGTGCACCGGTCATGATGCCGAACCCAAAAAGGGAAAGCGCCGTTAAGCCTGTGCCGACGACAATCAGCTTACGTTGGCTGAATTTCGGTATCAGTAGAGGACCGATCCATATGGTCAGCAGGGCCGCCAGCGGGAATCCGAGCGTAATTTGGCTTAGCTCCCAGTGGAAGGTCTTCTGAAAATAATCGTAAAAGAAGGGAAGATTGTAGTAAGGAAGCCCGACTGAAATACCTAGCGTCAGAAATGCAGTCGATACCACCCACCAACCGTAGAATCCGCGCTTTGCGTCGGCGCGCTTTGAATCGGCCTGCTTTGCGTCAGGTGGACCTGCGTTTCTCTCGGGCACGAACTTGGTTATACCACTCGGGAGTAGAACTCGCCGAAACAGTACCAGCCAAGACACTCCGCAAGTTACTCTCTGAAAACTACTGGAGTCTAAAACTAGGGAACGATCGGAGCAGGCATCCGGGCTATAGCCTACTAACAAGGCCAAAATACATGGGAGGCAAGATGAATTTGTTACCAGGACGAAATCAGCTAAGAACCTGGATAGCTGTATCTGCACAGGCGCTTTTAGCGACAACACTGGTTTTAGGGGTAGAACCGAATAACAAGAGCTTTACAGCCGGAGAGAAGGCCGAGCTGAAGGGCGTGATTATTTCTCACGACGGCGACAGTTTGAAGGTTCGCGGAGACGACGACTCGGTCGGAATTGTTGACCTGACTGGAACGACCAAAATCCAGCTGAAGCGGGGAGTCTTGCGGCGTAAAAGCTCCATGCAAAGCACCTCTCTTCTGCCCGGGCTGCACATCGAAGCCGAAGGCAAAGGCAACGATAAGGGGGATCTTGTGGCGGAGAAGGTCGTATTCGATCCGAACTCGATGCGCGCTACGCGACAGATTGACGCTCGCGTTTCCCCTCTGGAGGCGAGCAACCATAGCTTGGAAGGCAGAGCGGGGCAATTGGAAGGTCGCGCCGGTACGCTTGAAAACCGAGCTGGTCAGATGGAAGGGCGGCAAAAAGACCTGGAAGGTACCGAGAAGCAGACCGAACAGCAGGTCGGTCAAGCTAAGAGTGCTGCCGATCAGGCCAACCAGGGCGTCAACACGGTTAATGGCCGGGTGACCAATCTCGACAATTATCAGCCCAAAGAAACGGCCACCGTCTATTTCAATATCAACAGTGTGGTTCTCACTCCCCAAGCCAAAACAGATCTCGACAATCTCGCCATGCAGGCAGTGTCTGAAAAGGGCTACGCGGTGGAGGTGGCTGGCTTCGCCGACAAAACCGGCAATGCCGCGCTGAACCAGGATCTCAGCCAGCGGCGAGCCAACGCAGTGATTCAGTATCTGGAGGAAAACGGAAATATCCCCATCCACCGGATTATCACGCCCGCCGGTCTGGGGACCTCGCATGAAGCTGCCGATAACAAAACCAGCGCCGGTCGAAAGCTGAACCGTCGCGTCGAGGTGAAGGTACTCGTTAATCAGGGTCTAGCGGCCGGAGGCTCGGGGCAAAGCGCCACGCCTGCGCCACAGGGCGCAACTCCTCCGCCTCAGAATTAAATATCCTGTCCGAGCACATTCACAAGGGGTCGAGCGTTCGCGTTCGGCCCTTTCGTTTTGGGGCTTTCAGGACGGCGCCGGGTGACATGGCAAACTTGTTGTGACGTTGTCAACTTGCCCCATCCCCGATTGTGTGCCCCTTTTTTTGAATGACAGTCGCTGAATTTACGCCGATTGTCTTCGGATCTGCGTTTCTCGCGGGCTTCATTGGATCGCTGACCGGTCTCGGCGGTGGAGTGGTGATGACTCCCGTCCTTACCCTGTTTCTCGGGGTCGAGATTCGTTACGCAATCGGAGCTAGTCTTGTTTCCGTTATTGCGACCTCTTCCGGCGCGGCGGCCGCCTATGTCAAAGATGGCTTGTCTAACATACGCATCGGAATGTTTCTGGAGATCGCTACTACGCTCGGAGCAGTCTTTGGGGCGTTTTTAGGCACACATATACCCACGTCTTACCTCAGCATCATCTTCGGCTTAATTCTTTTGCAGGCGGCGTGGCAAACCAGTCGAGAACATCATGAAAGTGGTCCTTCCGGACCTGCCGATCCGATTGCACAACGACTAAAACTGAACGGAGCGTACCGCACCAAAGAGGGAACTGTATCGTACCTAGTTCATCGCGTAAAGACTGGATTTGCGCTGATGTTCGGCGCCGGCACGCTGTCCGGTCTGCTTGGAATCGGCTCAGGTTCACTGAAGGTCATCGCCATGGATCAAGCTATGCAGGTTCCATTCAAAGTTTCGACTGCGACCAGCAATTTCATGATCGGGGTGACAGCAGCAGCAAGCGCCAGCGTGTATCTCAGTCGTGGCTATGTCGACCCGTCGATTGCCATGCCTGTGATGCTGGGAGTTTTGGCCGGATCGATGACCGGCGCTCGCCTATTGCCTCAACTTTCTGTGCCGTTCCTACGAAAAGTCTTTGCCGTGGTGGTGGGAGTGATCGCAGTTCAGATGATCATCGACGGATTGCACCACAAGCTATGAGAACGCCGAAAGTGACGGACAGCAAAATCGAAGAAGGCGTGAGCGTTCTTCTGAGGACGGGAGTTCTCGTTTCAGGCCTTATTGTTTTCCTGGGAGGCATCTATTTCGTTTTCCGTCACGGCGGAGAACAGGCAGATTTCACGACGTTTCACGGCGAAACAAGCATTGATCGTGACGTGGTTCAGATTGTAGTCGGAGCGTTCCGGCTTCGCGCTCGCTCCATCATACAGTTTGGCATCCTGGCTCTGATCGCTACGCCTATTGTAAGAGTGGCTTTCTCGCTGGTGGGATTTGTTTTGGAGCGTGACCGCGTCTACGTTCTTATCACCAGTATCGTACTGCTTGTCCTGCTGTACAGTCTGATCAGTGGAGCCGCGTCGGCCTAACTGTAACTTGGCTAGCGCAGTTGAGATTCTAGTTCGTCGAAGCGGCGTTTCAGTTCCGTCAGATCCGAACGCAGTTGCTGGACTTCGTATTCGAGGGTGGCGATTCTCCCCGGGTTGCTCAACGTGTTGGCCAATGTGTTAGCTGCCGGCGTGCTTTCCTCGACGAGCATGTCGATGCTCGGTTCACCGGAAAGCAGGTGGGCATAACGCGCCTCCTTTTGCCCGGTTTGCTTGGACAATTTTTTGGCCAGCGAACCCGAGGGCCACTCCGAGAGCTTTTCCAGCACTCGTTCGGCTTCACTGAGATCGGCAAACGAATAGATCCGTTCCGTGCGGTCTTTGATCTCGCCCAACGTCTGCGGACCTCGCAGGAACAGCACGCACAGCACCGCTAGTTCACGTCTTCCCAGATTCAGGGTTTCCGAAATACGCTGCCCATACTTATGGACACGGCCGCTTCCCGTGATGATGAGGGCTAGCCCCTTCGATCGCAGACTCTCGATGGCGTCTCTGACGGTTTCGTCATCGTAATCCACCACCGGATCTCGATTCGATTTTTGGTTACAAGCGTTAACAAGCGCGTTCAACGAGAGCGGATAATATTCGGGAGTGGTCGCTTCTTTTTCAATCAGCGCGCCCAATACACGCACCTCAACTGCATCTAAAGAATCCATGAATCAGCCTTCAAAGAGTTCGCAGGTGAAAACCACCGTCGGCATGCAGCACTTGCCCGGTGCAGTAGTCCAATAATCCATCGACGACCGACCGCACCACGCGCGCGACGTCTTCCGGTTCACCCATTTTGCGCTGCGGCAGCAAGCCGTCTGCGATGCGCTTCTCGTAAACAGCCGCCACCGACGCGATCATAGCTGTTCTGATGATCCCGGGCTGCACCTCGAAGACACCGATCCCGTCCGCCGCCAGCCGAGCGGCGAACAGCTTCACAGCCATGCTGAGCGCAGCCTTGCTCATGCAATAATCTCCGCGATTGAGGGAAGCTGCGAAGCTCGAAATGGAACCGATGAAAACAATCCGGCCCTTCGTACGGTTCTCGAGCATCAGGCGGGCGAAGTGCTGGGTGAGGAAGTAGGGCCCTCTGAGATTGGTAGCGATAATTTCATCGAAGCTTTGCGGCGTCGCTTCCAGAAGATCACGCCGCTCGCGAGGACCCATTCCGGCATTGTTCACCAGCAAGTCAACTGTGCCAAACTGCGCTTTAACCTGGTCAACCAAATCTACGCACGAGTGAAGATCATGGAGCGGGCACGGAATGATGGTTGCACCAGTCGAGTCCGCTACCGATTGCGCTGCCTCTCGGTTGCTGTTGTAAGTGGCAACTACCCGGTGAGTGGACGATAGCTCAACGACAATGGCTCGCCCAATACCGCGGCTGCCTCCCGTGACGACTGCGACCGGTTTAGACACCCGGCCTAAAGATCCAGAGCATTCTGCAAAGTGAACGTCAGGCGGGTCTCGGAGGGAATGTTTACTTTTTGTCCGGAGGTCGCAACTTGTGCTGCTGTTCCGGCGCCTGCGCCAGCCACACTACCGATTGCCGCGCCCCTGCCGCCCCCGGCTACAGCGCCGATCACCGCTCCTAAAGCGGCGCCGCCGCCAATCATCTTGGCTGACCGCTGGCCGCGGGAACTGCTGGCCTGGGACACCCCGGTTGTCACGATATCGTAGGGATGATTGTTTACGGTGATGCTCTTCAGATCGAGAGTCAGAACGGTCTTGCCCTGAATATGACCTGATTTTTGAGCGTCGATCAAAGTGGCAACCGTGTCAGCGCCCCGAGGAATAACGGTTTGTCCGTTCACCACGACTGGTTGATCGATGCTTGCCCGATAAGTCTGTCCGAGGCGATCTGTTTCCGAATTCACCCGATCGATTAGCCGAACCACGACCTGAGTTCCCGAGGGCACCTGTATTGCCATAGGTCCGTTCGCGGCAGGCGCACTGCCAGGCGCCGAGTAGCTGGTCGGAGGCTGACTCTGAGCAGCTGGATAATTTGCCGGTGGCGGATAATTCTGGTTTTGAGCAGGAGGTGGATTCTGCGGTTGCGACCCGCCTGAACCTCCTGCCGATTCGTTGAACTGCAACGACGCCACATCTTGCAGGTAATAGGTGTTCACCTGACTTCCGACAGCAAAACGAACTGATCGGTTATCGCCGCCGAGAAAACTGCCGTCAACTCTCGTCCCGTTGCGCAGCACCAATGTGTCTGCGCCCAGAAGAGTCACGCCCAGAAACAAGCAAAGTGGTAAACGTGCATCCATGGTTGGAAATGAGTCCTTCGATCGACTTAATTCTAAACCACCGACGTGCTCGCCGACCAGTGAGTTCCACGCTCAACCGGCATTACTGCGCTCGTAGTCCCGAAAGCCTTTGTTGGGCGGCTGCGAGGCAGTGTACTTCGCTGCCAGGTCCGGTCTGAGATACCCTAGAATCCTTCCCGCCACTCTCTTGCCTTGTTGAAAAGCGTCCTGATAAAGCTTCTCGCGGTCTTCTCGGGTATAAGCGTATCCGATGCTATAAAGCCGTTCGAGGGACAGCCCCACTACTTTAGTACCGGCATAGGCAATGGCGGCTTTCCCAATCAGTCCACCGCCGAATGGAATTTTTCCAACGACCTGGCGGGCGATGGCTCGCCAACCGAAGGCGCTTGCAATCACGGTTGCCACCTCCGACTTCTGTTCCCGATAGCCGATTTCACGATCGCTGGCAGCAGCGATGAGGAAAGCCATCTTGAGCTGATTCATGGTCAGAAACGCGGTATCTGAGGCGAACTCCGCAACCGCCCACGGTAACTCGATCACGTTCGGAATGACATCGGGAAGCGCAGTAGTCAGAGAAAAAAGCGTATTTTCCTTGCAGGTCCTTGAAATCACCCGTGAAATAAACGGCTTCCGAAACGGGGGGAAAGTTCGAGCGAGCGGTACGCCGAAATCAGGGTGCTTTTCCAGCGTTTTCCTGACTACGTCTTCCGGGCGATCGGGCCGGAAGACCAGGGACTGCGGCGGAGCAATCACGCTCCCGTTATAGATCGTTATGTCATGAAGATCTCGACCCGGATCCGTGTCGTGAGTCACATGCAAGGCCGACTCTCGCCGACGCCCTTCCTGCAAGTCGTGCAGTAGGAAATCCTCAACTTGTTGGTAACCCTCCCGCGAAGCGGAGCGAATCGCGATTTGAACCGGCCGGTCTGCCGCAAGCCGAACCTGGTCGGGATTCAGACTTGAAATTGCTTTCTTGATGTGGACTAAGGCTTGAACGCTCAACTAGGAACCCCCGTGCGACTGAGGAGTTGACGCACCCTGGAGGCGCATGACAACTTTCAGATCATCTTTCCAATCTGAATTTATACCTACGCGTTCGACGTCGATCAGCGGCGAGAAGTAACGAAGAACGGCAACGTTCGCCGGATGGAACGAAATGGCGGGCGCCAGCAGCAACAGGCGCGGCGCCTGGGCCGACAGCGAAATCTGAGGAAACAAATGACTTAACTCGCCGCGACTGGCGTGCCAGTGAATTCTGATCCAGTAATCCAGGGCCTGAACGGGCAAGTGAATGTCTTCGCTCGTCTTCAGCTCAATCACCGAAAGTCGGCCCGCTCGGTTCACGGCTAAAAGATCGATCAGATCTCGATCCGCCCCCGCAAACGTAAGAACCTGACCATGCACCGGCATCTCCAGGAGCGTGGCATCGACCCTTGCCAGCCGAGTCCGTACCGCCGATTCCAGCCAGCACTCAGAAGCATCGCTGAAGGGCGTAGCACTCGCAGTCCGGGGCGCCGAGGTTCTGACCAACTCCTTCAATTGCTGTGCGAACTGCTCAATCCTCGCGTATTCAGTTGGGCCGACCTCCTGTTTATTGTCCAATCCCAGGAGAAATCTGTCCTTTTCAACTCGCGCAAATTCCACTCCCCTGAATTTGACGCTTACGGCTCCGTTTAACTCCGGGCACAAACCAATCTCACTGTCGCCGTCGCTCAGCTTCCCAAGAATCGATGTAAGGTTCGGTAGCAGATGTACCGGAGCATAGTGCTGGCTGACGCGAGTTTCCAGATTCCCGAGATCCTGCGGATCCACCATGCCGGCTGATCCGTGGGTGTTGAATCGGAACAGCTGAGTCTGCAAAACAAGCTCATTGAGCCAGCGGAGGCGGTGTGCCGTAAAAACGCCGCAGTCTTCGGGCAGGAACAGGCACAGCCGGCAGTTCTGGTCATTCCTTTTTGCATTGCGAGCCACGTAGTCGAACCAGAGCAATGCAAAAGTAAGCAGGGAGGACTCGTTCATCGCGCTCGGGCAGGCCAGGGCAGCGATCTGCTGGTTACCTTTTGTCAGTCTGGCCCGCGGAAAGGCCGGGGAGAACGACCGCTGCAGGTCCATGGACGACGAGAGGAAGTCAATTTGCCATCCGGGAAACTGACGAAACAACATGCGCCGGAACTGCTCTCCGAAGCTTTGCCGCAGACCGGTCAAGGCGCGGTGGTTCGTCTGAGGCCGGTCAAGATCGAGAAGGCTGAGCTTGCCGGGCGCGCCGCCAAAGCGATGAATTAGGCAGTCGAGCGATCCGTTCCCAGCCCTTTCTACCGCCACGATCCGGCGGGAAAGGCTCCGGTTTTCATGCCAGACATAAATCCAGGCGCAACCCCCGCGTACTTCAAACGAAAACTCCCCGGGCGTGAGCGGCATCATCTCCTCGCCGTATTCGAGCACCGCCGGCGCTTTTGCATCCGCCACGAAGTCGTTCAGGGCG
Source organism: Bryobacteraceae bacterium (assembly GCA_965276965.1). Classification (GTDB taxonomy): domain Bacteria; phylum Acidobacteriota; class Terriglobia; order Bryobacterales; family Bryobacteraceae; genus Bog-105. The sequence continues at coordinate 1,465,985 of OZ255713.1, forward strand.
CATAGCAACTCTTCGGGATTTCTCAGCCCGCCGGACCGGCGAGTGCTTTTATCATAGAGTTTTGCCACTTGACGGATCCAATATCAAAAGCCGTTTAGAAGTTGTGGAGAATCGTATCTGCAGTGCAGCAACGCGATTTGGTCGGAATCGTTCCGATATCACTCTAGTGGCAGTGACCAAAAAGTTTTCTGCCCAGACGATTCGGGAGGCCTATGGAGCAGGCCTACGTGATTTCGGCGAGAACTATGTCCAGGAATTTTCCGAGAAGAGCGCGAATTTAGACGGCCTCGAGGACGCCAGATTTCATCTGATCGGTCATTTACAGTCGAATAAGGCGCGCCTCGCTTCCGAACTGTTCCAGGTGATTCAAACTGTTGATTCGGCAAAGCTTCTCAAACGGCTCGACGGGATCGCGGGAGAGCGCGGCGCAGCGCTCGAAGCGATGTTCGAAATCAAACTTTCTGACGAAGAAAACAAGACTGGCGCGGCGGTCGCGGCTCTGCCGGAGTTGGCCGCAGCCGCTCGGGACTGCAAACATGTTCGGGTGACAGGGCTAATGACAGTCCCGCCCTGGTCGGAGGACCCCGAGAAATCTCGTCCTTATTTTCGGCGTCTGGCGCAGTTAGCGAAGGATTACGGCTGGCAGAAGCTTTCGATGGGCATGTCGGGAGATTTCGAAGCGGCCATTGAAGAGGGGGCAACGGTGATCCGAGTGGGCACCGCGCTGTTTGGCCAAAGGCCAAAGCCGGCCGTTGCTACCGTCCGATGACACGCCTCGCCAAGCTGATCGGTGTGGCCGCCCTCCTGGTGAGTGCAGGCGTCTCCGGGCAAGTCCTCAAGCCTCCCCAGCAAAATCCTGACATGCAGGAAGAGTTGGGTGTCAGTGTTCCGATGCGCGACGGGATCCGTTTAGCGGCCGATGTCTTTCGTCCGCAGGGAAGCGAACGACTGGCTGCCCTACTCGTTCGAACTCCTTACAATCGAAAATCCTCCGCCATGGCCAGCTATCGCTATTTTGTGCGCCGGGGATATGCGGTCGTCATTGAGGATGCACGCGGCCGATACGCATCGCAGGGGACGTTTGGCGAGATCGAGCAGGAGGGCGCCGATGGAAACGACACCATCAACTGGATCGCGGAGCAACCCTGGTCGAACGGTCGAGTCGGCATGGTGGGAAGTTCCTATCTGGGAATTGCGCAATGGTGGGCAGCGATTCAGGACAATCCGCACCTGACAGCCATTTCGCCGGTGAACTCCGGGGACGACGAATATACCGATCGGTTCTATTCGACCGGCGGCGCCCTAAAACTAGGGCATCGACTTCTCTGGCTCAGCCAAAATTTCACGCCGCCGTCCCAAGTCGTCCCCTCGTTCGGGAGTTATATCTTTCATTTGCCTTTACGAACCGCGGATCTGCCGGCAACCGGGGCGCCGTCTCCCGCCTGGAGAGAGGCGTTGGCACATCCCTCCTACGATTCCTTCTGGAAATCTCTCAGCATCCGCGAAAACCTGGACAAGATCAAGATTCCCGTCTTCTCGATGAGCGGCTGGTTCGACAACTACGCCGAAAGCGAGCTCGACGCCTTTCGCACTCTCTCAAAAAGAGGCGCCGACGTCGAGACTTGGATCGGGCCCTGGGCGCATGACCCAGGTCTCCGATTTCGGACCGAGGATTTTGGCCCGGCAGCTAACCTGCGCATCCGATCAACCCAGGCCGACTGGTTCGACCGCCTGCTAAAGACATCCGCTAAGGACGAAGTGCGCGAACCGGCCGCCCCGTTGCTTCACCTGTTTGTCATGGGTCCTGACACCTGGAGAGAAGAGCACGAATGGCCGCTCAGTCGTACTCGCTACACACCGCTTTATCTCTCCAGCCAAGGTTCTGCTAATAGCGATGCGGGTGATGGGGAATTGCAATGGAAGAATGTTCGCAGTGCACCCCCGGATGCTTTCACCTATGACCCGCAGAATCCAGTTCTAACGACCGGCGGGTCTATTTGCTGCGATCCGAAGATTCTTCCGCCCGGACCGCTCGATCAAAGCGCAGTGGAGCGCCGTCCTGATGTTCTGGTCTACACCTCGGCGCCCTTGGATCGGGACACCGAAGTGACCGGGCCGGTGCGCGTAACGCTCTACGTTTCTACATCCGCCAACGATACGGATTTTACCGCCAAGATAGTCGATGTTCAGCCCGACGGCCGTCCCTTGATCGTCTGCGACGGGATTCAACGAATGCGCTATCGGCTCTCACTTGAAAAGCCCGTTTTTGTCAAACAGAATATCCCGTATCAGATCAGCATCGATGCCGGAGTAACCAGCTTCGTCTTTATGGCCGGACATCGCATACGGCTGGAGGTCTCGAGCAGCAATTTTCCGAAATTCGATCGTAATCTCAACTCCACGAGACCGAATGCCGACGAATTCACGATCGTCAAAGCACATCAGACTGTCTATCATGAGACGGCTTATCCGTCCGTTATCATTTTGCCGGTAATACCGTCCGGCAATCAAAAAGCAAGTTCTCCTCCTGGGAGCCGCGACAAGCCTGCCTCCCTCGTGCGTCAACCTTCAGTCGAGCGCCACTGCAATCGCGCCGGCTACAATCAAAAGCCCTCCAAGTCCTTTTCCCCAGGTCAACCTTTCGCCTAGGAAAAGGACTCCCGAGACGATCACCAGCGCAACGCTCAATTTATCGATTGGCGCCACCCGGGAGGCGGCGCCAAGCTGTAACGCTCGGAAATAACACAGCCACGATAATCCGGTTGCCAAGCCCGACAAGCCCAGAAAAAGCCATGTCCGGCTTGAGGAGACCCTTGCCATCCGTGAATGTTCGTTCGCCAAGACGATCACCCAGGCAAATACAAGAACGACAGTGGTTCGGATTGCAGTTGCGTAATTTGAGTCGATACCTTCGACGCCAACTTTGGCCAAAATAGCCGTCGCCGCAGCAAAACAGGCGGAAAGCAACGCCCATCCTAGCCAGCCCATGCGTGCCCGCTGTCCAGGTTAGACAATCCCTCGTTCGATGGCATACCTGGTCATCATAGCGGTCGAATGCAACTTGAGCCGATCCATAATTGCCGCCCGATGAAATTCGGCTGTTCTCACCGAGATCTTGAGCTCCGTCGCAATTTCCTTGGCGGAGTAGCCTTGTGAGATAAGCCGGAGCACCTCGGTCTGCCGCTCCGTCAACTCTGCGCCATTCACTGGCTGATTCGGTGGCACGCCTATGTATTTGCCCCCATTCAGAACGGTTCTGATGGCCAGAAGTAGCTCTTCACCGGCAGCCTTCTTGGAGATGTAGCCGGCCGCACCGATATCGATTGCTTCTTTCACGAATTTCGAATCTGTGTACATGGACAGAAACATGAGCTTCAGATTCGGTTGCCGTGCCAGGATGCGGCGCGCCAATTCAAGGCCACTTCCGTCCGGCATCTGCACATCCATGATGGCCAGGTCGGGCGAAAAACTATGAAAGGCCTCTTCCGCCTTTGTCAAACTGTCCACCGCGCGCACGTCATAGTGCGGCTTCGCCATCACGGACAGAGCATCGAGGAGTAACTGGTGATCATCGACGAAAAGAACTTTCGAATTTTGGGATTCGAGCGAGAAATGCCCGCTGGCCGAGTTCATCGGCAAAACCTTTTCACTGATTTGTCACCGAGCCGTGTGAGATGCATCGTAATCCTTTCAAAAAGTAGGAGTAGCACTTATGGTCATAAGATGGACACTACGAGTCCAAAGGCACAGCTCATCGCGGAGGGTGAATCCATAAAAGTACTACAACCAACGGGCATTTTCGAAGAGGCTGAATCGGCTCTCCGCGACCGAAATATCTCGAAAGCGCTATGTCTCTATGACTTAGCGGAGCAGAACGGCCTCGATCCGGACGCTTGTTGTGCCGGCCGCTGGCTGTGCCACGCTCTTCTGGGCGATTTTCCAGCTGCCTGGAAGGAAAGTGACAGCATCGAGCAGCGCGGCAAGCCGGACGGCAACCGTTTTTGGGACGGGAACCCGCTTGACGGCAGCCGGGTGCTAATTCGTTGCCTGCATGGATTGGGCGATACTCTCCAGTATGTTCGTTATGCCCCAAAATTGAGGGAGCGAACGAATAGTCTCACGATTGAGGCTCAGCCCGCCTTGAAATCATTGCTTGCAGCCTCCGATCTGGCCGACCGAGTCATTACCTGGGGTGAAACCGAAGGCGAGTGGGATCGGCAGATCGAAATCGTGGAATTACCCCGCATCTTTCGATCGAGCCTCCCAGATATCCCACAGAGCGTTCCCTATCTGAAGGTAGGCGCCGAACAAGCTACCAGGAAAAAAGGGGAAGCCCTACGGGTCGGCTTCGTATGGGTGGCCGGCAGCTACGATCCCACTCGCTCGCTCGCTCTATCTGAACTCGCTCCACTCTGCCGAATGCCCGGCGTTCAATTTTTTAGCTTTCAGGCCGGATTGCAACCGCAAGAATTGACAGAGTGCTGCCCTCGAATGGAGGATTTGTACGACCGATCCGGATGCGTCTTGACTGCAGCCACACGGCTGATGCACATGCATCTGCTCATCACGGTTGACACGATGATGGCTCATCTGGCAGGAGCGTTAGCGTTGCCGGTCTGGACTCTCCTGCCGGCAACAGCAGATTGGCGTTGGATGCTCGGTCGTTCTGATTCTCCCTGGTACCCAAGCATGCGGCTTTTTCGCCAGACGGAAGCAGGAAACTGGAGTCAAGCCGTCCAGCAGATTCAGGTTGAACTCGCTTCGTTAGCCGACTTGGCTTAAGACGTAGTTTCAAACGCCTTTTCCAGCGGTGTTAGGCCGGGCTCAGCACGTCTCCCAGGAAGCGTGAAGAAAAACCGCGATCCAACTCCAACCTCCGATTCCGCCCAAATTGTTCCGCCAACTCTCATCACAATTTTTCGGCAGGTTGCAAGCCCGATCCCGCTTCCCGCAACCTCGACTCCATTGCGGCGTTGCAGAGGCTGGAAGATCCGTTCCAGCCACTCAGGCTCGATCCCGATGCCATTATCTTCCACGCAGAATCGCCACGCTCCACTCTCATAAAGCGCCGAGATCCTGATCTTAAGCGTTTGTTCTTGACGACGATACTTGATCGCGTTCGCAAGAATGTTCTGAAACAGCTGTCCGAGCGCCTGTGGCTCGACCGCGACTTTGGGAAGGGATCGATAGTCGATCTTCGCTCCCGACACATCGATATCCTTGCTCAATGCCTCCACCGCGGCGCCGAGCGCGTCTTCGGCGTGCGTTAACCCAGCCGACGAAATCGCATTCTTTCCGACACGGGCGTGGGCCAGAATCGCTTCGACCAGATCGCCCATGCGGTCCAGTCCTTGCGAGATCTGGCGAAGGCACTTGCGTCCGGATTCATCGAGAGACCCGCCGTGTCGAGTGGTCAGCAACTCAACCAGCCATCGTGTGCTCGTGATCGGCGCGTTTAAATCGTGCGAGGCTATACGAGCGAATTCCTCCAGCTCCTGATTCGAACGCTCCAGTTCCATGGCCATGGTCTTCAGCCGGTCGTTTGCGCTTTCCAGTTCGTGCTGAATCTCGATTGCGGCGGTGACGTCCCGCATGAGCTTCCCGAATCCCGCGAGTCTGCCCGCCGAGTCATGCAGCGCCACGGTGACCCCCTCGACTAAGATTTCATTGCCGCTCTTTGTAATGAGCCATCTCGTATCGGACGCGGAACCTTCCTTCGCGGCTTGTTCCAGCTCTTTTAGGACGACTCCTTTCGACCTCTCCGCGGGGAGAAGCAACAGCTCCAAGTTCTTACCGACGAATTCATCTCTGGTATACCCGAAAGCAACTTGCACGCCCGGGTGCCATGTCGTGAACGTGCCGTCGGGGCTTAACAGCAACACCACAAAATCGGTGAGCTTAGAAATAAGCAGATCAAGAAGGTCTTTACGGTCAAGATTAGGCTCTTCCGTCATGTGCTTCACTTATTCTGACTTACGCGCGGCTTTATGCAGATATGCAAACCTAGTGGATTTATCACTAACGCTTTCTGAAAACCTGGTTCAGATACGAAATCGTTGCTCCTCCGCCATCGATATCGATCTCGGTTACTGATGCTGGCGAGATCGCCAGTCGCAATATATTGTCTAGCGGCATACCTAGAATGAGAATTACCAAGGCGCGAATCACGTCTCCATGTGTCACCACGGCTATCGTTTCGTCCGAGTGGTTCCGCACTATGGTCGACAAGCTCTTCCAGGCTCGCCCCTGTACATCGAGTAACGATTCGCCTTGCGGCGGACAGTGGAGTGCGCGTCGCCGATTGTAGTCTTTCCAGTCCGGACGCCCATGTAAATCCTGGAAGGAGAGACCAATCCAATCGCCGAAGTCCAACTCGTTGACTCCCTCCTCAATCGTGACGGAAAGGCTCTGCGGCTCAGCTACGTAGCGCGCCGTCTCCACTGCTCTTTCCATCGGGCTAGAGTATATCGCTGCTAATCGAGCTTCTCCGTACAGAGAACGTCCAAGACGCTCGGCTTGACTCCGCCCCTCAGCATTCAGCGGCACTCCCGGCGTCCTCCCACAAAGCCTGTCGCTCATCAAATCGGTGGCGCCATGACGGATTAGTAAGATACGGTACATGAGTCACAAGGATATCGAGTTGTGCCGCTAAGCCTCACTGTTGATCAGATCGAGAAAAAAGTGGCGGAGCTTGGTCCCTGGTTTCACAACCTCCGCTTAGCTGGAATACAAACCGCGCCGGATCATTTCCTCGGTGATTACCCGTCTTTCAAGTGGCGTAACTTTGCACATGCTGTACCGAACGACCTCACCGGATTGACAGTTCTGGACATCGGTTGCAACGCAGGTTTCTACTCCATCCAGATGAAGCAGCGTGGCGCAAGCAGAGTGCTTGGAATCGATCACGATGAGGCCTACCTGGCCCAGGCCCGTTTCGCGGCGGAAGCATTGGATCTGGATATCTCCTTCGAACAGCTCTCCGTATATGAGGTGGGTCAACTGCGTGAGCGTTTCGATCTCGTCTTTTTTATGGGAGTGTTCTATCATCTGCGTCACCCCCTTCTTGCTCTCGACCTGCTGCGTCAAAATGTGACGAAAGACTGGTTTATTTTCCAATCGATGTTGCGAGGCAGCCGTACTATCCCCGCTATAGAACAGGATTATCCATTTTGGGAGATGGCTCTCTTCGACAAACCTGGATTTCCCAAAATGCACTTCGTCGAGAATTGTTATTCCCAGGATCCAACGAATTGGTGGATACCGAACCGCGCCTGCGCACAAGCGGTGCTCCGAAGCGCCGGTTTCAAAATCGACAGTGAGCCTGAACCGGAAGTATTCGTCTGCCGCGTAGATGAATCAGCCGAGCTGCATCCGCTGCCTTCGGCATTCTAGCTCGACCTTGCATCGGCATGCAATAGAGCGTACACCGCTGGATAAAAATAACCATGATTGAAGCTGTGATGCTTTGGAACGAGCCCAATAATCTGTCGCACTGGGATTTCGAAATCGACCCCGACTGGTCGGCTTTTGCCGGCATGGTCAAGCTTGCCTCCCAAGCGATTGAGGCTGAAAATCCGAAGCTCATCAAGGTGCTGGGAGGCATCTCCCCCATTGACCCCGCCTTTATTGAACGCATGGAAAGGTTGGGCGTACTCAAAGAAGTGGATGTCGTGGCTTTGCATGGATTCCCTTTGGATTGGAATCACTGGACAGTTCACGAATGGCCAGGCAAATTGGACGAAATCAGCGCGGTGACGTCAAAAGCGATCTGGATCTCAGAAGTCGGTGTTTCCTCGTTTGGCGCCGAAGAAGTACAGGAGTTCGGCTTAAAAAAAACAGCAGAGCTTCTTCTCGACCGTGTGGATCATGTCTACTGGTACAGTCTCTTTGATTTGCCAAGAGCCTGGCCTGCGACCACTCGTCATCGCGAGAGCGAAGGCTCATCCTATTACCGCCACTTTTATATGGGTCTCTTTCGGGAAGATGGCGACGCAAAACTCGCTGCCAAAATATTTTCTGCCTACACGCCAGCCATCGGAATCTGTCAGTGGTTCCACTTCGAAGATCATCGCTTGGAGCGCGCGGTCAAAGCTCTCCGGGACATGGGAGTGAAAAAATTGCGAACCGGTCTAAGTTGGGCTGATTACGAGCGTCCTGACGCGGACCGCTGGTTCGATCACCAGATGCAGCTGTTAGAGCCGTTTAACGTGACCGTTACTTTCTGTTTTACCCCGGAGCACCGAGGTGTGCGACCCCATCATACGAGTCCACCTCAGAGGCTGGAAGAATATGCTGAATTCTGCGCCACGATGACCCGAAAGTACGCCTCCTAGTAGATGTCCTAGTTCGTAGGGACATTTGAGGTATTCCGTAACAAACAACAGCTTCAAAGCTTCTTACCTCAGACATGCGAATGACATTTTTGCTCAGAACCGACCGGTTCTCGTGAAGTTTTTTCCAGCTGTTGATTTTGGCTTGTTGCTGCAGGGCTTTCAACGGCAGCCTCGCCCTTACGAACAAATGAAAGCTCTAAACATCAACTACAAAGGACTAAAAGAACGATGAAGGGAACCGTTCTCATCACGGGCGGCGCTGGATTTATCGGCTCTCACGTGGCTTCGGAGTTATTGAAAAACGGATATCAGGTCAGGGTGCTCGATAGCCTGGTCTCTCAGGTTCACGGCGATAAACCGCGCCGTCCTTCTTATCTGCACCGAGAGGCCCAGTTCATTCGCGGCGATGTGCGCAATCCGGAGATTCTCGACGAGGCTCTTTCCGGAGTGGATGCGGTGTACCACTTCATCGCCTTGGTCGGCGTCGGGCAGAGCATGTATCAGATCGCTGAGTACACCAGTGTCAATAACCTGGGTACGGCGATGTTGCTGGAGCGATTAGTCAAGCACAAGGTAAGCAAGCTTGTCGTCGCCTCCAGCATGAGTGTCTATGGGGAAGGCCTCTACGAGACGCCAAATGGACAGTCTTACGGCCAAGCTTATCGCGATACGGACCAGCTGAAAGCTCACGAATGGGAGATGCGCACGCAAGATGGCTTGCCCCTCGCGCCTGTCGCAACTCCGGAGACAAAACAACCTTCGTTGGCATCCGTCTATGCTCTCTCTAAGTACGATCAAGAGCAGATGTGTTTGATGATCGGCAGGGCCTACGGTCTTCCGACGGTCGCTCTTCGCTTCTTCAACGTATACGGGCCATACCAATCGCTTTCTAATCCCTACACCGGAGTTCTTGCCATCTTCGCTTCCCGGCTGTTGAATGGACAGCGCCCCATCATTTTTGAAGATGGCCAACAGCTTCGAGATTTTGTCAGCGTCTACGATATCTGCCAGGCTTGTCGATTAGCGCTGGAAGTCGAGGCCGCTCGTGACCAGATTTTCAACGTCGGAAGCGGGCAGACTATTACGGTCGAAGGCGTTGCTCAGCGTCTTGCCAAGGTTCTTGGCAAGAACATCGAGCCTGAGATTACCGAAAATTATCGCGTTGGCGATATCCGTCATTGCTTCCCCGATATCACTCTGGCGCGCAAGGTTCTGGGATACAAGCCCACTGTCACACTTGAAAACGGAATGCGCGACTTAGCTGAATGGCTCGATCAACAGACGGCGGCTCACGACAAGTTCAACGAAATGCGAGCCGAGTTAACGGCGCGCGGACTTGTGGTTTAGGAGGCTCATCGTGAATACCGATTATGTGCTGATCACCGGAGGCGCCGGCTTTATCGGGACCAACGTGGCTCGAAGCCATTTGGAATGCAACCGGCCGGTTCATCTATTCGACAGTCTGGTGCGCCCCGGTGTCGAGCGGAACGTTGCTGAGCTGCAATCGCTGTACCCGGGTCGAGTTCGTTTCACGAATGCTGACGTACGCGATCGAAAGCAGTTGGAAGAGGCAGTTGAGAGCGCCGGCGCGATCTATCATCTTGCTGCACAAGTTGCCGTCACGACGAGTCTCGCAGATCCTCTGGATGACGCAGGAACAAATTTGATGGGTACGTTGTATCTGCTCGAGGCGGTCCGAAAGCTGAACAGCCGATGCTCCGTCCTGTTTACATCTACCAATAAAGTTTATGGAAGGCTCACCTCGGTTGACATTTGCGAGCGCGGCCGACGGCACGAACCGGTCGATGAAAGTGTGGCTCGCCATGGCATCAACGAACTTCAACCGCTTGAATTTTTATCGCCTTACGGATGCTCGAAGGGCAGCGCGGATCAGTACGTTCTCGATTACGCGCATTCCTACGGAATCGCAGCCTGCGTCTTTCGAATGAGTTGCATTTACGGCGCCTATCAACTCGGCTCGGAAGACCAGGGCTGGGTCGCTCACTTCCTCAGGCAAGCCATGAAAGGCCATGCCATTACCATCTACGGCGACGGCAAACAGGTTCGCGATCTACTGTTTGTTGACGATCTGGTGAAGGCGATGCATTTGGTCCATCAAAATATGGCCGCTGCCGCCGGCCAAGTATTTAACATAGGCGGAGGCGTTCAAAACAGTACCAGCCTTCTCGAGATCATGGACGAGTTGCGGGCGCTCACGGGCGGCACAGTAAAGATCGATTGGGGAAGGGAACGGCTCGCGGACCAAAAATGGTTTGTGGCGGACACGCGAAAGATTGGCGCCATGCTCGGCTGGACGCCGAATGTCAGCATCCGCGAAGGCTTGCGCAGACTGCACGCGTGGTATGGAGCCCGGCCCTCGCTGGCAGCGCAATCTGCGGTCCAGGTAGCCTGATGCGCTTTGCTCTTGTCAATCCGGCTTGGGACTTCGAAGGCAGTATTTACTTCGGCTGTCGCGAACCGCATCTGCCGCTCGAGTTCGGGTACGCCAAAGCGTTACTGGAGGCATCCGGTCATGAAGTTGCCAATATTGACGGCCAGCTGAATGGCTGGACACAGTCTGAAGTGGTTGACCGCGTCGCACAGTTTCAGCCTGACTTTGCGGTGGTGACAACTGCTCCCAGCTATCTGTTCTGGCGCTGTGCTCCACCCGAGCTTCGAATTCCCCAATCCCTCTGCAATGATCTGCGCCCTGTCTCCCGTAAGCTGATTGTGGTTGGACCGCACGCCTCCACCACTCCGCGAAGCACGCTCCGCAAGACAGGCGCCGACATCGTCGTTCTTGGCGAGTGCGAAGACATTCTGCCTCAGCTCGCCGGTCCGCTCAGCGAAGTTCCTTCGGTGGCCTATTTCGAAGGGGATCGCTACATCGTCCGAGGGCCCAACAATGCCACGGACATGAAACGTCTACCGGCCTTACACTGGCCGGACGAATACGTTGCCAGGCACAACCACCATCACCATCGCTTCGATGCGCCTCCTAATGGACCTGGCGCCGAGATGGAGGCGTCACGCGGCTGCCCTTACCATTGCACCTTCTGCGCAAAAGATAACTTTCGGAACAACTACAGGAAACGCCCTGTCAGTGTGATTCTCGAAGAAGCCGATGGTCTGGTAAAGCAAGGTGTCGAATATATCTACTTTATCGACGAAATCTTTCTCCCCGATAATCAGGTGCTGGCAGGGCTGGCAGACCGTCGCTTGAAGATGGGAGTGCAAACCCGTATCGACCTTTGGAGCGAAGATGCGATTCGCGCTCTGGCCCGTGGCGGATGTGTGTCGATCGAGGCAGGAGTAGAAAGTATCACCGAAGAGGGCAGGGCGTTCCTGGACAAAAAATGTAAGATGTCCACGGACGAACTCACCGACCGGTTGATCTTCGCCAAGAAACTTGTTCCGTTCGTCCAAGCCAACCTGCTTGCCATGGCGGAAGACGACGTCGATGCTGTGGAGCGATGGAGACAACGACTCGAAGCCAATGGCGTGTGGGCGAATAAGCCAGTGCCGCTGTTTCCTTATCCTGGCTCGCCTGACTATACGCGCCGTTGGGGACAACCCGACGACTTCGCCTGGGAACGCGCTCACGAAGCATATCTGAACGGATTTCAATCCTTCAGCGATATCCAGGAACAGCGGCCGCAGCCGTTGGTCGAGCTGGAAGTAACTTCGCATGGCCGGTAACACTCTCGACGCTGTTCCCTCTTCTCTCAAACTTTTAATGACGGCCGATGCGGTCGGAGGTGTTTGGCAATACGCTGTCGATCTGATCGCGGGCGTCACCCCCGAGAACGTTGAAGTGCTCCTCGTAACTCTTGGTCCGGAGCCTTCTGAAGCACAGAGAAAGCAACTCTCGCCGCTTCCGCAAGTCAATTTAGTTTGCGGCAATTACTCTCTTGAGTGGATGCAGAATCCATGGAGCGACGTAGACGCCTCTGGCGAGTGGCTCCTGAAACTGGAATCCGAATTCAAGCCGGATCTCATCCACCTGAATGGCTACAGCCACGGATCTTTGCCTTGGCGAAAGCCGGTCCTGGTCGCCGCTCATTCGTGCGTCTATTCTTGGTGGAGAGCTGTTCACAACAGTGCGCCCGGTGTCGAATGGTCTGAGTACAAACAGCGTGTGACGGCTGGGCTCGCTGCCAGTTCGATTGTGGTTGCCCCGTCTGCCGCTATGGCAAAATCCGTTCAGGATGAATACGGCGTTCCAGCTGCGAAGACGAAAGTGATCCACAACTTTAGCCGCGTTCCCGAAAACGCCGGTGAGCAGAAAGACCCGTTCTTCCTGGCGGCGGGTCGGATTTGGGATCCTGCCAAGAATCTTCGCTTGCTAGATGAAATTGCTCCCAAGCTCGATTGGCCGATTCAGGTGGCCGGAAGTGACGCGGGCCCGGAGCACTCTGCCGGTCCGGTGAAAGCGATTCAGCGGCTCGGCATCTTATCGCGGAACGACCTGACGAAGCGGATGCAGGCCGCCTCTGTGTTCGTCCATCCCGCGCTTTATGAGCCTTTTGGACTTGCCGTTCTGGAAGCCGCGCGATCTAAATGCTGCCTCGTCCTATCGAACATTCCGAGTCTGCGAGAACTTTGGGACGGAGCGGCTGTCTTTCTCGATCCACGCGATCCCGAGGAGTGGACATTCGAACTGAACGATCTCTGCCGTGACTTTTCCCGCCGTGCTGAATTGTCCAAACGCGCCTTCAAACGGGCGGGACGATATCTGGCCGCCACTGCTACCTCGGCTTACCTCCAGACTTATCGAACTCTGGTAAGCGGAACCGCGTCGGACGGGGTGGCTGCATGAAGCCTTGTGTCGCTATGTTCTACCACTCTCTTGTTTCTGATTGGAACCACGGGAATGCGCATTTTCTTCGCGGCATAGCATCCGAGCTCCAGGCGCGAGGTCACCAAGTTCGCATCTTCGAGCCGCAAGAGGGCTGGAGCTGCGATAATCTCACCCGTGATCATGGGAGTGAAGCAATTCAAAAATTCAAGACTGCGTTCCCCGATCTTAAAAGCCAGCGTTATTCCTTAGAAAACTTTGATCTTGATCGCGCCCTTGACGATGCCGACCTGATTTTAGTGCACGAATGGAATGATCCGCATCTGATCGCCGCTATCGGAGAGTACCGGCATCGCAATCCGGCCGTTCGAGTTCTCTTCCATGACACTCATCATCGGGCAGTAACGGCGCAGCATGAACTCGCTCGCTTTCATCTTGATCGCTATGACGGGGTTCTTGCCTATGGCGCATCGCTGAAAAGCGCTTACCAGCAGCTGGGATGGGGAAAGCAAGTCTACGTCTGGCACGAAGCAGCAGATGTTCGCACATTTTATCCCCGATCCGCTGAAGCTCGGTCAGGCGACATCGTCTGGATTGGAAATTGGGGTGATGGAGAAAGATCGGAAGAGCTCCATGAGTTCCTTATTCGTCCCATCCAGCGCCACGGTTGGAAGGCTCAAGTGCACGGAGTTCGCTACCCGGAGACTGCCTTGACCGAACTCGCTTCCGCTAATATCACTTACAAAGGGTGGCTTCCGAACTTCGAGGTTCCCCAGACCTTTGCGCAGTTTAAAGCCACCATTCACGTGCCTCGCCGCCCGTATACTCGCCAACTTCCTGGAATCCCAACCATTCGCCCCTTCGAAGCGCTGGCCTGCGGAATTCCGCTTGTCTCCGCGCCCTGGGACGACACGGAAGGTTTGTTTCGTGTGGGACAGGACTTCTTGATGGCTGCTGACGGAAACGAAATGGAGGGGCGCCTGAGTGACGTCCTCCACGACGCTTCGATGGCGGCCGATCTCTCAAAGAGCGGTCTTGAAACGATCCATAACCGTCACACCTGCGGCCATCGCGTTACGGAGTTGCTCAACATCTACCAAGATATCCGGCCTGCGCCGCAAACCAGCTACTCGCACCCTTACTACGAGGTTCAAGTATGAAGATCGCCTTCTGGGGCTCAAGCCTCGTCTCCGCTTACTGGAACGGCGCTGCCACTTACTATCGTGGAATCCTGCGCTCACTTGCCCAACTCGGTTACCAAATCACCTTCTTCGAGCCCGATGCCTACGATCGCCAGAAACACCGCGACATAGAAGATCCTGAATGGGCGCGCATCGTCGTGTACGATCCGCACAACGCCGCGCAGGTGGAGCAGTATCTCAGGTTCTCCTCCCAGTTCGACGTCGTAGTGAAGGCCAGTGGCGTCGGCGTTCTCGATGACTTTCTGGAAGCGAAGATAGCAGGAATGCAAACCGGCGCCGCTAAGGTGTTCTGGGATGTAGACGCTCCTGCGACTCTTGACCGGCTAGCCTCTGATGCTCACGATACATTCCATTCAGCGCTACCACAATTCCATTTGGTTCTGACCTATGGTGGCGGCAAACCGGTAACGGATCGATACCGGGAGTTGGGAGCGCGTCAGTGCTTCGCAATTTACAACGCCTTCGATCCGGATGTTCATTTACCAGTCCCGCTCGATCCCCGTTTTGCCGGCGATCTCTCCTTTCTCGGGAATCGGCTGCCCGATCGCGAAGCTCGCGTCGACGAATTTTTCTTCAAGTCCGCCTCGCTAGCAGCCGGTCTGAAGTTTATATTGGGCGGTAGCGGATGGGGAGACAAATCCATTCCCGCCAATGTCGTTTATCAAGGCCACGTCTACACCGCCGATCACAACGCCTTCAACTGTTCAACGCGAACCGTTTTGAACATTAGCCGCGAGAGTATGGCTCGCTATGGATTCTCGCCCGCGACTCGTGTCTTCGAAGCTGCCGGCGCCGCCGCTTGTCTGATTACGGATGCCTGGAAAGGGATCGACGAATTTCTGCAGCCGGGAAGGGAAGTTCTAGTGGCCCACAACGGCGAGGAGGTGGCTGGGATGGTCCGGAATCTAACAGCGGAGCAAGCGCATTCTATCGGCGAAGCGGCCCGCCGAAGAGTCCTCACTGATCACACTTATAAACAGCGTGGTGCTCTTGTCGATTCCATTCTGAAAGAGCTCGTGGCCTCTTCCCTGGAGCCGTCCGCCCTGGAGTTGCAAGCGTGAGCTCGCGTCCCCTGAATTGTGTTTTCCTCGGTCTCTCGATCACTTCCACTTGGGGCAACGGACACGCCACCACCTACCGGGGCTTGCTCAAAGAGATTGCACGTCGCGGACACTCTGTCACGTTTCTGGAGCGCGATGTTCCCTGGTACTCCGACAATCGTGAATTCGATCAGGCGCCCTACTGCACCATTGGCCTCTACGGCAGCTTGGAAGACCTACAGGATCGTTTTTCTAATCTTGTTCAAACCGCGGACGTCGTTGTTGTCGGTTCCTATGTGCCCGACGGAATTGCAATAGGCGAATGGGTCACGTCCATAGCAAAAAACTGCACCGTCTTCTATGACATCGATACCCCGGTTACGTTAACCAACCTGAGCCGGAATCGCTGCGATTATCTTTCGGAAGAGCTCTGTCGGCGGTACGACCTCTATTTTTCTTTTACGGGCGGCCCTACTCTCGACCTCATTGAGAATAAGCTTGGTTCTCCCTGTGCTCGCGCCCTTTATTGTTCCGTCGATCCCACGCTTTATTTTCCAGAACCGAAAGAGTGGCGTTGGGATCTGGCATATCTTGGAACCTACGCGGCGGATCGCCAGCCGATGCTGAAGGAGTTGCTCCTCTCCGTCGCAGAAAAAAAATCGAGTGGGAAATTCGCAGTCGTGGGTCCTCAATACCCCAAAGACACCACTTGGCCCGCTAACGTAGAGCGGATTGAACATCTCGCGGCGAAAGATCATCGAGACTTCTATAACTCACAGCGATTCACGCTGAACGTCACACGCCAGGATATGATTCGAGCTGGGTACTCCCCCAGCGTTCGGTTGTTTGAAGCCGCTGCCTGCGGCACGCCGATTCTCACCGACATGTGGTCTGGCCTAGACTGCATTTTTAAGCCCAATGTAGAAATAATTCCCGTGACCTCCCAAGCACAAGTTGCGTCCAAATTACAGATGCCCGATGAGCGGCGGCTCGAAATAGCTGATCGGGCTCGGCGGCGGACATTGCGCTTCCATACGGCTGCCGTGAGGGCAGAACAGTTCGAAACCGATTTGGAAGCTTCTCTCGAGCGAGTAGCGCGTATGAGAAGCAGAAAAAGAGTAGCGTTTAACCAATCTCCGACCGCCGCGCTCATCTGAAAGCGCTAATTGAAAAAGGACAAAAAAATGAGTTTTCGGAATAGCCTGGCGGCCTTTGCGGCGGTCAGCGTGATTACTCCTGTAATTTCGCTGTATGCCGAACAATCTTCCGCTCCTGGTCAACCCGTCAGTATGGTAGTGACCGTCGAAGGAAAGCACAACAAAGAAATCCCTTCAATTGAAGCAGCTGACCTTAAAGTTACTGAATCCGGTGACAAACGGCCCATTTCGGAGCTTAAAGCTCTTCGAGATTCCAGCCTTCAACTTCTCATCCTCATTGATAACTCGTCACGGTCCACATTCGACACAGAAATTAATACGCTGAAGCAGTGGGTGAACTCGCAGCCTGTAAATACCCAGATTGCCGTTGGCTACATGCAGAATGGCCTGGCAGCGCTGACGAAAGACTTTACGTCCGACCATGCCGCCGCAGCCAACTCCATCCGAGTAACGATGGGCGTTGGAGGCGCCGACGTGAGCCCTTACGATTCACTCTCTGAAGCAATAAAAAAGTGGCCGCAAGGTGCTGCCGAACGCCGTGAGGTATTGATGATCAGCAGCGGCATAGAAGGCCTGGGAGGGGGATTTGCACCCGAGAATCCCTACGTCAACAAGAGCATTGCGGACGCACAGCGGGCAGGAGTCGTCGTCTACGGTATCTACAACCCCAGTGCCGGCCATGGTGAGCACAGTCTTTGGCGTGTGACGTACGGCCAAAATCTGCTCTCGCAGCTCTCTGATGAAACCGGCGGCGAGTCGTACATCACCACTTTCAGTTCACCCGTGAGCTTTCAGCCCTTCCTCGAAGATCTTTCCAAGCAACTACAGAATCAGTATCGATTAACCTTCGTAGCCAAGCCGGCAAAGAAAACCGAATTACAATCCGTGAAGATAAAAGTGATGGAAAAAGACGCCGACGTCTCAGCAGCGGACAAAGTGCTTGTGAAAGCATCTTTGTAATTTTGTAATTGGGTGAGGCCCGAATTCGTGGCGCAGACAATTTGTCTACCGTCTCGACAATCGTGTCGAGACGCAGTTTGCAGAGACGAAAACTAGTGGGCTGTCCTTAAGTAACCGATAGCAAGTTGGCTGCATCGTATAGTGTATGGCGAATGCGGCAAGTTTGCAGGTAACGCCCGGTCAACGTGGCGAGTTGCAAGGGCATCTGCGGAAACGCAATCTTTCTGCCGGGGTGGCGCAGCGGATCCGCATTGTTCTGCTGCTCGACGAAGGATGCAGTTATGCCGAGATCGGAGAGCAACTCCGCGTTCCGCCTTCGACGATTTCACGCTGGAAGCGGCGCTACCAAGAAGAGGGACTCCTCGGTTTGGAAACGATTCACCCGGGCCAGCCGCCGAGCAAGTTGACAGCTGCGTTGCGAGCCCGCGTGCTCGAGCGCACGCGCCAGGCGCCACCTGACGGTTCGACGCATTGGTCGCTGCGAAAAATGGCATCGGCGATGCAGGTCAGCAAAAATCTGATCGCGCGCATCTGGCAAGAGGCTGATCTGAAGCCCCATCGGTTGGACCGTTACATGGCGTCCAACGATCCTCTCTTCGAAGAGAAAGCGGCGGCCATCATCGGTCTGTATCTGGATCCGCCACAAAACGCCGCTGTGTTCTGCGTTGACGAAAAGAGCGCGATACAAGCCCTCGATCGAAGCGACCGGCGCTTGCCGCTGTCGCCGGGGCGAGCCGAAAAGCACGGCTTTGAATACCATCGCCATGGCACGCTTTCGCTCTATGCGGCCTTGAATCCGCAAACCGGTGAAGTGATGGGACAGACCGCGCCGCGCCACACCAGCGAAGAATTTGTCGCATTTCTGAAAGAACTCGTCAGCACCCAACCAGCCGAGCGCGAGATGCACGTCATCCTCGACAACTTCTCAGCGCACAAAACCACTTTGGTAAATCAGTTCCTGCTACAGCACCCCAACCTTAACCTGCATTTCACGCCGACCTATTCCTCGTGGTTGAATCAGGTCGAGAGCTGGTTCAGCAAACTCCAACGAGATGTCATCGATCGCGGCATATTCACCTCCGTCGCCGATCTCAAGCGTAAAATCCTCCGTTACATCCGTCTCTACCGAAAAACCGCCAAACCATTCAAATGGAAATATTCCGATGTCCGAAAGAGGATCTCTAAGCGATAGCGATTTCTCCGGGACAGCCCACTAGCTACAGCGATGATCCGCCTCTGGTGAGTGGCCGTTCCGAGCTAGCAAAGTCGGCGCGAGACTCACTCGCAGACGCGACGTCCTCCGCCCCGGTTTGATGGAGGAGATCCTTAGCCTTAGAAACCCAGTCTGCGTTATCGCAATGTACCGACAGCAGGACTCCGCCTTCCTTGATCCGCCCTTCATAACGCTTGGCCTCATACTCTGGAATGCCCATTCCAACCAGAGCGCCGACCACTCCTCCGACCACGCCTCCCGAACCTACGCCAGTGAGCGCCCCAATTACCGGACCGGCCGCGATCAATGGCCCAACTCCCGGAATGGCCAGCATTCCTGCGCCAATCAGCAACCCAATCGTTCCACCGATGACCCCGCCGGCCAGCACGCCTGTCGTAGCGCCCTCAGGAGCCTTGGTATGTTTTTCGTGCGCAAAATCCTTCGTTCCCGGATTATCCTGCAAAAGAGCTGAGATGTCTTCCTTGCGAAAACCGCTGGCGACTAGACGATCTACTGCCTCTTCCGCTCTTCCCCTGCTGGGAAAGATCCCGAACACCGCCGTGTTTGATCCTGCCATATAGTTCCTCTTGTGGTCTTCCACGACCACAAAGATAAGACTATGGGAACAGGACTGTGTTACGTCAACTTTCCGGGCAGCCGAACAATCGTCAACCAGAAATCTTCCAGTGACCGAATCTTCTTAATGAACTCTTCAACGTGAATCGGCTTAGTTAAGTAACAGTTGGCATGAAGCTTATACGCTTTCCAAACGTCCTGCTCAGCGTCGGACGTAGTGAGCACAATGATAGGGATGTATCGCAATGCCGGATCGTCTTTGATCTCCGCAAGCAACTCCCGACCATCCTTCTTGGGAAGGTTCAGATCCAGCAAAATCACATCGGGACTCGGAGCATTTTCATACGGATCTTCGTGCCGCAAAAAGCGAATCGCTTCCTCGCCATCGCCTACCGTAGATAGCCTGTGCGCCAACCGTCCTTCTCGAAACGCCTCCTGTGTCAACAGTACGTCGCCCGGATTATCCTCGACCAGAAGAATTTCAAAGCGATGGCCCGGATCAAGCATTCAAAATCCTCTCGGGTGCCATAATTTCGATTGGAGTGAGCATGGTTTTGACCTCAAAACCGCCCTCGACAGCGGGCAGCGAAAAGAAGAATGTTGATCCCACACCAAGCTCCGAATGGGCCCACAGCCGTCCTCCGTGATGCTCTACGATGCGTTTACAAATCGCCAAACCAATTCCGTTTCCCTGATATTTACCCACTCCGTGTAGCCTTTGGAAGACCTGAAATATCCGATCCGTGTATTTTTCCTCGAAGCCTATGCCTTTGTCTTCTATCGAAAAGATCCACTCATCTGATTCGTATTGGGCCCTGATCGTTACCTCTGGCGGTGAGTCATGCTTCCGAAATTTGATAGCGTTCCCGATAAGATTTTGTAAGACCTGCGTTAACTTTCCCTCGTCGGCGTCGATGGCCGGCATCTCAGTGCACAATACGGTAGTTCCGGTTTCCTCTATTCGCATTCGTAAGTTAGTTAAGGCCCGCTTAACAACCCTCTCTGCAGAAACCCTCTTCTTCTCCAGGGATTGGGTACCGGCGCGGGAGTAATCCAGCAGATCGTTGATCAGTGTCTGCATCCGGCTGGCGCCCTCCACTGCGAACCGAATGTATGTCTTCGCCGTGTCGTCCAATTGATCTTGGTACCGTCTCGCCAGCAGGCCGACATAGCTGCCAATCGTGCGCAACGGCTCCTGTAAATCGTGGCTGGCTATGTAGGCAAACTGCAGCAAATCTTGGTTCGATCGCTGCAGTTCCGTCGTCCTTAGTTCGAGTTTCTGAGTTTGCTCCTTCAGTTCGGCCGTTCGCTGCTCCACTCGCATCTCGAAAGTCTCAGCAACACGCCGGACTTCCGCTTCCGCAAGGTCGCGTTCGAGCACATACATCGCGCTGAATCGATAAGAAAAAAAGAGCAACAGAAACCCGGCGCCCACCCCGACCGCAAGCACTCCTTCTAAAAGCTCTTGTTTCCGCCTCTGGGCTTCGATTCGAAGCGCCAGCGTCTTTCGTTGGGCTGCCGCTATCTGGTTCACAAGCCTTCGAATATTCCCCATGTGCGTCGCACCGTGTCCGGCCCTCACCTCCTGGAGGGCGGATTCCAACCCCGACTTTTCTCGAATATCGATGGTTATTTGCAGTTCCTTCATCTTCTGAGCGACTTCGTGCCGCAGTTGGCCTATCTCTTCCGGCGAAACTCCATTTCGTGCAGCCAAGTCGGTGACACGGGCGAGTCTTTGATCGACATTTCTTAGCGCTTGCCGGTAAGGAGCAAGGAATGACTCTTGTTCCGTTAAAAGGTAGCCGCGCTGCCCCGTCTCGGCCTCGGTCACCGTCGACAACAAGGCGTTAAGCTGACTCAGAAAATCATCCGTCGCTAGAGTGTCTTGCACGCTCTCAAAATGCTCGCTGCTGGTGCGATACGCGGCAAAGGCCAGCAACAACGGCAGCAGGCTGAGCCAGACAACCAGGTAACGGCTTTTCTGAAGTAATAACCTCATGGCAGGGTGTATGTTATTCCCGTCGTGTATTGAAACGAGTTTTTCTTGAACCCCGGCGATGGATCGTTCAGAAATGTGTCCAGCGAATTCAACGCGAGGCTCAGATGTTTGGTAATTGGGAACGCGACGGTGACATTACCTGAGGCGGAATAAGCCTGCGTATTGCTCAAACCGGGCGATATCGACAGCGCCTCTTGCAAGATAACTCCGTGCCGGAAGCCGTGCTCATAATTTTCTGAAAAGACCGATCCTACAAGCTTCTGGTTGCCGGCGCCAAACAAAAACTCCTGTGACACGAAGGTCAATTGCGCTTGTAAGTCAAATTGCTCGTGCGGTCCCCTGATTACGCTCCAGCCTAAACCCCCGCCCAAAGTTCTCTGCAGATCCAGTCCTTGAGAAAAGTTGTGATCGAACGAAAGGTCGCCGAAAGCAAACAGCCGCGGGCTGAAGTATTCGTCCCGCTCTCCTTCGGCATGAAATATCGAGGTCTTCGTAAGCGATTGGCCCGGCTGCGTCAGTTCTCCATAGCTGGACGAAAACAAAAGTGTTGTCCTGTTCTCCGGACTCATCCACGCCTCGTTCGGAATCAGGCGCGACAGAGCAATGGCGCTGCTATAGGAACGATTGTTTTGCGTAGCCAGCACCAACGCCACACCTGCCGTCGCAGTTCCTTTCCAGTCTTGATACCAGTTCCGCCTTTCCAGTGATTTCTCGAACGTAGGCTGATCGATCACGTATCCCACGTCGCTCACCGGAATCTTCCTTTCCGCTACGTTGCCTCCTGCAATCTCAATAGCCTGACTATTGAACGACAATTGTCCCGTCGGAATGGCATCCGTATTTCGCTTTCGCCCAAACCGCACTCCCTTCGGAACAATGGCAAACTGATCTGCCGAGTGCAGTTCCTCAATCTTGCTCCAGGCCACGGTAACCTCGCCCGCCATGTTGCTCTTGAATGTCACTGAATCGCCATCCGAGCGTTCAATCCGACCAAGCAGCTTCTCCCCATCTACAAAAACCAATTCATCCGGCAGGGCGTTCTCATTCCCTTTTGCCGGGGCTTTGCTCTGTCCGAGAACCTGCCAACCGCTACCGATCAAACCTATTAGGAGTACGTTTCCGAATCGACGCCGGAACAATCTAGACAGCCAGTTGCCTACAATCATTAAAAAATCTAAATTGTCAACATTCCTGCATCGGCTGATCTGTTTCTAAGACCCGATAGGGGCATACTCATTACGTTCTTTTACCAGCTTAATTGCCGAAAGAGCAACGAATAGCTCAGAGAATCTATGGCAAGACACTTTAAGATCAAGGAAGTGTTCTCTAGCGACCCACTGGATTTAGCCCAGATCAGCCGCCAAACAATAGAGGAACGTTTGGTCCCGCGTCTCAAAGTGGAGGACTACTTTCGACGTTCTGGCCGAACTTTCCGCAAAACCCGTTTTCGGTTGTGGTTCAACCGCGCCATCAAGGCTCGCCTCTTGCAATTCGGGTTCAGAGCGTTCGGTATCTACGCCCGAGGAAAGCGCAACGCCCTCGCGCCTGCCGTGCGGCACGTTCAACTGTTCTTTCCCAACCTGCCCCCGGCCTTCGATGGCTATCAAATTCTCCATCTTTCCGACTTCCACATCGACGAGATCGAAGGACTCGTCGAAGCGCTCGTCCCGGTCCTGACTCGCTTGCGTTGCGATCTCTGCGTACTGACTGGAGACTATCGATACGAAATTACCGGTCCCTGTGACGAAGTCTATCCGCGCATGGAGAAAATCCTCAGAGCCATTTCGACCCGCCACGGGATCATCGGAATCTTAGGAAATCACGATGCCGCCGAGATTGCTCTCAAGTTCGAGGAATTTGGCGTCCACATGCTGATCAACGACGCCGTCCGGATCGAAGACGGCAACAGTTCCCTATGGTTTGCCGGTATCGATGACCAGTTCGATTACCGCTGCGCCGATCTCGACAAGTCGTTGCGAGATGTACCCTCCGACGCCTTCAAAATTCTCCTGGCTCACGATCCACAGCACTACCAGGCAGCCGCCGCTAGAGGAATCCAGCTTTATCTCTGCGGTCATACGCATGCCGGCCAAATCCGCTTGCCAATTCTGGGAGCAGTCAAAAAGAATGCTCCCGTTCCCAGAGAGTTAGTCCAGGGACATTGGACCTCCGACAGCATGCAGGGTTACACGAGTTGGGGCGTCGGCTGCTCTACCTTGCCCATACGTTACAACTGTCCTCCCGAAGTCGCCATTCTCGAACTTCGCCGCAGTTCTCCCTGAGTACCGATGAAGCTTTTCACTTTGTTCGTCCTGCTGCCTGCGGTTCTGTTGCAGGCCGTTGGAATAAACGATTACAACGTCTCGTGGAACACGCAAAGCCGAAACTCCTCCGAATCCATGCCCTGCGGAGGAGGCGACATCGGACTCAACGTTTGGGTGGAAAACGGCGACATACTTTTCTACCTCTCGCGCAGTGGAACCTTCGATGAAAATAACGCCATGCTCGAGCTCGGCCGGGTCCGCCTCAAGCTCTCTCCCAATCCCCTGACCGGCAGAGACTTCAAACAAGAGTTGATGCTTCACGATGGCAGCGTCCAAATCTCCGGCGGAGGCGCCACGATCAATCTCTGGGTCGATGTATCCCGCCCCGTAGTTCATATCGATGTCGAAAGCAAGAAGCCGATCTCGGTTGCCTCCGCCTACGAAAGCTGGCGCCATCAAGACCACGTCATTCAAGGTAAGGAGTTCGCGGGCAACTCCTATAAAGTTCCTCAAAAGAGCGAGATCAAAACGCTAAAAGACCAGATCGCCTTCGAAGGCGACCACGTGTTTTTCTATCACCGCAATCGCGATGACGCAGAAAACATCTTCGATCTCACCGTGCGGTTGGAAGGCATGAACTCTGTCAAGAACCAAATGTTCGATCCGCTCAAGCATCGCACCTTCGGCGGAACCATGCGCGGGACGGATATGACACCGGCCGGCACTGCCTTCGGCACCTATGCGGACACGCCATTTGAATCCTGGATTCTGAAAAGCAAAAAGCCTGCTAAGTCGCGCCGGCTTCAAATTGCCCTCAACGTTTCTCAAAGCAGCACGCTCGCCTCTTGGAAATCGGATCTCCAAAAGATCGAAAAGGACGCCGCTGACCACGATACCGATGCCATGGCGCGAACACGAAACTGGTGGGCTGACTTCTGGAACCGCAGTTTCATCTTTCTCGATAGTGAAGACCCTAAAGTCCTGCAGGTATCGCGCAACTACCAGCTCTTCCGCTACATGCTCGCGTGCAATGCCTACGGCGAGTTCCCCACGAAATTCAACGGCGGCCTCTTCACCTTCGACCCCGTCTACGTTGATAAAGCCCAAAACTTCACACCCGACTATCGGCGCTGGGGAGGCAGCCTCATGACCGCCCAGAATCAGCGCCTCGTCCACTACCCGATGCTGAAAAACGGCGACTTCGACCTGCTCAAGTCACAGTTCGACTTTTATCTCCGAGCCCAGCGCAATGCAGAGCTGCGGAGCGAAGTCTATTGGAAGCACAAAGGCGCCAGTTTCACAGAGCAGATAGAAGAGTTCGGTCTACCCAACATGTGGGAGTGGGGCCTCGATCGTCCCGCCGGCTACGACCCGGGTGTCGAATACAACCCGTGGCTCGAATACCTCTGGGACACGGTCCTTGAGTTCTGTTTGATGATGCTCGACGTTCAACAATATACAGGAACAGATGCCAAGGCCTACGTCCCATTCATAGAAAGCTGCTTAACCTTCTTCGACGAACACTATCGCTACCTGGCTGAGCAACGCGGCGTCAAGACATTCGATGAACAAGGCCATTACGTGCTTTATCCCGGCTCTGCCGCCGAGACCTTCAAGATGGCCTACGATTCCTCTTCCACCATCGCTGCGCTTCACGTCATTCTCACCCGGCTTCTGGCTTTGCCCTCGTCTTACCTTATGCCGCCGGAGCGCGCCAGGTGGAACCAGATGCTGCAGCGGCTTCCGCCCTTAGCTTTTCAAGAGATCGGCGGACATAAAACCATCGCCCCAGCCCGCCTCTGGCAGCGCGTGCAAAACTCCGAATCACCTCAGCTCTACCCTGTCTTCCCTTGGGGTCTGTTCGGCATCGGCAAACCCGATTTTGATATCGCGCTGAACACCTATAAGTACGATCCTTACGCACTCAAGTTCCGAAGCCACATCGGTTGGAAGCAAGACAACATTTTCGCGGCGCGTCTCGGCTTAGCCAGTGATGCAGCCAAATACACAACCTTGAAATTGCAAGACGGTCCGTATCGCTTTCCAGCCTTCTGGGGGCCCGGCTTCGATTGGAGTCCCGATCACAATTGGGGCGGTAGCGGAATGATCGGGCTGCAGGAAATGCTGCTCCAAACCGACGGCAAAAAGATCTACCTCTTGCCCGCTTGGCCCAAAACTTGGAACGCTCACTTTAAACTCCACGCCCCCTATGAAACCATAATCGAAGGTGTGGTCGAGAACGGCGCAATCCAGAATCTAAAAGTAACACCGGCCAGCCGCGAACAAGACATTGCCAAGCTGCCTGCGCAAGCCATCTTCTAAACTGTCAAGTCACTTAGTACAACCAGTACTGCTCAATTTTTTTAGTCTCAACCTTTACGTCCGCTCGCCAAAACGGCGAATCCAATGAACCAATGGGGTTTCCTAAGCGCTCGGCTTACGCGCATATCTGTCTTAATACAAGCATTGTCTCGCTCGTTTTTCTTAGTCTCGGTAATCTCCAGGCGCAGGTCGATGCAGGGTCGATCCTCGGAACCGTGCGAGACGGGAGTGGCGCCGTCCTTACTGGCTCTGCCGTAACTCTCACAAGTAAAGAAACCGGGCTGGTCCAAAATACTCAAACCAACTCCTCTGGCCAATACGTCTTCAACGGCGTAAAAGTGGGCCAGTACTCCGTTACCGCAGCCTTCCGTGATTTCGAAAAGCTAGAGTACTCAAACATCACGGTCGCTGTACAGCAACACGTTCTGGCTGATTTCGTCCTCCAGCCCGGCCGCGTGAAGGAAGTGACCGTTGTCACCAGTGATGCTCCACTTCTTCAGACACAAGATGCCTCCGTAGGCCAGGTGATCGCTGCGCAAAGCATAAACGATCTGCCCCTCAACGGCCGCAACTTCACCTTCCTCGCCCAGTTATCCGCCGGCGTCACGCAAGGCCAGCAGGATAGCCGCGGTCTTGGTGCAAGCGGTAGTTTTGCAGCCAACGGACTACGGCCCTCCCAAAATAATTATTTGCTCGACGGAATCGATAACAACTCAAACCTTTCGGACTTCCTGAACGGCACAGCCTATGCCGTTCTGCCTCCGGTTGATGCCATCCAGGAATTTAACATTCAAACCAGTGACTACAGTGCCGAAGTCGGACGGTCCGCCGGCGCCGTTCTAAACGCGACCATTAAGTCGGGAACCAATGAACTCCACGGAAACCTCTGGGAGTTTCTGCGAAATGACGCTCTCGATGCCTCCAATTTCTTCGAAAATTCCGGTAGCCTGCCCAAAGGCGAGTATCGCCAGAATCAGTTCGGCTTCACACTAGGCGGTCCCGTCAAAAAGAACAAAACGTTCTTCTTCGCTGATTACCAGGGAACACGAATCCGGCAGGCGCTCACCTCAGTAAGCACGGTTCCAACCAACACCGAGCGCGCCAGCAATTACAGCAACCTTTCGGAGCTCTTGACGCAAGGCGGAACCAGAAACGACGTCCTTGGGCGCGCTTTCCCATTGGGCCAGATATTCGATCCCTCTACCACCCGCGCGGTTAATTGTGGTGTTCCCGATGCATTATCCGGACGCACCGCGGCCTGTGGAGCCAATCCGATCGGCACCCAGGCCGGCTTTGCGCGCGAGCCTTTCGCAGGCAATATCCTTCCGGCCAGTCGGCTGGATCCGAACGCCATCAAACTGCTGAACCTTTACCCGGCCGCCAACACAACCGGTCTCTTCAACAACTACACCGGCGACCGCATCCTGATGAACGACGCCGATCAGTTCGATGTCCGTATCGATCAGAACTTCAGCGAGCACGACACTCTCTTCGCCCGCATCTCCTATCTGCTCAACCCACAGTTTATTCCCGGTCCCTTCGCCGGAATCGCCGACGGCGGCGGCTTCTCTTCAGGAAACCAGGACTCAACCTCCTGGAATGGAGTGCTGAGCGAGACCCACACCTTCTCCCCTACGCTGGTCAATGAAGCGCGCATCGGCGTGAATCGTATCGTCAGTTCGCGATTGCAGCCGAACGCGGCCACATCCGGCATACCGGCCCAATTCGGAATTGGAGGTGTCCCACAGTTGCCCTCCAACGGCGGTTTGCCCGCCCTCAACATCATCGGTCTCTCCACGCTTGGAAGCGCAGGATTTTTGCCGTCCATAGAATCCAGCACAGTAGGCCAATTCAGCGACATCCTGACGAAGAATGCCGGGAAGCATTCCCTCAAGCTCGGCTATGAATTCCAGCGTCTTCGCTTCTCGGTGCTCCAGCCGCCGGCTTCGCGAGGAAACTTTTATTTCAGCGGAACCTATACGGAAGTGGCCAATACAGCGGGTGGCAACACCGGACTTGCTCAGCTGCTGCTGTCCCCTGCCGCTGCTACCGTCGCAGGCGGAACGAATCTCCTCGGTGGCGCTGACTTTGTCGAGGGTTCGAACCTCGCCAATACGGATTCGCAGCGCAACTACAACGTCCTCTACTTCCAGGACGACTATAAGGTCAACTCGCGCCTGACCCTCAATCTCGGTTTGCGTTGGGAGTATTTCGGCCCGCTGGTGGAACGCTACGGAGCTCAGTCCAACTTTCAACCCCTCGCCTCCGGAGGCGCCGACTACCTCATCGCTCAATCCCGATGCAACACACCGCTGAACCCGGATTTCATTTCGGCAGCTGCCCAAAACGGAGTGCATATCGCCTGCTCAAGTCAGCCCGGGTTGCAGGTCGCGCAGAAGACAAACTTCGCTCCCCGCGTTGGCTTCGCCTATCGCCTGAACCAGAAGCTTGTCATGCGAGGAGGCTACGGAATCTTCTATGGCGGCTTTGAAAATTCTTCGCAATATAACTGGGGCAGCTTCCCGTTCCAGTTTCATATCAATTACAACAATGTCGTCCCCAACCGGCCGATCGTATTTCCAAACGGATCCCAAGGCACTCTCGAAACCGGCCTGAGCGGTATCAACTTATCTCCCGCCGCGGTTAGTCCCATCGGAGTTTCGTTTCAGGGCGAAGACTTCCGTATCAAAACGCCCTACACGCAAGGCTATAACTTCGCGTTCCAATACGCGCTTTCGCAAAATCAAACTCTTCAGGTGAGCTTCGTTGGAAACACCGTCCGGCACCTGCCGGTCTATGTCAATCCCAACAGTCCGAGCGAGCTTGTGCCGCCCTCGTTAAACAGCCTCGATTATTCGCCTTATCCGAACTTTGCCGTCACCAATAACTACACCAGTTTCGCCGGCAACAGTTTCTATAACGGTCTCCAAACGAACTACGAACATCGCCTCAGCAATGGTCTGACGCTTCTTGCCAACTTTGTCTGGTCACGTTGCCGCACCGACGCTTCAGACCTGCTCAATGCCACGGGAATTAGTTACCGCGCCTCACAACTTACCGGGTTCGGCATTCAAGGCGACTACGGACTCTGCGATTACGACATCAAAACCGTTTTTCATGCCAGCGCTACCTACGAGCTGCCCGTAGGCCGGGGCCACAAATTCTTACGCAACAGCCATCACCTCGTGAACGCCGTGCTGGGAGGCTGGATCACCAACTATATTCTGACGTTACAGGGTGGCCAGCCCGGAACTGTCCCCTGTGTCATCACCACTGCAGCCGGCTTCGGATGCGACGCTCTGATGGTGCCAGGGCAAAGTGTTACGGCGGGACCTCACAATGTCAACCAGTGGCTCAACCCGTCCGCCTTCGCATCGCCTCCTGTCGCCACCGCTGTCGGACAATCCGATTACTCACCGCTTGGCGGAGCTCCCACTCAGTTCTACGGTCCGGGCTTTCACCGCTTGGATTTTTCGCTCTTCAAAACTTTCTCGATTACCGAGCGCACCCGCCTTGAGTTCCGCTCTGAATTCTTCAATCTGACCAACACCCCAAACTTCTCGCCTCCTGGTCTAAGCACCGCCACCGTGGGCGCCGCTCCTGGGTCTCTGGACTATACCAACCCGTCCACCTTCGGCAAAATCAATTCCACTCGAGACGGTCAAAACGACCAGCGCGAAATACAGTTTGCGTTAAAACTATATTTTTGACGAACGCTCCAAT
The DNA here is from genome assembly GCA_965276965.1 of Bryobacteraceae bacterium. Taxonomy (GTDB): domain Bacteria; phylum Acidobacteriota; class Terriglobia; order Bryobacterales; family Bryobacteraceae; genus Bog-105. Next base: position 1,495,572 of record OZ255713.1, read on the forward strand.
CGCGAAAAGTCAGCGCCTAAAGCCCAGTGCCTAAAATCAAGTTCTCTCGGCGAGCACTACTGGCCACCACCCTCGCTGCCGCAGCCTGCCGCCCCAAGCCTAAATTCCACGACGGAAAATTACACCTGCGCTTCTCCGCCTGGGGATCCCAGACCGAAATCGATGTCTTTCGAAGCATCATCGCGCGCTACCAGGACAAGCAAACCGATGTCGCCATCGATCTCGAAGAGATCAGCTACCGTACCCAATCGTCCATCGATGTCGAATTGGCCGCCGGCGTCGGTCCCGATCTCTTCCGCGTCGAATATCAAAATGTCGGTCGCTACAGCCCCAGCGGAGCCGCCATCCCGCTCTCCAAGTATCTCCCCAAAAATTACGGCGACGCCTTCACCGCCCCCGTCTGGACCGCCGTCCAATATCGAGGCGCGCCGCACGCCTTCCCGCACCACACCGATACCAGCGTCATTCTCTACAACAAAAGCATCTTCAAGCGACTCGGCATTAAACCGCCTCGAACCCTCGACGAAGGTTGGACCTGGCAGGAATTCATCGACGTAAGCCATTCCTTGAAACGAGTCTGCGATTACGCCTTCGCCATGAACTGGACCTACGGAGGCTCCTTCCGCTGGCTCAATTTTCTCTACCAGCACAACGGCAAATTGCTCGAAGACGACTTCCGCACGCCCGCGGTCCCCTCGCAAGCGTCTATCGAAACTCTGCGTTGGACCCAGTCTTTCTTTACCCAAGCTCTCGTGCCGCCAAGTGACAGCGCCACCTCCACCGAGCAGGTCGAAAATCTTTTCGGCACCGGTGTAGTCGGCATGTACTTCGATATCGGTCCGGAATATCTCCGCGACACCGGCACGAAAGTGGATTGGGGCGCCACCTTCCTCCCCCAGGATGTTCACCGCTGTTCGGAGCTCGGCGGCAACGCCATCGCCGTCACCAGAGATTGCAAACATCCCGACGCCGCCGTAGACTTCGCCCTGTTCATGACAAACGAAGAGAACATGCGCCAGTTCGTAATCTCCGCCCAGTTCCTTCCCGTGCGCCGCAGCTTGCTGCGAGAAAATCTTCCCTATTCCTTCAAGCCGGATGAAATGCGCGTCCACCTGGAACAGTCCACCACTGTTCCCGTCGAATTAGCGCGTATCGTGACGCTTCCGAAATTCCCAGCCATCGAACGAGCCCTCGGAGACGAGCTCGACCGCGCCTTCACCGGCGGCCAAACCGCCGAAGCTACTCTCGAACGTGTCGCGCGATCCATCCGTAGGGAGCTCCCAAGCACGTGACCGATCATCGCCGCACGCCTTGGCTCTTTCTCAGCCCTCACCTCACGCTCTTCACAATCTTCATACTCGCGCCCTTCGGAGCAGTCCTCGTCCTGAGCACCTTCGACTGGAGCCTTCTGGGCGACCACCACTTCATCGGTCTAACAAATTACGCTGAGATCCTCGACGACCGCGAATTTTGGCGAGCCTTGCAGAACACTCTTCTCTACGCCGTGGCGGTAGTGCCCACCTCGCTTCTCGCCGGACTCGGCTTGGCGCTGGTCCTGAATGGCCCTCTACCCGGCCGCCAGATCTTTCGCACCGCCATCTACCTGCCGACCGTTCTCTCGAGCGTCGCCTCCGGCGCCATCGCCGCCTGGATCTTCGATGATCAGTACGGCATCCTCAACGGAATCTCTGCCGCGATCGGCCTCCCCAGATTGCCCTGGCTCTCCTCCACCCATCTCGCCATGCCCGCTTTGATCATCACCACCATCTGGCTTCGCGTCGGACTCTGCATGGTCGTCTATCTAGCCGCACTCCAGGAAATACCAGGCACTCTGCTCGATGCCGCGGCCCTCGACGGCGCCGGCGCCTGGAACCGTTTCCGCTACATCGTCTGGCCGCTCCTGATCCCCAGCACCGTCTTTCTCTTCGTCACAACCCTGATCTATTCACTGCACGCTTTCGATCTGGTCTATGTCATGACGAACGGCGGCCCGGCCTTCTCCACCACCGTGCTGGTCCAATATCTATACAACGCGGCCTACCTGGAGCAGCGTGAAGGCTACGCCTCCGCCATCAGCGTTCTTTTGTTGCTCATCTTGATCGCGCTCAGCAGTGTGCTGCTTCTCCGGCGTCGAAAGGCAAGCGTCGCATGAAGACTCGATCGCAAACGGTCCTCCTCGTAGCGGCTCTGGCAACTGTAGCCTTTATTTGCCTCTTCCCGCTCGCCTGGATGTTTCTAACCGCGATCCGCCCCAAGGACGAGATTTTCGCTCGGTCCCTGCACCTGCTCCCTTCCACCTTCGTCTGGCGCAACATCCCGCTTGCCTTCTCCAAATACCCCGTCAGTTCCTGGTTCCTGAATTCCTTCTTCATCACCGCGCTTGGAACTCTCCTGACCGTCCTCCTCGATCTCTTCGCCGGATACGCTTTTGCAAAATTCAAGTTTCGGGGTCGAAATGTCTTGTTCGTTATCTTCCTCGGCACGCTTATGCTTCCCACGCAAGTGCTGATGGTCCCGCAGTTTATGACCATCGCCGCCTTCCATGGAGTCAATACGTATTGGGCCGCCATTTTGCCGCGCGCCGCCGAAACCTACGGCGTCTTCCTGGCCCGCCAATTCCTCAGCGATCTTCCCGATGAGTTGCTCGATGCCGCCCGCCTCGACGGCGCCGGCGAATGGCGTATTTTCTGGCAGCTTGTCGTGCCGCTCAGCAAACCAGTCATCGCCGTTCTGACTCTCCTGCTGGCGCTGGGTGAATGGAATGACTTCGGCTGGCCGCTCGTTATCCTGCGCGACGAAAGCTCCATGACCCTCACCGTCGGATTGAGTCTGCTGCAAGGCTATCGCACCAACGACTGGTCCGGCATCATGGTCATCGCGCTTCTCTCCGTTGTCCCCGTCGCAGTCTTATTTGTGTTTCTGCAACGCTACTTCATACAAGGGATTTCGCGAAGCGGCCTGAAGTAAGCGTGCTTAGTGGCACTCGGCTTCCCGTATCCGCCTCGAACCAGATTGCCTGGCTGAGGTTCAATCCCAGGCGAACATCCTGCCCTAAACGCACTGAAGTGGTCGGCGGCAATCGCAGCGTCACGTCCTGTCCCCCGGCCAGGCAAGTACCCAGCACTTCATGGCCAAGCGGTTCCAGAATCGCCAGCTTCGCCGTCAAGACGGCTTCCTGCGGAGCAACCGGTTCCGTCGTCAGTAAGCGGATGTGCTCGGCCCGTAAGCCCAAACTGAGAGGCTTGCCCTCCGGCAATCCCGGAACGGTATTGCGAAGCCGCTGCCCGGCCGCTTCCAACATGCCCCCGCCCGCGCTGACCTTGACCTTCAGTAGATTCATCGGAGGAAAGCCAATGAACTGCGCCACGAACTGGTTCATCGGTTCGCGATAAACCTCTAACGGCGGCCCCACCTGCTGCACTCGACCGTCCTTCATCACCACCAGAACATCGGCCATCGTCATGGCTTCCACTTGGTCATGCGTCACCAGAATAGTTGTCGCATTCAGGTCACGATGCAGCTTCAATAGCTCCGTGCGCGTCCCGGCTCGCAACGTCGCATCCAGATTGCTGAAGGGCTCGTCGAGAAGAAAAACTTTAGGCTTCCGTATGATCGCCCGCCCCAAAGCCACCCGCTGTTGCTGTCCCCCCGAGAGCTGCGCCGGACGACGACCGAGCAGCTCCGTCAACTGCAACATCTCGGCAATAGCTCCCACCTCGCGCTCGCGGTCCGAAGCAGCCACGCCCCGCATCTTCAACCCGAATTCCAGGTTCTCGCGAACTGTCAGATGCGGGTAGAGAGCGTAGTTCTGAAAAACCATCGCCACATCCCGCAATGCAGGAGGCATCCGATCTACCGAGACACCATCGATTGCAATCGATCCTTCCGTAGCCTCTTCCAGCCCCGCAATCAGCTTCAAGAGAGTCGATTTGCCGCATCCCGACGGCCCCACCAGCACCACCATCTGCCCGTTCTTGACATCCAGGTCCATCGGATAAAGTGCGTGGACGCCGGAAGCATACCTTTTAGAAACCCTATGAACCGACAAATCAGCCATGGTCAGCGAAGGAAGCGTGGCACAACATAGATCACTCTTTATGATGACCTAGAAACACCATCGCAACAGAAATTCTTGGGAAAATTCTGCGCAAACTAAATATTTGCGCGATCCCCCACTACGCTACAGTCGCTATGTTGGGGTAAGCAAACCATGGCAACCATCGGTAAGCCGCCGTGTGACGAAGCCGCTATCTTGGCCGCCTCAGGTAAAGAAGTCCCCTGCACTTACGGTCGGTGGGTCCTCGCCGCCACCATACTCGGCTCCAGCATGGTCTTCATCGACGGCACGGTCGTGAATGTCGCGCTCCCAGCCCTCCAATCCGCCTTAGGCGCCACCGTATCCCAAGTGCAATGGATCGTCGAAAGCTACGCGCTTCTCCTGGCGGCTCTGCTTTTGCCGGGCGGCTCGCTCGGTGATCGCTACGGTCGCCGAAAGATCTTCGTCCTTGGCGTAATCATCTTCGGTGGCGCGTCCATCTGGTGCGGCCTTGCTCCGAATGTCTTCCAACTCATCGCAGCTCGCGCTATACAGGGCGCGGGCGGCGCCCTCCTCGTGCCGGGAAGCCTCGCTCTCATCAGCGCTTCGTTTCCCACCAGCGAGCGGGGAAGAGCAATCGGAACCTGGTCGGGCTTCACGGCCATCACCGCTGCTGTCGGTCCTGTCCTCGGCGGATGGCTGGTACAAAACGCCTCCTGGCGTTGGGTCTTCTTCATCAATCTGCCGATCGCCGCGTTTGTCGTAGCGCTCACCATGCTGCGTGTACCCGAAAGCCGCAATCTCGATCAAAGCCATGCCGGCCTCGACTGGCTGGGCGCGCTCCTCGCCACAATCGGGCTGGGCGGAGTCGTCTTCGCCCTCATCGAACCGTCGCACCGGTGGGCCGCCGGCACGATCGGCGCACTTGCCTTAGTCGCTTTCGTGTTCGTCGAACAACGCTCACCGTTGCCGATGCTGTCCTTCGAGCTCTTCCGCTCACGCAACTTTACCGGAGCAAATCTAGTCACGCTCTTCCTTTACACTGCTCTCGGAGGACTGCTTTTCTTCTTCCCCTTGGATCTGATTCAGATCCAACGCTACTCCGCCACCCAAGCCGGCGCAGCACTCTTGCCCTTCATCCTGCTGATGTTCTTTCTCTCCCGCTGGTCGGGCGGACTAATTGAGCGTTACGGCGCAAAACTGCCACTTGTTATAGGCCCGCTGATTGCCGCAGTCGGCTTCGCTTTGTTCGCCATGCCATCGCTCGGAGGAACCTACTGGACCACCTTCTTCCCCGCGGTGATGGTCCTTGGATTCGGAATGGCCGTCAGTGTCGCGCCGCTCACCACCACTGTGATGAACTCTGTCTCTCAAAATTACGTCGGAGCCGCGTCGGGAATCAACAACGCCATCTCCAGGATCGCGGGTCTGCTGGCAATTGCAGTCCTCGGCTTCGCATTGATTGCCGTGTTTAATCGCACGCTTGACCGGCAGCTCAACACCCTCGCTGTGTCGTCCCAACTGCGCCAACAAGTCGATTCGCAAAGATCGAAACTCGCCGCCATCCAAACCACAAACCCCAACGTTCGCCAAGCCGTCAACACATCATTCCTCGCCGGCTTCCGCACCGTGTCGTGGATTTCGGTTGCATTATCCATTGCCAGCTCCATCAGCGCGGCACTCTTTATCGATTTGAAGAAGGGACAGTCCGAATAAGCCCCTCGCAATTCATTTCTGCTGCCACGAATAAACTGGAGCGCTCTCGCCCTCCTCGAAATCGGTCGAAACACTCAACCCCTTCCACTTCCGGTCGGCCTCAATCCGCGCGACTTCGTTCTTCTCCGCCGCTTCAAAAGCCGCGCGGCCAAGCACCAACCTCAGCGGAGGATCATCGAGACTCGCAATGTGAATCACAACCGCCGCAGCTTTCGCCGGATCGCCAGGCTGCCTTCCATCGTAATTGCCCTGATACCGGGCCATCGCCCCGACCGTCGAATCGTACTCGGGACGCACCTCCCGAATCGTCGTCGAAGAACCCGCGAAATCAGTTCGAAAACCACCCGGCTCAATAATCGTCACCTTAATCCCGAGCGGCCCAACTTCCTTCGCCAGCACCTCCGAAAACCCTTCCACTCCCCATTTCGCAGCTGCATAAGCGCTGCGTCCGGAAGGTCCCATCCGCCCCGCAATGGACGAGACCTGGATAATATGACCCGCCCGTTGCTCCCGCATCACCGGAATGGCGGCCTTGGTGACGTGAACCACTCCAAAAAGATTGGTCTCGATCTGCGCGCGAAAATCGGCCATGCTCGTATCCTCAATCGATCCGACATCTCCATAACCCGCATTATTGACCAGCACATCCAGTCGCCCGAAGGCATCTATAGCAACCTGGATGGCCTCGCCGGCTGCACGTTCATCAGTGACGTCGAGAGCGACCGTACGAATTTGGTCACCGTAGCGCTCCGCCAGATCGGCCAACTGCCCAGGGTCGCGTGCTGTGGCAACCAGCTTGTGTCCCTGGGCGAGCACCTCTTCCACAATCGATCGACCTAATCCGCGCGAACTGCCGGTTACCAACCAGACTTGTGACAGAGAAAACTCCTTTCAAACCACCAATAACCACATTACGATTCGGTCGCCTGCGCACTCCTCGGAGCCACTTCAAACAGACCGCCGTGTATCATCTATTCCATGCTCCGAATCGCACTGCGCCTCCTGGCTGTGCTGTCCTCGAGCGGCCTCGCGGCTCCGGCCACCTCATCCTCAAAGCAGGCGCCCCGCTAAAAGGAGAAAACTTTTTGAAAACTCGAGTCAAAATCGCAACCGGCATTTTACTGTCACTAACGGCAATCCTCTCGCTAGTCGCTGCCACTGATGCTTCCGCCGGTCACCGCTGGTGGCAACGAGTCCAATACCTCGCCGGCGACAAAATGGAAGGCCGTCTGACCGGAAGCCAGGGCTACCGGAAAGCGGCTGACTACGTGGCCGGCGAATTCAAGAAATACGGACTCACCCCGGCCGGCACGAACGGCTACTTCCAACCGGTCAAATTCGACGTCCAGCGAGTCATCGCCGCCGACTCCAAGGTATCGCTCAAAAGAGGAAGCTCCGAAGAACCCTTGGTCCTGGGACGCGACTTGATTCTGGGAACACGCCTCCCCCAGCCGAAAACAATCTCCGCGCCGCTCGTCTTCGCCGGTTACGGTCTCCACATTCCGGCCGCGAACTATGACGATTTCCGCGATCTGGATGTGCGCGGCAAAATCGTCGTCTACCTCAACGGGGGCCCCGCCGATATTGCAGCGCCTCTCAAATCCGACGCTCGCTCCCCTCAGCAGTTCACGCATTTTCTGGACGACCAGGGAGCAGTGGGAACGCTCGCGATTCAGAATCCGAAATCCATGGACATCCCCTGGTCAAGAATCGCCCTGAGCGCTTCACAACCGGGAATGCGTTTAGCCGACCCCGCCCTCCAGGACTCCCGCGGCCCCCTGTTTACCGCCAGTATCAATCCGGAGTCGGCCTCGAAAATTCTAACTGGGTCCGGCCACACCTTCGCTGAACTGCTTGCCTTGGCCGACGCAGGCAAGCCGTTGCCCCGGTTCCCCTTACCGGCTTCCGTGCATGCCGCAGTCACCACCAAAAACGAACAGGTGGAATCGCCGAACATCGCCGCCGTGCTACCCGGCACGGACCCCAAGCTGAAGAACGAATACGTGGTCTACAGCGCGCATCTCGACCACCTCGGGATCGGCGAACCCATTGCCGGCGACAAAATCTACAACGGAGCCATGGACAATGCCTCCGGAGTCGCCAGCATGCTCGAAGTCGCCGAGTCCCTCCACGAAACCCACGCCAAGCCCAAGCGGTCCGTCTTGTTCGTGGTGGTTTGCGCCGAAGAAAAAGGCTTGTTGGGCTCGCGCTACTATGCCGCCAAGCCGACCGTCCCTCCCCATCAAATCGTCGCCGACCTCAACACGGATATGTTCCTGCCCATCGTTCCCCTGAACTATCTGGTCGTGTACGGCGGCAATGAGTCAACCCTCGGCAACGACATCCGCGATGTAGCTGCGCCCTTAGACGTTCACATCATGCCGGATCGCCAGCCCGACCGTAACATCTTCATCCGCAGCGATCAGTACAACTTCATCCGTGCCGGAGTTCCCTCCATCATGCCCGCCTTCGGAAGCCCGGCAGGTTCCTCTGCCGACAAGATACAGGCTGCCTGGCTAAAGAACCGTTATCACGCGCCGTCGGACGACGGCAATCAACCGGTCGATCTGGCAGCCGCCGCCAAGTTCAACCAACTGATGACCAACCTGACCATGAAAGTGGCGAACGACCCACAGCGTCCACACTGGAACCAGGCGAGTTTCTTTCGGAAGTTCGCTACGAAATGAAGCGATTAGTTTGCCTCGCATTTGTTGAAATTCCCGCGTAGTTTCTCAAAAACCTAATCTTGTAAAAAACTGCTGAACGTATTGTCTAGACATACTTCACAAGTCTGACAAAATGCTCATTTAGTTTTGTGAACCATAGGACGGCTTGTACTGCAATCGAAGTAACTTAATGGCATACTTACACGCAGTGCTAAGAGTAACCTATGACGAGCTGTTCGCCGGGTGCAAGAGAAACGGGAGTTGTTGTGGCGTTTGATTATCTACTTGTGAAAAATAATGATTCTTCTCTTCCACCGCGTCTATTAAATATTAGTGAAATAGCAGGGGCTCACGCAGTATGTCAGCAACACCTGCAAATTACTTTGAAAAGCGGAGAACTTATTAACCTCCAGGGAATAGCTGCCAACGCCGCGTTTGACGCACTCAGCCATCACCGCATCGCCGTAGCAGGCGACCAGTGTTTCCGTTCACTCCCATCGCCTAAATCCTCTCCTGACGTAGGCTCTTTTCGCTTCTGGTCCAAACTGGTAAAGCGAGAGGAGACCTCTTTTGGACCGATCCCGGAAATTAGAAAACTATGACGCGCTCGTGCTCGGCAGCGGCGAGGGCGGTAAGTACATTGCCTGGAAACTAGCTTCTTCCGGCAAGCGTACGGCTGTAGTCGAGTGCTGCTACATCGGCGGCTCCTGCCCGAACATCGCCTGTCTTCCCAGCAAGAACTTCGTTCACTCAGCCAAGATCGCTCACGACGCCACATTGGCGAAAGAGTTCGGTCTCCATTCTGCCGCGCCCGGCGTCGACATGGAAATCGTTCGCGCTCGAAAACGCGCCATGGTCGACGGACTCATCGAGACCAATAGAGCGCACTACACTCAATCCGGCGCGGAACTCATCCTCGGACGCGGAAGATTCGTCGCACCGAAGACCATAGAAGTTGAACTGAATAACGGAGGGCTCCGCCTGCTGACAGCAGATACCGTCGTCGTAAGTACGGGTTCGCGAGCCGCCATCGATCCCCTTCCCGGACTGGCCGAAGCCTCCCCTCTCACGCACGTCGGGATGCTCGAAGTCGCCGTGGTGCCCGGTCATCTAATCGTGCTTGGCGGCGGATACGTGGGACTTGAATTCGCTCAAGCTATGCGGCGGTTCGGCAGCAACGTCTCGATCATCGAACGCAACGGACGGCTCTTGCATCGCGAAGACGAGGACGTCTCAACCGCGCTTACCGCAATCCTGAGCAGCGAGGGCGTCAAACTCTACCTCGATTCGAACGTCGTTCGCATAAGCGGCCATTCCGGTGAAAGCGTAGCGGTCGAAGTCTCTCAAAACGGGCAAACCGAGAAGATTATCGGAACCCATCTCTTGGTGGCAACCGGCCGAACCTCAAATACCGATGGCATTGGGCTCGACCTCGCCGGAATCGAATTGACCAAAGACGGTTCCATTCGCGTCAACGAGCATCTGGAAACCACGGCCAGTGGAGTCTTTGCAGTCGGAGACTGCGCCGGAAGTCCTCACTTCACTCACATCGCCTATGACGACCACCGCATTGTGATCGAGAGACTGGCCGGAAGAACTCGTGTCACCACCGGACGCCAGGTTCCATCCTGCCTCTTCACCGATCCGGAACTCGCCCGAGTCGGACTGAGCGAAAGCGAAGCCAGGCGCAAAGGCATTCCCTACCGTCTCGCCAAGCTGCCCATGAACGCGGTGCTCCGTACACGAACCTTGGGCGAAACGGAAGGCTTCCTCAAAGCGCTCATCGGTGCCGAGGACGACACCATCCTCGGCTTCACCGGACTCGGAGTCGGGGCCGGTGAAATCATGGCACCCGTACAGCTGGCAATGAGCGCCGGTTTACCCTACACCGCCTTGCGTGATCTGATCCTCACCCACCCAACACTCTCCGAAGGACTCGTCTACCTCTTTTCCGCTGTGCCGAACCGCGCCTCGCTTCTCGCCACGCCCACCAGCGAATCAGCGCACCCGTAGTACAAAATCCAACGACCACCGAAACGCACCAGGCCTTCCAGAAACGTCGTCCCGGCAGCATATTGACCGGCGCGCTCCCACGGCCTCTCCGGTTGAAAAAATGGTTCCTCGGTGCGATGCAACAGCCGGCTCGGATCGGCTGCGTCAAACAATGCCTGCCCCGCAGAATAAGTATCCGGCCGCAGATGCGCATCGCCTCCCTGTACGGCATTCTTGCCGTTGTAAAGCAGTAGAATGCCATCGCCGGTCAGCACCGGCGGCGGTCCCACCTCCGGCAAGGCGCTGTCAAAATGGTCCGTCCGCGGCGCCAGCAAAACAAGCGGCGCGCCACCCGGTCCCTCCACCGGCGTCCAGTGAATCAGATCGTTCGAAGTAGCCAGCCCAATGTGAACTTCACCCCAATACATCCAGTACTTCCCCTGCAAACGCGCCGCCACCAGCCGGCCTCCCGCCAGCTGCGTCACAATCCCGGCGGACTTATACTTCAACGCTGCATACTTGCCCGAAAGGCCGAAGGCAGGCCCGAACTTTGTCCAGTGCAGGAGATCGCGAGACGTCGCAATGCCGACGCGATACGTGTCGCGGTTCCACTGCGTGTAAGTCAAGATATAGGCACCGTCTTCGCTTTCCACTAACCGTGGATCCTCCACGCCCCCTGGCCATTCGCGTCCTTCCTGTTCGTCCGGAGCAGGATAAAACGCCGGCTCGGAACGCTGGGCAAAGTGAATTCCATCGCTGCTCTCCGCCAAACCCAGCCGTGAAGTATGCATGCCAATCTGCATAGCGCCGCTGTTATCTTCCGCGCGATACAGAACCACCACCTTGCCGCCCCGCACAACCGCCGCCGGATTAAACGTGTGAAGCGCTTCCCAATGAACTGGCCGTTTGACGATCGGATCGAGAAAAGTCTTCTCAGCCTGAGGACGAATAACCGGCAAACTGTTTGCCGGACGAGCAAACGGCCCCAGCATCCAAGCCTGCTCTTGCCCTACGGCCACAGACGCCGGCGAAAGTAAGCAAACCATCGTCAGAAAAATTTGCGCGCAGATTGCGAAACGGAAACTCTTCACAAAAGTAATATGCCTCGTAACTAGAGTTACATTGTGAGAACCCCTTACACTAAGGCTGTGTCTCAAACCTGCCGTCACGAAATAACGTTGGTAAGGGTCGCCGTCTGAAGGCCCGTCTCTTCTGTTTTACACTCTTCGGGCTTCTGTCGCTATTGGCAGTCCGGAGTGCTGGGGCGCAAGCGCTCATCGACCCTAGCCTCACGCCAGGCTCCCAGCCGGGCACGATCACCGGACGAACTTTCCTTATATTTCCCAGTTACGACGTAGTCTTCGATCCCAACGCCAAGGTCTCCAAACTGGACCCGCGGCAGAAATTCAATCTCTTCCTTCGCAAAACGTTCGATCCGTCTGTGCCGCTGGTCGCCGCGGCAATTGCCGGTATCTCACAAGCCGCCAAGTCTCAACCCGACTACGGCCAGGGTGGACGGGCCTACGCCAGTCGATTCGGAGCTGCCGCTGCGAACATTGCATCCGCCAACTTTTTCAGCACTGCCTTGCTCCCCACCGTCTTCCATCAGGACCCACGGTTTTACCGCAAAGGCGCCGGATCGATTCGAAGCAGGTTCTGGTACGCCATCTCGCGGGAGCTGATCACGCGGCAAGACAACGGAAACCCGTCCTTCAACATCTCCGAAGTGCTCGGTATCGGCATGCAAACGGCGCTCTCAGACGCTTACTATCCTCAGAACGACCAGACTTTCAGTAATACATTTTCTCGTTTCGGAATCAGCTTCGGGGCTCGCGCCATCCTGAATGTTCTTAAGGAGTTCACACCGCCTCGGTCCCCACGCCCCGCCAACCTGGGACAGCCCAGAGACAACAACTCAAAACCGTGACGCCAAAGAGGCAGCGCGCAAACTAAGCCACCGCAGCCTAGGGCCTTTCTGGTCAACTAGCGAAAGAAGTTTTCAGCGAAGCTCCCCAGGAACTGCTTAATAACGTCGCCGCCTCTTGACGTCCTTGATTAACAGTGCTACTTTTCTAGCAGGATGCTACTTTCCCAGCAGAAGTTCAGCCGCCGCGAGCGCCAGATCATGGATGTCCTCTACCGCAAGGGTCGCGCCACCGCCGCCGAAATCCTGCAGGAAATTCCAGACCCACCCAGTTACTCCGCGGTCCGCGCCATGCTCCGCGTCCTCGAAGACAAAAAGCATATCCGCCACGAAGAGAAAGATCTGCGCTACGTCTACATGGCCGTCGTGCCCCGTGAAAAAGTGCGGCGTTCCGCTGTCAGGCACCTCGTCGAGACCTTCTTCGACGGTTCAACCGAGCAGGCGGTCGCCACTCTTCTAAACATCTCCGGGCGCGATCTCAAGCCCAAAGACTTTGACCGTCTCGCTGCCCTGATCGAAGACGCTCGTAAGGAAGGCAAGTAATGAATTCGTCTTTTTGGCTTGAGCTGCTCGTCCGTTCCGCTGCTCTGTTACTTGCCGCTGAGGTCCTTCGCCGGACACTCGCTAAGCGACAAGGCGCCGCCCTTCGACACCGCTTGTTGCTCCTGACGTTTTGTCTGCTCGCCTTGCTCCCTGTCTTGTCGGTCTTACTCCCTGAAATCGACATCCCGCTCTGGACTCCGCTCCACCGCCAGCCAGCGCTGGTCACCATCAGAGAAACACCGTCCACCATCCTCGCGAAGCAGGCCTTACATCGCGTGAATTGGCCGCTCGCTGTCTGGCTAGCCGGCGTCTTCCTCGCATCCCTGCCGCTGTTCATCGGCACGCTCTCGGCAAGGAGACTGTCACGCCGCGCAGTCCCGTGCTTCACGCCGGCTCTGGAAGACGCACTGGATAAATTACGGCCGCTGAACTCCCCGCAAATCCTCCTCACCGCTGACCTGCCGGTCCCGCTAACCTCCGGCTTTCTGCGCCCCCGCATCCTGCTCCCTGCCGCAGCCGAACACTGGAGTTCTCAACGCCTGCAAGCGGTCTTATCGCACGAAATGGCCCATGTCCGGCGTCACGACGTAGCCGCACAAGTAGCGACTCACCTGGTCGCCTCGCTGTGGTGGTTCCAGCCGCTCGTGTGGCTCGAGCGCCGCGCGCTCCGGGCCGAAAGTGAAATCGCCTGCGATGCCGAAGCGCTCCATTCCGGCTTCCGCCCCTCCGACTATGCAGCCGAACTCCTCGCCGTCGCCCGCTCCCTCGATTGCAGCCACAAACTTCCCCTGACAGCCATCAGCATGGCCCGCTCCGGCTCGCTCGAGGACCGTCTGCGAGCCATCTTAAATCCACCCGCCGCTTTGCTGTCGCCGCCGAGATCCTACGCCCTGCCCTTGCTTCTCGCTTTGATCGCCATCTCGGCCTCGGCAGTCACTCTCCATCTCAACCAGAATTCGAATGAACAAGGAGGTTCCATCATGAAACGCACAATCCTTTCCGCCTTGCTGACTTCAGCAGGGCTCTCCGCCGCCACCATCAGCGGCTCCATCCACGACGCCGGCGGCAACACGCTGCCCGACGTCAAGCTCTTCCTCTCTAACCCCGATACCGGAGCCAAGCAGGAAGCAACAACCAGCTCCCAAGGCAGCTTCAGCTTTACTGGCACCGCTGCCGGACAGTACATCCTGCGAGCCGAAAAGCCCGGCTTCTCCTCACTCTTCCGCGAATTCGACTTGAAAGCGGATTCCACCATGGACCGCGAATTCGTCATGTCGTTAGAAGGCGATCAACCCGTCGCCGACAAGCTCGTCGATACGAACGAAGCACAACCCAAACCAATCACTGTCGGAGGAAAGGTCGCCCAAAATAATTTGACCACCAAAGTGCAGCCTATCTATCCGCCCGCTGCCAAATCGGCCCGAACCCAGGGCACAGTCGATATCGAAACCACCATCTCCAAAGACGGCGTACCCATGGAACTACGGGTCGTCTCCTCCCCCAGCGACGACCTCTCAGAATCCGCCCTCGAAGCCGTGCGTCAATGGCGCTACCGCCCCACCCTCCTCAACGGCGCGCCCGTCGAAATCGTCACTCACGTCATCGTCAACTACACACTCCTGAAGTAACTTCGCAACCGACGTCGTGTTACTTGATTATTTTCCGTCGCAAAATTCAAGAACCCGGATACAGGGCTGCGTTACTTAATTTCCGTTCAACAGGCCGATGTGTTCTCGCAGCTCTTCGCAAACGTTTATGTCCCTTTGGAAGTGATCCGGGAGCTGTCTCACACCACTACTCCCGTTGATCCGGCAATGGATCACAAACCGCCCCACATGGCTGGTAGTCCAATCGCTAGCCCGGTCCCTCGATGCGAATCTTGCGGCCGGCTTAGACCAGGGCGCGGCCGAAGCAATTCAATTGGCCGAGGAACAACATGCCAGTGTTCTGATTCCTGATGAGTGGAAGGGCCGAGCGTTTGCACAGCAGCGCGGGCTGATGTTATCCGAGAAAGACTTTCACAACTTCAACCGCCGCCTCGCACGCCACCAACTACTCCCCCGACACCGCCCTCGACTCCCAAACTGCCGCCTAACTAGCGGAAGCTTACTACGGAATACTACATTCATGGAGAAATGCAGAATAATTCGAAAAACTTTGATCCAAGATTTGCCCCAAATATATATACAATTAAATTTGCATTTAAGTCTCAGAAACAATCGCTGCGGCAAGAACGCGTTTTTTGTCCCCGTTAGATAAGGAATTCCGTTCGCATGTTTCCACAATTCGAACGAATAGTCACTCTCACAGTGATGATTCTTCTTGTGGCTCTCTTTACCTGGATTCACTTGCGAGAACGCCAGCTCCGTGTCCGTCTCTGGATGATGGGGTGGGTTGCCATCGTAGTACACTTCGCCTCCATCTTCCTCGCCAGCTTCGCCCTGATCCCGGATCGCCTGTCTAATTGGCTCGCCTATTCCACGCTTCTCGGCGCCGCTTCTTGTTTTTTTCTCTCCGTTTCTCCTAGTGTTTACGGAGTTCTACGTCGGCGCATAGTCTTCTTCTCCCTGCTCCTTCTGCCGGCGGTCGTCTATTGGACTTGCCTCGTCTGCGATATCAAAAGTCTGCTTTGCTACCGCCTCTGTGTGGGCGTCATCGTCGTGTCCACTCTGGCGATTGCATTCCCTAGGGAATACCCGGCTAGCCTTTACTCCCGCGTTCTTGTCGCCTTCTTTACCCTATCCGGAATTTGGACTCTTATCCAGGGAATCCAATTAAATCCGGAATACGGAATGGACTACATTCTCTTCGAAGCATTCGCCATAACCGGATGCAACTTTTGGGCGCTATTTCGCCGGTTCACTCCCGGCGTTGTTCTCACTTCCTTCTCTTTTCTTGCTTGGGGATTGGTATTCCCGATAGGAGCGCTGGCCGATCATTTCGTCCTTGAAATCCCCGGCGATCACGTGGTCTGGGATATTCCCAAATATTTCGTTGCCTTCGGGATGATCGTTACCCTCTTCGAAAATCAGACCGAAATCCTCAACGTCGAAATTGTCGAACGTAAACGGGCAGAAATGGCGGAGAAGGCTGCCAACCAGGCCAAGAGTTCCTTCCTCGCGGCAATGAGTCACGAGATCAGAACACCCATGAACGGCATCATCGGAATGACCGATCTGGTTCTCGAAACCGACTTGTCCAGGGAACAGCGGGACGATCTGGACCTGGTCAAAATCTCGGCCGAGTCTCTGCTGACCGTTATTAACGATATCCTCGATTTCTCGAAGATCGAGGCCGGAAAGATCGATCTGGAAGAGATCGTCTTCGACCTGCACGAACAACTGGCCGAGACACTGCGTACCTTGAGCGTCCGGGCGCTCCAAAAAAACTTGGATCTCACCTACCATATCCACGCTGAAGTCCCTCGAAAGGTGAAGGGCGATCCTGGTCGCTTGCGTCAGGTGCTGGTCAACTTGATTGGAAATGCAATTAAATTTACCGATCATGGCGAAATCGTCGTCACCATCGACGTAACTTCTAGTGACGTAACATCGGGCGACGTCGGCGGATTGCTCCTTCACTTCACCGTTCGGGACACCGGCGTCGGCATACCCGTCGAAAAACGAAATCTCATCTTCGAAGATTTCGCTCAAGCCGAAATCTCTACCACTCGGAAATTCGGCGGTACCGGTCTCGGTTTGGCAATTTCGAAACGCTTGGTAAACCTCATGGGAGGTCAGCTCTGGATGGAGGAAGGTCCCGATGGACGAGGAAGTCTCTTCCACTTCGACGCACGCCTGGGGAACGCTCCAGCCGAAAGCATCACCCCAGTCGAGCCGCCAATCTTGTCAGACATTTCCATACTCATCGTTGACGACGACGAGAGTAGTCGAACCCTGCTGCTCCAAACCACTGCGGATTGGGGTATGCAATCGATCGCAGTCCGAAGTGCCGAGGCCAGTCTTGCTCTTCTCCGCGAAAGGCAGATCGCTGATCGGCCGTTTCAATTGATTTTAATCGCGATGCAAATGCCGGGAATCGACGGTTTCGATCTCGCCCGGCACATCCGCGAAGCTGGCATCGCCGCGGAAACCCCGATTCTCCTCGCCGGAGCGGATTATGACGACATACTTTGTCGGGATCTCGGCATCGCTGCCTGTATTCATTCGCCGGTCAACTCGGCCGAACTATCCACCGCCATTCAAAATATTCTTGGCGTTCCGCCGGCCACCATCCAAAAGCGCAGCCCCCAGCCGACCGTTGAAACGAAAAGCGCATCTCAATCCGGCTGTCGTGTTCTCGTAGTAGACGATAATCCCGTGAACCGAATGGTGGCGGCTCGCCTCATCCAGAGAGACGGACACTCGGTTCAAATGGCAAACGACGGGCAGCAGGCTGTCACACTATTCAAAAAAGAGCCCTTCGATTTGGTTCTGATGGATGTGCAAATGCCGGAGATGGACGGCTTTGAAGCCACTTCTCTCATCCGGCTTCATGAAGCCACCACCGGTACCCGCGTTCGGATCTTCGCTATGACCGCCCACGCCATGAAGGGCGACGAAGAAAAGTGCCTGGACGGCGGCATGGACGGATACCTCTCAAAACCGATCGACAGCCGGAAACTCCTGCAAGCCGTCAGCCAGGTCTCAGGAGCATTAAACGTCGTGGCCTGACATCCGCCCAGCCGGGCGTCGTCACCCTGTCCGGATGTCGCTCACATCTTCCGCGCGTTATGCCCGGATCGAACTCCCACGCGCCCCATCTCTCTCCAGTCCGGTTGTCGGTGGCTTGCCTACCCCTCCCCAAATGGGACGCCCGAACTCGCGCAGAGATATCACTCTTGTGTCGATTTCTATCCGGCTCACGCTCGAAAGAAACGCGCGTCGTAAACGAACTCTTCGGCTGCGCTCACGCGAATAGTTTTAGACATTTCGTGCTGAGGATTGATCAGCCAGTTACACTCGCTCGGAACTACCGCCGACGGCACAACCAGAATCGCAAACTTTCCTTCGAGTGCGAAATGGTCTCCAATCGCACTGAGCTCCGGAACACTTGGGGTACAACGCCAATTTGCCGGCAACTGGCGATCTTCAATCCGTGTACGGGGAACTTCGTCTGGAATCTCAGCCGTCACTAAAACCAGGTCGGGCGGAGGATCATCAACCGCCAGGTGAACAAAATACTCCACCATCGCTAGTGACACATGTCTAGCTGTATAAGCAATACGAACACCGGGGCTCGACCATCGGCCGCCAAATCGGTATGCTCCTTCGCCGTCTAGTGGATGTTCGGAATAAGGCTTGCGAAGAATACGATAGACAAGGGTCAACTCACCCCGCCATAAGCAATTCGGCCCAGCACGTTTTCAACCGAGCGCGAACCGATCTCGGTGTCCAACAACTCCAGAGGTGTCTTGCCCCCCAACGCTCGGTTCGGTCTCTTCAACCACCGCAAAGCGATGTCGGCATCCCCTAAATAATGTTTGGCCAGAGCAACCGTGCGGGCCAGTCGATATAAACGGTCCGATTCGAAACGCGCCAGCCTGCCTTCCCGCCGCCGCCGTTGCAGACTGCGAGCGGAAAGATCCAGCACCGTAGCCAACTCTTTCAAACCGATTCCGGCAGATCGCATCACGCCCTCGACGCTCGCCTGTGGCAGTCCGTCCCGTATGGCTTGCTGCAGTTCCGTTTCGGTGTGTAGAGAGTCGCCGAAAACCTGGTCGCCGCCCAATTGATCCATCACCGCACTCACTTCATTCACCATTATGTCCCTCACTATAACGCCATCTGTCGCCCTCCACAATACCACCTCCCCATCCTTATATAAACAATCGCCGAAACTTGGTCGCCGCCCAGTTGATCCGTCACCGCACTCACTCATCTACCATTATGTCTTTCATTATAACGCCATTTGTCCCCCTCCCCTTGCAGTACCCCCTCCAAATCAAACTTACACTGCCAATCACAGACAAACTATCTTTCCTAAAGTAAAGACTATAAAAGACTTACTGGAAAATTAAGCCCTGACGAATCGTCCCACATGGTACGTTCCAGCTAGCTCAGCCTCCGGCTTCTCCCCTGGCCTGAGCAATTTTCAATCAAAGGAACGTTATATGAACGCTCGCACCCTCCTTCGCGCTCAGGAGCGCAAGGCCAGAAAGGAAGCCCGCAAGGAGCAGAATCAGCTTCTCCGGGCCGACACTCTTGAAAGCCTCCGAGCCTTTGAAGCCGAGGCGCTTTCCCTGGAAGTCGAAGCCGGGCAAACCCCTCCCACCGATGCTGAGGAAACGCTGTCCGAAGCGCGCCTCCTGGCCAATCAAGCCAATTCTAAGCTTTCCACCGGCCCCCGCACGCCGGAAGGAAGAGCCAAATCCTCTCGCAATGCCGTCACAACCGCCCTCACCGGTCGCACTGTGCTTCTTCCTACGGACGATGTGGACCTCTACGAGCGTCATCTTGACTCGTTTTTCCAGGAATTCGATCCCATCGGGGTTCGCGAAACGGCCCTCGTCCAATCCCTGGCGGATCACGCCTGGCGTCTCGAACGGATCGTCGGCCTTGAGATGGCGATTTACTCGAACGGCTGCAGCCAGTTCGCCGAACAATACGCCCATGAATCGGCTGCTGCCCAAAAGCGCCTCATTGAGCTGCAAATCACCCTCACTCACGAACGCCAGCTCCGCAATCTACAAGTGCAAGAAGCTCGCCTCTGTCGTCGCCGTGAAAAGGAATCCGCTGAACTCCGCCAACTCCAGGAAGAACGAAAACTGCGTGAAAAGAGCGACCTCAAAGAGGCAGCTGCGCTCTATCAATCCGCCTGCGAAGAGAACCAACCCTTTGACCCGGCTGACCATGGCTTCGATTTTCCAATCGAAGATATACAGGAACATTTAGCCGACCTGCAGGCTCAACAGGAAGCGCAAGCCGAGTTTTCCCGCCTCGCCAGTCTCGAAAGACAGCGCGAAATAAGAGAAACTCGAGCTCGCATCGAGCGTTACAGACAGCCACAGCCGCAAAACTGACGCTTTTTTAAACAACAAACGTCTCCTTTGCGCTACAGGTGTATTTTCGTACCTTTGTGAGAGGGAATACTCCGTTACCGTCGAGGCATAGTACCTGTCTAACCATTCACATGAAGTTCGATGACAACCAGCAAAATGCCGACCAGGGAGGCGTTAACCGGCGCGAGTTTGTCGGTACGGTTATTGCCGGCAGTGTCGCCTCCACGGTGGCCGAACCAGTCCTCGCTGAACCTGCAGCCAGCTCAGCTACTCCCGTTCCACTAGTCGCGTGCTCGTTAACCGTCAACGGTCAGAAGCACGACCTGCAAATCGATACGCGAACCACTGTTCTTGACCTCCTCCGCGAACGGCTACACCTGACCGGAACCAAAAAAGGATGCGACCATGGCCAGTGCGGAGCTTGTACCGTTCTCGTCAACGGCGCCCGAGTGAACTCCTGCCTTAGTTTTGCGGTCATGCACGATGGCGACGAGATCACCACCATTGAAGGACTCGCCGAAGGAAATAATCTGCATCCCATGCAGGCTGCTTTCATCCAGCACGATGGCTTTCAGTGCGGCTACTGTACGCCCGGCCAAATCTGTTCCGCTGTCGCCATGCTGAACGAAGCGAAAGCGGGAGCGCCCAGCTTCGTCACTCACAATCTCGCCAACGTCGAGCCGGTTCAGCTGACTGACGATGAAATAAGAGAAAGAATGAGCGGCAACATCTGCCGTTGTGGCGCTTACCCCGGTATCGTCGCCGCCATCCGCGCCGTCCAAGACCAGGGAAGTGACCAGGGAAGTCGCGCATGAGACCCTTCACCTACACCCGATCCACTACTGTGGACGCCGCCGTCAAGGCCTTCTCCGAAGGTGCCGCCGACAAGATCGATGTTCGATACATCGGAGGCGGTACGAATCTGATCGATCTGATGAAAATGGGAGTCGAAACTCCCACTCACCTGGTCGATGTCTCACGTCTGCCGTTGAACACTATCGAGGAGCACGGCGGTGGCGTACGCATTGGCGCCATGATGACCAATACCGAGGCCGCCAATCATCAGCTCATTCGCACTCGCTACCCCGTTCTGAGTCAGGCCATGCTAGCCGGCGCCTCGCAGCAGCTTCGCAACAAAGCAACCATGGGCGGGAACCTGCTTCAGCGCACGCGTTGCTATTACTTCTACGATCCTGCCTACAGCGAGTGCAATAAACGAGTGCCGGGAAGCGGCTGCGCTGCAAAGGAAGGCTACAATCGCATCCACGCTATTCTCGGCGCGAGCGAGCAGTGCATTGCGACCAACCCGAGCGACATGAATGTGGCGCTTGCCGCTCTTGATGCGGTCGTGCAGGTGAAAGGACCGGGAGGCGAACGCTCCATTCCAATCGCCGAATTTCATCGTCTCCCCGGTGAGCGGCCACAGCTCGATACCACCCTCCAACCGGGCGAATTGATCGTAGCCATCGACTTGCCGTCCATCTCCTATGGCCGTCGATCCAGTTATTTGAAAATTCGCGACCGTAATTCCTATGCCTTCGCGCTGGTCTCGGTCGCAGCCGTGCTCGACACAGACGACAACGGAGTGATCCGTCACGCTCACCTCGCTCTCGGCGGCGTCGCACACAAGCCGTGGCGCGCCACAAAAGCGGAGCGAATCTTGATTGGCAAGAAACCCGACGAATCCGTTCTTCGCGAAGCGGCCAACGCCGAACTCCAAGCTGCCAAACCTTATAAGAACAACGCCTTCAAAGTGGAACTGGCTCGCTGCGCCATTGCTCGCGCGGTCACCACCACCGCGAACATGGCCTAGATAGAGCATAGATACAGTCGCTCCAAGGATTTAGTAAATGCAAATGGATAATTTGATCGGACAACCGCTCGATCGAGTCGATGGTCGTCTCAAAGTAACCGGCCGCGCACCCTATTCGTACGAGCACAATGTGCCAAACGCCGTCTACGCGGTCATGGTCATGAGCACCATCGCGAAAGGACGCATCGCAGCGCTCGACGCCACGGCAGCCGAAGCTTCACCTGGCGTCTTGCTGGTCATGACACATGAAAATGCGCCCAAGATGCCCTCTCTGACGGCCCAACCGAAGAGCGGACCCACCGGACGCATCTTGCAGGTCTTACAGGACAACGTCGTACGCTATGCCAACCAACCCATCGCTCTCGTGGTGGCCGACACGCTCGAAAATGCGAACGAAGGCGCCCGTCTTGTCAAGACGAAATACACTGTCGACTCTCATAAGGTGAGTCTCGAAGACCGTCTTTCGGAAGCTTATATGCCGCAGAAAGTAGGCGGAGCGGGAGACTCGCCATCGAACAGCCGCGGCAACCTGGAGTCCGGTCTTGCCGAAGCGAACGCCAAGATCAAGCACGTCTACAGCACGCCCTTTGAAGTCCACAACCCGATGGAGCCCCACGCCACCATCGCCGTCTGGCCTGACCCTGACCATCTGATTCTCTACGATGCCACCCAAGGCGTATTCAGTGATCGGTCACGCGTAGCCCAGCTTCTCGGCATAACAGACGAAAACGTTCGCGTCGTCTCGCCCTACCTGGGCGGAGGTTTTGGAAGCAAAGGCGCTGTCTGGTCGCATGTCCTCCTCGCCGCGATTGCCGCCAAACAGCTTCAGAAGCCTGTGAAATTAGCTGTCGAGCGGCCGCAGATGTTCGGCATGCTGGGGTACCGCTCCCCCACTCATCAGTCCATCGCTGCCGCGGCCAAGTCGGACGGAACACTCACCGCCTTAAGTAATGACACGGTCAGCCTTACTTCGAGCTTTGACGAGTTCACCGAAAGCGCCAGCCTCACCACGCGGATGCTGTACGCTTCCCCCAATAATCGGACCTCGCAGAAGCTGGTCGAAGCGGATCTGGGAACGCCCAGTTTCATGCGCGCTCCGGGCGAATCGGTCGGCTCTTATGCGCTCGAATGCGCCATGGACGAATTGGCCCATGAACTCAAAATGGATCCGATCGAGTTCCGCCTGAAGAACTACGCCGAAACCGATCCGGAAAAGAATCTTCCCTGGTCAAGCAAGTCGCTGCGCGAATGCTACGAGCAAGGCTCTGAAAAGTTCGGTTGGAAAAACCGCCCCCTGCAGCCGCGCTCCATGAAAGATGGCCATACGCTGATCGGCTGGGGAATGGCAAGCGCAGTTTATCCGACGCGGCGCGGCCCATCCAGCGCCAAAGCCGAACTCCATGCCGACGGAACATTTTCAGTGGACGCCGGGACGCAAGATCTTGGGACCGGTACCTACACCATCATGACCCAGATTGCTGCCTCCACCTTTGGCGTGCCTGTCAGTCAGGTGAAGTTCCGATTAGGCGACACCATCCTGCCCAAAACTCCCGTTTCAGGCGGCTCCCAGACCGCTGCCAGCACGGGCTCCGCAGTCTATCTTGCCGCGAAGGCCCTCGAAGAAAAGCTGGTCCAAATGGCCACCAGCGATTCGAAGTCACCGCTTTCGGGCGTCAGCGCCCAGGACATCGTCTTCGAGAACGGACGTTTATCTTCGCGAACCGATCCCTCCAAATCCGACACATTCAAAGAAGTTCTCGCTCGCAGCGGGCAAAGCAGCGTTCAGGCGCAGGCCAACGCCAAACCCGGTGACGAGAAGAACAAATTTTCTATGTATGCGTTTGGAGCGCAGTTTGCCGAAGTCCGTGTGGACATGGATTTGGGTCAGCTCAAAGTGTCGCGCATGGTCGGCTGCTTTGGCGCTGGCAGAATCCTGAACGCTAAGACAGCGCGGAGTCAGCTGATGGGTGGCATGATCTGGGGCATCAGTCTAGCCCTGCATGAAGAAGCTGCCCTTGATCAGAAGGTAGGTCGTTGGGTGAACAACAATTTGGCCGAGTATCACGTGCCCGTCAACGCCGATGTCGGAGTGATCGAAGCGATGTGGGTCGAAGAAAAGGATGAGCACATCAACCCGCTTGGCGCCAAGGGGATCGGCGAGATCGGAATCACCGGAGCCGGCGCCGCCATCGCCAACGCCGTCTTTCATGCTACCGGCAAACGCGTGCGAGATTTGCCCATCACACCTGACAAGCTATTAATTGTGGCTTAGTAATGTTGGAGTTGCGGCGAATCGGACGGTCTGCTCGCGCAGAGTATTTGTGGTAACGGTCAATTGATCGGTTTCAAGCAGAATAAGTTGATCGTCCGGCGCAAACTCAGCGCCAGCCTTTACCATCCGCTGGTGATCTTCACGGAGTTTAGGCAGCGATTCGGCCGCCGAAGCCGAGCCGCGTAGTGCCGCCGCCAAAAAGTAAAGCGTCAGTTCGAGATCGTTCGTAAATTGCCGAAACGAAGCCGGCGCCGTCTGCTCTCCGCCCCGAATCAAAACGCCTTCGAGAGCCATTGTCGAGTGGATAAGGGCATACGAGCTAGCAAGCATCGAATTGAGAAGCTGCAGGTTCTCAGGATTGGCGCGTGGCTCGGAGTTGATTCGGTCCACCGATGCTTCCGCATTCGAGCGGGCCCGCCTCCAGTCGCTCCGTGCCGCGTCCAACTCGTTCGGCGCCACGGGAGCAGATCCGAAGCGCCGGACCACAGCACTGAAATAATTGCGCGAGGCATCGAACATGTCGGCGAAAGCCACCGAGACCTGTGTCCGCTCCCACGTCGGCCACGCCGCATAGGCAATGAGCGCAAATAGGCCGCCCGCTGCCGTATTGAGCGCTCGCTCTGTCACCACTTCACCGGGAGGCACGCCCGTGGCAGCGATAAGGAACACGATCAGTCCGCCCACCGCCGCGCTGAAAACGCCGTAGTTCGCCGGACCGATACTTCGCAACATAAATGTGAAGGCTCCGACCAGCACCAGTTGCGTAACAGCGGTCGCCGGAACCACCAGATACAAAACCGTCGCCAGGATCAGCCCTGTGAACGTTCCGGCCAGCCGCAGCACTCCGCGGCTGATGGTCGTCGTAAAATCAGGCCTCAGAACCACAGCGATCGTCATCGGAAGCCAATAGGCCCTCTGCCAGGAAATCAAATGGCTGAGTACCTCCCCGATCGCGACGGACACGCTGAGCCGGATCGCATGCCGGAAAAAGCTCGACCGTGGATCGAAATTCGCCTTGAGAATGCCGATCCAGCTGCTGACCTGGAGCCGCCACGGATGAGCCGCTTCCTGCAGTGCCGATCGGTCTGCGCCTTCCGTTGTGGAACGCGAAGATAAACCCGCCACCACGCGAAGTTGTCCTGCGAAAACATCCACGGCAGACGATGCGTCTGAAGCTCGACCGTGCACCTCGCCTACGGCGGCCTGCAGCTGTCCGAGTAAAAACTCTTGGGTGGCGCTGGCCTGGTTGGAGACGAGACTTTCCGCGATGGACGACAGGAGCGCGCTCGCCAGGCGCAAAACTTCGCTGATGGTCTGGTCGTCTTCAGTTAAATCGAGCGCCGACCGCATGCGCTGAAGCACAAACGCTGACATCCTCAGCCGGCTGGCCTGATCGAACAAAAGTCGAAAGCGCTCACCCTCCGTGCTGCGGTCCCAGCCGAGAGCCTGCAACGCATCCTGGGCTTGAGTATTGGGCGGCTCCCAGGGGCTTAGATCAAGGTCTTTGTTCAAAGGATCGATTTCCGTGGCCAGCCTGCCAAACACTTCTCCAATCGCTCGCCGCTCCGGCTCGTACTTTCGAATCGGCCACAAAAGCAGGGCAAACAACAGCTGTAAGCATCCGCCTACCATGACTAAAAGGCCGGCTAGAGCCGCTCCTTTAGCCGACATGGCGCCTCGGGCTCCAAACACGATAATGGTCACCAGAGTATTCAAGCCGAGATCGCCGGCCCTGCTGCTCACAGCGCTCGATAGACCCGCAACGAAAGCCCACACCAACGCTGCCAGCGTGGAGAGCCAGATCTGTCTCCCCGATACCGACCCGATAAATACGGCTACGCCGTTGAGCACTGTCCAAGCGAGAATTCGACGGGCGCGTTGGGAATAGGGATCGGTCCCATCGGAATAAGACACGTTCAGCGCACCAGTCGCAATAGCCACTCCTCCCAAAGGATTGCCCAGCTCAATGCCGAGCGCCAGCGGAATCGCTACCGCCAGCGAATTGCGGAACGCGATGGGAAGATTGATTTTGCTCTTATCGAGGCGACTGACCGTTCGCCAGAGGGACTCTGAGATCCACAAACATCTATGGTAGGTGACGGAACTGCTAGACTTGCTTTTGCGTGGCGAGAACCTCACTCTGCTTCGGGATGCCGGTGCTCTTCGTGATTTTGGCGCTCCCGGGTTCCCCGCAAACCGCCGATAACTTGGCGCTGCTACAGGACTCGTCCGGCTGGGAGTACCTCAGCATCAGCGACAAAGACAATGGATTCGAAACGCAGCATGTCTGCTTCGATTCTCACGAGACCGGCAAGTGCAAGGGCAAGCTGATCTTCACTCCCAACAACACGTTCACGCAAAGCGTAACCGTTCACGCGAAAAGCCTCACCCGCCAGGGAACTTATCAACTGGCAGGAGACCAGGTGACGTTCTTCGACGAGTTCGGCAACAAGGACGGACCCTATTCCTGGACGCTGAATCCCGACGCCAAGTCCCTGGTCATTCAAACCACCCAAGCGGGAGTTCTAATTAAAATGGACCTGCTACTGGAAAAGGAGTTTCGCAGGCGCCTTGAGGAAGAAAAGAAGAAGCCCCAGTAGAATCCGCGGTATACCCCGAAATTAGCCTCAATAAAAGAATTCAACGGTTAGTTGATGCCATCCGATGATGTGGAGGGACAACGTCTCCTTGTCTCGTAAAGTGATTGTAGTTGGAGCAGGTCCAGGGGGTTTAACCGCCGCTGCTTTGTTAGCCAAAGCAGGTGCTCGTGTTACGGTGGTTGAGCGCTTACCTCACTTAGGTGGGAGAACTTCTACATTTAATGCGCAGGGCTTTCGATTCGACCATGGTCCCACGTTTTTTCATTACCCTCGGGTCTTGGAAAGCATCTTGGACAGCATCGGATACAACCTTTGGCGGGAATTAGATCTAGTCCAACTCGATCCACAGTACCGTCTTGTGTTCGGTCGGGGCGGCGAACTGCTAGCCAGCCCGAACGTGGAACGCATGGAGAGGGAGGTTGCTAGGATTAACCCCCGTGATGCTACTCAACTGCGTCGCTTCCTATCGGATAACCGTCACAAGCTCGAGAAATTCAGACCTTTTCTTGAAACATCTTTCGATAGCTGGCGTGACACGGTAAAGCCAAGCCTCTTGCAGTTACTGCCCATACTGAAGCCGTGGCGGTCCCTTGATTCTGAATTGAGCCGTTACTTCTCGGACGAGAGGGTAAGGCTCGCCTTCTCTTTCCAATCTAAGTATCTGGGTATGTCTCCCTTTGAGTGCCCGAGTTTATTCACTATTCTGGCGTTTCTCGAATACGAGTACGGTATTTATCATCCGAAGGGCGGGTGCGGGTCTGTCACGGTGGCGTTGGCGCGAATTGCCAGGCAACTGGGTGCCGAGGTCAAGCTGAACTGCCCGGTGCAGCAGATGATTGTGGAGGGCCGTAAGGTAGTAGGAGTAAGGACTCCGGAGGGCGACCTCAAAGCCGACGCGGTAGTCATCAATGCCGACTTTGCGCGTGCCATGTCCAGGCTAATTCCCGACCATCTTCGCCGGCGGTGGAAAGATAATAAGCTCGAGAAGAAGCGCATGTCCTGCTCCGCGTTTATGATGTACCTGGGCTTACGCGGCAGATACGATCGCCTCTCGCACCATACCATCTACATCTCGAAAGATTACATGCGGAACATGGATGATATCGGTCATAAGCATGTTCTTTCGGATGACCCGTCTTACTATGTGCAAAACGCCAGCGTAACCGATTCAACCCTGGCCCCTGATGGAAAGAGCACTCTTTACGTACTTGTACCTGTAACTCATCAGCACGAAAAAGTAAATTGGGACAAGGAACGAGGCCGTTACCGGGAGTTAGTGTTGAATAAGCTGGCTGAGCTTGGAGCTGGCGACATTCGATCGCGAATTGAATACGAGCGCATCATCACTCCTGACGATTGGGACATGGGTTTCGAGGTTCACAAGGGCGCTGTATTTGGATTAGCTCATAATTGGTCGCAGATGTTACATCTACGTCCACGGAACCGGTTTGACGAGTTAGACGGTGTGTATCTCACTGGCGGGAGTACCCACCCTGGCAGCGGTTTGCCGGTGATCTTCGAGTCTGCCCGTATCAGTTCGAGACTGCTGCTTAACGATCTTGGAATGCGGGTGCCATGGGACGAGGCGACGCCGGTGGCAGCAATCGCCGGAGTGGCGTAAATGGCAGCAGCGACGACGAGGGTCGGGACGAGCGCTGCAGAAGAGCGTTCCATCGCTGATCTTGTCGCAAAGGCCCGAGAAGCCCAACGGCTATGGGCTCTTAACTCTATAAGAAATCGGCTGAAAATAATTGGAAAGGTTCGTGATCGCATCGCAGCTGATGCGTCACGGTTGGTTGACGCCTTTCCTCCCGGCCTGATCCGGTCGCGAGCAGATAGTTTAACGACGGAGATTGTCCCACTCGCTGAGGCGTGCCGATTTCTCGAGTTACAAGCGGCATCGATTCTCGCGTCCAAACGGCTTTCGAACGGGGGGCGTCCATTTTGGCTTCGCCGCGTTCAGATCGACGTGCATCGAGAGCCGCATGGTGTGGCGCTAATAATCGGGCCTTCCAATTACCCGTTGTTTCTCGCTGCCACGCAAGCGCTGCAGGCTTTGGTGGCGGGGAATGCTGTGTTGTTGAAGCCTGGGCGCGGCGCCACCAAAGTGTTGGGCGCGTTTTGGAGTCGCCTGGCGGATGCCGGACTCCCCGACGGTCTTTTCACTCTACTTGCCGAAGAGGTCGAAGCGGCGACCACTGCACTACGCAGCGGTGTCGATCTGGTGGCGCTTACCGGATCGATAGATTCGGGCAAAGCAGTTTTACGCGAAGCGGCAGAGCACGTAATCCCCGCCATCGTGGAACTGTCGGGGCAAGATCCCGTGTTTGTTCGTGCCGACGCCGATCTCGATAAGGCGGTTTCTGCCATTGCTTTCGGAGCGGAGTTGAATGGCGGAGACACCTGCATCGCTCCTCGCAGAATTTTTGTAGACAGTGCGGTTGCAGAGGAATTTCGGCGGAAGTTTGATCAGGGGAACGCAAACCTGTCATCCATATCGGTTATGACGGTTAAGAGCGACGAGGAGGCTGTCTACCTGGCATCGCAAAGCCTGTACGCTCTCGGCGCAACGATTTTCGGGGAAGAGCATGCCGCACGCAAATTCGCAAAGCAGATTCGAGCCGGAGTAGTCGTGATCAACGACATGGTTGTTCCCACCGCCGATCCTCGGGTGTCGTTTGGAGGACGCGGATGGAGCGGCTTCGGGTCCACCCGCGGCGCAGAAGGGCTTCTTCAAATGACCACGCCCAAGGTGGTTGTAGTGCAGCGAGCGAAGCGGCTTCGGCATTTGGAATCGCCGCCCGCCAATTCGGAAGCGCTGTTCCTTGCTTACTTAGAAGCCAAGCACAGAAGTGGAGGACAGAGGCGCTGGAAGGGCTGGCAAACTCTGATTAAGCAAGTATTGCAGACGAGAAAGGGAGTAAATGATGGGCAATAGTGGCCACAGAGTAGGCGTAATCGGTTCAGGTCTCGGTGGTCTAAGCGCCGCGTGCGTGTTGGCCGCACGCGGATACCAGGTCACGGTGTTTGAAAAGAACTCCTGGCTCGGCGGGAAGGCAGCGGTGTTGGAGGAGAACGGATACCGGTTCGACATGGGACCGACCATCCTGATCTGTCCCTCGGTGTTGCGAAAGATTTTCTCTGAAGCCGGTAAGACACTTTCGAACTACCTGGACTTGACGCCGTTAGAGCCGCAGTGGCGCTGTTTCTTCGAAGACAATACAAAGCTGGATTTGTACGGCGATAAAGCCGTCATGGAACGGGAACTGAGCCAGTTTGCGCCGAAGACGGTTGTCGGCTACCAAAAATTCCTGAGCACATCGGAAGAGCTGCATGGCATTTCCGATCGCTTTTTCTTTTGGCGGTCAATCGGATCGATGCGCGACACCTTCGACACCGGATCGGCCTTGAATCTCAACCTACTTCGGGATGTGAGCCGGATGAAGTTGGGACAGACTGTGGCGGGAGCGATCCGGCGCGAGATTAAAGATAAACGTGTCGCTCAGATGCTGGATCACATGGTGCAGTACGTAGGATCTTCGCCTGAGAAATCACCGGCCATCTTGTGCGCGATTGCGTACATGCAGGAAAGTGAGGGCGTTTGGTATCCGCGGGGCGGAACAGGAGCCATTCCGGAGGCCTTGACTAAGCTGGCCCGAGAGCTTGGGGTGGAGTTTCGTACTAACTCCGGCGTTAAGCGCATTGACGTAGAAGAGCGCGCCATTCGAGGGCTGGAAACAACCGCCGGCGAGTACGTTCCGCTAGCTGCTGTGGTGGCTAACTCGGATTCGGTTCGCACCTATCGAGAGCTGATCGGCGGCGATACCGCGAAGGATTTCAATCATCGCCGGTCCTATGAACCGGCTTGTTCCGGCGTTGTGATGTATCTGGGACTGAAACGCCGTTACGAGCATCTTGCTCATCACAACTTCGTCTTTTCGCGCGATCCGGCTGAGGAGTTTCACGCGATTTATGATAAGGGCATTCCCGCTCCCGATCCGACGTGCTATTTGTGCGCTCCGGCTAAAACCGAGTCAGCCGTAGCCCCTCCCGGCGGAGAAGCGCTCTACGTGTTGATTCATACTCCTTACATTCGCGCCGGTCAAAACTGGACTGAGTTGTATCCCAACTATCGTAAGGTCATCATCGATAAGTTGAAGCGTACCGGCGGCCTCACAAATTTGGAAGATGCAATCGTCACCGAACGGTATTTGACACCGCAAGATATCCAAGAACGCTACGGTGTTCCAGCGGGTGCGATCTACGGCATTGCCAGTCATGGACGATTGCAAGGCGGCTTCAAACCTGCCAATCATGATCCCAAAGTGCAGGGATTGTATCTAGCCGGAGGGTCGGCACACCCAGGACCCGGAATGCCTATGGTACTGATGTCCGGGTGGATTGCAGCGGACCATTTAGATCATGACAAGATTGTGGAACGAACACCGATGCACGCAGCCGCGGTATGAAGCGGGCGGCAGATACGAAGTCATTGGTTCTGCCTGTTATAGCTAAGCGGCAGCTGAGCTGGTTTATCAGGTATATCGGATTCTATCTGCGGCGAAACTTTCACTCGGTTCATCTCCTGCGCACAAATTCCTTAGAACAGTTGGAAGGTTGGCCCTTGTTGATTTGCTTGAACCACCCTTCCTGGTGGGACCCGCTCATGTCTTTGTACCTGAGCCAGCGCCTCTTTCCGGAGCGACAGCATTTCGGGCCGATTGCTTCGGTGGGGCTCGAGAAGTACAAGTTCTTTGAACGTTTAGGCTTCTTCGGCATCGATCCAAGCACGGCGGCAGGAGCGCAACGCTTTCTTCGAATTGGCGAAGCAGTGTTGGGGCGGAACGATTGCGCCTTGTGGGTAACGCCGCAAGGTGAGTTTATTGATGTGCGGCAACGACCGGTTGTGATCCAGGGCGGTGTGGGTCACCTGGCGCATCGCATGCAACACTTTGCTATGGTTCCGCTGGCTTTGGAGTACAGCTTTTGGAACGAACGCTTTCCCGAGGTGTTCGCCTATTTTTGCACACCCTTATTCATCGAAAATGGCATGGAAAAGACGGCCAGAGAATGGAATGCTCTGTTTTCGCGGGCATTGGAAGATGCGCAAGGACATTTGTCTGGACGGGTTCAGCTTCGCGACCCTTCTCTGTTCGAGCCATTGATCAAAGGAGGCGCCGGTATCGGGGGAGCGTATGATTTGTGGAGGAATCTCAAGGCACGTGTGCAGGGCAAGAAATTCGAGGCCGAGCACGGAAGGATCTGACAATGGCCGTGGCAATACTGACGTGGAGCGTGTTCGTACTGGCTGCAATCCCTGCTTGTCTCTTCCTGTTTAATTTGTTTCTATACCGGAGACCTCGTGCGGTTCAAGCGGGGCAAGTGTTTCCGGTTTCCATACTGATTCCAGCTCGAAACGAAGAACGATCCATACTCGCTTCAGTGACGGCCGCTTTGGCCAGCACGAATGTGGACGTGGAAGTTCTTGTACTGGACGATCATTCGACGGACGACACGGCGGCTATCGTTCGAAAGATCGCATTACAAGACCCCAGGGTGCAACTCAAGACTGCCCCTCCTTTGCCGCCGGGCTGGTGCGGCAAACAGTTTGCCTGCTCGGTGCTTTCTAAGCTCGCCTCAAAGCCGACTTTCTGTTTCATCGATGCTGACGTGCAACTCGCTCCCCAAGGCGTGAGTCAGCTCATCGGAGAGATGAAGGCCCAGCAAGTGTCTTTAATCAGCGGGTTTCCCTGGCAAGACACGCGGAGTCCGCTGGAGCAGTTGCTGATTCCACTAATGCACTTTCTGCTGCTCGGGTATCTGCCGATACTTGGTATGCGGAAATCGGCGCATCCTGCCTTCGCTGCCGGGTGCGGACAGATTTTTGTCGCTGATCGCAAGGCCTATGAGCAGATGGGCGGCCATGCGGCGATACGCAATTCGCGACACGACGGCATCACGCTTCCAAAAGCCTTTCGACGAGCGGGTTTCATGACGGGCCTTTGCGACTGCACCGCGGTGGCGGGCTGCCGCATGTACACGAACAGCCGAGAGGTGCTTTATGGGCTTCTTAAAAATGCAACTGAAGGCTTGGCCTCGCCGAGCCGAATCGTTCCGTTCTCCATTTTGCTTTTTGTTGGACAAGTGCTTCCTTTGTTCCTGTTCGTCTATCTATTGAGTCCCTTGTGGAACAGTGCCGGCAATCGCAGTTTAATGCTTTTGAGCGGGGCGTCGGTGTTGCTTTCGTATTTGCCGCGTCTGATTGCGGCCTTCCGATACAAGCAGCCTTTTCTTTTCGGCGCGCTGCTTCATCCCATCGGAATCACGGGCCTGCTCGCCATTCAGTGGTTCGCTTGCCTGCGTTCGGCGTTGGGAGTGCCAAGTATTTGGAAAGGTCGAAGCTACTCGACTACTTGAGGACACGCGGGGCTGTCTGCGACGACCTGAATGATCTCCCTTCTATATCGGGCGTGGGGCAAGACCCAAAGCAATTCGAACCAATCACCTGGCAGCGGTATTTCTTACCACCCACTGATCTGTCATTTAATCGATGTCGCAACCGTAGCCGGAGAACTCTGGGAACAGTATCTCGCTCCATCCGTCCGGCGATGGATTGAAACGGATCTCGATTTGGCTTCGGCTCAGAGTGTGGCCTGGATTCGTTTTATCGCCGGCATGCACGACATCGGCAAGTGCACGCCCGAATTTCAGCGCAAGAATCCGATGGTCAGCCAGCCACTCAGAGATGGCGGGCTGCAGTTATTTCGGAGCGATGGCACGGCAACTCCTCATGGCGTTGCCGGCGCCGTCATCTTCAAGCGAACACTTGAGTCGCGGTGGCAAATGCCGCGACAATCCGCCGCGATTTGGGCACAAACGATCGGTGGTCATCACGGCGAGTTCAGCAATCTAAAGCCGTTGCTTTTCGGCCCTGTTTACGGAGACCAACCATGGTTCGATCTGCGCGAGGAATTGGTCAATGTGCTCGCCGGTCACTGCGAACTCGCCGGCGCGCCCGCTCAAAAGCCAAGGACCAGAACGGCACTTCTTCTTGCGGGCCTTATCTCCGTAGCAGACTGGCTCGCGTCAAATCAGCAATTCTTTCCGTGCGAGGCGGTACTTGGCCAAGCCGCGAATCCCGACCTTTCGATTTATCAAGAAACGGCAAAATCGCGAGCGCGCCAAGCTCTCGAAGCGACCGGCTGGCGCACTTTGCGGGCGGCACAAGACAACGCTCCCTTTCACCTTCTATTTCCCAGCATTGCTCCGCGGCTTTCGCAAGCTAAGGTCGATAGGCTTACGCAAAACCTTCGGAGCCCAGCTATCCTGATCCTCGAAGCGCCTACCGGCGAAGGTAAAACTGAAACCGCCCTGCAAGTAGCGGATCGTCTGGCGCAAGCGGCTGGCCAGCGAGGCTTTTATTTTGCGCTACCGACGCAGGCCACCAGCAATCAGATGTTCGCTCGCATCCGGGGATTTTTGGAGCGGCGTTTCGCCGGCGAACCGGCGCTGCCGATCTACCTGCTGCATTCGCACGCCGCTTTGTCGGAGGAGATGCTCAACTTGCTGGATCGCGGACAACTGATCGCGCATCTCGCCTCGGTCGGAGAAGATCCATCCAAAGAAGGCCTGTTCGCCGCCGAATGGTTCACCAAACCCAAGCGGGGCCTCTTGTCGCCCTTTGCGGTTGGCACCATCGATCAGTCGCTGATGGCCGCTCTCATCACCCGGCACGTCTTCGTGCGCCTGTTCGGGCTGGCGGGCAAGGTGGTCGTCATCGATGAAGTGCATGCGTATGACACCTACATGAGCACGTTGCTGGAACGTATGCTGGAGTGGCTGGGCGCGCTGCACTCCTCCGTCATCCTGCTTTCCGCAACGCTGCCCCGCTTGCGTCGTGACCGGCTGCTGGAAGCTTGGACGCGCGGCGCCGGTCTTCCTTCGCCCGTAGTCGACGCTACCCCTTATCCGCGCCTCAGCATGGCCACGCGTGACGGCTCCATCCAATATGCCGGTCTACCCGTGTCCGACCGCTCGCACAGGACTGTGGCGCTTACGTGGTCTCGGCGTCCGGAGGCCATCAACGAGATTTTGCGGCGCACTGCTGACGGTGGTTGCGCGGCCATGGTTTGCAACACTGTTCGTTCCGCACAGGACACGTTTCGCGGTCTGAAGAAGCACTGTGATTCTCTTCCTGGTTCCGAGAGGCCCGCGCTTTTGCTCTTTCATGCGCGTTTTCCATTCGAGGACCGGCAGCGTATCGAGAAGCGCGTGCTCGAACTCTTCGGTCCGGGCGAGGACAAGCGACCGAAGCGAGCGCTGCTCGTCGCCACGCAGGTCATCGAGCAGAGCCTCGATTTGGACTTCGATCTGCTTGCTTCCGAACTCGCGCCCGTCGACTTACTGCTGCAGCGCGCGGGCCGGTTGCACCGCCACCTGCGCAGGCGGCCCGAGGCGCTTCGTACTCCTGAACTCATTCTGTTCGGTCCGGAGCTCGGGCCGAACGGTCTTCCCGAGTTCTCTCGGGCGGATCGCTTTGTCTACGACGAATATGTCCTTCTGCAGACCTGGCGAGTGCTCCAAGGACGTTGTCAGCTTCAAACGCCCCAAGACACCGAAAACCTAATTGAAGCCGTGTACAGCGAAGATCCCGCCGGTTGGGGCGACGACGGCCTCGGAGATCGGCTGTCTGCCTGCTACGGAGAGCTCAAAAAAAGCCGGCAAGACGAGCGGGATGAGGCGGAAAACCGCTATATCCCCTCACCTGTCGACCCTGACTTGACCCGATTCACTCGCAATCCGCTGGACGAAGATAATCCGGATCTGCACCCGCGCCTGCAGGCGCTTACCCGTCTCACGGAACCATCCGTCAGTTGCGTTTGTCTGTTCGGAGATTGGGACAACGCCTACCTCGACGTTGCGCGCACCGAACCGGTGTCTCTCGACAAAAAGCCGGACGCCCGGATCACAAAGCGATTACTTTGCCGATCGCTCACAGTTGCCGATAAAAAACTTCTTCGAGTTTTGCGTTCGGGTATTGACATCCCTTCGGCCTGGAGCAAGAATGTAATCCTTCGGGCGATGCGACCCATTTTTCTAGATTTCGATTTCCAGGCCAGGATCGGCGAGGTTTCGCTGCAATGCGATCGGGAGTTTGGGTTGCAAATTCCGGCTGATGAATAACATCAGTTTCAACCTTGTCCGGGAGCCGTGGATTCCCTGTTCCCGCGGCGACGGTTCTCTCGTCAAGCTTTCGCTTCTTGACCTTTTCCTGCAGGCTCACCAACTCCGCGAAGTCGCTCACCCGTCTCCGCTAGTTTCCATCTCGTTGTTGCGCGTGCTTCTCGCTATTCTCCACCGCGCGTTGGACGGGCCGAAGTCGGTCGAAGAGTGGTTTGAACTCTGGCAGCAACCGGCTCTCCCGGAAGCCCCCATTCGCTCCTATCTCGACGCATGGGCGCATCGCTTCGACCTGTTTGACACCGAGCGGCCTTTTTTCCAGGATCCAACCTTGAGGGAGTACGACGAAAAAACCCGCGGGTCCGTCGGTAAGCTCTTTCACCAGAAGGCATCCGGGAATAACGATACGCTCTTCGATCACAGTCTGGACAGCCATGCGGACGGCGTGCCGTTTGACGAAGCGGCGCTGCAACTGATCGCTACGCAAACATTTGCTCTGGGCGGCCTGGTGACGCCCGATCCGTCTTCTCCCAAAGAGACCAAGTCTGCTGAAGGCTCGCCAGCCGTCAAGGCCATACTCTTCGCAATAGCGGGTGAAAACTTGCGGGAGACGCTTCTTTTGAACTTAACCGACTATGATCCGTCCGCTAAACTGCCCTGGGGAAGCGAGAGGGAGGGCCCAGCGTGGGAGAAGCCGGCATCGTCTTGCTCAGCAACGCGCACACCCCAGGGCAAGACCGATTTGCTCACCTGGCAGTCGCGCCGGATCGCGTTTTTTCGGGCCAACGGCCGAATCTCGAAAGCCGTCATCATGAAAGGCGAGCAGACGCCTGAAAGTTTTGCTCTCCGGAGTCGTGACGCTATGATGGCTTGGAAACTGGTCGGGAAACAGAACAAGCAGACCTGGGCGGAGTTGAATTTTCAAACCGACCGGGGCGTCTGGCGCGACGCGCACAGCCTGTACGCGACCGAGTCCGCAAACGTCTCCCGTCCTCCGGTTCTGGACTGGATCGCCAACCTGACCGCCAATGTTCTGGATGAAAACGTAAGCTTCGCTCTCAGCGCGCGCGGCCTGAATACCGATCGCGCTAAGATTCTTTCCTGGCACGCAGAACGATTGCCTTTGACGGGCCGGTTGCTGAAGCAACCGCAGCTGGTAAACGAAATCAAGAACTCGCAGGAAACAGCGGACGCAACCGCTCAAATACTGCGCGCTCGTACCGCGGATCTTGCGAAGATTCTTCTACGCCCGCAAAATTCCGAGCAGGCCGACAAGAATGCGGTTGCCGCGTTGAGCTCGGCCCTATCACGTCGGGAGCAGTTCTGGAGCGAAATGGAATCGGCATTCCACCGTCTGGTTAGCCGCCTGGCGGCTGAAGGCGAAGACTCACTCGGGCCAAGCGGCCACACCAAGGCGCTTGAAAGTTGGATGTTCGAGTGTCGCGACGCGGCCAGGTTGTCGATGGCCGGCACCTTGTCGGCGGCGGGCCGTTCGGCGCGGACTTATCGAGCGGTAGCGATGGCTGAAACCAGGTTTCGACGCGATTTGCGGAAGACCATTCCTCTTGCATTCAACGGAGATAGTAGCCATTGAGAGATCAAGAATTCATCGGTTATCTGAAACGCTTGGCAGACCCTGAAAATCGCGATCATGCCGCTCTTGCCATTCTTCGTCGAGGAGTTTCCCCTTCCGGAAAATATCGAATCGCGACTTACCGATACGTGGCGAATTGGGTGGGCAGTAACGACCGTCACTGGGATGAGGAGTGTCTCTATCTGGTCGCCGCTCTTTTCGCCCGCTACCCGGACGCCGGATCGATGGAAGGCAACTTCGGAGAATCCGCGCGGTTGCTGCGCCTGACGACAGAATCCGATTCGGTCGAACGCCGATTCGTCGCGCTGTTAGCGGCCGATGCGCAAGGGGCGCCGAACCACCTTCGCTATATGATCGATCTGCTGAAAGCGCGGAGCATTCCGCTCGATTGGCTTGCGTTACTGCGCGATCTTCACCGCTGGAAGCAGCCCGCCCGCTTTGTGGAACGCGCGTGGGCCCGTCAGTTCTGGCGTTCGGCTCCGGAGTCCATAGAGACGTCGCCTACTGTCGAGGAAAATCATTCCGCATGAAACTTGAATTGCACATTATTCAGAGCTTCGCTCCCAGCAACCTGAACCGGGACGATACGGGCTCTCCCAAAGACTGCGAATTCGGAGGCGTTCGCCGCGCTCGCATCTCCAGCCAATGCTGGAAACGGGCGATACGCCTCAGCTTTGTCGATAGCGGGCTTCTTCCGGCTGACAATCGCAGCGAGCGCAGCCGCAAAATCGCCGCCAACGTCGCCAAAGATCTCGTTAGCGAGCATCGGACAGAGGAGGCGGCCCGCAAAGTGGTTGAGAACGCACTGCTGACCATCGGGCTGAAGAACACCAAGAGCGGCGATTCCGAGTACCTCCTTTTTGTCTCCAAGTCCGCGCTAAAACAGTTCGGCGCTGCCTGCGATAAGTATTGGGACGTGCTTGAAAAGCTCAAAGATCCCAAAAAAGCCTCAAAAGAGATGGCGGAGGATCTGAATATTCTGCTGCAGCGAGGTCGCGCCGTTGACCTTGCCCTGTTCGGCCGCATGATCGCCGATAAACCGGGTGACAACGTGGACGCCGCTTCCCAGGTTGCGCACGCCATCTCCACGCATCGCTCCGATCTGGAGTTCGATTACTTCACGGCGGTCGACGACTTGCAGCCGAGTGCCGATACGGGCGCCGGAATGATCGGGAGTCTCGAATTCAACGCCGCTTGCTATTACCGTTACTGCAACGTCGACGTGGGGCAGCTTTCGCGAAATCTGACCGGCGATCGCAGCTTGGTGCAAGAGGGCCTTCGCTCCTTCCTCACCGCCGCAGTTCTGGCCGTGCCCTCCGGCAAGCAGAACAGCACCGCCGCCCAGAATCCGCCGTCCTTTGTGCTGGTTGTCGTTCGCCCCAGCGGACTCTGGTCGCTCGCCAACGCCTTCCTGAAGCCGGTGCGCCCCAGGTCCGGTGGGGATCTGGCTGAAGCTTCCATTGTCGAAATGTCGACGTATTGGAAAAAGCTCGATGCTGTCTACGGCACTCCCGAACAATCCTGGTTGGGCTACTCCAGCCTCCACGACGGCGCCTGGACCGCAGACGGCGAATCCCTCAAGCTGCGGGACTTGGTCGCAGCCGCTGTCGCAACGGCTACCGCAGGTCTAGCCTAGTCCCGTGCCCACTCTGCTTATGAGATTCAGCGCTCCGATGCAAGCTTGGGGCATCCGCAGCCGTTTCACGGAACGCGATACCGGCCGCGAACCCAGCAAGAGTGGGGTCATCGGCGTCCTGTGTTGCGCTCTCGGCAAACCGCGAGCTGAAAGCGGGCATTCACTGCCTCTGGCGCGTCTCTCTGAGCTTCGGCTCGGCATCCGCGCCGATCGCGAGGGCTTGCTCCGCAAGGACTATCACACCGCCGGCGGCGGAACTTGGGGCGGTTCCGGTTATGGAGTATACAAAGCGGATGGCAGCAAACCGAAGCCGGTGCTTTCGACGCGCTACTATCTAGCCGGCGCTCATTTCCTCGTTGGGTTGGAAGGCGACTTTGCTCTTGTGCAGCAGCTTTATCGTGCCATCCAGTTTCCCTACTGGCAAATCTCGTTCGGCCGTAAAGCGCTTGTCCCGGCGCTTCCCATTCACCTGCCTCCTCACGCTCCCGAAGGTCCCGGCATCTCGTCAGAACCGCTCGAAAGCGCGCTTCGCAACCTGCCGCTCGGCAGCCCTCTCGAGCCAACCAGCTTAGCGGCTAAACCGAAATCAGACGCTTCGATCCGTTTTGTAATTGATGCGCTTGCGGACGACGACTCCGCCGATACCCGGATGGACGTTCCCGTTGATTTCGATCGGCGGCTATTTGCGCGGCGCCGGGTTAAGACGTTCTTTACGCCTGCCGATCAACTTCCGCGGCGCGATTCCTGACAAGCATGTGGCTCAGTAAACTCAACCTCAATCTCCGAAGCCGCGAGGTGCGTACAGATCTCCGTGACTGTCACGATTTGCATCGCACGGTGATGCGCCTGTTCGGCGATATGCCGACGGAGAGCGCTCGCAAGAACCTCGGCGTGCTCTATCGGGTGGAACAGACGCGCGCCTCAGTCCACCTCATCTTGCAATCGTTCGCCGAACCCGATTTCGGTCAACTCCCTCCGCAGTATGCTGCGCTTCCTCCGGAAACGAAGGTGTTGGGCAATTCTTTCGAGCAGATTAGCTCCGGCCGCCTGTTGCGGTTTCGTCTGCGCGGCAATCCGACACGCGCTGTTCTGCCGGAAAAAGGTCCGGACGGGCTTCGTGGCCGCGGCAAGCGAGTGGAACTTCGCGGCGAACAGCCCTGCCTCGATTGGATACGCCGCAAAGCCGATCAGCACGGCTTTCGCGTGGATCTTTGCCGGATCGATGCCGGACCGCCCGACCCGCGCTCTATCATGGGCAAACTTACCGGCCATCGCCAAGGGGCTACCCTGACGGTGGCCACGGTCCTCTTCGACGGCTCACTGGAAGTGCTGGACCCTTCCCTGTTTGTCCATGCGCTTCGCTATGGCGTCGGTCGCGCCAAGAGTTACGGCCAGGGCCTGCTCTCTGTCGCTGCACCGCCCGTAGAAAGCTAAGTATGCAAAAAGATCTTCATATCCTGCCGAAAGTGCGCGATAGCTGGAGCTATCTATACGTCGAAAATTCCAAGATCGATCAGGAAGCCAAAGCCATTGCCTTCCACGATGCCAAAGGGTCCGTCCAGGTGCCGTGCGCCAGCTTGTCTGTCCTCATGCTCGGTCCGGGAACGGCGATCACTCACGCCGCTATCCGCACTTTGGCCGATAACGGTTGTCTTGTGGTCTGGTGCGGCCAGGAGGCGGTTCGCTTCTACGCGGCCGGAATGGGGGAAACTCGCTCCTCGCGCAACCTGTTGCGCCAGGTACGCCTGTATGCCGATCCAAACCGGCGGCTGCAGGTTGTCCGCCGTATGTATGAGTATCGCTTTCCCGGAGAAGATCTTTCCGGCCTCGCGTTAGCCGAAATCCGCGGACGCGAAGGAGTTCGCGTTCGGGAAGCATATGCGGTCGCCAGCCGCGAAACCGGAGTGCCGTGGCAGGGCCGAAATTATCAGCGCAACCGCTGGGCGGCGGCTGATCCGGTGAACCGAGCGCTCTCGGCCGGCAACTCCTGTCTGTACGGCTTATGTCACGCCGCCATCCTCGCTTGCGGCTATTCGCCCGCCCTGGGGTTTATCCATACCGGGAAAGCGCTGTCCTTTGTCTACGACGTCGCCGATCTCTATAAAGCCCAAACCACGATTCCGCTTGCTTTCGAGATGGCGCGCCAGGGTTCCGGCGACCTCGAATCGCGCGTCCGCCGGGCCTTGCGCGACCGTTTCTTTGAAACGCGTTTACTCGAAAAGATCGTTCCGGATCTCGCTCTACTGCTCGCCGCCGAGGCGACTGACGAGGAGGCGCAAGACGATGTCGAAGCAGAGGAAGCGCTACCGTCCGGATTATGGGACGGCGCCGGGCGCGTAGTCGACGGCGGCATCAATCACGGAGAGGAGACAGACGATGGTAGTGCTGATCCTGGACCGCTCGCCCCCAAGCCTCCGGGGCGAGCTCAGTCGCTGGATGTTGGAAGTGAAGGCGGGAGTGTTCGTCGGGTCGCTGACGATACCGGTTCGTGAGCGTCTTTGGAGCCTCACTTGCCAGCAACTCAAGGGCGGCGCCGCCACTCTTATTTTTCCCGCCCGCAACGAACAGGGCTTTTCGGTCAGCATGTGGGGAGACCCCTCCCGTTCGGTGATTGACTTCGAGGGACTTTACCTGGTCGAATACCGTTCGGAGGACTGATAATGCCTGTGTTTTCCCCGCGCACGCGGGGGTGAACCGAAAGAACTGCTTCAGTGGGCAAACGAGCACGCGTTTTCCCCGCGCACGCGGGGGTGAACCGAAAGCTGGCCAATACGAATGGTTTTGGATCTCGTTTTCCCCGCGCACGCGGGGGTGAACCGGCGCAGGGGTCAAGGGAACGGTCGTCCCTCAGGTTTTCCCCGCGCACGCGGGGGTGAACCGCGCAACACCGTAGCGACCGGCTCCATTCACAAGTTTTCCCCGCACACGCGGGGGTGAACCGTTAGCGAGACACGACATCTCGTCCAGTTCTTGCGGCAACGTTCGCAGGGAATGGTAGAACGAAAAAGTCATGTTCCACGCTTGTGCCGTGAAGATTGCGAAAATGGCTGCTGCCTCCAGGCCTAGCAGACTTCCTCGAAATAGGGCGATGAACGCCGTGACCGTAACAGATAAGAAGCCGAGCACCGGGATCGACTGCAGAATATCGAGCAACGGTACGAGAATCTTTTCAGCCCGGCGGCTGTGTGCGGCCACGTACCCGTAGGCCAAAGCAAACGTGAACGAACAGCACAGCGCGATAAACATCCGTAACGTGGAACGGGCCGCGTAGTTTGGAAGATTGGCCGGATCCAGACTGATGACCGGGATGACATCTGGCGGCGTAAAGCGAACTAGGATTCCGACCCAACTCTCGCAATAACATAGAGAAGCGTTAACGAGCCTAAGCCGACGGCTAAATCGGCCAGGCGGAAGGGCTTCCAGGGCGCGAATCCTTGAAAAAATTCCTTAACGTGACTCGCTCGGCCCGCATCCTTGAGTAGGGCTAAGGAAGCCATAAAGAGCTGGGGGAGATATGTTGGCGACTTTCGCGAGGCATAGAATCTCCGAAACAACCGTTCTGTAATAAGCGTCCTAGTACTTCGCTATCCAGAAGAAGGTTAATTTGGAACGAATATTTTCAAGGACACTTCATGCTTCACCTGAGATACAAAGCTTCCAGTCTGGTTTGCGCGGCCCTGTTAACGGCTCTGTGTGTTCCGCCGGCTTTCTGTCAGATCAACGTCCTTACCTATCACAACGACAACGCCCGCACGGGGCAGAACCTGGCCGAAACCATCCTGACCCCTGCCAGGGTCAATTCGAACACCTTCGGCAAACTTCTGAATGTTGTATTGGACGGCAAGGTAGATGCGCAGCCACTCTACTTGTCGGGTCTGAGCATAGCGGGGCGGGGTGTACATAACGTTGTTTTCGCTGCCACCGAACACGATAGCGTTTACGCCTTCGATGCCAACAGCGGGCAGGTCTACTGGCAGGTGTCGCTACTCGGAGCCGGAGAGACACCCTCCGATGCGCGAAGCTGCAGCCAGGTCACGCCCGAGATCGGCATCACTGCCACACCCGTCGTCGATCTGAGCGCCGGTCCGCACGGCGTCATCTATCTTGTCGCGATGAGTAAAGATGCCGGGGGCAATTACTACCAGCGGCTGCATGCGCTCGATTTAAGTAGCGGCGCGGAGGAGTTCGGCGCGCCACAGACCGTTCAGGCCACCTATCCCGGCACAGGAGCAAACAGCAGCAACGGGCAGGTTGTCTTTGACCCCAAGCAATACAAAGAGCGTCCGGGTCTGCTTCTTTTGAACGGAGTTGTCTACACGAGTTGGGGATCGCACTGCGACATTCAACCCTACACCGGATGGATCATCGGCTACGATGGCCGGACCTTGCAGCAAACCAGCATCTTCAACTTCGACCCGAACGGGAGCGAAGGCGCACTTTGGAACAGCGGCGGCGCACCGGCGGTGGATGCGCAGGGTAACATCTTTGTTTCGGTGTCGAATGGCAGCTTCGACACGGCTCTCAACTCGCAGGGATTTCCGGCGGCCGGTGATTTCGGGAATTCCTTCGTGAAGCTCATCGCGCAGAACGGGAAGCTCAGCGCCACAGATTACTGGACCATGTACGACTCGAACGCGGAATCCAATGTTGACTCGGATCTGGGCTCGGGCGGCATCATGCTCTTGCCCGACCAGACCGACTCCAGCGGCGCCGTGTATCACCTGGCCGTGGGAGCAGGGAAAGATAGTAATCTTTATGTCGTGAATCGAGACAACATGGGCAAGTTCGATCCCACTTCGGACGGAACCATCTATCAGCAGTTGACGGGCGCCCTGCCGGGAGGGATTTGGGGCAATCCGGCTTACTTCAACCATCGTGTTTACTTTGGTCCGGTTGGAAATGCCATTCGGGCGTTTGACATTGGTAACGCGAAACTCGCGCCCGGTTCTTCGACGACGCATACTTTCGCTTACCCGGGCATCACGCCGAGCATTTCCGCCAACGGTTCCGCGAACGGGATTCTGTGGGCCGTGGAAAACACGAACCCAGCAGTGCTGCACGCCTACGACGCCACAAACCTCGCTACAGAGTTTTATAACAGCAGTCAGGCGCCGGCAGGCCGCGATAACGTCGGCATCGGCAACAAGTTTATTGCTGCCACGGTCGCTAACGGGCAGGTCTTCGCGGGAACCACCAACAGCGTTGGCGTATTCGGTCTTCTGCCCTCCTTGCCGTTAGCCAACGGAGAGTACACAATTACGGGTCAGATGAGTACGCTTGTGCTGGATGATCCTGGTTTTAGTTCGTCGCCGGGTACGCAGATCATCCAGTGGAATCTCAACGGCGGCAACAACCAGAAGTGGGACTTCACTGCCAATGGCAGCGGTTACTATACGATCCGCAATGCTTCGAGCAGCTTGTATCTGGCCGATCCCGGCGGCTTGAACGCGAACGGAACCCCGCTGGAGCAGCTTGCCGCAGACGGTTCCGATTCGCAGTTATGGTCGCTTAGCATCTCGGGCTCGG
This sequence comes from Bryobacteraceae bacterium, assembly GCA_965276965.1. Taxonomy (GTDB): domain Bacteria; phylum Acidobacteriota; class Terriglobia; order Bryobacterales; family Bryobacteraceae; genus Bog-105. The sequence continues at coordinate 1,540,070 of OZ255713.1, forward strand.
GGTATGTGATCACGAATAAGGCGAGCGGCCTGGTTGTGGACGATAGCGGCTACAGTTTGACAGCCGGCACTGGCATGCAGGTGTGGACCGCGACCGGCAGCAGTAATCAAGCCTGGTTGATCTACTAAGTTGATCTATTAAGTGGATCCACTAACAAGCCGGACAAAATACATCCGGCACGTTACAATTGCCGCGCTCCGAAGTCCTATTTATGTAGCCGAGAGTGCAAAGCACTCGGATCTACTCGAATGGAAACATGAAGTTTGTTCTTCTCTTCACAGTGGCAAGTCTCGGTCTGGCGATAAACCAGGTTCCTAAACAAGAATTCGGTCGCGCCCGTTCGCTCTACTATCAGGGTGCTGACGGCGATAAGAAAGCCTACGACAAAGCTTCGGACTTGTTTTCGAAGTTACGGGCAGAGTGTCCGAACGATGCTCACGTCGAGGCTTACTACGGTAGTCTTCGTCTATTAGCGGCGTCGCACACTTGGGCAATCTGGACAAAGAATTCATTGTCGAAAGAAGGCATACAGCTGATGGATGCAGCAGTCAAAACAGCGCCGGACAACCTGGACATTCGCTTCGTTCGCGCTGCGACTACCTACAGTCTTCCTTCGTTTTTCCATAGAAAGGAACAGTCGCGGCAGGACTTTGACTTTCTGGCAAGCCGCGCTATCACGGCAGCGCATGACGGCACACTCGAGCCGCGTCTAGCGGCCGCAAGCTTCTACTTTCATGGTGAATTTCTTCGCGAAGGATCGAAGACAGGCGAGGCGGTTGCGGCTTGGAAGCAAGCGATCCGGCTCGCCCCGCAGAGCCGTGCAGCACGGGATTCAACCGCGGAGTTGAGGAAGCTAGGCGCAAGTAGCAAGTAAGGGATCTCCCGAGCCGCCGAGACGAAGCGTTGTCCGGCGTTTTATGTAAGATGAAGGTCGAGAACAGACATGCCGACCTTCCCTCGTAGGCAGTTTCTACAGATGGCGCCTGGCGAAACCTGGTGGGGTTGAGGGCACATTTCGATCGCGTGTATCTGTAACTTTTCCGGCAAAATCGGCTGGTTAACGAGCGTAACGCAGCGGATCTTGTTATTCTTCATGCTGCTATGAGTCGTTTCATTTTAGTAGGACTGTTGACATTGATCTCGGCTGTGGCGCAGGCGCAGGTATTTCAATTTACGCGGGAGCAGCTGATCGAGTTTACGAAGGAAAACCCGTTCGATCGTTTTCCCGATGGCCGTCCGAAGGTGCCGGATGAGCTATTGAAGAAGCTGGCGGATTGCAGCGCCGAGGAAGTGTGGACAATTCTCAACAAACACAAGTATGAAAATCAGTTTGCAGGCGACTGGAAAATTCTTCATCCTGAAAAGCATCTGGTGGGGCGGGCGGTGACGGCGCAGTTCATGCCTTTGCGAGACGACGTGCTCAACGTGGCGGAAGCGAAGGCCAATGGAAGCGGTCCGAAACGGAATGCGAATCAACGCGTGATCGACTCTCTGCAGAACGGCGATACGATTGTTGTAGATCTCTATGGCAAGCAGGAGGGCGGTACGTACGTAGGCGATAATCTGGCGACCGCGATTGACGTGTTCACGCATACGGGCCTGGTGGTCAACGGCGCCATCCGTGATATGAACAGCATCTTCGAAAAAGGAATGCCCGTTTATATCCGGAGCGCTCATCCGACTCCGATCCGTAATTGCATGCTGACTGGGGTAAACATTCCGATTCGCATCGAGGACGCAACGGTGATGCCTGGCGATGTTGTGTTCGGCGATGGCGAGGGCGTCTACTTTATCCCGCCGCAGTTCGTGAAAGAGATTGTGGACAATGCGCAGATTCTGCATGTGCACGACGAGTGGACGCAAATGATGCTGAAGACGGGCAAGTACAAGTCGAGCGATCTGTATCCATCGCCTCGCGACCCAGAGTTGAAGAAAGCATACGAAGAATACAAACAGCAGCACCTTCATCAGTAGGTCAATATTTATAGGAAAAAAGTTATCCGGAGAAGTTTATGGAAAAGAATAGAAGTTTAAAGAAGACGCTAGCGCGGCGAAAGTTCATGCAGAACTCCGCTGCGCTGGCGATTGGCGCTTTGTGGGGCGACAAGGTCCTGGAGGCGCTTCCGCACAACACGAACCAAGCTTCGAGGCCGTCGGATCTGAAGATCACGGATGTACGGGTTGCGACCGTAGTTCACGCGCCGATGACATGTCCTCTGGTGCGCATCGATACCAACCAGGGCATCTATGGGTTGGGCGAAGTGCGAGATGGCGCCAGCGCGATGTAGGCTCTGATGTTGAAGGAGCGGTTACTGGGAGAGAATCCGTGTAATGTGGAGCGGGTCTTCCGAAAAATTAAGTAATTCGGCGGCGAGTCACGGCAAGCGGGCGGCGTGTGCGGCGTGGAGATGGCGTTGTGGGATCTGGCAGGCAAGGCGTATAACGTGCCGGTTTACCAGATGCTGGGCGGGAAGTATCGGGACAAGGTTCGCTGTTACTGCGATACCACGGAATCCGACGATCCGAAAATTTACGGACAGCGCCTGAAGGCGCGCATGGACCAAGGGTTCACGTGGCTCAAGATGGATCTCGGCGTCGATATGATCCAGAAGAACCCGGGAGCTTTGACACGGCCTCTTCGCGATCCGCAGTTGAAGTTTGGTGATCCGGTGCCGCATCCGTTCACGGGAACGGAGATCACGGATAAAGGCTCCGACCTGATGGCCGAATACGTTCGGTGGTTCGTCAGCAGGTTGGCATGGATGTGCCGCTGTCGGCGGACCACTTCGGTCATATCGGGGTGAACTCCTGCATCCGGCTGGGAAAGAGACTGTCTCAATTCAACTTGTCGTGGCTGGAAGACATGGTGCCGTGGTTCTGGCCGGAGCTGCTGAAGCAGATCTCGAGTGAAGTGGACATTCCGCTGGCAACGGGCGAGGATATCTATCTTCCGGAAGGGTTTGAGAAGCTGGCCGAGACGAATGCCGTGGACATTTTCCATCCCGATCCAGGTTCGGCGGGCGGCATTCTGGGAACTAAGCAGGTGGGTGATCTGGCGGAGAAGCATGGTATTGGCTGCGCTGTTCACTTCGTTGGTACTCCCGTGGCTTGCATGGCCGGCGTTCATGCGATCGCGGCGATGTTCGATTTCTTGGCGATGGAGAATCACTCAGTGGATGTTCCCTGGTGGGGAGACCTGGTGGAAGGCGTCGACAAGCCGATTGTGAATCAGGGCTTCATTACGATTCCGGATAAGCCTGGCTTAGGCGTCACTTTGAACGACGAAGCGGTGAAGGCGCATTTAGCTCCGGGAACGGGCTTCTTTGAATCGACGCCGCAGTGGGACAAAGAAGGCCAGCATGTCAACGACCGTCTCTGGTCGTAGGTGCGAACGAGCGATTGAGCAAAAGAGAGCGGGGCAGATCGTAATAATCTGCCCCGCTCTCTTTTGTGGAACCGCGCACAACGGACTCGCCGGATGCGGCCAAGTCCGCTGGAAGTTCCCCTTGTGCCGGGCGCCGCATCCAGCGGCCTGTGCGCTTTTTTGTTGTGAACGATCTCAGAATATGATGGTTGCGGAAGCCTGAAGATCGCGATTGTCGTTGATGGTGCTGGTAATCACACCGGCGGTTGCTGAGCCGATGGCAGCGTTCGGCTGGCCGAAGTTAGGCGTATTGAAGGCATTGAAAGCGTCGAGCCGGAATTTCAAGCTGAGCGCTTCGATGATCTTGAATTGCCTCTGCACGGACATGTCCCAATTCGATGTAGTTGGGCCGTACAGAACGCCTCGAGCTGAGTTGCCGTAGGTGTTGAAGGGGGGGGCGACGAAGGCTGACGTATCGAACCAGTGCGAGGGCTGCGGGTTCGATGCCACACCGGAAGCGATACGATTCGGCCAGCTGGGCGCACCGAAGTTTACGCCGTTGTTTAAAGTAACGGTGAACGGAAGGCCGCTGGCAAAGGTGACGATGCCATCGACTTCCCAACCACCGACAACCGCAGAGGCGATTCCACTTTGGAGGAACTTCTTGCCGTGTCCAAACGGAAGCTCATAGGTGAAGCTTCCGACGAAGCGGTTCATCTGATCGAATCCGGAGGGACCGTAACCGGCCTTCAGATTCGTGACAGTCTGCGGGTTGCCGACCGATCCGCCGCCGCTGGCAGCAGATCCGCCGTAATCCATGGAGCGGCTGAACGTGTACGCGAGTAGCGCAGTCAGTCCGTATGTATAGCGCTTCGTGTATTTTACTTGGAGGCTGTGGTAATTGGACATGTTGCGCTCATCCAACTGAGCCCAAGTCGAAATGTTGTTTAGCGGTTGGATCAATCGGCGGAGATTTTGCGAACTGGCTCCGTTCACGCCTGGAACACCCAACCCGACTTCATTCGGGTTGTAGGCGTAGGTCAGGTGGATGCCGCGGCTGCCGGCGTAAGCGACCTCGAGCAGTGAACTGCCGGGGAACTGATGTTCGATGTCGAAGTTCCACGATTCCATGTACGGTGTCGGGTTCTTCAGTTCCTGACCGATGATGGCCGGAGCAGCCTGATTGAGCGCGGCGGTGGTGGTCGGCTGAACCGTGGTGACGCCTTGCGGGAAGGGATTGTTGATTATCGGAAGGCAGGCCGATCCGATGTTGGTGGGACCGCAGGGATTGGCATAGGCAGTGCCGGCGTAATTGGTGTTATCCGAGAATGTTTGCGACACGGTGTACGGCGGGTTTTGACCGAGCTCATCCGAAGCAGAGTAGGGCAGCGGGAAATACGAAATCCCGAAACCGCCGCGCATGACCGTGGTTCCCTTTCCACTCAAGTCATAGGCAAAACCGATGCGGGGCGCGACGTCGTTGTAGCGCGTCTGAAGGCCGGCGCTTGCAGATGTCCCGTTAAGCCCTGGGTAGATAAAGCTTAAAGAGCTGAAGCTGAAGTTCGCCTGGCGATTTCTGATTTCAACGCTGGGGGTGAAAACGTCGTAACGAACACCCAGATTCAAGGTCAGTCGCGGGTTTACTTTCCAATCGTCCTGGATAAACCCGGCCCACTCCCCGTTCGAGATGTAGTTCGGAGTCTGCAGATAATTGCGGCTGCCGCTGTTCGGGTAACCAAGCAGGAGAGAAGCAAGACCGGATCCACTGGGGCCGGTGGTTCTGCCGGAAGGATCGTTTGGATTGTTGGTGAAGTTGTCGTTGAAGGTGAACTGGCCGCGCGTGGTTGTATTTGTAAACGGCGAAGCCAGTTGGCGAATGTAGCGGAAGCCAAACTTCAATTGGTGAGCCCCACGAGTCCACGACAGATTATCTTCGAATTGAATGTTTGTTTGCCGGGGATTGGCGGGAAGAAATGCTGTTCCGCCCTGCAGGCAGGTGAACTCAGCTCCGCATGAACTTCCAATCTGGAGATTCGGAAGTCCGGTGGCATACTGGCTCACGTTCAGTCCCTGAATACCGAGCGACGTGGAGGAGTTATGACCGAAATCCGACTGAGAAGTGAACGGGTTGGTTCGTGAGTAGCCAACGCGAAGTTCGTTGAGGAGCGTTGGGCCAAACAAGTGAGTTTCGTTAAAGGCAGCGCCTTGCGCGGCAAGCGTGGTGTTCTGGATGCCGGCTACATATGGCCCGAGGTCGAACTGGCCGGCAGCAGAAGCAGGAGTCGGCAAGCAGCAGGTGCCTTGTCCGCCGACCAGCGGATTGGGAGCGGCTTGGACAAATTGCTCGAAGCTGTAGCGGAAGAACATCGAGTCCTTGTCGCTCAAGCGATAGTCCAAGCGCGTGTTGCCGCCGTTGTCATCGATAACCTGGTTGGCAGATGATTGGTAGTTATTAAAGCTGCCGGCGCCAGTCGGTAAAGGGTAAATGCTGGCGACGTTCGCTCCGACCCGGTTGATTTGCGAGGACGGAATGATGTTGCCGGCGTAAGGCGTGCGTGCAAACGTATTGGGTCCGGTCTGGACTGTGGACAACGGATTATAAATCGTGATCAACTGTCCCGACGCGTTTCGATAGTTGCTGAAATCGCCAATTCTTTCTGGACCTGTTGGCACGCTGTTCAGGTTCACGATGCCTTTAAGCGAACGCTGACCGTAGTAATCGGCGAAGAAGAACAGCTTATCCTTGATGATTCTTCCAGCCAGCGCTCCACCGAATTGATTGCGGCGGTACTCCGGCTGTATTTGCGTCGTCGGATTGAAGTAGTTTCGGGCGTCCATGAAGCTGTTGCGGAGATAGTCGAACGCTTCACCGTGAAACTGGTTGGAACCGGAACGCGTAGAAACGGAAACCACTCCGGCGCCGCGGCCGAACTCTGCGCCGAAGGTTCCGGTGAGCACTTTAAATTCAGCGATGGACTCAACGGAAGGTTGAATCATAACGGTGTTGAACGTCCACTCGTTGTCATCGATACCATCGACCAGCCAGGCATTTGCGTTGGCCTGGCTGCCCAAGGCATTGAAGTTGGAAGCGGCGCGCGGATTGAAGGAGCTGGAACCGGAAAGATTCTCGCCCTGCTGTCCGGCGCTGACGCCCGGAACCAGGTCGACCAGCTGCGCGAAGTTGCGCCCGTTGAGCGGCAGGTCTTGCACCTGGCGCTGACCCACTACTTCACCTAACTCGGCGCTCTCCGAACGGACCAGCGGAGCAGCTGCGGTCACTTCCAGCGTCTGACTGAGCTGGCCAACTTGCAGGCTCATATCGACGCGGGCTTTTTGATCGACGTCGAGAACGACGTTCGCCGATACCGACCGTTTAAATCCTTCTTTTTCGACTGCGACGGCGTACGTTCCCGGTATTAAAAACGGCGCGGTGAACGTGCCCGCATCGTCAGTCTGATAAACCGAGGTCGTACCCTTTGAGTTATCAGTGATGGTTATCTTGGCGCCCGCAAGGGCCGCGCCACTGGAATCGTGAATGGTCCCCAGTATGGTTCCGGTGGTGACTTGGCTCCACAGTAAACTGCTGGAGAACACGAGACATAACAAGGCCAGCACGGCTGAGCCGTGTAGCTTTTTCAACATGGACAAACTCCTCCCAGGAGAGACTAAACACCTAAAACTAGGCTTTGGGTTAATTGTATGTCATATCGGCCCACATTTTAAAGCCGGGGTCATAGCGTAGGCTGAAAGGGAATTTCATCATGGCTCAATCTCCCATTACAAGCCGCAGCGATGACTTTGCTGCCTGGTACCAAGACGTAGTGCTGCAAGGAGACATGGCGGAGCCGGCCGAGATCGTAAAAGGCTGCATGGTTATTAAACCGAACGGCTACGCCGTGTGGGAGCTTTTGCAGCGTGCGCTGGACGACCGGTTTAAGGCGACAGGACACCAAAACATTTACTTGCCGCTGCTGATTCCGCAGAGTTTTTTGCAGAAAGAAGCGGAGCATGTGGAAGGCTTTTCTCCGGAACTTGCCGTGGTGACGATCGCGGGCGGCAAACAGCTGGAAGAGCCTTATGTGATTCGGCCGACTTCGGAAACAATCGTCGGGCACTTCTTCGCCAAGTGGATACAGAGTTGGCGGGATCTTCCGGTTTTGTTTAACCAGTGGGCCAACGTGGTGCGTTGGGAACTCCGCACCCGGATGTTTCTACGCACATCGGAGTTTCTGTGGCAGGAAGGCCACACCGCGCATGCGACTCACGAAGAAGCGCTCGAAGAAACGCTGCGCATCCTCGATCTTTACGCCGAGGTGGCCGAGGACGTCATGGCCATGCCGGTGATCAAAGGGCTGAAAACCCAGTCGGAAAAATTCGCCGGCGCACTGAAAAGTTATTCGATCGAGGCGATGATGCAGAGCGGCCTGGCGCTACAGGCCGGCACCAGTCACGACCTGGGACAGAATTTCGGGAAGGCTTTCAACGTACAGTTTCAGACCAGCGCCGGGCAGCTCGACTACGTGTGGCAGACCAGCTGGGGCGTGAGTACGCGGCTGGTTGGCGGATTGATTATGAGCCACTCCGACGACAAAGGTTTGGTGCTGCCGCCCAAACTAGCGCCGGTGAAGGCGGTGCTTGTTCCCATTTACCGGAAGGAGGACGAGAAGGGCCAGGTGCTCGAGACGGCGCATCGGATTGCGAAGGCGATCGGCGCAAAGGTCGATGACCGCGAGGGACAAACGCCGGGAGCTAAGTTTTTCCATTGGGAGCGCCGTGGGGTGCCGGTGGTGCTTGAGCTGGGTCCCAGAGATGTGGCGTCCGGCAAGATCGTTCTCAAGCGACGCGACACGGGGCAGAAGGATATCATTTCGCAGGACGATGTTGCGGCGGCGTTGCCCGCGACCCTCGATCGCATACAAGGCGATCTGCTTGGAACCGCTAAGCAACGACTGAAAGCGAATACCGTTCTGTCCGATTCGCTCCACGAGGTGGAAGCCATCCTCAATGAGGTGACTGCCGAAAAAGGCAGCGGCAAATTTGTAATGATGCATCTGGCCGACGACCCGGCTTGCGATGCCCGTATCAAAGAGTTCAAGGCAACCATTCGCTGCATCCCGCTGGTGGATGAATACGATGGCGGGGGCACTTGTTTGGTAACCGGAAAGCCGGTGGATCGCCGTGTGGTGGTGGCCAAGGCTTATTAGCTAACGGCTAAATAGCGCCGCGCCGTCTAAACTGCCATAACGCCAATCCACAGAGTCCGACGAGGATCAGGGCCGTGGTCGCTGGCTCGGGAGTTGAGGCGATCGAGGCGAACAAACCGTCTTGCTGATTGTTGATGCCCGCCGTAAAATACAACGCATTCGTGTTCACGTTAGGACCGGCGGTACGGAAGTTCAACGCCCACAGAAAGTCGTTGACGATGGGCTGGCCATTCGCTCCATCGAGCGTGCTGAGGTAAGTTCCGGTGGCAGGATCATAGGCCAGGATCTCGCCGTTTCCAAAATTGCCAACAAGGAGATCGTTACCCAAGGTGCCAAAGCCCGAGGGCGCCAGCGCGAGTCCCCAAGGTGCATCCAGCGGGCCACCGGTGGCGAGACGGTTAACGAAGGTTCCGCTGGTGTTGAATACATCGATATAGCCGCCCGGAAGTCCCGTGCCTTGCGGAGTTAGTCGGGCATAGGTCACATAGAGATTGGATCCGATGAGCTGAACATTGAACGGTGTGTAGCCGGCCACGGCATTGGGATCGGAAAAGTTGCCCGACAGCGACACGGGCTTGAAGTTGGAATCGAAGACTTGAATTTTGCCGGTGCTGTCGGCCGCGTAAAGATAATTCGCACCGCCTGTGTTGGCTAAGGCCAGCCCCGTATAGACCGCGCCGGGACTGGAGGCGGTTTGGACCGCGGCTGTACCCGCATTCCAACCGGCAATGGTTCCGTTCAGGGTATCGAATATGAAGCGCGCAGGCATTCCATTCGGCAGGTTAAAGCTGGTGGTCCCGTTAGCTACCTGACCGGTAGGCCCCGAAACAGGTGGTGTACCGCCCGGAATGGTCACAATCAAAGGGCTTGGCGTTCCGGCGCCATCGTAGAGCGTTGAGGTTCCCGATCCTTGATTCGAAATCCAGAATGGAGACGTAGCGGAGAAGGCGACACCCCAAGGATTCTTGAGATTCGCATCCGTCACGCCCGCCACACCGGGTACATCCGAGACAAGGTTCGTTTGGGTGAATGTGTCGGCGAGACAGGGTTTCGAGGTAAGCGCTATGAGAACAGCGAGAGCTGCGTTCACAAACATTAGGTGACTGCGGTTCATAACAACCTCCGTTGATGCACGGCTCGCGCATTGACAGAGCGGGTAGCCGCGGGTCCAATTCTACACCCCTGGGCGGAAGCTTTGTGTAAAATTTTTGTTACGGAATTGTGGCTTGGCAATTAGCCCTAACGGTCTTCTCCGTTCCATCGGAAGAAGACAACTCCGAGCGGTGGAACGTTGACAGTTAGCGAATAGGCGCGGCCGTGGAGTGGAATCGGCACCGTGCTGACGCCGCCGAAATTGCCGCGACCGGTTCCTCCATAGTTTGGCGCGTCCGTGTTCAGGATCTCTTTCCAGTACCCGCGCGCAGGAGCGCCGATTCGATAGCTGTCTTGAGGGACGGGGCTGAAGTTGCAGATCACGGCAATCTTCTCGGCATCGGAGCGGCCCTTTCGAACGAAACTCAAGATGTTCTTTTCGGCGTCGTGATGATCGATCCACTCGAAGCTGTTTGAGGTGTACTCACAGGTGTGGAGCGCCGGTTCGCTTCTATAGAGATGGTTGAGATCGCCTACCAGCAGCCGCACTTGAGAATGGTTGGGCTGATCAAGAAGGTGCCACTCCAGACTGCCATCGTGAGACCACTCGGACCACTGGCCGAACTCGCAGCCCATGAAGAGAAGCTTCTTGCCCGGCTGTGCGTACATGTAGGCAAACAGCGTCCGTAGATTGGCAAACTTACGCCAGTTGTCGCCCGGCATCTTCTGAAGTAAAGAGCCCTTGCCATACACCACTTCGTCATGCGAAAAAGGCAGCACGAAATTTTCGCTGAAGGCGTAGACCATCCGAAAAGTGAGTTCGTGGTGATGAAACTTACGGAAGAGCGGGTCCTGCTGCATGTATTGCAGGGTGTCGTGCATCCACCCCATGTCCCACTTCATGCCGAATCCGAGGCCGCCGATAAAGGTCGGCTTAGAAACCATGGGCCAGGCGGTGGATTCTTCGGCGATGGTCTGAGCGTCCGGTTGAGCGCGGTAGACGTCCTCGTTCATCACGCGAAGAAAGGCGATGGCATCCAGGTTTTCGCGTCCTCCGTACTGATTGGGCATCCATTGACCTTCGCGCCGTGAGTAGTCGAGATAAAGCATGGAGGCAACGGCGTCCACACGCAAGCCATCGGCGTGATATTTGTCCAGCCAGAAGATGGCGCTGCTCAAAAGAAAACTGCGAACCTCCGGACGTTCGTAGTTGAAGATAAAGCTATTCCAATCGGGGTGGATGCCGCGCCGAGGATCGGGCGATTCGTATTCGTGTTCTCCGTCGAAATAACCAAGCCCGTGCTCGTCGTTGGGAAAGTGGGAGGGCACCCAATCGAGGAGGACGCCGATGCCTTCTTGGTGGAACCGGTCGATCAGCCGCATGAAGTCTTGTGGAGTGCCGTAGCGGCTGGTCGGCGCGAAGTAGCCGGTGCTCTGATAACCCCACGATCCAAAGAAAGGATGCTCCATCACCGGCAGGAACTCGACGTGCGTGAAACCCATCTCCTTTACATAAGGAATGAGCTGATCGCCGAGTTCGTTATAGGTGAGTGAACGGTATCCTTCTGACGCGACACGCCGCCACGAACCAAGATGGACTTCGTAGATAGACATGGGCGCAGCCAGACTATTGGCATTGCGCCGGTTCGTCATCCAGTCCTGGTCATTCCAGTCGTAGTTGAGATCCCAGAGAATCGAAGCGGTCTGAGGAGGCGTGTCTTGAAGCGTTGCGAAAGGATCAGCTTTCCAAGCCGCGTAAGCTCCATGCGCGGATTCTATGTGGTACTTGTATTTGGCGCCGTGAAAAGCGCCGTGCGCAAAGCCCTGCCATATGCCGGCTCGTCCAGTTGGATAAAGTGGCGTGGCCTCTTTCTCCCAAAGGTTGAAATCGCCAACCACGGAGACAGATTTCGCATTGGGCGCCCACACGGCGAAGTCCGTGCCGTCAGACGTGAGATGGGCTCCCAACACATCCGCCAAATGCGTATGTGTGCCTTCCTGGAAGTAATAGTAGTCGTTGTCGTTGAGCAAGCAATCTCCGTCGGCGGACTTATTCAGCTTATGAGAGCAAGAATGCCGCGCAGCGGAATCTGGACCCAATCGGGGCGATTGTTCAGCTCGTAAGCGACTTCGTAGAGCGCTTTTTGCAAGACGAAGGCGTCGAACAGGACCCGGTATTCGCGCGGATCGGCGCCGACGAAGGCGGCCTTATTTGCTGTTTCGAAGTACGCCTTCAGGTACTCTGCGCTCACCCAGGCGCCCCAATACGCAGCCCACGATTCCACCTTCGCACGCATGTCGGGCTCGAGTGGCACGCCCGGAACCTGGCCGAACAATCCTGCATAACCGGCGTAAGAAAAGGAGCGGACCATGCCGGCGATGTCTCGCATGGCGAGTGTCTTGACGCGGCGATTCGCCAGCGGGCGCGCAGGCTCGCCTTCGAAATCGATGATGACGAAGTCGTCGCCGGTGAAAAGAACTTGACCTAAATGATAGTCCCCGTGATGCCGGATGCGTACTGCAGAGATCGCTTTTTCGCGGAGAGTCGAAAAGCGTTCCTCAACCTGGGGCTGCATGGCAAGGAGTTCCTGTGCGGTTGTCGCAGCTTCGCCCGAGAGCATGTTGACTTTGTCCTTGAGCAGGTCAAATGTGCTCGTGGCCTGATCGAGCATTTCCCGATAGAGATGTTGAGCGTAACCGGCCGATACTTTCTCGGGAGCGAAATCCGGACCGCCTGCCGGATCAGCTAAGGCGGCGTGCATCTGGGCGCTGCGATTTCCCAAGAGCCGCGCCGATTCGATGAACTCTCCGATGGTTTGCCGGGCGGCGGCGGGCAGCTCCTCATCGCAAAGCTGAAGCGGATGATAAGTGTCTAAACGCGGCGCGGTCGCATTCTGAAGCGCGCGTTCGAAAAAACCAGGCAGCGCCTCAAGCGTGTATTTCCAGGCGTCGCCCTTGTTCTTGACGAAGCCTTGCAGAATGGCGGCGTGCATGGCCTCCCCGTGGCGACGCTGGTAGATCAGTTCGCCTAGCACCGGTGGCGTGTACTTGAACCCACGCTCGGTCAGGAAACGGCCGATTTCCAGATCCGGGTTGATGCCCGACTCCAGCTTTCGGAAGACCTTCAGGATATATTGATCACCGAAGACGATGGAACTGTTGCTCTGTTCCGCGCGTGAGACAAAGCTCTCCAGCTGTGGTTCAGAGGCGCCGCATTTGCGATGGAGAGCGGACGTGCGAGAGGCGGTGAACTCTCCTTGCTGCCCCGGAAACTTGTCGTTACAGACGATCGAATGCAAGAGGATGTCTCGAAAAGTCGCATCAGCCAGAGCATTGCGAAGCACCGAACCCGCTTCACCCGAGTACCGCAAACGAGCAACCACGTCCGGCTTCTGCACTTCGTCTCGGCTGTTGCCCAACGTCAGCGGGAGCAAGTAGAGATCGCTTTCGCCGTCCAGATATTCGATCCGAACTACGAAGATGAACGACTTCTGCTTCTCAATTGGGACGACATCATCGATTTGAAGATGCTTGATGGTTCTTGCTTTAGCGCGGTACCAGCGCTGTGTTGTGATGTAGTCGGGAAGCAACCGAGACAAATGGGAAAGAACATCGCCCTCGAACACACTCTCCCGAGAACGGGTCTCCAAAATAGGAATTTCGCGACTCACGCTTAGCTGTCCTTTCAAATGAAATACTCAAAGTCGCGCTCGACTCTCAGACGATGGCGAATGCGAAAGATATGCGCGGGCACGCTGTTGGGATCGAGCTGGACATAATTGCGAGGCCCGTTCCACATATAGCGAGCTCCTGTGAGCAGGTCGTGCGCCTGATAAGCGCGATCGGTTTCTATCTTGAGCTTTTCGAGCGGCAGGTCTACGAAACCCGACTGGGTGCGATACGGATCCAGATTTATAATCATCAGCAGCAGATTCGATTCATCCTCCGATTGCTTGGTGAAACAGAGCAGCTGGTCATTATCGACAGGGTGAAACTCTATGGACCAGTCGTTCTGCAGCGCTTCGTTCTCATTGCGAACGCGATTGACTAAAGAGACCAGTTCGCGAAGACTATCGGGCCGGTCCAAGTCCCAGTGCCGGACCTGATACTTCTCGGAGTCAAGATACTCTTCGCTCCCGGCGCGAATCGGGCGTGAGTCGAGCAGCTCAAAGGCTGGTCCGTAAATTCCATAGTTGGCCCCGAGTGTTGCTGCCAGCAGAAAGCGAATCATAAAAGCCGAACGGGTCCCGAGTTGCAGAAATTCCGTCAGGATATCGGGCGTGTTGGGCCACTGGTTCGGTCGAAAGAAATCTTTCACCTGCGTCTTAGTCAGCTCCGTGAGATACGCCATCAGTTCCGCTTTCCCATTGCGCCACGGAAAGTAAGTGTACGACTGGCTGAAGCCGAGCTTGCCCAGCCGGTACATGATCTTTGGGCGCGTGAAGGCTTCCGAAAGAAACAGCACGTCGGGCCACTCCTGCTTGATTTCGGTGATGCACCATTCCCAAAAGGGAAAAGCCTTGGTGTGCGGGTTATCGACGCGAAAAATCTTTACGCCCTGCCCGACCCAAAAGGTGAAGACGGATTTCAGCTCTTGCCAGAGTTCGGTCCACTTGGGCGTCTCGAAGTCGAACGGATAAATGTCCTGATATTTTTTGGGCGGATTTTCGGCATATTGAATCGTTCCGTCGGGGCGCTTTTTGAACCATTCTTCGTGGTCCTTGACATACGGGTGATCGGGCGCGACCTGGAATGCGATGTCGAGCGCCACCTGCAGATTGAGTTTCGAAGCGCTCTCAACGAAGTGGCGGAAATCCTGCAACGTGCCAAGTTCGGCATGAACGGCTTTGTGGCCTCCTTCCGCCGAACCGATTGCCCAGGGACTGCCCACATCGCCGGGTTCCGGCGTGGTTGTATTATTCTTGCCTTTGCGAAACTTCGTGCCGATAGGATGGACGGGCGGTAAGTAGACGACGTTGAACCCCATGTCCGCGACGTAAGCGAGCCGGGAAGCGGCGTCGGCAAACGTGCCGTTCTTACCCGGTTCGGCCGATGTGGACCGCGGAAAGAATTCGTACCAGGAGCTGAATCGCGCACGGACGGGATCTACGACAAGCGCCAGTTCCCGGCCCAGTTCCGTGGCAAACTGTCGGTCTGGGTATTTTGTCATCGAATCGTTCAGCGCGGGCTCGGTCGCAAAATTTCGTTTCTCTTCGAGCGTTGCTTCCGAACGCAGTTGCTTGGCTCGCCGGTTCAGATCTTCCGCCTCGCTCCCTTTGGCCCGCTTGGCGCCCGCAGCGATCAAGTCAGCGCCGATCAGATAATCTACCGGGGTCTCTGTGTCCGCCTGGATTCTCTTCAGCAGGTCTTTGCGCCAGGTCTCAAAGTGATCGACCCAAGCCACCACCGTATATCGATAACGGCCCAGCTCTGCGACACGAAATTCGGCGAACCAGCGATCGTTGTTGATCGGTTCGAAGCGCTGTTCGGTCCATTTGTCGGTCTTTTCGAAGCGATAAAGAAGCGCTGCCGACACAGAATCATGACCGTCGGTGAAGATATCGGCTTCCACGCGGACCAGATCGCCCACCGTCCGTTTGGCCGCAAATCTTCCCCCGTCTACTTCCGGAGACAGTCCTTCGATGATGACCCGGCGTCTGCCATCCTGTTCGAAGGCTTTCGAAATTTCTTTACTGCCCGATTCTTCGAGCGCTGCGGACGAGCCGCCCGTTTCCGTTAAGGAATGACGATGGGTCATTAGTCATGGGACAAACAGACGGCCCAGTAAGTTACATTTCAGGGAAGCAAGACCAGCGATTAACTTCCGGACGGCTGCAGCGTACGCTGAATCAACGCCTTGTAGAGATCAATGGTTTGATCTGCGATCGCCGTCCAACTGAATGTTTCCTCTACGCGGCGGCGGCCGGCCTCACCGAACTGCTTGCACTTGGCGGGATCGGCGAGCAGTTGCGAGATTTTTGCCCCCAGATCTTTGGCAAACTGCTCCGGCTCGGTCGGAAAGCTTGTAACCGGATCGGCATGAAAGGGGACCAGGTAGCCGGTTTCTCCGTCTACGACCACTTCTTTGATTCCGCCGGTCGCGGAGGCAACGATAGCAGCCTTACACGCCATGGCCTCGAGATTGATGATACCGAACGGTTCATAGACGGAAGGGCAGCAAAACACCCGCGCATGACTGTAAAGTTGGATGACTTCGGGCTTGCTGACCATTTTCTCGATCCACATGACTCTCGGGTTCAGCTTGCGAGCTTCGTCGACTTTGTGCCGCATCTCGGCGGCGATCTCCGGAGTATCGGGCGCCCCGGCGCAAAGCACGACCTGTGTATTGGGCGGCAGAAATCGAATGGCATCCACGAGATGAGTAACGCCCTTTTGACGAGTGATTCGTCCGACAAACAGCACATAGGGCTGCGATGCATCGACGCCATAGGATTGAAGGGCGCTGGTACCATTCGTTCGCTGATATTCGTTTAGGTCGATGCCGTTGTAGATGACATGAATGCGATCGGGGTCGACCGGATAGGCTCGCAGGATGTCTTCTTTGGTTCCGTTCGACACGGCGATGACCGCGTCGGCGTCGAGGATGGCAGTCCGCTCCGCCCAGGAACTGACGGCATAACCGCTTCCGAGCTGTTCCGCTTTCCAGCCGCGAAGGGGCTCCAAGCTGTGGGTGGTCAGGACGAACGGAATGCCATAAAGCTTTTTTGCCAGAAAGCCGGCCATGGATGCGTACCAGGTGTGGGTATGTGCAATATCGACGCCGGAAAGAGCTTTCACCTGCGTCAGATTCAAGCTCAATGTCTCGAGCGCAGCCTTGAATTTGCCTTCCGTGCCTCTCGAAATCTCGTCCCACGGTTGATTGCCCCGCACATGGAGATTGCCCTCGTCTACCTGCTGATTACCCCAACAATAAACTTCGACATCTATCTTTTTGGCCAGCTCACGGCTGAGATACTCAACATGGACTCCCGCTCCGCCATAGACGTGTGGCGGATACTCGCGTGTGAACAGTCCTGCTAGCATTCTCGGTCCTCCAGACGAAAATAGCACTGTCAACTGTTACGCCCGACCCGGGTCGGGAGGGAAGCGGTTTCGGGAACTTTGCCTTGATTGCCGACTTCTAAGACTATGGAACTGATCGCTGCGCCGCCGGAGATCAGAGGAGGCCGTCAGGGAGCGAGGAGGAAGTCGGGATGCCAATTTTAGAGCCGCGCTTGCGGTCTGTCGGTTCAGCCGTACTGTTGCTGTATTTCGCAGGGAGTGCGTTGCAGATGCGTGCGGCGGATCTTCCTGTCAAGAGAATTGTTCTTTACAAACACGGCATCGGTTTCTTTGAACGGCAGGGAGTGGTGGGCGCCGGACAAGAAATGCGGCTGGATTTCCTAGGGAGCGATATGAACGATGTCCTCAAGTCGCTCACGGTGTCTGACTTGGCGGGTGGACACATTAACGCGATCCGCTACGACTCAAACGAGACTCCGGAGCAGCGCCTCTCGAAGTTTCCGTTCCAGCTGGGTCAGCGGGAGTTGCTGAGTGGATTTCTTTGATTCTTTAAAGGGTTCCCGCATGGAAGTCAAGCTCATCGGCAAGACAGTGGAAGGCGCAATCGTCGGTGCGCGAGCGACACAGGTCGGGGCCGTTCATGAGCAGGTTACTTTGCTGCTCGACAGCGGTGAGATTGCGAACTTCGATCTTGCCGAAGTCGCTTCTATGCGGCTGCTCGACCCTCAATTACAAGAGCAGTTGAAGCAGTATCTGCAAACCTTGGGGCAGACTAAATCGCGCGAGAAGCGAAGCGTCTACATTGAGGCGGCGGGAAGAGACGCGCGCCAGTTACGGGCCTCGTATATCGTTCCGACTGCAATCTGGAAGTCATCTTACCGGCTGATGCTCAATCAACCGGAATCCGTATTTGAAGGTTGGGCTATTGTGGACAACACCACCGATGAAGACTGGAGCCAGGTCCAGCTCTCCGTCGTTTCAGGGCGGCCCATCTCGTTTATCAGCCTGCTCGACACGCCCCGGTATGGACAAAGGCAAGTGGCGGAACTGCCGGAAGATCGCGCCGCCGGGCCGGTGGTTTATTCGGGCACTGTGGACGCAAACGGATTATTTCCTGGCGCTGGACCTTCACCCGCGGGATCGGCTGGAGCAGCGGGAGGCGTGATCGGCGGGATTCTCGGGGGGGTCGGCCCTGCTGTTCCTCCTGCGCCTCAAGGCAGACAATTTGTCGCCAATCAGCTCGCGGCGCCCAAACAATTGCCGAGCTCTATCGAAGGTGCGACAGGCGCCGCTCTCGGTGAGCTGTTCGAATACGATTTCAACGGCCCGATCACGATCAAGAAAAATCAATCGGCAATGCTTCCTTTCCTGCAAGCCAAGGTCGCTGCACATCAGCTTCTGATCTACACCGATCGCGATGGTGAACATCCTGTCAATGCGGCGGAGCTGACAAACAGCACGCAGAAGACTTTGGATGGAGGACCGATCACGGTTTACGACGGCGGCGCTTATGCCGGCGAAGCACTGGTTGAAACGCTAAAGGCGGGTGACAAACGTCTCATCGGTTACGCCGTCGACTACGGTACACGCGTGACATCGCAGTATGGCACAGGCGAGCAAAATGCCCGAGAGGTGCACGTCAAAGATGGCATCTTGCGCGTGAAGTATTCTCAAAACCAGACCAGAACCTACACGATCCGAAATGTCGATAACAAGGCGAAGACCTTGCTCGTGCAGCAAGAGGCGGGGCAGCAGGAAAATTCGGTCATCTCGCCGAAGCCGCTGGAGCGAACGGCAACGGCTTACCGGTTCGAGGTGAAGATTCCCGCCAATGGCGCTCAGACTTTGAAAGTAGAACAGGAACACACCAACTTCACGGAAGATGCAATGACGAACTCCACTCCTGATTTCCTTCTCACTGTTGTTCAGAACAAGAATCTTTCTGACGCTAATCGAGGTCAGTTAAAGCAAGTGGCCGGTTTGAAAAGCCAGATCGTCGGCGCCGACCAATCGATCGAGCGCTCGAAGTCGCAGTTGAGCGATTTAACGGCCGATCAGACTCGCTTACGGCAGAATATCGACAGCCTGAAATCGTGTAAAGGGGCAAGAGGAGGCCGTGAAGAATTATTCGACCGAGCTCGGGAATAAGGAAGCACAGTTTGCCAAGCTGAACGAGCAAGTTCGGAATTTGACAGCCCAAAAGGCCGCGCTAGAAGACCAACTCCGTGTAGCGATTGATAAGCTCGATTTTTAGGCTGTGAGGGGAACGTGTCTCATGAGCGGTAAATAGCCTCGAAGAACAGGCAAGTATCCTTTGCTGAGTGGTGGCGCGCTGCCATGCCCCACCAGCCACTCGCCCTCTCGCATCGAGGCCGCTTTCGAATTACGTGCCGCTCAACCGAACGTCTTAGCTCCGCTGTCAAAAAACTTCGTCAATCGACGCGGCTGAATGGCTTTTCCGCTGATCGGGTCCACTGCCGTATCATTCCGCCGCCGTAATTCAATCGGATCGATCTCGAGTTTCTCCGCCAGCTCATCGATGGCGCTCTCGAGCGCGAACGTGTTACTACATTTCACACGCCACCAGAATACATCGATCCTGATTAGCCAACGCTCCCGACGCCTGCCGTTTAGGACAACCACTGTCCCCCACGCCTCGGCCCTATTGCATCAACTTACTCCTCAGAAATGTTCGTGGGCAATTGTTCTTGCCCTTCTCCGCGATTTATTCTTCTTCTTTGTTGTTATTAGCGGCTTTGAAAATGTCACTGCAATTCGAGAGAAAAACAGTTGGCACTAAGAAATCGCTGTCGCTTTGATCACTTTGATTTTCGGAGGAATCCTCTTGCGGATTTGGGCAGGTTTCCAGCGTTTGATCTTATACGTGCTCTGTTTTGGGGTGGGAGTATTTCCGCTCTGCGCTGATTTCGATGGAGACGGGAAGGCCGACTTCGCTGTTTGGCGCCCGTCGACAGCGACCTTCTATGTCCTTCCAAGCAGCGATCCCAGCGACGGCCTTGTTCGGCAATGGGGCTGGAGCACCGATATTCCGATGAGTGGAGATTATGACGGAGACGGGAAGACCGACTTTGCTGTTTGGCGTCCATCGACAGCGACCTTCTATGCCGCTTCGAGCAACAATCCCAGTGGAGGCCTTGTGCAGCAATGGGGCTGGAGCACCGATATTCCGATGAGTGGAGATTATGACGGAGACGGGAAGACCGACTTTGCTGTTTGGCGCCCGTCGACAGCGACCTTCTATCTCCTTCCCAGCAGCAATCCCAACGGAGGCATTGTTCAGCAATGGGGCTGGAGCACCGATATTCCGATGAGTGGAGACTATGACGGAGACGGTATAACCGACTTCGCTGTTTGGCGCCCGTCGACAGCGACCTTCTATGTCCTTCCCAGCAGTAATCCCAACGGAGGCATTGTTCAGCAATGGGGCTGGAGCACCGATATTCCGATGAGTGGGGATTATGACGGAGACGGGATAACCGACTTTGCTGTATGGCGTCCATCGACAGCGACCTTTTATGTCCTTCCCAGCAGCAATCCCAACGGAGGCATTGTTCAGCAATTGGGCTGGAGCACCGATACTCCGATGAGTGGGGATTATGACGGAGACGGGATAACCGACTTTGCTGTTTGGCGTCCATCGACAGCGACCTTTTATGTCCTTCCCAGCAGCAATCCCGGTGGAGGCCTCGTTCAGCAATTGGGCTGGAGCAGCGATACTCCAATAGACAATCACTCCACATCTAAGCGCATTAGCGGCAAAATTACCAGCGGAGGAATGGGTTTGTCTGGTGTCACTGTCACCGTTACTGGGACCACGGCTGCAGGCACGACAACGATGTCACGGTCTCTTTCTACCGACGCCAATGGAAACTACTCTTTCAGCGTTCCCGTCGGCGGGACCTACACGGCTGTACCATTTAAAGCAGGCTACTCAATTAGTCCCTCATCCGCTGTGTTCAACGATCTAACGACCAACCAAACAGTGACATCTACAGCATCCGTGCAGACCGGCAGCCTAGGCCAGAACTGCAAAGACATTAGTGGGACGTGGACGGACGGCAACTATACATATTCCATTTCCGAATCATCGGGCATAGGAATGGTGTCGGGAACTGACACGCTTATTCTTCCGTACGGCAGCATAATCTGGAACTTATCAGGGCAGACGACAGATGGGGCGAACTATCAGATGAAGGTCTATAACCCAACGCCAAACAGCACCAACTTCGGGACACCAGACCAGGAAGATGATTTCACGCTCAGCAACATAACGTGCTCTTCTGCTACTGCAACACTAACGAATGAGATTACTGGAAGTGGATCCACGTTCTTAGGGTCGGGTAACGCCTCGACCGTTAATCAAACCACAACCTGGAGCCGCACATCCACTCCGACAGCCGCCCCTAAAACCGCAGATGTGACGGTGATTGCGTGGGTAGATGCCAGCAAGATTACACTGCCGACTCCTCAGACGCCTGACTTGGCTGTTGCTTTGAATTCACCCCTTAGGTGCTCAACTTTGCTTACTCAGTGGTCGTTTGGAAAGCCAGCTGGTGAATTAAATGGACAAGCAGATGTCAATTATGCCAACGCTTGGCTGCTGGTGCACTCAAGCAATGCTCAACCCCCGTCGTTTATCAATCCTGCCTCAGAATTAACAGGCGGAGACTTCCGCCTGTTTAACAGGTTTCAGATAGTGTCGAATGGCAATTTGGCCCATCCTACCGTCATTCCAAACGGCCCTCCCACCGTGGGCGCAACCTCCGATCCTTGTGGAAGCGGTATTAAATTGGCCGGACAGGCCCACCCAAATAATGGCAACATAGGAATAGACTCAGCAGATACAGGCGTAGCCCAATTGGCAGAAGGACGAGTTGGCCTCACTGGGCAAGACATCAATGCGACCATAAATGGAACAACAACGCCATGGATCTGGAGCGTCATCGAGTTCGATTCTGCTGGCAACGTTGTCGTTCCGGTCGATCATGCCATGTTTCCCACCTATTCCATTTATGTAAATGGGAATTTGGCCCAAACTTGCCCGCAAAGCGATCCAGCCAGCTTCATTACCCAGAATCAGTCTTATGAAAGAATCCCATCACAAATCCCGGTGAGTACAGGACTAACCTCATGCCACAACTAAAAGGCTTTATTCAACGCTACTTCTTAACACTCGTCTTGCTCACTCCTCTGGTGCTGGGCCAATCAATCGACAATCCACCGGTTCCAGACGAACAGCAACCGCGGTATCAACTGCAAAGCCTATTACTGAAGGTAAGGCGTAGCAATTATGATCCACTGATTAGCACGCAGGCCACACCGGCACTTCGGCAGGCATTTGACAATGCCTCGGACTCGCTTACAAAGGAAAACGTCGCAAGCGTCCTGATGAACATCGGGCAGAAGGATGAGATCTACTGGTCTACTTTGTCAAAGCGAGCGCAAGAGATTGTGGACAGCCTGGCTCCAGATCCGCTTGTGTACAACGCAGATGGAAAAAGTGTTCGCGGTGTCATCTCTCCGGAATTCTTGCAATGGGCAAAAGATAACAACATTCCGAGGGATCAAGCGGTAAGTGAACACTTAGGTTTATTCTCAGTCGAGCTCTCATTCATGGCGATGACTGGCGATCTGCGAGGGCTTTCCATTTTACGAAAAGGCTTATCTTCACCAAATTATGGAGTTCGGGCCACCGCGGCGCAAGGCCTTGCCCTTCTCCAGGACAAAGATTCCATTCCGCAATTAATTGAAAATGCGCGGCAAGCTCCATCGGAGATTCAGTCGTACTTGGCACAGCCCCTTATTTTCTTTGACGACCCCAAAGCGCAGGCTGCAGCCGACGAACTGATTACAGACAAAAAGATCCTAGAAGACATCAAACAACGAGCAAAGGCGAAGGGCGCACGGGGCTTATGGTGAAGGCTGGAAACTCTTGTACGCATCATCATCCGTCATCCGGTTCAGAAGCCACTCGAACCAAAGGAAGCCGATGCTTCTCAAATCGTATAGGTATAGCATGATGCGAGCTGGGTCATGTATCCTCCAAATGCCCACGCGCTCAGCAGAACGATCCGGATTCAGCCAGTCTGGAACAATCCCGAGCAGGCTGAAATCATGACAGAGCTATCGACGGGCGCCCGTATGGGGTTCGTGCGACCTGGGACGCAAAGACTTGCATGGTAATTGGGCCAAAGTTTGCAAGGAACACGTCCCAATCCGAGATTGTACAGAATTTCTTGTTTGGTATTAAAGCCCTTATCCGCGGGAAGAAATTGAATTCCAGTTCACCTTTTGCGGAAGGGGCTGTGCAGCTGTTATCTGCGCAAGTTGACTCTGGTGGTCTAGCCTCACTAGATCCGAAGAAGCTCAGCTTCTTGGAGCAAGCAGGACCCGGTCTGGAGGCAACGATTGCAAATGCTTTGCAAGCTGCACTTAATTAAGGGACTGCTATGCGTTGGAGCGATAGCCGCCGCACAGTCGTCTGTTCCAGTGGTTAGTCCGGCACAAACCGGAAGCACGCCTGCTCCGATCTGGTCGGGAGCGGGCACTATTCCGGAACAATATCGCAATCGGAAAGTGTTCTTATCTCCGGATGAACATGGCGTAATCCTCGTTTTGCCTGGTCAAAACGGACCGAAGCGGAACGCCTAGTAAGAACTCGTTTACACAACGTCATTTATCCGGATCTCCACGCGCTTGTCGAGAAAAGTTACAACGGTTTTATGTACCGATACGATCTTGAAACCAAAAAAGATCCGACGATACGGTAACGACATTTGGCGTAGTGATCTACCCGGATTCCGCGCTGCAGCTTGGAGGTGGACTAATGGAGCGGCACAAAATCGACGGATATTGTGGGACAAAGAATTGGGCTACCCGGAGCACCGGACGGGGGACTCGCAATTTAGTTTTGTCCCGAGCAACATCCACTTTCGCCAGGGAAATCCACTACGTTTACGATCACAACACAAGCTAGACCTGGATTTACAATGGCTTCCATAGGCCATTATCCCCCGCTGGAGGTCTCACCTGAATGGCCCCAGCAGGTGCTGGATGAACCCGATCCGGTCGCAGATCCCAATTGGGTAAATCCGCATGTAATCACAATCGGTCCAAGATACGGCCCTGACGATTCGGCTGCAAAAATTGCTGCCGACTATATCGTCGGTATTCAGGAATTAATCCGCAAGGGCGGCTTACAGGAAACTCCCGTTTCGTGAGGGAGATGATCACGGCATTAGAGACAATTACAAAACATGACTCTTTTGGGCAATTTGCTATCGTCGAGAAACCGGAATCCAAGAGCGAAGCTGAAATTCTGAATGCATTGCAACTGTCGTTAGGCGCATGGCCAATGAAATAGAGTCACCGTCGTTCGGGTCGCTTGCAAGCTGTCTTTACTCACGAGACTGCTGTGCGTTGGAGCGGTTGCGGCACAGTTGTCCGGTCCGTTCCAGTGGTTAAGTTGGAGCAGTTGGAGCAGGCAAGCACATCAGCTTCTGATCTACACTGATCGTGATGGCGAACATCCTGTCAATGCGGCGGAGCTGACAAACAGCACGCAGAAGACTTTGGATGGAGGACCGATCACGGTTTACGACGACGGCGCTTATGCCGGCGAAGCACTGGTTGAAACGCTGAAGGCGGGTGATAAACGACTCATCGGTTACGCCGTCGACTACGGTACACGCGTGACATCGCAGTATGGCACAGGCGAGCAGAATGCCCGAGAGGTGCACGTCAAAGAAGGCATCTTGCGCGTGAAGTATTCTCAAAACCAGACCAGAACGTACACGATCCGAAATGTCGATAACAAGACGAAGACCTTGCTCGTGCAGCAAGAGGCGGGGCAGCAGGAAAATTCGGTGATCTCGCCGAAGCCGCTGGAGCGAACGGCAACGGCTTACCGGTTCGAGGTGAAGCTTCCCGCCAATGGCGCTCAGACTTTGAAAGTAGAACAGGAACACACCAACTTCACGGAAGATGCGTTGACGAACTCCACTCCTGATTTCCTTCTCACTATTGTGCAGAACAAGAACCTTTCTGACGCTAATCGAGGTCAGTTAAAGCAAGTGGCCGGTTTGAAAAGCCAGATCGTCGGCGCCGATCAATCGATCGAGCGCTCGAAGTCGCAGTTGAGCGATTTAACAGCCGATCAGACTCGTTTACGGCAGAACATCGACAGCCTCAATCGTGTAAAGGGGCAAGAGGAGGCCGTGAAGAATTATTCGACGGAGCTCGGGAATAACGAAGCACAGTTTGCCAAGCTGAACGAGCAAGTTCGGAATTTGACAGCCCAAAAGGCCGCGCTGGAAGACCAACTCCGTGTGGCAATCGATAAGCTCGATTTTTAGGCCGTGAGGGGAGCGTGTCGCATGAGCGGTAAATAGCCTCGAAGATCGCGATCGAGCGGAGGGAGGAATGGATAAGCCGGAAGGTCGCTGCCGGTAGCTTCGCCTTTTGCTAAACGCACGTACCACTCTGATAATTCGGAACCGCGGCGTTGCTTACCATCTCGATCCAGGCTCCAAATGCCCATGGGAGAAACGTTGCGATTGGCCGCCGTGCAGAGCGAGTCCCAATCGGTGGCGTCGATGGAGGGAAACCAACAGAAGCCTCGAAAATCGCAGGTTTTCGCGAGCTCTTCCGCTTGTTCTTCCATGAATTTCAACCAGGTGAGACGGTCGGTAACGGCGCCTCCGATGTTGGTTTCCGAGAGAAGCACCGGCAATTTGAATCGCTCGACGTAATCACGCGTTACCGCGGCGAAACCTCTCGGTTGAGTGCAGGGAAAACGGAGCGTTGCGTGATTGGCTTCGGACGACCAGGCCCACTCCATCTCCGAGTGCGCGTAGTAATCGAGACCGAGCACATCGATCTCGACAGCGTTATCTTCGAACCAATAGCGGTCGTCTTGTGCGAATCCGTTTGCCTCCAGATACGACAACAGCGGATGATCCACGCGCGTGAGGCCCAGAATCAGATCATGGAACAGGAATCTCCGGTGGTTCGCATGGCGCACCCACTCCGCGCTTTGAGCGTCGAGCGCGCGGTGATGTTCGCAAGCATCGACATGGAATAACTGTACGCGAGGGTTGATCTTCCTTAGCGCCGCTGTCGCCATGCAAAGTGCGCGAGCAAGGAGGATTGCCATGGTCACAAAGTCTCGATGAGAGCGCCGGTGCGGATACCATTCGCCTGAAAGCGCACAGAGCACTAACGTAGGAAGAGGCTCATTGACCACCGTGTAGCGGTCCACCCATTCGTAACGCTTCGCGACATTTTCGACGAATCGCGAATAAAGGTGAGTAAACTCAGGGTTGGCGAAACCGTCGGTGAGCCAATCCGGTACGGATACATGATGGAGCGGATCGAGAATCGGTTGAAGCCCAAGTTGACGCATCAGATGCATGGGGCCGTCCATCCATTGCCAATCGAAAGCGCCTTGTGTGCTCTCGATGCGATGCCAGGGCGCCGGGTAGCGCAACTCACCGATTCCCGACTCTTTCAATCTTCTTAGATCGGCTTCCCAGAATTCGGTGTGACGAGTAGTTTCGAGCACGTCCAACCCGCTGCCGAAGATTTTTGTGCTCTCAAACGCGCCCAAATGCGGGAATCGCCCGGATGTCGGTCTCACAATTCGCTCTCGGTTATCGGAAACAGTACGCACACAACAGACCGTAACAGGCCATGCCAAAAGTCAAGAAAGCAACATAGTCGCCAATATGACCGCTGTGTATCCGATGAAGAAGCTGAAGCGGTTTGCCGATTGCGGCCGAGAGTCTTCGCGCCTTGGGACTAAACAGGTGGGTGGCGGCAATCAAAATGGCGAACAGCACGGACAAGAGTCCACTTGCAGAGTCGGAGTGCACGGATTGTACTCCCTGTAAAACCGGTTCCGGCAAGCTGTCCAGAACGTGAGCCGCATAGGCGTTTGTGTTCTGAAACTGAATAGCCGTTTCCAAAGCGGCAGGCTTGAGATGAGGAAGAAGGCCCAAAAACGCACCGGCTACGACCAGAACGGCAGCCGGGATGAACATACAAGCAGGGGTATGATCGTGCCCTTGCTGTGTCTCTGTCTTTTCTTCCTGTTTAGGAGCGCCGCCCTGATCCAAAACCCCGCCCCAACCGAAGAAGGTGCGCGCCCCGGCTCTCAGCACGGCGGCTGACGTGACGGCGCTTGCAAACAGAGAAATCCAACGCAACCATTCGAACCTGAGATCAATGGCCGACGCTTGCATCAACTGGTCACCGGCGGCTAGCCCGGAGAACGGCATTCCAGCCAGCGCAAGGCCTCCCGCGATGAATACAACGGCGGTCCATCGTTCCCGCTGTCCTCGCCCGTGCAGATCGCCTTCGTCCACAGTTTCGAAACGGTGTAGCAAGATGCCCGCTACAAGAAACAAGGCCGCCTTCACAATGCCATGGCCGAGCGTGTAGACGGCTGCTCCGGCCAGACCTTCCGGCTTGAAAAGGCCGACTCCGATTGTCATGAGTCCGATGTGGCTGATGGTTGAGAAAGCGAGAAGCCGCTTCAAGTTCCGCTGCAGATAGCACATGAACGCGCCGGTTATGGCAGTGACGACGCCAATAGAAATGAAGAGTATCCGCAGACCATCCAGATGAGGGTGCAGCGCGGAATCGAATACGGCCCAGTAGATTCGGGCCAAGGCGAACAGGCCCATTTCGACCATGACGCCGGAAAAGATAACGCATACCGGTGTAGGCGCGACCGCGTGGGCGTCCGCCAGCCAGAAATGAAACGGGACAATGGCCGCTTTGATCAAGTACCCGAATACGATGAAGACGAAGCCGGTCAGCACCAGTGAATCGAGCGGAGCGGAGCCCAGCACCCTGCTCATTTGCGCCATGTTCAGAGCGCCCGTCCGCGCGTATAACAAGCCAATACCGGAAAGCACGAAGTAAGCCCCGATGGTGTTCGTGACCGCAAAGTTCAAAGCGCCTTGCAAGCTGCCGGGATCTTCTGTCTTATAGCCGCAGAGTGCAAAAGCGGCGGCGCTCATCAGTTCGAAGAATACGAACATGTTGAACATGTCGCCGGTGAGGCAGAATCCGCACAGGGCGGCGAGGAAGGCGAGCATCAAAGCGTGAAAGTGATTGCCGACCGCGTCGAAGTATTGCGAGGAAAACACGAATGCCGCAAGCATCAGAACGCCCGCGAATGTGGCGAGCCCGGCGCCGATGGGATCGATAACGAACGATATTCCCAGAGCGATCCCATGGCGCGGCTGCCAGTTCCCGAACCAGTAGACGATCGGCTGCGCGGCAGACGCGTGAAGCAGGTAGATGTCGATCGCAATCGTCGCAAGGGTAGAGGCGATTGCGATCGATTGTGAGAGGCGGCTCGAAATGAGCTTGGTCAGCGCGGCCAACAGCGCGGCAGCGAACAATGGCAGAGCAACAGGGAAGACGGGAAGCATCTCGCTATCCGGAAATCTTAGTGAGGCGATCGGGATCGAGAGTGCCATGACGCTTATGAATCTGAACGGCCAGGCCGAGCAGGAGCGCAAGGACGGTTACTTCGACCACGATGTCAGTCAGCATGAGCGCCTGCACGATGGGATCGACCGCCGGAGTGTTCGCCGGGATATCGGCGAAGATTGGCGCGACGCGTCCGACTCGGTAGCCGATGGAGAGCAGCAGGACGTAGCTGGAGGATTGGATGACGCCAAGACAGATGACGAGATGTATCAGGTTGCGGCTGCTGATGACTCCGTACAGACCCGTGAGAAACAGCCACGCGGCGACGGCGTAAGGCAGAAAGCTCATTGTTCCTTTTCTTCCACCAGCTCCTCGAGATACACCAGCAGTATCAAAGCCAGGCCTCCACTCACCTCCAGGCCCACGCCGAGATCGATGAATGGAACCATGCCTCCGCCGGTGAGGCTGCCGCTTTGTCCAAGCGGAAACGAATTCTGCAGAAACAGCCCTCCGAGAGCAACACAAGCGCCGCCGATCAAAATATAAAGCGCAGCGCCGACGGATTCCGCCACCTCGACCAAACGCTGAGATACTGCGCGCTTGAATCGGCTGTAATCGGCGCAGAGATATAGCAATAAAGGAGCGGTGGAAAGAATCACGCCTCCCTGAAAGCCTCCTCCTGGCGTCACTTGGCCGTGCGTGACCATATAAAGTCCGAACAGCACTGTGGGGCCGATTAGTAAAAGCGAGGTGACGCGCACCGCATCGCTTACCGGAGGAACAATACGGCCCGGAGCTTTGTCTTCGTGATCTCCTGTAGGCTCGTCGCTCTGGCGCCGCATCAACAGGAGCACGCCCATCACGGAGGTAAAGAGAATGAACTCTTCTCCCAGTGTGTCGAAGCCGCGAATGTCGAAATTCACGGCAGTGACGGCATCGGTGATGTGACGCTCCGGCGTCGTGACGGCATTTACCAAGTCGCCGTAGCGGCTCCGGATATGCCCGAATGGCGCGAGCGGACGAAACGCGAGGAAGAACACCCAGGCAAGAGCTGCCGCGGATAGAAGAAAGAAAATTCTGCGTACCGATCGAGTCACGCTTTCGGCCCTTGCTTCTTTACCCGAGCGGCAGCCAAGAGAATCATCAAAGGCAAGGCTAGCGCACCCACCACAATCTGTGAAAGGCCGACATCAGGAGCCTGGAAAACAAAAAACATGATGCCGAGCAAAAGGCCGTAGAAGCTGACCACAATGGCTTGGGAAACGGGGTCCCGATTGAACACGACAGCGCTGCCCGCCACCGCCACGAAGATCAGGATACCCGCTTGCAGTATCGTCTCGCTCATTCTTTTTCCGGGGCGAATGGAATCTCTTGCGCCGGCTTAGGCGCCAATTGTTGCAGTCGCCGAATGCGACCGGCGCGAGCGGTTGCGTGCGAAAGCACCGGATTTGAGATGAACAGGAGGATTGCGATTAAGATTGCTTTCGCGCCCGCTTGCGAGAAACCATCGTGAACGAGAACGGCCGCGGGGATTGCCACCGCTCCAATCAGTGATCCCGGAGCGAGATAGTGTATCTGTTCGTATAGGTCATTACTAAGCAGGAGACCGATCGAACTCATGGCAAAACCTAAAACACCGAGGACTAGTAGTACTTCGACAAGAATCTGATTGACAGTCACAGCCAGCGCTCCAGAAACCGTGCAAAGACAAGACCGGCCCCGAAGGTGAGCAGGGCGAGCGTCAGAGCGAGATCCACGAATGGAATGCGTTGATAAGCCTCACAGAGCACCAGGAGGATGATGACGCAGATGGAACTGCCCGCCTCAAGAGCAACGAGGCGGCTGACCGTATCGCCTCGAATGCATCGCAGAAACGGACCAATCATGCAAACCAGCAGTGCAATGGCGGTTAGTGTCCACATAACGAGTTAATTTTCTAATTCTCGCGCGAGCCTTTGAACCGGCGCTGGTTCGAGCACATGGACGAGGATGTCCCGGCGTTCGCGATTGACGTCGAGAACCACGGAGTTCGGGGGAATACTGAGGAAGAGCACCGCTAGAGCGCGTTGCGCGGAGGCGCTGGGATCGTCACCGGTTACATTGAATCTTGTTAGTTGAAAGGCAGCCCGCGAAGGCTTGTGGGTAAGATAGCGGCCAATGCCTTTGAGCAGAATCCAAAGGTCTCCAAGGATTAAAGCGGGAAGTGCAAAAGCCTCTAGCAGCCAGCGAAGTCGCGGCTGAAAACACAAAGCTTCAGAGCGCAGGGCGGTCCGGAGAGCAAGTACGGTCAGGGCAGACGCAGACGCTCCCACCAGCAACTCACTCGTGTTGATCTGAAATACGAACAGCAGCCAGAGCGAGGTGAAGCCAACCCACTGAATGAAATAAAGAAGAATCGACCGCACGTCAGGGGAGACGCGATTTTGAAGCAAGTAGTCTCGCGTTTGTTAGACGCCGACTTTTACGCCGTGCGAAGGATGGGCGCTGAACCGGAGCCGTCCAAACCTAAGGATTTCCGAAGATCGCCTTCGATGGTTTCCCGGAGATCCCGGCGGTCGAGCAAAGTTTGGCGGGCATTCTCGCGGCCTTGTCCGATCCGCTCACCTTTATAGCTGTACCAGGAGCCGCTCTTTTCGATTACCGCCTGCTGAGCGCCGAGATCGAGGATATCGCTCTCGCGCGAGATGCCTTTCCCGTAAAGAATGTCCACTTCGGCTTCGCGGAACGGCGCGGCGATTTTGTTTTTGACAATCTTGACCTTCGTGCGGTTTCCGATGACCACTTCGCCGTCTT
Organism: Bryobacteraceae bacterium; assembly: GCA_965276965.1. Taxonomy (GTDB): domain Bacteria; phylum Acidobacteriota; class Terriglobia; order Bryobacterales; family Bryobacteraceae; genus Bog-105. The sequence continues at coordinate 1,571,009 of OZ255713.1, forward strand.
TGATGGCGGTCATGCGGCGAACTTCGACGCGGACAGAGGCGTAGAACTTCAGAGCGCGGCCACCGGTGGTTGTTTCCGGATTCCCGAACATCACGCCGATTTTCTCGCGAAGCTGGTTGATGAAGATCAGGCAGGTATTGGCTTTTGAAACCGACGCGGTCAGTTTGCGAAGTGCTTGCGACATCATGCGAGCTTGGAGACCCATGTGGCTGTCGCCCATTTCTCCTTCGATCTCGGCCTTGGGGGTGAGCGCGGCGACCGAGTCAATCACGATGACGTCCACTGCCTGCGAGTTCACGAGCGCTTGCGCGATTTCGAGGGCCTGTTCGCCGTAGTCCGGCTGTGACACGACCAGGTTTTCCGTGTCCACTCCGAGGCGAGTGGCATAAGTAGGATCGAGGGCGTGTTCGGCGTCGATAAAAGCGGCTGTTCCGCCGCTCTTTTGGGCTTCGGCAATGACATGGAGCGCGAGCGTCGTTTTGCCCGACGACTCGGGGCCAAAAATCTCGATCACTCGGCCGCGGGGAAAACCACCCGCCCCTAAGGCATTGTCGATCGCAATCGACCCGGTCGTGATTGTTTCTACCGGGATGGTGGCGCGGGAACCCAGCATGAGAACTGAGCCTTTCCCGAACTGCTTGTCCATCTGCGCCAAAGTAGCCAGTATCTGTTTGCGTCGATCGTCCATTAAGTCGCCTCCCTGAGAGAGTCGGGAAAGCGGAACCGATGTCTCAAGCGGCCCCTTTCGGAAAAAGCTTGGCTCTATCGGGAGTACCCCTATGACCTTCGATTGCGTGGTAAATACCAAGATCTCGCGTTATGATGCGAGTTCCTCATGACGCATTGCAGATTGTTAATGCTTGTCCTCTGGCTCTCGTTTTCTCTGTCAGGTGGCTCGCTGAAGACGCCGTCTACCCGGAAGTTGGATTCCTCCTGGAAGCGTTACGGCAATAAACAGCTGGGTTATTGCGTCAACTTTCCTTCCCGTTGGATGCGGGGAGAGGCGTTCGACGGCGCCGGGATGTATTTCGCCACCGGTATCAAAAAGTTTTCCCGACCGCAAGGTGAGATCGATGTGGGCGCGGTTCCCAAGCCGGATGTCAGTGAGTCGAATCTGCTGCCGGTGGAGTACCTGCAGACTCATTTTGAAAACCTGAAGAGGTTTGAACGGGCGATGCGGCTGCAGATTCTGGATCAGCGGGATATTACTTTACTTGGGGAGCCGGCCCTATTTACGAAGGATCGCTACTTCGATCCGCTCGAAAACGTGATTTGGCTGGACGAGATCGTTTTGGCGAAGCATAACGACCGGCTATTCCGACTGGAACTGGTGTGCCGGGCGGATCAGATTGCCAGATTCGAACCTGTTTTTTCCCATTTCGTCACGACGTTCAAGTTCGATTGCAACGCCGGGCACTGATGGAGTCGTCATCTTACTGATGAAGTATTTTGGGCTCCTGCTCGCGTTGTGTCTGCCGGGTTTATCGGTTGCCGGGGACCAGAAATGGATCCAAAAAGACTATACGCAATGGACTCCGTCGGAATCCGAACAGATGTTGTCGAATTCGCCGTGGGCCCGGCAGGCGACCGCTTTCTTTGGAACCACGGATGAAGACGCTCGCACGTTTCCGGTTCAGTCTCCGACTCCACGGGATGCGGGGTTGGGTGGGCGATCGGTGTCGGACGGGAACTGGGACGGGGGAGTAGGGCGAATTCCCAAGGGAGGAACGCCGACTTTGCCGGTGACAGTGCGCTGGGATAGCGCCTTGCCGGTTCGAGAAGCGCTGTTGAAGACTCATGCCCCTGACCTGCGCGATACCGAACACACGCTCGGGCAACCCGACAAGTACTACGTGATTACGGTGATCGGTTTAGCGCCGGGTCGCGTGCCGCCCGACCCAGACAACCTCAACAATGCGGCCAACCAGCAGCGAACCCCGTTCGATGTGACGCTGACGAGGCAGGGGTTAATGAACCAGTCTCGATTAGCGCCGAAGAACAAAAAGCCGATTGTGCCGGCGGATGTTCGCGTGGATGAGGGAAGCGGGCTGATTCAGATTTTCTTCCCGAAGACCGATCCGATTGCTTTGAGCGACAAGGAAGTGTTCTTTAGTACTTCTTACGGTTCGATCAAAGTGACCCAGCGATTCCGGCTCAAAGAAATGACTTACAAAGGTAAGCTGGAGCTTTAGACTTCGTGTCGCTTGGTCTTGCCGAGGAGGTGCCTGGCTTTGGAGATCGCTTGCGCTTCGGCTTCCTCTTCCGTTTCGGCTGAGAAACGCGCCAGGCAGGCTCCGGGTGAGACATTGTCCGCCTGTACTACGAATTTCTTGCCGACTTTGTAGCTGGTTAATCTGACGGGCCAGCCGTTCAGCTCGATCTCCTTTTCTTCGAAGTTCTCGGTTTTGGTTGCGCTCATGGCTTACGCTCCGACAGCTTTGGCTGCTCCGCGCTCTACCGGCGCTCCGACCAAATTGCCCCATTCGGTCCAGGATCCGTCGTAGTTTTTAACGTTGTTGACTCCGAGCAGATATCTAAGGACAAACCAAGTGTGGCTCGACCGCTCGCCGATCCGGCAGTAGGAGATGGCCGGTTTCGACGGGTCTACGCCTTCCGATCCGTAGAGCGTCTTGAGTTCGTCCAGAGATTTGAAGGTGCCGTCTTCATTGCAGGCTTTTCCCCACGGAACGCTGCGGGCTCCGGGAATATGGCCGCCGCGCTGGCAGGTTTCGGGGAGGCCGGAGGGCGCCAGAATTTCGCCGCTGAATTCCTCGGGGCTGCGAACGTCGATCAGGGTCGTCGCTCCTGCCTTTACGGCTTGCTGCACTTCGGGGAGAAAGGCTCGCAGGGAGAGATCCGGCTCCTGTGCCTTGTATTGGGTTGCCGGGTAAGACGGGACATCTTCGGTCAGTTCACGGCCGTCCGCAATCCACTTCTTGCGGCCGCCGTTCAGCAGGCGAACATCCTTATGTCCATAGATTTTCAGTTGCCAGAAGGCCCAGGCGGCGAACCAGTTGTTGCTGTCGCCGTAGATCACGATGGTAGTCTCCGTAGCGATCCCGGATTGGGACAGAAGAGCCTGAAGTTGTTGCTTGGGGAGGATATCGCGCGTGACGGTGTCGCATAACTGGGTGCTCCAGTTCCAGGCGAGGGCTCCGGGGATGTGTCCCAGTTCGTAGGCAGCTGTATCGACATCGACTTCTACCGTTCGAACCGAAGGATCGGAGAGTTTACCGGCTAACCATTCTGTATCGACGAGGACTTCAGGATGTGCGTACTGGGGCATAAAACTTACGGTAACACGGCAATGTCGATAGAGTAAGTTCGACCATTTTTGCGGAACGAACTACCGGGTGGGTTCGTTTTTTCAACTTCGCAGGCCGTCAATGAAGCTGTGGAGGCGATCTAAGCCGCGCTCCAGTTCACCCATGGACGTGGCGTAGGAAAGGCGAATGTGATCTTGCGTACCAAACGCCTCGCCTGGGACGACCGCCACGTGGGCCTCTTCGAGCAGTGACGTGGCAAACTCGAGGGAGTTCTTGATCCGGCCGCCTCGGAACGCAACGCTGATGTTCGGATAGGCGTAGAAGGCGCCTTTCGGGGTGACGATGGACACTCCGGGAATGGATCGGAGGCGTTCTAGAACGAAGTCGCGGCGGCGACGGTACTCGGCGAGCATGACGGGGATGGAATCTTGCGGACCGCGCATGGCCTCCACTCCCGCCTTTTGGGAAATGGAGGTCGGGTTGGAGGTAGTGTGGCTCTGTAGTTTCAACATGGCGCCGATGATGGGGGCGGGGGCCAGGGCAAACCCGACGCGCCAACCGGTCATGGCGTAAGTTTTGGACATTGATCCAGCGACTAGAACTGTCTCTTTGGCTTCGGGAAAAGCGGCGACCGAGAAAGGTTCGGAATCATACAGAAACTTGCAGTAGCACTCGTCGGTCATGAGGTAGATTTCGCGCCGGGAGGTCAGTTCGAAGATGGCGCGGAATTCCTCTTTGGAAAGGACGCCGCCGCTCGGGTTACAGGGCGAGTTGATAATGACGAGCTTGGTTTTTGGGGTCAGATGGCGCTCGATGAGAGCCGCGCTGACTTCGAAGCCGGTTTTTTCGTCGGTTTCGACGAAAACGCACTTGCCGCCGGCGTAATTTACAACATCTTTATATGTGACCCAGTAGGGAACCGGGACGATGACCTCGTCGCCGGGGTTGACGAGCGCCTGAATCAGGTTGAAGATAGCGTGTTTTCCGCCGACCGTGACCAGGCATTCGGGGACCGAGTAATTCGTCCCGAAATCGAGGCGGTGCCGCTCACAGATGGCTTCGCGGATCTCCTGTGTGCCGCCGGTGTTGGTGTACTTGGTGAAATTGGCTTCGATGGCTCGGACTGCGGCGGCTTTGATGTTGTCGGGGGTAGGGAAGTCGGGTTCGCCGGCGCCGAAATCGACGACATCGATGCCTTCGCGGCGAAGACGTTCGGCGTCCGCGGCTACCTTCATCGTGGACGAGACACTGATGGTGGAGATACGTTCGGCAATTTCAGCTGTAGCGTGCATGAACCTTTAATTTACCTTGGATCGTCGAATTTTTTGTGAAGACGGGCGGCGACGCCGGGTGGGACAAAGCTCGAGACATCGCCCTGGAGCGTGATGATTTCCTTTACCATGCGTGAGCTGATGAAGGAGAACTCGACGCTTGCCATGAGAAACAGAGTTTCGGTTTCGGGGCGCAACTTGCGGTTCAGAAGCGCCATTTGCAACTCGATCTCATAATCTGAGATGGCGCGGATTCCGCGGATGATGGCGTTGGCGGAGCGACGGGCAGCGTAGTCGACCAGCAGGCCGCTGAAGGACGCAACTTCGACATTGGTCAGGGAGGCGGTTTCTTCGGACAGCATCTGCAGGCGTTCGTCGAGCGAGAAGAGGGGCTCCTTTTGAGAATTATTCAAGATCGCTACGATGAGATTGTCGGTGAGACGCGCGGCGCGGGAGATGATGTCCAGGTGACCGTTGGTCAGAGGATCGAACGATCCAGGATAGATTGCCACCAGGCGGCGTTCCGGGGCGGTGATTCCGGCGCTTCGTGTCATCGAAATTGAGTGTAGCGGAGACAGTAGATGGAATTAGAAAAGGTTATCGATTCGGGCGACGAGAACATCTTCGATGTGCGAACGCATGCGCCTGGGCCGGAGGGCGCGCTTCCGATTACGCCGGAGATGCTTTTGCAGCTGCCGTCGGGGACCTTGTTCGGCATGACTCAGGCGGCGGGAATGGGTTGGGCGCCGGAAGCGCTGCTAGGGAAACAGATTCTGATTTTGAGCACGCACGGGGGCGTGCGGGCGCCGGATGGGACACCGATTGCGCTTGGTTATCACACGGGGCACTGGGAGGTTGGGCTGCTGGTGGCAGAAGCGGCACGGCAATTGAAATCGTATGGAGCGATTCCGTTTGCGGGCGCCTGCACGGATCCGTGCGACGGGCGATCGCAAGGGACGCCCGCGATGTTCGATTCGCTGCCGTACCGGAATGACGCGGCGATTGTGTTCCGGCGACTGATGCGGTCGTTGCCGACACGAAGCGGCGTGATCGGCGTGGCTACGTGCGATAAAGGATTGCCGGCGATGATGATGGCGCTGGCGGGTAGCGGCGATGTGCCGACGGCGTTGATACCGGGTGGAGTCACGTTGATGCCGGAGCATGGCGAGGACGCCGGGAAGGTGCAGACGATCGGGGCGCGGTATGCACATGACATGATTTCGCTCGAGGAGGCGGCGCTGGCCGGATGCCGCGCCTGTGCTTCGCCGGGTGGAGGGTGTCAGTTTTTGGGAACGGCGGCGACATCGCAGGTGGTGGCCGAGGCGCTTGGGATGACGGTGGTCCATGCGGCGCTTGCGCCGTCGGGTGAATTGGTCTGGCTGGACATGGCGCGGCGAACAGCTCGAGCGATGCTGCGCATGGAAGAGCTCCGAATGCGAACGCATGATGTCCTTACGGACGCTGCGATTGAGAACGCAATGGTGGCGCATGCAGCGTTCGGCGGCTCTACGAATCTGTTGCTGCACATTCCAGCCATAGCCTTTGCCGCGGGTCTGCGCCGTCCGACGGTGGATGACTGGAAGTGTGTCAACCGGAGCATTCCGCGACTGGTGGACGTACTTCCGAACGGTCCTCGCAGTCATTCGACCGGACAGGTGTTTTTGGCAGGCGGTGTGCCGGAGGTGATGCTCCATTTGAGACGGGAAGGACTGCTTAATACGAAGGCGCGCACGGTGTCGGGTGAATCGGTCGACGCCATGTTGGACTGGTGGCAGCAGTCGGAGCGGCGAACGCGATTCCGGGCGCGACTGACAGAACTAGACGGAGTCGATCCGGACGACGTGATTTTGTCACCTAATTCGGCGCGGTCGCGCGGCATGACTTCTACGGTGTGCTTCCCTCATGGCAATCTGGCGCCGGAAGGCTGCGTGGTCAAGAGCACGTCTATCGATTCGAGCGTGGTGGGCGACGATGGCGTGTATCGGATTTGTGGTCCGGCGCGGGTTTTTGTGTCGGAACGGGATGCGATTGCGGGAATCAAAGAGCACAAGGTGAAGGAAGGCGATGTGATGGTGCTGATGTGCCGGGGGCCGATGGGGACCGGGATGGAAGAGATTTACCAGATTACTTCGGCGCTGAAGCATTTGTCGTTCGGCAAGTACGTGGCGGTGATCACGGACGCGAGATTTAGTGGAGTTTCGACGGGCGCATGCCTGGGACATGTTTCGCCGGAAGCGCTAGCGGGCGGACCGTTGGGAAAGGTTCGGGACGGCGATTGGATTGAGATCGTGGTCGACCGCGTGAAGCTGGAGGGCAGTGTCAATTTGGTGGGGGAAGGGGTTGAGCGGTTTGGAGCAGAGGAGGGCGCGAGGAGGCTGGGCGCGCGTTCGAAACGAAGCGATTTGCGGCCCGATCCTGAGCTTCCGGAAGACACCAGACTGTGGGCGGCGCTTCAGCAGGCCAGTGGTGGAATTTGGGGCGGGTGTGTTTATGATGCGGATGCGATTATTGCGAGGCTTCATGGGGGCGGGTTAGTTTAAGAGCAGGCGTACCCGGCTGAACAGGTCTCGCATCATGCCGGGCGTGAGTTTTCCGGTGAAGGTGTTTTGCTGACTGGGATGGTACGACGGCATCAGCAACGGTCCACCCGCGTGGGTTTCGTAAACGGCCCCGTGGCGAAAGGGAAACGATCTCTTTGTGGCAAGCAGGCCTGCTTCTTTGAGGGCGGCTACATATCCTTTCAAAGCGAAGGCGCCTAGCGGAACTATTACGCGGAGATTTATGAGCAGGTTCAGCTCGCTCACGAGATATCGGCTACAGGCGCGAGTTTCCTGTGGATCGGGTTGGTTGGCCGGCGGGGCGCATCGCACCAAGTTGCTCAGATAAACGTCGTGGAACTGCAGATTGTCGTCGCGTGAATTGCTTTCGGGTTGATTGGCGAAGCCAGCTTCCCAAAGAGCGCGCATCAGAAAAGAGGCGGAGGGTCCACCTGTGAAGATTCTCCGGTGCGATTTCCACCGTGCGCCGCGGGCGCCAAACCGAGGATGAGAAGACGTCCGTTGCGGTCTCCCATTCCTGTCAGCGGTTTTGACCAGTATGCTTGGTCCCGATAACAGGGTTTTTTGGATTTATCGACTTCTTCTCTGAAGCTCACTAAACGAGGACGTAGCCGGCAGGATGTGATTTGGAAGTTTAGAGTTTTCCAGGCTGCGTCGCTCACTGGCGGGCTCTTGATCATTTTTTTGGTTGAGACTGGCATCCCGGAAAAGGCAATTGGTCCGATCACACTAACCGTGATTAAGCTGCTTATTACACAATCTCGGAAGCGTTTTTCCGCGCCGCGATTGCCGTTATCAGCGAGTATCCAAGACTTGCGCAAACCGGGTAGGTCACAAATAATAACCGTGCGCCTTCGTCATCGCTCGACTCAGAAAAGTACATGGAAACGACACCACTATAACCTTTGTTGTCATATTTCGATAAACTGCTGAATCGGAGATGAGCCCAAACGCGAGGACGACCATTCCTGGAATCCATATCCATCGGGCACTTGAAATCAAGGATGGAAAGGCTCTAAATCACGATCATGTCTAAAAGAATGCCTGAAGCGCCAATTAGAGCTCCCGTGCCCAGTGCTCCTATCGTAACCATCCGTTTCCCTATAGCTGAACCCAAGAAGATAAAGACAAACGCAGACAGTTCGGCGTGATCCCCACAACACGATTCGCCGAACCGCAGGTCGCGTTTACCGTACGTGCCGAGGGACCTCATATATCTGTCAACGAAAAGTCCAACTCGTTTCCGAATCCCGTTCATGTTCTAGACAAGACGGGTTTGCGTATGAGAGACATCAGGTGTTTTCTAAATCCGGTCCACCTAATTTACCGTTGGCGGCCAGCCTCTCCTGACTGGCTGCGCACGCCAGCAGGACCCCCGAAAGTAATAGAGGCCAATCTATCCTCAAAGTCGAGCGTTCGGCCCGAGTTTGCACTGCCTTCGAGACTACGATCTCCGATAAGTCTCACAGAACTGAATCCTTCCTGCCTTGCTTCTTGCAAGAGTCTTTTTGCCGCCTGAAGTATCGGACGAGAAGACATCCGTTCCGGTCTCCTATTCCTGTGAGCGGTTTCGACCGGAGGCTTGGTCGCGATAGCAGGGCTTATTGGATTGCCCGACTTCTTCTCTGAAGCTCACTAAACGGGAAAATAGGCGGCAGGAGGTGGTTTGGAGGGTTAGACTTTTCGTACGCCTCACATGAACGTTACCGGACGCTTACATTATAAAGTGGTCATAGGGATATTTCGTGTCCGCTCGCGGCGAGATCCAAACCGGGCTAGCGCCGCGCCTCCTGTATAAGCAAGTGATGCGACGAACGGCAATGTGAATAGAAATTGGTCGAAGCAGTGCGCGGCAGGCTTGCATCCATTGCCAAACAGATAACCCCACCGGGAACCCACGGGATGCACGACGATAATTGCCCCGAAGCATAGAAACAGAAAGGGCAATACCCAGACCCATACCGCAGCACGGGATAGAGTCCCCCGTGCAATCACGAATCCGACAGCTACTCCAAAAAATATTTGGACAGGAAACCCTGGAATCTCTGAAAGAAGCCAGCTTGCGCGCATTTCGGCCGTTGATGGCATTGCGTAGTGAACCAATCCAAATAACGCATCGCAGATGAAGCCAGAGAGAACGATCACTCCGACCGTACCCATCACTTGATGTAAGGCTAAGAGTACGATGGGCGGTAAACGGCGAATGCTTGATTGAGTCATACGATTAAATTGGCTCGCCATTATTACGTAATGAGACCTCCTCCTAAAAGTTGTTATTCACGTTGGCAATGCATTGAACGACGTTGGAGAGATAATTGGCGCTGTCCGCTGCCGTTCCGGGAACATGAGAGTCGCCGCTCGGATTGAGTGGTGCCTGGCCACCGTTCCTAAATCCCTTACCCGGTCCGAAGTGCACATTTGTCGATGCCTTTCCGTTTTGAACGCTTCTAGCTCCTTGAGTTTCAGGAACAGTGTCGGACGCGTCCTGTACTTGAGGACTCCCAGTCCTCGTCATGTAGTTCGGCTCAACATTTGCAATGCAGGCAGCGTACATTGCGACCTTGGCCCAATTCACTGGCTCAATGTGCGGTGCTGTCGTAGGAAAGCAGGCGGTCCCGTATCCGGCACAAATGTGCGTCCCTGAGTTTGGGGGCGTGGGCGGTTGTTGCTGCATGACAGGTGAATTCGGATTACTACCACCACCGCCGAAACATAAGAGAAAGCAAGGAGCCTGAACCGGTATTCCACAAAAAATATCGGAATCGCACGGGCTTGGAGGAGGTGGGGAACTCGGCGGATTTTGCGAAGGGTCAGGATCGTTACTGACACACGCCACGCTGTTGGGATCTTGGCATGGAACAATACTCATCCCGCTCGGATCGGTCGCATTCAGTGGGTTATTCCGCACATACGCATACGCGTTCCAGCTTTGTGGGTTTGTTGGATCCGCACCCGCGTTAGCCGGGTCCGGCGAAGTAAACCGTCCCAAGGCTGCTGCAAAGTATCTGGCATTGAAGTAATCGAGATTCGATTCGGAATCACGAAGTTGGCCCGTGAACTTCTGATCGGTGTTGTCTTGCGCGCCATTCACAGATGGTCTTCCTGCGTCTCCGCTGATGATTTCTTCGCCGAATGGAAGATAGTCGTGCAGGGAAACCAAAGCGCCATTTTGATCCGTGACCATCCGCGTGCTGCCCAGATGATCGGCGCTTAAATAGCAACTTGTACAAGGCGGTGTTGGCACTGTTCCCGAAGTATACTGAGCCGCTAATTGCCCGAAAGCGTCGTAGACGTAGGTGATCGTGACTCCGTTCGCGATCTTCTGCACACGCTGCCCGTTGCCGTCGTAGGTATAGGTCGTTCCGGACGACGTGTACGCCACCATCCGGTTTTCGGCATCGTACTGCAGACAGTTGGTGCAAACCGCCGGGATGCCTAGCTGATTGCCGGCCGCATCGTAAGTAGTCGTAGTCAATCGGTTGTTCGTTTGACTAAAATTCGATTTGGCGGTCGGTGTTCCCATATTGGAGGGGAAGGAGCCAGCTGTATTCTTAGACCACATATTCCCGAATTGATCGTAGCTGAAAGTCTGGGCGCTGCTATTTGCGCCGCCGCCGCCGCTATCGTTTACTTTGGCAATTCGATTCACCCCATCGTAGGTATAGTTTTGGACGAAATTAGAGGCGGTGGCCAGATTGGCTCCCGTGCAAGTCTGGATCATTTGGCTGTAGAGATTCCCGTTGTTGCCGAACTTTTGCGTTCCTCCCGTTCCCCAGAACAGTTGTAAATCGAGATTCCACTTGGTGACCGGAGGCGAAAGAAACTGCGTGGCTTGGCCCCCGCAGCCGTATCCGTGGACGGTGTCGACATCGGTGATCTCCTCGGGCTGAAGTCGTGCGTTATAGGCGAACGTTCGATGCACACCGTTCGCCAGAGTGTAACTTTGAACGGCTCCGTGAGGAGCGTAGAGAATGTGGGTTACTGCCGATTGCAAATAAGATCCTGTGGAAGTGACCCGATTTGCTCCGTCAAACTGGGTCAAATATAAGTTTCCAGTAGGATAACCCTCTTGTTGCAAAGAACCGGCCCGGTTGTAGTAATAGCCAAAGGTATAAGTCTGGCCGCCGGTTACTTGATTCGAACCAGTTACTCGTCCTAACGGATCGTAAGCAGTATAGTTGGTGGTGGAAACGGAGCTCGACACGCTGGACAAGTTCCCGGTCGAAAAGGGAATGTTCTGAGCATCATAGATAAAGGTGACAGGGGGCGTCGAGACCGTTCCTCCGGAGTAAGAAATGCCGGTCGGGCGATTCAAAGCATCGTACAAATAAGTGGAGAAGACGTTTCGAGCGTCTGTTTTTTGAGAAAGGTTTCCGGCGTTGTCGTAGAGGTACGTTGTTACGCCGCTCTCCGGATTGAGGGCCTGGTAGAGACGACCCGTTCCATCGTAGACAAAACTTCTGCGCTGCGCTCCCTGGGTGACACTCGATAAATTGTCGAGCGGATCATAAGTGTACGCGGTGCTGTAATCCTTCACGGAGGGGTCTTCGACCACTTGCCTGAGCCGGCCCAGGCCGTCGTACGCCAGGCTTCTGACATTCCCGGCCTGGTCCGTGGCCGCGACATACTCGCCGCTTCCATCGGCGCTATAACTTTGAGAGGCAGTTTGGAGGTCGGGCGTCACGGTACTGCTATTTCGGCCCAGCGCATCGTAGTAATATTTCGTCGGCAGGTTGAGACCATCGCCGGGGCGAGACGGATTGGTGGTCTGGATGACTCGACCCAGCGTGTCGAACGTTAGGGTGGTCGAGATATAGCTACTGCTGGTTTCATACGTTCGAGATTCAAAAAGCCGGCCCAACCCGTCGTAGAGTTGCTGTGTTCGTAAAGCTCGATCCCCGCTTGCATTTTGGTCTTGATAGATATCGATCTCGGTGCTGTTGGGGGAATAATTGATGTTGCGTTGAGTTTCTACGCCGCTTCCCACTGCGTACACCACCTGGGTTAAACGATCGAGGGGATCGGCGTAAGTGTATTGTGTTCTGGTTCCATTCAGATCGATGGCCAAGGTCGGCTTGCCCGAGCTGTAATCGTATTGATTCGCGATGCGCTGATGGAGCGCATTGGTGGTGGTAGTCGGATGGGCGTAGCTGTTCCGGCTGTTGTTGCCGTCGCTATAGGAATCGGCATAGGAGAAGCTGTTGGCGTGGCCGTTGGGATCGGTGACGCTCAAGGCATTCCCGGCAATGTCATAGGTGGTAGTTGTATTTCTCCAGGAACAGGCGACCGATGCATCGAACGGCGCGAGCTGCGTCCAGCATTGTCCGACCGTGGTCAGGTTCCCGCGGGTGGCGCCGAGACCAGCCGCCCCGCCGTAGTTCGCGTCGTCGTGGCTGACGATGGATGTACTCTCCGGAGCGACGCCGCCTTGATCATAGGCAAATTGTGTTTTGCTGAAGATGCTGGTTCCGCCGCCGCTGACAGTGGTTAAAGTTGGCAGGGCCACAAGATTGACGTTCGGGTTCACATAAGCCCCCGTGAGAAATTGCGTATTGGTGTGTCTGGTGAAGCCACCGAGACCGGAGGTCGACGGGCAGCTTGCGCCCACTCCGGGAGCATTGCCATAGTCAAATTCGAACGTATCCGTGACATTGTTGTACTGGTCGAATCCATAGACAACGCCCGATTTGGCGTTGCCGTCCAGGGTTTTCGCAACCTGGCACAGCTGCGGATCATGAGAGGGAGCTTGGTCATCCTGGGGATCGTAGCTGCAATTCTCTGACGGGGAGCAAGGCCTTTGCCCATACACGTTCTGCGTTGACTGTAAGACAGTTGTTCCATCACTGATTTCGGTTTGGAATTCAAGGCCTTCCCACCAATCGGAAAATGCCGCGATACTGGCGGTAGGAACGGCCGCCGTCGAAGCCGGATTACCAGAGAAATAGTGCTTTTCCTGTCTTAGCAGATTCCCTACCGCGTCATAGAACTTGATGGTAGCCAATAGTCCGGGACGATCCGGATGATTTTGATCGAGATTGGAGGCGCTAGGCCCCGCGCTGTATAGCATTCGGCCTGATAGATTGACGCCATCGGAATACTCATCGCGCTCCACAAGAGGCCGATAGATATTGCATCCGGAGTTGTTGTTGAGCAGGATTACTCCGCTGCTTCCGTTGGTTTGGCCGTTGGCCTCGGCATATTTGTAGGTGTAATAGGCTCCGGTAGGAAGCGTCAGTTTGGCTAATTCTCCGTAGGCGTTGTATTGCATCGAATAATAGCTACCGTCGGCCAGAATGATCGAGGATACAACATAGGGAGTAAACGGAGGAGTTTGCTGGGTGACGAGCTCCGGGAAGAGTGACTGCAAACCTTGTAGTGATTCACCCGGAGCTAGAGCGTTTAGATTCGTGACAGAATCGGCTGCGCTCAGTAGAGTGTAGTTCACTTTTATGGTCCGTGGGGTTCCGTTCATGCCGGGGTAGGTGATGACATCTTGAGGATTGTGAACGGGATCTTCGGTCGCATTGATTGTGGAAGTCCGCCCGGCTGGATCGGTAACTGTATAAACAGCACTGGAAGCAGTTACCTGTAATGCAAATTGAATTAAATTGCCGTTCCGATCCTCGATTTTGTGAACAAAAGAATCAGCGATGCTCGAATCGAAGATATACCGCGTTCCATCCTTGGCAATAAGTGAGCCATACGCACTGGAATCCCCGTCGTGCACATCGCTCGATGCTACAAAAACCAGCCCGCTACCATCCTTGCTCTGGAAGACAGTGCCGCGATCGGCGCCGACGCATCCGGCGGAAGGATCTTGCGGCTGACCGTTGTACTTTGTGTCGGACAGAATAGTTTGCGTTCCATCATAAGCAGTCCAGGTGAGAACCGTGACCGACTGGTTATAGTTATTGGTTTGGGTGGTCGAATTATAACAGTAGGTTTGGCTGGAGCTGTAAGTGGTAACGGATAAATATCCGGAGGTGTAGAATGCCGCCCCAATGGAGAAAGAGGGTGATAAAGGATAGTAACTGCCCTGAAGTGGAAATGCGCTCCATTGACGCTGGATTGGCGTACTGATGGCACGTGTAACGGAGCCACGCCCGGAAAGAGTCAGTGTGGGAATGTCTAGATTGACGCTTCCAGTGTAGTAGTTAATATGCTCAAAGCCACTCAGCGCGTAGCTCGACGCCGGATTTCCAGGGGCCGACGAGGGGTCTCCGATTCCGCCGCCTCCGCTGTTGACCGGGGTCTGTCCATCTAAGCCGATCGTTAGGAACAGCAGCGGCAAGGACCAGGTAAGTTTTTTGAATTGTCGATTCATGTGCGTTACTCGATGGTTATGGTGCAAAGAATGTGGCCGGTAGAGCTTGCCTTCAGGAAGTACTCACCCTTATCTAAGTTGAGAAGCGCACCTCTGTGATGTTGCCGTTCCGGCTTGCGACCATCAATGAGCAGGACTGGGTTTGGGCTCACTTGCCCTTCGCCCACATCGCTTTTATCTACGACGAACGTCGACTTGGAATTGCCGGACCGGTCGTCCATCAGTAGAAGAAATACGCCGGGCGAACGATGAAGACGGTTTGGAATACCGGCTACGGGAGTAATCAACACCTGTTCAACGGGCAGTGGCTTGGGGGCAGTGCTGAGCAGAGCGTCATTGGCGACAGGCAGGGACTGGGCGCACCCAATCCTAGCTGCTGCGCAAGACAGTATGAAACAGGCGAGAATGCAACGAGCCGATGACCATAGATGGCGGTTGTTAGTTGTGTGGTCAGAATTCATGTTTTTCCTTCGAGTCCATTCGGGAAGACTGTTAGCGTGCTCTCTTGTCAATGAGTCACCGCAACAACTTGGCCGCCCAAATAGACAAATTCTTTTATTAGTCCATTCGGCGCGCCTTGAAACGTTACTGTTTGATTTGCGCTCAGATTGCTGAAGGAAACTGAAGCTGGCGTGCAAGGTCCATCGTTGGCTTGTACCAGGACTGATGCACCCGCTGGCGCCGAAAAAGTAAACGATCCATCGCTGGCAGTCCGTGTTGTCATTGCCTGCATGCCCGTTCCAGTCAACGCAACTCCTACGTTGGGCACTCCAGACGTACCCGAAAGAACGTGGCCGCTAATGGTGAAAGTTCCGCCTGAGGTCATCAGTGAAGCAGGTTCTGAAGGCATCGGAATGTCTCCCTGCCTTCCCGCCTGATACGATTGCTGCTGACCGTTGCTGCTGTTCACGAAGTAAAGTACGCCGTTAGAAGGTCTCCAAACCGCAAAGTCGGCTTTTCCGTCGCCGTCGAAATCAGAGGCTAGCGGTATGTCACCGGTTTGGCCTAGTTGGAAGGTGGTGATGGGACCGACAGCCGGATAAGCGTAGAACGTGGCGTTCGACGGTCGCCAGACCGCGACACCGGTTTTCCCGCTTCCGTCGAAGTCAGCCACGAGCGGGATGTCACCAGCCTGGCCGACGGAAAACGATCCGGGTTGCCCGGTGCTGCTGTAGACAAAATAAAAAGAGCCGGTGGAGGGTCTCCAAACTGTGAGGTCGGCTATGTGATCTCCGTCGTAATCTCCGGCCAACGGTACATCACCCGCTTGACCGAGCTGCCGAGTAAACGTGGCCCCTACTGCCGGATAGACATAAAACGTGCCGTTCGAAGGCCTCCAGATCCCGATTCCGCTTTTTCCACTCCCGTCGAAATCTCCAACTAGCGGAATGTCTCCCGGCTGGCCGATTGGAAATGACAATTCATTCCCGCTGCCGCTGGCAATATACTCTAGAACGCTGCCTCCCGCAATGGGTGAGGGCCACCAGACAGCAAGATCAGCTTTTCCATCTCCATCGAAATCGGCCGTCAAGGGAACAAAAGAAGGGTTGGGGGCGAATTGGTAATTGAAGGCAGGCGCGACCGCAGGCCAGACGTAATATGTACCCGTTGAAAAATCCCAAACAGCTATCCCGCTCCGGCCACTAGCGTCGAAATCTCCACTACTCTGCGCGTTCGACCTCGCGCCTAGCATCAACAAAAGGGTCAAAACCACTAGCCCCGTCTTATGAATGGGCCTAAGGGGTACTACATGCTTCCGTAGCGAGATCATGTGGAAACTAACTCCGTACTGTGTGTTCTAGGACAAGATGAATTTACACAGTTTGCAGTAAGTTTGTAAATATCTCTGAATCTTATTGTTGGATATGACTTAGTAAGATGTCACGACTAAGGAAAGCGCTTAGAAATGTTCAAGAGCAGGCTTATAGAGGATTGGGCGAATAGTCGTAAGTCGAGGATAAGTTCATTTGAGGACGTCCAGTCGAACAACTTTCGAAGAACTTTAGAACGGACTGCATTTTTTAATGAGTTGTCGTAGCAAAATGAGAATAAACCGCTCGGTTAAAAAATCGCTTACTGCGTGCGCGGCTCCGGCAGCGTGCTTGCGAGGAAAGCTTGTTAACTCGTTTTGAAGCTTACGAAACGTGGACGTAGCAGGCAGGATGTTTTTCGGGCGCGGATTATTCGATCCAAGCAGGAAGCTCCAGTGGCTCCTCCCGATGAGCAGCTGTGGCTGCCTCTATATCTTTGGAGAAGTCGGGATCGATGGTGGCTGAAGAGTTGTCAGATGACAGCGCAACGCATCAGAGATTTTGCGGCGCGGCGGAACAGCAGCGGGCAGTATGGCAACCGGTTGGGCGTCGTGTTCGATGATGATTGCAGTTCCCGTTTGTGCGCGGGTCAGTCTCCCTTCTTCTGCTAGCGTCAGGCCGAAGCCGAAACTCACGCCTGTGATCAAAATCGTTTTCTTTTCCGTCCTTCTCTCCCGATCTACATCGAGTGTGCGGGTGCTCCCTGTCCTTCGCCCGTGGATCGGGAACAAGGGTCTATGTCGCTCGTCGCCACACGATCATAGTTGGTGAACCATTCGGATCACTCCGGCGTTCGAAAAACGCTTATCTTTAGTGGAGCGCCTGGCGGAAGAAGTTTGTCACTTTCTTTTCGTATTCTGCTTTGGCGTCGGTGTGGGAATTTCCGTGATTCGAACCCGGTACCAGCCAGAGTTCCTTGGGCTGCCGGGCGGCGGCGAAGTTTCTTCTGCTGTTTTCCGCAGGGACGACAAAATCATTGGCTTCATGGATGATTAGAACGGGGCGGGGGCTGATTTGGGCGATGACGTCCATGGGCCTTACTCGGGTGACGTCGATGCCGGCTCGGAGATCCGCGATCAGGACTGTTACGGGAGCGAAGGGAAAGGCCGGAAGGTGGATGAAGTGTTCGAAGCTGGCGGCGATTACGCGGGGCGCGTCGCTGAAACCGGAATCGTCTACTACAGCCTTGATTTGCCGATCTTTGGCGGCCGCGAGAATGGCGACCGAGCCTCCCATTGAGATGCCCAGGACGCCGATCCGGTTGGGGTCCACATCGGTTCTGTGGGCGAGGTAGTTGACGATTGCAATCAGGTCGTTCTGTTCCAGAACACCGAGGGTTACGTAGTGGCCGCCACTGGTGGAACGGGCTCGCGAGTTGTAGGTCAGGGTGCTGAATCCGGCCTGGTGAAGAAACTCGCCAATCGAGAGCATTTGATCCTGCGTGTCGCCGTACCCGCTCGCCAGGATGATGGCGGCATGATCTTTTCCGGAGAAGAAACGGCCGTCCAGTGGAACATGATCGTCACTCTGAACCTGGATGTGTTCTGGATGAAGATCGGGGAAAGTGGCCAGGCTCCAGTCGTATGCGTGGTAACCGGGATGGAGCGCTCGCTCAGATCCGATCCAGCCGATTGCTCCAAGGACTGCGAGCGCGAGCAGAAGGAGTCCGGCAGCGGACCACAGTAAGACTCTCTTCAATGGCAAGATCAGCTACGGCGGCCGCCGCCGATCAAGCGCAGGAGAATGTTCAGAGTGGCGACGAAGATGTTGAAGACGCCGGCAAATAAAATCAGCGCGCCGGGTATGGGACTATCGGCGTCCGGAGAGCGGAGGACCATGCTGGTGGCGTAGACAAGCGTCAAAACCCCGAGCGCGCCGATGCCTAAGCTGATCAAGATTCCAATCAAGCCGATGTGGAGGAAGCTATTGAGAATCATCACTCCGATGAGCGAGGCGAAGATGCCGATCATCAGACCGCGCGGGGCGGAGAACTCTCTTCGCGTGCTCATGATGTAGAGCGTGATGCCGATGAAGACGCAGGCAGTGATGCCCAAGGCGACGAGGATGAGCGATGGCGCATACAGGCGCGCGACCCAAAGCAAGGGCGAAAGAGCGATTCCCGAGATGAACCCGTCGAAGACTAGAGCGGCGACACCCAGCTGGTGGTTGTGCCGCACGGAGATGGCGATTTGGGGAACGAAATTGAGTAACAGAATCGCCGCGATCCAGCCGATCCAGGAAGAAAAGAATCGGGCCAGAGTTTCTGAGGTTGCTCCGATATAACCGCCGGCGAGAGCGCTAAATACGGCGAGGCTGAACAAAAGATAGGTTTGCTTGATAACAATTGCCCGATGGGCGCTGAGCGTAGTTGTGCCGCTGAGCTTGTCCCATACAGAGGTTTGCGAACTGTTGTTATACATCGTGGTTACCGAATTCCAGTGTAGTCGTTTTCCTCGACGACAGAGATAGATCTAGAACATTGGACGCAGCCAGGTGCGTCTGGTCTTCAAGTCCGATTGGGGGCTAGCCGCCTTCCGTGTTTGGCTTTACTCTTGGAGAGTGGTGATGCGAATTTGTGTGTTCTGCGGTTCGAGTCCCGGCATGGGAGAGCAGTATGTGAAAGCAGCGAGAGCACTGGCTCAGCATCTGGCGGCGGAGAAGATTGGGATTGTTTACGGCGGCAGCAAAGCGGGATTGATGGGCGCGCTGGCCGATGTGGCGCTGGAGGCGGGAGGCGAGATCATCGGCATTGTGCCGGAGGCTCTGGTGGCGAAGGAGATCGCACACCCGGGCCTGTCGGATTTGAGGATTGTCGGTTCGATGCATGAGCGCAAAGCTTTGATGGCGGAGTTGTCGGACGCTTTTATCGCGATGCCGGGCGGCTATGGCACCTTTGAAGAGTTTTGCGAGGTGCTGACCTGGACTCAGCTGGGGCTGCAACAAAAGCCGTGCGGGTTGCTCAACGTGGGCGGCTATTACGATTTCCTTTTGCGGATGTTCGATCATGCTGTGGTGGAAGGCTTTCTGAAGGAGGCGCATCGAGATATGGTTATCTCGGATGCCGATCCGGCGGCGCTTGTCAGGCGGTTGCGGGCATGCGAATTGCCTCAGGTTGAAAAATGGATTGCGATGAAGCAGTCGTGAGCCGAGGTTTGATCAAGGGGAGATGTGATCCATGTGTAGAAGCATCAAAGTGCTGCGGCGACCGGGAGAAATGGCGACCAGGGAAGAAGTGCAAAGCGCGGCTTTACAGTTCGTTCGAAAGATCAGCGGATTCCATAAGCCTTCGAAAGCCAATCAAGCGGCGTTTGACCAGGCGGTCCGGGAGATAACCGGTTCCGGGGAGCGGCTGTTGAAGGCAATCGATCAGAGTTCGGCGCGGGCGAAGAGTTCGAGTAGTTCGGCTTCGGAGGGCGGCGAGAGGACGTTGCGCGAGGCAAATTCTTCGGCATGAGGATAGGTGGTTGCGCGAATGCTCTCGGCTGCGGCGGGGAGGTCATAGGGAGTGTGACGGAGTTGGGGCTCGGGGTTTAAGGAGAGCCAGTAGGCGCCTGGGAGGCCGAACGGCATGCCGACGCTTCCTGCATTTAGGACGCGCGTGGTTCCGATGATGCGGTCGAACTGCATGTGCGTGTGGCCGCAGACGACCAGCGGCAGATTGAGGGCTTCGAAGAGAGGTAAGAGCCGGGCTTCTGCAGTGAGGCGGGTGAAGATGTCGGTGTCGTTTCGCGGGGTGGCGTGGCAAAAGAGCACGTCGCTCGATTCACTGATTGAAACGCGGAGTGTTTCGGGCCAACCGGCTAGCAGCTCTTCGTGTTTTGCGGACAGTTGTTTTGCCGTCCAGCGTATTGCTTCTTGCGCTTGTTCTGGGAGGTCGCTAAGCGGCTTTCCTTGCATTGCGGCAAGGACTTCGCGGTCGCCATTTCCTTGAATGAACTCCACTCGCATATCAAGTTCGGTGAGATGGTCGATGGTTTCAACCGGCATTGGACCTGGAAGGACGTCGCCTCCGACGACCAAGAGATCGATGCGTTCCTGGCGAAGATCTTGCAGGACCGCTTCGAGTGCGGGCAAGTTTCCGTGGATGTCGTAGAGGGCGGCGATTTGCATCATTTTATGCAGTGAAGACGTTCGATGGCAGTCGCTTTTCCGGTGTTCTCGTCGGCGGTGATGACGACGCCGTGCAGTTCCACGCCTTGTTTGGCGGCCTCCATGCGTCCGGCCAACCCGGTTAGAAAGCGGCGAATGATGGTGTCCTTGTCGATGCCGATGACCGATTCGTACGGACCCGTCATGCCGGCGTCGGTCTGGTAGGCCGTGCCGCCCGGGAGAATGCGACTGTCGGCGGTGGGAATGTGGGTGTGAGTTCCGATCATGGCGGTGGCTCGTCCATCGAGATACCAGCCCATGGCGACTTTTTCGCTGGTGAGCTCGGCGTGGAAATCGACGAAGCGGATTTTGGTGACGGGATCGATTTGCGCGAGGAGTTCGTCGGCTTTGCGGAAGGGGCAATCGATGTTGGACATGTGGGCGCGGCCTTGCAGATTGATTACTGTGTAGGGAACGCCGTTGCGGGCGCTGGCGGAGAAAACTCCGTCACCGGGCAGTCCGGGAGGGTAATTGGCGGGGCGGAGAAGGCGCGGCTGGTGGCCGATGTAGTCGTGAATCTCGCGTTTATCGAAGCTGTGATTGCCGCCTGTGAGTACGTCCAGCCCGAGGCTTAATAGTTCTTCGGCGATGAGCGGCGTGATTCCAAAGCCACCGGCGCTATTTTCGGCGTTGGCGATGGCGAGGTCAATTTTGTGTTCGGTGATGATTCCATTCAGTCGATCGGCTACGATTCCTCGCCCGCCCGAGGCGAAGATATCCCCGATGAAAAGAATGTTCATTCACGGAAAGAAAAGCGTTCTCTGCGAGAGCCTTCTCCCAACCTCCGTCATTGACCCCTAGAGACCAGGGGGGAGTCCTCCGAGCGCCTTTAGACTTCTCCAACGTATTGAAAACACGGGAGCATGAGCACGGGCACTAATACGAGTTAGACTCCATGACATTGACTATCGGATCAATTTATAGGAGGCCAGGAGAGAGACCCTCGCAGGGAACGCTTCCAAAAACAGGATAACAAAAGTTGGGGGGATTTTGAAGCGGGCCGGAGGGCAGGATTGTTCTGAATTGTTGGTAGTCGGGATGCTTAGGGCATTGGCATAACGGGTTCGGATTACAGACGACGGCGAGGTTGTAGCGGTCATCAACATTGCGCCAGCCATGTCTAATGATGTGGAAGTACTCCGCATTTCTCCTGACAGCCATCAAATCATTCACCAGACACGGTGGGCAGCACGGCAGTAATTGATTTGGAAGCTAAATATAAGATCTGTTGAACTTGCTCAGGAGGCGCCGGTTCCTTCTATTGACGCCGCGCATATACTCCGACTGGATTGCTTCGACGCGTTTCCGTTATCCGCGGTTTCGCCTGACCATGTCTCGTCTTGACGGTTCTGTTGCCTGGCGCAATCGCTCCATCAAGTTCTCAGCCCTTTTCCAAATACTCAATCGCTCGCCGGACTATTTCGCTGCGTGCCTCCCATTCCGTGAATCGTTGAGTACCAATGGAAATGGTGGCAGAAGAACGAGGCAACCAAGCAAATCGTAGGTCACCGGAACGTGCTGAAATTAACTGAACCCATTGTTGCAGCTTTCGGAAATCAGCGAGCTCAAAATCGGAAGGTATTTCAGGATATGGCGCGAGTAGTTGCCGCTGCAGGTGGTCCAAAGTCTTGCCCCATAGCGCGACACCGAGAATTGTGCAGCGGCCGGCCTGAGTTTCGAGCAGCCTGACATCGGCCGGCCCGAAGGGCCGCCCCTGGATGAGTGAATCGAACTGTTCCTCGTTCATCTATTTCCTCCGGTGGAGAGAAGTCGGCGCCCTGAATAGCCAACTCGATCGTGGGCGACGATCCGATTTTATCTAAAGTCTTTAGGGGCTGTGAATAAGCCGTTAGCCCCCCAAAGCGGCTACTCAACCCGGCTGTCCGAGCCATCGTTGCTGGGTCGGGCGGAACTTTGCATTGCGGATCCCGGAAAGTAGCGGCTCTTTCAGAGCTCAAGCGCCGCCTGGCCGTCCACTTTCCCTAAACCCTGTTTGATAGTCACCCGGCTGAAGGTTCTTCTGCCGCTGTTTTGATGAGGCGTTCCTTTGCTTATCGAGCGATTTCATGTTTTGTTCACGAGCGCTAGATTCCTCAGATCACTCAGGTTCCTCCGGCCGAAGCTGCGCTCACAGCGCAAGCTGAAGATGTAGTCGAGATCGAGCCTTCGGTCCAGCTTGCGATAGGCCGCTCCGAGGCGCGCCGCGGGGGCGTGCCAAGCGCTGGTTGTACTCGGTCAAGAAGCACTGTAGAAAACGGTTGGCTTGTTCTACGTCGACTGCTCCCGCTAGCCGGAGCTGGCTGATCAAACGATCCTGAAAGGTGCGCCAGGTGCGCTCGATCCGCCCGGTGTGGGAAACTGCTTTCCGGCGAGTTGTTCTTCGACCGACCAATGCTTGTCGTTGCGCTGCATCGTGTCATGCTGGTCGCGATAAATCGACAGCGGAATGCCGTGTTGCTCGACTTGCTTGCGGAACAAACGCAGGTATCCGGCTGCGTCCTCGTGTTCTGGTTGAAAGAGCGCGGCGGGCACTTGGCTGGTGGCGTCATCGGCCAGCCCGAGCAAGGCAACTCCCTTTGACTCAATGTCACCCTCCCGTTTCGGGGTTGGCATTATCGCGGAACAACATCAAAGCTTTAACTTAGCTGTTGACAAGGCACATTAGCTGGATGATACTAAAGAAAATTAATTCTCTAGGTTCGAGCAAGCCATCCGACACTTTGGTCCTTAACTTGTGAACACCGCCCGATCCTAAGGCTTAAATTTGAAAGTTTTTCGTTTATACGTTCTCCTCCAACCCAAACTAAGAGGCTGATCGGGTTAGCTCGATCAGCCGGATTTTTGCTTCAAATTTGTTCTCCGGGCTCGCGATACTGCCGGCTGAGCCGCCCTAATTCATGGTACCGTCCGAGTAGTACCCTTGCTATGGCGCTGCGTGGTACGGACTTGCCTCTGGATCGAAAGTTCCGTCAGGACCGCTCACACCGGAGCGGCCGCCCAGGACGCCTGGGCAAGAATGCTGGATTGGTTCAGCACCAGACTGGCTCGGTAAGTACGGCTTGCTAATGATGATCTTTTGAGCAGGGGCAAGGCTAGCCGCCCTACCCCTACATAACAGATGGTTGACATGTTCGGCCACTCCGCTTACACTAAAAATGTTTGGCGAGTTGATTCTTCGGCCTCTGAGCTACCGTGCTCATTTGAGCATCCGGCCGGAAGTCGGGCCCCGCTGTCGGACCAATAAGCCGCTCAGAACTTGAGTGGTGACGTTGACTCTGGCAAGGGCCAATACCCGAAGTAGTTACCCTCGCGGTTGGGGCTGATGAAGACGCTATATCAGCTTCCTGGCAGTTAATCATCGGCAGCTTGGCACGGTAAGTGTTCAAGCCTGCATAGGAAACCCGGAAGGGAATTCCAAAAGTTTCTAATCTCAGGCCGAATGAGGCGGGTTTCCGTGTCATAAGGTCGTACAGTTTTACGTTTTCTAGAGAGGATAGTTGTTGGCACAGGCAGCCCTGATTGCTGGTGGCTGCTGGTCGTGCGCGGTTATAAAAGAATGCCGACGTTTAATCAACTTGTGCGCAAAGGCCGTAGACCGACCCGCTACAAGACCGCAAGCCCTGCTCTGCAGGCCTGTCCGCAACGCCGCGGGGTCTGTACTCGCGTCTACACCACGACTCCGAAGAAGCCGAATTCCGCGCTTCGAAAAGTCGCTCGTGTGCGCCTGACCAATGGCATCGAAGTGACCACTTACATCCCCGGTGTCGGCCATAACCTTCAGGAACACTCGATCGTTCTGATCCGCGGCGGCCGTGTGAAGGATCTGCCTGGGGTTCGTTATCACGTCGTCCGCGGAACTCTAGATACGGCCGGTGTCGCCAATCGCAAGCAGAGCCGTTCGAAGTATGGAGCCAAGCGTCCGAAAGGCGGCGCTGCGGCTGCTCCTGCTAAGGGAAAGAGGTAAGAACAATCAATGCCACGTCGTAGACGCCCGGAGCCGCGAGAGGTTCTTCCCGATCCGCTTTATAATTCCACGCTCGTCGAAAAGTTTGTGAACTCGATGATGTGGGACGGCAAGAAGCAGACCGCGCAAAAAATCTTTTATAACGCGATGGATACGCTTCGCGACCGTTCCAATGACGATCCATTGAAGATGTTCAAAAAGGCGGTTGAGAACGTGAAACCGCTGCTCGAAGTAAAGACGCGCCGCGTCGGGGGCGCCAATTATCAGGTGCCGATCGAGGTGCCGCAAAATCGCCGGGTCAGCTTGGCGCTGCGCTGGATCATTGGCAATGCCCGGAGCCGTCCCGATAAGAGTATGGCTGATAAATTGGCCAACGAGTTGAACGATGCCGCCAATATGCGAGGCGGCTCTGTGAAGAAAAAAGACGATGTGCACCGCATGGCCGAGGCCAACAAGGCCTTCGCGCACTATCGTTGGTAGTTTTGGCGTTGGTAGTTTTTATTGACGTTTCTGGATTAATTTTATGGCCCGTACTGTCCCGTTAGAAAAAATGCGCAACATCGGCATCATGGCGCACATCGATGCCGGGAAGACAACTACGACAGAACGCATCCTGTATTACACCGGTCGCACGCATAAGATCGGTGAAGTGCATGAAGGCACGGCAACCATGGACTGGATGGCGCAGGAGCAGGAACGTGGGATCACGATCACCTCTGCCGCAACCACTTGCCAGTGGAATGACATTTCCATCAACATCATCGACACGCCCGGCCACGTGGATTTCACGGCCGAGGTTGAGCGCAGCTTGCGTGTGCTCGATGGCGCTTGTGCTGTGTTTGACGCCGTCGCTGGCGTCCAGCCGCAGTCGGAAACCGTGTGGCGGCAGGCCGATAAATACGGTGTGCCGCGTATCTGCTTCATCAATAAGATGGATCGCGTGGGCGCAGACTTTTTCCACTCTGTGGAAACCATTGTCGACCGTCTGAATGCCCGGCCTGTCCCGATTCAATTGCCGGTAGGCGCGGAGGATCAGTTCAAAGGGATCGTCGATCTGGTTGGGATGAAGGCGCGCATCTGGCGTGACGAAACACTGGGCGCCAAGTTCGATGACATGGAGATCCCGGCGGAACTAGCGGAGCAGGCCAAGGAGTATCGTGACAAGCTGATCGAAGCGGTTTCAGAGAGCGACGATGTCCTCTTTGAAAAGTACGTCGAAGGTAAAGCCATCACCGAGCAGGAATTGGTAGCCGGTATTCGCAAGGCTACGCTCGCGCAGAAGATATTCCCGGTAATCTGCGGCTCGTCGTTTAAGAATAAAGGCGTGCAGAATCTCCTCGATGCGGTCTGCGCTTACTTGCCGTCCCCGGTCGATATTCCTCCGGTGAAGGGTCATTCGGTAGACAATCCGGAAATCGTTATCGAGCGCAGCGCGAGCGATGCGGAACCGTTTTCGGCGCTGGTCTTCAAAATTATGACCGATCCGTTTGTCGGTCAGTTGTGCTTTATTCGGGTGTACTCGGGCACGCTCAACGCAGGCGAATCGATTTACAACGTCAGCAAAGGCAAGCGGGAGCGTGTGGGCCGCCTGGTCAAAATGCACGCCAACAAGCGCGAAGAAATTTCGGAAGTGCTGGCGGGCGATATCTGCGCCGCGGTGGGTCTCAAGCAGGTGATTACGGGCGACACGATTTGCGACGAGGATGAACCGGTTTTGCTCGAATCGATCATCTTCCCTGCGCCTGTGATTCAGCTTGCGATCGAGCCTAAAACCAAAGCCGATCA
The DNA here is from genome assembly GCA_965276965.1 of Bryobacteraceae bacterium. Classification (GTDB taxonomy): domain Bacteria; phylum Acidobacteriota; class Terriglobia; order Bryobacterales; family Bryobacteraceae; genus Bog-105. The sequence continues at coordinate 1,597,137 of OZ255713.1, forward strand.
GGAAAAGCTCGGAATCGCTATCCACAAGCTGGCTACCGAAGATCCAACCCTGCACGTATCGACCGATCCCGAAACCGGGCAGACGATCCTCGCCGGCATGGGCGAACTGCATTTGGAAATCATCGTCGATCGCATGCAGCGCGAGTTCAATGTAGGCGCCAACGTCGGCAAGCCGCAAGTGGCTTATCGCGAGACAATCCGCCAACGCGCCGAATACGACTATACGCATAAGAAACAGACCGGCGGCAGCGGCCAGTACGCGCGTGTGAAGCTGCGGGTCGAACCGAATCCGGAGAAGGATTTTGAATTCGAGAACGACGTGACCGGCGGGAACATTCCCAAGGAATTCATCCCGGCGGTTGAGAAGGGTGTGGTCGAAGCGCTCGAAGGCGGCATTCTGGCTGGTTATCCGCTTAACAACATCAAAGTCACGGTGTTCGATGGCGCTTATCACGACGTCGACTCTTCAGAAATGGCCTTCAAGATCTGCTCTTCCATTTGCTTCAAGGCGGCGGCAAGCAACGCCAAGCCGGTGTTGCTCGAGCCCGTAATGCGGGTCGAAGTGACGGTGCCCGAAGAGTACATGGGTTCGGTGAACGGAGATTTAATCTCTCGCCGGGGCCGTCTCGAAGGAACCGAGATCGCTGGCGGTACGCACATCATCAAGGCCATGGTTCCACTCTCGGAGATGTTCGGGTATGCAACCGAGCTCCGCTCACGAACCCAGGGTCGCGGTAGTTTCACCATGCACTTCGGGCAGTACGAAGAAGTGCCAAGAAATTTGGCAGAAGAAATCATCAACCGCAACAAAGGCGGGATCGCTACCCGCTAGCGAAACGATTATTAGGGAGTAGTCAATGGCGAAAGAGAAATTTGACCGTAGCAAGCCGCACGTAAACATAGGGACGATCGGGCACATCGACCACGGGAAGACGACCCTGACGGCGGCGATTACCAAGACGCTGTCGAAGCACAATCCGAAGAACAAGTTTCGGAGCTTCGATTCGATCGACAATGCGCCGGAAGAGAAGGCGCGCGGGATCACGATTGCGGTAGCGCACGTGGAGTATGAGACGGCGAACCGGCATTATGCGCACGTGGATTGTCCGGGTCACGCCGACTACATTAAGAACATGATCACGGGCGCGGCGCAGATGGACGGCGCGATTCTGGTGGTGGCGGCGACCGATGGTCCGATGCCGCAGACCCGGGAGCACATTCTGCTGGCGCGTCAGGTCGGCGTGCCATACATTGTGGTGGCTCTGAACAAGGTCGACATGGTGGACGATCCGGAGTTGCTCGAGCTGGTGGAGCTGGAAGTACGCGAGCTGCTGTCGAGCTATCAGTTTCCGGGCGACGATCTGCCAGTGGTACAAGTGAGCGCGCTGGGGGCATTGAACGGCGAAGCGAAGTGGGAAGCCAGTGTCGATCAGCTGATGGCGAAGGTGGATGAGTACATACCTTTGCCGGAGCGCTCGAAGGACAAGCCGTTTCTGATGCCGATCGAGGATATCTTTTCGATTCAGGGCCGCGGCACGGTGGTGACCGGGCGCATCGAGAAGGGGATCTGCAAGGTAGGCGAGGAGATGGAGATCGTCGGCTTCCGGGATACACGCAAGACGGTGGTGACCGGGGTCGAGATGTTCAAGAAGCTGCTCGACCAGGGCGAGGCGGGCGATAACGTGGGCCTGCTGTTGCGCGGTATTGAAAAGAACGATGTGGAACGCGGCCAGGTTCTGGCCAAGCCGGGCACGATCAAGGGTTACAAGAAGTTCAAAGCCGAGACGTATGTGTTGTCGAAAGAAGAAGGCGGACGGCACACGCCGTTTTTCAACGGGTATCGGCCGCAGTTCTACTTCCGGACGACGGACGTGACGGGAGTGGCGAAGCTGCCGGAAGGCATGGAGATGGTGATGCCGGGTGACAACGTGGCGCTGGAAGTGGAGTTGATCACGCCGGTCGCCATGGACAAAGGGCTGCGCTTTGCGATTCGCGAAGGCGGCCGCACGGTCGGCGCCGGCACTGTGACGGAGATCGTTTCGTAGATTAAACTTCCGAAGACATTGGTAAGGGCGCTGGTCTGGTGGCCGGCGCCCTTATGTTGAACGAACCCTGGCGGGAAATCCGCTGGTGTTGTTCATTCGAGAAAGACAGTAGAGAAAATGAAAGAACGCATCCGCATTCGACTGAAGGCATACGATCACCGCATCTTGGACCAATCGACGGGCGACATCGTTGACACGGCCAAGCGTACCGGCGCCTCAGTCGCTGGACCGATCCCGTTACCGACCCTGAAGAATCGCTATACCGTATTGCGATCGCCGCATGTGGACAAAAAATCGCGGGAACAGTTCGAGATTCGGACACACAAGCGCTTGCTCGACATTCTGGAGCCGACGCAAGAAACAGTGGATGCGCTGATGAAGCTGGATCTGCCGGCTGGCGTGGACGTCGAAATCAAGGCGTTCGGCAAAAAGTAACCTCACAGCTCAGGGACAAGGAATTAGGAAATGAGTCCAGGAATTCTCGGCAAGAAAATCGGAATGACGCAGGTGTTCAATGCGGAAGGGCAGGTAGTGCCGGTCACTTTAGTGAAGGCCGGTCCCTGTGTTGTAACGCAGCGCAAGACACCGGCGACGGACGGCTACGATGCGGTGCAGCTTGGATTAGTCGAGTATGCCAAAAAACAGAACAAGCCGCTCGCGGGCCATCTGAAGAAGTCCGGCGCGGATGGCGTAAAGTTCCAGCGTGAGTTCCGGCTCGGCTACGGTACGGGCGATTTAAAGCAAGGTGACCGGGTCCTGGCAGAAGAGTTCAAGCCCCGAGACGTGGTAGACGTCATTGGAACCAGTAAAGGACGGGGATTTGCTGGTTTAGTGAAGCGGCACCATTTTCATGGCGGCCCGGCTTCGCACGGTTCCATGTTTCATCGCGCGGCGGGTTCGATCGGCGGATCCAGCTTTCCCTCCCGTGTTTTTCCAGGCATGAAGATGGCTGGCCGGATGGGAACGGACCAGGTTACGGTGCGTAATCTCGAGATCGTCAGCGTGGACACCGACGACAACATCATTGCAGTCAAAGGCGCGATCCCCGGACCGAACGGTGGTTACGTCACGGTTCGCCGCGCCAAGCGCTAGGTCAAATAAGGACGAGAAGAGAAATGCCGAGTGTAGATATTGTGGATTTGAACAACGCTTCCGTAGGCTCAATTGAGCTTTCGGATGCGGTGTTTGGCGCCGAAGTCAACGAAGCGCTGTTATACGAAGCGGTGCGGCAATACACCGCTGCGCGAAGATCCGGTACTGCCGCCACCAAGACGCGTCACGAAGTGGCCGGGTCGGGCAAAAAGCTGTGGAAGCAAAAGGGAACCGGCCGGGCTCGTATGGGTTCCATTCGTTCGCCGCTGTGGCGGCATGGCGGCACCACGCATGGACCGCAACCGCGCAGCTACGAGTACAAGCTGCCTCGCAAAATGATTTTAGGCGCACTGCGCTCCGCTCTTTCGGCCAAGCTGCGGGATGGCGAAATCAAGATCGTACGGGCGTTCGAGTTGGGCGACCACAAAACCAAGAATATGCTGGGCGTACTCGGCAAACTCGAAACGAAGAAGACGGTTCTGTTGGTCGAAACGGCTGAAAATACCAATCTGACGCGCGCTTCCCGGAATCTGCCCGGCATCAAGCTGGTCCCGACCAAAGACGTAACGGTGTACGACCTGCTGAAGTATCAACAGCTCTTGTTGAGCGAAGCAGCAGCCAAAAAGTTATCGGAGGCGCTGGCGTAATGAACGTGTATGATGTAATCCGCCGGCCGCTCATCACTGAGAAGGCCCATGCCAAGCGGGAAGGCGAAGCTACTTTGTGCTTCGAGGTGCATCCCGAGGCGAACAAGATCGAGATTAAGCAGGCAGTTGAAACTGTGTTCCGCGTCAAAGTAGCCGAGGTGCGCACCAGCAATTTTGTTGGCAAGCTGCGGCGGCGCGGGCGCTTCACGGGCTATGCTTCCGATTGGAAAAAGGCGTACATTCGCCTGCAGGCCGGGCAGAAAATGCCAGAGTACGCAGACATTTAAGAGAAGGAAGCAGCAAGCACGTTATGCCGATCAAAAGTTTTCGTCCCACCACGCCAACGCGGCGCTTCCAGACTTATCTCACGCGGGAAGACATCACCAAGGATACGCCTGAGAAGTCGCTGGTCGAAGGTAAGAAGCGCACTGGCGGCCGCAATGCGCACGGTATTACCTCGAGCCGTTTTCGCGGCGGTGGCGCTAAACAGGCTTATCGGGTGATCGATTTCAAGCGGGATAAATTCGATGTGAATGCCAAAGTGGCGTCGATCGAATACGATCCGAACCGCTCGGCTCGTATTGCCCTTCTGCATTACGTGGATGGCGAGAAGCGTTACATCATCTGTCCGGTGGGACTGGAAGTCGGACGCATGGTGACGTCGGGCGCGAACGCGGACATCTTGGTTGGCAATGCTCTTCCGTTGAAGAATATCCCGGCCGGTACGGTCGTGCACAACATCGAATTGAAGCCTGGTAAAGGTGGGCAGATGGCTCGCTCGGCCGGTGCGCAGGCGCAACTCGTGTCGAAAGAGGGCGACATCGCACTTCTCAAGCTGCCGTCGGGCGAAACCCGCCGCGTGCAGATTGATTGCATGGCAACAGTCGGTCAGGTTGGCAATGTCGAGCATGAGAATGTTTCGCTCGGCAAAGCAGGTCGCAGCCGCTGGTTAGGCAAGCGCCCCCACAATCGCGGCGTTTCGATGAATCCGGTCGATCACCCGCATGGCGGCGGTGAGGGAAAAACTTCCGGTGGCCGCCATCCGGTGACCCCCTGGGGCCAGCCGACGCGTGGCTTCAAAACCCGTAACAATAAGCGGACCGATCGGTGGATTGTAACGCGGAAATCAAAGAAGCGGTAGGACGAAACAGTAATGAGTCGATCACTCAAAAAAGGCCCGTTCACAGATGACTACCTGATCAAGAAGGTAGAAAATCTAAACACCAGGAGCCAGAAAACAGTCTTGAGGACCTGGTCGCGCCGTTCGACAATCGTGCCGGACTTTATTGGGCATACACTCGCGGTGCACAACGGCAAAAAGTTCATTCCGGTCTATGTGACCGAAAATATGGTGGGCCACAAGCTGGGAGAATTTTCTCCCACGCGAACCTTCAAGGGGCACGCGGCCAAGGCTACCGAGAAAGGTTCGAAGTAACATGGCGGATCAGGCTGTGAATCTCGCCAAGGCGGAAGCGCGTTATATCCGTGTATCCGCACAAAAGGCTCGTCTGGTCATCGACATGATCCGCGGCCAGCAGGCGGGCGATGCGATCAACATCCTCGGTTCCACCAACAAGCGCATTGCCGGAGCAGTCGAGAAGGTTCTCCGCTCGGCCATTGCGAACGCCGAGAATAAGTCTCGGGATGTCGATGTCGACAAGCTGTTTATCTCGGAAGCGTACGTCAACGAAGGACCCCGCCAGAAGCGGATCCGGCCAGCGCCAATGGGTCGCGCTTATCGCTACCAGCGCCGTATGTCGCACATCGTCGTAAAACTCGGTGAGCGCGCGGCAGAAGCGGAAGAGGAATAAGGAAATTTAGCATGGGTCAAAAGGTTCATCCTTACGGGTTCCGTTTAGGCGTTACAAAGACTTGGCGTTCCCGCTGGTTTGCAAAGCAAGACTATTCGAAACTCCTGCACGAAGATCTCGAATTGCGCGAGTCTTTAACGTCGCGATTGCGGGCGGCCGGCATCAGTTCGATCGAGGTCGATCGGCCAGGCAATAAGCTCCGCATCACCATTCGCACCTCTCGTCCCGGCATCATCATTGGCCGTAAGGGCGCTGAGATCGAAAAGCTTAAGAGTGATCTCGCTCGCAAGACCAAGCGCGAAGTCTTCATCGACATTCAGGAAGTACATCGACCGGAACTCGATGCGCAGTTGGTGTCTGAATCGATTGCGTTGCAGCTCGAAAAGCGCGTTGCCTTTCGCCGCGCTATGCGCAAAGCGGTCGATTCCGCTCTCCGGTTCGGTTGTAAAGGAATCAAAGTTCGCGTCTCCGGCCGCTTGAACGGTTCCGAGATTGCGCGGAGTGAATGGTATCTGCAAGGGCAACTTCCGCTGCACACGCTGCGCGCCGATATCGATTATGGCTTCAGCGAAGCCAGTACCACCTACGGCGTGATCGGCGTGAAGGTGTGGATTTATAAAGGCGAAGTGCTCGAAGCGGGGAACCGCCGCAATTCGCTGCGCAATGAAGGAGAGCCGCGTCGTCGCCGGCGCGAGGATCGCCCCGACCGCGGGGGAGAAAGAAGATTCCCGCCACAAGGGCAACTTCCACAGAGTGAACCGGCTGGTCCGATCGTGCAGCAGCCGCCGACCGATATGCCGAAGCCGGCTACGTCGCCGATCATTCCTCCTTTAGCGACTCCGGTGGCGCCGTCCTGGAAACAGGAGCAGCGGCAAGCGAGTGGAGAACCGGTGGCAGAGCAGCCGGCCATCGAGTCGGTTCAGCCGGATTCGGCAGCCGTACAACAGCCTCCGAGTGCGCAGCCCGAACCAGCCGGCGCTGTCGAGCCGGCCGAGAACGAACAGGCTAAGGACACTCCGGCCGACGAGGAGTCGAACGAATAAGCGGCCCGGTAGGGCAGTGCTGAGGAGAATATCGCTATGTTGATGCCGAAGAAAGTGAAGTTTCGCAAACAACAGCGCGGCCGCATGAAGGGCAAGGCCTGGCGCGGCTCGACGCTCTCGTTCGGCGATTTCGGATTGAAGTCGCTCGAATGCGGCTGGGTCACCAACCGCCAGATCGAAGCGGCCCGTATTGCGATGACGCGCTTCATCAAACGCGGTGGCAAGGTCTGGATCCGGGTCTTTCCCGATAAGCCGATCACCAAGAAGCCGCCGGAAACTCGTATGGGTAAGGGCAAGGGCGCCCCGGAAGCTTGGGTGGTTGTGGTGAAGCCGGGCCGGGTCTTGTTTGAAATGGAAGGCGTGACCGCGCAAATTGCCGCTGAGGCCATGCGCCTGGCCGCCATGAAGCTGTCGGTCCCGACTAAGTTTGTGGCTCGAAATGTGCCCGGCGAAGCGAAAGTAGGATAAACCAACCATGCCAAAAACAGACAAAATTCGCGGCACTGATGTGGGCGATCTCGAGCGTCAGGTGCAGGACACGCACGAACAGTTATTCCGGCTCCGTTTTCAGATGGGCATGGGACAACTCGAAGGGTTGAAGAAGTATCGAATCCTCCGCAAAGACCGTGCTCGTATGTTAACCGTGCTGGGCGAAAAGCGTGCAGCTGGTGAAGTGGCGGCTCCGGTGAAGGCAACCGCTGCCAAGAAGAAGAAAAAGTAGGAACAGAAGATGGCGGCAGTGGAACAGAACGCGGAACCGATCGGACATAAGAATCAAAAGGTAGGCAACGTGGTGTCGACCAAGATGGCCAAGACCATTGTGGTCGAGGTCACTCGCCGTGTGGCGCATCCGGTATACAAACGAATCGTGAGCAAGCGCAAGAGGTTCTATGTTCACGATGAAGCGGGCAGCGCGCACGTGGGCGATGTCGTGCGCATCATTGAGTGCCGTCCATTGAGCCGCTTGAAGCGCTGGCAGCTCGGTGACATCTTACGAAAAGCGGTGCAGGTGAGCGTGGAGCATCCGGCTCTTTCCACTAGCGCCGATACTCGCCAGAAGAAAACACTGAAGAAGAAGACGACGAAAAAGAAGTAGGTCAGGAACGAAGGCGCTTGTCTCGGTTTGAGTTTAGAGTTTGACGTTGAGGCAGCGCGGGTTTCGAGTAGGGAGCTAGGAGAACAGTAATGATTGGAATGCGAACGATGCTGGAGGTCGCCGATAATAGTGGCGCGCGCAAGTTGCAATGCATCTTGCCCCGCGGCGGCGATCTGGGCCTTCGCGCGGGCTTGGGCGACGTGATCACGGCGAGCGTGAAAGAGGCCGCGCCCGATTCCAATATCAAAAAAGGAAAAGTGGTGCGCTGCGTCGTCGTGCGGATGCGGAAAGAGACTCGTCGCAAGGACGGCACCTACATTCGGTTCGATTCGAATGCGGCAGTGCTTATCAACGAAGTCGGCGAGCCGGTCGGCACGCGTGTCTTTGGTCCGGTCGCACGTGAACTGCGCGACAAGCGCTTCATGAAAATCGTATCGCTGGCGCCGGAGGTCATCTAACTTATGCCGAAAACTGCCTATCAACGCCGCCAGGAAAAGGGCGAGCAGAAACCGGTTCGCGTCAAGATATTGAAGGATGATGTGGTCCGTGTCATCGCTGGCCGCGACAAGGGCAAGACCGGGAAAGTGCTCGAAGTCGATCGCTTCAACCGCAAGGTGACCGTCGAGGGTGTCATGGTGGTTAAGCGTCACACCCGCCCGAATCCATCCAAGCAAATCAAGGGTGGAGTGGCCGAAAAGCCAATGCCGATTGACGTATCGAACGTGATGATGCTGACGGCGGGTGGTATTCCGACCCGTGTCGGCTATAAAGTCGAGACCACCGGCGGAAACACGCGCCGTGTTCGGATCGCGCGTAAGGGCGGCGAGGCGCTCGATAAAAAGTAGTAGTCGGTGAGGCCGTTTGGAATCGGCCGTGAAGGATAAGCAATGGCGAAAAAGTCGGACGAGAAAAGCGCACAACAATCAAAAAAGAGCGACGGTGGTGGCGGCGGGAAACGCGGTTCCCAGTCATCAGGCGGCGCGGGGCCGCTTGAAATTCAAACTGGCCGCCCCAAAAGTGGCGGAGCAAAGGCCCGCTTACGCGATCATTATTCGAAGACTGTGGTCGCGGCGCTCACCAAAGAGTTCTCTTATCGGAACCCGATGGCTGTGCCGAAGGTGGAAAAGATCTCTATCAATATTGGGCTCGGCGAAGCGACCGGGAACAGTAAATTGATGGACGGAGCGGTGAATGAGCTTGGCGCGATTGCTGGGCAGAGGCCGGTTGTAACCAAGGCTAAAAAGTCCATCGCTGCTTTCAAGCTGCGCGAAGGAATGCCGATTGGTTGCATGGTGACCTTGCGTGGCGATCGCATGTATGAGTTTCTCGATCGGCTGGTGAATGTCGCTCTGCCGCGCGTCCGCGACTTTCGAGGCGTTTCGCCCAAGTCGTTCGATGGTCGCGGCAACTATACGCTCGGGTTGAAGGATCAACTAATCTTCCCCGAGATCGATTACAACAGGGTGGAGAAGACGAAAGGGATGAATATCTCGATCACAACCACCGCAAAAACGGATGCCGAGGGCTTGGCGCTGCTTCGGCAGATGGGCATGCCGTTCCGGCAGTAAGTAAGGAAAGTATTTCATGGCAACGACTGCAAAAATCGCAAAAGAAGACAGGAAGCTGGCGGAACTCACCAAGGCGCACGAGGCTGGAACGACACCTAAGTTTCCAACAAGACTAAGGAACCGCTGCAAAAACTGCGGTCGCCCGCGTGGATTTCTACGTAAGTTTTCGCTGTGCCGGATCTGTTTCCGCAAGTTTGCGTTGAGCGGCCAGATTCCAGGCGTCACGAAGGCGAGCTGGTAAGTAACTTCGGAAAAGTGCACAGGGCGATTTGGAGCCGTTGTGCACGGTTTGACAATGAACGATCTAACAATGAAAGGTGCTGAAGAGAACTAAATGACAGCAGACCCCATTGCCGATATGTTGACCCGCGTCCGCAATGCTCTCATTGCGCGTCACGCTAAGGTGGACGTGCCTGCATCGCGGCTGAAGAATGAGATTGCCCGCATCCTGAAAGATGAAGGGTATATTCTCAACTTCAAATTGACGGAAGAAGGCGCGAAAAAATTCATTCGTCTGTATTTGAAGTACACGCCCGGCAACCTCCCCGTAATCTCTCGAATCGAGCGCGTCTCACGCCCTGGCTGCCGTGTTTACGTCGGCAGCAAAGAGATCCCACGAATTCTGGGGGGACTCGGCGTGAATATTCTCACCACCCCCATGGGCGTCATGACGGGAAACACGGCCCGCAAGGAAGGCGTTGGCGGAGAAGTACTCTGCCAGATCTGGTAAGGGACAAAGATCATGTCACGAGTAGGAAAGAAGCCGATTCCTTTGCCACAGGGCGTCAAAATCACTGTCGGGGAAAAGCTGAACGTAGAAGGCCCTAAAGGGAAATTGACCGTCGCCATCCCGGAGGGAATTCGGATCGAACAGAAAGACAGTCATCTCGAGATTGTTCGCGACAGCGACAAGTATGCTGCCCTTCACGGCTTGACGCGCGCTCTGGCCGCCAATGCCGTGCAAGGCGTATCGGCCGGGTTCGTCCGGGAGCTCGATATTGTCGGAACGGGATATCGTGCCGACGTGAAGGGCAAAGTTGCCACGTTTACGCTCGGTTACTCGCATCCGATCGAGTTCATTCTGCCGACCGGGGTGGATCTGAAGATTGATCGGCAAACACACCTCGTTCTGAGCGGACACGACCGGCAGGAAGTGGGCCAAATTGCAGCTCACATCCGGGCCTTGCGTCCGCCCGATCCTTACAAAAACAAGGGCGTACGCTACACCGGCGAAGCGCTTCGCAAGAAGGCCGGCAAGACCGGAGCGGGAGGGAAGTAATGGCTCGCGATTCTAGGCAGGAAATTCGTAAACGTATTCACAAGCGCATTCGCAGCCGCGTCAGCGGTACGCAAGCGCGTCCGCGTCTGGCGATCTTTCGCAGCGTCAATCACATCTATGCGCAAGTCATTGATGACGGCGAGGGAAGAACCCTGGTCGCGGCTGGTTCGATCGAGAAAGATCTGCGCGGCAAAGGCGGAAATGTCGATGGGGCAAAACTCATCGGCAAAATCGTTGCCGAGCGCGCCAAAGACAAGGGAATCAAGAAGGTTGTATTTGATCGCGGCGGCTATTTGTATCACGGCCGCGTGAAGGCACTGGCAGATGCAGCCCGCGAAGCGGGACTGGAGTTTTAATCGAAATGGCATTGAACGGAACAGGCAAACGCATTGACACGCAGAACCTGAATCTAAAAGAACAGGTCGTCAGCATCAATCGCGTGACCAAGGTCGTCAAGGGCGGTAAGAACATGAGCTTCTCGGCGCTCGTCGTAGTCGGCGATCCAGGAGCGAAGGTGGTTGGGTTTGGCACCGGAAAAGCCAAAGAAGTCCCTTCTGCCATTAAGAAGGGGATCGAAGCCGCCAAGAAAAACCTTCGCAAGATCCACGTGCTCGAAACCACCATTCGCCATCCTGTTCTGGGCCGGTTTGGAAGCGGCCTGGTGTTGTTAAAGCCCGCTCCGGAAGGGACCGGCGTGATTGCCGGCGGTCCGGTTCGCGCCGTTATTCAGGCGGTTGGCATCCCGAACGTACTGACCAAGTCCATCGGATCGCACAATGCGCACAACGTGGTCAAGGCAACGATTGCGGCCCTGGAGCAACTCTGTGACAAAACAGCTGTTGCTGAGATGCGCGGTCTTCCTATCGAGAAGTTGTAGGCAGCACGGAAAGGTAGGAACAGATGGCTGAAGGAATGATCAAAATTAAGCTGGTGCGCAGTACGATCTGCACGCCGCAAAAGCACAAAAACATCGTGAAGTCACTGGGACTTCATAAGATCAACCGCGTGGTGGAACGTCCCGACACGCCCGGGTTTCGAGGGATGGTCGCGAAGGTGCCGCACTTACTCGAGATTGTGAAAGACTAAGAAGGCAAGCGAAAATGAACCTCAGTGACTTACGGCCTCCGAAGGGCCAAAAGCATAAAAAACGTCGCCTCGGCCAGGGCATGGGAACCGGCCGGGGGAAATACTCCGGTCGCGGCGCCAAGGGTGCTAAGTCGATCTCGGGTTATAGCAAGATGCGCGGCTTCGAAGGTGGTCAGATGCCGTTGCATCGGCGGCTGCCGAAGCGCGGCTTCACCAACATCTTTCATAAGGAATACGCCATCATCAATGTCAGCCAGCTCGAGAAGCTGGAAGGCGAGGAGTTTACGCCTGACTCGCTCATTGCAAGTGGCGTCGTAAAAAAGCTAAACTCAGGTCTTAAGATTCTGGGGAACGGTGAATTGACGAAGAAGGTCCTCGTCAAGGCGCATGTATTTTCGAAATCTGCTCTTGAGAAAATCGAAAAGGCAGGCGGAACGGCCGAAGTAATCGCGAAAGCGGTTCACGCGGCGTCCGCAGAAACTAAGTAATTGCTCGCCATACCCGTCGGGTAGCAGAAACGTTCATGACAAAGTTTTTCGAAGCTCTCGCCAACATGTTCAAGATCCCGGATCTACGGAGACGGGTTCTCTTTACGTTGGGTTTGCTCGCGGTGTACCGGATCGGCGCTTATATCCCGACGCCGGGTATCAACTCGGATCGCTTCCAGGAGTTCTTCACCAGGAATGCTTCGGGCGGATTTCTAGGCTACTTCGACCTTTTTAGTGGCGGCATGCTGCGGCGCATGACGATCTTTGCGCTCGGCATTACGCCCTATATCACCGCGTCGATCATTCTCCAGTTGCTGACGGTAGTCATCCCTACCCTCGACAAGCTGCAGAAGGAAGGCGAGCTGGGCCGTCGGAAGATCACCCAATGGACTCGCTACCTGACCGTCGGTTTGGCAATCGTGCAGTCGCTTGGTATCGCTTTGGCGCTCCAGAACTCCGGTGGAAGCTTCGTTCTCGACCCGGGCTACGGCTTCCTCTTCATGACGATGCTCACCTTTACGGCGGGGTCGGCTTTCATCATGTGGCTCGGCGAGCAAATCACCGATCGAGGAATCGGCAACGGCATGTCGCTGATCATCTTCGTCGGTATTGTAGTCGGGCTTCCTCGCGCTATCGTCAATATCTATCAAAATACCTTCGTGACGCATCAATGGAATCCTCTGCAGATGCTGATCATTCTTACCGTCATGGTTGGGGTGGTGGCGTTTGTAGTTTTGGTCGAACGCGGCGAGCGCCGCATTCCCGTGCAATACGCCAAACGTGTCATCGGACGGCGTATGATGGGCGGTCAGTCCACTCATTTGCCGCTCAAGGTAAACGCCGGCGGCGTCATCCCCATTATCTTTGCGTCGTCTCTCCTTGCTTTGCCACAGACTGCGCTTCAATTTCAGGGTGTTAAGAACAGCCGCTGGTTGAGTAGCATGATGGGCGCCATGGCTGGGTCCGAACCCCTCTATTACATTGCGTTTATTGTTCTGATTGTCTTCTTCTGCTTTTTTTACGTCTCGATCATCTTTAATCCGAACGAGGCAGCCGACAACATGCGTAAGTACGGCGGCTTTATTCCTGGGATCCGGCCCGGAAAGAACACAGCCGAGTACATGGACAAAATCCTGTCCAAAATTACTGTGGTAGGCGGACTTTATCTTTCTATCTTGTCTTTGATTCCGCAGCTGATGTTTTCCGGCATCAAGTTGCAGCACTTGCCCGTGGTTGGAAACTTCATTGACGCACATTTTCCGCGTTGGATCTTGGAAGGCCTGGGCGTGCAATTTTGGTTTGGCGGAACTTCTCTACTGATCGTGGTGGGTGTTGCCATGGATACGGTAAACCAGATTGAGGCGCAGTTGATTATGCGGCATTATGAAGGCTTTACGCCGCGTTCTGGCAGAATCCGTGGTCGCCGCAGCAGCACGAGCTAATCTTGACCGAAGACACGGATAAAGTTCAACCTCCAGCCTTAATCTTGTTCGGCTCACCGGGCTCGGGCAAAGGTACCCAGGCCAAGCTGCTGCGAGATCGCTTCTCCTGGCCGCATATCTCGACCGGCGATATGCTTCGGTCGCACATTGCTGCGGGCGACCAGATCGGTCGTGAAATTCAGCAGCTCATGAGATCGGGAAAACTCGTTCCGGATGAGTTGGTCAATCGATTGGTGCAGCGGCGTTTAGCCGACCCCGATTGCCGGCACGGAGTCATTTTAGACGGTTATCCCCGTACGCTGCGTCAAGCCGGCGTCTTGCTTGGGATCATGGAGCATTATGATTTCCGCCCGGCTGTGGTACACTTGGAGGTCGATCACGCGAGAATTGTCGCCCGCCTGAGTGGTAGGCGGCAATGTCCGGTTTGTGGCACCCTCTACAGTGTAAAAACACATCCCCCGAAAGTTTCGGGGATCTGTGATTTGGATGGGACGCCGCTGATAACCCGCGAGGATGACAAGGAGTCGGTGATTCGGGAGCGTTTGGATCAGTACGATCACGAAACTCATCCCTTATTGGAGTATTTTCGTAAGTCGGGCGTGGTGATGATTGCAACTCAGGGCGCAAGCCGCTCGCCGGAAGAGATTATGAAAGCAACTGTCGAGTCTCTCTCTGCGGCTGGTCTGCTTCCCGTTGAGTTGATTCCGGACGCGAACGTGGTCAAGTGATTGTGCGTAGAAGTGCTGCTGAATTAGATAAACTCCGCCGCAGCGGTTTGCTGGTGCACAAGATCCTGCAGGATCTGAAGGGCATGGTGGCGGAAGGTGTAACCACGCAGGATCTGGAAGCAGCGGCGGAGAAGATGATTGCGGATGCCGGTGCGAAACCGGCGTTCAAAGGATATTATTCGCAGGCTGCCGGTACGAAGTATCCCTTTGTGTTGTGCACTTCGGTCAACGATGAAGTGGTGCATGGAATGCCATCGGCTAAGCGGAAACTGAAGGCTGGCGATATCGTATCGATCGATACAGGCGTCCAGCTGGATGGATACTACGGGGATTCGGCAGTGACGGTGCCGGTAGGCGGGATCCATGCGTCTGCCAAGAAGTTGCTGAAGGTCACCGAAGAGTCGTTGGAGTTGGCGATCGACAAAGTTCGGGCGGGGAATCGATTGTTCGATGTGTGTGGGACTGTCGAGAACTTTGTTGTTTCGAATGGGTTCTCGATCGTTCGTGAGTTCGTCGGTCACGGAATAGGGACTTCTTTGCATGAGGAGCCGCAGATTCCAAACTATGTGGACCGACGGGGTGAGAATCCCCGTTTGAAGCCGGGTATGGTTCTGGCGATCGAGCCGATGGTGAATGCCGGAAAGCCTGAAACCAAGGTGCTTTCGGACCACTGGACGGCTGTGGCAAAGGATGGGTCGTATTCGGCTCATTTCGAGCATATGGTCGCAGTCACCGATAACGGTCCGTGGGTTCTGTCGCGGCCGTAAGAAGCGGGATGTCGAGCGGATTATGCCGGAGCGTACGGCTGAGGGAACGGTAGTAGAATTGCTGCCGAGCGCGCTGGTTCGTGTGAGACTGGTAGAAGGAGAGCATGAGTTGGTTGCTCACCTCCCGGGCACGCAACGAGCGAATTTTGTGCGTCTGCGAGTCGGAGATCGAGTGCGAATCGCACTTTCGATACAAGACCGGACGCGAGGACGAGTGTTAGAGCTTTTGACGAAAGGTTAACTGCCATGAAGGTTCAGGCATCGGTTAAGAAATTGTGTGACAAGTGCAAGGTGATCCATCGGCACGGCGTAGTGCGTGTGATCTGCACCAATCCAAAACACAAGCAGCGGCAGGGTTAGAGGAATTTAGGGCATGGCGCGTATAGCAGGCGTTGATTTACCAGCAAGGAAGCGGGCAGCCATTGGGCTGACTTATATCTATGGCATCGGACGGACTCGTGCTTTGTCGTTGCTTCATCGGGCGGATGTGGATCCTGAAAAGAAAGTCGGGGATCTTTCCGAAGAAGAAGTAAACCACTTGCGAAACCTCATCGAGGGCGAGGGTGCCATTGAAGGCGACTTGCGCAAAGAAGTCTCGATGAACATCAAGCGCCTGATGGAGATGGGTTCGTATCGCGGACTGCGGCACCGTCGCGGATTGCCGGCGCGCGGCCAGCGCACTCATACCAATGCGCGTACGCGAAAGGGTCCCCGCAAGGGCACTGTCGCTAATAAGAAGAAGGCGACAGGAAAGACCTAGGATCGGGGAGATTTGATAAATGGCTAAGGCTCCAGCAAAGACAGCAGGCAAGAAGAAATCCTTCAAGAAGAAGGAAAAGAAAAACATTCCTTACGGGACCGTGCACATTCAGGCATCGTTCAACAATACGATCGTTACGTTTACCGATCCAATTGGCAATGTGCTCGCGTGGTCAAGCTCCGGTTCGTTAGGATTCCGGGGTTCCCGCAAAGGAACTCCGTTTGCCGCGCAGCAGGCTTCTTTGACTGCGGCGAACAAAGCGAAAGAATCGGGTTTGAGAACGGTGGAAGTTCGCGTGGCTGGACCTGGTTCCGGTCGCGAATCGGCGGTTCGCGCGTTGGCGACGGCGGGAATCGAAGTTCGTTCCATCAAAGATGTAACTCCGATTCCGCACAACGGTTGCCGGCCTCCCAAAAAGCGCCGGGTGTGAGATAGATTTTGGGACAGCTTTGCACTGTTCTGGTGTTTTAGTTCGTAAGCGGGAAGAAGGCCTGCCGGCTGTAAACCGCACCTACAAATTTTTGCGAGGTATTTTGATTGGCACGTTATAGCGGCCCTGTTTGTCGGCTTTGCCGCCGCGAGGGCATGAAGTTGTTTCTGAAAGGCGAGCGCTGTCATAGCGAGAAGTGCGCTATCGAAAAGCGCAATTTTGCTCCCGGCCAGCACGGTAAAGACAAGAAGGCCAAAATCGTCGGCTATGGTCTGCAGTTGCGTGAGAAGCAGAAGGCGCGTCGCTACTACCAGGTTCTCGAAGGCCAGTTCCGGAATCTTTACGAAAAGGCCGTGAATCAAAAAGGCATTACCGGCGAGTTGATGCTTGGAATGCTTGAAAAGCGGCTCGACAATGTCATGTACCGCATGGGCTTAGCTACCAGCCGCGCCCAAGGCCGACAGCTGGTTCGTCACGGTCATGTCAACGTGAACGGCCATAAGGTGAACATCCCCTCCTTCACAGTCAAACCTGGCGATGTGGTCGATATTCGGGAAAAGAGCCGGGAAAACGTTTTTATTCTTTCCGCACGCGACGCCACTGCACATACTCCAAGCCCTTCCTGGCTCGAGGTAGACCGGGAAGCCCTCCGCGCCCGGGTCTTGCAACAACCCAAGCGTGAGGAATTGGTACAGATTCAGTTGAATGAGCAGCTCATCGTCGAGCTGTACTCGAAGTAAGGTCCCTCGACAAATCGACGAAGAGGATTAGAATAGATATGTTTAAAGGATTCCAGAAGCCCAAGCGTTTAGTCGCCAATACCGAGACGCTCACCGAGCGTTATGGGCAATTCTCGGCACAGCCGTTCGAGCGTGGATTCGGGTCCACCATCGGCACCGGTCTGCGTCGTGTACTTTTGAGCTCTATTGAAGGAGCCGCCATCACCGGTGTGCGTATCGAGGGAGTCTCACACGAATTTAGTCCGATCCCCGGCGTCGTGGAAGATGCTACCGATATCATCCTGAACTTGAAGCAGGTTCCTTTCAAGATGATGGGAGAAGGCACACGCATCGCACGGGTCATCATTGAAGGTGCGGGCGAGGTGATGAGCAGTCAGATCGAGACCGACAGCGATGTGGAAGTGCTGGATCGCAATCTGCACATTGCAACGGTCGGAGAAGACGGCAAGCTCAGCATCGAGATGCGAATCAAGAGCGGTCGTGGTTACGTCTCCGCCGATCGCAATTACGATGAAGATCTTCCGATCGGCTATATTCCGATCGATTCCGTACACTCACCTGTGCGCAAGGTGAACTACGCCGTCGAAGCCGCTCGTCTGGGTCAGAACACCGACTATGACAAGCTGAACGTCGAAGTCTGGACCAACGGTGCGATTTCGCCGCAGGACGCGATTGGACAGGCCGCCAAGCTCCTGAAAGATCACATGACCATCTTCATTAACTTCGAGGAGATGCCAGAGGTCGCCGAAGAGCCGGCAGAGCGTGCCGCCAACCAGATGAACGAAGTTCTGAATCGCTCTGTGGAAGAGCTGGAACTCAGCGTTCGCTCCTACAATTGCTTGAAGAATGCCAACATTCAGTCGATCGGAGATCTGGTTCAGAAATCCGAGTCGGAGATGTTGCGGACGAAGAACTTCGGTCGCAAGTCGCTGAACGAAATCAAGGAAATCCTGTCCGGACTTGGACTGTCGTTCGGCATGAAGTTCGATTCGCAGGGCCGTTTGGTGGGTGGTGCGCCGCCAGCGACTGCTGCCGATTATGCCGAAGCGGAAGCCTACGCCGGAGCAGAGGAATAATCTATGCGGCATCGCAAAGCCGGAGCAAAACTTAAGCGGAACGTTAGCGCCAGACGAGCCCTCCTTCGCGGCTTAGTTACTAACGTCATCGAAGAAGAGCGGATCACAACTACGGTCCCAAAAGCCAAAGCGGCTCGTCCTCTCGTAGAGAAGATGATCACGTTGGCGAAGAAGGATAGTCTGCATTCGCGCCGGCAGGCGGCGGCATTTCTCCTTAAAAAAGAGACTGTCGAAAAGTTGTTTGAGAAGCTCGGACCGCGATTTAATCAGCGCAATGGCGGCTACACTCGCATTGTTAAACTGGGTTGGCGCAAAGGCGATGGCGCCGAAACGGCCAAGCTCGAGTTGGTCGGTTCGGAGTTAGTGAAGCGTGCCGCTGAACGTGCCTCGCGACGTGAAGAGCGTTTGAATGCCCAACGTACAGGAAATGAAGACGAGGGCGCTAAGTAAACTCACAGCTGTTTTGTAAAAAGGCCTGGAGGCTTGACCGCTTCCAGGCCTTTTTGTGTTTAGGGTTGAGCACTGCCAATCTTGCTGAGGATGCGGTCTTTGATCCAATGCTCGTCCCACCATTCGATTGGATTCACCTGCACTCCGGCGATCAACATGCTGAAGTGGACATGATCGCCGAAAGCCATTCCGGTGGCTCCGCTTACGCCGATGTGCTGCTCCTTCTTGACTGAGTCGCCGACTTTCACATCGATGCGGTTCATGTGTCCATAGAGGGTTTGCAGGCTATAGCCGTGGTCAATGATGACGCAGTTGCCGTAGATGCCCAGGCGATCTGCGTAGATGACGCGACCTGAATTGGCGGCTGTCACCGACATGTTGCGAGTCTGTGCGAGATCGAACCCGAGGTGCACTTGTTCGTCGATCTTCTTGCCTTTGTAGAAGTAACTTCGCCGGTCGGCGAAATACGATTCGCGGGTGCCTTTGATTGGGACGAAGGCGCCGGACCATAAGATCTGTTTTACGGTGTCGGTTCGAAGGTTGTAGATCTGGTCACTGTTGGCTTTCCGCATCTCCCGATTGATCTTCACGAAGCGGTCGGGTAGGCTGCCGGAGCCATCCGGGTCGAGCTCTCCGACAACCTTGGTCAGGTTCTCGTCTTTCAACTCGATGTTGCTCGTCTTGAAGGTCTTGGGGAAAATTCGGGTCCAGAATGTGGTGGTCACTTCGGTTCCGGCATCGTTGCGCGCGAAGGCCAGCGGAATGGTGTCAGGAGAGACGTCCCAGGGGTAGGGAAAAAGAGAGAAGCGGTGAGCGCTGTTGTCGGGCTGACCAGGCATTGGAAAGCTTCCGGCTGTATATCTGCCGACGCGCACTCCCGCACTGGTCCAATTGCCGCCCACGTCCAGGGTCACCAGCTCGGCTCCCCCTTGGTTGATGTAATGCTGACGGCCATCGGCGACTATCGTGGGAGGCCGAAGAATGACCTGGACTTTCTGCGCCACCTTGGTGGTGGATCCACGAGCGTCATTCGATTTGGCTTCGAGGATCAGGCGCGCCGGACCTTCCTTCAGGAATTCGGCCTGTTTCTTACCGGCTTCAAAGGTATAGATTCGGGTTTTTTGCAGCGACGCGGTCTTGTCCTGGTAGACGCTTTGGCTTTTTCCGTTCTGCTCCATGACGGCAGAGAACGATTTGGTGCCATGCGGGCCATCGGCCTGGATGCTGATGGTGGTGGTGTTGCCGATTGCCGTGACCGGTCTCATCAGCCGCAAGACAACGCTTTGGCCAGTGAACCAGACGTACCCAAAAACGATCAGGACGGCGGCGAGAAGAACTCCTAAGAGATATTTCATTTTTTGACTGAGATTAGGTCTTGAGAACGCGGCGCCCTTCGATGCGGAAATTACCATCGAGAGCCCAGGCTATCGCCTCGGAGTAGAGTTTGTGTTCTTCGACCAGGATGCGGCTCGAAAGCGTGTCAACTGTGTCGCCGTCGAGGACCGGAACTGCCGACTGTAATAGGATGGGGCCGCTGTCCAGGTTCTCGTCCACAAAGTGGACGGTGCACCCGGTGATTTTCACTCCGTGCTGCAGCGCTTGATATTGAGCGTCGAGGCCGGGGAACGCCGGCAGGAGCGAGGGGTGGATATTCAGCAGTTTACCCGAAAATTGCGAAACGAACTCCCCGCTCAGGATGCGCATGTAACCCGCCAGGCAAATCAGGTCAATTTCGTGCTTCTTAATTAAATCAACAACTTGCGAATCAAACTCGGTGCGGTTCATACCGGCGGAGGGGAGGCAAGCGGTAGGAAAGCCCATTTTGCGGGACGAAGCCAAGCCGGGCGCATCGGGCTTATTTGAAAATACGAACCCAATTTCGCAGTTGAGCCGACCGGCCAAAACGTTCTGGGCGATGGCTTCAAAGTTCGACCCACGACCGGAAAGGAGAATGCCGAGGCGACGGCTGAGCGGTGCACTCACAGGTAAATCACCTTGGGGTGACGTTTCGATTTGCGTTCGACGACGCGACCGATTTCGTGGAAGGGCTGACGGACGGCCTTCAGTTTTTGCCGAACGAACCCAAGCTTGTTCGATGGCACGATGAGCACCATGCCGACTCCGAGGTTAAAAGTGCGGCGCAGGTTGTCTTCGGGAATGTTGCCTATTTTACGGAGTATTTCGAAGATCGGCTGCGCGGGCCAGGAGTGAATATCGATTTCGACGGCGCATCCGGATGGCAGAATCCGCGGAACGTTGTCCGTCAGGCCACCTCCGGTAATGTGAGCGGCGCCGCGCAACACTTTGGCGTCGTGAAGAGCGGTGATGGGCGCAAGGTAGGATTTATGAACTTTGAGTAGTTCGTCGGCCAGAGTCTGAGTGAGTTCAGGGAGGCGGGCGTCCATGGCATGTCCGGCGGCTTCAAAAAGTACGCGGCGGGCGAGAGAGTAGCCATTAGTATGCAGTCCGTTGGAGGGCAGGCCCAAAACGACGTCGCCCGGTTGAATGGCAGCGCCGGTGAGCATATGTTTCCGTTCGACTGCACCCACTATAAAACCGGCGAGATCGTATTCGCCGTTCGCGTACAAGCCGGGCATCTCGGCTGTTTCACCGCCGATCAGGGCGCACTTGTTCCGTTTGCAGCCACGGGCAATGCCGGCGACGACGTCGGCGCAGACGGCGGCATCCAGCTTGCCGACCGCGAAGTAGTCCAGAAAAAACAGGGGCGTGGCGCCTTGAACGGCGATGTCATTGACGCAGTGATTGACGAGGTCCTCGCCAACTGTGTCGTGACGGCCAGTGGCAAAAGCGATCTTCAGCTTGGTCCCAACACCGTCGGCTGAACTGATCAAAACGGGGTCGCGCCAACCTTTGAGAGAGTAACCTGCACCGAAGCTTCCGATGGAGGTGAGGACATTAGGGGTGATGGTCTGGGAGGCGAAGCGTTTGATGGCTGAAACGGCGCGATCGGCTTCATCGATGTTGACGCCGGCGTCCTTGTAGGTGGTTGTTTTGGGCACTACCGAAGCATTAGTTTAGCGGATGACGAGGGAAGAGGAGAGAAAGAGAGGCAGGCCCGAAGACCTGCCACCGAATTTAGTCTTGCGGGAAGGTGAAATCGTTGTTGTATCCACTGCCAGCATCCTGATAGAGGCTGGGAGCGGGTAACGGCGTCGATCCCACGGTTGGATTTTGCAATTGCCGATTTAGCTTTTCGCGTTCCATCAAATCCCGCAACAGCGGCTCAGTGATGGATCCGTTCTGGCTTTTATTAGATTTCATGGCTGAAAAGTAACATGGGCGGGAGCGTGAACGAGCTTGGTACGGGAGCGCCGGGCGACTGCGATTCGCCGTAAACGCTCGTGGGTGGGGAACTTAGGGTGGAGGGTCGATCATTTGGAGTAGGCGAAATTGTTGTGACTGTGGAGTTTGGGCTTATCTGCAGGGAGGTGGAATGCAGCTGATTTCAGGTGAACACAGCTTAAGACGCACGAGCAAAATAGCTACAATTCTGACTATAATCAAGAAGTATGAACGTCAGTGTCGCAGAAGCGAAGAACAAGCTCACGCAATTGATACAGGCTGTCGAAAAGGGAGAGCGGGTTACGATTTGTCGGCATGGTAAGCCGATTGTGGATCTGGTTCCGACTGACTCAGCGGAGCAGAAGCCACCCAAATTCGGCACGATGAAGAATCTCGTTATCGACCCGGACTGGTCACGGCCACAGAACGATATTGAAGCTTGGCTGCGGGGAGATGTCTAAGTGCAATTGTTGCTGGATACCCAGGCATTCGTAGTGCTTGGGGACCAAACGCAAGGTGGCATTGGGGCGCTTAGTAAAAAGGCACGTGCCACCCTGGAAGATCCGGCAAATAAACTGCTGCTGAGTTCGGTTTCGCTTACCGAGATCGCCATCAAGTCGAAGCGTGGAAAACTTGCCTTAGACAAAGATAAGGTATCGAGTCTCGTGCAAGACATGAGGCTGACGATCCTTCCGTATACGTCCGCGCACGCGATGCGGTTGTTCGATCTGCCGACGCATCATAACGATCCGTTCGACCGCATGATTATTGCCAGTGCTCTGGTGGAAGGAATCCCGCTGGTTGGCGGCGACCACGAGTTCAAACACTACAAAGAGTTGACACTTCTCTGGTGACTTCGCCAAACTCCTACCTGACACTTGCCTAATACCCGGCGACTGGATCGCCCAGATTCCGGAAGCGTAGGGCTATTTCTGCGCGGCTGTTTGTGCGGCAAGTGTGATGAAGTCGGCGACGATGTTCGGTAAAGCAAGCATTGCCACGTGAGAGGCAGGGATGGTGATGGTGGTTGCTCCCATGCGCTTGGCTTCCATGAGCTCGAGGTCGGGCGATATGGTGCGATCGTTTGCTGCAACAACAAACCAGGTGGGTTTTACCTTCCAGGCCGGCGCATCAACCGGTGTTAACAGGGCAGCTGCCGCGGTGGGGCCTTGAGTAATGAAGAGCAGTTCTTTTTCGCGTGGGGACAGATCCTGCGCGAAATCGTCAAAGATTCCTTCGTGCGAGAGCGTGAGGAAGCCGAAGTCATCCGGAAGAAATTGAGGGGCCGCCGGGGTGGGATAGGCGCCTGCCAAGCCGAGGGTGGTCTCCCCTTCGTCGGGCGCGAAGGCCGCCACATAAACCAGTCCGGCTACGTCCGGGTTGGATCCGGCCTCGGTGATGATCGTCCCTCCGTAAGAGTGACCGACGAGCAGGACTGGACCGGGGTTTGATTTGACGATTCGCTCGACCGCTTGCGTTGTCGCCGTGGCGTCATCCTGCAGCGAACTCAAGGGATTTTGTACTGCGACGACGTTGAAGCCGCGCTTTATCAATAGTGGGATTAGCTTGGACCAGCTTGATCCATCTGCCCAAGCTCCATGCACGAGAACAATGTTCTTGACGCTGCTCTTCTGGCTTTGAGCATGTATTGTTCCGGGGACCAAAGTCAACGCGATGAGCAACCCCAAACTGGTGCTCATCGCTATTTGAAACGATTTTGAAATCATAAGAGTGTTCTCCCTGCCGCAATGGCGGCACTTTTGAGGTTAGGGCCGAAACGCTTTTCGCAACACTCTCTTTTTATGCAGTGGGGAGTACCTCATTAGGGTTGATATTTCCCTAGATTTTTGCGCGTTTTCGAGACCAAATCCGGACATGAGGGCCTCAGTCGCCGATTTGCGTGCCTTGTGCGACTCCGGGCTTGTTATTATTTAAGGCCATGATGCGGATCGTGCCAGTTGTATTCACAGCTGCTTCCCTCACTCGGGCGTTAACTTCTATCTGGCCGCAGAGCGGGGCGGTCACTTGTTTGCTTATCGAATTGGCCCACAAAAGCAGCATTCGACTCTTGTGACAATTTCTGCGCTCGACGATACCAGCTCGGCCTCTCCAGTGCTAGATCCTGACGTTCTGGATTCGAAGCATTTGACGGCGATTGACTTCGTGAGCTTTTCAGTGGATGGACGCTATATCGCAGCCTCTCTGTCGTCGGGCGGAAGCGAGAGCGGGACCGTGCAAGTGTACGAAGTTGGTAGCGGTCGAGAGCTGCCCGACGTAGTCCCGCGAGTGAACGAAGGCACAGCGGGCGGAAGCGTTCGTTGGAATGCGCAAGGTACTGGCTTCTACTACACACGTTATCCGCATCGGGGAGAGCGCAGCGCCGAAGATCTGAACTTCTATCAGCAAATCTACTTTCATAGGCTCGGCGAACCGGTAGACCGCGACACCTACTCGCTCGGTAAGGACTTTAGCAAGATCGCCGAAACAGAGCTTCAAAGCTCTCGCGACGGTCGTTATCCCGCTGCCACAGTCAAGATAGGCGACGGCGGCGACATGGAGCAGTGGTTGCTAAGGCCAGGTCATGAATGGCAGCAAGTGGCGCGATCCTCTGACGAGATCAAGGACATCGTCTTCGGCTTCCATGACGACGTATTTCTCTTGTCAAACAAGGACGCGAAGCGCGGCAAGGTGCTTCACCTGAAAATAGGAGATTCGCTGGACAAAGCAAGCACGATCGTTCCTGAGTCCGATGTTGTCATCCAAGATTTGTCAGCTTCCGGCGCCGGACTCCTTGTACGCGATTTGTCCGGCGGCCCATCCACAGCGCGCTTCCTGGAGTTTGGCGGCTCGAGAACGCAATCTATCCCAGTGCCCCCAATCTCCGCTCTTTACTCGTCCATACCGCTGGAGGACGGAACCTTTGTTCTTGCGCGGGGCGGTTATTTAAGTCCTGTGCGGAACTTCACTTCGATCCCAAGACCGGAAGCATCACGCCCACCGCACTGAAGAGATCTGCTCCGATCCCGACCGATCAATTCGAAGTCGTCCGAGAATTTGCCGTGTCGAGGGACGGCTCCAAAGTCCCATTGAACATCATGCGGCCCAAGGGCCTGATGCTTGACGGGAGTCATCCTACCGTCCTTACCGCTTACGGGGCTTAGGGAGTCACTGTGCCGCCGTATATGTCTTTCGATAACTTGGCACTCCTGCAACATGGCATCGTTGTGGTGGAAGCAAATCTGCGAGGAGGAGGCGAGTACGGCGAGGACTGGCACGAAGCGGGAAAGCTCACGAAAAAGCAGAATGTGTTCGACGACTTCTCAGCTTGTGCTGAATACCTGATCTCTCATCGATACACCCAACCATCCAAGCTCGGAATTATCGGCGGAAGCAACGGTGGTCTCCTCATGGGCGCAGCGCTTACCCAACATCCGGAACTCTTCCGCGCTGTCGTTTCCGAGGTCGGCATTTATGACATGTTGCGGGTCGAGCTTTCACCGAATGGCGCCTTTAATGTGACAGAATTCGGGTCGGTGAAGGAGGCAGACCAGTTCCACGCCATGTTTGCATATTCTCCTTATCATCACGTGCGAGAAGGAACAAAGTATCCGGCGATCTTATTTACGACAGGCGACAACGACCCGCGCGTCGACCCGATGAACTCCCGGAAAATGGCTGCCAAACTGCAGGCGACTGGAACTCGGCAGCCTGTTCTGCTGAGGACGAGCAGCAAAGCCGGCCACGGGTTTGGATCTTCATTGGACGAAGAGATTGCGCTTTCCTCCGACACGATAACTTTCCTCGTTCACGAACTCACAAGTAACAAATAAAGACGGAAGACTCGGTGTCTTAGGCTGTATGGTTCAGGAGAAGATAAGCGACAGCAAATCAGCTTCGACATCCGGGGGCGGCTGTCTTTTGTCTAAATCCAGCAAAACCGAGTACGCCCCTATTTGTACGACACTGAAGAAACGATAGGGTCGGTTAGCTTAACTAGACCAGGTCTTGCGTTGTATAAAGGACGACAGAGCCGAAAGATGAAGTTTATTCTTTTTGCTTGGATTCTGATGCTGTGGCTGCAAACGTTTTCAAGAGGCGCAGCGTCGCGCTGGTTTCCCCTGGACGTGGGAAATCAATGGACCTATGAGCACGAGAGTCGAGAGGGTTCTCGCGAGCATCCCTTTGTTACGCGTTGGGAGACCGTGGAGACGGTTACGGGAAGCTTGAGTATTCTCGAGGGTACTGTGGTGCTTCGTCAGGTTCAAGTGAAGGGCAAAACTTCGGGAGGCTGGTTACAAAGCCGGTACGGCGAATCGGACTATCTGATTCGTAAAGATTGCCTCTACTTCTTGGATCCACATGATTCGTGGGACGAACAGGGACAGCGACTGCGACCCGATTACCAGACGCGCCTGCTAGCTGGACAGGTCCAGCCCGAATTTTGCTTCCCGCTAGCGGTTGGACAATCGTTCGGTAGAGACTTAGCGCCGGGTTGGATTCCGTCGCGTGTTGTGGGCCGGGGAAAAGGGGGTGATTTTGCTCTAGCCTCGATTTCAGAACGTGCATTCGATGTTGTTTCCCACCTACTAGCGGCTGACGAGACTCATTTTTGGTTTGAAAAAGGAATCGGTGTTACCGGCGAGTGGGATAGACACAACGGGACTTACGGAGAGTACCGGGTCAGGTTGTTACGGTTTCAGCCGGCGGGTTCTCGCGGTAAGCGCCTGTCGACAATGCCACAGTGAATGCCGGTGTCGAGCTGGGGGTCACTACACCGAACGATAAACAAAATCTATAGAGTTCAAGCCTTGGTATCTGACTTCACTTGAAGCCCTCATTTCAGGGTTCCAAACCTCCGGCTAGGATTTCGACCAAGAATGGCGCTAAAGCAAACGTTCGATGTCCGCGCCACTTAACTGGAAGGAGTTTGTTTTGGCTCGACCGGCTTGATGGATGCGCGCCGGGCGGGATTGTTCACCCCAAATGCTTTCAGATCGGCAAACATTTTCTTGACGTCATAATCAAACTGGGCCGCATAGGACTCTCGAAACGCGTACAGCTCGTCTAGGATCTCGTCAGAGCACGCCACGCAAATCAGGGCGTGTCCGGTTTCGCCCAAGCGTTCGCGCCGCAGCTGGGGCACCTGTACTTAGTCTTGCTGGCTGCCTTCTTCTTTCGCTCTACACCCTCGAACCAGGCAGATTGCGAGTGTAAACAGAATCCAGTTGCAAGGTCACAAGAACAGCCGATGGATCAACATGCGTCGGGATTTCGGTCGGTGCCGAGTCAAAATACCGCCTTTCAAGAAGGCAGCTCGCCGTGATTTAAGGCCCATTCGTCAGATTCCTGCTGAGTTATTGCGGCTTTACCCGGAGAATTAAAATAACTGGTACGTTCCGGAGGTTCCGGTAAGCATTCTGCTATGTGCGATCGGTCTGTTCCAAAAACCCTATCATGGCAACGCCAATCGCATCTCATCCTGAGACTCTTCATACCATCATTGCGCTAACTGTTGTCAGTCTTACGTCATTGGAAGGAATGGTCAGTTTTGCAGTGGGACGCCGACTGCAAGTGGCACTCCCGTACCTCATCAGTGCTGCTGCAGGCGCCTTGATCGGCACGGCATTCGCTCACTTCCTTCCAGAGGCTATACAGGAGGTAGGAGCGGGCAGGAAGCTCACTCTTTTGTTATTAGTGGGACTGCTTGGCTCTTTTCTGCTGGAACGACTCCTTCGGGTTTTTTTCAGAAGAATTTACGGGACCCATCGACGGATCAAGAACCACAGGCAATCGACTCTATTCATTATGGCCATGAGCACGAACGGGCCTCAGGCAAGCCATTGAGTGCCAATATCTTATTGGGAGGAGCAGCTCACAGCTTTATCGACGGGATTGCAATCGCTACTGCTTTTGCGGTTGGACACAAGATCGGATTGGCAACTACTATTGCTGTTCTACTGCATGAAATTCCGCATCATGTAGCGGATATCGGAGTGCTGATCTACAGCGGTCTGGCTAAGAAAAGGGCGGTGCTTCTCAATCTGCTGGCGACGGCAGGCTACGCGACGGGCGGATTCATTGTGCTGCTTTTAGTGTCGCGTACAACGTCCCTTGTTCCTCTTCTCCTGCCCATTACGGCTGCCAACTTCATCTATATCGCGGTTGCGATTTTGCTTCCGGAGCTGCAGCGCGAGCAAAACAGCAGACGCGCTGCCATTCAGAGCGTCTGTCTACTGGCTGGAGTGGGCTTGATGTGCGCCCTAAGCCAGTATGTCCGGAGCTGAGCCAGGTGCAGGTGAATCTAGAATTTAACACTGTTGTTAGTTTGTCAAGATGTTCGCTTTTATTAACACGTGATCTGTCCGCTTTTGGGTTTTCGCTTTTAGGCGACGCGAGCCGCCCTTTTTCGTTTATTCACACGTACAGCAGTCTTTTCCATCGCGTTCCTCTTTGCTCACGTTCTTCAACGGCTGGCCTTGGCTGTCGAACCGCCCCACGACATACGGCCCGTAGCGAAGCGAAACCCGCCCGTCGAGGTGTTCATGAATAGTGATCGTACAGCCCGCCAGCGTACTGCGAAATCGAGACTTCTCGATCTGCCACACTCGGTCGCCAATCGCGACGATGTTGTCCTTGGCTACCGTGCGTTCTGTTTGCATCGTGAACACCCAGTCCAGATCCGACCGGCTGGAGCGCCGAAAGGCGCTGGTTTTCTGTTCTGC
Source organism: Bryobacteraceae bacterium (assembly GCA_965276965.1). Taxonomy (GTDB): domain Bacteria; phylum Acidobacteriota; class Terriglobia; order Bryobacterales; family Bryobacteraceae; genus Bog-105. The sequence goes on from OZ255713.1 coordinate 1,625,710, forward strand.
CGCCACCGTGAATTTGCGGTTGAAGACGTCGATGTAGTGCTTGCTCAAGAATCGGTTGGCCTCTTCCAGCGTGCCGATTCCCGCTAGCCGAAGCTCCTGCGGCAAGCGCCTTGCCACGTCCCGAAGTTCCGTTCCGAACGCCCCCGCGCTTGCGGGGAATACGCCGGAATCATCTGCACGCCCAGTTCCTTTAGGGCTCTTCCCACCTGCGTCCAGAATGACGATTAAGTCGTACTGCGGGCTGTTTTGGAACCAGCAATGCTTGCTGCCATCGATGTGCAGCAGCATGCCTATCATCGGCCTGCGCGGCCGTCTTCGGCGATGTGTTCCGCGCTTGCTGCGCTTCGCGACTGGGCCCGCTCCCTGCCGTGCTTTTTACACCCAGGTATAGCTCAACTCGATGCCGTGTTCCTCGTTCAGCTTCTCGTGGAAATGCCGCATGTTCAGATCGTAGTAGCGTTCCAGCCTTACGCTACGGCTCCGCCGTTTTGAAAGCGGACAGATCATGTGTGAATTAGAGCGGTCAACTCACATAAGTAACGACACACTGGGCACGAATAGTTGCTAGAAGACATCACGCAGGGTATAGTGATAAAACTTCAGGTAATACCTGAGCTCTATCCGTAGCTCCGTTGCTACTGACTCCATGTGGATTTCCACGCAACTCGAGGAGAAAGAATGCGACGTAGAAGTCTGGTCCAAAATCTGGTCGCCTGGATCTGCTTCAAAGGCTGGCGATTGTCGGCGCAGCCTTCAGTTTTTCCGGGAAAGCACGAAGCCACGCTGAAGAAACTAGCGGCGACGGTGCTCCCCGAATCGCTGGGAAGATCCGGCACTGACGCAGTAGCCGTTCAGTTCGTGCAGTGGGTTCGAGAATACCGCGCGGGAGCAGAGATGCAAACCGGCTATGGCTTCACGCGTGTTCGTCACAAGCCGCCGTCTTCCGCTTCCCGCTACTTAGAGCAACTGGACCAGCTCGCCTCGGGAGCACTCGCGCAAAACGGTTTGACTACACGAAGGCTGAAAATCGCGCAAGCGCTTCAGGCGGCGAATGTAAAGGACCTGGCGTTCTTCCCGGATGGCGCACACATTGCGTCCGACCTGATGACCTTCTATTTCCAGAGCACGGAGGCCAACGATTGCGCCTACCTCGCCAAGGTCGGCAAGGATAAATGCCGCGGGCTAAAGGATTCAGGCAGGATCCCAACTGTTTTGGAACAGAACCATACCAGTGCCAAGATTTGAGAGTGATATTTGCATCATTGGGGGAGGCATCTCTGCGGCCCTCATGGCTCAAAAGCTTGCGGAGCTAAAGCCGGACCTCAGCATCACGATTGTGGAAGCCGGAAGGCGGCTCTTCGACACTGAAAATCGAATGAACTACAGGCGGCGATCCTTAGAGTACGGGGAGAATCCCTGGCCGGGCGATTTTATTGAGGACCAGGGCGGGACCGGGGTCATTACCCGCACCATGGCGGTGGGCGGCTCTGCCATGCACTGGCAGGGTCACGCGAACCGATTCTCGGAAGAAGATCTTCGGCTCCATTCTCTTTATGGCTTAGCAGTGGACTGGCCGATTCAGTGGGCAGAACTCGAAAAATATTGTTGTGAGGCAGAAAACCGGATCGGAGTTTCAGGAGAGTTTAGCCCTTATCCGGAAGACAAGCGCTCGCAGCCTTATCCGATGCCGCCGATGCCGCTCACTTACAATCTGGCGGAGATTAAGGGGTGGGCAGAGCGCGCCGGCATTCTATTCACCGGTTGCCCCGTGGCAAGAAACACACATGCCTATGACGGACGGCCGGAGTGTCAGCGTTGCAATACCTGTGTGATGTGCCCGATCGGGGCGCGCTACTCGCCGGATTACACGTACAAGCAGCTTCTGGCCAAAAACAACATCGTTCTGCACGATCGAACTCTCATTCGCCGTTTGATTCCTCATGATCAGAACAATACGATCATGGCAGCAACGGGCGCCTCTGAGGAACGCCCCGGCGAATCAGTGGAGTACAGGGCGAGACTATTCGTGGTGGCCTCCGGATACGCCTGGACGCCGCATCTTTTGTTGAACTCACACAGCTCCCGGTTTCCCAATGGATTGGCCAACAGTTCGGGATTGGTAGGCCGCTACATGAGTGGGCATTACTTCATCACTGCGCAAATGGAAGTGAATAAAAAGCTGTTTCCGGGTATGAATGAGCCGTACCCGATCATTTCTCGCGAATATTTTCGCTGTGCGCCGGAAAAGCCTTTCGTGCGGCATGACATACAGATCTTCGAAAGCGCGGCTGGCCGGCGTCCGCGATTGAAATCAGAGACGGGAGAGTTCCTTTTCGGGGACGATCTGATGAGCGAGTGGCGGTCTCGATTAACAAGCGGTGTCGCCCGTATCCGGATGTACTACGATAGCCATCCGTCCCGAGATAGCACTCTCATGCTCGACCCGACAAACCGGAACCGTTTTGGTGACCCGATGCCAAAAATCAACCATCGTCTCGATGACGCCGCCGAGGGGCGCGAGGCGGCTACGCAGGCTCATATACAAGCCATTTACGACCGAATGGCAAAGGCCAATGGCACAAAGATTCTCTCCGTTAGTAAGAGCGACTACCAGGACCATCCATCGGGCGGCTGCCGCATGGGGAAAGATCCCTCCGGCAGCGTTTGCGATAGTTACGGACGTACTCATGACCACCCAAATCTCTTTGTCGTGGGAGCACCTACGCTTCCGACCGGCGGATGCACGAACGCGACGATCACATTCGTAGGACTGACGCTGCGCAGCACGGACCACATCGCGCATACGCTCTGACACCTTCTGGATTTTTCATACGAAAAACACTGTTGTCGACTTTTGCCTCGCACTGGGAAGTGTTGGCAGAACTCAAACTATACACCATGATTCTGAAATGTTTTCCGGCAGTTATGTTTGTCTCTGTCGTTCTTTTCGCGGCACCCCCGCAACTGCAAGAGTGGCCCTGGTATGGAGGTGATGCCGGTGGGAACCGCTACTCCACACTGAAAGATATCAATCGCGGCAATGTGAAAGATCTGAAGCTTGCGTGGGAATGGAAACCTGGCGAGAAGCCGATTCCCGAGAGAGGAGTTCGCCCGGGGAACTTCGAAGCCACGCCGCTGATGATTGACGGCGTTTTGTATTTGTCGACTTCCTACAACCGCGTGGCGGCACTAGACTCCGAAACTGGCCGGCAACTTTGGATCTATGATCCGAAGGCATACGAAGAACAAGGACAGGCGCTAAACGGGGTTGGCTATGTCCATCGCGGCGTGGCGGCATGGCGCGACCAGGGAAAGCTGCGTCTCTTCATGGTGAGTCACTACAAATTGATCTGTCTTGACGCCGCGACCGGCAAACCTGTCACGCAGTTTGGAGATAACGGGATTGTAGATCTTTCTCAGGGTTTCGTCTGGGAGGTGAACAAGAAGCATTACACGAATACTTCGCCCCCGGTCGTATACAAGAATCTTGTGATACTCAGCAACAGCATCGACGACCGGGTGATTTACAAGCACGATCCGCCTGGCGATGTTCGCGCCTATGATACGCGTACGGGCAAACGAGTCTGGATCTTTCACACAGTTCCTCAAAAGGGAGAGTTCGGTAACAACACTTGGAAGAACGATTCGTGGTCATACACGGGTCACGTGAATAGCTGGGCGCCGATTACGCTTGATGAGAAGCGGGGGCTGGTGTATATTCCGCTTGGAACGCCCAGCAACGATTTCTATGGCGGCCAGCGATTGGGGCAGAATCTGTACGGTGAATCGCTGGTCTGCCTGGACGCCAATACCGGTCAGCGTAAGTGGCACTTTCAGACAGTTCATCACGGGTTGTGGGATTATGACCTGCCCGCGCCTCCCAACCTTGTCACGCTCACTGTCGGGGGCCGCAAAATCGATGCAGCCGTCCAACTCACCAAAATGGGCTTCATCTTCGTTTTTGATCGAGTGACCGGCGCCCCGATCTTTCCTATCGAAGAGCGGCGAGTGCCGCCGAGTGACGTTCCGGATGAGGAGGCATCTCCGACGCAACCCGTGCCCGTCCGTCCTCCTCCCATAACCGCACAAGGAGTTTCGTTGAACGATGCTTTCGATCTAACACCGGAACTGAAATCCGAAGCTTTGGCAGAGATGAAGAAATATCGCCTTGGTCCTCTCTACACGCCTCCCAGCTTGCAGGGTACGTTGATGCTCCCCGGCATACTGGGCGGCCCGAACTGGGGCGGAGGCGCGTTTGACCCGGAAACCGGCATTCTGTATGTGAAATCGAGCAAACAGTCCTGGATAGCTCGTGTGACAAAGCCAGCGGACGCCCATAATCCTTACTCCGCGGACATCGATTCGAACTACACTCAGGACTTCGGTGCAAGAAGCCAGTTTCACAACGGTCTGCCTCTTGTGAAGCCGCCTTACGGAATGCTGAATGCGATCAATCTGAATCGAGGGGAAATCGTCTGGCAGGTACCGTTTGGCGATACTCCGGCGGTCCGAGATCATCCTGCTCTAAAAGGTGTGAAGTTGCCTGAGAAACTGGGGGTTTCGGGCGTGCAGGGGCCACTTGTGACAAAGGGCGGCTTGGTATTCATCGGCGGCGGAGATATGGCAATGCACGCTGTTGACAAGACGACCGGGGTTGACGTCTGGACCTATCCGTTGGCACGACGAACGACCGGCAGCCCATCTACTTATCGGACTGCGAGTGGAAAGCAGTTCGTGGTTATCGCCTCCGGCAACGGACCCGACGCAAGCCTTTTGGCGTTTGCTCTGCCCAACTAAGTAATTACAGAATGAGGCGCCGCTTAAGTTACTCGGTTTCTTCCCTGCCGATTTACTATTTAATTTTGCCTTGACACTAAGCAAGGGCTTGTGGGAAACTCCGTTTCACAGGTTGGTTGTTCGGCTAGCAATCGCAAGTCGATTCCCAAGTTAACCCATCCCATCGATCAGTGTTTCCGATCGGCGCCCTGTCGCGTGCCTGAATTGACGCATCGTTCATCGCGTTGAGGCGTGTCCTATCGGCGAAGCAAAATCTTCCCGTTTGTCGCGGCGGTGCTGCCAACTTGGCCATCCGATCCGGTCGCCCAATCTGTTGGAACACAGTTTTTATTTTTCTGCACGAAAGGGAAGCAACTATGCTCTGGATAGGACGACGGCCTTTGAGGATGCTCCTCTGGGCGCTTGTCGCAACAATTGCTGCGGACGCTCAATCGAACGGAACAGTAAAGGGAATCTTGACGGATCCAGATGGCGGTTCAGCACCGAATGCGATTGTCACGCTGGTAAATAAGGGTACCGATCAGCGAGTAGAATCGAGAACCACGGCGGGCGGGGCTTACGCCTTTACCTTTCTTCCGCCCGGAAAGTATGAGTTCTCGGCCGAACTGCCTGGATTCAAGCGCGTCGTGCGCATCGTGACTGTGGACATCGCCGCGACGGTTACCATTGACGCTGCCTTTGAGTTGGGGGAAACGGCTACACAGGTCCAGGTGGTCAGCGAGGCCCAACAGGTCGACACATCAACGAGTGCGGTCGGCATGGTGGTGGAGCAGGAGCTCGTGACGGCGCTCCCCCTATCGAGCCGCAATTTCACGCAGATTCTCGCGTTATCTCCGGGTGTAAATGCTTCGGTCGCCAATGCCGGCTCGCTGGGGCGTAACAGCGTCAATATATCCGCTAACGGCTCGCGGCCTTATGACAACAGCCTTGTCCTCAATGGTCTTGTTGCAGAGAACCCAATGTCGCAGGGCTTCGATGACGACGTTGACAAAGGCGGAGTACCCATACCTTCACCAGATGCGCTGATGGAGTTCAAGGTTCAGACGGCCTTGTACGACGCTGAGACCGGCAGGCAGGGGGGCGCGGTAATCCAGGCCGTGACAAAGAGCGGAACGAATCAATTCCATGGATCGCTTTTTGAATTTCTTCGCAATGACGATTTGAATGCGAATGACTTCTTCCGCAATGCCACCGGCCAGCCCCGCGGTGTTTTGAAGCAGAACCAGTTTGGCGGCACTATCGGCGGTCCCATCAAGAAGGACAAAATATTCTTCTTCTTTTCGTATCAGGGAACCAAACAGGTGAATGGTGTATCCAGCTACTCCACTGCCAGCACCTTTCTTCCGCCACTGACGAATAACCGCTCGGCGCAAGCGTTGGGGCAAATTTTTGGCGGTCAAAGAGGCATACAGGGCGGCGCGGCTGTTGCCCCGAATGGTTCCAACATCAGTTCCGTGGCCCTCAATTTCCTTAACGCAAAGCTTCCCAATGGCCAGTATGTAATTCCCAACCCGCAGGTCATTGAGCCGAATGGCTCCGGATTCTCTACTTATTCGCTCCCGGCCTACTTCACCGAGAACCAGTACGTTGGCGACTTCGATTATCAAATCAATAATACGAACCGATTGGGCGTGAAGACATTCTTTTCTCACGATCCGTCCACCATTCCGTTCTCCACGTCCGCCGCCGACAATGTGCCGGGCTTTGGTGAGAACGATGACAAGGCCAACTGGAACGATACGATCAGCCTGACTTCTACCATAACGCCGAGTATTGTTAATGAACTGCGGGCCGGGTATGCGCGAAATTACATACACCAGTTGCCGATTGAACCTTTGAGCGACGCAGCGGTTGGCATCACGCCACCAGTGGCCGGGTACACCGGGATCCCGCTGCTATCAGTAACCGGAGCTTTCACGATCGGGCCGGCGACGAACAATAATCAGGTCACGATGATCCATCAGTGGCTCGGCAGCGACACGCTCAGCATAGTCAAAGGACGCCACCAGATACGCGTGGGGGGTGATCTCAACATAGTTCAGGTGAACCGCACCAACGCCTTTCTCACGCGAGGCTCGCTTGGCTTCGGTTCATTCCCGGATTTCCTGCTGGGCATGACCGCGGCGCAGAACGGATCAAATTTCAGCAATGTCTCTAGCAGCCAGGTTGCCAACGGAGTCATTCGCGCGTATCCGCGCTTCAAAAACTATAGCCTTTTCGTTCAGGACGATTATCGGGTCAACAACCAATTAACCCTGAATCTTGGTCTTCGCTATCAATACAACGGCGACAAGACGGACAAGAACGGTCGTATCGGCGGGTTCGATACCAATCTGGTAACGCCCTTTTTGGCGCCGCCGGCCTCGGGCACCTATGCCGGATTCACCGTAGTTGGGAATTGCAACTGTACGCCGCCCGCCGGATTCACCAAGGTGAGTTCCGACTCTCCCATCTACAATCAGAACTACCTCGGGTTCGCCCCGCGGGTTGGCCTTGCATACCGGCCGATAGCAGGAAACGAAAATCTTGTTTTCCGTGCTGGGTATGGCATCTTCTGGTCTAGTGTAGCCGGGACCGTCACCGAGCAATCCAACTTCGACCCGTATTATGTGTGGAATAGGGCAGGCGGTGCCGACCTTGCCTCCACGTCATGGCAGAATCCGTTTCCCGTTGCCGTGCCACCCACGTCGGCGTTTCCGGTGTACTTACCCTATACGCTCGGCAGCACCCGGTCGAGTCTTCCTACCGATCCTTATCTGAAGCAGCCCTATACGCAGCAGTGGAGCGCGAATCTGCAATACAGTCTCCGCAGCTACCTATTCGAACTCGGCTATGTCGGCAGCGGATCGACACACTTAATCGCCGGCATGTATCCCAACCAGCCGCTGCTCGCGAGCGCGTCGAATCCAGTAGACGGATTTACGGTAAACACCGTCGCGAATCGCGCCCTGCGATCACCGTATTTAGGCTGGTTACCAACGGGTATCAGCGAGTACAAGTCCGTTCTGACGGGTCACTATGACGCTCTTCAACTGAGTGTGAACCACCGGTTTTCGAAAGGATTATCGTTCATCGCTGCATATACCTGGAGCCATGCTTTAGATAACGATGGTGTGACCGCGGGTGGGCGCAATGAGCCACTCGGCAGTTTTGTCGGCGATTTCTACAACACCAAAAGTGCGTATGGAACTTCGAGCTTTGATCGTACTCACCGTGTCGTAGTCAGCTACTCTTATGACATTCCAAAGCTTACGGCGGGGAATCGTCTATTAAAAAGCGTCGTTAATGATTGGTCCATTTCAGGCGTCACGACCATCCAGTCGGGGCTGCCTTTCTCGGTCACCGACAGCACATCCGGAACTATCTATGGCATCTCCGCGTACGCCCAGTTCGCGCCGGGAGTAACTCTGGCGAACGCGGCCTACAGCGGCGGTACGGAGTCTCGGCTGAACTCCTACTTCAACACGGCTGCTTTTACTTCTGCCCCTGTAATCGGGAACGGAACTGGTTTTGGCAACTCGGGAAGAGATATCCTGCGGGGTCCCGGCCAGGTCAACTTCGACGCGGGTATCGGCCGCCAATTCGTAGTCGGTGGTTTGAGCGAGAACGCTCAGCTTCAATTCCGAAGCGAATTCTTCAACCTTTTCAATCACGCCCAGTTCAACAACCCAGGATCTAATCGCGGCGCGCCGAGCAGTTTCGGGGTTATCTCGAGCACCGCTGTCTCTCCACGAATCGTTCAATTCGCCTTGAAATACACCTTCTGAAGTGAACGGTGTCATCTTGCGCGGCGAGATCTGTCCAAAGGAGGAGTCAGCTGTCCGACCGAAGATCGCTTATCAAGTCGCTCGGTTTAAGCGGTGCAATCATAGCGGCAGCTCAGAAACAAAGTCTGGCGCAAACCGAGAACACGCCGCAGATAGACCGGATTGCGAATGAGCTGCATGAGGCAATTCGTAGTTACGAAATCGACGACACTCATTGTCATGCCTCGACCGACAAATACGCCGAGGCAACACCGAGGGACTATCTTCTGGCTATTTCCCTCGCCGCGATGCCGCAAGCGGCTTACTTCCCGGCCGGTGTGCTCCAACGCTGGCGCAGCGCGAAGGGAGATGAGAAAACAAAGCTCGATCAGCAATACGGGATCGAGAAGAAGCTTGACGAAATGGCGTTTAACGCGCGCGAAAGCATTTTTGTCAAGGCTCTGACCAAAGAACTTGCCGGGTTCCTGCAATGCGCTCCGAAATTCGAGACGGTTATCGCCGCGCGCAACGAACGAGCCCGCGGCCGTTACGGGCAATACATAAGCGATCTGTTCCGCGATGTTCACCTGACAAATGCCATGGTGGATACGGGCTGTTGCGATGGCATCGGCGCGTCGGGTTTCGCGGCTTTTGCCGAGGCGATTCGTCCCTGCACCATGCGGGCGATTTCACGGGTCGACACGATTCAGAATCCCATGTTCCGCGAGGACATGTCATTTGAGGATCTCGAATTGCGTTTCACTGAGGCGGTGCGAAAGGCCCTCGACGGCAAAGGCAACTACGGCTTCAAATCCTGGGGAATGAAATGGCATCAGATGGAACGCCTTGGTGTTGTCAAGCCTCATTATGATTCCGGCATGGCAAAGAACTCGTGGGAGGAATACAAGCGCGTGCGCGGCACTCCCGCCTTCGATAGAGAGGAAGAGGCGGATCGCGGCCGGATTCTCAAGGAATATTTTCTTACAATCGCTCTCGAGGAATGCATGAAGCGCGACATGCCTATGCAGATCCACTCGGGCGATGGAGAAGCGCCCGGAGTTCTTTTGCGTCGCCAGAACCCCTACAATCTCGAAGAGTTTGTTCGTTTCGATCGCGACGGCGTGATGCGTATGCCGAAGCTGATTCCAATCCATGCCGGCTATCCGTTGGTTGGTCAAGCCGCCTGGCTAAGCCATCTTTACACGAACTGCTATTTCGAAATTTCCCTGATGAATCCCAGCATCCATCAGGGCCTGGAACGCCGTTTCGGCGAAATCCTCGAAGCTGTGCCTATGTCCAAAATTCTCTTCGGAAGTGATTCGTGGTCCGTTCCCGAGTACAACTGGTTGGCGGGCAGATGGGGAAAACGGTACCTGAGCCGTGCGCTGGCGATTTATGTGAAAGAAGGAAGCCTCACCCAGGACGAGGCGCTGGAAGGCGCGCAGATGATGCTATACAAGAACAACAGACGCATCTACAATTTGCCCGCCTGATGATGCCGCCGGGAAAATAGATTTCCGCTCTCTCAGTTACAATACGGATTCTGAAATGTGGTTCGTGCGTGGCCTGATCCTGGTGGTTTCCTTCGCGATCTCCGTGGTTGGCTTGCAGACGGAGCCGCTTGTTGATCCCAAAACTCTTCAGGCGATCGATGCTGCGCAGCGCTTGCTCAGGGCGGCCCCGGATTCTGAAGCCAACAGACTATCGCTTGCTTCCCTGTATCTCAAGGCCGACCGGAACCAAGATGCCGTGCAGCTCTTGCGCGAGTATCTGCAATCTCATCCCGACGACTCCAAGGCGCTGCGCGTCCTTGCGGTGGCCTATCTCCGCAAAGAAGATTATCCGGCAGCCAGTGATACCGCGGAACGAGCGCTACGCTTCGGGCCGAGAGACTCCGCCGGCGTTCAGGTGCTGGCGATGGCTCAATTAGGCTTGCAGGCCGTCGAGGCCGCCGAACGCCTTTTTTTGGAGGCGTTGAAGCTCGATCCAAACTCTATGGAGGCAAACTTTCAGCTTGGCTTGCTCTATACCAAGCAGCACAGAAATCTTTCCCAGGCCATTCGCCTGTTAGAGAAAGCCCGGACTCTGAATCCGAATCTTGCCGGAATCAACACAGCGCTGGGTTCTGCTTTTATGGGATCGGGCAATGCGCGGTTGGCGGCCAGTTCTTTGGAGACAGCTGTTAAGCTTGCGCCAAACGAAGCTGAATCGTACTACTTGCTGGCTTCCGCTTACCGCCAACTTCATGAGGAGGGCAAAGCAGAAGCCGCCCTCACCGCCTTCAAGATCCGCAAGAAGGCGGACGCCGATCAACGGGCGCGCGAAATGCGCAGTCAAGCCGATTACCAAGAAGGCGTCAACCTCTTGTCAAATTCCGATCAATTGGATCGCGCATATGCTGCATTAGCCAAAGCCGTCGATGAACTTCCTACCTTCGATCCGGCGTATTATCGGATGTCTCAGGTCAGTTATCTTAAGGGCGATCTTTCCCAGGCCTTGCATTCTATTCGCGAGGCGATCAGGTTGAATCCATTTGAGCCCGAATATTATTTTGTGCTGGCTCGCTGTCTGGAGGACAGTGATCCCCGGGCTGCACTCAAAGCTATTGACAAGGCCGTCAACTTGCGGCCTGGAGTTCAGGACTTCGAAGACTTGCGACGCGAACTAAAAACAAAGCCGCCGTGAAGCCTCCCGCCTGAAGACATCGGATTTTCCGTCACTGCGAAGCAGCTCAGTGAGCAACAGCGTGTTCAGAAATCCGGTGCAGCCGATTCACCGAAAGATCGTTCAACTTCTCGATCTGGCCGGAGGGCCATTTTACCGCGATGCGCTCTACCACCCGTGCGCTGCCCAATCCAAAGTGCAGGCGCAAATCGCTCGCTGAACAATAGCTTGTTCCACCCATAATTTGAGCTCGCTGCTGTTTACCGGCGGCAGTGAGCGTCACCTCCGCGCCGATCGCATCGCGGTTGCTCTTACCTGTACCCTCCAGTTGAAGCTTGATCCAGTTGCCTCCAGCACCGCGATTGTGCCCGATCAACGGAGGGCCGGAGTTCTGGCTGACAACAAAGTCTATGAGACCGTCGCCGTCCAAATCACCGAGCGCGAGCCCGCGGCCAAGCAGAGGCTTCGAGAATACTTCTCCCGATTGATGCGAAATATCGCGGAAGTGTCCCATGCCCGTGTCTTCGAACAATGACAGCGGCTCACGGTAAGTCACAAGGGGATGAAACAGGGCAATGTTGTCGAGTATGTGTCCATTCGCCACCAAAATCTGTTGCCGACCACTGTTGTCGAAATCAGCGAATCGGACGCCGAACCCGCTCACAAGGCTTCGTTTCGCTCCCAGACCTGCTTCGATTGTGCCGTCCCGGAAGGAGTTCTTTCCCAGATTCCGATAGAGGCGATTCAGCTCGTTGTCCAGATGTGTGACATAGATATCGGGGTGAGTGTCGCCGTCCAGGTACGCCGCATCAACACCCATCCCTGCCTCGGCTTGGCCGTCGTCATTGAAACCCACGCCGGAGGAGAGTCCTGATTCCTCGAACTTGCCGTCGCCACGGTTGCGGTAGAAAAGATTCATGACGCTGTCGTTCGCCACGAAAATATCAGGCCAGCCGTCTCCATCGAAGTCGGCCAGAACGAGCCCGAGACATTTTCCTTCAGAGCTCTCGAGGCCCGCTTCAGTGGTGACGTCCCGGAATCGGCCGTTGCCCTCGTTATGGTAGAGCCGCACACCGGTTCCCTGGTAGACATCGGGATGACAGTAGGCTCGTTGACCTAGGGCGGCATCGCCGCAGAAGCGCGCGTCTTCCCAAGAGAAATTGCCGACATAGTTCGCAATCACCAGGTCGAGAAGCCCGTCGCGATCGTAATCGAACCATCCCGCACTGGTCGCCCATCGCCACTTGTTCTCGACTCCAGAGGAAGCGGTCACATCGGTGAACGTGCCGTTGCCGTTGTTATGAAACAGAATACTGCGCGGATAGCCGGTCAATAGCAGATCGGGAAGACCATCGTTATCGTAGTCAGCGATTGCGACGCCCATCCCGTACGTATCGAAGCTTCCGCTCAAATGAGCCGCTGCGGTACGATCTTCGAACTTGTTGTTTCCGACATTGCGGTAGAGCGCCAGACGGTCGTGACCGGCTTCAGCGGAACCCGGCCGTCCGCCGCCATTCACGAAGACCAGGTCGAGACGGCCATCCCGGTCGTAATCCAACACGCCTACCCCCGAGCCCATGGTCTCGATCATTCTCTTCTCGGGGCTGGCGCCGTTTTCAGCAGAGAATCGGATACCGCTTGTTCCAGTGAAATCCTCGAATACAATCCGCTGAGAAGTAGCGACCGTCGGAAGGAGCAGGACAGCCATCAAGGAAGTGGCCGATCTCAGAAAGGGAGGAAGAAATCCCATTCGGGTAGATCGCTCTTCACGTTTGATCCGACATCTGTCACTCAGTATGAACGCCGGAGGTTTTGCTCTTGTCCACCACGACAGCTCCACCCTTCATTACCCAGTGCACGTTCTTGAGGGCCACTTGAATGTCAGACAGCGGGTCGCCCTGCACCGCCACGATATCGGCGAAATAACCGGGAGCGATGGCGCCGAGGCTCTTCTCCATTCCGAGCGCTTCGGCCGGGAGAACGGTGGCGGTTTGCATGGCTTGCTCATTAGTCATGCCCATCTTCACGAACCAGGTGAGTTCTCTCATGTTCAAGCCGAACCCGTTGTAGACTGCATCGGAACCAACCAGCATCTTGGCTCCGGCCTTGAACGCCTTCTGTGCCGTGATGTAATTCCTATGGATGTAATCTTCTAGGTTCTCCTTTGCTCCCGCTGGGAACTTGTAAGTGGTCTCGGCATTCTCGACATAGTATTCGTTGTGATCAATTGTCGGGACATACCAGATCTGCTTGCGAACCATTTCAGCAATGGTGGCATCGTCCAGGTCGGTGGCATGTTCCAGCGTGTCGCAACCGGCTCGGATGGCGTCGCGTGCGCCGGCCGGACCATACGAATGGATTGCTACTTTGTGGCCTTCTGCGTGAGCGGTGTCGACTATCGCCTTCATTTCCTCATAGCTAACGGTTTCATCACCAGTCACGTTGTCGAAGCCGCCCGTGGATCCGAAGACCTTCACCCAGTCCACTCCTTCGGCGATTCTTTCTTTGGTTTCTTTGATCTGTTCCTCTACCTTATCCTTTATATCCGGGATTTTTGGCAAGCCGTGAAGACCTCTCCCAGCTACGAATAAGCGCGGTCCAACCATCGCGCCCATGTTGATCAGATCGCGAAGATCAATGTCGGCGCCTCCCGCAGCGTTCAAATCGCGAAGAGTCGTTACTCCGGCCTCGAGCGATTTCATCCCGTTTCTCTGAGAAAGGACAACTGTGACAGCCTCGCGGCGCGGTTTCTGGTGTCTTGCATCCACACTGGTATCGCCGTTCCAGTAATAAGTGATATGGGTGTGCATATCGATCATGCCCGGAATTCCTGTATAAGGGGTGAGATCGATGGTCTCCACTCCAGGAGGAATTGCACCGTTGGCGGCGACGCTGCGAATCTTGTCGTCGTCGACAATCACGACAGCGTTGGCAATGACGCGATGGCCATCCCAGAGTTTGCCGAACCTGATGGCTTTGGTTGCGGCCGTGGCATTAAGGCAAAGGACGAGCGAGACCGTCAATAAGAATGTCGTATTTCGGAACATGAAGCCTCCAAGGGCGAGATTTACAAAAAATGGGCGTTACGGAAAGATAGCCCATTCAAAGTCTTACCTGTAACGTATGTTGTTGGCGCTGGTGAATGCCCGGCTACGGCGTGGGTCCGGGCAATTACGTCCACTTCGAACGGTCGCGCGACGACGTGGTGTTTCGAAACGAGCATACCAGACGGTGCGCAATGAACGAAACGCTTTATCATCCCAATGAGATCGTGCTTTCCCGGAAAAACAGAAGGCTGCGCCGACAATCGCGAGCCTTTGAAGCAGATCCAGGCGACCAGATTTTGGATCAGACTTCTACGTCGCATTCTTTCTCCTCAAGTTGGGTGGAAATCCGCACGGAGTCGATAGCAACGGAGCTAAGGATAGAGTTCAGGTAGTACCTGAAGTTTTATCACTATACCTTGCACGATGTCTTCTGGCAACTATTCGTTCCAGGCCAGCCAACTCCGCCGGCGAAGGCCGCTGCATAGGCCGCTTGAGATTGCCTCATCAACGATCTCGGCCTCTCAGAGGCGCTCCTTGACAGAACCGTTGTGCTGATGAAAATATAGCTGACACGGGCTGAATTCTAAGTAAGTTCGTTCTACTCGCCAAGTCAGCGTCCAAATCAGATAATCAGTTCTAGTCAGGCGAAACGAAGGTAATTCTACACAGCCTTGGCGCCTAACGAGTTACAAGAACCTCTCCAAATAAGGAACTCAAGCAGAATGTCAGAACGATTGATTGAAAGTGAGCGGCCGGGCGCGAGACCCGCAGGAGAGCTGAATCGCCGCGATTTCATGCTGATGACCGCGGGTGCGGCAACGGTGGTCATAGCCAACCAGGACATCGCGGCTGCAGCGGCCGCTGGCGGATCCGATGAATTAGCGAAGCTCACAATAAGGGAAGCCTCAAAGAAAATTCGCTCGGGCGAGATCACATGCACGGAACTCACGCGTGCTTGCATCGAGCGTTCACGAGTCTACAATCCGAAGGTCAATGCATACATCACAGTGATGCAGGAGGAGGCTCTTGCCCAGGCCGAACGACTTGATGCCGAAGCAAAGGCAGGCAAGTTTCGTAGCTCTCTTCACGGTATTCCGCTGGCTCTGAAGGACAACATCGACACAGCGGGCACCCGCACCACTGGCGGCAGCGCCGTCTTCGAAGACCGAGTTCCCGATGAGGATGCGGATGTGGTGAGTCGGCTGAAGAATGCCGGGGCAGTCATTCTCGCCAAGGCCAATCTTCAGGAGTTCGCGATGGGCAACAGCTCGGTCTCAACCTATTTCCGGCCGGTACGAAACCCGTGGGCTCTAGATCACATCTCTGCCGGATCGTCCGGCGGTTCGGGCGCTTCCGTAATTGCGGACATGACCATTGGGGCACTTGGAACAGACACGGGAGGTTCGGTGCGAATGCCTGCTGCATACTGTGGCATTGTCGGACTGAAGCCGACGTACGGTCTCGTGTCGATCCGTGGCAAAATTCCACGCACCTATTCTCTGGATCATTGCGGTCCGATGACAAAAACTGTCGAGGACAATGCGATGCTGCTGAACGCGATGACGGGTTACGACAAGTACGATGTCGCTAGCGTTGACCATCCCCGGGAAGACTATGTGGCTGCATTGAAACAGCCTGTTAGCACGATGCGCCTCGGCATTCCGCGGGCTCCGTTCTTCGACTTTTTGGACAACGAGACCGGGAAAGCTGTTGAGGAAGCAATCTCCGTCCTTACGAAGCTGACCAAGAGCGTGAAGGACATGCATCTGCCTTCTCCAGGCAAATACTCGCGATCGTTTTTTGACGGCGAGATCGAGGCTTTTCACTGGGAATGGTATCAACGCAAGGCAGGCAGTTATTCTCTGAACCAACGGCGCACTATTGAAGCGGTCCACAAGCGGTTAAATGATGTCGCAAGTGAAACATGCTCTGCTCGAGTCGTAGATTACATCAATGCGCAATGGGAACTTCAGCGCTTACGAAAGCTCATCGATGATTCATTTGTAGATTACGATCTGGTGTCGTTACCAACCATGCGCGTTTTGCCGGAAACTATCAACGATGCGCTAGCTCACGAAGAGAACGTTGATGGCGGAAAGGAACCAGCAGAATCTTCCAACTGTGTCCCGTTCAATACGTTTGGGATTCCGGCCGTTTCGATTCCATGCGGATTCTCCGCAACCGGCCTGCCGATAGGTGTAATGATTGCCGGACCACGTTTTTCTGAAGGCCGAGTGCTGGCGCTGGCGAATGCTTACGAAAAAGAGACTGCGTGGCACAAGAGAAGACCGCAGCTTAGTCCCGATATGAAGGTCCCATCTGTAAAGCGCAAAGATGGGAACGCTTAAGATGGATGCCACCGCTTGAGGATGTTCGGATACCGCCCCGTTCAGAAGGCGTCGTGCAGCGGTCGCGGCGTTTTGCTTTCAACATCAGCTTAGCTTGGGGCGTTGTTTGCGCCAGTTGGTGTCGCGCTGATAGGCATCCGCAATGGCGAGGAGTTTTGCCTCGCTCCAGGCCGGGCCCAATAACTGGAGGCCACTTGGAATATTATTCTGCCCAAAGCCATTCGGGATGGTGAGGCCGGGGACGCCTGCGATGTTTCCCGCTGGAACGAGAGCGGGTCCGTGCGGTGTTGACTTTCGGCCTCCGGATGCCGGCTGTACCGGATGGTCGAAGGATTCGGTGATGCGCCGGGAGCCTGCTTCAGACGAAGGCGCAATAACGGCATCGTACTGTGCCAGAAATACATCCAGCGCTCGCCGGGAGAGGGCCCGGACGCGCATCGCTTGCAGATAGTCGACGGCGCTGATCACGGAACCGACGTAGCCCCCGATACGGTCGCCTTGATTTTGGAGTTCTCTCATTTGCCCGGTGTCGATCAGGTTGCGATACGCACTGGAACCTTCGGCGCCCAGAATGGTCCAGAGAATTGGCGTATATGGATAATCCGGAAACTCTAGGTCATGAGCAACGTCACAAAAACCGGAGAGCACAGCGACAGACTTTTCGAAGTTTGCCTTGATCTCCGGTTGCGCGTGTTCGTAAGTTCCTTTAACAACCGCAATTCTGAATCGCTTCCGAGTTGGAACAGGGTTGTAGTCGAACTTGCGGCGGCTGGTGGTCGGGTCCATTTTGTCGTAGCCGGCGATGGCGGCGAGCACGATTCCGCAATCGTCGGCACTGCGACACATCGGCCCAACTTTATCGAGAGACCAGCAGAGGGCGGCCGCTCCGAAGCGGCTCACGCGTCCATAAGTGGGGCGAAGGCCGGCCAGTCCGCAAAAAGTGGAAGGACCAAGAATGGATCCGCCAGTCTCCGAACCGACGGAAAATGCGACCAAGCCCGCGGCAGTTGCCGCACCTGGCCCACTGGAAGAGCCGCCACTCCAGAAATTCGTATTCCAAGGCGTTCGCGCCGGGCCGGTAAAGGAAGCGTCCGGACCGTTGTATCCCAACCCGCCCACCAGCTCGACCAAGGCTAGCTTCCCGAGCAGGATTGCTCCTGCATTGGCTAGCTTCGTGATGATGGTTGCATTGAAATCGAAAACACGATTCCGATAAGGAGCGGCGCCCCAAGTGGTGGGAACGCCTTTGGTGGCAAACACATCTTTGGCGCCATAAGGAATGCCATGCAACGGTCCGCGATATTTCCCCTCGGCAATTTCCTTTTCCGCCGTTCTGGCCTGCTGAAGCGCGAGATCCCTGGTAACGGTGACAACCGCAGCAAGCTTCGATCCGATGGTTTCCAGCCGTTTCAAATAAGCTTCTGTTAATTCGACCGGGGACAGCTCACGCTTGCGAATGGCGGCGCCCATCGAGCGCAGGTCGGAAAACAAGATGTCTTCACTGATCATGATTCGAAGCTCGGCGCTTATTCGCCCTCGAAGGGATGAAACATGAAATCCGGCTCGTCGCTGTTGGTGATCTTCACCTTTGAAATGGCTTCCGCATAGCGAAGATTGCGCTCAATTACGCGCTTGATATCGCTAAGATCACCCGGTTTCAGATACTCTCCGAAGCGAACCTGCACCACTTGCGCCAGTGCATTCACCTGGTCGGTAAGTGGCGCGGCCGCTTCGGCGCTCAGCGGTGCGCCGATCGTCTCAATGGCAACCGGCATCAATGGCACGGCCGGCAAGCTACGAAGAAATGTTCTACGACTGTTTGCTCTTTTCACTCCGGATCGCTTCTCCATCGCTAGTTTGTTCCTTTCGATTCCGTCTTGTCGCTCACTACGACGCCGCCCTTCATTACCCATTGCACATGACTGATGACAGCATCGATATCGGTAAGCGGGTCGCCTTGCACGGCTGTGATATCCGCGTAGTAACCGGGCGCGATAGCTCCGAGGCTCTTCTCCATGTTTAGGAGCGAAGCAGCAGTGCTCGTAGCGGCGGCGAGAGCCTGCGCGGGGGTCATACCGGCCTTCACGAGCGCAGCTAATTCGCGAGTATTCTGACCAAACATGTTGTAGACCGCATCGGATCCCATGGCGATGCGTACGCCGGCTTTGTTGGCCCGGCGGGCGGTCTCGAGATTGCGTTCTACAAATGCATAGAAACGGTCCGGTGCACCGAAGCCGAAGAGTTGTGCGTTGTCGGCATAGAAGCGGTTGTGATCGATGGTCGGGACATAGAAGGTTCCCCGACGAGTCATCTCCCTCAGCGTTTCGTCATCCAGGTCAATGGCATGTTCTATGGTGTCGGCTCCCGCCATGACCGCTGCTTTAGCGCCCGCTGGTCCATAAGAGTGGACAGCGACCCGTTTGCCGTTCATGTGGGCAACATCTACCGCCGCCTTGATCTCTTCAAAAGTAAAAACTTGGTTCCCGCTTAGGTTCTGGGTCCCGCCGGTCGAAGCAAACAGCTTCACCCAGTCCGCTCCGGAAGCAAGAACATCGCGCACGGCCCTCATCATCTCCGCCGGTCCGTCGGCTCGGAAATTCGGCGCGACATATCCAGGCTTCGCCCCAAGTCCTTGTGACGATACAAACATTCTTGGCCCCACCATCGCTCCGCGATTGATCAGATTTCTCATCGCGATATCCATGGAGTCGGACGCATTGAGGTCACGAACCGTCGTCACTCCGCATTCGAGCGTCCGGCGTGCATTTGCCTGGGCCAGGTAAACGATTTCTGCTGGAAGCAGTTTCGTCTGCCGGTAGGGCGTAGTCCCGGACGCCTGATCCCAATAGAAAGTCATGTGAGTGTGCACATCAATCAGACCCGGAACAGCGGTGAAGCGGCCAAGATCAATTACCTTTGATCCAGACGGGATTGTGGAATCATTAGTCCCAACTGACTGGATGCGATCTCCCTCAATTACTACGACTGCGTGAGAGAGCCGTTTGCCTGAGCCATCCACCAGGCTGCCGAACTTCAGTACGAGGGGGGGCGCCGCACATAGGGAGCGCCCGCAGGAGCCGCAGAGAAGAACTGCAAATGTAATTAGGCGGAGTCGTTGACCTATCATCAGAATCGGATTCGTACCGCTAATTGAACGATACGTGGGGCGCTTACCGTGTTGGAGATAACGCCGAAGCTCGAAGGCGTTGCCACGTTCGAACCTGGGTTAGCAAAATTGGGATGGTTGAAAAGGTTGAACAGCTCGGCACGAAGTTCGAGGTGCATCGGCTCACGAATTGGAAACGTCTTGACCGCAGCCAAATCGGTGTTCCAGAATCCAGGACCTGTGATGAAGTTGCGAGGCGCATTGCCGACTGCTGTGCCGTCGCCTACGCGCAACGGAGCTACAAAGACTGAGGTGTTGAAGTAATGGCCCAAAGTCGACGAGTTAAGATTTACATCTTGTGGAGTCGATCCCGATGCCAGCTGGGCAAAGCTGCCATTGGAACCCAGGATCGTACCGCCGCGACTGTCCGTAATGCTGAACGGCAGACCTGACTCAACAATCACGAGCCCGGAGACCGACCATCCATTAAGAACGCCGGAAACGAGACCCTTGGCAAACGACAATCTCGGAACCTCGTAAAGATAGCTCGCGGTGAAAACATTCCTGCGCATGAAATTCGATTCGCCTACCGCCGGATTGTGGAAATCCCCGGTAAGACCGCCGAGTGACTGCTGCCGACCGGTTGTGCTGCCGTTCAGATTGTCTATCGAACGGGCCCATGTATACGCCGCAGAGAAGCTGAGACCGTTTGAGTAGCGGCGATTGACACTGAACTGAAACGAGTTATAGCGGCTCCAGAAGGGTCGTCCGGTATAGGGAGAGGCCAGGCAAGCTTGAGCGGATGTGCAGTAAGTGCTCATAAACGCGCCGATGCCATCAACGCCGGGCGTGAATCCGATGAACGGCACGCGGGTTAACAGGTTGGGAAGAGTGTTTGTCGTTTGTCCGTGAATCGGTGCGTCGGGAGTAGCGAGCCCAGCCTGATTCAGGGCGACAAAGCCCACCAGATTTGTCGTCTGACTACCGACATATCCGATTTGAAAGATGCTCTTCTTAAATTCGGTTTGGATGTTGGCACTGTATTCCTGAGTGCGCGGTTGCTTCAACAGAGGATCATAGGGATAAGTGGTCGGATTGCTGCCAAGCTTCACTGGCTGGTAGAGCGGGTATGCCGAAGCCGGAGGAACTGTGGGGAAGGGATTCTGCAGAGTTACATTCGGATTGTTGGCGCCCCCCGCCACAATCGATGCGTAGAAAGGCTGCTGGGCGGAGACGCCGATCGAATAAGTGCCCGCGACCGCGGACCAGAATAATCCATAGCCTGCTCGAAACACGGTATTCGGCAGACTTTTGAACGGCCGCCAAGCCAGGCCAACGCGCGGAGAGAATGGGACGTAGTTCTGACTGTCGACCAGCGTATTCTGACTGAGTTTCGTCACGCCCGGCGCCACGGGGACGCTGGCGGGCAAGTTTGCCGGCACGATTAACCCCGAGAGGGTTCCGGCAGCGGGAGGTCCGTCTTTGGGATACAAACGGAAGTCCCAATTCGAGGTCTTCCCGTCACTCATATACGCCTGGCCGTTGAACTGATAGCGAAGGCCCAAATTGAGAGTGAGCCTGTCATTCACGCGAAAATCATCCTGCGCAAACAGCGCAAAATTGTTTGTCGCTGGATAGACTGCTGGACGACCGGTTCCACCTAAGGTCTGGCTCAAATTACTGTAAGCGGTTCCGTTCTGTGCTCCGCTTGTGCCCAGGAGGAAATCAGGAAACGACTGTATGGTGATTTCTCCGCGCTGCACAAACAGGTCGGAGTACTTCACACGAGTGGGATTCACACTACCGCCGAACCGAAACTCATTCCGCCCCCACACCTTGCTCAACGTATCGGCTAACTCGATTTGCTGCTGTCGAATCAACTGATCGTTGTTGCGGTTCGTACCGATGTTGAACAGTCCATTTACACTGATGGAAGGCGTACCGTTCAAAGAACTCGGCGGCGTCATGCCGATTGAGGTTGCCGAAAACGGTTCGATGGGTGTCTGAATTACTAAGTTGCGACTGTAACCTGCCCTAAATTGATTTACTATCGTGGGGCTGATGATGTAAGTGTATGATAAAGCGATGTTAGTATTCGCGTGGTAATCAGTTTCGCCGTATCCCAAAACTGTGGTGCTGGTTTGAAACGGCAGTTGAGTCGGATCGCGGGAGTACAAGGTCTTGATGCTCAGCCGTTGCTTTGAAGAGATCGAGTAATCCGTATTGGCGATAGCCTGATTCTCGTTGAAGATCGCCGGCGCCGAAAACGCGCAGTACCCGGCGGTGGCGGTGGTTACCACGCAGGGGCTCGGAATTGCATATTGGCCGTTAGGCAGTTTCCGGTTTAGTAAATTTAAGGCGACCGGGTTGATATTCGAGCCGTTTTGCGCGATGGGAACTCCGCCGAAAATCCCTGCCTTGCCTCCGTAGGTCGTGCCTAGCGCCTGCGCGGAGCGGTCCCCAACCACGGGCAGAAACGTCGTTTTGTTGGACGAACTAGAAATACCGTTCGCTTGGTTTGTCCCTTGATAGGACAGGAAAAAGAAGAGGCGCTCGCGAACAATGGGACCGCCCAAAGTTCCTCCATACTGATTCTGGCGGAAAATCGGCTTAGATCCGCGGCTCGCGTTCTGGAAGAAGCTGTTAGCGTCCAGGGCAGTGTTGCGAAAGAACTCAAACGCGGATCCATGAAACTGCGCGCCCCCTGATTTGGTGACCATGTTGACCGACCCACCGCCCTGCTTTCCGAACTCGGCATCGTACAGCCCGGTCTGGACTTTGAACTCTTCGATGGCATCCGGCGAAGGCACCGGCACCCCGGTCTTGTCTTGAGCATCATCAAAACCTTGTGACATGGCATTGTCCGCGCTAAGCCCGTTCAGGACAATGTTGTTATCCCAGGGGCGAGCGCCGTTGGCAGAGATGTTGACGCTGTTGCGACCGGTGGCGCCGGCATCGATTACGTTCGCAGTAACTCCGGGCGACAGAGCAAGTATCTGGGTGAAGTTACGGCTGGACAAGGGCACCGCATTCATCATGGTGTTATCCACGACATGTCCCAGATCAGATGTACTGGTCTGCAACTGCTCCGCTTCAGCTGTAACATCTACGGAATCTGCGGCCGAACCAACTTCGAGGGTTACATCGACAACCCGAACTCCGGTTACATCGACCGTGAGATTTTGTCGATCGTAGCGCTTGAAACCAGGGTGTTCTACTGTAAGCAAATATTCGCCTGGCGGCAGAAGAGCAAAAGAATAATTACCGCTTCCAGTAGTCTGGACCTCGGTCTTTCCCTGGGTAGAAATATTCTTAAGGCTCACTTTAGCTTCGGGCACCAAAGCGCCCGAGGGGTCTTTCACAACCCCGCGAATAGATCCTGTGGATTGTGCGAGAGTCGAGCCGCTAAAAAGCAGACTGAGCGAGAGGACCGAAGCCAGAAGTCGATAAAAAGTCACTGCTACCCCCGAAAGTGAAGACATCCAGCTCACGACAGGGAGCGCGTCAGCAACGAACGCTGTTGTTAGATACCTGAGATTTATAACACACACTTCGAAATTCGGCTAACAGGGCCTGGTTGTGTTCAACGAAAAGGCTATGTACACTAGCCATTCACAGGCTTATCCTTGTAACAACCGCTAACATGATCAACGAACAAACAGTGTTTGAGAGCGTCAGGAGCTTAGGTGAGTCGATCCGAAAACGAAAGATATCGCCCGTTGAATTAACCGAGACTTACCTGCAACGTCTTGAACTAATTGGTCCGAAACTGGGAGCAATCGTCACAATTACTCGAGATCTCGCGCTTTCGCAGGCGAGGGCGGCGGAAGCAGAAATTGCGGCCGGCAAATACCGAGGTCCTCTCCACGGCATACCGTACGGCGCCAAAGACGCGCTCGCGGTGAAGGGTTATCCCACAACGTGGGGTACGGCACCCTATCGCAACCAGCGCTTCGACTTCAACGCCACGGTGATTGAACGTCTTACACAGGCGGGTGCGGTTTTACTCGGAAAACTTGCGATGCTCGAGACCGTAGGCGGGTTTGGATTTAATAGCGCAGATGCTTCATTTACCGGGCCGGGCCGAACACCCTGGAACGCGAACCACTGGAGCGGCGGTTCCTCGAGCGGTCCAGGTGCGGCGACCGCCGCCGGCTTAGTGGCTTTCGCGATTGGAAGCGAAACGGGTGGTTCCATTCTGAATCCATCGACGTACTGCGGCTTGGCGGGTATTCGGCCCACTTACGGACGGGTGAGCCGCCATGGCGTTGTAGCGTTGTCATGGACTCTCGACAAGGTGGGTCCGATGTGCCGGAGCGCCGATGACTGCGGAATCGTTCTTTCGGTGATCGCAGGGCGTGACAAGTTGGATCCGACGACAAGCGCCCGCCGCTTTGTCTATGCCGGAGAGAGCCGCCCAAAGCGGAGATATAAGCTTGCCATCGCAAAGGGCACGTATGAGAACGTTCAGCCCGCCGTCCGAACTAACTTCGAAAAATCAGTACAAGTACTTTCCGACATAGCGGACATAGATCACGACATCGACTTTCCTGATTATCCGTACACGCAGGTTATTGGACTAATCATTGCGGCCGAGGGCGCAAGCGCATTTCGAGACTTAGTCGATACCGGTAGCGCACGGCAACTAGAGAATCAAACCGCGAAGATTACCGGGTACGCTGACGCAGTAGTGAGTGCGGTCGATTATCTACAGGCCCAGCGCGTTCGAAAGATTGCTCGTGTCGCGATGGACGAAACATTGAAGAAATACGATGCGATTATTGCGCCGACGATGAGCGCTGTATCCCGGCGCGTGGATGAGTCGTGGGATCCGCCGCGACAGGAATCTTCTCCGAACCGACGCACACAGGGGCCTTCGCTCTTATCGGCAGGGAATATCGGAGGAATACCCGGCATCACGGTTCCGAATGGCTTTGGGCAAGAAAATCTTCCGACCGGCATTCAGTTCGTGGGCGCTGCGTGGAGCGAAAAAACTCTGATCGATATTGCGGATGCTTACCAACGGAAAACCGACTGGCACAAGAGGCGCCCACCTGTGATGAGCTGAGGCAAATGCGAGTTCGGTGCTAATCGAATACAAAAATGTTTCTTTCGTTCTAGACCTCTTTTGCGATTCGTTGCAAAATAACCCACGATGAATGACTTGCTTGCGTGGCGGGAACCAGGCCGGCTGAACGCAATTTGCCGTGCGCTGCTTTTTGGTGCGCTGGTATGGTTAGCGGTAGCAGCGGGAACGGCCTCGGCGCAATCTACCGGCACAATACAGGGGATCGTCAAGGACAGTTCAGGTGGCGCCGTGCCTGACAGCGCAGTTGTTCTCACCAACGATGCTACGACACAACTGATTCGAGCGGCGACAAACGCAACGGGTACTTACTCTTTCGCGTTCCTTGCACCCGGCGGGTACAGCATCACGGTCGATCATCCCGGATTTGCGCGGTTCGTCCATCAGCACATCACGGTTGATATCGCGGCTGTCGTGGTCGTGGACGTCAACCTTCAAGTCGGCTCGTCCGCACAAAGCGTCAACGTCGAGTCACAAACAGCACAGCTGCAAACTGCTGATTCGGAGTTGAGCCACGTGGTCGATAACACGATGATGAACGCGTTGCCCTTGTCGAGCCGTAACTTCACCCAGATTCTGGCTCTGTCTCCCGGTGTGACGGCAAACGTAATCGATGCGGGCGCCATCGGACGCAACAGTGTCAACATTTCAGCCAATGGCGCTCGGCCGTGGGACAACAACGTTGTGCTAAATGGAATGAACGCGGACAATCCCATGTCTCAGGGATTCGACGATGCGCCGGACAAAACAGGTGTTCCCGTTCCTTCGCCGGACGCAATCGAGCAGTTTAAAGTGCAAACCGGACTCTACGATGCTGAGTTCGGTAAAGAAGGCGGCGGCACCGTGAATATTCTCACGAAATCAGGAACAAATGGTTTTCACGGCACCGCCTTCGAATTTTTTCGCAACACATCTCTGGATGCGAACAGCTTCTTTCAAAACGCCAGCCGCGGGGCGAAACCAATTTTCCGGCAAAACCAATACGGAGGCACACTGGGCGGACCCGTTGTCAAAGACAAAGCATTTTTCTTTGTCTCTTACCAGGGCACTAATCAGGCAAACGGAGTCTCCACTTCGTCGAACAAAACTACGTTCCTTCCGGTCCTGGGTGACCGATCGCGGCAGTCGCTTGGCAGGATTTACGGCGGCCGGGCCGGCGTCTTCGGAGGCGCCGCAGTAGCTACCGACGGCTCCAACATCAACCCCGTAGCTGTGGCACTGGTGAATGCGAAATTGCCGAACGGAGCGTATGTAATTCCGAGCCCTTGCGTCGTCACCAGCGCGACAGCCGGATATTGCGCCATCTCCTCTCCGGCGATCTTCAACGAGAAACAGATCATTGCCGACGGAGATGTCAGTTTTACTTCGAAGCAACGCTTAAGCGTGAAGACCATTTATTCGCGCGATCCGGAGACACTGCCATTCCAATCCAATACCAGCGTTCTCGGGTTCGGCGATAACGAGTACCACGCCAACACCAACGTAGCCGCCGCGTACACGTACATCATTGGCCCCACAATTGTGAACGAGATTCGGGCCGGATATAGCCGCAACCTCGCCAATGAGAAGCCCGTAGAGCCTTTGACCGCGGCGCAAGTTGGGATGACGTCTCCCGTGCCGACTGTTCCCGGCCTGGCATCCATCATTGTGAACGGGATGTTCACGATTGGCGCGAACCGCAGCAACGATCGGCACGTCAATCAGCAGCAAGCCGAGCTGGCAGACACGCTCTCTATGACCAGCGGACGTCAGCAATTACGCTTTGGTGGCAACGTCGATCCCGTGCGCATCTTGAATAATGCCGGGTTTGTCCAGCGTGGCGAAATCCAGATTCAATCGTTCCCTGATTTCTTGCTTGGGATGAGCGGCGCGCAAAACGGCTCAGCGTACAGCAATCTGTTTCAAACGCTGGCAGGCGATGGGCGTACAGCTCTTTATCCCAGCTTCAACAACTTTTCTCTTTTCGCTCAGGATGACTTCCGAGTCAACGATCAACTGACGCTCAATCTCGGGCTGCGCTATCAGTTCAACGGTCAGGCATTCTACGCGGACGGGAAGGTGGCCAATTACGATTTCCGCTTCTATCCCCAAGGCATTCCGCCGGCGGGAGGAACACTGCAAGGCTTGGTGCTTCCGGCGAACGTACCTGCGAGCACTCCGATCCCTTCCGGAGTGACAAAGCTTCTGACAAACACGATGGTGGCGGAGCAGAACTGGCTGGGTATTTCACCACGGGTCGGTTTAGCGTGGCGCCCCGTTCGAAGCGTTCAAAAACTGGTGGTGCGCGTGGGCTATGGAATCTTTTATTCTGCTATTGCAGGGACAGTGCAGGGAGGATTGACCACGCACCAACCCTTCTATGCGTCCGTCACGTCCGGGGGCGCCACGAATCCGACTGCTACTTTCCAGAACGTATTTCCAAACGTACCCCAGCCCGGAGCATTCCCGCTTTACCAGCCCATCCGATTGGGTAGTAATCAGACGATCTACCCAGTTGATCCTTTGTTGAAGCAGCCGCGGACGCAACAATATAGCGGGAACATTCAAACGGAGATAAAAGGCGTTCTTGTTCAAGTTGGCTATGTGGGAAGTCAGACCACGAATCTGATCGGGTTCGTGACACCGAATCAGGCTGGACTCGCAAGCCCCGGCCAGCCGATCAATGGACAGACCACGAATACGCTGGCCAATCTTCTGTTGCGCGTTCCGTATGTTGGTTTCACTCCCGGAGCAGATGGCGTCGGCGAGTTCATGAATACCTACTGCCAATCCGAACAAGCCTGCTCCGACAATCCCTACGAAGGGAAGCCATTTTCGAGCCGGTACAATTCGTTCCAGCTCAGCGCGACCAAGAGATATTCGCATGGACTGTCGTTCTCCGGTGCATACACCTGGAGCCGTGCTATCGATAACATCGCAGGAAGTACCAGCGGCCGGCAGATTTCGCTCGGCAGCGTCACCGGAGACTTCCATAACCCTGCGGTGGGCCGCTCAAATTTCAATCGCACGAACGTATTCACCGCCAGTTATTTGTGGGAGATTCCGAGATGGAATGCGGCGAAGGGCTTCGCCGGTTCGCTGATCAACGATTGGTCGATATCGGGCGTAGTGATCGTGGAATCCGGTCTTCCGTTCAGCATCACAGATAGCAGAGGCGGCACTATCATTGGGTCGAACGGCAGTTACGGACAGTTTGCAAGCGGCGCTGCGCCTTCTGATGTTTCGATCAACTCACCGACGCTCTCTCACTATTTCAATACGGCAGCATTCACTGCCCCGCCAGCGCTCGGTAATGGCACGTACCTTGGCAACTCGCCGCGCAATTTCTTGACGGGACCCGGATTCTGGAACACAGATTTTGCGGCTTCCAAGCAAATTCCCATTCGGGAGAACGTGCGAGTGGAGTTTCGCGGTGAGCTTTTCAACTTTTTCAATCACCCGAACTTTGCCAGCCCAGGTTCAAACGTGTCGACTCCCTCGTCCTTTGGGGTAATCTCGAGTACCGTGAGTTCTCCACGTATTGCGCAGCTCGCGCTTCGGTTGCGGTTCTAGGGCAGAGCGCGAATGAAGATTAGCATCTTTCTTGTCGCGTGCTTCGTCCTTCCGTCTCTGCTCGCTGCGCAGGACGGTCGGATTGTTATTAGGGCAGGGACTGTTCTCGATGGCACGGGCCGTGTTTTGCATAACATCGCGATTACGGTACAGGGATCGAAGATCCAGAGCATAGGACAGACGGCCTCGAAGCCGACGTACGATTTGACATCATTGACACTGCTGCCTGGGCTTATCGATACGCATGTTCACATTGGTTGGCACTTCGGGCTCGACGGACGGTATGCACCCCGTGACGATTCGCCCAGCGTCGCCTTAAGCTATGGAATGGAAAATGCATACGTTACGCTGATGGGCGGCTTCACAACTGTTCAGAGTGTTGGCAGCGCTAGCGACCGGGATTTGCGCGATGCGATCAATCGCGGTGTCCTGCCCGGCCCGAGAATTCTGACTTCCCTTCAGCCGATCAATGATCCGAAATTATCGGTGGAACAACTGCGACAGGCGGTACGCAAGAATGCAGCCGACGGAGCGGACCTGATCAAGATGTTTGCTTCAAAGAGCATGCGCGAGGGTGCGGGACAGACTTTGAGTGACGAACAAATTCAAGCTGTCTGCAGCGAAGCGAAGGCGGTTCATCTGCGTACGCTGGTCCATGTGTACAAATCCTCGACGATCCGCACGGTGGTGGTTGCGGGATGCACATCGGTTGAGCACGGCAATCTTATAGATACTCCAACACTCCAGCTTCTTGCGGATCGCGGAACCTACTTCGATCCGAATGTCGGCCTGGTGCTTCAGAATTATGTAAAAAACAAAGATCGATTCATAGGAACCGGAAGCTACTCGGAAGCAGGCATGGCGGACATTGTGAACAGGCTAATTCCGCTGAGCCTTGCGACGTTCAAGCGAGCACTCACGATCAAGAATCTGAAGATTATATATGGAACGGATGCGGTAGCCGGCGCCCACGGCCACAACATAGAGGAACTGATTTATCGGGTCGAGCGTGGCGGCCAGCCTACCGATGCTGCCATTCGGTCCATCACTTCTGGTTCGGCCGAATCATTGAATATGGCAGACAGGATCGGCACACTGAAATCGGGCATGCAGGCCGACATAATAGCAGTGGCAGGGGATCCGCTGAAAGATATCACGGCAATGCGGCGCGTGGCGTTCGTGATGAAGGACGGCAAGATATTCAAAGGCGGCGCATTTGGGATGCAATCCACCACAGTTCGGTAAAGTGGCGGCAAAATTCGGACAAACAAGCAGCATCCGGCTTCAGCATCATTGTTCGCTCGCTGTGTTCTTGTAAATTTTTCCGTCCTTCATGACGAAGAGTATGCGCCTTAGGACAGTGATGTCCTTCAATGGATCTCCGTCGACTGCAATCAGATCGGCATCCATTCCCGGTGCGAGTAGGCCGATGCGATCGGCCATGTTTATCGATTCAGAGGCGAGCGATGTGGCAGAAATGATCGCCGCTTTGGGGTCTTGTCCGCCTATTTGAACACGATAGACCATTTCCTCGATGTTGTGTCCGTGACCACCGGCGACCGCGTCGGTACCATAGACAATCTTTAACCCAGGAATCTTCAAAGCGTGCTTAAACGTTGCGAGAATTTTTGGAATAGACTGCTCCATGGCATCCATTTCCGGCTGAGTATAATTAGCAATCCCAAAAAACTTGGGTTTGTTGTTGAGATAGTTCTGGATCACCAATCCAGTGTGCGGATCGAAGTACGTTCCACGCGACACGAGTACGCGCAAGGTGTCATCGCTTGCCAAGAAGTCGTGTTCAACGGAGGTGCACCCCGATTCGGATACCACTCGGGTCGCTCCGTCGCCGTAGACATGAACCAGGGTGCGCAACCTGTTCTTCTTAGCTTCATCACAAACCGCTGCGATCTGCTCGTTCGAAAGTGTCTGATAGCCGCCTCGGTTTTGAAGGGTTCCGCTCCAGGCGAACATTTTGATCAAGTCTGCTCCGGGCTTTGTTCTTTCGTACCGATTCGCGAAGCTCTTCAATGCTCAGCTTAGGGTTGCTGATTCCCTCGACAGAGGTCAGCACTCGTGTTCCGGGGAAGACGCCGCAGTTGATTGCATCCCGAATATCAATGTCAATCGGGCTTCCAACGCTCTGCACGGTGGTAAAGCCGGCCATCAAGGTCACATACGCATTCTCCAGACCGTAACCCATGGCGCTGACTTGTGAGGTGTCACGCGGCACGTATCGTCCATCAGGACCGAAGTGCCACGAAATGTGTACGTGCGTGTCAATCAAACCGGGAAGCACCGTCAGTTTGCGGAGATCATAATCGGCGCTTTCTCCGGGGCCAATCTTCTGGATCTTGCCGTTTTGGACGACGATGTTTGTGTTGTGCTGGACGCCGCCCTTGCCGTCGAGCAGCGTTCCAACACGCAGCACTATCGGGTGCTGCTGGGCATAGAGGGGACAGTATAGAAGTAAGGCCAGTTGCAGGTGAATCTTGGTGCTGCGTTTTAGCCATACGACCTTCACCACAGCACTCGTTATTTTACGCGCTATAGGCATGACTTTTATATTTGGTAACTAGAAGCTGACCCGGATTGCTAGGTGCACGATTCGAGGAGAGCTGACCGTGCTGGAGATCACGCCAAGCGATTGGGAGGAACCATCGTCGCATTGGTAAAGACGCAGGGACTAGGGATTGCATATTGTCCATTCGGCAGCTTCGCATTCAGTATCGCGAGAGCTATGGGATTAATGTTGGAGCCGTTGGGAGAGCAATTCCAACGCCGCCGGAGGCCCCAGTTTGACCGTTATAGATGGCGCCTAATCCCCGAGGCGAGTGATCGCCCACGACCGGCAGGTAAGTGGTCTGATTTGATGAGCTGGAAATCCCATTGGCCTGGTCTGTGCCCTGGTATGACAAAAAGAAGAAAAGTTTGTCTCGAACGATGGGGCCGCCGATAGTGCCGCCGTATTGGTTCTGGCGAAAGATTGGTTTGGGCTGGCCGCTAGCGTTTTGAAAGAAGCTGTTGGCGTCAAGAGCTGTATTGCGGAAGAATTCAAAGGCAGTGCCGTGGAACTGATTCGTTCCAGACTTGGTGACGATATTGACCGTGCCGCCGCCCTCCTTTCCGTACTCGGCGTCATACAAACCCGTTTGGATTTTAAATTCCTCGATCGCATCGGGAGAAGGCACAGGTACGCCAGTTTTGTCCGGAGCGTCGTCGAAACCCTGAGAAATAGGATTGTCAGCGTTCATCCCATTCATTACGACGTGGTTATCCCAAGGCCGACCTCCGTTAGCAGAGATGTTCACGCTGTTGCGGACCAAAGCGCCTGCATCGATCACGTTAGCGGTAATACCGGGAGATAGCGCCAGGATCTGAGTGAAGTTCCGGCTTGAGAGCGGAATCGCATTCATCATTGTGTTGTCGACGACGTGGCCAAGGTCTGAGGTTGCGGTCTGGAGCTCTTCGGGGGCGCCGGTGACGGTGACCGTTTCAGTTTGCGCTCCGACCTGGAGGCTGACATCTGCCACTACGACAGCGGCAACGTCGACGGGGACTTGGTCACACACGAAGCCGGTAAATCCGGCGTGGTGGACGGTCAACGTGTACAATCCGGCAGGAACGAAGGCGAATGCGTAGGCGCCAGAGCGGTTCGTCAACGTATCTGTTTTCTGTTGGGTTGCGGTGTTGATAAGGGTCACACTCGCTGAAGGCACCACTGCTCCCGACGGATCCTTGACGATGCCGTGAACACTCCCGTTAGACTGAGCGACCGTGCTAAAGGCGGCAATAAGCCACGTTGCAAGCAGCGTGATTAAAACAAGTAGGGGCCGTTTCATTTTCCTCCCGAATCTGAGTCCTTATAGCTGAGCACCGGGAGGAACGGATGTCTTGAACACCCTTAGTGTGTGAACAGGATTAGCATTAGCTGCCTCGGCTTGTCGGGTTGGTCGCCACTTTGGACGGGTAAATCGGCATGACGCCGTGGCCTTTTGTTGGAGCGGTATAAAGTCGCGCCGTCACAGTTCGCCTGCTCAATCTTTATTGTTGTCCTCCACTTACAGCATCAGCGGACACCGCGGGAAGATTATAGCTTTTCAGGATAATATTGTCGTTGCTCAGCAGGCAATTAAGTTGAGCTTGTAAGTCACGAATGTCAGCGTTATATTGACGATTCACGGCCACTTGCTGAGAGGTGGAAGGAAAGTCAGCTTCCTGTAATTCACTGACCAGATGGCCGAGTTTCTCTTGTATTGTTGCCGGCCAACGCATGCCATCCTGACCACCGGTGATTCGCAACTGGCGCAAGTTCTCCTCAAATCGGGTGAGTTTTTGATCCAGTAACTCGGCGGCACTCCCGACTTGTTCGCCTCCGGCGCTCGACCGAATTTTGAGATCTTCCGCCTGCCTTCGAAGATTCTCAACCTCATCTCCCCGACGTTCTTGAGATTGTTTGAACGCTCTGTAAGAAGGCATATTGCAGACGAATGTCGGCAAGAGTTCCCGCAGAATGTGGATCCTTGAGCACGGTGAGTGGCTGGGTAAATTCTTGGCGCCCACAATCAATTTAACTTTGTAAGTACCCGGAGTAGCCAAAAGTGAGATGCGCCCACCAAGCGTTCGCCCTTTCGGCCCAACATGCATCCAGGAAGTATAAACGGGACTTGTGCGGAGCACGATGTCCGGAGTCGGCGAACAGCGCAAATCCCACTAGACGCGATTCATCCCAGCTCTCTTTGATCCTGATAGTGTTCTTATGGTCTGCCCTTTTTCGTCACTGATGACGATGCGAACATCTCCCTCGGGAACAGATTTCAGAAGATAGTTGATGTCTGCACCATAGGGAGGATTCTGTCCGTCCGTGGCATCGTAAACCGCAGCCATGGGGGGCGTGATACCACGAAAGCGATAGGCCGACCTGGGTGCGAAAAGATGAATGTTGGAGTTAGCTACGCCTGGCGTCATCTGCTCCAGCGGTGCGACGTCATCCAGGATCCAAAATCCGCGGCCGTAAGTTGCAAAGACCAAGTCTTTGAAAGACTCTTGCACCGTGATGCCGTAAACCGGGACATGCGGCAAATTGTTTTGCAGAGGCTGCCAATGTTCTCCATCGTCGAATAACACATACAACCCGCCTTCAGTTCCCAGATAGCGCATCCCTCGTCGAAACGGATCTTCCTTGATGCAGTGCGCGTAGCTCAGTGGGCTCTTCGGGATCGTCGCACTGATGCTTTTCCAGGTTGCGCCAAAGTCTGTCGTCTTATATACGAAAGGGTCAAAGTGGTTCTCCTGGTGAAGATCGACGGTGATGTAGGCAGCGCCCGAATAGAAGCGGGAAGGTTCCTACACTATATATCGTTCCCCACGGGGGAAGTTTGGAATTTTACCACTCACGTTTCTCCAGCTCTTACCACCGTTCTGAGTGACCTGCACTTGCCCGTCGTTGCTGCCGGTCCAGATCACCCCTGCGGCTTTCGGAGATTCCGCGATAGCGATAAGAATGTCCCGTATTCAGGGCCAATGTTATCTCCAGTAAGTCCTCCTGACGAGAGCTGCTTACTCTTGTCATTCAGGGTCAGGTCGGGACTGATAACATGCCAACTCTGCCCGCCATTGGCGGTCATGTGTACAAACTGGCTCCCGACATAGATCTTGTTATGGTCCAAAGGGCGACATTGCCACAAGGAAGGTCCAATTGAAGCGGTACTTTACGTCATCTGCGGGATGACCTTCAGTCGAGTCCGGCCAAACCTCGACACCTCGATACTGACGAGTCCGTTCATCGTATCTATCGATGCTGCCGCCTATGCTCCCGGCTCCGGTTCCGCTTGACCATACAACTTTTGGATCAGTTGGATCAGAGATCGTCCAACCGCTTTCACCTCCACCAACGGTGGTCCACTGATCGCGAGAGATGGTTGGGACGAATTGGCCGTACCCAAAAAATTCGGCTATTGCTTGGACCGCGGAAAGACGGCCGTCCTGGCGATTTCCGTAGACGAAGTAAGGGATCTGTTTATCAGTGGTGACGTGATAGATCTGCGCGTTTGGGAACTGCACGCGATTCCAGGTCTGGCCCCGGTTCACTGAAATGCCGACGCCGCCGTCGTTTGAAACGATAATCCGATTTCCGTCGGCCGGATCAATCCAGATGTCGTGGAAATCCCCTAAGGGAGGTGCACCAGGTATGTGGCCTCTGGCGGTTTGCGGATAACCTCGCATGACATGCAACGTTTTGCCGCCATCTTCAGATTTCGAATAGGAAGCGGTAAGGAGGTACAGTTCGTCGGCGTTATCGGGCGCAACACTCATGCGCGAATAGTAGTGTGGCCGGCCCGCGGTATCGTGGCTCGGCGTCATCATGCGCCAGTTTTCGCCCATGTCATCCGATCGCCACAGATAACCAGGAGCGGTTGGTTTGTCTTTGAAGGGCTCGCCAGTGCCGGTTTCGATGATGGCATAGATGCGCTTTGGATCGCTCCTGGAAGCTGCCAAACCGATTTTGCCGACCTCTTGTTCTGGAAGTCCGTGCCCAGCAAGACGGCTCCATGTGTTTCCCCCGTCGTGGGATGCGAAGATTCCGCTGCCCGGTCCGCCGCTCATCTGAGCCCACGTATGAATTTCAAACTGCCACATGCCTGCAAGCAGTACATTCGGGTTGTCCTGAGACATGATGATATCCGAACACCCGGTGTTCGGATCCACAAAGAGCACTCGGTCCCAGCTCTTGCCTCCGTCTTTAGTTCGAAATACTCCTCGCTCTTGTTGCGGTCCGTAGTTGTGGCCCATTGCTGCTGCGAAGACAACGTCCGGATTATGAGGATCGACGATAATGCGAGCATTTCGGCCGGTCTTTTCGAGGCCCATGAGCTTCCACGTTTTTCCTGCGTCGGTCGATTTATAGATGCCCATGCCGATAGAGATATGGCTGCGGATCCATGGCTCTCCTGTTCCGGCCCACACCACGTTAGGATTAGACTGATCCACGGCCAATGAGCTAATCGAGGATACGGGCTGGTCGTCGAAGACTGGCTTCCAGGTGACACCACCGTCCGTCGTTTTGAAGATTCCTCCGGAAGCCGAGCCAGCGTAGTGGACGAGCGGCTGCCCGGCTACCCCAGCAACGGCTGAAATCCCGTTGCCAACCGGGCCGATATAGCGAAACGAAACTTGCTTATACAGATCAGGGTTGATCAGCTGGGACGCAAGGAAACCGTCTTGTGCTCCGGCTCCGGTGCCTACGAGAAAGAAGAGCGTTGCTGTCAAAGTTGCGGTACGAAACTTTTGGGAATTTGTCTTCATTGTCTTTTCTGTTGTGTACTCGCCTGAGAGCCGGGAACCGGAGATATACCAGCATTCGCCAGTGCGCTATTCAATGCTGGAAGTTGGTTCCGGAGGAACTGATCGAGCGAGCTCAGATGCTCACTCAGCCGCTGGTCGAGCACTTTGAACACCGCGTATGAGGAATCAGTCGGCCGGCAGTCACCGGCCTCCACTACCGCAAGTAGCGTGCCCAGCTTGTTGTTCAGCTGAGGAGGAAAGTTGAGCGGATCCTTTGTGGCGCGATTCCGATATTGATACAAATGGCCTTCGATTTCGGTGAGCGCCGCGGTCAGCTGTTCTGCCTTCGACGAGATTGAAGAGTCCTTGGCGTGAGAGGTCTGGGCAGCAACGGCAGCCTTGATACGCCGGATTTTTTCACCGTATCATTCGTCAGACTAAATTTGTCCCATATCTCTCGAGCTAGTCGATACTGCTCCTCGAAATCGGATTGTGTGATATTGACCAAACGAGGGTCCTTTTTCACGTTGAGGTCTTGCGTCAAAGTTTTGCCGGGTACTGTCAAGCGAACTTGATATATTTACCGGGCGGCACGACAGGACCGTGGATACCGGCCTGATACATGATCATTGGACCGACGACGAGCACCACCGCCTGGAACGCTTCCGCCGCTACCTACGCCTGGCCGAACGCCAGTTCAACAGCGCCTTCCACAATCTGGAACGCCTCCACGGCCGCCGCTTCCGCGAAGGCATGCAGCTCCAACGAGCCCAAGAACGTGCCGCCGCCATCGAAACCAAACGGTCGCAAGCTCTCGAACAGAGTCAGCCCAAAACCGATAAACCCGAGAAAAAGTCCGCCAAAGCCGAACCCCCCACTCCAACCAAACCCTCCGAACTCCTCTTCCAAGGCCAAAACCACCCCAAAAAACGCCGTAAAATCCCCCTTCTCCGAACAATGGGTCGAAGTCTCCATTCAGGAGAACGGAGAAACTCTCACCCGCCTCTTCTCCTCCAACAAAAACCTGATTGAACGAGGCAAAGCCATGCTGCCGCCGCCCGAACTGGTCTACCGCCGCCTCAACTTCCCGCACGGCGTGCCACCCGAATACGAATGGGTCAACTCCAAAGAAGAAAAACGCAAACTGGGAGGCTGCGGAATCCAGCGCATGACCACCGACACCTGGCTCGAAGTCATCGCCCGCGAAGCCCCCGAATTCGAGCGCCCCGGCTACCGTTCCTCCTTCGCCCCCGAACACATCGGACCAACCGGCGTCGGCAATCTTCCCCGTCCCAAAGAACGAGGAGGCTGCGACTGCCACGTCTGCACCAAAAATCAGGAAATCCTAGATCGCCAAGCGATCGCATAAAAGGAGGGCGGACAAACACTATCGACGAACTAAGCTTGTACACCGCCGTCCACAAACTTTTGCGACGCGAAATATCGAGATACACTGGTCACCATTGGTTTAAACCATGAAAACTGCATCGTTTTTAGCTCTACTATCGGCACTACCTTTGCTGGCGGGCTCCGTGCGCATTTACCAGACGAATAGCGCTGGTGACGACCTGGCTGTAATCGATCCAGCCACCAATAAAGTAGTAATGAAGATCCCAGATCTGGAAGCTGCTCACGGTGTGACGTTCTCGCCCAATGGCGCGCGCGCCTATATCACCTGTGAGGCCGATAACTCTGTTTGGGCGGTGAAGACCAAGGATGGCCACTTACTCAGCAAAATTCCACTCAGCGGGCATCCCAATAATATCGCCGTTTCGAAGGATGGGCGCTATATATTAGCGGCGATCGTAACAGCGCCAGGAGCTGTGGACGTGATCGACGCGTCGACTCTGAAGAGGGTGAAAACAATTCCGGTGAAAGGCAGCGCCCATAACGTCTATGTAACGCCCGACGGCAAATTCGTGGTGGTTGGATCTATTCCCGGCAAGAGGGTTACGGTGATCGATGAGAGCACACTACAGCCGGCTTGGGATATAGAGTTCGATAATGGCGTGCGGCCCATTGCGTTGGAGCGGGCCGCCAACGGGTCCACTGCTCGATTATTTGTGCAGCTTTCGAACGTCCATGGATTCGCGGTCGTAAATTTCCAAACGCACAAAGAGACGCAACGGGTAATGTTGCCGGATGCTCCGCGGCGGGGAATTGCGCATAGCGGCGCACCATCGCACGGAATTGGTATATCACCCAACGGGAAGATGCTGTGGGTGAATAGCTCCGTGGCGAACGGTCTGTTTGCTTATTCGCTGCCGGATTTAAAGTTGTTAGGGTATGTGCCAACCGGATCGACGCCTGATTGGCTGACGTTCACGCCAGACAGCAAGCTTGTTTACGTCGCGAACGCAGGCGAAAACTATGTTTCGGCGGTGGACACACAAACATTACGAGAAGTAGCGCGAATTGCAGTAGGGGAAGTGCCGAAAAGAAACGGCACGGTGATACTGCCTTAGCGCGCAGCTTTCACCCAGGCCGCCATCGCCTGCCAATCTGGATCATCCTGCGAAGCAAACTGTCGGCCTCCCGAGTGAAACTCTGCGCCGCCGGCAGAATGCGCGAGCGGTTGAATCAGCAACACGCTCGAGAGCGGCTCGCCCGGCTTTACCAGGTGTGATGCCGTTTCGAAGTTCTTGCGCGATTGCGCCTCAGTCCAAGTGGTGGCGCCCTTATCGAGCGGCTCTAAACGAAATGCGTGGTTTGCGGAGGCATGACAAACCACGCAGCGTGCATGAGTCGGACGCTTCTTCAGAAAGATAGGCTCGACGGTGGCTTTATAGGTTTGATAGTCAAGCGACTGAGCGCCGACTAGCCCGGCTACGATGACGAGCCACAGCGGCACAGACAACTTGATCATGGATACTCTCCTCGTAAAAAGCATACTGCAAACCGGCAATGTTCAGCTTTTCGGGGAGCTGGGCCACACCACGCCCTGATCTTTCTTTGTTACCGGACCCAAGCCCCTGAAGTGAAATTTCTGAACACGCTGCCCGCGATAAGTCTCGGTGGTAAACACGTTTCCCTTCGAATCCGTTGCAATGCTGTGCACAGCGTAAAACTGACCGGGTTGCCGCCCGCCGTCACCGAAAGCAGTCAGAATCTCGAGTGTGTCTCGCTCAATCACATGGACCTTCATATTGGATCCGTCAGCCACATAGAGGTACTTCTGCTGCGGATCCCTCGACAACGCAATGTCGAACACCGATCCGTCACCGCGCGTATTCTTCGCGATCACCACTTCCTTTACAAATGTTCCATCGCTCTTGAAAACCTGTATTCGGTCGTTCGTGCGATCGCAGACATACAGCAGGCCGTCATGAGCGAGTGCCACGCAATGCACCGGCGTCCGGAACTGCTGAGCAGGCGGATCACTCGGGTTATAGGGAGGAAGTTGCACGTCGTCGGGCTTGTGGCCGTATGCACCCCAGTGACGCTTGTACTTGCCTGAATCGGCGTCAAAGACGATAACTCGACGGTTGCCATAGCCGTCGGCCACATAAAGCTCATTCGTCTTCGGATCCACGAGTGTTTTGGCCGGAAGCCTGAGGTTTGCGATATCATTGCCCCCTTTGCTCTGGTTAGGCTTCCCGATCTGCATGAGAAGCTTTCCTTGCTGAGTGAACTTCAGCACCATGCTGTCGTGCACCGGTCCCACGCCGCCCATCTTGCTTTCATCGGCCGGGAGCGCCGTCGGCTTTTGACCCGGACCGTTTCCGCCGATCCAGACGTTGCCTTTGTAATCGACATCAATTCCGTGATTCGACGCCGGCCAGTCATAACCGTTGCCAGGGCCGCCCCAGGATCCAATCAGGTCGCCCGCTTCATTGAATTCGAGGACTGGCGGCGCCGGAGCGCAACACTCAGCGGCAGGCGGTTTCGAGGTAAGATACTTCTCCTTCTCCTCCAGGGACCCCTCGCGGTGAATAACCCAAATGTCGTCGCTCGCATCCACAGCTACTCCGATGACCGACCCCATCACCCAGTGGTTGGGAAGCGGCTTCGGCCACATCGGATCTACTTCGAAGCGCGGGGCCTGTTTCCCCGCTGCTTCCACCTTGGCCCGCTGCTCGAGAGCGAAGGAGCCGATTACCAGCGCCAGGACAATGGCCAGAAAGAAACTGCCGAGGATCTGTTTCCGATTCATTTGTCGTTCTCGTATTGGGCTATGCTATAACACGCGATCCGATTTAGAGGGAACAACCGATTGCGCTTCTGTTTTGCGTGGCTGATTGTCGGACTATCGATTCTTGTGCGCTCTTTTCCGGCCTCGGCTCACGACATCCCCAGCGACGTTAAGGTCCAGGCATTCATTAGACCCTCGGGAGACCGGCTGCAGTTACTCGTCCGAGTTCCCCTGAACTGCATGCGGGACGTCGATTTCCCGCAGGATAGTTCGGGCTTTCTGGAATTAGCAAACCTAGCGCCCCTGCTGCGAGATGCCGCTACCTTGTGGATCTCCGATTTTGTTCAGATCTACGAGGGGAACCTCCTCCTGCCCAAGCCAAAGCTGGCTGCGGTTCAGGTTTCCCTCGAGTCAGACCGCTCCTTCCAATCCTTCGAGGAGGCTCTGCGGCACACCGCCGGGCCAAGGCTCTCCGATAGAGTCAAGATCGTCTGGAATCAGGCGCTTTTCGATGTGATGTTTGAATACCCTATCCGCTCAGATCGGTCGCGCTTCTCTATCCGCCCCGGACTCGAACGGCTGGGCGCGCGAGTGGTCACGGTGATTCATTTCGTACCCCCTGACGGATCCGTTCGTTCTCTTGAATTTTTCGGCAATGCGGGTCTAGTGGCGCTCGATCCGGCTTGGTATCAGGCGGCTCTCACATTCGTCCGGCTAGGCTTCTTTCACATCTTGGATGGAACCGACCATCTTCTATTTCTTCTGTGCCTGGTAATCCCGTTTCGCCGATTTCGCGGCTTGCTTGCAGCGGTGACTGCGTTCACTGTGGCGCACTCGATTACACTCGTCGCCTCTGCCTTGCATTTCGCTCCCGGCGCGCTCTGGTTTCCGCCTCTTATTGAAACTCTGATCGCGGTATCGATTGTGTGGATGGCGCTTGAAAACATTGTTGGCGGCAACGCGACGCAGCGACGATGGCTCGTTGCTTTCGGTTTCGGGTTG
Organism: Bryobacteraceae bacterium; assembly: GCA_965276965.1. Taxonomy (GTDB): domain Bacteria; phylum Acidobacteriota; class Terriglobia; order Bryobacterales; family Bryobacteraceae; genus Bog-105. Next base: position 1,666,474 of record OZ255713.1, read on the forward strand.
ATGCACGGATTCGGCTTCTCCTTCGCCCTGCGTGAAACGCTGCAATTGGCGGGAACGCATCTGCTGAGTTCGCTGCTGGCGTTCAACGTTGGCGTTGAACTTGGCCAGATCCTGGTCTTGTCCATGCTTCTGCCTGCCCTCTACTGCCTCTTTCGCTTTGTCGTCGCGGAGCGCATCGGGACCATCCTGTTGTCCGCATTTGTGGCTCACACCGGTTGGCACTGGACCGTTGAGCGGGGCCAGCGCTTACGACAGTACAGCTTTGACTGGACCTCGCTCAATGCTGCCGAGTTCGCCACCCTTGGCTGGTCACTGCTGTTCATCGTGATCGTGCTTGGGCTCCTTGGATTTCTGTTCCACGTCCTTCGGCTACGAGCCAACACCCAAGGCGCGGAGCAAAGGCTTAGATGGGCAGCGGTGGACGACTCTCGATAATTTACGGCGGGAGTAGAGCACGAAGATCGCCGAAGAAGAGCCGCAGTTGACGGCGTCTTCGATAGAGCCGAAGTTCGGCATCGGTCAGCGCGCATTTCCGATTCGAAGTGCTGACGGGAACCTGCTTTGGGACAATATCAGCCTGCTGGACAACGCTGCGATTGAGCACATCAAAAGGCTGGGCGAGCTCGCCGCGATTGCGATCTCTCACCCCCATTACTACACCTGCATGATTGAATGGAGCGGCACATTGGGAGACGTTCCGATCTACTTGCATAGAGACGACATGCAATGGGTGATGCGTCCTGATAAGTACATATGTTTATGGGACGGAGAAGCACGCGATCTACCAGGCGGCCTCAAACTGATCCGTTGTGGCGGCCGCTTCGAGGGCGCCTGCGTTCTGCACTAGCCCGAGGGAAGCGGCGGCCATGCTTGTGGCAATGGTGCGCTCCTGACGGGAGACACCATCCAAGTGGTCCCCGATCGGAAATCGGTCAGCTTCATGTACAGCTGTCCCAATTACATCCCCTTGAACGCAAAGAAAGTAAAGAAGATTTTCGCCGCCGTCCAGCCGTTCGCCTTCGGCGGCATGCCGTGAGCTTGAACTTGGGCGATCTGTTGTAGCCGACCGCCGGATCGTTAGAACGAAGCTCTTTGATAATGTCGTGTTCCTTGCGTAGAACGTCTGACTTCGAGGCGGTTTGCTCACGCGTGAAGTCCTGGCCGACGTATTTCGCGCTAGCACTACCGAAATAGCGAATGTCATCCGTGATGTCGCTGCCTACGTAATCTTCCTGTTGGGGTAGGTGATTTTGTAGACCACGATCACAGAGACATTCTAGACCTTGAGAGAATTCATGAGGCTACGCTTCAAAAATCTCCTCATCTATTTTTTTGATATGAAGGGTGTCTTCAATCCTGCATCCGATATTCTGCAGCACCATTAAAGCTGCTAATTGATCGCCGTCTAGCAGGACAATGCGCTTGCTTAGGAACTCTGCGGTTTCCTTTGCAGAAAGGGAAAACGTCGAAGTCGTAACGAACAGACCTTTGGTAGCTTTGTGGCGATCCAAGCTACCGAAAAAATCGCGGATTGCGCCTGACCCAATATTATTCCCTGCAGCGTATCGTTTGGCCTGTATATAAACGCGGTCAAGACCAAGCGCGTCTTGGTCTATTACTCCGTCAACGCCGTCATCACCAGAGCGGCCAAGGGTGCGACCGGCCTTGTCCGCGCGGGAACCGCCATAGCCCATGCTCAGAAGCAGATTGACAATTAGCCGCTCGAAAAACTCAGGCGGTGCGGAGCGGACGCGGTCAAGCAGGTCTTGGGCAAGCGCGGCATCTATCTGCTTGTGTGCGCGCCGCATAATCTCGTCCGGCGTCTCAATCTCACGGCCAAAGTCCCTGTCTTTGGCTTCAGCCTGCGCCTCATCAAGGCGCGTGGATTGCGACGCCCGAGCTCGTTCCTTGAACTGCTGGAACTCTTGGAACTGGCCAAGGAAAGCGTTATCAATACGCGACGGGTGAGCGGCAAGTGTCTGCTGTCCGCGCGGCGTGATTTTCAAGTGGCCGCGCCGCGTGTTTTCGATCAGGCCCGCTTGCGCCAAATAGGTCTTAGCCCAATCTACGCGGTTGCTGAAAACTGTCTGCTTACCGGAGGGCAGCAATTCACTGCGCTCTTCTGGGCTAAGACCCAATTGATTGGCCAACTCTTCCACCACGGTACTAATCCGAACTTCTCCTTTGGAAGATGCGACAAGCACGGGTAGCATCAGCGATTGGTAATCGGGAATAATCATGGTTTTTAATTCATCTGCGATCGTAAGCATTACAATTTTGGCAAGTTCTCACTGTAAGGCATAGCTGGAAGCTGCCGGCGGAGGGAAGGGCGTTGGCTTCGCAAAACCTAAGATCTTTCGCTGTTCCAGGTTCCACCCTTTGTGAAACATACGCGTGTCCACTTGGCCGTGTAACGCGCAAACCGTAAACATGTCGCCCTTCAAACAAATAGGAATGAACATGGCAGAGGCCGTCATTGAGGTCGACCCGGATGTCATGAACGGAATGCCACGCTTCTGTGACACACGGGTTCTGCTTAAGACCTGATCGACTAATCTGGCGGGCCGCTATCTTTTGGGCGAGTTCCTAAGGCTGTTGCCCATGGTCGATCGGGGTATACCCTTCCCAACAACCTCTCAGGGGCGGGAATCTTAAGAGCTCTCAAACTGGTCCGGGCGTTCCGATAAGTCGCCTTCCAAAATTTTCAAAAACGAACCCAACCGAAGTTCGTTTCGTAAAAAACCAGGAATCAGCCCGCGCCGAACCCACCCCGAAACCCGCCATCACAAATCCCAGATTTCCGCCTTCTCCCACCGTACCAATCACTTAGCTCGTTTCCGGACCGCCGTCCGAACACCCCGTAAGCGAAACTCACCTCGTGCCCGATCTCGATCTCAATCCGGAATCACAAACATCGCCCGCGAAGCTCCCGAATTCGAGCGTCCCGGTTATCGTTCCTCCTTCGCTCCCGAACACATCGGACCAACCGGAATTGGCAATCTCCCCCGGCCCAAAGAACGAGGAGACTGCGACTGCCACGTCTGCACCAAAAATCAAGCCATTTTAGACCGGAGAGCGATAACGGAAAAAGAAAGGTGAATAACCGCTATTGACGAATTAAGCTTGCACCTTAAACAATCGAACACCGTTCTCCCAAGTGACTTTCCGGAAAATCTGCGGCGACGTAGTCTGCTTCGTAAGCTTCAGCGTTTCGCGGGCGACACACTTCCCGGCAAGCCTGCTTGCCTCCGGATTGTTGCCCTGTGAAATCCCCCCGCCGTTGCCGTCCGAGCAGCTGCAATCGCTGCCGAAAATCATCTTGTCCTGATGACGAACGAAAAACCCTTTAGAAAATTCGGGATCCCGTGAAAGCGCATTGTTACAGGAGTTCGCCGACATGTCGGCATACAAATTCGGAAAGTTCGACAACCATTTGTCGGTCAAGCCGCCTGGCTTAATCGGACCAGTTGGATAACCGCGATCAGCCGGAACATCGGCGCTGATATTAGCCCAGAACAGGTCTCCGTGACCGATAAAATTTGTCTTCGGATAGGCTTGCAGAATTTTGTCGAAGTGATCGTAACCAGTGTTGTACGGGAGTTCACCCGCAAAGTGAGGAAAATTTTGAATGTGCATCATCACCGGCACATTCATCTCGGCAGCCAGATCGTACACGCGGCGCATTTCCGCTGAGTCTAACGCGAGATGATACTTTAACTCGCCCATGCTGACCGCGCCGTTGGTAAGGGCATCGCGAAGAACCGGAATCGCGTTGGGCTTCGCCGGATCATCTGCTACCGATCTAACAAAATGATGCGGGCGCTTTGCCATCTCCGCTTTGGCTTTGTCCTCGTCGACAGCCCGAGTCAGCAGAACCGCATTCGAAACCCCGCAACCCTGCATGTGTCTGTAACAGGCATCGGGATCGGGCCGTAGATGAAGGTGACTATCGAGCACTGGGCCCCCCCAATCCGGCGCCGCTGCCTGGGACCATGCACAACCGGCCGCTGTCGAAGCCAGGGTTGTTTTAAGAAAAGTTCTTCGCCGCATGACGTAAAAAGTGAGTGTATAGGGAATGTATCAGATTGAAAATTTCAAGTCGAGAAGATGTGAGAATGACTGCATGACTGTTATGCCCGCTGATAACCATCAATCGTGTGTCGATCGATGGACCTTCCGGTTCGCCGTCGTCGTGTTACTTTTTTCGCAGCTTTCTGCAGCAGGTTTTACCGGTGGACCTCTGGCCATCAACGGACACGTCTTGTACCGCGAACGAATGGCGCTTCCATCCGGTGCGGTTATCAAAGTTGTTCTAGAGGACGTCTCACGTCAGGATGCCCCTGCCAGAGAGATAAGTCAGGTGACCTTTGAGGCAGCCGGTAAACAGTCGCCCTTTCCTTTCCGCATGCTCTTCGACAGTGGTGACATCAAGGCGACACAATCCTATGCCGTGCGCGCGCAAATCCTCCTCAATGGCAAGATGATCTTCACTTCCACAACCCGCTATCCCGTAATTACGCATGGCGCTCCCTACCACGCCGAAGTCATCGTCGAGCCGATCAAACCTGTTGCAACCGCCAAATCAGAAATCGAAGGAATCGAGTGGAAGCTTATTCGCGTCGGTGTCTTGGCCGTTATGTCAGACGGCGCGCAAGCAAACATCGCCTTCCATGCGGACGGCAGTAAGATCAGCGGATCAGGCGGTTGCAATCGACTCGTTGGAAGTTATCAGCTCAACGGAAACTCTCTCCGCATCAGCCCAGTCGGCATGACGCGGATGGCATGCCCTGAACCCCTGATGAAGCAGGAACAAGAAACAAATAACGCGCTCGAAGCGACGACCAGTTACAAACTGTCCGGGAACACCCTCGAACTTCTCAAGGGAGAAAAAGTCTTGGCGCAGTTTCGAGCCGGTAGCAAAAAGTAAACTGCACACCGCGGAGGAGAAATGAATGGCGATATTGATAGTGTCTCAATTTCGAATACGCTAGTATGACCCGATGAGAAACCTCGTTACAGCCGTGCTCTGCTGTTACTCTCTGTTTGCTGCGGATTCTCCCCTCGACGTAAATCGTACCGACCCGAAAGCAGCAGGAATGAACGAAGAGATGCTGGCGAAGATCCCGCAACGAATGAAAGAGTTCGTGGCTGCCAAGACTGCCGCAGGTATGGTGACTCTCGTTGCGAGGAATGGAACGATAGCAAGTTTCGAAGCGGTCGGTTACCAGGATGTAGCGAAGAATCTGTCCATGAAAAAGGACAGTATGTTCCGCATCGCCTCGCTCACCAAACCAATCACCTGCAGCGCCATCATGATTCTGGTTGACGAGGGCCGCTTGTCTTTGATCGATCCGGTCGAGAAGTTTTTGCCCGAGTACAAGGGTCAACGAATGAACGGCTGCGGAGCCCTGAACGGCTTCTCGTGCGCCCCAATTACTCCGGCCCGACCGATCAACATCGCAGACTTGATGACACACACATCCGGCCTCCCCAGTTCGGTCGACAAAGGAACCGATGAACCTAGGTTGCTGGCAGATCTCGTCAGCCGGGGCGCAAAACTGAATCTACTATTCGAGCCCGGAACGAATTGGAACTACAGCAACATCGGCATCGATATACTCGGCCGAATTGTCGAAGTGGTTTCTAAACAATCGTTCGATCAGTTTCTCGCTGAGAGAGTCTTCCAGCCTCTTGGCATGTCCGATACCTATTTTTTCGTCCCCGAGAGCAAACGAAATCGCTTAGCCTCTCTCTATTCCTCTGAGGAAGGCAATCTCAAAGTGGTGGACGCCGAGTGGGGCTTACAACCTGCCAAGTTTCCCGTTCCCGCCGGCGGTTTGGTCAGCACTGCCGCCGACCTGTTGCGGTTCAACGAAATGATGCGAAACAGAGGCACGCTGAATGGCCGTCGCGTCCTCTCTGCGTCAGCAGTTCATCTGATGACGATTTCGCACACGGGCGATATGAAAGCCGGCTGGGCTCCTGGCCTCGGGCACGGCTTCGGCTATGAAGTCGTTCGCAATGTGGATGGAATGTTTCGATACAGCTCAATCGGCACGTTTGTAAAAGGGGGAGCTTACCGAACCTACGAGTGGGTGGACGGAGCGAAAGGCCTCGTCGGCATTTTCCTGATGCAAAGAACCTTTGGTCCGGGCGATACCTCCGACGAGATCAACAGCGTCATGCAGATCGCAGCCGCCTCAATCGATCAATGATCAACGCACGTCGTCAATGTGAAAGCGGAAAACGTATTTCTTGAGATTGCCGGCCGCTGACACAGGCAAAACAACGCCGAACGTCTCGCCTCGGTAAGTGTTGGCCACCGGCGCAAACGGGAGCCAATTTCCCGGGCCCCACGCTTGATTGTCAAATCGGAGGCTAGACACGGGCGTCACCGTATCTTCGAACGTGCCGGACGCAGGAATCACGGAAGGCGGCTTCACGGCCGCGGAATTCGTATATTTCAGCCCTTGGTGAACAACCGGCATGGGGTCGCCGCTTACGCCGATCATAGCTGCTCCGTTCCAGTCGAGTGTCGCCTCTTGCGCCGTCTTGTTCTGAATCGTAACTTGGATTCCTTTATAGCCGGGAAGAAAAGCGAAAGACAGGTTCGCATCCTCAAATCTCAGATTTTTGCCGTTCGGGGGATCCACCAGCGAAAATTCGTAATCAGCAGAATAAAAGCTCGGCGAACCAAGCGCCACCGACGACAGCCGATGATTCGATCCCATCAGGGTGGATACAAAAATACCGAAAGGTTGAGTGGTAGGCTCAGTTCCAAACGCGACGCGTTGTCCAGGAGAGAATAATCCTTCCAGTGTCACCTGGCATTGCGTACAGGTAATTGGGGTTCCGGATAGGCTTTCAAAACGGAAAGCAAATACCGGTTTGTACCAGATTCTCTTCGTGTTGTTCACGACTGTGCCAGCCAGACGGCGAGACGACATCTGCCCCGTCTCGACCAGGTCTGTTATTAAAAAGTCACCGAAGTCCGTACGCACGCTTTGATCGGGTACGTGAAATTGTGCGGGTTTCTTCGAACCCAAAGAAAGCGATACCAACAGGGCCGTTCCAATAACCAATCGTTTCAGCATCGTTTTCTTTTAGCTTATGCTGGGCAGAGAGTCGTCACCAACACCGAATCCAATCGTCGGACGCTTCCGATATTGCTTCCGGTTCTCGCGAACGCTCGCAATTGCCCGAAGAAAATAATTATCAATGACAACAGTATGCCCGCGCGTAATCTGATCGTGAGCAAACAGAAGTTTAGCGTCTTCCACTACGGCCTTAAGATCTGCGCCCGATAATCCTCGGCTTCTCTTGGCAAGCTGCTTCAGCTCAACATCGCAAAATGGAGAGGGCAGCGGCGTCACTCTTTCTCGTAAGATGTCGAGCCTCGCGCTTTCATCCGGCAGCCGTGTATGAAGCCATAGTTCCACCCGGCCCGACCGCAACAGAGCGGGGGGCAAACTGGACACCTCCATAGCCGTCATCATGATACAAATTCGTTCCGCGCTAGCGCTCTCCAAACCGTCCATCATCGTCAGTAAGTAACGATAGAAGCCTTGATTACCCTCTTCGAAAATCACGTCAGCGTCATCGATAAAGATGATGGAAGGCGCATTCTTCTTCGCGTTTTCAAAAACACTCTCAATCTTTTCGTAGAACTCCCCGCTTCCGGCAACTACAGTTCCATCGAGGAGAAAAAACTTGCTTCGTAGCCTACGGGCAAGCGCGCGTCCAATGGTTGTTTTTCCGGTTCCAGATGGACCCGCAAGCAGGACACCTCGCTTCGGCTTCAACTGCAGTTGGTTTGCCAAAGAGTGATTTTCAAAGGGCAGGGCGATTTTCGCCTCCAGTTCTCTAATCACGTCGTCAAGACCTTTGAGCGCACTCCAGTCAACTGCTTCAACTTCATCCACATCGACGTTGCTGGCGAGGTCGTGCTCCACAAGATAATCGATGAAGGCCTCCGTGCCGACGGAAGAATCTCGCCGGAGCCAAAGACATGCCTTCTTTAGCTGATGTCCGTTCAAGGCAGGAGCAAAACGATGGATTTTTTCGTATTCCAACTTATCTGCCGAGCGAGGCAGGTAGAAGCCGCAAATTTCGCTGTAATCTTTGACATCAAAATCTTCCAACTTCCACGAGTAAGCGCGCTGGCGGATCGGTTCGGGAACGCTTTCACCAGAAGTGGCAAATAACAGCTTTTTACTTCCGGCCTCGACGTCTTCAAATAACGCCGTAAGAACAGCTTCAAAGAACCGTCTTCTCGGATATGAATAACCGCTCACAACGTTTGTGATTACGTGGAGGTCATCGATAATGACCACACTTTCGGTCCGCGCGTGTTGCTCGATCAGCTCGAGAAATGTCTCTTCCAACGCTAATGGCGATCGATCGCGCAAGAGCGTAATAAAGTTTGAAATGGACAAGAATGAGCCACCCGACAAGCTATAAATAAATCTGAGGATTGACGTTTTTCCCATTCCCGTCTCACCTTGGAGCAAACACACGTTGCCCACCGAAAATGCGCTCTGCACTTGAGAGGCAATCGTCTGTTGATTCGATGTAAGCGAGACTCGTGGATATAGTTCGCCCAAGTCTTCATTGAGTAACAAAGCAATCTCCTGTTGAAGAGCAGGAGCGCCTCTATTTTTCAACATAACTTTCTGGAAACCCTAATACGGCGATGCGGAGGAGCAAGACGCCGACGACTAGACCGGTTGAATGAAGGAAATTGCTAGGCGAACAGGGTAGGATTGAAAGGTTGGCCTTCCGCGGATCCGCAGATTTGTTTTTGAAAGAGATAATTGTGAATACTTCGCAAGAATGCCTCCTTTCGAGGAATGGTAGTGCTCTGAGAACTTAGCACGAGTGGCAAACGTAAAGCAAGTAGGCCTTCGTTCGGCATAGTTAGAATCGGAGACGGATGCTGCGCGTCAATTCCGATGACTTTCAGTGTGACTCTGCACGCCTGAGGCATGTGCGAGCGCGACGATGAGCAACAAGGCTCTTTGCGTGCCCTTCCAGGAATCGGTGGAATCATACGTTTCGTTCAAGGAATGAGCGCCAGAGCCCTGACCTCCTCCCCCGATCGTTATCGCCGGAATGTGCAAGTTCATCGGAACGTTGGAATCTGACGAGCCTTCGCCCAGCGTCGATCCGAGATTTAAGGCCTTCGAAACGGCGAGAGCGGTTTGAACGATGGGATCGCTTGTGGGTGTCTGGCCAGCCGGACGAAGCCCAACCATTTCTGGAGACACGCTCACGGGTCCTTTGTTATTCCACCGCTTGTTTTCTTCCTCGACCGCTTCGTTCAAGGCAGCCTTGAACATGGAATTCACGCGATCGAGTGATGGGACGTCGGCCGAACGCATATCAACTTCCATCCAAGCTTCAAATGGGATGGCGTTGACCGAAGTTCCACCACCAACTCGACCTACGTTGAAGGTTGTTTTAGGTTGCGTGGGAACCTGGAAGGCATCGATCTTGGCAATAGCGCGACCCATAGCCTGAATAGGATTTGCCATTCCGAAGGCTCCATAGCTATGGCCTCCAGGACCCTTGAAAGTCACTTTGTAGCGATAGCTGCCGACTCCCACGTTGGCAATGCGGTCGCCGAGTCCATCGATGGAGACAAAGCGATCGATCTGACCTTTCAAGCTGTTGCCAAACAGTTCCTTCATTCCACGAAGATCGCCCAAGCCCTCTTCGCCGACATCAGCAACAAAGGTGATTGTGCCTGGTGTCTTCACTTGAGCCTCCTTCAATGCTCGAATCACGCCCAGCATAGTCACCAGTCCCCGGCAGTCATCTCCGATTCCGGGACCCTTCATGATGTTCCCTTCGCGAGTCACTTTGACATTCGTACCTTCGGGAAAAACCGTGTCTAAATGAGCGGCTAAAACTACGTTTGGCCGGGCCTGCGCACCGGGTCGAGTTCCGATTACATTCCCGGCCGCGTCGATGTGCACATCTTTCAATTCCAGATTCTCGAACAATTTCTTCAGTTCAAGACCGCGCTGTTGTTCATGAAAGGGAGGAGCCGGTATCTCACAAACCCTAGCCTGCTCGGTCACCATTTCAGGCTCGTTTGTCTTCACTGCTTCGAGAGCGGTTTTTACAGACATTTCCTGCTTGAGTGTACTTGGATCTTGAGCAGTGGCAGACTTGCTCAACAATATAAAAGCAAACGCAACTAAGGTCGATTTCAGTAAGTTCATTTCGGAGTTATAGAAGCAATCTAAGAATGCGTCAGGCTGTTGAGATAGAGCGCCACCCGACGTGTTTGTTCTACCTGACGCTTCAAGTTAACACTCTCTCCCGGCGCGTGGGCCCCCGCTCCATAGGATCCCAGACCGGAAATGCTAGCGACATAAGGAGCAACAAACGAAAGGTCGCCTGCGCCTCGCCGGCTTGGGTCCAGCGGTTCCATTACATCCATACCCAGTTGGCGGTTCACGTTGTTCAACTTCGATAACAGTTCTTTGTTGCCCGCCGTTTCGGGCATTGACGGGTATCCATCTTTGAATTCGATTTCGGCTGATGTGCCGGAAAGGTGCTGACTGATGATCTGCTGCATTTTGGCCTGAATGCGTTTGTACTGTTCGTCGGTTACGGTGCGCATATCGCCAACGGCTTGTGCCCTCGCCGGCACGACGTTCACCTTGCCCGCCGCGGTTCCGGTTGCGGTAAGAGGATCATAAGAAGCAGTCGTGCCACCCACGATCAGGCCAACATTGTAAGTTAAGCCCGGATCGCGTAAGTCAGTATCGAAGTGGCTTAGAATTCTCGACATCTCATAGATAGCGCCATCACCCACATTCTTGTTGAAGATGCCACTCGAGTGAGATGTCTTGCCGGTTGTGGTTAAGATCCACTGGTAGGCGCTGCGCCGGCTGATACTCGCCGCGTCGTGACCGCCGTTCTGAACACCTCCTTCAAACTCAAGAGCGGCATCGCTCGACTTCCCCGCCTCGATTAGATCGCGGCGCGCTATCGATAGAGGTTCGCCTGGGCGTTCCTCGTCACCCGTTAAAAAAACCGTGATGTTGGCGTTATTCAACGCATGATTCTCGTTCAAAGCCTTCAATGCGCTCAGCATGATGGCCAAACCGCCTTTCATGTCGGCAGCTCCGGGCCCTAACGTCTTTCCTCCGGTCTGTTCGAATTTTTGAAAGGGACTGTCAGCCTCGAATACGGTGTCCATGTGCCCGATCAGCAGGACTCTTTTGCCTTGTCCGACCTGATGGGAGCAGACCAAGTGTCCTGCCCGATGCACTTCTTCCATGGGGATCCAACGGCAGGAGAACCCTAACTCCTCAAATTTTGGACGAAGCACGTCCGCGACCTTACGAACACCTGCCGGATTCAGGGTGCCGCTGTTGATATTAACTATTTGCTCGAGCAGAGCGGTAGAATTCTGTTCGTCCGCATTGACCGATGCAACGATTTTCCTTTGTTCTGAAGTAAGTGTCTGAGAGGAGCTCGGCATCGACGTGACAGCGAGGATGCCAAGAATATTTAGTAAGAAGAATAAGCGCATAAGTTCAATTTTAAGAAAGGGAAAAAGCAAGCAGACGGGACTGAGCGCCGGAACCTACTGCAATGACAACGTACTGTTTTCCATTGTAGGTATAAGTCATAGGTGTTCCTGATGTTCTTACTTTCGTAGGAAAGGCCCAGAGATCTTTTCCGCTTACCTTATCGACGGCATGAAAGGCGGCGTCTCCACCGCCTACAAAAATAAGTCCGCCTTTTGTCACGATTGCACCTTGAACGCCCGCTGCGCCGAGCTTCGGCGGTAAATTGACGCCCTTTAAGGCGGGGTGATTTCGAAGGCGCTCATCATCGCCGAACGGAACCTTCCATTTGATGTCGCCCTGATTGAGATCGATGGCCACCAGGTAACCATAAGGCGGCTTCAGCAAAGGGAGACCGTTGTGAAAAGATGCTGTAGTCTGTCCTTCACGCACGTAATCTCCATCGGTATCGGAGGCGTGAGGATTGGCTTCCGATCGATCGGGCTTCATCAATCGCGCCATCGCCGCCAGGTTAGTTGTTTTTACATATAGAGTGCCGGTTTGCGGATCAAAAGCGCCGCCACCCCAATTTGCCCCGCCGATTATGCCTGGAAGCATTACCGTACCTTTGAAGCTGGGAGGTTTGAATAACGGTCCGATTTCATACTTGGATAACTCTTTTTGAGCCTCGGACTTTAATTCTGGCGTAAGATCGAACGCCTCATCTAAGCTCACGCCTTGCGGAGCAAACGGAGGCGGCTTGGTTGGAAACGGCTGAGTAGGCGAGGCACGCTCACCGGGAACATCGCTTGCGGGAACCGGTTGTTCAATGATGGGCCAGACCGGCTTGCCGGTGACTCTGTCGAAAACAAACGCGAACCCATGCTTGGTCAACTGAACCACCGCATCGATTCTTCTGTTATCTACAGTAATGGTTACCAGGTTCGGCGGAGAGGGTAGATCATAGTCCCACAAACCGTGATGAACGATTTGGTAGTGCCATTTACGGACCCCAGTGGCCGCATCTAAACAGACAAGCGACTCAGCGAATAGACCGTTGCCGAGACGTCGTCCACCGTAAAAATCGTTACTGGGAGTGGTAACGGGCATATATAACAATCCTCGTTTTTCGTCGAGAGTCATGGGCGCCCATACGTTGGTGTGGCCGGTAAATTCATTCGAAGAGTTCTCCCAAGTCTCACTACCAAACTCCCCTTTTCGCGGAACGGTGTGAAAAGTCCAGACCAGCTTGCCAGTATGCGCATTGTAAGCGCGTACGTCTCCCGGAGGATCTTTCTTGAAGGCGAGCTTGTCGGCTACACCATTGCCTAGAATAATCAGGTCGCGATACACCACCGGCGGTGACGTATTCGTGTATAGTTTCTCATCGATGCTCCAGGCAAGGCCGACAAGCAAGTTCACAATACCGTTGTCACCAAAGGTGGGAACAGGTTTTCCCGTATCCGCATCCAATTCGATCAGTTTCGAACGGCTGTTCATCAAAATTCGCCCGCGGCCTGCCTGTTGATCGAACCAATAGGCAACGCCTCGGTGGACGAAACCTGTTCCGTTCGGCACCTGACCGAGTTTGTAGGCTTCGGGATCGTAGACCCAGCGAAGTTTTCCATCGGAGGGACTCAGTGCGACGACTCGATTGTAGGCAGTTGAGAGATAGAGTGTATTGTTGACTAAGATCGGCGTCGCTTCAAATAAGCCCGGTTTTGTTTTATAAATGTCGAGGGGTTTTTCGTCGGCAGACCACTCCCAGGCGAGGTGCAAGTTCTGAACGTTTTCGCGATTGATCTCGGTCAACTCGGAGTATTTGGAACCGGCTTGGTCTCCGCCGTAAAAGGCCCAACCGCCAGGAGATTCAACGCCTGACGAAATGGAAGTTAGTGCCAGGGCGAGGCAGAGTAAGTTCGCCAACGAGATTCGTATTCTCAAAACAGTTAGGCCTTCGGAAATTGACTAGCAATTGCATCAGCTGAACGTAGGGCGAGAGCTACAAACGTCAGCGTGCCATTCGTACAACCCGCATTCGGTAAAGTTGGCGAACCAACCACAAACAGGTTTTCGTGGTCGTGTGCTCTTCCGAAACTATCGCAGACGCTGGTTGTTGGATTCGTTCCCATCCGACATCCACCGGCTGGGTGATCCAGGTAGTCACCCTCACTGTTATGAAGTATCTTCCCGTTATCGTTAGCAGCTAGACGTTCGAACAAAGACTGAAAATGCTGCCGGGTTTGAGGTTGCCTCGAGAGTGTGGCGGCGTCGAGCCGATGTCGATTTTCGGAAGCGGGTCTCCCCAGCGATTCTTGGCGGTGTGGTCCAGAGTCAATGAGCTGTCGCGGTCCGGATGAACGTCATAGTAGCCGCGAATGCGAGCCGCTCCTCTCTTAGCGCGACTGCGCCAGTCTGTAAGTAGGTTATCCCCGAAAAGGAGTTTTCCATTTTCATTGCGAAGACGCGGTTCGCGTCCGGTAGGGCTCTCCCAGATTCGCAAGTCATGGCGCACATACGGCGCGCCGGGCTTACACCGGAAGAACTCCCTTGAAATCAAAGCATGAGTCTCATTCATTCCGGGATAGATCTTTACGTCGCTCTCGATAATTGAGGAGATAAAAGCATGTCCACACATGTAACGGCCCACTAAGCCAGAGCGATTCGCAATTCCATTGGGGACTTGATCCGTCGCCGCAAGTAAGAGTAAGTGCGAGCTCCAGGTGTAACCCGAGGCCACTACGAATAGCGGCGCTCGATATTCGGTAGTCTGACCGGGTGTATCTTCATGGACGGCTATTGCTTTAGCGATACGCGACTTTTTATCGTCTAACACTAAGCGACGCACTAATTTTCTATCGTGTAGCGCAAAGCGCTTGTTTCCAAGCAGTTGTTTGTATGTGAAGTCGGGAGAATAGCGTGCGCCGGTCGGACAGATTGCACAGGTGTTGCAACGAATACATTGAACACGCCCATCATACGGGCGAGTATTCTTGGCTTGTGGCGTACTCCAGAAAGGAAGACCGGTTTTTTCCCCCCAGCTCTTGAGCTCGAGTAAGTTATGAGTCAGCTGCATTGCCGGCATCGGGTAGGGCTCGGAACGCCAGTCTTCTTTTAACGGACTGGGCTCTCCGGATACGCCCAATCGTCGCTCAGCTTCGCAATAGAAGCGTTCTAATTCTTTCCATTCGATCGGCCAATCGACATAGAGGTCGTACATCGATTTGAGACGGAGGTCTTCTTCGGAGAAGCGATTGCATGTGCCTCCCCAATGCAAGGCCGAACCTCCTACCGCCATGGTTCGAGAGATGACGCCGCCGGCAGCTTGATCCGGAATGAAATCACCTGGCCACGGATTTTCTCCATACTCGATGTTCCGCTTTCGGTACTCCATTCGGTTTTCAAGGTCGAACAATCGCCGGCCGGCCTCGACAACTTGAATTGAGAGGTCCGGCCGTAACTCAAGTAACTTCTTCGATACCATTGCCGCGGTGATGCCGCCGCCAATGATACAAACATCGCTCTCTATGACCGGCATTAGTTGTGCTCCCGGAGTGTTGCTGGGACTTTCTCCGATCCCGACAAGCCGCGGCACTTATCCCGACCGATCTCGAGTTCGTAACAAAGGTCGTTCGCGTCGCTGCTTCGAAAGTAGAAAGACATGAGATCGACTATCACATTTTTGCCACTTGGGAATCGCGGAAGCTCTTTGGTCTTCGATAGGTCAAGCATTCGCTCGATAGATTCAGGCGTTACTGCGGCTGATAAATTCTTCAATTGCGCAAGATAGATTTCAGCGGGCGATGGCGGCTTGGGGCGTACTTGAGTTTTTCCGTAGCCGTGCTCCGTATCTGCTCCTGGATGATACTCTCGCACATAGTTTTCGAAGCTGGTTGCAACTTTGTTTGATCCTGTAACCCCGAGTTCGGACGGTAGGACGATCGAAGCAACCCTTCGAAGAACTGCGCCCTGATCCGCTGGAAACCGGGGGAGCTGATCCGAGGCATCTAAACGATTCCATTTACCTAACGTGAATAAGCCGATTAACCACTGCGTAAAGCTTCTTCGATGCATGATCTTGAAAGTGGAGTATGCCAGAGATTGAAACGATCGTCAAACGCCGTGTATACTGGCGGGTTACTCCTCGCGTAGAATTTTTGGGACAACGTCGTCTCTCTTCATAAAACAATTTAGAAATTGGAGCTTTTTAGTGAAGCAGATGCTCATGGTGTTTCTTTTGGCCGGTGCTGCGCTGGCGCAAGAAAACACGGCAACGATTACAGGTCAGGTACAGGATAGTTCCGGAGCTTCGGTAGCCAACGTGACCGTGAAAGCACGGAATATTCAAACTGGATTTGAGCGGAGTATAGTCACCAGCAACAACGGTGAGTATACGTTGCCGCTGCTTCCAATCGGCTCTTACGACGTGAGCACTGAAGCGGCGGGTTTCGAGAAAGTGATCAAGACCGGCATTGTGCTTCAGATTGACGAGCACGCCCGTGTTAATTTTGCCTTGCAAGTGGGCGCTGTCAACAGCACAATTCAAGTAACTGCCGACGTGCCGCTTACGCAAACGGATTCCTCTTCAACGGGGGCCGTGATCGACAACCGCAAGGTCGTTGAGTTACCGCTGAACGGACGTCAGTTCTACAGTTTGGCGCTGCTTGTACCCGGGGTGGCTCCTCCGGCGCAGGGATCGATCCTCAGTTTCCGCGGTGGCTTCAACGTAGCCGGAGCAAGCGAGCTGAACAACAACTTTACGCTGAACGGCCTGGACAACAACAACCAGCTGCTGAGCGCACCAGCTTTTCGGCCTTCGGTTGATGCGATTGAGGAATTCAAGATTTTGACGGGCGTCTTTCCTGCAGAGTACGGCCGGAATTCCGGCAGTCAAGTGATTGTGACCACCAAAGCCGGGACGAATGGATTCCACGGGACTGCGTTTGAATTCCTGCGAAATCAAGTGCTGGACGGTAAAAACTTCTTTACGCCAGCTGGTACCAAGCCGATCTTCCGTCAGAACCAGTTTGGCGGAACGTTTGGCGGTCCCATTATTAAAAACAAAACGTTCTTTTTCGCGAGTTATGAAGGCACGCGGTCAACCCAACAAATTACCGCTTTGACCAACGTGCCCACTCCGGCGATGACGAACGGCGACTTCTCCGGCATAAACGTACCGATACTCGATCCGACAACAGGGCAGCGATTTCAAGGGAACATGATCCCACAGAATCGTATCAGCCCAGCGGGGCAATACCTGGCGAAACTTTACCCGACGCCCACTGCGCCGACCGCAGCAGGAGCCCTACCGACCAACAACTACACATTCAACGAACCCCAGGTGGACAGTCTCAATTTAGGGTCACTGCGCATCGACCATACGTTTTCCGACAAAGATACTCTGAACGCGAGTTACAACGATTTCGAAGACACTACGCTTACTCAGGATAATGCGGTTTGCGGATCGAGGGTTGTTCCCGGTTTTGACTGTACGGTGCTGTTGCTTGCACGCTTGGGTGGACTTACAGAAGTACATAGCTTTAGCCCCGGTTTGATCAACGAATTTAAGCTGGCTTTCTCCCAGTTTCAGAACCCTCGTTCTACAAACGACCAGAATCTGAACTTTCTACAATTGTTTGGAATCACCGGCACGCGAAACGATGGCCCAGCGCGGACCGGCCTTCCGCAGGTTAGTGTCAACGGTTTTGCCACTCTGGGTGAACCAACCAATTTCCCGCAGGTGCGAACGGATGACACGTATCAGCTTGCGGATGATATTACTTGGAATCATGGCAGCCACTCCTTTAAATTCGGTGTTGATTTTCATCGTTTTCAATCCAATGGAACGATCGTTGGAAACGGGCGTGGGTCGTTTTCATTCAACGCGCAGACCACCACGACGCCCTCATCCGGTTACTCTTTCGCTGATCTACTGCTTGGTCTGACGACGAGTACGTCGCGTAGTCCACTAAGTCCACGAATTTACGATCGGACGGGAATTTATGCCGGTTTCGCTCAAGATGACTGGAAAGTTACTTCGCATTTAACACTGAATATCGGGCTTCGCTACGAATACAATGTGCCAACCTTCGAAAAATACAATACTCTGAGTAACTTCAATCCGTCCACGGGCCAGATTGACGTTGCCGGTCGAAATAACGTTCCAGCGGAACTCTGGAACAGTAATCCCAGCGACTTCGAGCCTCGGTTTGGATTCTCGTGGCAGCCCGGCGCTTCTTCAAGAACAGTAGTTCGCGGTGGTTACGGCATTTTCTACAATGCTCCAGCACTTAACAATGTGAACAGCGGCCCGCAGCAAAGTAATGCGCCGTTCGTCTCCGCCCAGACGTTCAATTCAAGCTTTCCTCTTCCGGTTACTCTCGCTAATCCATTCCCAAGCGCCGCGGCAGGCGCCGGGAGCTTGACATTATCTGCCTTTAATCGACATCAGCCGGATGCACAGATTCAACAATGGAATTTCAATGTTCAGCAGGAACTGACCCATACGCTTGTTCTGGAGGTTGGTTATCAGGGCTCAAAGGGTTCGTATCTACCATTGATGTACAACATCAATCAGCCGCCTCCCGGAATTGGTAGCGTTGCCCAGAAACAGGCACTGCGGCCTTATCCGCAATTTGGAAACATTTCCTTCCTCGATGGTGTCGGGAACTCCAGCTTCAATGGCTTGTTAGTGAAGTTACAGCAGAGATATTCGAACGGCCTATCTTTCTTGACTTCCTATGCGTATAGCAAGTCGATTGACGACACACCAGGCACGCCGTATAACGTCACTCCATCCCGGTCGAGTGCCGAAAATCCGCAGAATTTTGGATTGGAACGCGGGCTTTCGGGCTTCGATCTTCGGCACCGTTTTGTTTTCAGTCCGGTTTATGAGCTTCCGTTCGGCAAGGGTAAGCCATTCCTGAACAGTAACCGCTATGTCGGCTGGGTCGTGGGGGGTTGGCAAGCCTCCGGTATTTTCTCGTGGCAGAGTGGACGTCCTTTCACTGCACTTGTCAATACAGACAATGCCAACGTTTTAGGTAATGTGGATCGTCCGAATTTGGTCGGCGATGCTAATTCAGGACCGAAGACCGTCCAGCGATGGCTCAACGTAAGCGCCTTTCAGCTGGCGCCCATAGGCACGTTCGGCAATGAAGGCCGTAATAATTTAATCGGTCCGGGTCTTATCAACTTAGATGCAGTGCTCAGCCGTAACTTTCAGGTGGTTGAGCGATTGAGCCTTCAGTTCCGCGCCGAAGCGTTTAATTTAGCGAACCATCCGAATTTCGACTTACCGGCGCAGACCTTTGGCGTACCTGGGTTCGGATCTCTGATCTCTGCTGAGGCGCCGCGTCAGCTTCAGTTCGCAATCAGAGCACGATTCTAAATCGACATGGTCCGCTCTACTTTTAAGCTCGCCGTGATCGCGGGGCTGACGGTGGTCCCTGCATTCTCGACTACGATTAAGGCCCAAACTGTTCTGGACGGAAAAGGCGGAGTCCAGCACAATGTGCGGATCACTGTTGAAGGCACGAAGATTGTTCGAGTCGAACCGAACAATTCTGCTTCTGCCGACTACAACCTGGCGAGCATGACGCTCATGCCTGGCTGGATTGACACGCACGATCACATCGTCTGGCACTTCAACCGGGAAGACCGGGCCGACACCACTAAGGAGTCGCCAGCGGAGTTTGCCATCAATGCAAGCGGAAACGCTTACGTGACGCTGATGGCAGGTTTTACCACTATTCAAAGCTTGGGCGCGAAACTCGATGCGGATCTTCGTGATGCGATCAACCGGGGAGTGATACCCGGGCCAAGAATTCTTACATCGCTGGAACCCTTGACCGAGAAATCCGGAACACCGGACCAGATTCGCGCCTTGGTGCGGCAACGCGTCAAGCAGGGTGCCGATTGTATAAAACTTTTCGCTACGAAGAGCATCCGGGAGGGTGGCGGACAGACCATGAGCGACGCGCAAATTCAGGCTGCTTGTGGCGAAGCGACTGCTCTTGGAGTGCGATCGGTAGTTCACGCCCATACGTCGCCGGGCGCCACCGCCGCCATTCTAGCCGGATGTACCAGCATTGAGCACGGTAGCTCGCTGGACAACAAGACACTCGACTTACTGGCCGAGCACCACACTTACTTCGATCCGAATCTTTCTACGACCTATAACTACCTGGAACACAAAAAAGAATACCTCGGCATTGGCAACTACAACGAAGAAGGCTTTGCATTTATGGAGAAGGGTCTTCCGGTAAGAATTGAGACCCTGCATCGGGCTCTCAAGCGGAATATCAAGATTGTTTTTGGAACTGATGCAGTGGCAGGAGCGCATGGGCGCAATGCGGAAGAGTTCATCTATCGCGTGAAGGAGGGAGGTCAACCGCCGATGAAGGCAATCGTTAGCGCGACTTCGCTGGCTGCCGAAGCTTTGAGGATAAATAAGACCGTGGGTTCCATCGCGCCCGGTATGCAAGCAGATATTGTCGCGACGGCCGGCAATCCTATCGACGATATCACCGCAGTCCGCCGAGTAGTGTTCGTTATGAAAGCAGGTAAGGTGTTTCGCTTTACGCCTGTCCCCAAGAGCTAAATTGGCTTATGTTGAAGTTACATGTCCGTAGCAGCACAGCGTTCAGGCGCTTGATATTTTCATTCTGCATTGTGTGCGCGCTTCGTGCAGCTCCTTGCATCACAGCAGCTCCCACTTGTACCGAATGGATCGCGCTGAACGGATCTTCCCGATCGCTCATTTATCGAACCTATCCCCTGACCACGAGGACTGAAAACGTCACTCGCGCGCTGGTCATGGTTCATGGCGCCGGACGGGACGCTGATAATTATTTCCGAACGTCCCTCGCCGCGGGCTTTCTCGCTGGCGCTCTCGATAACACGATTATTATTGCTCCTCGCTTTGCTTCGAACAACGAGAAAGGCTGTCACGATTCTCTTAGCGAAGGCGAAGTAAATTGGAGCTGTAACGGCGATAGCTGGCGCTCCGGGGGTGTCTCAACTAGCGACAGCAAGCTGACTTCGTATGACCTGATGGACGACATTCTTCGTAAGCTCGCAAAGAAGGATTCCTTTCCAAACCTTTCTGTGATTGTAGTGGCGGGGCACTCGGCTGGAGGTCAATTCGTAACGCGCTATGAGATGGCGAACAAAGTCCACGATAAGCTTGGTGTTCCTGTGCAGTATGTCGTTTCGAATCCGTCGAGTTACGCCTATCTTGACGAGATGCGTCCTGATTCCGAGGGTAATATCAACGCTTTTCACGACGCAAGGAACTGCACGACTTACGATAATTGGCCATACGGCTTGAAAGACCGTACGGGCTACGCCGCGAAGATTCAAAACGACAAGCTCCTAGCGCAGCTCGTCGCTCGACCGGTTACTTATTTACTAGGTGAGATCGATATCCTGCCCCTGGGCGGCTTTGATTCCTCCTGCCCGGCCATGGCGCAAGGCCCGACTAGGTTGGCGCGAGGTCAAGCCTTCGAGAAGTATGTGGCAGAGAAATATAAAGCGCCTCATAAGATAAAAACTGTTCCATTATGCGGCCATAACGCGCGCTGCATGTTTACTGCTGAACCGGCTTTGCCCATCCTGTTCCCGAAACAATAATCAATCATGAAACTTATTCTTCGTTGTTGTGCTTGTTTGCTGTGTATCTCGCAAATCTTCTTTGGTCAGGAAACGACCGTTCTCAGGGTCGGCACTTTACTTGACGGGAAGGGCGGAGTCAAGAAAGACACTTACATTACCGTCAAGGGATCGAAGATCGAGGAGATCGGCGCCCGTCAAGAGGGCAAGGTTATCGACTTACACAATTACACGGTGCTGCCCGGAATGATCGATACCCACGTGCACATCGGTTGGCATTTCGGCCCCGATGGCCGCTATCAGCCGCGCGATACCTCTCCGGCTTCGGCAATGGGCTACGCCGTGGAGAATGCGTATGTCACTCTGATGGGCGGTTTCACGACGGTCCAGAGTGTTGGTGCGCCTCTAGACGGAGACTTACGCGCTGCGATTAATCGTGGCGTTCTGCCAGGGGCCCGCATCCTCACCTCTCTCGGAGCGATTAACAAGCCGTCTTTAAGTGTTGAAGAGATTCATGCCACCGTCAAAAAGTTTGCCGCTGACGGCGCAGATCTCATCAAGATTTTCGCTTCGAAGAGCTTTCGCGACGGTGGCGGCGCAACTTTGAACAAGGATCAAATCGAGGCCGCTTGTGGAGAAGCGAAGGCGCAGCATCTCAGGGCTATCGTACACGTTTACGGTCCGGAGACGATTCGAGAAGTTTCCGAGGCAGGCTGCACCTCGGTTGAACATGGCACGCTGATCACACCCGAAGTTCTGACAGAGCTGGCGAAGAACGGAACTTACTTCGATCCAAACATCGGACTTGTGGCCCAAAATTATCTCGCGCACCGCGCCAATTATCTGGGCATAGGAAATTACAGCGAAGAAGGTATGGCGGCGATGCAAAGGTCGATTCCAATAGCCTTGAAAGTGTTTCAAGAGGCCTTGAAGACGCCTAACTTGAAGATTATCTATGGTACAGATGCCACCGCCGGCGCTCATGGCCACAATGTGGAGGAGCTGATCTACCGCGTTCAAAAGGGCGGCCAGAAGCCGTCCGATGCAATCGTCTCAGTGACTTCGTTATCGGCTCAGTCACTGAATATGGGAGATAAGATCGGCTCACTGGCTCCTGGGATGGAAGCGGATATGATCGCTGTGGAAGGCGACCCGCTGAAAGACATTTCTATCATGCGTCATGTTGCTTTCGTCATGAAGAGCGGGACTGTGTTCAAGTCTCCTGCTCCACTCGCAGCTTCGAAAAAGTAATTGCATTGTTAGAGCGAGATTAGTTCGCTCAAAACCACTTGCATATTAGGTAGAAAGGTTGTGATCCTCAGGGAAGGAACTGACCAGGATCGATGAACCAATCGCGATTCCTAATGTGCCCGCCAACGTTTTTTGGCGTCGAGTACGTAATCAATCCTTGGATGGAAGGGCAGATCCACGCGACGAATGTGGAACTGGCTCGCACGCAATGGATACAGCTGAGCGCTCTTCTCCAACAACAAGCCAAGGTCATTTCGCTGCCTGCCGTTCCAGGTCTGCCTGATCTGGTTTTTACTGCGAATGCGGCTGTTATTTTCCGTCGTACGGCTGTGGTTAGCACGTTTCGATTTGCAGAGCGTCAGCCGGAATCACCACACTTTGCCAGTTGGTTAGAAGCAGACGGGTTTCAAGTCCGCACGCTGCCGCCTGATGTTTTCCTGGAGGGAGCGGGCGATGCATTGCTGGACCGTTCGGAAGATCTGCTCTGGCTGGGACACAGTCAACGGTCCGATGTGAGAGCGAAAGAATATCTGGAGAACATCCTCGGCATTGAAGTTCAACCCTTGCGCCTTTGTAATCCAACCTTTTACCACTTAGATACCTGCTTCTGTCCGTTAGAGCAAGGATTACTACTTTACTATCCAGGTGCTTTCGATGATGAGGGAAATGCGGCTATTGAGGCTCGGGTACCGGCCAGCCGGCGGATTTCAGTACCAGCTCTCGATGCCGGCGGTTTTGCGTGTAATGCGGTGAACTTGGGAAGAACCATAATTCTAAATCACGCTTCGCAAGAACTGATCGAAACATTGACTAGCTTTGGCTTTGAAGTTACTTGCACGCCGCTAAGTGAATTTATTCGTGCCGGCGGCGCTGCCAAGTGCTTGTCGCTAAGACTTGACGAACCGGGCATGTTTCCGCTTAGTTAGCTCTTGTCCCGTCAAAGCTGGCGCTTTGTAAAAGCATATCGAGCGAGACCGTCTGGAGCGCATTTTCGTGTGTAGCTTCGAGGCGAGCGGGTCCGACAATACCAGCATCATAAGACTCTTTCCACCGCTCAATGCAGACGCACCAATGATCACCTGCTTTGAGGCCTGGAAAGCCAAACTCCGGGTGCGGTGTGATCAGATCATTGCCAATTGACGCTTGATGGTGTAAGAACTCGTCGGTCAATTGAACACATATCGTGTGCTTACCCACGTCGTCAGGACCCGTGTTACATTTACCGTCCCGATAAAAACCAGTCAGCGGATTGGTACAGCAAGTTTGTAAAGCCGTTCCTAGAACATTCTTAACCATTCAACTCCAGCCTAACCTGGATCAACTCAGTTTATGCCGTTTTCTTAGGCCAGCGACTCTTGAATCTGCGTTGATCTATCGATTTGATGGGACCTTCCAGGCAATAAGAGTGACGAGAATAGCGAAAGCGCATGAACGAAGCAAAGTA
Source organism: Bryobacteraceae bacterium (assembly GCA_965276965.1). Classification (GTDB taxonomy): domain Bacteria; phylum Acidobacteriota; class Terriglobia; order Bryobacterales; family Bryobacteraceae; genus Bog-105. Next base: position 1,690,306 of record OZ255713.1, read on the forward strand.
GCGCGAACGTCGCAGCGAACGCGACCGTGACCAAACCGGACTGAGACGAATGTGCCAGCTTTGCGTGCAAGAAGATACCGAGAATCGCAGTTCCAATTGGGCCGCCTAAGCGCTGCACGATATTGATCGCCGTTGTGGCGATAGGCAAAACTTCTTTCGGCACAGATGTATATGCCGAGGCCATTGAGGGAATGTTGATTGCGCTGAGTCCAACGCCGCGGACAAAAAGCGATGCGACCAGCGCTTCGGTCGACAGCTCGAGATGCCCTAGAAGCGCGAATGGAAGAGTGGCTAATAGTGCGATGAGCGCCCCGCCTCCGGACATCGTGCGTGGTCCGAAGCGTTCAGTTAGAGTGCCAACGAAGGGGTAAGTACAGAGCATTCCCAAACCCGCTGACGTGAGTACCATTCCAGTTTGGCGAGGAGACATGTGACGAGCAGTCAGAAGATAGAGCGGTAGAATCAGCTGACCTCCAAAAGAAATGGCGTTCGATAAAAACTGTGTCGCGGCGGCTGCACTGAAGACCGGGTGTCCAAAGAGCCGAACGTCAATCAGAGCCGATTTTCCTTTCCGAAGGCTATGCCGAACGAAAGCGAGAACAAGCAGGGCGGCGAGTGACATTTCCCAAAAGCTTGTAGTCGGTGAACTTCCTTTGGCCTCCAGAGTTTCTAAACCGTACAGAAAAAAGACCAGACCAGGCGCTAACAGCGCGAAGCCTGGCAGGTCAAAACGCCGAGGCGCAAGCTCGTCTTGATCGTTTGGAAGAATGAATAACGCAAGGACGGTTGCCACGACGCCGATTGGCAGATTGATTAAAAAGATCCACCGCCAGGATGCACTCTGAAGAATGGCGCCGGCGATCACGGGCCCGAGTATCGGTCCAATGAGGACGGGCATGACCATTACCGCCATGACCCGCGCCATATATATCCCCGCTACTCGTGCGATCATCATCTGAGCCATGGGCGCCAGAAGTCCCCCCGCCATGCCTTGCAAAATCCTGAAGAGGATCAGGGCATCAGCGGAATGCGCCGACGCACAAAGCAGAGAGGTGAGAGTGAACGCGGTGAAGCAAGCGAGATAAACGCGCTTGGAGCCGAATCGATCCACAAGCCATCCGCTCATCGGCAGGGTAAGCGCCAGCGCGAGCAGATAGCCGGTAGTGACCCACTGAATGACATCGAAAGAAGAGTGTAATTCCTGGGCCAGCGTGGCTAGGGATACATTTACGACCGTCGAATCAAGGCTCGACATCAAAGGGCCGAACAAGACGACAGCAGCGATCTTCCAGACATAAGGATCGAGCGAGTTGGTTGAGGCTTGTCCTCTGATAGCGGTAGGCATTAGAAGAAACTTGCCAATAGTTGAGGGCGCACTCAACTTATTCCAGGGTAGCATAGAAGGAATGTCTTCTCTTCCCACCAGAACGAAGAGGCGTGTTCCGCAGCAGGAACGCGGGGAGCGTCGCAAGGCTGAGCTATTAGAGGCTGCTGCACGGCTGATCGGCGAACTGGGTTACGAGGCCACCACCATGACAGCTATCGCCGAACGAGCACAGGCCGCCATCGGCACTGTCTATGAGTATTTCCCCAACAAAGAAGCCGTCGCGAAAGCGTTGCACTCCCACTATGCAATCGAGATTGAAAATCGCTGGGTTCACTTAGACAAGACCGCCACAGAATTAAGTGTCAAAGAGATGGTGGACGAAGTGATCGATGTGATTGTCTCGTTCATGAACGAGCACCCAGCTTACATCCCGCTACTCAGCGCACCCATTTTCTTCAAGAGAGATCCCGCCGCCCGGACTCGACTTCGTGAGCGGTTTGCAGGATTCTTTATCGCTAAAAACCCTTCGCTCTCGCGGCAAGCAGCCTTCCGAGTGGCGAACATTCTTCTTCAGACTGTGAAGGGTCTGTATGCTCTTTATGCGGACGCAAAACCGAGGGATAGGACGGAATTGATAACAGAATATAGGCAACTGCTTACGGCTTATCTTCAGGCCCGATTGAGTCAGGTAAGCCAGTGACACTAGCGAGCTTCGACTATTTTCTTAGACCATCCGATGGTACTCGGCGCCTTTGTGTTCGTAATTCTTTTATTGGCTGTTGAACTTGGTCACCGGGCTACTACGTACAGTGCGGCGTCGGCGACGGAGGTGCATCGGGAACAAGTGAAAGCAACACGAGATACGTTGGGCGTACTGCTCAGTCTCTTGCTCGGATTCACGCTTGCGATGGCACTGATCATGCTGTTCTTGATTTCCATGCTCACTTGCATGACAGTCGGCTATAGCGCTGGACTCCGGTTTTGGATAGTTTGGATCGTATCGCCCCTCATGATCTCAATCGTAATGTGGCTCATCGCTGATCTAAATAGCCCGCGGTCCCGCATGATTCGGACCGACATTAGCAGCATGTTACGGTTCCAGCATGACCTGAATCAGGGTAGTACGTCTCCACCGCATGCGTCTAAGTGAAAAGTTACATCGTTTACTTTTCAACATATCTGAAAGTAGAATCTCAAAATGACACGACCATGCACCATTGAGAGCCAGCGACTGGAAGAGGCGAATGCCGGGAAGGCGGCTTGGCGCAAGTGGGGACCGTATCTAAGCGAGCGACAATGGGGAACCGTTCGGGAAGACTACAGCCAGAATGGGGATGCCTGGAGCTATTTCTCGCATGACCAGGCCAGGTCCCGCGCCTATCTGTGGGGAGAAGATCGGCTGGCCGGCTTTTCGGATGATAAGCAAATTCTGTGTTTCTCGTTCGCTTGTTGGAATGGCGCAGATCCGATCCTCAAGGAGCGCCTTTTCGGCCTGACAAACAGTGAAGGAAACCACGGAGAGGACGTCAAAGAATATTACTTTTATCTGGATTCGACCCCGACTCATTCCTACATGAAGTACTTATACAAGTACCCGAAAGCGGCGTTTCCCTATGTTGATCTCGTTACAACCAATGCTCGCCGGAACAGGGAAGAGCCGGAGTATGAACTGATCGACACCGGCATTTTTGACGAGGATCGTTACTTCGATATCTTCGTTGAGTATTGCAAGGCTGACCCGGAAGATATCTATATCCGCGTTTCGGTCGCGAACAGAAGTGACACAGAGGCGGCAATCCATCTCCTCCCGCATCTCTGGTTTCGAAATACCTGGAGGTCGTTCGGTGGCAAGTTAGTGGCGGACCCTCCGCAGTTAGAGCAGAAGACGTACCCGGGCGGGCGATATGTCGAAGCAACACAAAAGGACATCGGAACGTTCTACTTGTACGCTGACACAGAATGCGAGTTCTTGTTTACGGAAAACGAAACAAATTCCGAACGACTGTTTCATAAACAAAACGTCAGCCCCTATGTAAAAGATGCTGTTCATCGTTTTGTGATCGAAGGAGACAAGAGCAGTGTCAATTCGGATTTGAAGGGAACGAAAGCGGCTCTCTTAAAGCAGTTCAAGGTTCCACCTTCCGGAGAAGTTGTGTTTCGGCTCAGGCTTACGCACAATCCTCCCGACCGTGAGTCTAATGTATTTGGCGCGCCGTTTGATGAACTCTTCACCAAACGAAAACAAGAAGCAGACGACTTTTACGCCAGCATCGAGCCGGCGTCCCTATCGACTGACGAACGCCGGGTAATGCGACAGTCATTGGCGGGAATGCTTTGGTCCAAGCAGTACTATTATTTCGACCTGGAACGTTGGCTCGGTGAGCATATGGTGAACGACGACGTGATCTCCATGCCGGACAAGTGGGAATATCCGTGGTTCGCGGCTTGGGATCTGGCCTTTCATTGTGTTCCGCTGGCGATGGTTGATAGTGAGTTCGCCAAAAATCAGTTGCTGCTCATGCTTCATTAGATGTACCAGCATCCAAACGGGCAGATGCCGGCTTATGAATGGAATTTTGGCGATGTTAATCCTCCGGTCCACGCCTGGGCTGCCCTGTTTGTTTATTTGACCGATAAGCACGAATCCGGCAAGGGTGATGTTCGATTTTTGAAGCTGGCTTTTCAGAAACTGCTGATGAACTTTACTTGGTGGGTGAATCGAAAGGATCGCGAGGGTCGGAATGTATTCGACGGCGGTTTTCTGGGACTCGACAATATTGGAGTATTCGACAGAAGCTCTCCTTTGCCGACAGGCGGCTTTCTCGAGCAGGCTGACGGCACGGCGTGGATGGCGTTCTTTTGTCAGACCATGTTGCAGATTGCGCTTGAACTCGCGCCGGAAGACTCGGTGTATGAGGACATGGCGCAGAAGTTTGTTGAACATTTCTTTCGTATCGCGGGCGCAATGGACCGTATCGGGTTGAACGCAGACGAGATGTGGGACGAAGAAGATGGCTTTTTCTACGACCTGCTTCGATTCCCCGATGGACAGGCTCAACGGATCAAGGTTCGATCAGTTGTCGGGCTGCTGCCCCTCTGTGCGACCACGGTGATTCAGCCTGAGATCCTACAGCGCTTTCCCAAGCTGCTGGATAAAGTAGTCCGATTCTGCAACCGACAGGCGAATTTAATCGCTAATTTAGCGCCTCCTCGAAAGCCAGGGAACAAAGGGCGCCACTTGCTCGCGATCGTTCCCGAAGACAAACTGCGAAAGATCCTTGCGAGGATGCTCGACGAAGAAAGATTTCTGGGGCCTCATGGGATTCGCGCGCTCTCCGCTGGCACAAAGACCATCCGTTCGTGATGCATGTAAATGGGGCGGAGTACAAGGTTCAGTACCTGCCGGCCGAATCAGATAACGGCATGTTTGGTGGCAACAGCAACTGGCGCGGGCCGATTTGGGCGCCTATTAACATCCTGATCATTCGCGCACTTCTAGCTTTTCATCAGTATCACGGCAGCGATTTCCAGATTGAATGCCCTACCGGGTCAGGTGTGCTTATGAATTTACAAGAAGTGGCGCACGAATTGTCTAATCGGTTGGTAAGCGCTTTCCTTAAAGACGGCGCTGGTCATCGTCCGGTTTTCGGAGGGGTGCGCAAATTTCAAGACGATCCGCACTGGCGAGACTATATTCTCTTCTACGAATACTTCCATGGCGATAACGGCGCAGGCATCGGAGCAAGCCATCAAACCGGTTGGACGGGCGGTATCGCTAAGCTGGTTCAGTTGTTCGGCTCGGATGAAGCGTCTGATTTTCTGTTTAGCCCCACTCCGTAGAACGACGGTGCAAAGATTATTGCGAAGCGGAGGGCTCTGGCTGACTCAAGCTGGATTGGCGGCATTCACCTGTTGGGCGCTTGCGGCAGTTTGGTTTGATTTTCCGATCGGTTGGTTGAAGCTTCCACTTGTTTGCGTCTATGTCAGTCTTCTGTTGTTTTTGTTAGTGAAGACGAAGAGGTTAGCTGTTAGGCTGCTTGTCTGGGCATGCACTCTACTCTTTATTACGGGCTGGTGGTTCAGCCTGAAGCCGTCGAACGATCGCCATTGGCAAACAGATGTTGCCCGTCTTCCTTGGGCCGAGATGCGAAACGACGTCGTGATTCTTCACAACGTGAGAAATTTCGAGTATACGACCGAGACGAGCTACACTCCACATTGGGAAACAAAGGAGCTTCAACCCGCGAAGATTCTGGGAGTGGATCTTTTTCTTACCTACTGGGGATCTCCTTGGATTGCACATGCAATTGTAAGTTTCGCTTTCGCGGATGGGCAGCGCGTCGCAATGTCGATTGAGGCAAGAAAGGAGGTCGGCGAGAGTTATTCGGCCTTGCGCGGATTTTTCCGGCAGTATGAATTGGTATATCTGGCTGCGGAGGAACGTGATATTGTTCGAGTCCGAACGAACTACCGGAAAGACGAGTTTGTATATCTGTATCACACGTTAACGAATCCGGACGACGCAAGGCATCTCTTTTTTCAATATCTGAATTGGATGAAGCAGCTTCAGGACAAACCGGAGTGGTACAACGCGTTTACCAGCAATTGCACATCGAGTGTGACTGCTTATTTGGCGGAAAAGAGAATTGGCGGACTCTCGCGGTGGGATTGGAGAAACTTTTTGAATGGTCGCGGTGACGAGATGTTGTATGACTTGGGCGATCTTGCGACCGATGGACTTTCATTTCCTGATCTAAAGCGGCGAGCTTTAATTAACAGCGCGGCGCAGCACGCCGACGGATTTGCAGATTTTTCAGATCGGATCCGTAAAGATCGGCCAGGATTTTCGCATTGAGAGTCAGGCCGCACTCCACTTGAGGACTCTCTTCGATTCGACGTTGGCGTCGTCGATTTCAATATTGAAGCCAGGACCTTGCGGCAGCGGAAAATGCGCTCTTTCCGGCACGGGAGGGTGTTTTTCGAAGTGATAATAAGAGCGCATTTTATTGATTAGATATTCTGCCAACGGAAACGTCATGGGAGATTGACTTGCGATGACGTGCAGCGCGGCATGAATGCTGTGGCCATGCGGAATCACCGGTACATCGTGTAGAGAGGCCACAGTTCCAATCTTCAGCAGCTCAGAAATTCCGCCACACCATTCAGGGTCCGCCTGCACAACCGATAGCGCTTCCGCTTTGAGATAACGTTCCACTTCCCAGCGTCCATAGAAATGCTCGCCGGAAGCGATGGGAACAGTGGTGCTTCTTCTCAGCGTGGCGAAGCTTTCGATTTTTTCCGGATGCGTGGACTCTTCCATCCAGCGAGGACGATATTTTTCTACCTGATGAGCCCATTCCAGCGCATAGGTCAGGTCCCATCCGCTAAATGAGTCGAACATCAGCTCAGTGTCATCTCCAAGAGTTTCTCGCAGTATTCGCACGAGCTCTACGTTCTTGCGCATTCCTTCCGGACCGGAACCCGGCCCATACGCCAGAAACCATTTCTGATAACGATAGCCGGCTTTCTGATTCGCGAGGCACTGTTTCCGGACTGCAGCGGGCTCCAAAGAATATCCCAGACAACTTGCATAGGCTTCCACTGAGCTTCGCGTCGGGCCGCCAAGCAGACGATAAACCGGGACGCCGTAGTATCTGCCGCGCAGATCCCAAAGAGTGTTGTCGATAGCGCTGATTGCCATGAGGAAGAGACTGGCGCGGGATTGCCGGTTCGAGCGATACATCTGATCCCAAAGCGCTTCACCGCCCAGCGCATCTTTGCCGATCACGAACGAGCGGAGTTCCGCATTCACCACCATGGCGACATCTTCATCGATCGGCCCGTATAAACCGAATGCGCCGCCTTTGGTGTGGATACGCAAGTAGATTGCTTTAATCGCCCGATTCTTGGTCTCGCCCGGTTTGTCCCGGTACACGCCTGGTCGAAAGTCGTCATAGATGTCCAGAGGGTTCACTTGACGTTGTTCGTTTATTCCAGCTTGAACTTCGTGGCGTCCTGTGAACTCGGTAAATTCCAGGTCCGCGATTTTCATGTCTTGCAATGCACCTGCGGCTTGACTATTAGTCTTCTGCGCAAGTAGCGATGGCGCCATTAGCGCAGCAGTGTTTGCCGCTTTGAGAAGACTTCTTCTACTAGATGTCATGGCGTCATCCATTATCTCCTCTCATACAATCTTTCTTATGCGATCCGATCGAAGAAGCTTTCTTGCGACACTCCTGGCGAGTTCGCTGGCGTCGGCCTATCTCAGTGCCGCGCAACGAGCTTCGCCATCCAGAATCACAAGGCTCGAAACGGTCTACTGGAAGAAGCGCCAAGATGCACCTTTCTGGCCGCATTGGACGTGGGTCAAAATCGACAACAACGAGGGGCTTTCAGGGATTGGCGAGACATATCCGCACAATGCAAGTGAGGCAGCAGTCGTTCACGCGATACTGGCACAGTCGCTGATTGGCCGCGATCCCCGCGACATTGAAGCGATATGGGCCGACCTGTATAGGATGCTGGATTTCAACATTACCGGAGGCGCCGAAGGCCGGGTGTTGAGCGCAGTTGACCTGGCTCTCTGGGATCTTCTGGGGAAGACTCTGAACGTGCCGGTATACCGGATGATCGGAGGGAAATCCAATCCGCAGGTGAGGCTCTACAACACTTGCTTTCCTTACAAGTACGACTTCAATCGCGAGCCGGAAAAGATCATGCAGGAGTTGATCGAGACGCGTGGGATTAAAGCCATCAAGATCTGGCCTTTCGACGGAGCTGCAAAGCGAAACAGGAATCAGTACATTACTCAGTCGGATCTCGACGAGGCGCTTCAACCGATCCGAAAGCTGCGGGAAAAATTCGGGGCTCAGATCGAGATCCTGATCGAGTTTCATGCTCAATGGAATGTGACGTCCGCTATCCGTATCGCCAAGGCCGTTGAGCCTTACCGGCCGATGTGGCTGGAAGACATGCTGATGCCCGGCAACTTTGACCAATACCGTCAATTGGCGGAAGCGACTTCTTTGCCGCTTACGATCGGAGAACGGATGATGGGCAAAATGTCATTTCAGCAGCTTCTTCAGTCAAAGGCTGCCAAGTTCGTGATGTTCGATATGTGTTGGTGTGGAGGCTTGACCGAAGCCCGGAAGATTACAGCGATGGCGGATTCCTATGAATTGCCTTTTGCGCCGCACACTGCCGGTGGACCTTTGCTTTTTTACTCTGCTACTCATCTGACAACGGCATCGACGAACGTTTGGATTCAAGAAAGCTGCCAACGGTTTTATGAGCATGATTGGCCGTTGATGCTCGAAAGCCCGATCGCTCCGAAGAACGGCAGCATCACGGTCCCGGAGGAGCCGGGGTTTGGAATGCGAATCAAAGCGGAGGTCTGGAATCACCCGGCAGCCGTTCGCCAAGTCTCTTCTTGAGGTTGTTTTTTTGTTTACTGAGAGAGTGTTTGCAGCATTTTGCTGAAGGCTGGTCGCAGTTTCTCGAAATCGGCGGTTGGGGCCACAAAGGCGAAGTAACGCGCGGATCCGTCTCTTAGTTGAAAGGCGACAATCATGTCGTGTTCCCCTCTTCCGTTGTTACCGGAAGGGTTGTCGCACTCCACGCTCAAGCCTGACTTGCCGTTAGCAGTCAGAGGAGTCTGCGGACCAGCAACAAGCCCTTGATTGTCTCTCGACATCTCGTTCAGCAATGAGTTCAGCGCCGATCCCAAATCCATGCGCCCCTGCGGCCGATACACATCGCTGAGCATGCCGTAGACGATGCCACCAGCGCCACCATCGGCAGTCCGAGCTAATCCGCCTGGCGGAACCAGCATCGCTGATGTCTGATTATCGTAGGCTTGCCAATTGGGCGGCATGTCAATCGAAAAACCTTTCCCTCGAAAAGTTTTCCAGCCGCCCGAGGTGTTTAAGTCCACCGCGGTCGGGGTTGCTGGGCCGACGTTTTGACTGACGCCGTTACCGACAGTCTGGTTTGGGCTTTGCTTCTTCCAGACTCCCGAAGATACTTCCCGAGCGGTGTAGGCGCGCATGCCGGATACTTGCCGTTTGATGTTGGTAAAGGCAGGAGTTGTAGTGATGTAATTCGGCTTTGGTATGAACGATGCAACTTCTTTGTCTACGTATTCGGTGCGATTGCCTGGATTGGGATGGTCGCTCATGAACTGCGAACTGCCTTCTCCATATTTAGCTTGAATGGTCTCGAAGAATTGAGACATGCCGCGGGGATCGTAACCTGCATCGTAAAGAATCCCGACGCCGAGGAGGTCGGCTTCTCTTTCCGCTCCGCGAGACATCTTGAGGAATCCCAGGCCGGCGGTCATTCCGATGCCTTGCTGCGCCAGTTGCCCGGCAGCACCGCCGAGTATCACACCGGCGGCCACTTGTCCGATGCCCGCGAGCAGACCAACTTTCTGCTGTTTGGCGGCATTGCAGACGGAGTGCTGAAGAACAACGTGAGAAATCTCGTGAGCCATGACGCCTGCCAACTGAGCTTCGGTATTAGCGGCTTGAATGGCTCCTAGATTCACGAACACTGTTCCGCCCGGAATCGCAAAGGCGTTGATCTCGGCCTCGTTGACCACATGAAAGTTATAGGGCCATTTGTAACCCGGAGCCTGCGCAGCAAGCTTGTGCCCGAGATCCTGGACGTATCTTGTTACGGGGCTATCGTCAGGCAGGATGGGCATCGTCGCATAGATTTGCTGAGTTGCTTTTTGCCCGAGCTGAATTTGCTGCTCCGGGGAAAAGTTGTTTTTGCAAGGAACAATTTCGACTCGGGCGTAGCTGAACTGCGCCTGGGCAAGGATCGCGATCAGCAGAGCCAAAGTTCGCAAACGGCTAATTTTGGGGCGCTCAGTGGTGGTCATTTTGAGTTAGCGCTTCAGCTCTTGTTTGCAGAGATTGAAGGGTGGGCAGAGATTTTTCCGCGAGTTTGCGAAGGGGAGAGTTGTCGGGCTTTTCGGGCCGTGCGATCTCACCCTGAAGGCGAGAGATGCGCTTAGCGTTGGTTTCCCGGAACGAAGACAGGTAGGCTTTGTCGAGTTCGCTTCCAGACAGGCTGTGCTCGTGTTCGAGCTGTTCGCACTTGGCTAATTCATGTTCGGGCGGCAGCCAAATATTGAAAGCCTTGGCCAGAGAACGCAGCTTGCGATAGATCCTGGTTTGGGCTTCGGCGGCATCGTGCGCCAGCGCTTGGATATCGGGTGTCGATGATTTCGCAGCGACGAGTTTACTTAGTTGCGCGTCGCAGAAATTACGCTGGAGCATGTCGAGGGCGAAATCAGCATCCTCGCCTTTCCATGTCATCGGGTTGTACCTTTCCGACGTGGCAGGCGGAGAGACTTGCGGGCTGGTTTGCTGTGCGAAGAGAACCGGGGCGAGAGTGAGGATCAGAATGAGATTCGAGTTCACCGTTTTTCCCGTCTATAAAAAGAGAGTAGAGTTCCAGAGGAACAAAGGCCTTGAAAACTGCGCAAAAGATCATTATCCCGCAGACCAAATTTGCCAATTTTCGGGGTAAAATTGACAAAATCGACGGTAATAATCATCATTTGGACCCCGAAAGAGCACCTCTCCAGCAGACGATCGCGAGTGCAGCTTCCGCGAGCACCAGCCGGAGGAGGAAAACGTGGCCGTACGCGCGGCGATTCAGGAGATCGCGCTCGCTCATCGTCGCTGCTACGGTTACCGGCGCACCGCACCCCGGTTGAGTTCGAAGAGCAAGGCGCCTTCGAAGCACAAGAGGATGTGATATCGTTCCTGCATCTGCAGTTTCGTTTTATCTTCCAGGGGAAATCAATGACACGATTTTGTCGTCTTCAGACGGCTCTGTTGCTCTTATGCTCCGCCGCGTTGTTCGGCCAGAGCGATCGGGGAACCTTGACAGGGACAATTTCCGATCCTGCCAGCGCGGTCGTTCCCTCCGCCACGGTAGTGGCCATAAACGCGGAGACGGGCGTCCAATCCCGAACCGTCACGACCTCGACCGGAAATTACACCATTCCGTCTTTGCCCGCCGGGACCTACGATCTGAGTGTGGAAAATGCCGGATTCAAGAAGTATCTGCGGCACGGCATCAATGTGCAGGTGGCCGAAACCGCGCGAGTGGACGTTGTGCTGGAAGTGGGTTCCACATCGGAAACGATCTCGGTGAGCGCGGACGCCAATCTGTTGAAAACGGAAGACGCCGCACAATCCGATACGCTGACCGGCGATCGCATCAATGCTTTGCCGCTCAATTTCGCGATCGGCGGGGGCGCCATCCGCAACCCCTTGAGCTTTGTCGCGCTTGCTCCGGGCAGCAGCCTTAACGGCTGGAACGATATTAAGGTCAACGGCGCTCCCAATGGCACCTTCCGGATTATCTTCGAGGGCCAGGACACCACCAGCGATCTCAATCCGCGCGTCTCGGACGAATCCCAGCCTTCCGTCGAATCGATTGAGGAGTTTACTCTCCAAACCAGCAATTTCGCTCCCGAGTTCGGACAAGTCACGGGCGGTCTGTTCAACTTCACGGCGCGCTCCGGCACCAATCAGTTTCACGGCAGCGGCTACGAATATCTGACCAACGAGGATTTAAACGCCGGCATACCGTTTACCAATGATGGCAGCGGCCACCTGCAGCGTCCCAAAGCGCGTAAACAGGATTTTGGCGCAAGCGTCGGCGGCCCGGTTTGGATTCCCAAGGTGTACAACGGCCATGACCGCACCTTCTTCTTTTTCAATTACGAGATGTATCGGAGTCACCAGGGCAGTGACATCTTCGGAACGGTTCCCACCGACGCCATGCGCAGCGGGAACTTCAGCAGTATTCTGACAGGGCGGGTGCTGGGAACGGATCCCCTGGGCCGGCCGATTATGGAAAACGCCATCTACGATCCGAGCACGTCGCGCGTGGTCAACGGAGCGACCGTGAGGGACCCGTACCAGAACAACATCATTCCGATGAGTAAGCTCGATCCTGTGGCTCTTAAGATTCAGGCGTTGATACCCCATGCCACCGGCCCGGGCAACCTGAATAATTTCGAAGAAAAATTTATTACCAGCAAGATCCAGGCCATCCCCTCGATCAAGATCGACCATAACTTTAACGAGCGCTCGCATCTGGCCGTGTATTATTCGCAGCAGCGAACCGACAAAGACAATACCCAGGACGGCTTTCCCGACCCCTTGTCGTCTCGTCGCCTGCAAACCATCCGCAGCCACACCACGCGAGTGAACTTCGATGAATCACTGACGCCCACCACGCTGCTCCACTTTGGGGCCGGTTACCAGCGTTATAACAACCCCGATACGACGCCGCCGGGAACGGTTGCCTACAACCCGCTTACGCAACTGGGACTCGGCGGACAGATTGCCGGCACGGGATTTCCGGGCATTGGATTTTCGAACACCGCTAATTTCCAATATATGAACACCCCCAGTGCATTTGGGGGAATCAACGAAAATGAAAACAACAGCGGCAACGCTAATCTGGGGCCGATCAATCGCAATCTGTACCTGATCGACAAGCCCACCGCGGTGGCGACAGTCACCCACGTGCGTGGAAATCACACCTACAAAGCCGGCGGGGAGTGGCGGCTGGATTCGTTCTCCAATATCAATACCATCGGTGTTTCCGGCGTCTACGACTTCAGCGCCATCGAAAGCGGGTTGCCGTCCACTCAGGGTCAGAACCTGCAAGGCGGCGTAGTCGGATTCCCCTACGCGAGTTTTTTGACGGGCGCGGTGAATAGCGCCAATATCTCGAACGCGCAAACCCCTCAATACCGCAAGATGGCGTGGGGATTTTTCGCGCAGGATACCTGGAAGGTGAGCCAGAAGTTAACGGTCACTTACGGGCTGCGCTACGACTACCAGCCTGCGCCGCACGAACTGCACTACCGGACGAGCGAATTTTCGCCCACGGTGGTAAATCCATCGGCAGGGGGCCTGCTGGGTGGAACAGAGTACGCGGGCACTGGGCCGGGACGCTGCAACTGCAGTTTCGGCTCCACCTATCCCTTTGCGCTCGGCCCGCGTCTGGGAGCGGCTTATCAGCTCGACCCCAAGACGGTCATCCGCGCTGGCTGGGCGATTAGCTACGGACAGGCGCCCAACTTTAACTATGTCGGCGGCGGCAGTTCCCTCGGCATGGGCTTCAACACCATCAACTTTTCCAATCCCACCTACGGCGTGCCGGCGCTGCAACTTTCGAATGGGCTTAACTTCAGCTCAGCTGCGTTATACGCCGCGACATACGACCCCGGCATCCGGCCCAGCCCCGGGCAAATTAACGCGCCGCCCAATTTGATCGATCACAATGGCGGACGTCCGGCCCGTCTGAACCAGTGGAACATCAGTCTGCAACGGGAACTGAGTAAAGACCTGGTGGTGGAAGCGGCCTATGTGGCTAACCGCGGCGCTTGGGAACAGGCCAATGGATTAATCGCCCTGAACGCTCTCAGCCCGCAGCGGCTGGCGCAGTTCGGCCTGAACGCTGCCAATCCGGCGAACCTTGCACTGCTGACTTCTCGGCTCAGCTCTCCTCAGGCGCAGGCCGCCGGCTTCCGTGCACCCTACGCGGGATACTCGCTCGATAACACGGTGGCGCAGAGCTTGCGGCCCTACCCTCAATTCGGCGATGTTAACGTCAGCTGGGCGCCGCTCGGCGACAGCTGGTACGACGCCTTGCAACTCAAGGTGACAAAACGCCTCTCGCACGGCTTAGATATGTCGGCCGCCTATACGCGTTCCAAGAATTTGACCACCGCCGAAGATCAGGACGGCACTACCGTGCCGACCGCCGATGTCTTCAACCGGAGCTTGAACAAAACCTTTTCGAAAAACGATCAGCCCAACATTTTCGTCGTCGCCTTCAACTATCAGGTGCCGAAGTGGGGATCGAATTTCTTGACCAAGCAGGTTCTCAGCAGCTGGACCGTGGGCGGCATCCTCCACTACGCCAGCGGCACGCCTATTGAGGCCCCGCTTGCCAATAATAATTTGAGCTCGGTTTACTTTACGGGAACTTTCGCTAACCGCGTTCCGGGACAGCCGCTATTTCTGAAAAATCTGAACTGCGGGTGCATCGATCCGAACAGTCAATTCGTATTGAATCCCAAGGCGTGGGCCGATCCGGCGCCCGGACAGTTCACCACTTCCAACGCTTACTATAACGATTACCGCTACGCCCGCCGTCCGGACGAAGAGCTGAGCTTCGGCCGTATCTTCCCCATCCGCGAATCTATGAATTTTCAGATTCGAGCGGAATTCTTTAACCTTTTCAACCGGACTTACCTGAACAATCCGGATAGCGGCAACGCCGGGGCTACTCAGGCCTTGAATCCGAATGGAAGCGTTTCGTCCGGCTTCGGGCGCATCGACACGGGCTCGGTGTACAACGCCCCGCGTTCGGGACAGATTGTGGCGCGCTTCCAATTCTGAAACCGAGCCGGGAGCCTAAGCGACCACTGAAGAGCGCAAAGGGCCGGCTGCGCGCGCCGTCAATCAGAAAGGGCCCTCGTCTGACCTTGGGGCTGTGCGCTTGACCCGTAAGCCCTAACTTAACTTAATGGTTCCGAACTCTCGGGCATGTTTAACAGTTTAGAAGTCGCGCGAGAGGATCGCCTTGACAGCGACGTAGACTAGAGTGACCGATAACAATAGGTAAGCACCAATATTCATCCACGGAACTGGGCCGATCAGAAGGCACTGTTCCCTGCTGAAGTAATCTGCGCCGACCATAAATGCCCAAGGGCTGAACACTCGGAGCGAGGGAGAGTTCAAGACGACAATCGACATCAAAATAATCCCCAAACTTACCGCCGGGGCAGTGTACTCGCCTTCTACCGTCGACGAGACTAAAACGGCGAGCGCAAAGAAGACCATTCCGCCGCCTATGAGCAACGCTAAATGGAAGAACGCCTGACGGCCCGACCTTGCCTCACCCGTGAGGAAGGCGATAATGTACATTCCAGCCCATGGAAAGATGGCCAGCGAAACGGATTGAACGAGGCCGAAAACAATTCGTGCGATCGTCAAACGCTTTCTGCTCACTGGAAGGGCCAGCGTGAATAGCGAAGTACCAAGCGCCTTCTCTCTAAGCAATCCCCCCATCATCAGCAGGGTAACCGCCAATACCCACATCACACTCAGCAATGCATGCGTCCCGTGAAGCACCGAATAGTAGTAGTCAGTCTTGGCGTAGCTGAGTGCTTGCCGGTCACCATGAAAGACGCTGTAGGCGCAGAGCAAGAATATGCCGCCAAGCGAAATGGCAAATCTCGTTCGAGTTTCTAGCCAAGCTTTGTACCAGAGCATCTAGTCGGCCCTCGTGGTCTGGAGATAAATTTCCCTTAGCCCTAAGGGAACGACCTCGATTGAAGTTGCATGCAGCTCCCGTGCGTGCTCGATAATTGCGTCAGCATTGCGACTTGCAATTACAGCCATTTGATTTCCCCGTGTCTGCACTCGTTCCACCCCTTCGAGTTGTATGTTCTTACCGGCCGGCACATTCGAAAACGTCAGATTGATTTGGCGGTATGATTCTCTGAGTTCGTCAACGGGTGCGTCTAAAACCATTTCGCCCCGGCTCAAAATACAAACATGATCGGCAATACGCTCCACTTCTGAGATTTGATGTGTGGAGAAAAAAACCGCCGTACCTTGAGCTGCGTGACTCACTAAATTCTCAAGGAGGTCTTCAACACCTTGCGGATCAAGCCCTTCGCTAGGCTCGTCGAGGATAAGCAACTCCGGCCGCCTCGCAAACGCTAATAAGAGTGCAAGCTTTGTTCGCATACCTTTCGAAAGCGCTTTTACCCTTCGATTAAGGGGAAGGCGGTATCTCTCTATAAGCGCATTCGCAATGTCATTTTGCCAATCCGGAAAGAATGAACTCGTGAATCTGACGACCTGCTCCACCGTCATGTAGGCATACAGTCGCTTGTCCTCACTCACGTAGGCGATTCGCCTGCGTACATCGACGATTTCGACCGAACCATCGATTCGTGTGCCGAGGACCATTGCTTCTCCACCCGAGGGCTTGAGCATTCCCAACAGCATTTTGATCGTGGTGCTTTTGCCGGCCCCATTGCCACCAAGAAACGCGGTGATTTGTTGTGATTTGACGGAGAACGTTAAGCTGCTCACCGCCTCAGTTCGCGCAAAAGACTTCCTCAGTTGAAAAGTGCTGATAACAGGAGTGTCGTTCATTACTTGCTCACCAATAAGGAAGAATGCAGAAGGGCCGCTTCAAAAATTCGTCGAATCTCATCTTCGTGCAAGCCGTTCTCAAGCATTTCTTGAAGCGCATCTCTGACGCGGTCCTTGGCGAGAGAGATGCGATTTGCGCGAGATCGCGTTCGATTTTTGACACAGAGGAATGCGCCTGCACCCTGCCGCAAGTCAAGCAGTCCGTCGTGCTCTAACTCGGTGTACGCTTTAGCAACGGTGTTGGGACTGACGAGCAGCTGTTCGGCCAGAGTGCGAATTCCTGGCATTTGTTGGCCATCCTGGAGAGCACCGATTTCCGCCGCATGCCGAATTTGCTGCATCAATTGCAGATACATTGGCCGGCCGTCGCTTGGATTCAATTTGAAGAACATTTGCACTGTAATGCTGTAAGGATACAGTATCACAGCAACCGGTTCGCCGGCCTGGGACTTGATCAACAGGCTGCACATCACTCCACGTTTTTCAAGAATTGGCACGGGCGTTTTCAGGAGTCACCGCTCTTTCTTGAACTCTTCGAGCGCATCGTCCAGCAGTGTATGAACGTCGGGCTGGTAAGAGGTGTCGATCTCTCCGTGGATAGCACGCAGATCCGCGCCAATGCCAATCCTGACTGGGCGATCACGCGAGAACGACTTTCAGAGATGACAAATGTCAATCGAACGTTACGCGAGTATGTGGAGCAGGTCGAGTGAGAACGTATATCGCGGAGCCGGAACAGACTTGCTAGCCGCGGCGCTTGCGTCCACGGCAAAAAAGCTGCTCCACGAGGCGAATAAGGATCCCTAATAGTTAGACCTTCTTCATCCACTGGGTCCGCTCCACACGGCATCGATTGCCCAAACCTTCGTTTTCAAATTCCATCTCGCGCGCGGGCAGCCTTCCCAACCCCGAGTCTGTAGATGGATTGGCTGCGCCAGCTTGAATCGTTCATTCAAAAATGGGCGCGAGTTTGGCGAGCACGTCATCCAGAATGGCGTCGGTAACACGCTCCAGTTTGCGACCGCCTCGCGCGCCAAGATCGAGCGCGCGGGGTTGGTCGCAGCGAACGACTCCGGCCGTTCGAGTCCCAGCGCCCGCTAAGGGAACCGCGAAGCCGGCAGTGCGGGCGAAATTTCCACCGCTGGTGATGGGAACAACCACTGGTACTTTGGTAAGTCTGTTGAAGGGTCCTGGTGAGACGATCAGTACCGGACGACGGCCCTTTTGCTCGTGTCCCGAGGTCGGATCGAGTGCCACTAGCCAGATTTCACCCCGCTCCATCAGAGCAGTTCGCCGCCTGCGGCGTGGTCGTCGAGCCAGGCTCTCTCTTCAGCGCTGCGCCGCGCTCGCGGATCGCACTGAGACAACAGTTCGTCAAGGGTGTAGCGCGGCCGTTTCTGCGGCTTTACCACTAGCTGGCCGCTTTCGACAGCCAAGCCTACCTTGGCTCCCGCGCGCAAGTGAAGCATCTCGAGAAGCGACGGTGGCACGGCTAGCATGACGGAACCCCCTACCTTCCGCAAATTGGTCGTGTGCATACTTTCCTCCTTGGTTATATTTTTGTATAATCTTAACTGGATTGCAAGCCGGGGGTTCGCAATGAGAAATAAACACCATTTTCGTGGCCTCATCCAGGAATAGCCTGGTCTGTGCCTATTTTGGGATTCGAGCTGATTACGCAAACCTTCTTTTACTTGTAGGCGCTTGGGATGCGAGGCAAATAGTCAACTCCACTCCGCTCCCTGTACCCTTAAACTAAGGGAGCTGACACCGGCACGGCGACACAAAAGCGCACAGGCCGCGTGCCGCGGCACCGTATGACAAAGGAACTCACGCTTCTCAATGCCCGGGACGCGGTCCGTTGTGCGCGTGTTCCTCGGAAGGAGGGAGTTTTTCAATGCAGCCCACTGTGCCATTTGTACGCCCGGAGTCAAACCTGGGCTTGGCTCACCCCTATACGGTGGAGTTGATCGATGGGGAGGAGCGAGAGAAGGTTGTGCCGAAGCGGCTTCATCAGAGGATTCAACGGTATTTGATGTACCTCTTTAAGGACCTGCTCCAGTTCGGCTGGGAAGCGATGTCCGAGCAAAATGTGCTCACTGGAAAAATCATGCCGGACGGTCGGCGCGAGTACGTAGTGCCTGACGTAATTGTCGCGCCGACCAGCGCGAAATATGTCGAAGGCGGCTTGGCCGAGCCACCCGGTTTGGCTGTGGAGATCTTGTCTCCTGGGCAAACCATCGGAGATATGTTCAATCGAGCACAACGTTTAGTCAATCTCGGAGCACCCTTGGTCTGGGTCATCTGGCCGGAGCGCCGCCGCGTTTGGGAGTTTGCGGAGGGCTCCTTCGAAGCGCACAAGGCCGGGCTGCGCGCCGCCATACAACAAAGGAACTCGCCTGTCCTTCGGGCGGTGCGCTTAATGCCGGGCCTGTTGTGCGCGTGTTTCTCAAAAAAGGTTTACGGTGAGCACCTGCTTGTCAGTAGTGTTTTCGCACAACCGCCGTTGGTGCTGAAAGATCTTTGGGCGTCAATCGAGGGAATCGAATGAAGAAGCCTTCTTCAACCGCCCTCGAGCGGCTGACGCGCCCTGTGCCGCGGCGTGCGCCGGGCTAACAATCGCTCCATCTCGAATGTCGGTGTGTAATGTAGTGTGGTGAACGTCCTCGCTCTGTTCGGATTGGTTTTAACAGGAGCAGCGGTTTATGTGACGCTGCCTCCTTCCCAAACCGGCATTCATTTCGTTCATGACAACGCGCGCTCATCGCGGCGTTATCTTCCCGAGTCGATGGGTCCCGGAGTCGCGATCTTCGACTACGATCACGACGGCTGGATGGACCTGTATTTCACGAACAGCGGTCCATCCGATTTCTTTCATCCGGTGAAGCCGCTACGAAACGCGCTCTATCACAATAACCACGACGGAACGTTTACCGATGTTACGACGAAGGCCGGAGTGTCGGGGCGCGGGTTCGGAATCGGAGTGTCCACCTGCGACTACAACAACGACGGCTGGACCGATCTATTTATTACCAACTACGGACGCAACATCCTGTACCGCAATAACGGGGACGGAACCTTCACCGATGTCACCGAAAAAGCTGGTTTGGATGCTCCCGGGCTTTACACGGCGGCCGTTTGGTTCGATTACGATGGAAATGGCACGCAAGACCTTTTTGTGGGGCATTTCGTGCAGTACGATAAATCCCGCGAACGGGATTGCAGTTTCGCCGGAGTAAGTCACTATTGTTATCCGCTTACTTACGATCCATGGCCCAGCCGCTTGTACCGCAACAACGGGGACGGAACCTTCACCGACGTGAGCATGGCATCGGGAATCGGCCTGCATGCGGGTAAGACATTCGGCGCGGTTGTGACCGATATCAACAACGATGGCTTGCCGGATTTGTTTGTGGCGAACGATTCAGTTCCGAACTTCCTTTTCCTGAACAAAGGTCAGGGGAGGTTCGAAGAAATTGGTCTGGAAGCAGGCGTGGCCTACAGTGCCGACGGTGCGGCGCGTTCCGGCATGGGGGTGGATGCGGGCGATTACAACAACGATGGCTGGCAAGATCTGTTTGTCACCAATTTCAACCGGGAGCGATTCTCGCTTTACCGGAACCGGGGAAACTTGACGTTTTCCGACGAAGCCGGCGAGAGCGGGATCGGCACCGCGAGCCAGATGTACAGCGGATGGGGTGTGAAGTTCTTCGACTTCGATCTGGACGGCGACCTCGATCTAATTGTGTGTAGCGGGCATCCCGACGATTTGATTGAAAAGATATCAAGCACGTTGACCTATCGCGAACCGCTTCTGCTCTTCCGGAACGAAGGCGGGCGGTTCGTAAACCAAGGGGCTGCGGCTGGAGCGGCTTTCACGCAGCACTATCCGGCGCGCGGGCTGGCGGTGGGCGATCTGGATAACGACGGCTTCCCGGACGTGGTTATTGCGAACAGCGGAGAGGCGCCCCTGGTGCTGCACCACCGGCCGACCAATAACCATTGGATCGGCCTAGACCTGAAAGGACTTTCGACAGGCGCGGTAATCAAGTGGTCCGCCAATGGACGGGCACGGGCGCGATGGAAAACCGCGGGAGGAAGTTATCTTTCGGCCAACGATCCGCGTGAACTGCTTGGCTTAGGGGCAGCCTCCAAGCTGGACTGGCTGACGGTAAAGTGGCCCGCGCCGCTGTCCCGTACGGACCGCTTTGAAAACGTGGCAGCGAGTCGCTATTACACGCTGCAGGCGGGAGGGCAACTGCAATGACCCCGCTTGTAATGATCTCGATTTATTGCTTCCTGCGGTTTGACGCAACTCCGGGCGTGGATCGCTATGAACAGGCAAATGCGCTGTTTCAGAGGCAGGAATTTGCCGAGGCTGCCGCACAACTGGACGCCGCCATCAAAGAGAATCCGCAGTATGCTCCGGCCTGGACTCTGCGCGGAAAGATCGCTATGGCATTCAACCGCTTCGACATAGCGCGCTGGGCCTTTGTCAAAGCAACGGAATTGGAACCGTCGTCCCCCTACACCCAGTTCATGCTCGGCTTCTTCTATTACGTGGACAACGATTTTGTACGAGCGGTACCGGCTCTGCAGACGGCGGCCAAGCTCAATGCGAACGATGCGCGGCCGCTGCTGTATCTTGCTTTGTCCGAAGAGGGCCTGGCTCATCCTGAAGCCGCCGAGGAGCTTTATGGCAGAGCCATCTCTATTGAGGAGGCGCACCAGCAACCGAGCGCCGAGACACACGCGGCGTACGGCCGCCTGCTGTTTATATTGGGGCGCTACCAAGAGAGCGCGCGCGAAGTGAACCGTGTACTGGAACTCGACCCGGGCTCGCGCGATGGCCATTATGAAAGAGGGCGCCTGGCTTTCGAGAAGGGTGAGTTTGCGGCCGCCGTTGCGGAAGGAGAGTTGGCGCTGGCCGCAAAAGGCAATGGCACAACCGACCGCCAGATCCACTTCCTGCTAGCGCGCGCCTACGGCAAGTTGGGTGAGAAAGAAAAGGCTGAGCTTCACCGCAAAGAATTTGAAGCGTCGCCCGCCACGCTGCGCAGATGATCGTTCTTCTTTCAAGGAAACCGCGCAAAACGGCCGCGGTATCGACCTCGCCCCGCAAAGGGCAGAGGGTTACTTTCCTTGCCTCGGGGCGCGCATCCGCGTCCTTTGCGCTTTTGTTTGCGCCGGGCGCCCTGTATGTCGGCAATCACGCTTGCGCTGCTTGCCACTCGGAGATCTTCAACGCTTATAGCCAAACGCCCATGGCCCAAAGTAGCGGTGCGGTGAGAGGCGGATTGACGCCCGGATCTTTTGTCCAGGGCGATTCAAAGACAACCTATCGGATCGACGGTACGGGAGCGGTTACAGTAGTGACACCCACCCAAGCGGTGGAACGCAAGCTCGATTACTTCATCGGGTCGGGCGCAGCCGGCCGCAGCTTTCTCTACACGCGCGATGGCTTTTTGTTTGAAGCGCCAGTGACCTGGTATGCGCAACAAGCCCGCTGGGATGTCTCTCCAGGCTATGAGCAGGACCGGGTTTCCCGTTGGAATCGCCCCATTGCCGCGGATTGTCTGAACTGTCATTCCAGCCAGGTGCGATCGGCAGCCGGGTTTGCGAATCGCTATGCCGATCCACCGTTTGCGCAAACCGGCATTGGGTGCGAGCGCTGTCACGGGCCGGGGTCGCAACATATCAGCGGACACGGAAGCATGGTGAATCCGGCGAAGCTGGACGCGGCGCGCAGAGATTCTATTTGCGCACAATGTCACATGTCTGGAGAGGCTCGCGTGGCGCGGGTCGGCATGCGATTTGAAGAGTACCGCCCGGGCGCCTTGTTAGCGGACTATGCGGCCTATTTTGTCTTCCAGGGTGCGCCGCCACTGAAAGCGACCAGTTACGTGGAGAAACTGGCTGCCAGCCGCTGCAAGGCCGTTTCCGGAGATCGGTTGTGGTGCGGAACCTGCCATGACCCCCACCGCGCCCCGGCCGCCGGGGAGCGAGTGGCCTGGTATCGCGCGCGATGTCTGGGATGTCATCAGCAAGCCCAGTGCGGGCGTGGGAACGACTGCGTCGCGTGCCATATGCCACAGGGACGCGTGGTGGGCGGAGGTCACGGAGTGTTGACCGATCACAGCATTCCACGTCGGGCATCTGCTCCGGAATCCGAGCCGCGGGACGTCTGGGAACTCCAGCCGTTCTCAAAGGCGGATGCCGGACCGCGGGAATTGGGCTTGGCCTACGGGGAAATGTCAGCGCGCACCGGAGATGCGCGGCAAATACGGGAGGCAATCCGCCTATTATCCGGCGCGAGCCAGGATGCCGACGCCGAACTGCGACTGGCCGACCTTTACCAGCGCTCGGGCGATTCGCAGCAAGCAGTCATGCTGTACCGCTCCGTCTTGGGTAAGCAACCCGGGTCGCTGGTTGCTCTGGTCAACCTTGGAAACGCCTATGCCGCCGCAAACCAGATGGAAGAAGCGATCAAGCTATGGCACGAAGCTTTGCGGCGGCAACCTTGTCAAACAGAGGCAGCACAGAATTTGCGTACGGTGTATCAAGCGCGGAAGCAAACCGGCCAGCTACTTGAATTGGCGCGGAGCCAGGCGGGTTGCGTGATTGAGTAACACGGCGCCATCTCCCCGCAACCGAAACCCTCGAAGCGGAGCCAGGGAACGTAAGTGACCTCGTTTGGCCTGAACAAACACGATCTAGTTTTCGTCGCAAAATGACAAGAAAACGCTCCCTTCGGTCGCGGCTCTGCCAAAGGCGATTGATTCATGCTGAAACAGCCGTTGAGATGACGGCATTTTACAAATCTTGAAAGCTCCCACTAGGCCCCCTGGCTGCGACAGCAAGTTTTAACAGTGATGGTACTCCTTGCGGTTCGGAAGCGGCAATTCAGGCTTTCGTTGAGAGCCTTCATATTTTGCGGGGCTCGCCAGGAGGCTAAATCGCTGGGGTTGAGGAACTTCTTGTATATAAGCTTGCGAGGCGCCTTGACTATCCTTGAGACCTTTGTGCTGGCACGCATATCTAGAAGCGAACATTTCCTCTGTTGGATTCGTCTAGCGAATTTACACCAGAACCTGGGGTTCTAGGTTACTCTAACTCAACAGGGGGGGTTCAGCGTGCACAAGTATCTCGGGTTGGCTTTCAAAAACACCTGGCGGAATAAACGGAGGAGCATTCTCACCATCTCGAGCATGGCTGTGTCGCTTTGCTTACTGGGCATTTTGGTAGCGATGTATCACACCTTGTTCTATGGAGAAGCGACTCCTGGACAAGCGCTGCGGGTGGTGGTTCGACACAAGGTGTCACTCGGCAATCCGCTGCCTCAATCGTATGAAGGGAAGATACAGCGGGTGGCGGGTGTGCGTGTGATCTCACCGTGGAACTGGTTTGGGGGCACTTATAAGGATAATCGCGAAACGAGGAACCGTTTTGCTCGTTTCGCCGTTGACCCGCCCGCCTTTCTGCAAATCCGCACACAAATGACGATGCCCGACGAGCAGCGGCAGGCATTTATTCATAAACGCACGGCTTGCATCGTGTCCAGCGATCTGGCTGCGAGCCAGGGTTTCAAAGTTGGCCAGAAGATTACGCTTATGGGCGATATCTACCCGGTCACTATGGATTTGACTGTGGAGGGCATTTTCGATGATCCCGATGCCCAAAATTCGCTTTATTTCAACGTGGATTATCTTCGCCAGTTGGTGGGCATTCAAAACCGCAGCTTCGACAGCATGATCGCGATTTTGGCCGATAGTCCGCAAAGCGTTCCCCAGATCTCGAAGACCGTAGACGCCATGTTTGCCGATTCGCCATTCCCCACCAAGACGGAATCAGAGCAGGAGTTCGCGCGCAGCTTCGTCAGCTTTCTGGGCAATGTCAAACTCTTCCTGATCGTTATCTGCGCCGCGGTTACGTTCACGATTCTTCTGGTCTCCGGTAACACGATGGCGATGTCTGTACGCGAGCGCATTAGAGAAGTAGGCGTTCTGAAGACTCTGGGCTTCACCAACGATGCGATTTTGGGCATGGTGCTCGGTGAGGCTTTGGCTATCGCGCTGATCGGTGGCGCGATTGGCGTTTTCCTGGCCGGCATCCTGGCAGCGGTCATCAGTCATGCCACTGTTCCATTCATCAATCTTCACAGCATGGGCATGGCGCCTTCCACGATTCTGATTTGTCTTGGCATCGCGCTGTTTGTGGGGTTCATCAGTTCGGTGATTCCCGCGATCAATGCGGCGCGCACCAATATTCTCGATTCGCTGCGGTACGCAGGGTAACTCGGTATGGCCATTCCCCTTTCCTACAATCTGCGTAATCTGGTGGTTCGCAAGACCACCACACTCATGACGGCATTAGGCGTTGCCATGACGGTTGCCATTTTGATGGCCGTGTTGGGACTGAATGCCGGTTTGAAGTCGGCCTTTGCGGCGCAAGGCGATCCACTGCATGTGCTGCTGATGCGCAAGGGCGGAACGGCGGAACTCACCAGCGTGTTCACGCCGGCTCAATTGCAGGTGGTCAGCGCCACGCCGGGTATTGCCAAAGGTGTGGATGGGCAGCCGTTGATCTCGATGGAAGTGGTCACCATTATTACGATCCCGAACCAGGAGAACGAGGCGGGCAACAACATCACGGTGCGGGGCGTTTCCGAACGGGGTGTGAAGATGCGGCGCCTTGCCATTAGGCAGGGACGTTGGTTCAAACCGGGGCTGCGCGAGATCGTGGTGGGGAAAGGCATTGCGCGGCGTTATCCGAGGGCGGCGGTCGGTAAACAACTGAAATTTGCGCGCGGTTATTGGACCGTGGTCGGCGTGATGGATGGAGGCGACAGCGCCGTGAACAGCGAGGTTTTTGGCGATGCCTACCAAATCGCTTCAGACTTCAATCGCACCGATGCGTATAGTTCTGCGCTGGTCCAGGCGATGGACGACATCAGCGCCGCTGCGCTGATCAAGCGCTTCACGGATGATCGACGCTTGAACGTCAGCGCGATGACCGAACGCGAATACTACGATCAGCAAACCTCTTCGGCTGCGCCGATTTCGTTCCTGGGTGCGTTTGTGTGCATCATTATGGCGGTGGGAAGTTCGTTTGCCGCGATGAACACCATGTACGCGGCCGTGTCGCGCCGCTCCAAGGAAGTTGGAACGCTGCGCGTGCTGGGCTTTACGAAAGGAAGTATTTTACTAAGCTTTTTTATCGAATCGGTGCTTTTGTCCCTGGTCGGCGGGTTACTGGCATGCCTGATCGTGCTTCCGTTAAATGGGATTACCACGGGGATTGGGAACAACATTACTTTTAGCGAAACAAGTTTCAACTTCAAAGTCGGGCCTCAGATCATGCTGTGGGGGCTTTTGTTCTCCGCTTTGCTGGGCGCGCTGGGCGGACTGCTGCCGGCGCGGCAGGCGGCCAATCAAGAGATCTTGACGGCGATGCGGCAAGTGTAAAGAAGTCATGGAAACTGAGCTGAAAAGTCTAAGAATCGATCGGTCGGCGAAACAGCGCGGCTCAAGTAAGCCGGTTGGCAGGATCGTCGTTCTCGTTATCGCCGCGGTTGTCTTGTTGGCGCTTGGCATGTTCGCCTATCAGAAGTTGACTGCCGCTGTTCCCGTTCGCGTCGTGGACGTTCCGACGCCGACTACTTCGCCGGCTGGCGGCGCCACCAATACCGTTCTTACTGCGACCGGCTACATCGTCGCCGCGCATAAGATTGAAGTGGCTTCGAAGGTGAATGGCCGGGTTGCGTGGATCGGGGTGGACAAGGGCGATAGAGTGAAGTCCGGTCAGGTGGTGGTGCGCCTGGAAACCGACGAATACGAAGCGCAGTTGAGACAGCAAAAGGGCAATTTGGCCAACCTGCGGGCGCGCCTGGATGAGCAGAAGAACGGATCGCGTCCGGAGGAGGTGGCCAAGGCTCGCGCCGACAGCGATCAAGCCCAGGCTGACTTGGAAAACGCTAAGGTCACCTTGGATCGCACCAAGCAGTTGTCGGCGGAAGGCGTGGTTTCGAAGCAGTCTTTTGACGATGCACAAGCGAAATACAACAGCGCCGCCGCTAAGGTGGTCAGCCTGCAACGCACCCTGGATTTATCGGTGCTCGGTCCTCGCAAAGAAGAGATTGCGCAGGTGGAAGGCCAGATCGAGCAGGCTCGTGGAGCGGTGGATTACGCGCAGACTCAACTCGACAATACGGTGATCAAAGCGCCGGTCACTGGAACGATCCTCGATCGCAACGTCGAGAAGGGCGAGTTTGTCACAAACGGGTTTGTGGGGGATAAAGGCGCGAAGGGTTACGTTTTCACGATGGCCGATTTGAATGATCTGCAAGTGGAACTGGATATCAACCAGGCAGACTTTCCCAAGCTGGGGCCGAAGCAAACAGGCATTATCACGACGGACGCTTATCCTGACCGCAAGTATCAGGGCGCCGTGGAACAGGTGTCGCCGGAAGCGGACCGCGCCAAGGCGACTGTGCAAGTGAAGGTTCGAGTTTTGAATCCGGATGATTATCTGCGGCCCGATATGAATGCGACGGTGGCCTTCTATAACAAAGCGGCGGCGGGTTCCACTTCGGAAACTAAAAATACCGTGACGATACCGACCAGCGCCATACAGAACGGGGCGGTGTTTGTGGTGTTGAACGCATATGCCCGGAAGCGCGCCGTTACTGCCGGAGGCGTTTCGGATCGGGGCACCGCGATCGAAAGCGGATTGATTGGCGGCGAAACGTTGATTGTCAATCCTCCGGCAGACCTGAAAGATGGGCAGAAAGTCGTGATTACGCGTTGACGGGAGAAGTGAGCAATGAGTGAAACGGTAATTCGCACGCGCAGGTTAACCAAGGAGTATGTTCGGGACGAATTTCACGTCACGGCTCTGGATGCCGCCGATATCGATATCGATCGCGGCGATTTCATTGCGCTGATGGGGCCGTCGGGATCGGGCAAATCCACGCTGCTGCATCTGATTGCGGCCATGGATCGGGCGACCGACGGGGACATCGAGGTTCTGGGCGCTAATCTCCGCGCCATGAACGATCGCGAGATTGCTCATTGGCGGAACGTACATATTGGTTTTGTTTTCCAATCGTTTAATTTGCTGCCGGTGTTGACGGCGCTCGAGAATGTGGAGCTTCCGCTCAAACTCACGAAGCTGGCGAAGAAGGAGCGCATTGAGCACGCCGAGACAGCGCTGAAATTGGTGGGGTTGGGGGATCGTTTTGGACACTTGCCGAAGCAGCTCTCCGGCGGGCAGGAGCAGCGTGTCGCGATCGCCCGCGCGATAGTCACTGACCCCGACTTAATTCTTGCCGACGAACCGACCGGCAACCTGGATGCGGCCGCGGCGGAAGATGTGCTGACGATGCTGAGGCGATTGAATCAGGAGTTTGGCAAGACGATCATCATGGTGACGCATGACCCGCACGCCGCCAAGTTTGCTAAGACCATCCGGCATTTGGAGAAAGGCCAGTTGCTTCCGATGGGCACGCTTCCGGTTGACTGGGCCAGCGCTTTAGCTGTGCGCAATTAGGACTTGGGTGGGACGGGCAGCGATCATGGCCCTTGTTCTATCGCCAAGCTCGGAAGAACTCCCGGATATCATTCGCCAGCAGTTCCGGC
Organism: Bryobacteraceae bacterium; assembly: GCA_965276965.1. Taxonomy (GTDB): domain Bacteria; phylum Acidobacteriota; class Terriglobia; order Bryobacterales; family Bryobacteraceae; genus Bog-105. The sequence continues at coordinate 1,718,481 of OZ255713.1, forward strand.
TGTTCCATTGCAGCGAAATGGCCGCCCACCGGCATTTCAGTCCAGCGCACGACATTCAGGCCGCGCTTGGCGAGTGCGAGCGGAGGCATGGGGATTTCTTTTGGAAACAGCGCAACTGCTACCGGAGGATGAACGTAGCTGGTATGAGAAAGGCTCAGCGGTCGCTGCCGTGACTCATAATACAACCGCACGGACGAGTTAATTGTTTCGGTGACCCAGTAGATCATTATGTTGGTCAGAAGCTCGTCGCGCGTAAAGAGGCGTTCGACATCACCGCCACAATCACTCCAGGTCCGGAACTTCTCTACGATCCAAGCGGCGAGCCCTACAGGAGAATCGTTTAGTCCGTAACTCAGTGTCTGCGGCTTTGTTCCTTGTTCATGACTGTAGCCACCCTCGGCCTCCCACCAGGTTCGAAGTTGCTCCTGGTACGCCCGCGACAATTCGTCTTCTTGTGGCTGGTTCAGCGCGCCTCCTAGTAAAAGGCGCCCAGCGATGTAATTCAAGTGAATGCCAATGATGCGCTCTGCATGGTCCAGGCCAAGCGCAATCGAAATCGCCGAGCCCCAATCGCCACCTTGCGCGCCGAAGCGCGTATAACCGAGTTCCTGCATGAGCCGCGCCCATAGTTCAGCGATCTTCTTCGGATCCATTCCTCGCACCGTGGGCCGATCCGAGAATCCATAGCCGGGCAATGATGGCACGACTACATCGAAGGCATCTTCCGCCTTGCCACCGTGCGCTACAGGATCAGTCAGCAGCGGAATGAGCTTGATCATCTCGACAAAGCTTCCTGGCCAGCCATGCGTGATGAGGAGCGGCAAAGGCGCCGGTCCGGTTCCCCGCACGTGGAGAAAGTGGATGTAGGCTCCGTCGAGCGCGATGCGATATTGCGGGAGTTGATTTAACGCTGCTTCTTCGCGGCGCCAGTCGTAATGATGAAGCCAATACTCAGCCAACTGCCGGACGTAACCGAGATCTGAGCCAAATTCCCAATCAGAGCTCTCGAGTTCATCCGGCCAACGAGTAGCCTCAAGGCGATGCGCTAAATCCGCCAGTACTGAATCCGGGATTTGAATCGTAAATCTTTCGGCAGCCACTCGATCAACGCTCCGCTATTACTGTGGCACACGTTGTAATTCTCAATAAGCGGGAGCGGCGGAAAAGGCTAGTCACCTTTGGGTTCGAGTGGGGTTTCTTTGTGCTTCAGGAGGTTCTGCTCGATAGCCTCCCTGGCGACCTCGGAAAGCGGGAGTTTGTTGTCGAGCAGTTCGCGGGCGGAGAGTTTTTCTTTGGTCAGCCCGTCGTGGGTGTGGACTTTTGCATTCGCCACCATGTGATAGATCTCGTGCACCATGACCATCGCTAAGGCGGAGCCGTAGAGAGTCTCGTTTTTCTTGGACGTGGCAGAGTGTCCGAGCAGCCGCTGTAACGACTCACGCACGGTGTCACACTCGACTTCGCCGAAGGGGAGAACTTCTCCTTCTGTGGTGTAGGCCAGGGCGAGGGTCCGAGGCTGGCGGCCGTCATAAGGGGAACTCGGCCAGGCAGACATGGTGCAGGTTCCTTTCATCTTGAAGACCACCAGGGATTCGAATTCGGCGTTTACGGGCAGAGTAGTTTTGTTTCGAAGTTCAACCTGGAGGCCAGCGTGTTTCAGAGTGGATTGCAGTCTGCCCTGCATGGCCGAGAACGAAACGTTGGATTGAGGATGATCGTACTCAAGGACGACGGTCAACGGGGAGGAGGACTTCGGACTGGCGATCAGACAAGGCGCCAGACTCAACAAAGAGCAAGCAAATAGTACGCGCACGCGGGCCTCTCGAACGGGGAGATTGGGGAACGCTACTCAGTTCCATTCGAAGTATACATCGGGGAAAATGCAAATACAAAATAATAATGGACCCTAAAAGAAATACTTACTGAATAGTTTCCAGGTGGTCCGCAATCGCCGTTCTGAGAGGGAAGTGGGCTGGGGTTGAAATTTCTCACAGAGAAAGGGTGTTTAGAAAGAGGGTTACTCTTCGCGTAGAGTGCGGGCCGGTTCCGGTGGCCGGGTGGCGAGGCTGTAGAGGAGGAGCAGTGATCTCACCGCCAAATGATAGCGGTGTTTCGGACAATCGTTTATAATCCGGTCGATCTATGCGCGACTTTTACAGACTTTCGGTTCCGGTGTGTTTTGCCTTTCTGTTTTGCCTATCCGGTCTGGCCCTCGCGGCAGATCCAGTCAGCGATCACGTGATTCTAAGCCGGCCGGCTATTAGTCGTACTGAACTTGCTTTTGAGTATGCTAACGATCTTTGGATTGTGGAGCGCGGCGGGGGCGAAGCTCGCAGGCTGACGAACGGCGTGGGACGCGAGGAAGGGCCACACTTTTCTCCGGATGGGAAGCAAGTCGCTTTTACCGGCGAGTATGAGGGCAACATTGACGTTTACGTTGTGGCTGCGGCGGGCGGTGTTCCGAAGCGACTGACGTATCATCCCGGACCTGACGTGGCGGTCGGCTGGACTCCGGACGGTTCGCGGATTCTACTCAACTCGCGGCGCGACAGCTTCGCCGACAGCGGGCAGTTGTATACCATCGCGGCGGATGGATCGGCGAACGGAGGAATTTTGCCCCAAGTTCTTCCTTTGCCGATGGCGGAGGATGGGTCTTATTCGGCAGACGGCTCGCACATTGCGTATGAGCCGATTTTTCACTGGCAAGCAGCGTGGAAGCGTTATCACGGCGGGCAAACGCTCAAGATCTGGCTGGCCGACCTGCACGATTCGAGCGTGGTCCCGATCCCTCGCGAGAATTCGAACGATTTTAATCCGATGTGGGTTGGGAACAAAGTTTACTTTCTCTCGGATCGCAAGGGCAACGTCGGCTTGTGGTGTTATGACGTTCCGTCGAAAAAAGTCAGCGAGGTGGTAAAGAACAGCGGTCTGGATTTCAAGGCGGCTTCTGCGACCGAGGACGCGATCGCTTATGAACAGTTCGGCGCTATCCATCTGCTCGATCTGAAATCCGGGCAAACACATCGCGTGAACATCACGGTGGCGGCGGATCTGGCGGAGGTTCGGCCTCATTTTCAAAAGATCACGAACAAGATGATCCAGAATGCAGCGGTTTCGCCTACCGGGTTGCGCGCGGTGTTTGAAGCACATGGGGAGATTCTCACGGCGCCTGCCGAACACGGCGACATCCGCAACATTACCGCCAGTCCGGGCGTTGCGGATCGCGATCCGGCCTGGTCGCCCGATGGGAAGTCGATTGCCTACTTTTCCGATGAGTCGGGCGAGTACGCACTGCATATCCGGGCTCAGGATGGCCTCGGGACTGTCACAAAAATCAATCTCGGTTCGCCCGGCTCGTTTTTCTATTCGCCGGTGTGGGCGCCGGACAGCAAGAAGATTGCCTATACGGACAAGCGACTGAACCTGTGGTACGTGGATCTGGCGAAGCCGACGCCTGTGCGGGTGGATTGTGACCTTTACGATAGCCCGACTTACGATCTTCACCCGCAGTGGTCACCGGATGGCAAGTGGCTGGCGTATTCGAAACAATTGCACAATCATCTGCACTCCATCTTTTTTTACTCGACGGCTAATGCGAAGAGCACGCCCGTTACCGACGGGCTGAGCGATGCGTATGCTCCTGCCTTTGATAAGAGCGGGAAGTACCTTTATTTTCTGGCCAGCACGAACGTTGGTCTTTCGAATGGCTGGATCGATATGACGAGCATTGGGCGTCCGGTGACGAGCGCGGTTTACGTGATGGTGCTGCGGAAAGATCTTCCTTCTCCGCTGGCCCCTTTGAGCGACGACGAGAACGCGGATCGGGACAAGGCCGCCGATAAAGACGATAAAGACGGTAAAGCAGAGGGCGACAAGTCGAAACCGACCACCGCTGCCAAGGACGAGAAGACTAAAGAGGAGAAGAAAGCGCCCGACGTGCGGGTTGATTTTGAGAACATCAGCCAGCGCATTCTTGCCGTTCCGATTCCCGAAAAGAATTTCGCGAACATCACGGGGGGCAAAGAAGGGATTGTCTATGTCCAGGAGCGGCCGATCGTGGAGCTGAACTTCGGTCCGCCGCAGTTAACGATCAGTAAATTCGATTTCAAGACGCGCAAGATCGAGACTGTTGTGGGCGGGGTCAATAGTTTCGCACTCACGGAGAACGGCGAGAAGATGCTCTACCGCCAGGGCGAACAGTGGTTCATTACGGGTTCCGGAGCGCCTGTTAAGCCGGGTGATGGAGCGCTCAAGATGGCTGATATGGAAGTGATGGTAGACCCGCGCGCGGAATGGAAGCAGATGTATCGCGAAACGTGGCGCATCGAACGCGACTTTTTTTACGATCCGCATTTGCACGGTTTGGATCTGAAGAGCGCTGAGGCGTTCTATGCTCCGTGGGTGGAAAATTTGAGCAGCCGCTCCGATTTGAGCTATTTGTTAACCGAGATGCTCGGCAATATAAACGTGGGCCACATGTTTATCCGGGGCGGAGCGCAACCTGAAGTTCCGCACGTGAAAGTGGGACTGCTTGGGGCCGACTACAAGATTGAGAACGGGCGCTATCGCTTCGCCAGGATCTACAACGGCGAGAACTGGAATCCCGAATTGCAGGCGCCGCTGACGCAGCCGGGTGTCAACGTTCGGGAGGGCGAGTACCTTCTGGCTGTGCGAGGGCGCGATGTCCATTCGACGGAGAATGTGTACAGCTTTTTTGAAGATGCGGCGGGAAAGCAGGTTGTTCTGCGTATCGGTCCTAATGCGGATGGCACGGGAGCGCGCGACGTTACGGTAGTGCCGGTGGAGAGCGAAGCCCAATTGCGTCATCGCGCCTGGGTGGAAGCGAACCGGCGAAAGGTGGATCGACTCAGCAACGGAACGCTTGCTTATGTCCATTTGCCGGACACCGCGCTGGGCGGTTATACGAGCTTCAACCGGTATTTTTTTGCGCAGATCGACAAGAAGGGGGCGGTGCTCGACGAACGCTATAACCACGGCGGCGACATCGCAGATTACATTATTGAGTACCTGAGCCGCAGTCGTCCGATGGGCATGATCGCCACGCGCGAAGGCGAAGATATCATGGATCCGACGCAAGCGATCTACGGACCGAAGGTAATGATCATCAACCAGTTTGCCGGGTCGGGCGGCGATGCCATGCCGTGGTATTTCCGGAAGGCGAAGCTTGGTCCGCTGGTTGGGACCAGGACCTGGGGCGGGCTGGTCGGCATCGGCAATTATCCAACGCTAATGGACGGAGGCACCGTGACCGCGCCGCGTTGGGCGTTTTATGGCTTGACTGGAGAGTGGGAAGTGGAGAATCACGGGATTGCTCCGGACGTTGAGGTGGAGCAGGATCCGAAGCTGGTGCGCGCAGGACATGATCCACAACTGGAACGCGCGGTGGCCGTCGCTCTAGACGAATTGAAGAGCAGTTCGCCGCAGACCTACAAGCGGCCGCCTTATCCGAATTATCATCCGACCTTCAGCGGAATGAGTCAGTGAGGTTGCTTATCCGGAAGCCGGGTTAGGGACGGGTGCGGTGTCCGGCGCGAATGTCGGTGAGCTGCTTGGTCATTGCTTTGAGTTTGTCGGGTTGTTGATCGGCCAGGTTGGTCTTCTCACCTGGATCTTGCCGCAGGTTGTAGAGCTGCGGTTTGGGCGCATTGCCTAGCTCGGTGTTTGTGTTCTTGTTCATGGCGGGGAAATTACTCGGCTGAATCAGTTTCCAGTCTCCGTCAACCAGCGAACGCACGTCCGCATCCTCCACCAGCTGCCGTCTGCCTTCCTTCGAGCGGCCGAGTAATGCCGGAAGCAGGTTCATGCTGTCGGGTCCGGCCTGTTCCGGGAGCGGCTGGTCAGTCAGCGCAGCGAGGGAACTCAAGAGGTCTACCTGGCTGATCAAGGCATTCGATTGAGAATCCGGCTTGACGTGGCCGGCCCATTGCACGATGAACGGGACGCGCGTGCCACCGTCGAAGTTGCTGTACTTACCGCCTCGATATGGCCCGGCCGGTTTGTGGGTTCCCAGCTTGGCGGCCGCCTGATCCTGATAGCCATCGTCGATTACCGGGCCGTTGTCGCTCGAAAAGATGATCAGGGTGTTTTCGGTTAGATTATTCCGCTCCAGAGTTTTCAAGAGCGCGCCCACTGACCAGTCGAGCTCTGCGATGGCGTCGCCGCGCGGACCCATTCCGGTTTTGCCTGCGAAGCGTGGATTCGGCAAGCGCGGCACGTGAATGTCGTGCGTGGCGTAGTAGAGAAAGAACGGCGCACTTTTGTTGTGGTCGATGAACGCGGTTGCTTTTGACGAAAGAACGTCGACGATGTTTTCGTCTGTCCACAGAGCTGATTTGCCGCCGGTCATGTAGCCGATGCGGCTGACGCCATTGACGATGGCTTGATCGTGGCCATGACTCGGATGCATTTTGAGCAGTTCGGGATTGCTTTTGCCGGTGAGCTCTCCCGGAAAGGACTTCTCGTAGCTGATTCGGATGGGATCTTTGGGGTCGAGATTGACGACTTTCTGATTCTCGACGAAGACACAAGGAACGCGGTCGGGTGTGGCGGGAATCAGAAAAGAGTAATCGAATCCGATTTCGCGAGGGCCGGGCTTGATCTCGCCGTTCCAATCGATTTTGCCGGCGCCTAATCCGAGATGCCACTTGCCCACCACGCCGGTGCGATAGCCGGCCTGTTTGAGGAGGGAGGGAATGGTGGTGCGGCCTGGGTCAATGATGAGCGGCGCGTCTCCCGGCAGGATGGCGGTGCCCGGTTTGCGCCAGGCGTATTCACCAGTCATCAAGGCGTAGCGGGAAGGGGTACAAGTGGCCGATGGGGAGTGAGCGTTTGTGAAATGGAGACCGCTGCCGGCCAGGTGGTCGAGGTTCGGGGTGTGGACCCGGGTTGCTCCGTAGCAACTGATGTCTCCGTAGCCGACGTCGTCGGCATAGATGAGCACGATGTTTGGCTTGCGCGAGTTGGCAGCGCCGGCCGTAGTGGAAGGGCGAAGGGAAACGGCAGCCGCGCCGGTGAAGGAGAGGAACTCTCGCCGGTTCATGATTTGTTAGGTTAGCGCATGGCTGGTTGGGGTGAAGCGGCCCAGCTTACTCGCGCTTTCCGCTCTTTGTTTCCTGAAGGCGAAGGTATTCCTCAACTTCGGTCTTGCCGGCATATTTGGCCCAATCGGCTGGTGTGCCTTCGAAGAGGGTATCTTTTGAGTCCAGCCTTGCACCCCGCTCAACCAGCAATCGAACTATTTCAATGTGGCCAGCGAGTGCGGCTTGATGTAAAGGCGTTGAATGAGTGTGGGCTCCCACAGGATTGTATCGATTGGGATCCTCGCCGGCGTTGACGAGCAAAAGCACAATTTCGATATGACCAAACTGCGCGGCGAGAGCGAGTGCTCTATGGCGATCTTCACCGCCTGAGACAGCTAATAATCGACCCGCGTCTTCAGTTTGGCCGAGCGCCGCCGCTACCGATAAATCGAGACTTGCTCCTTGTCGAATTAACACGTTCACCGCATCGAATTCGCCGTGAACAAGCGCGGCTGGCATGGCACTGTCGGGATCGGATCCGTAAGCGCAGAGCAAGTCGATTAATGGCAATTGAACGCCACATTCGCGAGGGACACGGCCAGAACAGACCAACCCGAGCGTCTCGTCCAACACGGACTGGTCTGTCCGCGAACCGGCCTCCAGGATGACTTTCGTCACCGCAACGATGTTGGTAGGCAATGTCCCGCGGCGAATCGGATTCTCTGCGACGAATTCCAACAGTGCCGGATTCTTGAAATAGTTCCCGCCTTGAAAGGTCACACGTTGGTGAACGATGCCCGGATGGTCTATCAGGTGGTTGCGCAGCCCTTCTATATCGCCCGTATCGAGTAAATCGACGGCTCGACGGAACGCGGCGTCCTTGATTCGTTCGTGATGAGGTATGTTCACGTCGTCGCCGAGAGTTGATTGCTCAATTTGATTGCTGAGCTCCACCCAGCTCGGGAAGCCGTACTCGCGAGCAATGACGAGTTGGGCGTCCTTGAGTGTGAGCGTCTCAATGAAAATGGCAGAATCGCTCGCTTTTGCGCGTCTCGGATGAAAATCCCTGATCCGCTGGGCTACTTGCGGATTTAGAGTAGAGTGCGCTTTCAGCAGATCCCTTCGACTGCTGTTTGAGATGGTCGATGCTCGTGTTCGGAGGCAGGCGCCTTGTTGGCATATTAATTTCTTCTCGTTTTGTTAGGTTATCGTATGGCTGGTTGGGGTGATGCGGCCCAGCCGGCTACGGGCGCGAGGTTCGTGCTCTCGGGGGCAAACGCGGGCATGCCGGATGTGGCGGTTGCCAAGTAGCCAGATAGGTAGCTAGAATATAGTTCTATGACGTATACGGTGACCGAAGCCAAAAATAAGCTTCCCGAGTTAATTAAGCAGGCTGAGGAAGGTAAGCCCGTCACCATTACCAAGCGAGGCGTTCCTGTTGTTGAAATAGTGCGCAAGCGAGTGCAAACACGCAAGCGTAGGTTTGGCGTACTGGGCGACAAGAGCGTGGTCATTGATCCAAACTGGGATCGGCCGCAGAATGACATCGACGCTTGGCTGGCGGGAGATGTTTAATGCAGCCCCGCCGGTATCTTCTCGACACACAGATCCCCATCAAGCTGTCGAAGCGCGGTGGCTTTGAAGAAATGCCCGAAAAAGTTCAGCGTATCCTTCAAAGTCCGCAGGCAGAACTTCACCTGAGCATCATTTCGGATATGGAGATTGCGATTAAGCACTCCGTTGGCAAGCTGAATTTCCCGCCACACGAACTGGCTGTTGTGTGCATCAACGCGGGTATCGAGAGATTCTTCCCGCTCGAAGAACACCACACGCTGAAACTGTTCGATCTCCCATTACATCATCGCGATCCGTTCGATCGTGCGCTGATCTCGACTGCACTCGCGGAGGATCTCCCGATTATTTCAAGCGATGAAAGTTTCTCGATGTATAAAGGGCTTGAAGTGATCTGGTGAATAAAGCTATAAGCACGGCAGTTCTCCCTTCGCGCCTCTCTGTGGATGAGTTTCTCCGCCGCCCCGAGCGCCAGGACGGATGTTATGAAGAGTTGATCGAAGGGGAAGTGTACGTGTCGCCGAACGTCAAGCTCAGGCATAACGACATCGTGCGCCGGATCGAGCGCAAGCTGCAGCCGCTCGAAGAGCAGGGCTACGAGGTATTTGGTGAAGTGGCCTGCCGGGTGACGGAGGAGTCACTTCCCAACACGGACGTGTGTGTAATCCGCCGCGACCGTTGGGAAGCAGTCAACCTTGATGACTTCCTTCGTGAGTCACCTGCCCTGGTAGTCGAGGTTGCCTCCCCCGGCAATCGAAAATTACGCCGCAAGGCTTTGCTTTATCTGGAGCACGGGGCCGAACAGGTTTGGATTGTCTACCCGAAAACTCGCCGCGTGCTGGTGATGAGGCCGGAAGACGAGGACTACGAAGCACGCATCGAGGAGTCTGTCGAGTTCCACGGCATCACCGTGCTGGTCCGTGACATTTTTCCGAAGTGAGGCCTAACAGGTTCGGGCGAAATGGCCCCAAACAGCCGATAGGCATCCTATGTGCCTTGTTGCCCGTGCCCTTGGCGCGATGGAGAGACTCATCCGACTGGACGCGCGGCGAAGAAAAGATGGGTGGCGGTGAGTTCTTCGACGGGGATATCGCGGAAGCGGGTACTCAAACGCATGGAACGAAGAGCCTCGATCTGCTCGGGGGAGCCAGGCTCCGTTTCGAAATGGACGATCTCAAATCCGGCTTTTTCCAATGCCTTGCGGTAGTCGCGAGCGATCATCTGATTTACGAAATTCAGGCGGGTATTGATGGCGTGATTCCAAAACCATTCCGAAAACCGATATTTATTATAGGGTGAGATGGAGCGGTCAGAATCATAGAATGGGTCGCTGAGATGCAGCATTCCTATGAATGCGCTATCCGGCGTCATCTGCCCGCGTAATCGACGAAATATCTCAAAAACATCCGCCTCAGGAACATAGTTAAGAACGTGCGAACTGGTCACCAGTACGGGTCCGGATTTGTTTTCGAGCATCGAAAAGTTGTACGGGGTGATGTATCGAACCCCGATTCGCGGCAGATACGTTTCAAGCTCCTCGTCTGCTTTGAACTCCGGTATGGGACGTCGTTTGGACGGCGAGATTGTTCCTTCGGACGCCAAGAGATCTTCAACGTGGTTGACAGCCTGGGCGACTAGAGGCGCACGCAAATTCCGACGGACGTCGTACCAGATTTGTTTTTCCACTCTGTTTGCGTAGAGGACGAGAGGAATAATTGGGATCCAACCACTCCCGAAATCGATGTGAGTGTGACCTGAGAGATCGCTGAGCCCGAACTTCTGTTCCAAAAGCTTCAGATATTCGAGAGCGATCTCAATTCTGGGTCTAACAAGACCATCGCTCACAGTGAGGCTACGCGTGAAATGTTTTTGTAATAGATGGTGGGCTTCCCCACCGCGGGGCACATAATCTAATGCCTTAAAGGCTAACGCCTTGGCGATCCAGTGCATGACAGCAATCGCTCCATCCCGGGCAGAATTTATGTTTATGTTTGAAGAGTTTCAATTAGAATACTCTTCGCAGGTCTCAAGACCCGATGCCCTGCTGCCCGTCAATCGAGTATACCCATGTGTTTTACGGCACGGAGCAACTTCCGGGTTGTGCTGTGTCGGCAGGTCGGGTGAGTTGAGGGCTAGGCACGGGCGTGGCGCTCGAAGATGTACTTATGGCTAATTGTCTGGGTCAGCTTTGATTGAGCTGCACGCGACCGGACGGCACGGTGAAAGTGCGTAAGGTGACGAGAGCGGCGGTTTGGGCTCGTATTGTGCTGACGGCTTTGAAGACGCAGGTTAGTTGCGCGGGCGTCAGCGTCAGGAGGGCATAGCCGTGGGTGGAAGAGTCCCAGTATTGGATGTGAGGGTTGTTGAGACGGATGAGCGGCTCAATCGCGTTGGGCGGCACTCCGAACTGCTTGGCGGGTAGAGGGCAGCTGGGGAGGTCGACTGCGGACTCGATATCTTCGGCGAGATTCGCAGAGCTTATTGAGCCAACCATCAACTCGATGCCCATGGGCGATTGGAAGATGTTGTCGAAAGTAGGTTTGAGATAGCCGGCGAGGAAGGTATGCAAGTCGCCGGTGAGGGCGACGAAGTTTTTTACGCCGGCGTTTTTTATGGAGTTGAAGAGAGCCTGGCGCTCTTTGCCGTAGCCGTCCCATTGATCGAGATCGACATAGATGAAGCCGCTGATCTTGAGCTGCATGAGCATGACTTCGTTGGCCCAGAGTTTCCAGGTGGCTGTGGAGCCGGTGACCTGATTGAGAAACCATTGTTTCTGAGCGGCGCCCAGCATGGTGCGGCTGGTGTCTTCGATTTCAGAGCAGCCGACGGAGAAGTAACGTCCGAAAGCCTGGCTGCTGCCGCAGGGAGGGCCATCACGATAAAGCCGCTCGTCGGTGACGATGAGGTCGGCGACAGCGCCGAAACTGAACTTGCGGTAGACCTGGATGGAAGTATTCCACTGGCCGTTCGGATCGAAGGCGACGTCGGCTAAGCCATATTCGGACCAGGCTTGATTAGCGGCTTGACGCAAAGTGGGCTGCGGGGTGTCGGCGGTGTTGGGCGCGGTGTTGTTGTCGGGATGGAAGTCCTGGTGACAATCGTTGGCGAATTCGTGGTCGTCCCAAAGTTGGATATAGGCGAAGGCTTCGTGGGCGGCCTGCTGATCGGGATCGCTGCGATAGACCTGATACAAGTGGCGGTAGTCGTTCACGTCAACGGGAACGGTGGTGCTGCCGCTAGGAAATGCCGGGACGAGACGTGCCGGATTGCCTTGGAAGTTGCTGGTGATGCTCTCGTAGATGTAGTCGCCGAGGTGGATGACGTAGTCAACCTGCTGCTCCTGTGCCAGATGGGCGAGCGCGGTGTAGTAGCCGTTGCCATAGTCCTGACACACGACGAAGGCGAAGTTGAGAGCCGGCAGGGTGTCGGTTGGAAGCGGGAGTGTTTTGAAGCGGCCGGGGCGGCTGGGAATGCCATTGTAAATAAAGCGGTAGTAGTAAAGAGTGTAGGGCTGGAGAATGCCGCCCGCGGTGATGGGCAGCTTGGCGGTGTTGTCGGTGGCGGGGTTGAGCGTAGTGGCGCCAGCTGTAAGAACACTGCTGAAAGCGTTATCAGCGGCGATTTGCCAGGCGAGCTGATCGCCGGCGGTTTGGAAGTTTGGATCGACACGGGTCCAGAGCACGATGCCGTTGACGCTAGGATCGCCCGAGGCGATACTTAGCGGGAAGGTCTGGGCTTGCTGTTGGGGCGTGAAGGCCGGGTCGATGGTGAACAGCGCGTTTAGGTCTGCGGCGTCCAGTCCGGCCATAGCAGGCGACTGTACGAAGGGGACGGGATTGGCGTAGGGACACGCCGCGACGGGCGTTTCGGCGAGCGATTCAGCGACGATCCAGCCGATGGCGCTCGAGCCGGTTAGCGATCCGAGAAAATTGCGACGATTCAATCGTTATCCTCCTGTAGAGAAATCCGCTTTCGGTTAGAGCGGCTGGAAGGGGTGGGCGTTGCGTGAATTGTCAGTGAATAGACAGCTACAGTTTGTGCTAAACAGTTCGGACGATGTGATCGGGGCAGGCTAGCGGTGTTTCGTTGAAAAGACGTGTCGGCAGGTCGAGGCCGTGTTCAGCCAGGAAGGGCAGGATGGAGTAGAAGCGTTCTTGCAGGTGGCGTTCGGGGTACACCAGATTGAGCAGGTAGGTTGCGTCTTTGCCGGCACGTTCGTCGCGACGGAGTGTTTCATGAGCAGTCTTGCGGGCCAGCTTGTCAACCTGATAGAGCATTTTGGCGGCGCTTTTTCTGGCGGCTGCTTCGAGAGTCGGATCGAAAGAGGAGAGCCTCCCGCCCAAGTGCTTGAGCGACGCGCCGAGCGTTTCCTGCATTTGTTCGAAGTCTGCGGCGAGATCGGAGGGGACAAGTTTGGCGGCCATGCGGCTGCGAACTTGCTGATGATGGTCGAGCAAGTCCGTCATTTTGAGGCCGTAACGATTCATTATTTTGGCTGCACGAACATCCAGGAGCGTGGAACTGCTGCGAGGAACGATGACCGGCATGCGGCCGAGCAGTTTTTCGTAGAGAACCTGAGCTTGTGCCATGTAGGCGATCTCGGCCGGACCTGCGACATAGGAGACGGTGGGGAGCAGAAAGTCCTGCATCACAGGACGTAGCAACGCATTGGGTGACAGGGCGGTTGCCTGGGAGGTCAAATCTTCGGCTGAATAGGTGGAATCTTTGCCGGAAAAGCGTCCGTCTTTCCAGCGCAGAGCGGTGCGCTTCCCGTTGATCAAAAAGAGCAGGGAAGTGTCGCTTTCGATGTGGACCTGGGTGTGGTAGCCCGCCTGCTCTAACTCCTCATTGCGCTTTCGAAGAGCGGGGATCAGGTCGGGTACGGACCGAGCAGCATTGACGAGAAAGGGGGCGGCGAGCTGACGAATGGAGGGCTGTAAGGGATCGAGGAAGAGGAGATTTAAGTCCCGGAGGATGTCTTGAAGCAGCGTGCGGAAAGCGGCGCCAAGCGTGGATCCAGGCCGGTACGAATTCTTGACTTTGGCGACGACTTCCTCCGCGAAAGGCAAATTGCCGAGCGCGGCACGTAAGGGGATAGACAACTCGTCTTCGAACGAAACGTTGCCGACCGGACCGCCGTTGCCGGCGGTGGAGGAAAGCGAAAGCTTATGCGGGGTCGCATCCTGATTGAAGACCCAGGCGTGATCCACTTCGGCGAGATCATGGTCTTCAGTGGCGAGCCAGAAGACAGGAACGGCCGGCAAGCCTAAGTCCGTGAGTTGCTGCGCGAGTTTGGCAGCCGTAATCGCTTTGAAGACGGTATAGGCAGGTCCGGAGAGAAGGCCGACCTGCTGCCCGGTGACGACGGCAACGGTTCCGGGCTGGGCTAATTTTTCGAGAGCCGGCGAATCGCCGTTCTGTTCGCGCAGCGCAGATACTAGTGCTGCTCTTCGCGCAGTGGGGTAGTCGAGACGTTTTGCTGCATCGCGGAAGGCTTGGGGATCTTCGAAATAAGACGGAAAGAAGGAGCGTACCTGATTGAAATCATATAAATAGTCGCCGAACAGCTTGCTGGTAGAGGGAATTAAGGTCTGGCGGACACACGACGACTCCATGGGGTACGTAGTAAGCAGATGATGACCGGCACGTCTAAGTTACCAAATCTTGCCTGGGCAGTGGAGAATGGGAGTTAAGAATGGACGAACAAGAATTCAGAACGCATTCCGATGAAGTGTTGCAAGGGCTGTACCGAAAATTGTCACGTGCATCTGAGCAGTACGACTTTGAGCCTGACTTCAATGCCGGTGCCTTGGCGATTGAATTCGAGGAGCCGAAAGCGAAGTTTGTGGTAAGCCCGAATACGCCGGTGCGTCAGATCTGGGTTTCGGCGCATTCGAAAAGCTTCAAGTTGGACTGGGATCCGGTCCAACGGACGTTTGTGCTGCCGGAGAATAAACAGACGTTGGATGAATTGATTGCTTCCGCCATCGGCCAGCTCATCGGCGAGCCGGTGAGGTTGTCGTAGCCGGTGGCAGGCGTTTACATTTCTTATCCGTTTTGCGCACAGAAGTGCAGCTTCTGCAATTTTGCTTCAGGCGTTTCTTCTCAGGAGACGAAGGCGCGCTATGCGGAGGTTCTGTTGCGGCAGGTTCGTGGTCACGCGTGGGGATGGATGCCGGAGACGGTTTATTTCGGTGGCGGGACGCCGAGTTCCATGCCGTTGGAAGAACTTCGACAGATCATGGCGGCCACTCCTTCCGAGCGCCTGGTGGAAGTGACCCTGGAGTGTGCACCGGGAGATGTAGAGGCGGGGCGAGCTGCGGCCTGGAGAGAGGCGGGCGTGAACCGCGTTAGTCTTGGCGTGCAGTCGTTTGTTACAGCTGAATTGCGGCAGACCGGTCGGCGGCATACGGCGGAAACGGTGGAGAACGATATCGCTTTACTGCGCGCTGCGGAGATACGCGATATCAATGTGGATCTAATTGCCGGGTTGCCGGGGCAGACGCGGCCATCGTGGGAAGAATCCTTGGATTGGATTGAGCGTTTACGGCCGCCGCATGTGTCAATTTACCTGTTTGAAATAGATGAAGACAGCAGGCTGGGGAAGGAGGCGCTGGGTGGCGGCGTGCGTTACGGGGCGAACATTCTTCCAAGCGACGATTCGATGGCCGATTTCTATGAACGGGCGGTGGAACGGCTGGCGGGAATGGGCATTGAGCGTTATGAGATTTCGAATTTCGCGCTGGCGGGACAGGAATCGAGACATAATCTCAAGTACTGGAAGCTAGAGCCCTATGTCGGCTTCGGTCTGGATGCGTACTCGTTTGATGGCGGTAGACGTTGGGGAAATCCGGATACACTGGACGAGTTTTTTCGGGACGAGAGCGCGGCTGCCAGCGTGACCGACGCTTCAGAAGAACACTTTTTCGTCGGTCTGCGATTGACGGCGGGTATTGAGCCGACAGCCGCCGAATGGACGAGATTCGCCGAACCGATCGCGAGGTGGGTGGAAGCGGGTATGCTCGAGCGGCGCGGGGATCAACTTCGCCTCTCGGCGCGCGGTGTTTTGCTTTCTAATGAAGTGCTGCAGGAGTTCATTGATGTCTGAAGGAAAGATGTTTGAACAAAAATGGATTGATTTACGGAGCGACACGGTTACGCGGCCCAATGAAAAGATGCGAGCCGCGATGGCGACGGCGGAAGTGGGGGATGACGTTTACGGCGAAGATCCAACGGTCAATCGGCTGGAGGCGCATGCTGCGGAGTTGCTGGGTAAAGAAGCGGCGCTTTTCGTTCCGACCGGCACGATGGGCAACACCGTTGGTATAAAGATCCACACCAATCACGGCGAAGAGATTATTTGCGATTCGCGGTCGCACATTGTGGACTGGGAGCTATCGATGATGGCCTGGTTTGCGGGGTGCATTCCGCGTGCCGTGGCGACCCTCGATGGCATTCTGAGCTGGAAGTCGATTGCGCCGGCGCTGCGGTCGAAGGGACCGCATAATGCGCCCACGACGCTGATCTCGCTCGAGAACAGCCACAACATGTCGGGCGGGACAGTGTATCCGGTCGAGACGATCGATGAGATTTGCGGGGAGGCGCATGATCGCGGGATCAAGGTGCACGTGGACGGGGCCCGGATCTTTAATGCAGCTACGGCGCTGGCGATTCCGGTGTCGCGCATTGTGCGAGATGTCGACTCGGTGATGTTCTGTCTCTCAAAAGGACTGGGAGCGCCGGTGGGGTCGATGGTGGTTGGGACCGAAGAGGCGATGGCGCGGGGGAGGCTGTACCGCAAACGTCTGGGCGGCGGAATGCGGCAGGCTGGCGTGTTGGCTGCGGCTGGGTTGATTGCGCTGAACGAGTCGCCGGCCCGCCTGGGGACGGACCATGAAAACGCTCATCATCTGGCGACGCGGTTGGCGGAGTTGCCGGGCATTGGCATCGATCCTGGCGCCGTGCGGACGAACATTATAATTTTCGATATTTCGGCCCTCGGGGTTCCGACGAAAGAATTTAGTGCGCGGTTAAAGGCGCAAGCTGTTCTGGCGAACGGAATCAACGCGACGCATATGCGCATGGTGACGCACTCGGATGTGAGTCGGGAAGAGTGTGAAAGAGCGGCCCGAGTGGTTGCGGAGACCTTCGAACGAGTGGGAGTGTGATACACCGCAAGAATGCACTTTCTACTGTTCTACGACGTGGTGGATGGGTATATCGAGAAACGGACGCCGTTTCGCGCGTTGCATTTTGCGCATGCACAGAAGGCTTTCGATGCCGGTGAACTGGTGCTGGCGGGGGCTCTGACCGATCCGGTGGACGGAGCGGTGTTCGTATTCCGAGGCGATGGACCGGAGGGCGCAGAGACGTTTGCCCGAGAAGATCCGTATGTGAAGAATGGTTTGACGAAGGGCTGGCGGGTGCGGAAGTGGGCGACGGTGCTGGGGGACGGTGCGACGTTGCCGAAGCTTCGGTAGTGGCTCAATTTTGAGCCACTACCGAAGCTTCCGTAATGTTGTAATTTTCTTAGAGTCGGCAGGTATAGCTGGGCGGGGTTCCACTCGAGTGAGCTTCTATTCCGATGGAGGAGGTCGACATGAAAAAAGATCATGAACCGGACGAACTGCTTTCGAACGAAGGACCTAAGTCCTTGGATGAATTTTTTGTCCTTAGGGACGAAACGCCGGAATCAGAGCTGCAAGACTTTTTGGCTGAGCGCGACCTCCGGCCTCCCGAGAGAAAAGATCCTTTTTCAGGCGAATAGGTATTTTCGGGAAATATTGTCTAGCCGTTTGTAGTGCAGGGTCTGGTACCATCTTTCGATGCTCATTCTTGCAGCTACGCTCGCGATTCTCGTATACGGCCTTATTGCTCCGATGCTGGGCGCCTTGTTGCCCAGCTACAGCCTCACTCCCGATCAGAACAGTACGCTGGCTACGGTCAACGCGCTTGGATTGGTAATTGCATCGTTGTCGGCAGGACCGATGATCGATAAGACCGGCAACAAGCCGACCTTGTTGTTAGGGCTCTTTCTGGTGACGGCATCGTTGTTTGCCGCTCCGAATGCCGGCAACTACAGCGGCCTGCTGGGTGTTTACTTTGTCCTGGGACTGGGCGGCGGCATTGTCGTGACGGGCGCAAATGCTTTAGTAGGAGCGGTGGAGCCGACCAGACGCGGATCTGCGCTGAATTTCCTCAATCTATTTTTTGGGTTGGGGGGCATTCTGACCACCTATGCGGCCAGTCATCTTTTCACTCCGGTGGTGCTGTGCTACTCGGTAGCGTCACTTACTTTGCTGGCACTGCTGGTGAATTCAGCTGCAAAGATGCCGGGAGCGTCCGGTGTTTCGAGCTTCAACGTCAGCGAGGTATCGTCGCTCCTCTCGACACCGGCGTTGATTCTGCTTTCGATTTTTCTGTTTCTCTATGTTGCCTGTGAAGTGGGCGTCTGGAATTGGCTGAACATTTATCTGCAGCAGGCCAAAGGATTCGATGCGGGCAGCGCCGGCAGCGTGATCAGCTATGGGTTTGCCTTTGGAATTCTGGTGGGCCGGCTGGTCGTGTCTCGGGTGCTGGTGAAGGTTCCGGCGCTTACGGTGACTCTTGTTTCAGCCGTTCTGATTACTTTGACCACGTTCCTGATGTTGAGACTGAATTCTCAAACGGCGATTACGGTAGCTGTGTTTTGCGCCGGGCTGAGTATGGCGCCGGTGTTTCCTACCACGCTCGCAATAGTGGGCGATATGTTTCGGCGCGGCACGGCGACAGCCATGGGAATTGCGATCACTTGCGGGTGGATTGGACTGGTGCTGAGCTCGCGAGTGATCGGAGCGATTGCGAAAGACAGCAATCTGGGGAATGCGCTGCTTTTGATTCCGGCGTTCGCCGGGTTGATGGTGGTGGTGAATTTAGTACTGCGTTCGGCGGCGCGTCGTCCTGTAACGGCATAGTATTTGCCATTCAATTGCAATACAATTGCCAGGAACTACCAGCTGTAGGTCCAGGAGGGTACGATGGCATTCTGTCCGAATTGCGGCAATGAAGCAGCGGGACGATTTTGTCCGAACTGCGGAACAGATGTGAATTTAGGCGGCGCCGGGGCGACGAGCGGCGCGGCCGGTGGAAGTGCGGCTTATGCTTCTCCGATGGGGGCGTCCGTCCAGGCTGGAGGGTTGACCGACAATGTGGCAAGCGCGTTGTGTTACCTGCTGTGGCTGCTGACAGGCGTTATCTTTCTGGTTCTGGCGCCGTACAACCGCAATCGAACGGTTCGCTTTCATGCCTTCCAGTCGATTTTTGCGACGCTCGCCATCATTGCGTTAAACATCTGCCTGATGATTTTGAGCGTCGTGCTGCACACGATCCACCTGGGGCTGCTTTCGGTGTTGATCTGGATGGTCTATCCGATTGCAATGTTGGGGCTTTGGATTTACCTGATGTTCTCGGCTTATAACGGTAAGAAGGTGGTTTTGCCGGTAATTGGGCCGCTGGCGGAGAAGCAGGCTTATTCGGCTATAGGAACCGGAAGCTGATTCAAATGGGAGAAGATCAAGATTCATCCGTGAAAGCGGATGAAACGGAATTTTCGATTGTGGACCGCGAGGATAATTCGGCGAGACCGGAACCTATTTTGGAAGCGGCGGCCGGGCAGCGCCTTCCGGACGTGAGCGATCTTTGGCGACGGCTCCCCTCTGTAGCTGGTGATAGTGGGCGTTTTCTGGAGGAGGACCGTTGAGGACAGCCCGTTTAAGGCTCATCCGGCTTAGCTACAACTGCGAAGCTGTTTTCGCTCTCGATGTGGTCCTTTTCCCCTAGCCGGGTACGATACTGAAGTGGTGAAGTTTAGTTGTTGTCTGGTTTTCGTTCTGGTTCTGGGAGCGCGGGGCGAAGACATTACGCCGCGGGTGGGAATTGTTGAGGTGTACGGCGCCCATAAAGTCTCCGCAGCGAAGGTTAAATTATCGATCGGGGCGAAGCCTGGCGCTCCGATTCCGTCGCGGGCGGCAGCCGAAGAGAAGCTTCAGAAGATTTCGGGTGTCACAGCGTCTCAGATCGAAGCGGTGTGCTGCGATGGACAGCAGCCGGTTTTATATATCGGTATTGAAGAGCGCAACGCTCCGCACATCGAGTTCCATGCCAACCCGACCAGCGACGTTTCGCTTTCTAAAGAGATCGCCGCCAAGTACGAAGCTCTGACTCAGGCGATTGCGGTAAGCATGCGCAATCGTGACGCCGACGAGGATTTGACGAACGGCTATTCTCTGATGGTCGATCCCGACTGCCGCGATTTGCAGACTGCGCTGATTCCGCTGGTGGCCGGCGATCTGGCGAACGTGGACCAGGTGTTGCGGGAATCGAGCGACCCGGAGCAACGAGCGGCGGCTGCGTATGTCATTCAGTACGGTCCGCGCACGGTGCGAGCCGCGAAGACGATTTCCGACGCGCTGCAGTATGCGATACGCGATCCCGACGAGACGGTACGAAAGAATGCCATGATCGCGATGACGGCCGTGATGGTGGGAGCGCGACTCCATCGCGAGCAGCAGATCCATATCGAGCCCACCTGGTTTGTGGAGCTGATGAATTCGGTGGTGTGGTCGGACAGAAGGAATGCGAGTCTGGCGTTGGTGACGCTTACCGACAAGCGCAACCCGGAGGCGTTGGATCTACTTCGCGAGAGGGCAATGCCGGCGGTGCTCGAAATGGCGCGCTGGCACGATTTGCAACACGCCTTGCCCGGGTTCATTTTGGCGGGAAGACTGGCGGGCTTGGATGAAAAAGAGATTCAGCAAGCGTGGTTGAGTGGAGACCGCGATCCTTTGTTAGAACGAGCCGAGAATCCGAACGGAAAGCACTCCGCGATCGGCGGCCTACTGCATCACGAGCCAAAGAAGACTGAGCTGCAATAAAGGCCGGCTTAGAGAATCGAGTCGCTTTCGGTTTTCGAAACGATAGCGGAAGGGGCAGGAGAATGCCCATTATGCGCGCTGAGATCCATTAGCGTTTCGCATAGACAGCAATCACTGCAGCGCCGGCACCGTTCACAGAGGTGATTCGCGCAGGCGTCTTTGGTGCAATAGATGCAGAGGCCGGTGGACGATTCACTACAGATTGAGCAGGTAAATGAGCCTATTTCCATTTAATTCGGTTTTGACTTTCGGTTATTAGAAGGGGCTGGCTCCCTGCTGATCATACCCCGGCAGCGTTGCGCTTCGGCATCGGCGACTTTGAAATTCTGTTCCTGATCGGCGGCGAGATCGCGAAGATAGTCACGCAGGCGCTGCCTTCCATCGAAGCTGGAGGCGAGAAGAGCGGTGAGCCTGGCGGCGGCAGAGGGGTCTGCGTATTTTTTGGCTCCTTCATCCACCGAACGAGCTGTTGTCTCCAGAGCTTCGAGGCGGAAATAAAGATCCAATCCCAAGGGAAGGCTATCAGTCTTTTGCGCAAAGCGCTGGGCGGTGATGTCGACGTCGGAGACCTGGCGCTGAGCTGTTTGCCACTGAATGACATAGGTGCTCGGAGCGCCCTTTTTTTCGTACCACTCCTGCGGACTCATGGAGAGCAGCACGGGCTTCATCTCCCGGTTGGCTTTGCCGGTGGCATCGACGATCCTACGGGCATCCCAGGCGGTTTCGACGCCATCGGAAGAGGTTTGCGTGGGTGTGGCGCTGGGGACGCCGGGAGGCGCCGGCGGGGATTGGCTTTTGATCTGGGCGCACATGTTGAACGATGCGAGCGCGGCGGCAATGATCGCTGAACAGGCGAACCAAGCTATACCGATCGCTGGACGGGCGATCGGGCGCAGGAAGATCGTCATTCGCCTTCATTGTAACGGCGGAGGATCTCAATGGACAAATTGACCGGGGAAGGCGCGAGCGAACAGTCGATTGTCGCCCAAGCACTGGAAGGGTGAGCCTTTGGCGGCATGGACGGGAGAAAGCGCGGAGAACAGGTCGTGCAGGGGCTTGATGGTGTAGCGGTAGAGGGCGCCGCGGTCCATGCGTCGCGAGATCTGTTCGTCTTTTTGAACCAGGATGGCGTCCACCGCTTTTACAAGCGTCGGTTCGCTCCGGGGCAAGAGCTTATGCTGCACGCGGATCTCGCCTTCGAGCACGTCGATGCGCACGTTGTCATCTTCATCGATCGCGACCGAGACGGTAGCGGGATCTACTGCTGTGATGGAAGCGATGGGGCAGAAGATTCTTTGCTGCCATTGTCCAGGGCCGGGGTTGAGATGGATGCGAACGCGACCGGCAACGACGTCGAGCAAGTCTCCGGCGGTGGAAGCATTCTGGCGGAAGACAACGCGACTGTTGGCATACACCTCAAAGTTGCTTCCGCCGTTCAACTCGAAGTGGGCAAAACCGTCCGGGCCAGTCTCAATCAGGCGTTGAATGGGAATTCGCTGGCCGGTGCTGACCGCCCAGGGGTGCTCATCGCGCTGAATGGAGACTTGCCCTTGCGCGGCGGTCACATAGGCTTGGGCTCCGGGTGAAGAAGATCCGTGAATGGTGGCGTCCTGAGACCAGAGGACCGAGCCGAGAGCCGTGACCAGCAAGAGGGCGGAGGCGAACTTCAGCATTAAGGCACCCCACGCTTATTTTTTCACAGCCGGGCAGCGTGGCTTCAGGAGAGCTTGGAAAAAGCCTCCGCCTTGATGACGCCGGCGCCTTCGCGAATGGTGACCAGATGGTCGGCGGAGACTCGGGCGATGCGCTCGGTCGCCCCGTTTGGCCAGCGCACGTCGATGTCTGCTTTGTCGGCCGAGCCCAGACCGAAGTGAAGACGCAAATCGCTGACGGAGTAAAAGCTCGACTGGCTCAAGACTTCCTGCGCCTGCCTTTTGCCTCCATAATGCACGGTGACGCGGGCGCCCAGCGCAGTGCGATTGCTTTTAGTTCCGATCAGCTTCACCTTGAGCCAATGACCGTTGCCCGTGACGTCATTGCGAAGCAGCGACGGAGGTTCGTTCAGGTTCATGATCAGGATGTCGACGTCCCCATCGTTGTCGAAATCACCGAAGGCACAGCCGCGGCTGGCGTGTTGAGCGGAGACGCCGGGGCCGGCCTGATCGAGCAACTCCTCGAACTTGCCGTCGCCGAGATTGCGGAAGAGAATGCGCGGGCTCTTGAATGGATAGGAGGGAAGCTTTGCTTCGATCTCGGGATAGACGCTTCCGGTAACCCAGAACAGATCGGGGTTTCCGTCGTTATCCAGGTCGACCATGCCGGCGCCCCAACTGATATAGCGTGTTTCGACTCCGAGTCCGGCGGAATTGGTTACGTCTTCGAAATTGGCTTTTCCGTCGTTGCGATAGAGGACGGCGGTGTCGTCGGCGAAGTGAGTCTTGAGAATGTCGAGATTGCCGTCAAGGTTGAAGTCGCCGATGCCGAGCCCCATTCCAGCCTGTTCCATACCGTCCTCGTTGAGGGCGACGCCGCTCTCGAGGCCGACTTCGGTAAAGGTGCCATCGTGATTGTTCTTGAGCAGGAAACTGGGCGTGGAGTCGCAGGCAATGTAGAGATCGGGCCAGGAGTCGTTGTCGAAATCGGCTGCGACCGCGGTCATGCAGTAGCTGCCCTTGGCTTTGGCGATGCCGGATTTTTCGCTGATATCGGTGAAGGTGCCGTCGCCGTTGTTACGGTACATCCAATTGCGGCCGGTGGGTAATCCACGCGGACCGCAGTTTACCGGAATCCCCTTCCAATTGCAGCTTGGATTTTTTCCGACGACAGGAATTTTGGTTAAATTGAAATCGAGATAATTGGCGACGAACAGGTCCAGATGACCGTCGCGATCGTAATCGATGAAGGTGCAGCCGGATCCCCAGAGGGTTCCTTCGTGAAGCAGGCCGGCTTCCTTCGTTACGTCGGTGAAGGTGCCGTCGCCGTTATTGCGATAGAGGATGTTCTGGCCCCAGTATGTGACGAAGAGGTCGTCGAAACCGTCGTTGTTATAGTCTCCGATACAGACGGCGGAGGCCCAACCGGTGTTGGTGAGACCGGCTTTTTCGGTGATGTCGGTGAAGGTGCCGTCCCGATTGTTGTGATACAGGCGGTTGGTTGTGCCGGGAGGAGCGCCGTCGAGGCGAGTTCCGCTCAAGATGTAGATATCGATCCAGCCGTCGTTATCGTAATCGACAAAGGCGCAGCCACAGCCGACCGTTTCGAGGATGTAGCTTTTGCGGTCGGGCGGTCCGTAGATCAGAGGGGAGCGGAGACCAGCCTGTTCGGCGACATCTGAATACCTGGCGTGGAAGGGGAGGCCGGAGAACTTGCCGCGCGGCTGAGGCTTTATGCCTCGCGACGAGACTTGGGCCGCTGACCGGATGAGCGGGAGACTCATCATGCTCATGCCTAATAATGATCGGCGGGTGAAACGGCTGGGGTTCAACGCTTGCAGTTTAGCAGTGCTTGTTTTCGAAGATAATATTGGGATATGGCAGCGGTTCGGCAAAGTTTGAGCTTAGAGGAGTTTGACCGTCGTTATGCGGACAAGAGGTGCAATTTGGTCGGCGCTAAGACGTGCGATGCCGCGTCGTTCGATATCTTCGGCCAGTTGCCGAGATGCTTCCGGCGATTTTACTGTTCGACCTTTTCTTTGTGCCAAGGAAGCCTCAGCTTTATCGACAGCGAGAAGAATTTGAGTGCGGCGGCGTTCACGCTCCGCCCGTAGAGAGAAGGCTTCCTGTGCGGCATCCTCCGGACGTCGCAGCCGTCCGCTGTCTATGGCCTGTTGCACTAGCGCACTTTGTTCCGGTGTAAAATCAACCTGCATTCCCTCAGGCTGAAGATTCTTCCGTTAGGAGTCAAGGACGGTTATTTTGGCAAACTCTGCTGGCTCTGGAAGGATTCGGGAGGCGCTTCGCGCGTAGAGATGCTCCCGATGAAGCTGAGCGAAGCCGAACATGATTGGAAGTATGTCCCTTACTGTCTAGAGTTACTTTAAAGAAAGGGTTTGCTCTATGACCATAACGCTTAATCTCCCGCCCCAAGTGGAACAAGCATATCTCGCCGAGGCGCAAGCCCGTGGGCTAACGCTGGACGAAATATTACGTGAGGTTCTGGTGGCGGCGAAGTCTGCCGCTAAAGAAGCAGAGCTAAGTCCCGAAGAATGGATACGCCAGTTTAAGGAAGGGACGCGCAGCCATGCCGAAGACAATCTCCCGGTTCTGTCGGATGAAGCGATAAGCCGCGATTTCCTCTATCGTGAACGTGGTCTCTAGCAGTGATTCTTGCGGATACGAATATCTTGCTACGTTCGCTGTGTCCGGAGCACCCGCATTATGTTTTGGCTGAGAATGCCTTGACTACCCTGAAGCTACGCCATCTTGACTTTTAACACTGACCACTTTGAGCGGTTTCTGGGGATTAGTGCCCCTCAATCCGGCTTACCTTCAAGCCCCATAGCGACAGGAGGCAGATTGATAAGGGCAGGAAGCTCAATTGGAGACATAATGTTACATATGGCCGCGGTTCCGCAAAGCTTGAGTTTGGAGGAGTTTGACCGTCTGTATGGTGACCAAAAGCCATATCACGAGTACTGGTATGGACAGGCGGTTCAAAAGTCCGTGCCGAACATAGTTCATTCGGTTTTGCAGATGATTATGGGCAAGTTGCTGGATGAGATTGGCTTGGTGCCCGCCTCCGAAGCAAGACTTAAGTTGAGCAGCGAGGCTCAGCCGTTGCCGGACGTGATCGGTGTGTCGCGAGTTCAGATTCCGTATCCGACCAAGGCGTTTGAAATTGCGATCGAGATTCTTTCGCCTTCCGATTCGGCGCAGTATTTGTTTCGGAAGTGCCGGTTGTATGCGAAGTGGGGTATTCAGCAGATCGTGGTTCTGGATCCGGACGACCGGACCGCGCAACGCTGGAACGGTCCGGCGCAAAGGCTTGAATCGATCTCAGAAATTGCGATCGAAGGCAGGGCTCCGATCGCAGTGAGCCGGATTTGGGCGGAGTTGGATCGATCGATCCAGCAGGCGACGGAGCCTTAAGCGGGTACTCCTGCGTCCTTGAAGGTTTTTGAGATCAGCGCTTGCGCTTCTTGCTGAAGACGACGTAAGTGATCCTTACCTACGAAGCTTTCGGCGTAAATTTTGTAAACGTTCTCGGTACCGGAGGGACGGGCGGCGAACCAGCCGTTCTTGGTTGTGACTTTGAGACCGCCGATGGGCGCGTTGTTGCCCGGCGCTTTTGTGAGCATGGCAGTAATGGGATCGCCCGCGAGTTCTCTGGCCGAGACCTGCTCCGGGGACAGTTTGGCCAGGAGCGCTTTTTCTTCCGGCGTGGCCGGGGCATCGATGCGTTCGTAGACCGGAGCACCGAATTTCTCGGTGAGCTGCCGGTAGCGCTCGCCCGGATCGGTTTTGGTTTTAGCGGTGATTTCAGCCGAAAGCAGACCCATGATGAGGCCGTCTTTGTCGGTGCTCCAGGGACCGCCGTCCTGGCGCAAGAAGGATGCGCCGGCACTTTCTTCGCCGCCGAAGCCGAGAGAACCATCGAGTAGGCCGTCGACGAACCACTTGAATCCGACAGGCACCTCGACCAAGCGTCTTCCTAAGCTTTCGGCAACCCGATCGATGATGCTGCTGCTGACCAAGGTTTTGCCGATGCCTGATTCTTTCCGCCATTGCGGACGGTTCTGGAAGAGGTAATCGATGGCGACGGCCAGATAGTGATTGGGGTTGAGCAGACCGGCGGAACGAGTCACGACGCCGTGGCGGTCGTGGTCGGTATCGCAGGCGAAGGCAACATCGAAGCGATCTTTCAGCGCTATCAATCCGGCCATGGCATAGGGAGAAGAGCAATCCATGCGGATCTTGCCGTCCCAGTCGAGGGTCATAAAGCGGAAGGTGGGATCGATTTGCGTATTGACCACTTCCAAATTGAGCCCGTAGCGTTCGGCGATGCGGGGCCAATAGGCAACGCCGGCGCCACCGAGCGGATCAACGCCCAGATGAAGACCGGCGGATTTGATGACGTCGAAATCGATGACTTTGCCGAGATCGTTGACGTAAGCCGAAACGTAATCGTACTTGTGGGTAGTGGAAGCCGAGAAAGCTTTTTGGGAAGGGAGACGAGGAATGGAAGCGATGTTCTTCGTCAACAGGTCATTGGCGTAGTTCTCGATCCATTTTGTGGCATCGGTATCGGCGGGGCCGCCGGACGGCGGATTGTATTTGAAGCCGCCATCGTCGGGGGGATTGTGCGATGGCGTGATGACAATGCCGTCGGCCAAGCCATCTTTGCGGCCCTGGTTGTAGACGAGGATGGCATGAGAGAGCGAAGGGGTGGGTGTGTAACCGCCCGCTTCGTCGATCATTACTTCCACTTTGTTGGCGGACAAGACCTCCAGCGCTGTGACAAACGCCGGATAGGACAGAGCATGCGTATCCATGGCGAGAAAAAGCGGCCCGGTTGTGTTCTGCTGTTTCCGGTATTCGCAGATTCCCTGTGTGATGGCGACGATGTGGTTTTCGTTGAATGAACACAATAGCGAAGAGCCGCGGTGCCCGGAAGTTCCGAAAGAAACACGCTCGGTTTTTTCAGCAACATTCGGTTGCCCGGCGTAGTAGTCGGTGATCAGCCGGGGAATGTTAACCAGCATGTCCGGTTCGGCGGGTTGGCCGGCGCGAGGATCTGTAGGCATATCGCTTCTATGGTATTCCGCTTCGCGAGATGCGCGGCGACGGCGACTCTTCTACCGAGTTACAGTTTGATGGTGACGGTCTTTATTTCCGAATAATGCTGGAGGCCATATTCGCCGAGTTCCCGTCCGATGCCGGATTGTTTAAATCCGCCGAAGGGAGCGGCGGCGTCGAAGACGTCGTAGCAGTTTACCCACACGGTGCCGGCGCGAACGGCGTTGGCCACATGATGAGCTTTGCCGATGTCGCGAGTCCAGACGGCGGCGGCCAGACCGTAGATGGTCTTATTGGCTCGATCAACGAGTTCGTCCATGTCTTTGAATTTCATGACGGTCATGACGGGGCCGAAGATTTCTTCCTGAGCGATCTTCATCTCATCTTTCACGTCGGTGAAGACGGTAGGCGCGACGAAGTAGCCGCGATCGCCGACTCGCTCACCACCGCAAAGCATGCTCGCCCCTTCGCGCTTGCCTGCTTCGATGTAGCCAAGGATCTTATTGAACTGCTCGTTGTCGACCTGAGGCCCCTGCTCGGTTTTGGCATCCATGGGATCGCCAACGGTTCGATTCTTGGCCCGCTCGACGCTGCGCTGGACGAATTCGTCGTAGGCTTGATCTTCGACGAAGACGCGGGATCCGGCGCAGCAGCACTGCCCTTGATTGAAGAAGAGAGCGAAGTGCGAGCCTTCTATAGCCTGCGCCATGTCGGAGTCGGCAAACACGATGTTGGGGCTCTTGCCGCCTAATTCGAGCGTCACGCGCTTGAGATTGCTGTCTGCTGCTGCCTTCATGATTAGTTTGCCGACTTCGGTGGAGCCTGTGAAAGCGACTTTGTCGACATCCATATGGTTGGCAAGGGCAGCCCCCGCGGTGGGACCGTAGCCGGGGAGGATGTTGACAACGCCTTCGGGAAAACCGGCCTCGACAATTAATTCGCCGATTCGCAAGGCGCTGAGAGGGGTTTGTTCGGCAGTCTTCATCACGACTGTATTTCCGCAGGCCAGGGCCGGACCGAGTTTCCAGGCCTGCATCAGGAGCGGGAAGTTCCAAGGAATGATTTGTCCGACCACACCGACGGGCTCGTGGCGCGTGTAGCAGAAATAATCGCCGTTGACCGGGATGGTCTTACCTTGAATCTTGTCCGCCCAGCCGGCGTAGTAGCGGTAGCAGGCGACGACAAGCTGAAGATCAGCGGCGAGCGCCACGTGGCGCGGCTTGCCATTGTCGAGGGACTCGAGCGTGGCCAGGTCCTCGATGTTCTTTTCGATAAGGTCGGCCAACCGGTTGAGCAATTTGCCGCGTTCGGAGGCTGACATACGGCGCCAGGCCGATTTAGCGCCGAAGGCTTTTCGGGCCGCTTTGACGGCGATATCGACATCGGCGGCATCAGCTTCCGCCACCTGCGCTAATAAGTCACCTGTGGCAGGATTGATCGTCTCGAAGGTTTTGCCGGAGACGCTTTCCACGAACTTATTGTTGATGAGGATCTTATTTTGATGACCGGCAAGGGTCGGATTTTTGGGTTCGGTAAGAACGGTAGCCATGGTTCTCCTTACGGGAACATCATATTCCCTTTGAAAGGACGCGACGGGCCATTCGGGTTATGGCAACGATTTGCGAAGCTGTGAAGTTTGCTATTTCGAAGTTGCCGCCAGCGCATTGGATCTGCCGTTCAAGAAGGAACTCCAATGCATTTCTCCGTTGGGCTGTTCTTTGCTGAGGGCCTTTTGTATGGCAAGCTGGGCGACGTTTTCGACAACCCATTCAAAATTTGCTTCACCGACGGATCGGATGTCGGCATCGGGAGCGGGATTCAAGAAGTTCACCGCGTAAGGCGTTCCTTCCCGCACGGCGAACTCGATCATATTGAAGTCGTAGCCGAGGGCGCGGCAGAGCGTGAGGGACTCGTTCACAAGGCGGTCATGAAGAGGATGAGCGCGGGCGCCTTCGTTGCGGTCGTAGCGCAAGTGATTGGGTCGGTCGGGGTTGTACTTCATGACGCGAACGTTCTCCTGGCCAACGACATAACAGCGGAAATACTCGTCAAAGTCGATAGCGGACTGGAGCGTCATGCAGGTTGTTCCGGTCTGATCGTAGGCGCGAAAAAATTCTTCCGGTGACTGAATTTTGTAGAAGTGGTTCCAACCGCCGCTTTCGAGTGGTTTGAGAAAGGCAGGGAAGCCGATGTGTTCGAAGATCCGGTCCCAGTTAAGAGGGAACACCAGATTGCGCATGGATTGAACGGTGGTTCCGGGCGGGTGCATTTTGTGGGGCAAGACGACAGTCTTAGGAACGGCAACGCCTAGTCTGCAAGCGAGCGAAAAGTTGAAGAAGCTATCATCAGCACTCCACCAGAACGGGTTGTTAATGACGAGAGTTCCTCCGAGCACGGCGTTCTTCAAGTAGGTGCGATAGAAGGGAATGTCGTGCGAAATACGGTCGATGATGACTCGATAGGCAGGAGGTTCCTCCATCTTGATGGCTCCGATGAGGAGATGTTCAGCAGTGAGGTCGCGCAGATTTTCCCGATTGATTCGCTCAACCAAAGCGGAAGGAAAGGTGTTTTCCATCCCATAAAGAATTGCAATCTTCGGCATATCGTTTTCTGTCGGATGTGGGTGGGACAACCGAGCCTATTAGTGTATCGGTATCAGTTTAGGCTTTGGACTCAAGGGAGGAATTTCTCCGCCATTTGGCGCCAGAGAGACAGGTTGTCTTGTCCGTTGTGAGGCCAGGTTTCGAGCGTACGAGGAATGTTCTTGAGGCGCAGGATTTCGGTCATGCGGCGGTTTTCATTCAGGTAAGGATCGTGGTCGGCGACCGCAAAGGTGAACCTGATGTTGGCGTAACGAGCAAGTATTTGCCGATCTTCAAGGTTGAGGAGGTAATCGAGCGGGTTGTTGAAATAAAAGTCATCGTCATAGTAGCCATTCATAAACGGCTTGAGATCGAACCGGCCGCTCAGGGAGACGCATGAATTCACCACTTCAGGATGACGAAGAGTTAAGTTCAGGCTCTGGTAGCCGCCGAGATCGCATCCTGTGACGGTGACCTGCTGAGCCTGGTTCAAACCGCGAATCAGGGGCAGGACTTCTTCGAGAATATAGCTTTCGTAGGTGACTTGGCGGCGTACTCGATCGTGCGGATGGATGCTGCTGTTGCGCCAGCTCTCTTTATCGAAGCTATCGACGCAGAAGAGTTGGACCAGGCCGGAGTTGATTTTTTCTTCCAGAGCGCCGACCATTCCCGAATCTTCGTACTCATAAAAGCGTCCGTTAAATGTCGGGAACACCAGGACAGGGCTTCCGGCTTCGCCGAATACAAGTAATTCCATCTGACGTTCCAGCCTGGGGCTGAGCCAGTTGTGATAGTCGCGTCGCATAATTCATTGTCAGCGAGGTGCCGATTGGAGGGTGCCTGGAGATGGAACCGCGATTGCAGACAGTTTCGATTATTTCTATGTGTAAGGTGCAACTGCAACCCCGGTGATGTTCATCAAAGAGCCACAGGTGGAAACAAATGAGTGACTGTTCCTTATGGCACTCAGACCGCAGGCAGATGGAGAACGAGATGGGGTTCAGTTTGGTAGAATTTTGCGATAAGTCCAATCTCTGGGCTCGTCGTCGCTGGTGACCGTGACGACCATGGACAGGGCTAATTTGAAACATACAATTTTGGTGGCAATGGCGTTTTTGCTTTTGCTTCCGCTGTGTGCTCTCACCGAAACCGTTGACGACAACAAGAGCAATGGAGACAACTCCGGCGCGCCGGCAGACATCATCAACCGGTTCTTGCAGGCCACACAGGGGCACGAGGATGCATTGCGCGGTGTTTCGATGCAAGTGGAGATCGAAGCGTCGATCGTTAAATTGAAGGAGAATGCCACTTTGAAGGCGCTCCGGAAGATTTCAAAGGTCGGTCAGGTTACCTATCACGTGGTGGCGTTCCAGGGCAACAATACTGTGAAGAACGATGTCATCGCGCGATATTTACAGGCAGAGCAGCAGGGGCAGGGGGATTCCAAGATTGGGATCAGCCCTAACAACTACAAATTTAAATATAAGGGCAAGAAGGACGGCAGCGCCAACGAAAAGGTGTATGTGTTCCAGCTCACGCCGAGAAAGAAACTGGTAGGGCTGTTTAAAGGTGAGATGTGGTTGGACGCCCAGAGCTGCTTGCCAGTTATGGAACGAGGCAGACTGGTTAAAAACCCGAGTATCTGGTTCAAAAAAGTCGATTTCGAACGGCAGTTTGCGATTCAGAACGGTGTGGCTATTCCGCAACACATGAACAGCCAAATTGAAGTTCGCATAATCGGGACGGTGGACTTGCATGTCAATTATTCAAACTTCGTTCAAAACGCAGATTCTGACGATTCAGCCCATGCTCAACGGATTGTGATGGCGAGCTCAGTATCGAATTGAGGCAACCGATGCCCCATTCAGAGCCTCTATTGCTCTATAGAGCTGTAGCTAACCTCCGATCACGTTCGGCCGGTTGAAGCTCGACTTATTACAAAGTAATCTAGAGGTTACGCTTAAGGGAGTCCATGAGAACGCTTTTTCTAAACCCTCCTTCGTTTGAGGGCTTTGACGGTGGGGCCGGTTCTCGCTGGCCTGCGGCCCGAGAAATTGAATCGTACTGGTATCCGGTGTGGCTTTGTTACCCGGCTGGAATGATTCCGGACAGCAAGGTGCTCGACGCGCCTCCGCATAAGATTTCGATCGAAAAGACGGTTGCCATGGCATCCGACTACGAGTTGCTGGTGTTGTTTACCTCCACTCCCGGCTTTACGGTGGATGTCCGAATCGCAGAGATGATGAAGGACGTCAACCCGAAGCTGCAGGTAGCGTTCGTAGGTCCGCCGGTAACGGTGGAGCCGGAGAAGAGTCTGGGCGCGTCAAAGGCGATTGATTTTGTCGTAAAACGCGAATTCGATTATCAGATTCGGGATTTCGCGATGGGTAAGCCACTAGCGGAAATACCAGGGGTAGTATTTCGTAAGGATGGCAGCTTCCAAAATAACCCCGATGCGCCTGTGATCGAGAACCTGGACGAACTTCCCTGGGTGACGAAGGTCTATAAGAGGGACCTGGATTTTCGACTGTACAACGTTCCGTTTCTTCTGAACCCGTTTATTTCGTTTTACACGAGTCGCGGATGCCCGGCGCAGTGTACGTTCTGTCTGTGGCCCCAGACGCATTCCGGTCACCGGTGGCGCCTGCGGTCGTCCGACGACATCGTGAACGAATGCCGGTGGGCTCTCGAAAACTTTCCGGGATTGAAGGAAATCTTCTTCGATGACGACACCTTCAATTATCAGAAGGCGCGAACGCTGGAACTCTGCAGCAAGTTGAAGAAGCTGAACTTCACCTGGAGCTGCACGTCGCGGGTCACAACCGATTACGACACGCTCAAGGCAATGAAAGAGGCCGGTTGCAGGCTTCTGATTGTCGGTTATGAGTCCGGTGATCAGCAGATTCTAAAGAATATTAAAAAGGGCGCGACCATAGATATGGCTCGCCGCTTCACGGCAAATTGCAAGAAGCTGGGTTTGGTTGTCCACGGCGATTTTATTGTGGGCCTGCCGGGCGAGACGCGCGAAACGATTCGTAAGAGTATCGATTTCGCAAAAGAGCTGGATGTACAGACTATACAGGTATCGATCGGACATCCGTTTCCAGGTACCGAGTTCTACGATTACGTCAAGAAAAACGGCCTGATCACCATCGACGAAGTGATGTCCGATGAGGCAGGGCATCAGCTCCCCAACTACGAGTACGCCGGGCTGGACAAAGCTGAACTTGTGGATTGGGTAGAGCGATTTTACGGGGAATTCTATTTCCGCCCGAAGGTTGCCTTGCGGCTGATCAGTAAAGCTGTCTTCAACAATGCGGAACGCAAGCGGCTTTACAAGGAAGCTCGCGAATATCTTACGCTTCGCGCCAAGCGCAAGAAGTTTGTCAAGGATTACAACTCGGAGAAAAAGAACAAGGCGGAAGTGGTGATGAGTGCGGGAGACTAATTGTCAACCGGCTTTTCAAGTATTGAGGAGCCTGCTGAAGAAGCTGTTTCTCAGACTGCTTTCGAAGATCTCCGCACAATTGAGCGTTCGAGCCGTGTATCTAAGCTACGAGCGATTTTGCTATCGTTCGCGGTGATTTGCTTCAACGCATTCGGGAATCTTTCACTCGCCTGGGGAATGAAGCATATGCCGAGCGTGGGCGTGAACCCAGTCGGATACGTCCAGGCGATGGGGAATCCATATGTGGCCGGGGGAATCGGGCTGTTGATTCTGTGGCTTCTGACGCGGATGACATTGATGAGCTGGGCCGATCTCAGCTTCCTGTTGCCTTTGATGTCGACTGGCTATATCGTTGCTGCCGCGCTTGGAAAATTCGTGCTGAACGAGCCGGTCGGATGGGGAAAGTGGCTGGGGACTTTTCTTATATTCGCGGGCAGTGTTGTTGTCGGTACGACGCAGCACCAAACCAACCAGCGTAGCGGCAACGGGAGAGCGAAAGAAGCCCGAGTATGAAGTGGGTTTTGCTCTCGGTGATTGTGGTTTCAACTGTTTTGGGCGATTTGCTGCAAAGCTATGAGATGAAACGAAGCGGCGAACAGAATGTCTCGGCGCGTGGCCTGGGGCGGTTGCTGCGGATTATCGGGTCGCGGAAGTACCTGCTGTTATCTATCTTCTGCATGGCGATATCCTTCTTCGCTTTTATGGCGCTGGTACAGAAAGAACCGCTTAGCTTTGCGGTTCCAGCGTCTGCTGCCACCTTCGTCTTAGAAACTATTCTGGCCAAGTTTGTGCTTAACGAGGACGTGGGGAGACGTCGGGCGGCGGGCGCTCTGCTTGTTCTGGGCGGTGTAGTTTTGCTTTCCCGTTAGTCCCTAGTGCGCATTTTCTGGATTGTCTTCCTTCCAGCCATCAGCTATCAGCTTTTAGCAATAGCGGCAGCCTGCGGTCACTTGCGCCGCCGATTCCGTGGGCGCGATGAAGTGGCATTTCAACCAGGCGTATCGGTGCTCAAGCCCATAAGAGGACTGGATCCCAATACCTACAGAGCATTCGTTTCACAAGCTGAACAGGATTATCCGGAATTCGAAATTCTGTTCGGGGTTCAAGAGGAAAACGATCCGGCCGTTACCGAGATCCGGCGTCTGCAGACGGCTTTTCCAGCGGTTTCTATTCAACTCGTGATTTGCCGGACGCTTGCGGCGAATGCAAAGGTGGGAACCCTGACGGATCTGGGCAAGAGGGCGCGATACGCGATTTGGGTGGTGAATGACAGCGACATCAAAGTGACGAAGGATTATCTCACTGAAATTGTTGCTCCGCTGGCCAACCCGAGCGTGGGTGTGGTGACTTGTCCGTATCGAGCCGAGGCGCATTCAACCGCTACAACCTGGGAAGCGCTGGGGATTGCAACGGACTTTATGCCGAGCACACTGGTGGCGCAGCTGCTCGGGGTGAGGGAATTCGGATTTGGTTCAACGCTGGCGTTTCGCGCAGAGGACCTCAACTCTGCGGGCGGATTTGCGAGTATTGCGGATTACCTGGCGGACGATTATCAGCTGGCGAAGCAGATTTCGGGTCTGGGCAAGAGCGCGCTGCTTTCGAGTTATACGGTTGAGACCTCGTTGGGGGAGGGCAGCTGGGCTGGCGTGTGGCAACACCAACTGCGCTGGGCAAGAACGATTCGCATGACGAAGGGAGCGGGCTATGCGGGATTGCCAATCACGCACGCGGGCGTTTGGGTTGCGATTGCCGTGGGATGCGGCGCCTTCATTCCGGCGATCGTGTTGTTCATTTGCCGGATCATTTCAGCTTGGGTGACCGGGTGGTTCATTCTGCGCAGTACGGTGGCGGGAAGGCTGGCCTGGTTGGCGCCGGTCTGGGACTGCTATGCGTTCGTCATTTGGATTGCTTCATACTGCGGGAATCAGGTTCGATGGCGCGATCGGGTGCTTAGAATCCGGCGGGACGGAAAGATCAGTCGCTAGAGTCGCACGGCACATGTTAGCCTAATTATCGAAAGATCACACCGGAGTGGCGCGGGAAAGTCTTCACGCCAACTCGGTCCTAATGTCCAGTAGGAGTTCACAAGAGTCAATGTTTGCGAAAGTTCGGAGCGCGGCGCTCCTTGTCGTGGCCGCGGCTGTTTCGATCGGCTTCCTGCCGGCCCAGACAGTGCAGCCGGCGAAAGTCGCCATTATCAATGCCCAGAAGGCAGTGGCGGATACGCAGGAGATCAAGAAGGCGCAGGCCGCTCTCGAAACGAAGTTCCGGCCCCGCCAACAAGCAATTGAAGCTCTTCAGGGTCAACTGCAAAGCATCCAAAGCCAGCTCAATACGCCGAACCTGGATCCAAACAAGGAAGCACAATTACGATCAGACGGAACACTGAAGCAGAAGGAGCTGCAGCGTTTAGGTGAGGACCTGCAGGCCGATGTGAATGCTGAGCGCCAGGATGTTCTGGGGCGCAGCGGGCGTCAAATGACGGAAATCGTTAAGAAACTGGCCGAGCAGCGAGGTCTTGATGTTGTGATCGATATAACCAATACCATTTATTTCAAGCCGGCTCTAGACATCACGGCAGAAGCTACCGTTGCCTACGACAAAGTTTACCCGGCAAAATAACCGATCCTGTTTGCGACCGGATAGGTGTGAAATGGTGTCTACCATGAAAGTGGCGTCTACCAGGATAGGCGCGCTTGGAAGGAGAGGCCATGGGCAGCTATCTGCAACAGTACGGTGTGGGCGAAGAGCATCGAAACCGGATTATAAAGCGTATCGTTCTTGCGGTGGTGACGGCTTTGATCTTAGTCGTGGCCGGTTACTTCTTCTTTCACAATTATCCGGAAAAGCGAATTGCAAATGGCTTTCTGAGTCAGATCAATTCTAAAGACTTTAAGGATGCCTACCAGAATTGGGGATGCACGGATCAGCATCCCTGTCCCAACTACGATTTCCAGCGCTTTCTACGGGACTGGGGACCGCAGAGTAATGCGAGCACCCCTTGGCAGGTTGTTTCGACGGACGGATGTAAGTCGTTTGTGACGGTGAACGTGCAGGCGAAGGGGGCAGAACTACAGTCCCTTGCGATTCAACGGAACGATCATTCACTAGGCTTCGCCCCTGCTCCTGAGTGCCAGGAAAAGCAGTGGAGATGGGGCCAATTCTTTCATCGCATTTTCCACGGTTCGAGCAGCTAATCACTTTCGCTGGAAATTTTGGGCTCCTTTAAAAGCGCAAAGGGCGCGACTGTGCGCCGCCAAACAAGAAAGGAACGCGCCTGACCCAGTGCCCGTTTTGCGCGTGTTTCTTAGAGGGGCTCGGCGAGATCCGGGTTATAAGCGGGGAGCACATCCTGTTCGCCGGCGATCCAGGTGTAGATGGTCGGCAGGACATAGATGCTTAACAAGAGTGTTGCGCTGAGGCCGCCTACGATCACGATGGCGAACGGTTTTTGCGAGTCCGAACCGATGCCGGTCGAGATGGCAGCGGGCAGGAGACCCAGGGTGGCCACCAGAGCGGTCATCATGATGGGTCGCAGTCTGAGCACGGCGCCCTCGATGGCCGCCTCATGGACGCTGTAGCCGCGGGCGCGAAGCTGGTTGATGTACTCGATCATGATCACTCCGGTTTCGACGGCTACGCCGAAGAGGGCGAGCATACCGATGCCGGAAGATACGCTGAAGTGGGTGCCGGTGAGGTAGAGCGCAAACAGCGCGCCGATGGGGGAAAGCCCAACGCTGACCATAGCCAGGCTCGCCCATTTGAAAGAGCCGAACATGGAGTACAGAAGAAAGAAGATGACGGCGACTGTCACCGGCACGATGACGGCGAGTCTGGCATTGGCCCGTTTGGCGCTGGCGTACTCGCCTGCCCATTGCAGCGTATAACCGGGAGGAAGCTTCACTTTACGATTCACTGTTTGGATGGCCTCCTCTACGGTGCTTCCGAGATCTCGGCCACGGACGCTATACTTCAGCGCGACGTAGCGGGAGTTGTCTTCGCGGTAAATTTGCGAGGCGCCATCCAGCGTACGAACGTCGCTGACCTGAGAGAGAGCGACACGCTCGCCGGAGGGCGCGACCAGACGAATATTTTTAATTTGATCGACGGTGGTGCGGAATTGCGGCTGATACCGGACGATGATGTCGTAGCGCTGCTCACCTTGTAGGACTTGGCCGACTGCCTTCCCACCGATGGCAGTTTCGACCGCGTCTTGCAGGTCCGAGACATTGAGACCCCAGCGGCTGGCCTGCGAACGGTCCACCGCAATGTTCAGATTGGGCTGGCCGATCACGCGAAAAAGACCGAGGTCCTGGACGCCATGGATGGTTTGCATGACGCGGAGTATTTCTTCGCCTTTGCCTTCCAGCTCTTTGAGATCGGTTCCAAAGACCTTAATGGCGAGTTCGCCCTTGACGCCGCTGACCGCCTCTTCCATGTTGTCGGCGATCGGTTGCGAAAAATTCCAATCGGCGCCGGCGATTTTGTCGACTTCGCGACCCATCGCGCGGATCAATTGTTCTTTGTTCTGATGGAAGACAGAACGCCATTGGGCCTTGGGTTTCAGATCTACGAAATACTCAGTGTTCGAGAACAGCGACGGATCGGTTCCGTCGTCGGGGCGTCCGATTTGGCTGACGACCTTGGTCACTTCGGGGAAGCTCGCGAACATCAATCGAGCCCGGTTCATGATGCGCTCCCCTTCTTCCGGGCCAGTACTGGGAGCGAGCGTGCCGCGCGCCCAGATTGCGCCTTCGTCGAGGTGCGGGAGAAATTCAGAGCCGATGGCGCCGCTCAGCATGAGGACGATGACGGAGACGAGAAGGCCGGCGGAGATCCCGAGGACGACCAAGCGCCGTCCGAGCGAACTCATCGACCACTCGAGTGAGCGACGATACCCTTGGATGAGGGCGGCCAAGACGGGGTTATGCCACTCTTTGGTGTTGCGGCTGAACAGGATGACGGCCAGCACAGGCAGAAGCGAAAGAGAAAAGATAAGAGAGCCGACCAGCGCATAACCGACGGTCAATGCCATGGGGCGAAAGAGGCGGCCCTCGACATGCTGCAAGGTGAAGATGGGAAGGTAGGCGGTGATGATGATGGTGCGCGCGAAGAACACGGGCCGTTGAACTTCATGCACGCCTTCGCGGATGATGTTGAGCAGGGTGCGCTCTTCCCGCTGGCTGATGTGCCGCATGATGTTCTCGACGACAACCACCGAGCCGTCGACGACCATTCCAAAATCGAGTGCGCCGAGGGACAACAGATTGGCGGGCACGTGGCTTAGATCGAGGCAGATGGAGGCAAAGAGAAGCGCAAACGGGATGGTCAACACGACTATCAAGGCCGAGCGAACGTTCCCGAGAAAGACGAATAGAATGACGGAGACGAGCAGGATGCCTTCGGTCAAGTTGTGCATGACGGTGTGTGTGGTGAAATGCACCAGCTCACTGCGATCGAGAAAGGGCACGATCTTCACGCCGGGCGGAAGATAGTGGGAGTTCAGATAATCGACTTTCTCATGGAGAGCCGTCAACATCGCATCCCCGTTGGCGCCTTTACGGAGCAAGACGATTCCTTCTACAACGTCGTTGTCATCGACGATTTTGCCGTCGGCACGATGCACCGATTTGGCGATCTGGCCCAAGCGGATTTTGGGGGCCTGGGTGACGGACGCTACGTCGCTGATGTAAATCGGCGTTCCATTCTGATTTTTGAGAACGGCTCGGGCGATGTCGTCGGTTGTCTTGAACAGACCCACTGCACGGACGTTGATCTGCTGGGATCCGGATTGGATAAAGCTGCCACCGGCATTGACGTTGTTGTTGGTTAAAGACTGCTCGACCTGGCCGAGATTGAGTCCGTAGGAGACCAGTTTGTCGGGATTCACCTGCGCCTGGTACTCGCGAGTGGCGCCGCCGAAGCTGGACACGTCGATGACGTCTGGCACTGACTTCAGCTGCTTTTCGATTACCCAATCCTCAAGCGATTTAAGCTCCATGAGGTCATAACGCGGATTGGTGCTGGTGAGCGTGTACCAATAAAGTTGCCCGACCGGACTAAAGTCAGGTCCTATGGTCGGTTGGAGCCCGTTGGGCAAAGTGACCGTGGAGAGACGTTCAAGGACTTTCTGACGATTCCAGTCATTCTCCGACTCGTCATCGAAGATCATGGTCACAACAGAGAGGCCGAACTCGGAGATGGAACGTACGTTGGAGAGATGGGGAATGCCGCTCATCGAGACTTCAACCGGGATGGTGACCTGCTGCTCGACTTCTTCGCCGGCCCGACCGGGCCACTGCGTGATCACCTGGACGTAGTTATTGGCTACATCAGGGTAGGCTTCGACAGGCAGATTCTTGAAGGAGATGGCGCCCCAGGCCAGCAGCAGCACTCCAACGATCAGAACGAGAAACTTGTTCTTTAACGAATAGTCAACAAAGGCACGAATCATGTTTCACCGAGCAACTATTGCTGGCTTTC
Source organism: Bryobacteraceae bacterium (assembly GCA_965276965.1). Classification (GTDB taxonomy): domain Bacteria; phylum Acidobacteriota; class Terriglobia; order Bryobacterales; family Bryobacteraceae; genus Bog-105. Next base: position 1,758,252 of record OZ255713.1, read on the forward strand.
TGCCTCGATGGCTAGAGCATTGTTGACTACCTGCTGACCGGGTTTGAGTCCGCTGGTAACCTGCTGTTGACCATTGACAGTTTTGCCGCCGGTGACTGGGGTTCTCCTGAATCGATTTGAACCGGCGGGGACGAAAACCCAGTCACGATCATGAAGATGAAGCACGGCACTGGCCGGAACAGTGGCATAGGCGCGCCCATGCTGGCCGTAAAACGTGGCGGTGATGAACATGCCGGAGCGCATCATGCCGGGATTCCTCAGATCGATACGAACCTTTGTGGTTCGGAGATTGGGGTCGAGTATCTTTCCGATATTGCTGATTCTGCCCTGAAAACGCAGATCGGGATAGGCATTCAGACGAACATCCACCCGGTCGCCGAGCCGGACAATAGGCAGATCGTTCTCATAGACATCACAGAGCGCCCAGACAATGGAGAGGTCCGCAATGGTGAAGAGATTGGGCTGATTGTCCGGACTGTGAACGGTGCCATCTTTGTAAACGTTCTGTTCGACGATGGTTCCGGAAGCGGGGGCGACGACATTCACGACGGAGGAATCGGTGTCGGTATTGCCTCCCATGGTTCGTAGTTGCCGAGCGGTTGCATCCAGCGCCACTTTGGCCTTCACTTCGGTGTCTTCGGCCACCTGCATATCGTTGAGAGAGATGGCCCCGTGCTGGTAGAGAAGCTGAGCGCGTTCCAGCTGTTTCTTGGCAAGGGCTTCGTCGGCACGGGCCTGACTGAAGTTTTGATAGGCAGTCGAGATATCGTTGCTTAAGACTTTTAAGAGCAGCTGGCCTTTTTTTACATCGTCGCCCAGTTTTGCATCGAGCTCGACCACTCGCCCGGAAGCCAGCGAAATCACCGGAATCGATCTCTCGACGTCAGGGTTGATAGTGCCTGTGACGTTCAACTGAGGGAGATCTTCCTGCTGCCCGGCGCCGATGAGAGGAAAGTGGTCGGGATGATCGACTTTGATCAGATTGAGGTCCGGTTCTTCTGTAATCTGGGCAGCAGGAGGCGCCTCCTGGGCGGGGTCGGCTGCCTTGCCCTGGTCGCCGCAACTAACGAGCACGGTGGCCGTAGCGACAACCAGAGCGGCAAGGTATAGATGGTTCTGCTTCATCGAATTACAAGCCGAAATGTAAACTCTTAAATTTTTGGTGAGGTGAAAGCGCCAAGGAGTCTTCAAACCAACGCCGGAAGCGTCAGAGTCCAGTTCCAACAATCGAACACGAGACATAAGGAACGCATAAGCACGGGGTCGGAAGAGCGTTCAGAGCGTCGGAACACGGTCGGCGGCGTTTAGACTGAAATGAGATCCGGCAGATCGATCGCGGTTCAATTCGTAAGGTAGCAATTTGTCGGATAAGCCGCCAGTGCCACTCGGATAGTATCTTTCGATCTCACCGGGTTGTTCTTCTTGCACGTGTCGAAATGACAGTAGCCGAGGTTTGTTGAAGTGACTCAGAATAGGGACAGCCGGCGCTCCCGTCAATGGAAGCAGCGGCTCCGAGATTCAATGTTTGCGTTCCTTTTGAGGGGCAGCCCCCGGTTTGTCGTATTAAGGGCGGCGTTGTTGATTGCTGCGATCGCCGTGGCTGACTGGCGGGTTGAGGTCGACATTCCGCTGGGCTTTCTGTACTTGTTTCCGATGCTGGTGCTGGGGGGCGCTTTGAGCCGATGGCAGATTGCAATTGCGGCGGCGGTCTGCACCGCGTTGACCGAGTCCTTCGACAACTTCGACTTTTTCGGACGGCCTTCGGAAGGAATTACAAAGAACATACTGATCTTCGCGGCTTTTTTCGGTACGGGGCTTTTCGTCTACGAGGCGGTTCGAAACAGGAAGATCACGCTGCAACATGTTTCTGAAATAGAGAATGAGGTGACCGCTCGCCGGGAGGCGGAAGAGCAATTGAAGATTTTGGTCGAAAGCAGTCCCGCAGCGATTGTGACGACCGACTCAGAGGGTGACGTGTTGCTGGCGAATGGGGCAGCGCACCGTTTGTTCGCTCTGGAGCCGGGCGCTCTGGCAGGGAGGTCGATCCGAGATTTCCTGCCGGCCCTGGTAAACGCGGCAAAGCTCAACCAGCAGCAACTCTCTTTCCGGACGATGATGCAGTGCCGGGGACGCCGCACGGATGGCGAGGCGTTTTTAGCCGATGTGTGGTTCTCGACTTACATGACGTCGGCCGGTCCGCGGCTCGCGGCGATGGTTGTGGATACCTCGGAAGATCTCAGAACGCGAGAAGAATCCGGACTGCACCAACTGCTGGCGAGCTCGCGAATTCTGGTGGGCGCAGTCTCGCACGAGATTCGCAATGTTTGTGGAGCGATTGCGCTGGTCCATGAAAATTTGTGGCGGACGGGGACACTGGCCGAGAACAAGGACTTCGAGGCTTTGGGAACGCTGGTGAAGGCCCTAGAGCGAATTGCTGCGATTGACTTGAGTCAAACAGCGCAGCGGGCGACCACGACTGACATTTACTCTTTGCTCGAAGAGTTGCGCATCGTTGTTGAGCCTTCGTTTCGAGAGTCAGACGTGGCGGTCCAGTGGAGGATTGAGGCCGGCATTCCGGCGGTATGGGCCGACAGGCAGAGTCTGATGCAGGTGTTTCTGAACGTGACCAAGAATGCCGAGCGGGCACTACAGGGACAAGAGCGTCGAGAGCTGACGATAGCGGCACAGACCTACCCTGGACGGGTGAGCGTGACCTTTGTCGATAGCGGCGGAGGCGTTCTTCATCCCGAGCGTTTGTTTCACCCCTTTCAGCAGGGGAGTGAGGCAACGGGGCTAGGCTTGTATTTATCGCGAGCGTTCATGCGTTCGTTTAAAGGGGAGTTGCGATACGAACCTCGGCCGGGCGGCGCTCAGTTCAGTGTCGATCTGGCGCCCGTGACGACTGACGGCGAAGAAGAAGCTTATGGCCGCGCAAATCCGGATTCTACTGATCGACGACCACAGCTTGTTCCGGGAGGGGCTTAGCCGCCTCCTTCAGGCCGAGCCGGGCTTTTGCATGGTGGGAAATTGCGCTTCGATCGCGGAAGCGCTGGAGATCATGGGGCGAGAGTCCGTAGACCTGGTTCTTCTCGATTACGACCTGGGCGAAGAACAGGGAGACCTATTCCTGTCGAAGGCGAAACGAGCCGGCTTTGCAGGCCGCGTCCTGATGGTGACTGCGGGAATGAGCGATGCGGATACGCTGCGATCGTTAGAGAACGGAGCGGCAGGCATCTTTCTGAAGCACAGTCCACCTGCCCAACTAATTGAGGCGGTTTACAGGGTGATGGCCGGCGAGCCCTGGCTCGATCCGAAGGCGATCCGCTCGCTGGTGTCGGGGGCGAGTGGAAAGTCGCAAGAGAAAAGAGGTCTACAGCCGCTCAGCGAACGAGAGCGCAGTGTTCTCAAGAGCGTTCTGGAAGGGCTTACCAACAAAGAGATTGCGGGAAAACTCCAGTTATCGGAAGGTTATGTGAAGAATGTAATTCAACAACTGTTCGATAAGACGGGAGTTAGAAGCAGGAGCCAACTTGTTCGGATTGCGTTAGAGAACTCCGCTGACTGGCTTAGGTCGTGATACTGAAAAGCCCTAGTGTGAGGGGTAGCTGGAATTTTGGAGCGAGAATTGCTTTCTCAGCATTGTCGTTTTCGATTCGAAGTGCATCCAACACCCATGCGCATGCTGATCTGGCTGACCATTTTTTCTCTTTCCTGCGCCTTTAGGGGCGTTTCGGCGGCTGATCTTTCGAATGCGCAGGTAGAGGTGAAAGTCGCTGCGGCAAAACCGACTTCCTCTTATTACTGGCAAACGACGGCAGTTGGTAATTCGGCACTTTTACTTACTCTTTTTTGCCGGACGTGTGAGACTGCGGTTCGCTCCGGTGACATTCCCCTGATCTCAGTCATGCGCGACAGTTTGGGCGATGAGAGTACCGAGAACGATCGGCTGACGAGCGTTTGGCTGTTGAGTTATACACCGTACAATTTCGGGCAACGCATGCTTTCCGCGGTCCCGTTCTTTTACTGGCGAGTTGGCGACGGCTCGGACAAAGTTGACGCACGGCACATGAAGCCGTTGATGGATCTAACCGTTCCGGAGCATCCAATGATTTCGAAAGTGACGCGAGACATTGTGCAATGGTGTGCCTTCGACCCACTGACCATGCCGGTTCGTGCTTCGTCGCGCGCTTACCAGAGCAATGAGACAGAGCACGAGAGGCTCCATCTCGGGGAAGCCATCGGCTATTTGCACCAGGCGCCGGCCGGATCACCTGACTCCGCGCTGACCCAGGCTGAACTGAATACTTTGATCGCACGACTGGAGCTGCGGAAAAGACTGCTGGGAGGTCTAGTGAGCCGCTCCAAAGCGGAAGAGGTGGGACAAAAAGAAGGTTTCGAACAAGAGCGGATCCGAAGTAAGAACTGGGAGCTGCTGCGGTTGAGCGCCGACAAAACCGGGTTGCTATTCGAGCCGATCAACATTGGAGGCACGGAGGGTGAATATGGCTTATTGTGGTTTCCGCTGGATGAGGGGTCGGAGCCGATCGGAACTGCGCTGGGGCCACTATGGAAAGTTCTGGATTTGAAAAACCCTTGGACCGATACCCGGCTGAAGGAGTGGCATGGTCCAGTCTTTACGCGAGCAGTCGATCAGAATGGCTCGTTATTGCCGGAGGGATCGGCTGGGGCGCGGAATGTGCAATTGATTCCTCTTGGGGCGTACAGTCTGAATTATCCCAAGCTTCCACTTTTATTGGTCGACTTCAGAGGCCAACTACATGTGCGTCGGCACGAGATGACACAACGAACGATCAACGAAGTTACAGCCGGCATTATTGGAATTTCGCACTTTACTAACTGGTATTACTACGTCGCCGCCGACGTGTATGACTTTGTGGCATCGCGCCATGGAACGGCAATGGATCTGGAATCGAGGCTTGATTGCTACTCACAATTCCGCGTGTCTCTTGCTCTCGATGCCAGCCTGGACGGCCGATTACGGCAGGATATGCTGCAGCGCATCGATTCTCTTTCGGTAAATCCTCTGGAGGGGTCGCCGGCCCGTGAGATTCAGATGGCCTTGGCGCGTTATGAGATTCTGCAGGGATTGGCAACGACTGAAGATGGCGCTCTGACCAAACAGTTAGACCAGCAGAGGCGAGCGGAATTGGCTGTATTTGAGGCTACTCCAAAAGGGATTGCGACACAGGAGATTTTTCACACGGCGAGTCTGGGTTTTTATAACAAGCGCGTCAAGAAGGACGAGACGAACATCTCCAAACTGGATACCGATCGCCGTGTTCAAACCAACCTCGAATTCCTGCAGTCTGTTGTTGGCGCCGGAACGAGACCGGAGATTGCATACGACCGCGAGCATATTAGGGATTCCGTGGGAGAACTATCCGACCTGTTGCCGCAAAGTTCATCTGCGCGAGTGAGGCGTCGTGCCAGCACTGTGCTCGGTCAACTCAAAGGCTTGACGCAAGATGACGTCTTACAGGCGGACTGCTCCTCGGCATTGCAGGCGATCGAGAGAATAGACCCGGAGAGCCTAGACAAACAGAATACCGGGATCGTCGCTGATTTTTTTCAGAACAACAGGAAGGTTATTGGCGTTGCGGAAGCCGGTCAGTGACACGGTGGTTCGTTGCCGTTCTGTGCATAGCTAGCTGGACAGTACTGACTTCAGCACAAACCGCCGCGCCTTCGGAACCGCCGCAGCGAGCCGAAGCAAAACAGGCTCGGCGAGTGGTGATTCTCAAGGTAGACGGCCTTAATGAAGACTTGCTCCAGCAGCACATGAATGAGGTGGACCCTGCCACCGGCAAGTCGCCTTTACCCTGGCTCCAATACATCTTTGGAGAGCATGGAACGATCTTCGATAACTTCTACACCCGGGGCATCAGCCTGTCGGCGCCGTCCTGGTCCATGCTGGATACGGGAAGGCACACCGTGATTCGGGGAAATGCCGAATATGATCGATACACCGGCGAGGTGTTCGACTACTTAAACTTCTTTCCCTTTTATATCGGCTATGCTCGCCAGCGCCAGGTGGACATGTCCGGGGTGGAGGTGTTAGATCGCGCCGGCGTTCCGCTGGTGATTGATACATTCCCCTATCCGGCCGTTTACCAGAGCTTTCAGTTGTACCAACGAGGAGTTCGCTGGATAACTTTACAACATGCTTTAAAGCGGCGATTCTCTTCGAAAGTGATGATCTCTACGCTTGAAAACGCTTCCGGGCCGTCATTCGACGAGGTCTTGGCTCGCGAAACGGAGCAAGAGATTGACGAGGGCCTGAACTCCAATTCCATTCTCTATCTGGATTTTTTTATTGGCGATATCGACCACGAGGGTCACGCTACAAATGAGCCGGCAGCCTTACTGAGCGCGCTGAAACACCTGGACAGCCTGGCAGGCCGATTATGGTCGCAGGTACAAAAAGGCCCGTTAGCAAATCAGACCTTGTTTGTCATGGTCTCTGACCATGGCATGAATAACGTGCCGGGCGTTTTCAGCCAGGGATTTAGCTTACCGGATCTATTCAACAGTCGGGAGGGCGGCGCTCACCACGTGGTCACGAATCGGCACCAGTTGGAGAACTTTAAGCTGCTCGGTCTCAATCCCCTGGTTCACCGCGTCATTACGCCCAGCACGGCCTCTTTTTACCTGCCCGAACAGGCGACGCACTATCCCACGGCATGGCTGGACCTGGATGGAAATGAGCGCGCTTCTATCTGTCTTCGAAACAGCGATCTCAACAGAATACATATTCTGCTGCTTCAGCTGGCACGGCCGGACTTATCGAAAGCGCTTCGAGTGGCTGCTATTGCGGCGGTGAGCCGGACTATCGAGAAGCATCGATTGCAGTGGACCAAAGAGTGTGAAGATCTGGAAGCGGAATTGAATGAACTGCAGAAGCAGATTGTCGAGCGGAAGGCTGCGGTTCGGGCACAGCCGAGAAAATGGCCGGCTAACCAAAAGGCTCTGGGCGAGGACAAAGTGGCCAGACGACTGGCGCAGGAGTTGTCGGCTTGGGAGCAGGAGGAAGGCGACTACCGGGACTATTTGAGCAAACTTCAGGCTCTGCTCAAGCTGAACATCAATCCGGAGCGGCCGTTTACGCAGAAGATTGCTGATCTGATCCCGGAGATGTCGTTAGGCGATCGCAACAGTATCGCCGACCTTCAACATTACTTGGTGGGCCCTTCTGCGGAAGGCTTGATTCTCGATTCGAATGGAAACATCGATGATGGACGCTCCTTTCGATATGTGAACAACTTTGCCTTACTTGCCGCACAGCGGTCACGCAACAATCCGCAGCTGAAGCTGACAGCCACGCCGATTGACTTTTCAGCTCTTCGATTGCCGGACGGATCGATTCCTTCGGCCATTCATAGTTACTGGCTATACCGTGACGAGGAGAGCGAGCTCCTGATCATGCAGGATGTCCAGGGAGAGATCAGGATTCAGCCTGCTAAACATCTGGCGCAGAAAGACGATGGAACGGTCGCCTGGACTCCCCAGGAGTGGCGAGCGGATTTACCGCTTCACCTATTCGAAGATCCCAATCTGAGTGTTCCGGCCGGGCAGGATCGGGCTGCCTGGCTTTCTGCCTGGCATTCAGAACGTGATTGGTATACGGCGATTCATGAGACGAAATACTCGAACGGCGTAGTTGGAATTACGGAGCAGTTCTCGCCGGTGGGAGACAATATTCCCGGACGAACTGGAGAGTCTGCACTGATGTTGCGCTACGAACGACACAGGCGCGAGTTGGTTCAGCCTGACTTTCAAGTGTTTGCCGCCGACCATTGGAACTTCAACGTTCGCAACTTTAATCCGGGCGGTAATCACGGCAGCTTTTTGCGCATTTCCACGCACTCTGTCTGGATGATGGCCGGAGCGGGAATGTCAGCTGTCCGAATCAAAGAGCCTTACGATAGCCTGAACTTCGCTTCGACTGTGCTGAGCCTGCTCGGCAAAACGCCTCCGATGCCGGAACGAGTTGTGCGTCTGCAGTAAGCAGTCTGCTCAACGCTGGACGCGCCGCATCCACTCAACGCCGGATGCGGCGCATCCACTCGCCGCGCGAAAGGCCAAGGCGAATCGAGAGCGTGGCCAAACCGACCGCCATTCCAATTCCTCGCCAGAACGCGCTTACACTTTCGGAAGGTAGGAAGAGGTTCCGCGCTCCAAAGGAAGTCGGGGAAAGTCCATACCAGAAGTACATTGTTCCGAAAAAGCGATTGCGTGCCGCCGGTGACATAAGGAATTCTGCGAACGGCCACTCGACGGCGAGTAGAAGGCCAACAAAAATCATTGCGCTGAGCAGGGCGAGGAGCCAGCGATTCCAGATTTGTGTTCGGCGCCAGAGAAGGTCGAGCGCTAGGGCCGGAACGATCAAGAGCAGCGGAAATTGTGGGGGAATGAAGTGCGTTACGTGCTGATACACGGGCCCGAGCTTGGGCTGGGCTGGAAACAGCGGGAGCAGAAGAATGAGGCCGATGAGCACCAGACTATAGATTGCGGCCACGATCGTAGCCGCATATTTTGAGCCTGTCGCTCGCGAGGCAAGAGCAAGAGCAGTGGGCGCCAGGAGAGAAACAGTGAGGTACGGGAAGGAAGTGTGTAGCTGGGAGCGGGCAGTGAACTCCATCAGGAGCACCATGAACATGACCAGCAGCACGCCCGTGACGTAAAGGAAGAGACGATAAGTGAGCTGCCTCGCTTTGCCGTCGACTCGATTGGCGTGGCCGGCAATGAGCACCAAGGTTCCAAGGAGCACAGCATAGGTCCCCAGGAAGAGAACGATATGAGGAGGGCTGACGATCTTGACATCCAATCCGTAAGCATCGTGCCACCAGTTATCGAAAGGCGCCGAAGTCAGCATGGCGAGGCCGCCCCAGGAAGCGATGAAGGCGCCGAGGGGCGCTTGCAGGCCCCAGATGTGGACGGATGAGTTGCGAAGAGGGGAAGCAGGCGAAAAGGTAGTCGAGAGGATCAGATAGCCAAAAGCTGTTCCCGCCAAAACGCCGCACAGGTAGATGGCCATATGGGCCGGCGTCCAGAACGAATCGCGTCCGATTGAGCTGTGCCAGGAGATGTCCCAGTGAGCTCCGATCATGGCGGATGTGATGGCTAGAGCTGCGCACCAGATATACCAGGGGAGGGTAGCGCTGGCTTGGGCGGGGCTGTCTTGAGCGGAGGGATGAGTTTGGATAGCGGCCACGGTTTCCTCCAGGTCGATTCCTTTTGATTTTCCTACTTTCGTCGATTGGACGTGGCGGCAACGAAACGAACGAGAAAACGAAAGCAAAGCATGTATTTCGAAAGAAAAAGATTTTCAAAGCAACATAAGCAAGTTAAGATAAACACCAGCATTAAGGGAAGGAACGTTGCTTTCTACACTTTTGAGGAACACGCGCACAACAGGCCCGGGATCAAGCGCTCCGCCCAAAGGACAGGCGAGTTCCTTTGTTGTATGGCGGCGCGCAGCCGGGCCTTGTGCGCTTCCGTACACCATGAAGTGGAGCGTTGGGGTATGTCTAACCAAAAGCCGAATCGCCTTCTGGCGGAAGAACGGCGGCGAGAGATTTTGGGCGTTTTGGGCCAGAACGGCAGGATAACAGTCGAGGAAGTCGCCAAGCGATTTGGCATTTCGGCGGTAACGGCGCGGGGAGATCTGGACGCGCTATCGGAGAGCGGCGCTCTGGTCAGGTCTCATGGCGGCGGCGTTCGTCCGCTCACGGCAGCTCCGGAGCATCCCTTGCGGGTTCGCGAAGGCATGCATCATCAAGAGAAGCTGCGGATCGCTCAGGCAGCGGCGAAGCTGATCAAACCGCTGCAGACGGTTATTCTGTGCACGGGTTCTACTTCCGCTGAGCTGGCCAATGTGCTGCGACACAACCGTCCCGAGAACATTGCGGTAATCACGTATGCGTTGAATATCGCGAGTAAGCTGGCTGACTTGCCGAATGTCGCTTTAGTGATGGTGGGAGGAGTGCTGCGTCAGCCCTCGACTGCCTTTGTCGGACCGCATGCCGAACAGATGATGCATTCTCTGCACGCCGATCACTGTTTCATGAGTACCGTGGGTCTGGACGTGCAAGTGGGTTTAACCACGCTCGACATCATGGAAGCGCAACTGAATCGCCGGATGATCGAATCGGCGGCGCAGGTCACGGTTCTGGCGGACTCAAGCAAATTCGGGCATCGCAGTCTGGCGCTGATCTGCGACATGCGGTCCGTGCATCGCGTGATTACAAATGAAGGCGCTCCGGCGGAACAGGTGGCGGAATTGCGGTCGAGGGGCGTCGAAGTTCTACTGGTTTGAATAGCGGGGCTTTGGAATTGCCATTAGCGGTGACTTTGTTTTGCTTTCTTTTTGTTGACATCGTCTTTCGGGCTGGTTACAATCCTCTCAATACTCGCGAGTAGCCGTTTAGGGGTATTCGCCGTTGCGGGTGAAAAGGAGTCGGGAAAATGAGGATAGTCTCAAGAATGTCGCTGTGTACGCGAATTCTTTCTTTTTTCGTGTTACTTACCGTAGTAGCGCTTTGGCAAGTGTCCGCTCGGGCCCAAGAAGTAACTGCGGCTGTTAATGGTGAGGTGACAGATCCATCTGGCGCGGCTGTGGCGGGCGCAACTGTGACGGCCAAAGATCTGGATCGCGGTACGCCTTGGCCGACCATCACGAATTCCGGCGGAGCTTACAGCCTGCCGCGTCTGCCGATCGGCCGTTATGAGGTTCGTGTTTCGCAGAACGGCTTCCAGTCTTCGGTCAAGTCGCCGGTTGTGCTTCAGCTGAATCAGGTGGCGAAGATCGATTTTGAGTTGCAAGTAGGAAATGTGAGCGAGACCATCGAGGTGACGTCCGCAGCGCCCATTCTGCAAACGCAATCCACGGAACTTGGCACTGTGCTTGATGCTCGCACTAATGCGCAATTGCCGCTTGCCACCAGAAACTACGTTCAGTTGACTTTGTTGTCTCCCGGCTCCGTGCACCCTAACCCTTCCAGTTTTTCGAATGGTCAAGCGACAGGGAATGGAGGCCGTCCTTACATCAATGGCAATCGCGAGCAAACGAACAATTTCTTCTTGGACGGCGTGGATAATAACCAGGTCTCGGACAACTTGGTGGGTTACACCCCGAGTCCGGATGCCATTCAGGAATTCAACCTGATCGAGCAAAATGCCTCCGCGGAGTTCGGCAACTTCATGGGCGGCATTATCAGCGCCAGCATCAAGTCCGGCAGCAACGAGTTTCATGGAAATGTGTTTGAGTTCTTTCGCAACGACAAGCTGAACGCGAATGAATGGCAGAACAATCTGGTCGGCACCTCACGGCCGCTTCTGAGATGGAATGAATTCGGGGGAACGCTCGGCGGTCCGATTAAGAAGAACAAGTTGTTCTTCTTCGTGGATTACCAGGGCGAGCGGTTCGATACGCCGGCGAACGCGAGCGGCTTCACGGTGCTGACGACCCAGGAGAGAACCGGAAACTTCTCGCAGCTTCTTTCGCAAGGTTTAGTGATCAAGAATCCTCTTACCGGCACACCTTATCCCAATAATGTCATTCCAGCATCACAGCTCAGCCGAGTGGCTCAAAATATAGTGAACTCGTCGTTCTATCCGCAGCCGCTCAACGGGAATTTAGTCAATAATCAGCTCAATACGAAGCACACGCAGACCAATGAGGATCAGGGTGACGCGAAAGTAGATTGGGCGCTATCAGATAAGGACCATCTCTTTGGCCGATATTCTCAGAGTGTGCTGGATAATCCGACAACGAACAGTCAAACCCTGGTGTATAACTCGGTTCAGAACTATCCCGTACATAATGGCGTTCTCGATTATACGCGGACCATCAGTCCGTCGTTGGTGAACGATGCTCGCGTAGGTGTCAATTACATTCTGATCGTGAATGGGAACGCGCCGGCGGGCGGCGTCGGAAATCTGAATACCGTTTTCGGCTTGCAAGGAGTCCCCAACGATCTGGTGCCGGCCATGGTTTTTGCGTCGAACGGTTTTACCAATGTTAGTAATGCAAATACTGAGTTGGGGAGCGCGGATAACTTCGAAAAATTCGGCGATACGGTAATTCAATATGAAGATACCGCCATCTGGAACCGTGGCAAGCATACCATGCACTTCGGATTTCAGGGATGGCGGCAACGCATCGATACGTTCTATGCAGGCAACAACGGTTTGTCGGGCACCTTCACTTACAACGGACAGTATAGCGGTCGTGCAGAGTCTGACTTTTTGTTAGGTCTGGCATCGACGATCGGTACAGGCACCAACGGCGGTACGTGGGGTCAACGTGACAACATCTTCGCCGGCTTCTTCCAAGACGACTGGAAAATCACCAGCAAACTCACGGTGAACTTGGGCCTTCGCTATGAGACGCACACGCCGTGGACAGAAGTCCACAATCGGCAGACCAACTTCGGCTTGTTCTCCGGCGCGGTGGAACTGGCGGGCGTAAATGGTAATAACAGCGCCGGCTACAACTCCTATAACGGTATTGCGAACTGGCAGCCACGCATCGGAGTTGCCTTCGCGCCCGGTGACGGAAAGACGGTTTTTCGGTCGGCGATCACAACGTCTTCTTACTTAGAGGGCACTGGGACGAACCTCCGATTGACAATTAATCCGCCGTATTCTTCGGAACACAATGCGCTGTACACAAGCTTGAATTATCCGAGTACGAATCTCGATCAGGGTTACACGCCAATCCTGGGAACAGGAACGTGTACGGCGGCGCTGGCGCTCGCAAACTCCCCTACTTGCTTCAAGGGTGTTGGCCTGCGGGTGTGGGATCCGAACTTCCGTCCGGCGCAATCCATTCAATGGAATTTTAGTGCCCAACATCAGTTCGGGAATTCCATGACGCTGCAGGCCGCTTATGTTGGACAGCGAAATACGCATTTGGTGGTTCCGCAAGCTTACTTCCAGGGCGTGCTTCAGCCGAACGGCACAGTGGCCAAAACGCCTTTCCTCGCAGGCAATCCAACTCTGCAGGGTGAAATCGGTCAGATATCCGGAACGGCAGCCGATGGAAATCAAAGCTACAACGCCTTACAAGTCGTTTTCCAAAAACGACTGGCGCAAGGCCTGGAGTTTCAGGCGAACTATACGTGGTCTAAGTGCATGTCGAATGCGATTGGTTACTACGGCGCTGGTGGACAGTCGGGCTCCCAATCAGCCTATTTCCAGAACGAATACAATGCGGCCTCAGAGTGGGGACCTTGCTTCTACGACGTGGGACAGATCTTCAGTGGCTTTGTCTCCTATGACCTGCCGTTCGGACGGAATCGAATGTTTGCAAAGAACCTGAATAAAGTGGTGAACGCGTTCGTCGGGGACTGGCAGGTAAACGCAATTCCTACCTTCCACAGTGGTTTTCCTTTGACGATTTCTGCCAATGACGGCACTAACACCAACTCTCGAGGCGCGCGTGCCGATTGTCTGGCGCCGCCTACGGTTTTCGGAACGCAAAACGCGAGCGCCGCATCCGGGGGAGGCTATCAGTGGTTTAGTCCCGCACCCTATGCGGATCCTAAAGCAGAAGTCGCAGCCGGCGCTGCGCCTCACTTCGGATCGTGCGGTGTCGGCACAGTTCGCGGCCCGCACCTTAACACGGTGGACTTGAGTCTTTCGAAGCTGTTCCCGGTGAGAGAACACCAGAACCTGGAAGTAAGAGGCGAATTCATCAATGTGTCGAACACTCCGATCTTGAATGCACCGAGCCACTCTTTCGGAAATAATCTCGGTGTGATCAATTCTTCGCAAGGGGCTCGCAACATTCAGATTGGTTTGAAGTATAACTTCTGATTGATTCTTTAATCTTTGAACAACACAGAGGATCGGAATTCTATCGGTCCTCTGTGTTGTTCACTTAATAAGCGATCAACCAGGAATTGTCTTCCGAAAACAATAGACCTCGCTTACTTTCTAGTAATTTGTTTTTGCCTTGACACGCTCCTTTGTGTGCCCTTACAATCACGACAAAGTTAGCTTCAGGAATTTAATGAAAACACGCATTCGAGTAGCCGCCGGTTCAGGCTGGCTTTCACTTATGTTGTGCGTTTGCGCCGCGTTCGCCGCATTCTGGCAATTTCCTAGTCTCTGCCAAGCACAAGAATTAGCCGCCACACTAACCGGCACGGTAAGCGATCCGAGCGGAGCAGTTGTGGCAGGCGCTACGGTCGTGATCCACAGTAATGATACGAATACTGACGTTCGCACCGTGAAGACGGACTCGGGCGGCCACTACAGCGTCACCAATCTCTCGCCCGGCAACTATACAGTCACCGTTAAGCAGAACGGATTTCGGACTTTTTCAGCACCCACTGTTGTGCTTAACGTCGCCCAGACCCGCACGCTCGATCCGCATTTGCAGACCGGCGAAGTGACCGAAACCGTCACAGTGCAGGAAAGTGCCACGCCGATTGAGACATCGACGGCAGAGCAGGCAGGAACAGTCACCGGGAACCAGGTTCGCGAACTGGAATTGAACAATCGAAACTTCCAGCAGCTTGTTCTGTTGCAGCCCGGTGTATCTTCGGCTTTACCCGATCAAGTCGGGTTTGGGCTGAATAACAACACTTCGATTTCGGTGAACGGCGCTCGTCCCAATGCAAATAACTGGACCGTGGATGGCGCGGATATAAACGATAGCGGTTCCAACGCGACTTTATTGAATGTTCCTTCCATAGACGCAATACAGGAATTCACGCTGGAGCGGAGTTCTTATGATGCGCAGTATGGACGAAGCGGTGGGGGACAAGTACTGGTTGCAACTAAGGCAGGTACAAGCGAATTTCATGGGGATGCTTACGAGTTTGTCCGCAATGATTTTTTCAATGCGAATAATGAACTCCTAAATTCACAAGGTACGCCGCGCCCTGTCGAACGGTACAACGATTACGGCTTTACAATCGGCGGCCCGCTGTATATTCCGAAGGTCTACAACAAAGACAAGAATAAGACGTTTTTCTTCTGGTCGGAAGAGTGGCGAAAAGAGAGCCAGCCGGCGGAGACGACCATTAACACTCCTACTGCCGGTGAACTGGCAGGAACTTTCTCCGGAGCGCTGCCGGTCGCCCCAGCGGGTTGTGTGAGTTACAACGCGGCAGCTAATACTTCAACCATCAATCCCTCTTGTTACAGCAAAAACTCAGCGGCCTATCTGAATAACATCTTCGCCAAGTATCCGGGCGCAGGAGGCGGCAATACTCTCGCGGTTGGAACATCTCAGTTGAACAATTTTCGGCAGGATCTGGTGCGCGGTGATCACAACTTTACGGATAAGATTCACTTCTACGTACGGTTGATGCAGGACACGATTCCTCAAAACCAACCGCTTGGTTTGTGGTCCACCGGAGGAAATTATCCGGGTGTGGCAAACACCGCGTTGTCGGTTCCGGGTAAGAACGCCGTCGGTAATCTTACTTGGACCATCAGTCCGAAAATAGTGAATGAACTGGAGTATGCATATAGCTATGGCGGCATTAATGCTAACGCCAGCGGAACGGCGAACGACCCGGCGTTTGTGAAACAGCTAACTGGGCTCACTACTTACGCCGACCCTTATGGGCGTTCTCCTTTCGTCTCTTTCCCGAGTAACGCGATCACGAGCATTTCTTCGGGGACGAGCCCCTATTTTGAGCGCAATGTCGATAACAATGTGTATGATAATTTTTCGCTGATCGCAGGCAGTCACACCTTGCGAGCTGGTTTTAGCCTGCAGTTGCTGAGAAAAACGGAAAACGGGCCGGTTAGCCCTGCGACGTTTACCTTCAATAATGCGAATGGCAACCCGGAGTTCGCCAATTTCTTATTAGGCCAAGCTTTCAGTTATTCACAGCAGAGTGTAGACACCATCCCGAACCTGCATTACCCAAGTTTCGAAACTTACATCCAAGATGACTGGAAAGTAACACCCAGGCTTACTTTGAACTTAGGGCTGCGCTGGAGTTATTTTCCGTCCCCGAGTGACGTGAATAATACCTTGAATAACTTCGATCCGCTGCTTTATAACCGGGCGGCAGCTCCGACCATCGTGACTGGCGCCGGCGGAGCGGGAGTGTTTGCACCGGGTGCGCTCAATGCCGGCAACTACGTCAACGGTTTGATTTTCCCAACCGGCATTGCGTGCAAAAATGCTCAAGCTATTGCCAGCAATGCAGTTTGTTCACCCTACGGCAGCCTTATCAATGCCAGTTCGAATTTGAATCTTGCGCCCCGGTTCGGCTTCGCCTGGGATCCGGTTGGGGATGGGAAAACTGCAGTGCGCGGCGGCTACGGAATTTTTTACGATCGTCCGTCGAATGGTTTGTGGGAACAGAACGCGTTTACAAACCCGCCGCGAGTACAAACCGCGACCGTGTTCAACACCCAGGCCGAGAGCATTAACGTTTTCGATAACCCTCTGGCCGGGGTTTCTTCCGGACCTCCCGTAGCGCCCAATCGTTTGATCGCTTCCGGGACCCCTGCCTTCAAAGTGTCGTCTTACCAATCCTTCAATTTCTCGATTCAACGGGAGATCTTGAAAGGCAGCAGGCTGGAAGTGGCCTATGTCGGAACCCTTGGCAGGCATCTGGTTGGCGATGTCGATATCAATGAGCCAACTCTGGCAGCGCGTTTCGCTAATCCGAACGCCTCGGTTCAGGCAGTTTCTCCCTACCTGGGGTACGACGTAATTACATCCAGGAACGCGGTCTTCAATAGTAATTACAATTCGCTGCAGGTTTCGTTCAACCGCCAGATGTCAAATAATTTGAGCATTGGGGCTGCTTACACCTGGTCGAAGACGATGACCAATAATTTTGAGGAACGTGGAAATGCACCGCAAGATTCGTATAACTTTGGGGGCTCTTATGGGCCATCTGAGCTGAACACGCCGCAGGTCTTTATCTCGAATTTCGTGTATCTGCTGCCCTTTTTCAAGACGCAGAGCGGATTCAGGGGCCACTTGCTTGGCGGTTGGCAGGTTTCGGGTATTGTCACGGTTCAGACTGGACAATCGCTTCTTATCACGCAAAGCACGGATCCATTTTTGTGCAGTGCAGCCCCTTGCTCAACAGGAACTTTCCCGGGCGGGCTGGGACTGAACAATCCAGGCAGTACGGTCGCGATTCGTCCGGATGCAATTTCGCAGATCAATTATCCGAAGACCTTGAACCAATGGTTTTCCACGGGCTCGTTCGCGAATGCGGTAGGTCACTTTGGCAGCTCCGGCACCGGCAATGTTCTCGGACCTGGACAGCAAATCTGGAACTTGGCTTTGATGAAAAATACCCGATTCGGTGAACGGTATACCTTCCAGCTGCGGTTGGAAGCCTTCAATGCTTTTAATCACACCAGCCCAGCAAGTTACACTAGCCTGGGTACAGCTGGCGTTGGCACTACGGTTGGCGCTGCTAACTTCGGGCAGGTGATAGCTGTGCACGACCCGCGCAATGTTCAGCTTGGCGCAAAGTTTTACTTTTAGGACGGCAATCTTCCTTTCAATTGCTAGTCACGCGATCTGGGCGCAGCAGTCCAGTCTTCAGGCAACTTTAGCGGAAGGATCGCAGGCGCTTCAGAGAGGCGATTATGAAAACGCCGAAGCGGCCTTTCGCCGAGCCTTAGATCGACAGCCGGCATCCGTCGAGATCATGAACGATTTGGGTATCGCCTTGGCGCGGCAACACAAAGAGAAGGAAGCGATCTCTTTGTACGGGCGCGCCTTGAAGATAAAGCCGAACGACGTCGTCACCTCCAGGAATCTGGCGCTGGCCTATTTCCGAGCGCAACGCTATGCAGAAGCCCTGCCGTTACTGAAATCGTTTGCTGCGGCCACGCCCGGGTTTCAGGTTCTCGATCTAACCGGCCTGACACTATTTGCTCTAGACCGGTATCCTGAAGCGGCCGTGTATCTGGAGCGGGCGAGCCGGCTACAACCAAATGATCTGCAGACATTGGACATGCTCCAAAAGGCTTACTTTAAATCCAGAGAGTATAAACGAGTGACCGACGTGTTTGCTCGGATCATGGCGGTCGACCCAAATTCGGCAGCAGCTCACATGATGATGGGGATGACTTATGACAAGCTGGCGCGCGAAGCGGAGGCGCAGGAAGAATATCTGGCTGCGGCTAAGAGCGATCCAAATTATCTGGGCGTTCACTCCGGCCTGGGATTGATTTACCTGCGAGAAGGGAAGAGCGAGTTGGCGGAAACAGAGTTTCGCGCTGAGCTAAGAAATTACCCCAATGACGCGGTTTCAAATTGCATGCTCGGTGAGATCCTTCGCAAGCAGAATCTGCCCGCAGCGGCTCTGCCCTATCTTGCCAAAGCTATTTCCGCCGATTCAAATTACAAAGAGGCGCTCTTTGAATTCGGGAAGTCTGAGATGTTGTTGAACGAGCCAAAGCGAGCCCTGGACCCCCTACGCCGAGCCGTGAAGATCGATCCGGATTACTACGAGGCCCACTTCGTGCTGGGAACAGCCCTTCGAAAATTAGGTCAAATTGTAGAAGCTTCGCGCGAACAAAGAATCGCGGAAAACATACAAGCCAAACAGCGGGCACGAAACCTCAAGGATGTGACGGGCCAGCCTAATCGCTAAGAGTGGGCCCCGTAGCGAACAGCTTGTCCAGGGAACGCGGCTTCCTGGAGCTGATTATTTTTAACAACCTCTGCCGAACCCAACGCCTGCTTGTCGATCTACATGCTATACGTTGAGAACCTGGATTGTAGGCTGGAATTTAGTACCCAAACAAGCATGAAACGTCGAATTCGTCTCCAAAACATTGCTTTGATTCTGATTTGGGGAATTGTAGCAATCACCGTGGCTGGAGCAGTGACTCAATCGGGCAGGGAAGACGCAGATCCGAACGAAATGCCGATCGATCTAGATCGCGGCGCTGCCGGGCTCGCACGCTGCCTTGCGGAGATCCGGACGCGAGCTAGCATTCTGATGATCACGGCTCATCCGGATGATGAAGACGGCGGACTGCTGGCCTTTCACACCCGCGGCATGGGCGCTCGGGGCGCTTTACTCACTTTGAACCGAGGCGAAGGCGGCCAGAATGCGATGTCGACAGATTTCTACGATGCTCTGGGGCTGCTGCGAACCCAGGAGCTTCTGGCGGCCGGCCGCTACTACGGAGTGGACCAGTACTGGACCAGCGTTATCGACTACGGCTTCTCCAAGACAAGCGAAGAAGCACTGCAGAAGTGGGGACATGAACGCGTTCTCGGTGAGGTGGTGCGGGTGGTGCGGATGATCCATCCGCTGGTGATTACGTCGGTGTTTGCGGCCGCTCCGACGGACGGCCATGGTAATCACCAGGTGGCTGGACAACTTGCGCAGGAGGCCTTTGTTGCGGCGGGCGACCCAAGCCGGTTTCCGGAACAACTCCGCCAAGGATTGAAGGTATGGAATCCCGCCAAAGTCTACGAGCGCGTCCCGACTTTCAGAGTGTCCAAGCAAGGCATTTACGATTCCGCGACGGATAAATATGTACCCATACGATTCTTCAACTATGTAAGTAAAGAGTGGATCAATCAGCGTCCGAGTGAGAATGTCTCGATTGCGGAGGGATATTCGAATCCGGCAGCCGGGTTGACATTCTTCCAGATGGGGCGGGCAGGATTAGGGAAGCAGAAGAGCCAGAATGGCGGTGTAACAATTCCTCCGGCTTCGATCCGGATGTCTTCTTATCATCGCTATGGCACGCGTGTGACAAGCGGCGATCACGAGGTATCGATGTTCGATGGAATCGACACCTCGATCGGCGGCATAGCGGCGCTTGCTCCCGGCGAGAATGCGTTCCTCAAAAAAGGTCTGGAAGAGATCTCGCAGTTGTCCGATAACGCGGCTTCGAACTATAAGTCCGGCGAGCCTGCCGGGATTGCCCCGCTGCTGGCTCAGGGATTGACAGCCACGCGGGCCTTGCTGCGTCAGGTTCGGGAAAGCAATTTAGCTGAACCGGGGAGAAGCGATTCCGCGTTCGAATTAGAGGTGAAAGAACGACAGTTTGAGACTGCGCTCACACAGTCGCTCCAGCTTTCGTTCGATTCTTTCGTTGCTTCGGAGCAAGATCAAAGAAGAACAGAAAGCGTCTTCGGCAATCCCAGCGCCACCTTCACGACCGCCATCCCCGGTCAATCGTTCGCGGTAAGCGCGGACTTGCTGAACCAGGGCCCGGAAGCCTTGGGTATCGAGAGCATCGGAGTCTCGGCAACAGATGGAAAGGAGTGGGACATTCACACGGGAGATTCTCCCGCCCCCTCCCTGGCCAGCGAAAAAAATTTGCACGTTGGGTTCAAAGTGAAAGCGCCTGAAAACGCCACTCTTACGCGGCCATATTTCAGCCGTCCCGATCAGGAACAGGCTTTTTATGACTTGAATGATCCTCGCTATGAAAATTTGTCGGCGGCGCCGTATCCTTTGGTGGCCACGGCTCGAATTAACTATCGAGGGGCCGACGTAGCGATCAGGAAGTATGTCTTGACCGGGAAGCATGTGGAAGGGATCGGTCTGGAGGCAGACCCGCTGCTGATGGCGCCGCCGATCTCGGTTCAGATTTCGCCTGGAGCAGGCGCGGTACCGCTCGATTCCGAATCGTTTGTTTTCACTTGTATGCTTCAAAGCAATGTCAAAGGAAGTGCCAACGGCAACCTGCGTTTGCAGCTGCCCTCGGGCTGGTCTTCTGAGCCGCCCGACTTTCGCTTCGCGATGAAGCGCGACGGAGATACTCAGATGGTGAATTTCAGAATTACACCGCGCCGGATCAAGTCAGACAACTACCAGATCAAAGCAATCGCCGAGTACCAGGGGAAGAACTATGAGGAGGGGTACCGATTAGTCGGTTATCCGGGACTGAGGCCCTATCCGTATTACAGGCCGGCTGCGTATAAGGCTGTGGGTGTCGATGTGAAAGTTGCTCCCGGTTTGCATGTGGGATTCGTACCCGGGACGGGCGATGAAGTTCCGCGGGCGCTGGAAGATCTCCGGGTGCCGCTCCGCGTAATCTCTGCCGCCGACCTCGGATCTGCTGACTTACGCGATTTCGACGTGATTGTATTGGGTGTACGGGCTTATGCAGCGAGACCTGAAGTGCGCGCCGCCAACAGCCGTTTACTCGATTACGTAAAGAATGGCGGCGTACTGATCGTTCAATACCACGTACAAGACTTCGATTATGGCCCTTATCCGCTCACGCTGGGCTCTAATCCAGCGAAGGTGGTGGATGAAGGTTCACAGGTTAAATTTGTAAATCCGAACAACCCTCTACTTAACTGGCCAAATAAGATTAGCGCCGCTGATTTTAGCGGTTGGGAGGAGGAGAGGGGTCACGGGTTTCTTGAGAAATGGGATGCGCGGTATGAAGCGGTAGTGGAAACTCACGATCCGGATCAGGCGCCGCAATCCAGTGGTTTATTGCTTGCACACTATGGAAAAGGTCTCTACATCTACGACGCCTTCGCTCTTTATCGTCAGCTTCCAGCGGGGGTGCCGGGGGCGTATCGCATTCTGGCAAACTTAGTGAGCGCCGGTAAGAACCAGGGTTGGAGATGAGTCCGAACAAATGCGAATCTCGAGATTTTGTTTAGAATCTAGTAAATCAGGAGTTCAAATGGTAAGGTCTGTTTTGTCAGTCGGGTTGATGTCATTGGGCATGATCGTTTCGGCTCATGCCGCAGACCGTTCGTTCCCGGAGCCGGCAGTGGACACAGCGGCGTCCTCCGTCCAAGGGAAACAAACGGCGGTGCTTGCAGGCGGATGTTTTTGGGGTGTAGAGGCTGTTTTCGATCATCTCAAGGGAGTCACGAAAGTGGTCTCCGGCTTTGCCGGCGGCGATAAATCGACCGCTCATTACGAAAGGGTCAGCGAAGGGGATACCGGACATGCTGAGTCGGTTCAGATCACCTACGATCCGGCGCAGATCACTTTCGGGCAAATTTTGATGGTTTACTTTTCGGTTGCCCATGATCCTACTCAGCTAAACCGTCAAGGACCGGATTCAGGTACACAGTACCGTTCGTCGATCTTTTATATGAACGACGAGCAGAAGAAAGTGGCCGAAGCCTACATCCAGCAGCTCGACACGGCGCATGTTTACAAGCGGCCCATCGTGACGCAAGTAGTTCCTTACAAGGGATTTTACGCCGCGGAATCGTACCACCAACACTACCTGGAAAACAATCCAGGAAACCCGTACATTGTGTACAACGACCTGCCGAAATTGGAAGCTCTGAAGAAGCAGTACCCGCAAATGTGTCGGCGGTAACTGGTTGAGATAACATTTCCCTTGGGCCGTTTGCCCAAAGGAACATGCCCCAGACTGAATCTACGAGTACTGAGTCTGCGAACGTGCTTGCAAACGAGGCGATCCGTCCAGATGATCTTTCGGAAGAAGTAAGCCGCCTGGTCACCGAAGCACCTGTTTTTGATGTTCATACCCACCAATATCCGCCCAGTTTCCGAAAACTCTTCTCGGCTGGAATAGACGATTTAGTTACTTATCACTATCTGATCGCTGAGCTGTTCCGCTCTTCGAACTTGAGTATCGACTCTTTCTGGAAAATGACCAAGGAACAGCAGGCAGATATCATTTGGGATACGCTGTTTGTGCGCAATACGCCCCTTTCCGAGGCCTGTCGCGGCGTAGTTTGTGTGATGGATGCGTATGGTCTTGATCCGCACGCAAATAGTCTCAAGCAGGCTCGTGAATTTTTCTCGCTGATTGAACCGAATGATCACGTCGAGCGCGCGATGCGACTGGCGGGCGTCACAGACATGGTCATGACAAATGACGTCTTCAACGATGTCGAAGCTGAGTACTGGCAGACGAATGCGCCGAGGCATCCCAGCCTGCATGCAGCTCTGCGCATGGACCCGCTACTAAGCGACTGGGAGCGAGCCTCGCAGATACTGACCAAGCGTGGTTACGCTGCCTCCGTTCAGATCGATGAGGCTGGAATTGCAAGCGCCAGGCGGTTTCTCGACGACTGGATCAAGCGTATGCAGCCGGTCTACATGGCTGTCTCGTTATCGGCCGATTTCGTCTACCCGGATGAGTCGAATCGAACCCGGCTGATCCGAGAAGTTGTGCTGCCGGCAGGGAGAGATCATCGATTGCCCTTCTCCCTGATGATCGGCGTTCGCCGGGCAGCTAATCCGGGACTGCGGGACGCGGGCGATTCGGTGGGACATGCCGATGTCGGTTCGGTTGAAAGAATCTGCGTTGAGAACCCTGATAACCGGTTTCTGGTCAGCATTCTGTCGCGAGAAAACCAGCACGAACTCTGCGTGGCTGCCCGGAAGTTCGGCAACCTGATGCCATTCGGCTGCTGGTGGTTTCTGAATAATCCCTCTATCATTCGTGAGATTACGGATGAGCGATTCGAGATGTTGGGGGCGACCTTTATACCCCAACATTCCGATGCGCGTATTCTGGATCAGATCATTTACAAGTGGAAGCATTCCCGGCAGACCATTGCAGCTTCATTAACTGAGTCGTACGCGGCTTTGTTGCGAGACGGTTGGAAACTTACGAAAGCTCAGATGGAGCGCGATGCCAGACGTTTATTCCAAGACAACTTCCGCGACTTCGCCGGAATCACAGCCTGAAACGGCGGGTCCCGGCCAGGCGACGCATATACGCTGGCTGATCTGCGGCCTGCTTTTCTACGCCACTACGGTCAATTATATGGACCGGATGGTGCTGGGGATCTTGAAGCCCACCATTGCGCAGGAACTACATTGGAGTGACTACCAGTACGGGCTGATCAATTCTGCTTTCCAGTTGGGATACGCGATTATGCTGCCGATCGCGGGGCGGCTGATTGACTGGCTGGGTATCCGGATCGGGTACACGGCGGCGGTGCTTTTCTGGAGCGCTTCCTCGATGTGCCATGCACTGGCCGGCAATGTATTTCAGTTTGGGCTGGCGCGTTTGGGACTGGGGCTGGGAGAGGCGGCAAACTTTCCATCGTCCATCAAGACTGTGGCTCACTGGTTTCCACGGCGCGAACGCGCTTTGGCGACGGGAATTTTCAACAGTGGTTCCAATATCGGAGCGGTTGTTGCGCCGCTACTGGTCCCCTTTCTGACGATTCGATTCGGATGGCACTCGGCCTTCCTCTTCACTGGTTTTCTGAGCTTTTCTTTGGGGCTGATCTGGTTTTTCTTTTACAGGGAGCCCGAGGATCAGCCAAGAGTGTCAGCCGGAGAGCTGGCACTGATTCGTTCCGACCATGAGACTGTTCCTACGAAGAAGGTTTCTTATCTCAGCCTGCTCACAAAGCGAGCGTCGTGGGCCTTTATCGTCGGCAAAGCCCTAACGGACCCGGTGTGGTGGTTTTATCTTTACTGGCTTCCCGGATTCCTGCACACCAAGTACGGTCTTGACCTGCTCCACCTTGGGCCTCCTTTGGTGGTCGTGTATATGTTCGCAGATATCGGTTCTATCGGAGGCGGGTGGCTATCCGGCGCCTTCCTCAAACGAGGATTGTCGATTGCTGCGGCAAGAAAGACAGCGATGCTGGTATGCGCGGTTTCGGTCGTCGCGGTTGTCCTAGTGCCGCGAGCAGCGGGCAATCTTTGGCTCACGGTTGGGTTGGTCAGCATTGCAACGGCGGCGCATCAAGGATGGTCCGCCAATCTGTACACCATTACATCCGACTGCTTCCCGCGTTCGGCGATTGCATCCGTTGTGGGTTTGGGCGGATGCGTCGGAGCGGTTTCAGGCATGCTGGCGCAACCGGCTATAGGAAAGTGGCTCGATTTCACGCATGGCACATATGCTCCTCTGTTTTACGTGGCAGGAAGTATGTACCTGATTGCGTTATTAATTATTCACTTGTTGCTGCCCCAGTTCAAACCGCAAGAAGTCTAAGCTGGGGTGTTACTGCTGCTGCCGGGCGGCAACATCCTTCTTCGCCGATCCGTCGGCAGCTGTCGATTCAGCGACCTGCAGGATTCTGACAATGTCTACGGTCCGATCGTATTGGCTCAGCTTGCGCGGTTCACTCTGCTTCGTCTTGAACCGAGCAGCGACTTCATAGTCGTTCGTAAAACTCAGCTGCGCGAAGTTATATCGGCCATCCTTCTTTGTGATGAACGTGGTCTGGTCGTTGCTTTTCGTGTCACGAAGGGTAACCAGAGCGCCCTCCAGTGGCTTGCCGGAGTCGTCCGTGACCGTTCCTCGCAGAGTCCTCGATGTAGCCTTCTTCTCCTTCTTTTCTTTGGCGCCGCCCAGAAAAACATTCGGCTTTTGCGCGGGGTTGGGATCGGTGATTTGGGCTGCCAACAAGCCGGCCATGGTGGCCACCGAAGCTGCGGCAAAGAACAAATATTTACGCGTAATACACCTCGCTTTATAGAAGCAGACCTTCGTATGTTATCAATTAGCGCCGTGCCGAGCGACTAGCGAATGCGTTACCATGCGTGAGCATGTCCTTTGCTGGGGCCCGCGTGCTATCGCTTGAAAGCCGGCGCGCCAACGAGATGGCGGAGTTGATCCGAATTAATGACGGCCACCCGTTCGTCGCGCCTTCCTTGGTTGAGGTTCCATTGGAACGAAACGACCAGGCTTTTGAATTCGCCGACCATCTGTATGCCGGCGAGTTCGACATGTTGCTGTTTTTGACGGGTGTTGGAACTCGGCTGCTTGGCAAGGTTCTTGCGGCGCGAGAGCCGGAAGAACGATTTGTCAGCGCACTCCGCCAAATAACGGTCGTGGCACGGGGACCTAAACCGAGCGCTGTGCTGCGCGAATGGAAAGTGCCCATTGCGGTTTCTGTTCCCGAACCTAATACCTGGCGCGAAACGTTAGCCGCCCTGGAGGGACGGACGGAAAATTCGGTGGCGGTTCAGGAGTACGGCCGCGCCAACGAAGAATTGAGGAAGGGACTCGAGGCGCAGGGACGACGCGTGACGCCCGTCCCGGTCTATCAGTGGCAGTTGCCCTCCGATACAGCGCCTTTAGAAGAGGCTCTTCGGGATTTGATCGCCGGCAAATTCGGTGCGGCGCTCTTTACAACTGGGGTGCAGATCGATCATTTCCTTGAAGTAGCCGATCGGACGAAACAGCGACAGGCTGCCATTGAAGCGCTCGGAAGAGTGTTCGTCTGTTCAATCGGACCGGATTGCACCGAAGCTCTGCGGAGCTTTGGGATTGAAGCGGACCTTGAGCCGAGCCATCCGAAGATGGGGATTCTGGTGCGTGAAGCGGCCGAACGTTTTCAGAAACGGGGCTCGTCGGGATCAACGGCCGAGCTGTAATCCGGCCGCAGGTGTTGCCGCAGCTTCACTACTTTGCCGATCACGAACACGGCTGGATTATGGATGTCTGTTTCTTCTCGCGCCACCGCGCCCAAAGTGCTCTCGACAAAGCGCTCCGATTCCGTAGTGCCTCGCTCAATGAAGGCGACCGGTTCGTCAGCTTCTCTGCCTGCATCGATTAAGGATGCGGCTATAAAGGCGCGGTTTGTCACACCCATCAAGATGATGAGAGTGTCGATTTGCGAATACTTCTTCCACTCTTGTGACGTTCCCTCATGACAGTGTCCGGTGATGACGGCGAAACTCTGGGAGAGACGCCTATAGGTAAGCGGAATTCCTGCCAGCCCGGGGAGTGAAATCGCGGATGTAACACCAGGGACTAGTTCGACGGGAATCCCATGTTCAGCGGCCAGCGCCCATTCCTCAGCCCCGCGCCCAAACACGAATGGATCGCCGCCCTTCAATCGCGTTACCGTTTTCCCGGCCAGTGCGTGACTTCTGATCAACTCGAAGATTTGAGCTTGGGTGCCTTCTTGCTGCCCGTGATGCTTCCCGACGTAGATGAGTTCAGCTTCGGGCTTGGCGAATTCCAGCATCTTTTCACTAATCAGACGGTCGTAGAGAACTACGTCCGCTTCACCGATAGCGCGAACAGCCTTGATGGTAAGTAACTCCGGATCGCCCGGTCCGGCGCCGACCAGATACAATTTGCCGACCGTTCCTGTGGGCTTCCGGGACATGCGCGGGCTACTTCCAGATTAGCTAAGGACTTGGTTCCTAAGCTTAGTAATTGATCAGGTCGCCAACGGTTTCGAAAGCGTAGCCTTGATCTTTCAAAACCGGGATAATTTGTCGCACTGCCGCCAGAGTCTCACCGATGTCTGGGTTCGGCGCCACCGCGCGGCCGTCGTGTAAACAGATAATTCCGCCGGGCGAGGCGTACCTTATCACGCGTTGTGAAATCCGATGGGCCGGCCATTTCCAGTCATTTCCAATAACTGTCCACAGAACTCCCAGAAGTGCGAGTCTTCGCTGGACTGCCTGCATGCCGGCCCAACGAAGTCCGTAGGGCGGTCGAAGCATCATCGGCGTGACGCCTGTCTCGGACGAAATAATACGCTGAGCCAAGCTGAACTCGTCGTCGATAAAACGCTGCGATCGGAAGAGTAGCTTGGGATGCGAGTAGGTATGGTTGCCAATCTCGTGGCCGGCTGCGGCGACTCTGCCGGCAATCTCCGGGAAGCGCTGAACGTTGATCCCGCATAGAAAGAAGGTCGCTTTGATGTCTTGGGCTTCTAGGTAATCCAGCAACTGCAGAGTACCTTCGCTTGGACCGTCATCGAACGTGAGTGAAAGGGAACGTCGAAGCCCCGGACCTCGAAACACAGAGGGACCGAATAGTTGCGAAGACTTCGACGCAATTCCATAGGCGGCCATCGCGGAGGCGCCCCCGAGGACAGCGCCCGACGTCACGAATGCCGCAGTAAGTGGCCGCATCGACCTCAGCCTAGCACCTCTGACAGCTAGATATGACCATGAGCCAAAAAGTTAAACAAGACGGTCGGCCACATTGATTGGTATCTTTAGATAACCTCTTTGCCACGGGACGTCCAAGAAATGGATCCGAACATGACTGCAGAAATTTCCGCTGATTTTAATTTCGAGCATCGCCGAGCGAAAGTTCTCGACGCACAAATGGCCTATGTGGATACCGGAACGCCCAGCGCCGAAACAGTGGTGTTCCTGCATGGTAATCCAACGTCCTCCTATCTGTGGCGTAACGTAATACCGCATGTCGCTGAAAAAGCGCGTTGCGTCGCACCCGATTTGATTGGTATGGGCGAGTCGCAAAAGCTGCCCGGCCTTGCCTATCGGTTTGCCGATCACGCGCGCTATCTTGAAGCCTTTCTAGACGCCGTCGTACCGGAAGGCAAAGTCATCCTGGTCATCCACGATTGGGGTTCGGCCCTGGGATTCGACTGGGCTCGCCGACATGAGGACCGCGTCGCCGGATTGGCCTTTATGGAGTTCATTACACCACTGCCAAGCTGGAACGAATTTCCTGAATCGGCACGAGACCTGTTCCGTTCCTTCCGTAATCCGAAAACGGGCCGTAAACTGCTGATCGAGGAGAACGCCTTTATTGAAACGGTCCTGCCCGGAAGCGTGGTACGTAAGTTGAGCGAAGCAGAGATGAATCACTATCGGGCACCCTTCCTGCAGCCCGAATCACGTGAGCCTATCTATCGTTTTCCGAACGAACTGCCGATCGAGGGCTCGCCGGCCGATGTCTTCGCCATAGCGGAAAAATACCATTTGTGGCTGCTAGCCAACGAGCTGCCAAAACTGTTGTTCTGGGCCACGCCGGGCGGCCTCATTTCGGAAGAAAAAGCAACGTGGTATGCCGGCAAGCTGCATAATGCCCGCGGCATAGCCATTGGCCCTGGTATACATTTCGTGCAGGAGGACAACCCGCATCTGATCGGCCGTGAGATTGCGGGCTGGCTTTCAACCAATTTCGGATCGTCTTAGGACTCGATTCATTGCCCGCAGTCAGGGCCGGAGCAAGGAGCCAAACACGATAGCGTTGAAACGGTCGAGAGGCGCGGATGATCGCTCGACACGCATGCGAAGGATTGCGCCTTCCCAGGCATCCAGGATGAAATTCGCCAGCACATCCGGAGGCTCGTCAGCACAGATTTGCCCCGCCGCCTGAGCTTCACTCAAGCAGCTTGCAAAAGCCGGCGCCCAACGTTCGAATACGCCGCGCAATCCGGCGCGCACCAGATCGCTCTGGTCTGCCAACTCGGCGCTAAGAGTGCCGATCAGGCAACCACGCGTCCAGCCAACCACTTCGAGTTTGGCCGCAATCGCAGTGAAGTAGGCGCGCAACCGCTGCAGTGGCGGTTGAGTTTCATCAACAAGATGTTTGTTAACGATTATCGATAAGCCCTCAAAATAGCGTTCCAGCGCCGCTAGAGCGAACGCTTCTTTGCTTTGAAAATGGTTATGAAATGTTCCTTTGGGGACGTTCGCCGCACGTGCCAAGTCCTGCACACTTGAGGCGCCGTATCCGTATGTGAACAGGTGCTCGGTGGCACCGGACAGTAACTGTTCTCGCTTGGACGGACGCGGCATAAGGTAAATATGGCGAGCCGTGGTAGGTTTGTCAAACCGCTACCAGATCCATTTCCAAAACAGTATTCGTCAGATCGCGCGGGCCGACATGTGCGAGAGGCGCTAGGAAGAGGTCGCGTTGGCGAGAAGGAGTGACGTTTTGCGAACTCAGATCCGTCGCATTTGCAACCCCCAACATTGAGCAGCACTACCCCGGTCATTCGCGGGATCACGGCTTCCCTATCGAGTCCGCTTGTCAAAACTCTCTCTCGCTTTCTTGATCGAGTTCCAGTTGCCTCCAATCCACTGAACCAACTGCTGCATCGGCTCTAGCAGACTGAGCCCTAGGCCGGTTAATTCATACTCCACTCTCGGTGGCACCTCGGGGAACACTTCACGGGACAGGAGGCCGTCTCGCTCTAAGTTGCGCAGCGTGGTTGAGAGCATCCTCTGAGAGATCCCGTCCACCATCTTCTGTAATTCAGAGAACCGGGCACGATGCTTTGGTGACCTTGCCAGCGTGACGACCAGCAGGATGCTCCATTTATCCCCAACCTTTGCGAGGAACTCGCGAAGCGGCTTCGTCTCTTCGCTCTTGCACATGAGGGCCACCGGTTTTATCGCGTTGCTTTTGCTGCTTTGTTTCATGGGTTACCTCAACCTCACTTCCTAATTTGAATGTGCCTTCTTCCTTTTTAGCAGCTCTCACTGCATCATGTAGGTATTCGATAGTAACCAAGGAGAGCACATGGCCGCAGCACAATCGAAAGATCGTTCACGGATTCGTATGGCTCTTATATCCATTCAACTATCAAAGGACGCAAATGCGCCCAAGTTCACAAAGTGAAGGAGATCCAATGCGTGTATTTTTAACCGGCGCTACCGGTCTTATAGGTTCAGCCATTGTTCCGGAACTCATCAAGGCTGGCCATCAGGTACTTGGGCTGACGCGGTCGGATGCGGGAGCCCAATCTCTCATCGCCGCTGGTGCAGAGGTGCATCGAGGGGAACTTGAAGACCTGGCGAGTCTCCGCAGCGGGGCGGCCAAGTCGGATGGCGTCATTCACTGCGCCTTCAGCCACGACTTCTCGAAATTCAAAGAAAACTCTGAGATCGAAAAGCAGGCCATTGAGGCACTCGGTACCGCGCTTGCCGGCTCTGATCGCCCCTTGATCGTCAGCTCCGGGCTCGGGCTGTCTTCGCCAAAACGCCCCGTGACGGAAGACATTGATGAGCCGGCCGTCTCACCGTGGCCCCGGGTTCCAGAACAGGTTGCTCGCGCGATGACCACGCTGGGCGTAAACGTGACGGTAGTGCGCCTTCCCCAGGTCCACAACACTGTGAAGCAAGGCCTCGTCACCGGCTTAGTCGCTCTGGCCCGCGAGAAGGGGGTTTCCGCCTATGTGGGTGAAGGAAACAACCGCTGGCCTGCGGCGCATGTCCTCGACGTTGCCCGTCTTTACAGGCTCGCTCTGGAGAAGCGCGAGGCAGGAGGGCGGTATCACGCGGTCGGAGAAGAGGGCGTATCGCTCCGGGATATCGCTGACGCCATCGGCCGGGGCCTGAAGGTGCCGGTGATCTCCATCTTTCCAGAGGAGGCAGGCGCTCACTTTGGATTTTTCGGGATGTTCGCTGGTCTTGATCTTTCGGCTTCGAGCGCGCAAACGCAGGAACGGCTAGGTTGGCGCCCGACCGGGCCGGGGCTGATCGAAGATCTCAACAACATGCACTACTTCGAAGACTAAACAGACTGTGGACCAGCGGCGGCTTTCCGTCGCTGGTTTGTGAGGCGCCCGCAAAGAGAGCACAGTGCCGTCTTCTGTTTCTGCCGCTCTCGCTTCATAAACTAGGTATGCAATCGTAACCAAGGAGAGCACATGACCGCAGCACAATCGAAAATTCGCTCTTTGGGCGAGCCAATCGCTTCAGCCCAAGAGGGTACCGTCAGTGCACCTAATTCTGTCATCTCTGTAAGCCCGGTTGTGCTGTCAGCCACCGAAGCCCAAATCTAAGCCAATCGAGCCAGCGCGCCTCCCCGGCCACACTCAGATCCCATTCCACGTCGTAAAGAACGTCCTCGCTAACGCCCTCGAAGGCTTCAACGCCGAACTCGACGCCGATCCCGAGCTCGCCAAGATCTTCAAAGCTGCCTAAAGCAACGGAAAGCGCTCTCCGATCTTTGACGATCAGCGGGAAATTTAGAAGTTGAGTGGAGAAGTGTGTCTACTGGGGAACGGCCGTCTCTTCTGCCCATTGCACGGCAGAGAAACGCTCGGAAGGCGTTACCATAAGGGACAGGCCAGGATGCGATGAGCACCAAACTCGGTCTATGGAAAAACTTAAGCTCAAACATTTGGTAGCGACGCGCTGGTTTCATTGGATCAACTTTCCGTTGTTGTTCCTGATGATCTGGAGCGGGATGCTGATTTACTGGGCATACTCCGTCTACGGTATTGGGCCTTTCCATTTCTTTCCAAATTGGGTTTACTCCACTTTTCACATAGACCATCGCCTGGCTGACGGGATGGCGTTGCACTTCTTTTTCATGTGGCTGTTTGTCATCAACGGCGTTTTGTATGTCGCGTACACGCTTTTTTCCGGAGAGTGGCGCTACCTGGTTCCTCGGTCACTGTCTACATTTGTAGAGGCGGGGCAAGTCGCCTTATACGATTTGGGAATCGCGAAAACGCTGCCGACGCAGCAAAAGTACAACGCGGCTCAACAAGTGAGCTATTCGGCGATC
Organism: Bryobacteraceae bacterium; assembly: GCA_965276965.1. Lineage (GTDB taxonomy): Bacteria > Acidobacteriota > Terriglobia > Bryobacterales > Bryobacteraceae > Bog-105. The sequence continues at coordinate 1,790,397 of OZ255713.1, forward strand.
ATTTTGATGGGAGCGGGATCTGTCATTACCGGGCTTGCGATTTATAAGCCGGCCCAGCTTTCCTGGCTTACAGCGCTGCTGGGCGGTTACAGTTTCGCCCGTGGCATTCACTTCGCGTTGACGATCGGTTTCTTACTGTTCTTTGTAGTGCACGTGGCACAAGTGATCCGAGCGGGTTGGAATAACTTTCGCGGAATGGTGATTGGCTACGAACTGGTTCGCGAAAATGACTAATCCTCATCGAGAAATCGAGTTGCCGGATGCTGAGATCCAGCGAGAACTGAGGCGGAGAACGCGCCGTGGTTTTGTGGTGGGTGGAGTCGCTGCAGCGGCTGCAATCGGCGGTTACGTATGGATGAGATCCGATGCCGGAGAGGACGGTACACCCAAGCTGGAGAGAAGTGTTTTAGGGCTAAACGGCAACTTAGCGCAAGCGTACCTGAGCAACGGACACTTGATGCCCACCTACGCTGCCTCCGATGTTCGTCCCTTAAAACCGAATGGCGATATCGGCTTGGATAAGCCAATCGATGAGAATTGGACCCTTCAGGTCATGACCGGACATGGTCCTGCATTGAAGCTTTCGGTTGCTGACATTAAAGCATTGCCGCAGGTGCAGATGATCACTCAGTTCTGCTGTATCGAAGGCTGGAATACCGTCGTGCACTGGACAGGGGCTCGCTTTTCGGACTTCACAAAGAAATACTTTCCTCCGGGAAATTCACTACCGAAGTTTGCCTACATGAATACGCCGGACGAAGAATACTATGTTGGTCTGGACATGAAGAGCGCTTTGCATCCACAGACCTTGCTGGCATACGAATACAATGGAGCGCCTTTGACTGCCGAGCATGGGGCGCCACTTCGCCTGGTGATCCCTGTGAAGTACGGAATCAAGAACATAAAGCGGATCGGCACGATTCAGTACACCGACAGCAAACCGTCAGACTACTGGGCAGATGACGGCTACGATTGGTTTGCGGGGCTCTGACGGGTGCTCGATCCGAAGGCCACTCTATTCTGCGGCACGTCCGGTTTTGCGTACGCAAGCTGGCGTCCGGATTTCTATCCGGAGAAGCTGCCGTCGAGCAAGTTCCTCAGTCATTACGCCACCCGGCTCAATTCTGTCGAAATTAATTACACCTATCGACGCCTCGCATCGGCGGCTACTTTTGAAAAGTGGATCGAATCGACACCGCAGGGATTCTTCTTTCTTCCCAAAGCTCACATGAAGATTACGCACTCGCTTAAGTTGGCGAATGCCGAAGAGTTCACGCGGACCTTTTTGGACAGCTTGAGTCCTCTCGAGCGAGCAGGGCGCCTGGGGCCGATTCTGTTTCAGCTTGCGCCGACCTTTAAGGTAGATCTGCCCAGGCTGGCGAGTTTCGTCCAAATTCTTCCCCGCTCCATCAAAACGGCATTCGAATTCAGAAATGCAAGCTGGTTTAACGAGGAAGTTTATGAGATTTTGCGTTCAGCCAACGTGGCGTTGTGCCTGGCTGAGAACGAGACCCTGGAGACGCCGTTCGTTCTGACCGCCGATTTCGTCTATCTGCGCCTTAGAAAGCCCGATTACGCGGAATCGGAGTTGAGCAGCATTGCGTATCGCGTGCAGCAATATACCGGCAATGGATATCCTACTTTCGCGATTTTCAAACATGAAGAAACGCCGGCAGGAGCTTTGAATGCCGAGCAGCTTTTGCATCACCTGGCGAAGCAGTCTCAACCGGCGTGAGTTGTTTGGACAAAGCCGAGGGTATCGGAATCATAGGCGCCGGCCGGATGGCCCAGGCATTGGGGGCAGTGTTGGTGCAGTGCGGAGTATCGATTACTGCGGTGGCGGGCCGAAATCGGGAAAGAACTCTAGAAGCGCTGCGCTTCATCGGACAAGGCGAGCCGTGCTCAATCCGAGACGTGACGCGGTATAGTCGTCGCGTTCTTATTGCCGTCAGCGACGAAGCGATTGGGAATGTTGCGTCGGAAATTCTTAGCAGTGAGACGAAGCCCGAGATCGCAGTGCACACCTCCGGTGCAGCCGGGCCCGAAGCGTTAACCGCGCTTCGATCGCAGGGCGTTGCCGCGGGCGTTCTCCATCCTCTGCAGACAGTTCCCACTCCGATTCGAGGCCGCGAGAGCCTTCCGGGATCGACCTTCGCGATTGCGGGCGACCGGGAAGCGGTCCAGTGGGCAGCCGATCTGGTTTGTGCTATCGGCGGCAGGTCTCTTCTCGTTCCAGCGGACGGTTGGGCGAAGTATCACGCGGCGGCCGTGATGGTGTCGAATCATTATGTCGCGCTGGTGGATGCCGCGCTCTCACTGCTCGAAGACGCAGGTGTCGAACGACAGGTTGGGTTGGAAAGCCTCCGTCCTCTCATTCAGAGCACGGCTGAAAACGTGGCTCGTTCAGGGCCGGAATTCTCTCTGACAGGTCCGATCAGGCGTGGTGATGCGGGTACGGTAGCCAAGCACATGGCGGCGCTCGCGACTGCCGCTCCCGACATAAAAGAGCTGTACATTGCGGCCAGCCGTCGCGCACTGAAGCTGACGCAACGCCTAGGCATTCCTCACTCCGCTTCGCAAGCATTAGAAGAGATTCTTTACGTCACCACAACTGCTCATGAGTAAAACCGAAAAGATTCTCCGCATCCCGGACATCCGGGCCAAGAAGACACGCGGGGAAAAAATCACCATGCTAACGGCGTATAGTTCCTGGCTAGCTCGTCTGTTAACGGAGACTGGCAGCATCGATATGCTTTTGGTCGGCGACTCCCTGGGAATGGTCGAGCTCGGGTATGACACCACCGTACCCGTCACCATGGAAGACATGGTGCATCACACGCGCGCCGTTCGTCGAGGCGCACCGGACGCCATTATCGTCGCGGATATGCCCTTTCTGAGTCACCGGACGGGAGCGGTGCGAGCTGTACGCAACGCGGGCCGGCTGATGCAGGATGGCAGCGCCACCGCCGTGAAGGTAGAAGGAGGCCGCACGATTGCGCCGGTAGTCGAACGCATCGTTTCGGCCGGCATTCCAGTGATGGGGCATTTAGGATTGACTCCTCAAGCGGTACATGTTCTCGGCGGCTTCCGCCGCCAGGCGAAACACCCCGATGAACAGGAGCAATTGCTGGCCGATGCCAAGGCGCTCGAATCTGCCGGCGCTTTCGCCATCGTTCTGGAATGCGTTCCCGACAGTTTGGGACAGCAGGCTAGCCAGAGCCTTCAGATTCCAGTGATCGGAATCGGGTCGGGACCCTATTGCGACGGTCAAGTTCTCGTCACTCACGATATTCTGGGATTTGGCGGATCGAACGTTCCAGCATTCGCCAAGGCTTATGCACGACTCGACCGCGAGATTCAGGGCGCCGTGACATCGTTCGCCGGAGAAGTACGTCAGGAACAGTTCCCCAAAGCAGCAGGAAGCTGAGTTTTGCAATTACCAGAAGTGATAGAGAAAGTGCCTCGATTGCGTGAGAGGCTAGACGAAGTGCGTTCCGCCAGGAAGACGATCGGATTGGTTCCAACGATGGGAGCGCTTCACGCCGGTCACGCCAGCTTACTCAGGCGAGCGCGCAGCGAAAACGATTTTGTAGTGGCGAGTATTTTTGTCAACCCGCTTCAATTCGAACACAGCGACGATCTGCAAAAGTACCCGAGAACGTTCTCGGAAGACCTGCGAACCTGTGCTGACTGTGGAGTCGACTTGGTTTTTGCTCCTAGCGCGAATGAGATTTATCCCGCAGAACCGTTGACGTTTGTCGACGTACCTGCGCTCGAGGAGCATCTGTGCGGGCGATTTCGGCCCGGCCATTTCCGCGGAGTTGCCACTGTCGTTCTGAAGCTATTTAACTTAGTGCAACCGAATACGGCCTACTTCGGGCAAAAAGATGCGCAGCAGCTAGCCATCATTCAGCGCATGGTGAACGATCTGAATGTTCCTGTTTCTGTGGCGCCCGTGGCGACTGTTAGAGAAGCTGACGGTTTGGCGTTGAGCTCGCGCAACAAGGGCTTAACGGCGGAAGAGCGTCGCACGGCTCCTGTTCTGTATCGGGCGCTTCACCGAGCCATCGAACTTCTCAATGCCGGGGAGCGTTCGGTCGAATCGATTCGGCGGCAGGTGCTTCCGATTTTTCAGCAATATCCCAATGTCCGCGTCGAATATTTCGAATTGGTCGATCCGGATAGCTTGGTTCCTGTCGCGGAAGTGGCAGGCGCTGTCTTGATTGCTGGAGCCATCTGGTTGGGGCAGACAAGATTGATAGACAACGTCTCGTTTGGCAGCTGAATCGAAAAACAACTATGCTAGGAGCTGACATGAGCGCCAAGATAACAGGATCGCTAATCGGGCTGATTTTCTGTGCAGGCAGTTTGATCGGGCAGACTACCACCGTACAGATGAAAAACGGGCAGGGTGAGAGCATCGGGACAGCCAAGCTTTCGTCAGCTTCGAGCGGGGTCAGAATCAAACTCGCGTTGAAAGACTTGCCACCAGGTGAGCATGCCATTCACATCCACCAGATGGCGAAGTGTGACGGACCCGATTTCAAGTCGGCGGGACCTCACTTCAATCCCGAGACGAAGAAACACGGGCTGCAAAATCCCATGGGACCGCATGCCGGAGATATGCCGAATTTCACTGTTGGTGAAAATGGGAAAGCAACTGCTTCGATCATGGCCTCGAATGTCACGCTGACTGACGGACCACACTCTGTTTTCACAGATGGCGGCACGGCTCTAGTTGTTCACGCCAAAGCAGATGACATGAAAACCGATCCAGCGGGTGCAGCCGGAGACCGAATCGCGTGCGGCATTATCTCGAAATAGCCGCAGCAACAATCCACCGGGAGTCGCCCCCGCGGGCGTCTGCCGCAAAGTACTAGATTTCTGTGTACACTAAAGACAGGTATCACATTTGAATTTTTCCTCCACCTTTGTTAAAGCGCTGATCAGCGCAGTCAATTAGTCCGGCATGTATCCACCAAGAAGTTTCCCGCCACGCCGGCCAAGAATTCGAGAGAACGTTAACGAGGCAATCCGGGCCAGAGAAGTACGGGCAGTGTTCCCGGACGGCACGGTAGAGGTCATGCCCACTCCAGCTGCCGTCCGCAAGGCACAGGACCTGGGTTTGGACTTGATCGTCATTGCTCCTACGGCAGAACCGCCGGTTGCTAAGGCCATGGATTATGGCCAGTGGCAATACGAACAGAAGAAGAAGCAGCACGAGGCCAAGAAAAAGCAGCACGTGATTCAGGTGAAAGAGCTTAAGTTCCGCCCGAACACCGACGATCACGACTACGACTTCAAGAAGAACCATGCCATGCGGTTTCTGAAAGAAGGAAATCGAGTGAAGGCCGTAGTCCAGTTTCGCGGACGCGAGATTGCCCACGTCGATCTGGGAAAGAAGTTGTTGCTTCGCTTTGCTGGAGATTTGGCTGGCGTTGGTTCGATAGAAGGTCAACCCAGACTTGAGGGCCGTAATGCCCACCTGATTATCAGTCCGGTCAAGAGCAGCAAGGAAAAGTCAGACAAGCCCGAAAAGCCGGTCAGAGAACAGCCGGTGACGTCTGCGCCACCCTCAGTGCCGGTCTAGAGTCGTATTAGTCGGCGTAGAACAGGTACTTTCGCCACTGATCGTCGCTGCGACCCAGCAAGCGCATCAGATGACGACTGGTGTGTAAACTAAACGGACGAGGCGGCCGGAGCAGCTTCAACCCCGCCTCTTCCGGCGTCCGACTTCCCTTCCGGTTATTGCAGGGATGGCAGCAGGCAACCAGGTTTTCCCATGTCGTCTCGCCGGCTCGGGAGCGGGGAATCACGTGATCTAGAGTCATTTCTCCGGAGGGCAAGGTCTTGTGGCAGTACTGACAGGTATACCGATCCCTCATGAGGATGTTCTTGCGTGACAGCGCGCGAGTCTGATGGGGAATGCGGCGGTATTCCAGAAGTCTGATCACGGACGGCACATGGAGAGTACGCTTGGCCGAATGGATCTGGGACGGTGCAAGTTCCTCCGCCGAAGCGACACCCTTCAAGATCAGTATCAGCGCTCGACGCGCGGCACAGGTGTTAATTGGCTCGTAACTGGCGTTCAAAACAAGAACTGGTCGATGAAGACGATCCGGACTGGCCATTAGCCACCCTCCTAAAAACCGTTATTACGCTACAAACTCCCGCTGTGAACGAACGCAGGTTCGTCGGCATGCTCGTGAACGCGGACACTAAGTTGCTTGATGGCCGGCCGCCGATCGACACGGGCTAAAGTCAAGGCCGAAACGTGCTTCACGCCCGAAAGCTTCAAGGCTTTGGCGGCGGCTCGAAGAGTTGCGCCGGTCGTAAACACATCGTCGATCAGCAGAACTCGCTTTTGGGCGAGCTGGTCGGGACGCCTCACGATAAACGAATCTTTCAGATTTTGGTTCCGCTCCGCCTCGCTCAGTCCAGCCTGTGACTTGGTCAATCGGGAACGCCGTAGATTCGAGGACAATTTGAGCCCGAACCTGCGGGCAACCGGATGCGCCAGGAGCTCCGCCTGATTGAATCCGCGCTGCCACTTTTTCCAAAAGTGCATGGGCATGGGAATAACGGCCTCGAAATTCTGCTCGAAAGGGAGCGCCTGTACCAGCATGCTTCCCAGCGGCGAGGCCAGGCTTTCCACTTTGCCGTATTTGAAGAGATGGATCAGCTTGCGGAGGGCGCCTTCATAACTGCCGAAGGAGTATACGCAATCGAAATTTGCGAGACTCTCCCGGCAGACGGTACAGAGGCCCTGCTGGTCTAACGGATAGGAATCGACGAAAGGCGTCCGACAGGCTCGGCAGAAGAACTCCGCTTGTAGGGGCTGGGGAAGGGACAGACACGCTTCACAAACAGGAACGCGGGACACACTCCGTAAGGGCTGCTCACAAACGCGGCAGTCGTCCGGGAATACGAGGTTAAACAAGCTATCTTTGATAGATTGAAGGCCCGACAAACCGCGTCGAGGCGTGAGATGACTATGTATGACGGTAGAAGTCGTCAGATTAGGGAAGACGCACCCCCACTAAACCGAGAGTATACAACAGCATGTAAGAGAAGTAGAGAATTCAGCTCCGAATTCGCAACACAGCTTACAGGATGCTTGAGCAGATTTCCGGGGGACTTACTCAAAGTTGGAGAGCCGAAGTGTCCGATACGTTGCGAATTCTCATCATTGGTTGTTCGGAAGAGTCCAGAAGTCTGGAAGCCGTTCTGTCGTCCTCAGAGCAGCCTGTGCTTTTGGTGGATACTCTTGCCGAAGGTCTGGAAGCTCTGCTGATTCAGAGGTTCAACGTTGTTCTGCTGCCCTCCTGCCATGCGGCGGGCGAAATCGACGGATTTGCCGAGGCTGTCCGGCAGATCGATTGCAGCGCGGACGAGCAGGACAGGACGGTAATCGTCGGCGTCAAGTCGGGCGATAGCGCTAACGCCGCCGCCAAAGTGGATGGGTTCGTCCCGTACAGTGCAATTCCCGAAGTTTTGACGCAGGCCATCACCTCGCTCGCCAAAGCGGTCGGCCAACAATCCCCGTCGCTCGCCTGCCAGGGCCTGGTTGTCCTTGACGTGGAGCAATTACACGAACAAGTAGCTCACGACGACGAACTCCTGGTTGAATTGATCGACTTATACCGATCCGAACGGAACAGGCAGAGCGCTGAGATGGAGCAGGCTCTTACAGCGGGTCAGTACGAATCGCTATCGCGCTTGGCTCACACGATCAAAGGCTCATTGGGTAGTTTGCATGCCGCGGCTGCGAAGCAAGATGCGCACCTGCTGGAGATGGCGGCCAGAGACCAAAATGCGGCTGAATGTCAGCAGATCTTACCTCGTTTTGAAACGAAATTGAATGTGTTAGAACAGCAGCTATTGAGCATAAGAGAATCCATTCTCCGATCCTAATTAGCTCCCAGTTCCTTTGTTACACTGAGGTTGCCGTACATAAGATGCGCCTCCTATGAGTTCCTCCACTGTCACTGAAATGGTTTGTGCTCACAGTCCGGACTCTGATGACGCATTCATGTTCTATGGGCTCGCTACAAAGAAGATTCGCTCGCGTATAGTGACTTTCCGTCACGTGCTCGAGGACATCGAATCGCTCAATCGTAAGGCGACCGAAGGGCTCTACGAACTCACCGCTATTTCATACCATGCCTATCCTTACGTGGCGGACAAGTATGTATTGATGGCCAGCGGCTCAAGCGTCGGAGACGGGTATGGACCGATGGTGGTTAGTACACGCCACATGGCGCCTGAGGAGTTGAAAGGGAAGCGAATCGCCATACCGGGAACGATGACCACGGCGTATCTGACGCTGAAGCTCTTCCAGCCTGATTTTGAACAGGTCGTCATTCCATTCGACAAAATCCTGGAGGCCGTAAAAGAACACGAAGTCGATGGCGGTCTGGTGATCCACGAAGGGCAATTGACCTATGGACAGGGCGGCTTGCACAACGTCATCGACCTTGGAAAGTGGTTCAAGTCTAAATACGGATTGCCTTTACCGCTTGGCGCCAACGCGTTGCGCCGAAATTTATCTCCTGAAGTGCAATCAGAGTGCCTGCGATTGATGCGCGAAAGCATTCAGTATTCTCTCGATCATCATGACGAGGCGCTGAACTATGCAATGCAATTTGCGCGCGATCTGGAGCCGGCTCTGGCGGAGCAATTTGTCGGCATGTACGTAAATCATCATACGGTCGATGGGGGCGATATCATTCCTCAAGCGGCTCAAAAGCTGCTCGATCTTGGTTTCGAAGCGGGACTGATTCCTCACAAGACTACAGTTGAAGTTGTTCGCTGACCTGGTTAGTTTTTTAGTATGTTCTTTCGCACGCTCCGGCTAATTGCCGGCGCTTTACTGCTGTTATGCCTGACGGTTTCTGCTCAGAACGAAAACGGCTATAACACGAAGCAACGGATTCTTCGAATTCGGCAGCTTGGAAAAACTGGGGCCCAAGCTATTCCCACCCTCGCCGGGTACTTGAAGGATGCGGACGTCGATATCCGTATTGAAGCGGTGAAGGCGATCACTAAGCTCGGCACTGAGGCTAGCCTCGAGCCTTTAGTCATCGCAACAAGAGATAACGATCCGGACGTGCAAATTCACTCTACCGATGGCCTGGTGAATTTCTATCTGCCCGGCTATGTTGCACGAGGCGCATTATCCGGACCGATCAAGAGGGGAGTGAGACAGGTCAAATCGGTCTTCTCATCGCGCAATGACGAGGCTGTCGGAAAGGACGTTACGATCCGTCCCGATGTCGCGCATGCATTGGCAGATGAGATTCAGCATGGAGCGAGCCTCGATGTGCGGGCAAATGCGGCACGTGCGGCCGGCATCCTGCGTTCCAAAGACTCCGGTCCGGCTTTAGTAACGGCCTTGCGTTCGAAGGACAGCGAGCTGATCTTTGAGTCTTTGGTTGCCCTGCAGAAGATCGGTGACCCGTCTTTCGGTTCGGGCGTTTCCTTTCTGGTTCACGATCTGGATGACAAGATTCAAAGCACCGCCTTACAGACGATTGGCGTTTTGCGAGTGTCCCAGGCTGCGCCAGACGTCCGAACTGCGCTCTCCAACGCGCGGAACAACAAGATTCGCCGGGCGGCGCTCGATGCATTGGCCATGCTGTCGATGCCCGGCGATCAGAAGATATTTCAGCAATACGCCGGCAGTTCGGATCTCGCGCTGCGAGTAGCGGGATTAGAGGGTCTCGGTCGAATTCGGCGCTCCGAAGACATTCCGGTTCTCGAGACTGCCTACAACGAACCTAAGGCCGACTGGCGAATACATCTGGCCGCAGCGTTTGGACTGGTAAACGAGGGTCGGGTGCAGACTGCCGAGTTTGCTCCGCTCAGTTATCTGGTTGAAAACCTAAATCAGAAGAGCCACTCGGAGACGGCGGAGGTTTACCTTACCGAGCTCTCTAGGCAGGAAAACGTCAGGAAGGCGGTTTTTCCCCTTGTTCCGTCACTATCTCCGGACCAGAAAATATCGACAGCCCGTGCGCTTGGCGCCAGCCGAAGTGAGGACGTTGTCCCTGTCCTGACTGCCCTCTCGAATGACATCAATCCGGAGGTGTCTCTCGAAGCCGCCAGGAGCCTGAAAATAGTTCAAGCCCGCAGACCATAAGACACGGCTGCGGGCTCGACTGTAAAAGCGGAAAACGGGACTACTACTTGGCTTTCTTCTGCTTCTGCTGACCAACACGAATTTTGAACTGTTGCTGCTTCGTCTCCTGGAAGGCCTTATGATCGTGACGCGCGACGGCATCGGCGATATAAGCATCCACGTCCATGTCCTTCGGAAGGACCGACATCACCGTAAAGCTCTCGTTGCAGGTTGGGCAAAAAGGCCGAAAGCGTCTTACATTCGGAATTGCCATATGCAAAATAATAGCATTTTTTGAGCCTAGAGAAACGATCAAAGAAGGTCGGTCAGGGCATTCGAGAGGCCAGGAAACTGAAACTGAAAGCCGTGCCGTAGAGCAGCCTCAGGAGAGACTCGCTGGCTCTCCAATAGGAAATCTGCCATTTCGCCTAAGCCGAGCTTGAGTGCGAAACGTGGAACGGAGAAGAGCGAGGGACGGTGCAAGGTTTGAGCTAAGGCGCGAGAAAATTCGAGGTTGGTGACGGGATTGGGGCTGCTTCCATTGACCGCCTGGGTCATCTCCTTGTTTGTCAACGCAAAGCTCATGAGACGAACCAGATCAGTGACGTGAATCCAGGATATCCATTGCCTGCCGTCCCCGAACTTCCCGCCGAGACCTAAGCGAAAGGGAGCGACCATCTTCGGCAAGGCGCCTCCTTTTGTGCCCAGCACGGTGGCGATGCGGGTCGGGACCACCCGAATTCCGTAGTCTCGAGCGCGAACTGCCTCGCGCTCCCACGCCAGGCAAACTTCGGCCAGGAAGCCATGACCCGGATCGCTTTGTTCGGTCAGCCATTCATCTCCCCGGCCGCCATAGTAGCCAATCGCTGAGGCGCTAACCAGGACAGAAGGCCGAACGGCATTTTCGGCCAAAGCGAGAACCAGATTGCGCGTTCCGTCGACGCGACTGGCGAGGATTTTCCGCTTTACTTCCTCGTTCCAGCGCTGCGCCACGGGCTCACCGGCCAGATGGATCACCGCATCGAAAGGGGGCATATCCCTCAACGCTGGTTTATCATTTGTTTCCCAGTGATGGAAATCTGCTCTTCCGTCGAGCTGCTTAGCTTGCTTACGGGCCAAATAGTGGACGGAATGACCCTGACTAAGAAGCAGTTCGACCAGAGTCGTGCCAATGAAACCGCTTGCGCCGGTTACTAGGCAATTCATACTCAGACTACCTTCGATGGATCCTTACCGCTTCTCTGAAGCTCAGCAATTTCATCGATGTAGGCTTGGGTCTTCGTTTTTCGCCTGAGCCCTTCGATCGACATGACGCGCATTTTTCCAAATACGGGCCGTTCGGACCAGGCTCTATCGTGCAGCCCAAAGCACCACAGGATGTTAGTGTAAGTATTCGGATCGCGTCCATCAAGAGCGTGCCGGCCATGGATGTCGATCATGGTCTTAGCGGCCTCTTCGTAGCTGCGAGACCACTCGATGATCTTCTTGCCCCAATACATGCGATAGTAGCCTTGAATTTTGCCTCGAAGCAGCATTTCCTTCTGGGTCGCGTTCCAGAGCTCATCGTGGGTTTCAGCTTCTTCGAATTGCTTGGGCGTATAGAGCGGATCGCGCTCGTCGTGAGCATGCTTCTGCATGTTCTTCTGACACCACTCCGGCAAATTCTTTAAATCGCCTGGATCCTCAACATGGCGAGCGTAATTGAAGGACAGCTCACGCCGTACGATGAGTTCTTCCAGATAGGAATCGGCGCTGGCCTTGTTGACGTGAGCATGTTCCTTCACCGCCAAAGCAATCTCAAGCGAGGACATCTGGCCGAAGTGCAGGTAAGGGCTCATGTGCGAAGTGGCGTGTTCAATGGGCTGATTACGATCTTCAGAAAACCTCTTCAGATTCGCTTTCAAGAAAAACTGCAGCAGCTTCTCTGCTTGCTTGCTTCCGCCTTGAAAGCTGATGGAGGGGGTAATTGCATGATTGATTTCACATGAAGCAACCAGGGATGCAATGGTTTCTTCCGTCACATTCGTGTGAAAGGAAGGCGCGTTGCCAGTGAATCGATGTTTCACCCGTAAGGGGTCCGGTGGTTTCAAGTATCGCGGCAGAAGCCGGTTGATCCGCGGACGGATTGTATAAGCGGCGTACTGTCGTTGCGGGATGCTGCTCATCGGAACAACGCAGCTTGAGTCCACCGCATAGTAGGCAACGTTAACCTTTCCGGGAACGCTGCTGTTGTGAGAACGGGCGATGAAGACCGGATAATCATCCGTGACGATCGCGGCAGCCTCTTTAGCAAGCTCATAGAGGACATCATTGCGGGATTTGTGGGTCTTCCGCAGATAAAACACGTAGCCGATTCCCAGCTTCTCAAGCCGTTTCTCGTTTTCCGGTACAGCCTCTAAAACGAACGTGTGCAATCGGTCGTTGGCATGTTCGTACGAACAGGTCAGCCCTTCATAGACCAGAACCGGAAGATTATGTTTATTGGCGAGCTCCGCGGCGAAAAGCAGTCCGTGATTGAACGTGACCCGCCGGTTCATCTGCGCCCAATACAGAACGTACTTGGCATTCTCGCGTTCAGAAAGAGAATTGAGTTTCTGAATGCGCTCCGATTCGACGGCCATTAGCTATTACGATGCAGACCACATCTTTTGGATAACTAATCTTTCGGTGCAATTCCCAAAGCCTTCATCTTGCGGTACAGATTGCTCCGTTCAAGCCCTAACAACTCAGAGGCTCTGGTCACGTTTCCCCCGGTCTCTTCCAGCTTGCGCAAGATATAATCCCGCTCCGCGGCTTCTTTCACTTCTTGCAAGCTTCCAAAACCATTCCACTGCTTGGCTTGCGCTTTGCGAATGCTCTCCAAGGGGAGATGCCGGGCTTCAATCCGGCTTTGCGGGTACAGAATCACCAGCCGCTCCATAAGGTTTCGCAGTTCCCGTACATTGCCCGGCCAATGATACTCGCGGAGAGCAGCGACAGCATCATCGGCCAATTGTTTAGGCTTCCGGCCGTAGGCTCGGGCGAACTCATCAAGAAAGTGGATCGAAAGCAAGGGGACATCTTCCGACCGCTCACGCAGAGGGGGAACGGTAAACGGAATCACATTCAGCCGGTAGAAGAGATCCTCTCGAAAGTTGCCTCGCTCGATCTCTTTTTCCAGGTTTTTGTTGGTGGCCGCAATCACGCGCGCATCCACTTGAATTGATTGCGGCGCGCCGACCGGCTCGAAACGATGCTCGTCCAACGCCCGGAGAACCTTGGCCTGAGTCTTCAAGCTCATATCGCCCACTTCGTCGAGAAAGAACGTGCCTCCGTGCGCCTTTTGCAACTTGCCAACCTTGTTGTCAGGGGTTCCATCCTGATTCTTCAGGCGATGGCCAAACAGCTCACTCTCGATTAGATCTTCCGGGAGGGCGGCGCAATTGACTTCGACGAAAGGCCCATTCACACGCTGGCTGGAGCGGTGAATGGCGCGGGCGACGAGTTCTTTGCCCGTGCCGCTTTCGCCGTAGATTAGAACACGGCCGTTGGTACCCGACATCAGCCGGAGTTGTTGCCGCAGCGCCTTCATGGGGACGCTGTCGCCGAGGATTTCAGGTTTGGCCGTATCTTCGCGAAGGCGCTGGAGTTCAAGATCCATTCTCCGCTGCTGAACAGCATTGTGAAGGACCACGCTTACTTTATCGATGGTGAGCGGCTTCTCCACAAAATCGAAGGCGCCCAGCTTGGTCGCTTTCACCGCAGTTTCAACATTGCCGTGACCGGAGATCATGATAACGGCGGGCCGGGATTCCGGAAGCAATTCTTGAATGCGAGCGAGCGTGGTCAGACCGTCCATGCCAGGCATCCAGATATCGAGAAGAACAGCCTCGTAGGAATTTTGGGTCAGCTCGCTGAGACAGGCTTCTCCGCTCTCTACGGTGGTGCAATCGTAGCTCTCATCGGTCAACACCCCTCGCAAGGATTGACGAATATTCGCCTCGTCATCGACGATCAACACTCTGGGTCCGCGAAGTGGCATCTTAAGATCGCTACAAGGTGACCGTTACAACTCCAGCGAGGCCGGCAGTTGCTCGGCTTGCTCAACCGCCATCAACTCAGGAGGACCGATCGAGTTCAATTCCACGACAAATCGCGTGCCGCTCGGCAGGTTGTCTTCTACCCGAACGCGGCCTTGATGCTCGGTTATGATTCGACTCACAATCGCCAAGCCGAGACCGGTCCCTCGAGCTTTGGTGGAGAAATAGGGTAGAAAAAGCTTTTCTTTATCCGCTGAGGAGACTCCGGGTCCCGTGTCTGTGATCGACAGCTCGGCCATCTCAGGCGAGCGTTGTACAGTCCTGATTTGCAGTTCGCGAACAGGCGTATCGTTCATGGCTTCGGCGGCATTATCGATCAGGTTTACGATCACTCTCTTGATCTGCTCCTTATCGGCGAGAACGGGGAGCAGAGCTTCTTCCAGATCGACGGTCACACTTATATTCTCAAGCCTTCCGGCAAAAACCGCCATGGCGCTCTCGACAATCTCGTTCAAGCCGGCGAGGACGGGTTTGGCAGCCGGGAATCTGGAAAATTCAGTGAACTCATCCACTAACGATTTAACGGTTTGCACTTCTTGCTGTATGGTCTGCGTGCATTCCTCGAGGATGGCTTGCGGGGCCGGCTCGAGAGTCACTTTTTTAAGCTGGCGCGCGATGCGGTCGGCGCAAAGCGAGATTGGCGTAAGCGGGTTTTTGATCTCGTGGGCGATTCGACGCGCCACTTCCTGCCAGGCGGCTGCTTTTTGAGCGCGAAGTAAATCGCTCGAATCTTCCAGAACGAGAACGAAGCCGCGCAACTCCTCGAGGGAGGCAACCGTTACGGCAACATGCAAAACCGAAGACGCACGCTGAATCTCCAACTGGCTGGCCGCCGCGCCGGTCCGTCTGGCACGCTTGAGCAAATAGCGGATTTCGGCGAGATCTTCGGTTGAGAACAAATCACTGAGCCGTTGAGCTGACGTGGCGATTTGCGGCGGGAAGATTCCGCTCAGAGCGCGGTTCACCCGCTCGATCCGCTCGTCCGGCGACACCGAGATGACACCGGTGGGAATGCTCTCAAGGATGGCCTCGGTGAAGCGACGCCGCGCCTCCAGTTCTCGGGCGTTGCCTTCGAGTTCGCTGGTCATCTCGTTGAAGGCTCTTACCAGGGTGGCCAGCTCATCCATGGCATTGACACGGACGCGATAGGACAAGTTGCCCCGTCGTACTTCTTGCGCTGCCCCCAGGAGGGCCGAGATGGGAATACTGATCTGTCGCGACAGAATCTGCGCCGACCAGGATGCAAAGAAGAGAACAAAGAGCGTGATGAGGCAGATCAGGCGGAAGTATGTATCATGATAAATTTTGCTGCGACCTGTCTCGGCCTCCGCATAGTGCCTTATTTCGTCTTCTTTGGGCGTGAGGTCTTCGGCGGCGGGATCGGTGCTTAAGGCGGCAACGGCCGAGACCCGGCCCATTTTTACGCCCCCGTCCATCACATCGGCGGCGGCGTGAAGCGCCAAGGGCGGAGACTTGTCGAAGGACTGGAAAAGCAGCATGGGTACGCCTTCGTCCGGGGTGAGCAGAAGCTGCCGCAATCCATGCCGCTTCCCGAGTGAACGAAAGAATTGAGCGTCGATTCTCCCGGTTCGGGCCGCTGCCAGCGTCTGGGGAAGCAGGCTGATCCAGTTGGTATCGGCCTGCACTCGCTCCTGTGCTTCACGTTTGTAGGCGTCGTCGAGGTCTCGAAGGTCGGCTTGAATGCTGCGCGCGGGACGCCCAAACCAGGCATCCAGGTGACGATTGAGAACGTAAACGCTGAAAAGAACGTAGAACAGGGCGGGAGCGATGGTAAGAACTAAAGCGCCCACCAGCAGCTTCGATCGAATGCGAGAGCCTTCCCGATTCTTTTGCCTATCGAGGTAGGCTTTGACGCCCGATCGAAAGAGCATGAAGGCGAGAACCACCGTCAGCAAAAAGATGACCGTGGAGACCGCCCACACCACTACCGTTTCGCTCAAGTCGGAGGGCGAATACTCAATCCGGAATGAGCCCTGCCAAATCAACAAGGCAAGGAGGACCAGGAAACTTAGCGCTGCGGCGGCGAATGCAAGATGTCGACGCACAACACTGTCATGGTAGCCCAGTCAAAAGCCGGCGAGAACTTTAAGCCGTCTTAATCGGATTGGGACGGCTTTGGGTGCGGAATTCGTACTGCTGAATCTGAAGCGCCAGTTGCCCTTTCAGATAACGGGTGACTCGGCCTCGCGCCACCAGGTTCAACAAGCATCTTTCGTTCAACTGGGCTGGCCAGCTAATTGAAACTTCCAGACGTGTTCCAACCGGAAGTTCGTGGTCAGATGTGAACAGAACTCCCGAACTACTAATATTCAATGTCTTTCCATTTCCCGCCAGAACCTCAGTTCTCTGGTTCAGAGTCTTGTAGCGAACTTCGCGCTCAATGGGAAAACGGCTAGACCGGCGACGCTCCGAATTAACAGCTTCTGGAGTCTCTAGACGCCTGCCTAAGGTCAGGATATTTTCGGACACGCAAAAACTCCAATCTATTTAGCTTACAACTAACAGCGTTCCTACTACTCTTCGGACGAACTGGCCATTTTGTTTTTCTTTTTTCGCAACCATTGCAATCTTTCCTGCAATTTCTGTTCAAATCCTCTGTCCGTTGGCTCGTAAAACGTGGAACCTAGCAAAGTTTCGGGCAGACAGTCCATGTTCGTCACTGCATCAGGTTCGACGTGGGCATGCCGATAGCCAGATCCGTAGCCTTCTTGCTTCATCAGGCCGGTCGGAGCATTTCGAAGCTGCAGCGGAACAGGTTCAGCTTTTCGGTTGTTTATGGTTTCATTGACCAAGTTCAGCGCTTTGTATCCCGCATCGGACTTCGGAGCTAAGGCTAAATAGATAGTGAGCTGAGCAAGCGCAAGATCTCCCTCCGGCTCTCCTAAAAAATGTACGGCCTGCATACAGGTAATTCCTTGTTCCACTGCCCGCGGATCAGCCAGACCAACATCCTCTATAGACATACGAAGTAGCCGCCTGGTCAGGTACATTCGATCTTCTCCGGCGTGCAGCATGCGGCCGAGCCAATAAAGCGCTGCGTCTACATCACTCGACCTGACAGATTTGTGAAGCGCGGAAATCAGATTGTAATGCTCTTCTCCGGATTTGTCGTAAAGCAGGATCTTTCTTTGCAGGGCATCGGCTACTGCATCCCTATCAACAATTCCGTTTCTGGCGGCTTGGGCAGCTAGTTCGAGCGTGTTAAGCGCAGATCGGGCATCTCCGCTCGATGCTGTCGCTATCTCTTCGGATAATTCTTCGGAAATTGTTAAAGTCAATTCACCTAAGCCCCGGCCCGGAGTTTCTATTGCCCGTTTGAGCAAAATTTTTATTTCTGGAATATCGAGCGCACGGAGAACATAAACCTTAGTACGAGAGAGTAGGGCAGAAATAACTTCGAAGGATGGATTTTCGGTGGTCGCCCCGATCAGGATGACATCGCCGCGCTCAACATAGGGGAGAAAAGCATCCTGTTGCGCTTTGTTAAAGCGGTGAATCTCGTCAATAAACAAAACTGTGCTTCGTCCGAGCCTTCTGATCTTTTCGGCATCTGCCATCACGGCCTTAATCTCCTTGATGCCGCTCAACACAGCGCTGAACTGCACAAAGTCCGCGCGGTGTCGTTTGGCAATCAAGGAGGCCAGGGTGGTCTTGCCGGATCCAGGCGGTCCCCACAGGATGATGGAAGTGAGATGGCCGGTTTCGATTTGCGCTCGCAGGGGTTTGCCGGGTCCCAGTATGTGTTCCTGACCCACATACTCCTCCAGAGTCTGAGGCCGCATGCGATCCGCCAGTGGCCGGCTTGGATCGCTGTCGGCCGAGGCAGCCGGATCTGCGAACGGAAGCGGATCAAAGAGACTCATACGGCATTTCCTTTGTCGCCCTGCCTCTGTCGCCTTGCCTCTGCCGCCTTGCCTCAAACATGGCGATCGAGCCCGCAACCCCGGCGTTCAGTGATTCTACGTTCGCCAGTGGGATGCGGATGGCAGTCGCGGATTCCATAATCGCAGCGCCGACGCCCGTTCCCTCATTTCCGATCACCAGGGCGCAGTCGCCAGTCAGATCGGTTTCGAGCAGATCCCGGTCGGCTTTGGCGGAAAGCGCATAGAGAGCAACCCTTTTGGCAGATAGCTTAGAGAATAGCTGTTCAAAAAACAAGTCATCGAAATAAGGAAGCCGAAACAAAGATCCAGCTGTCCCGCGCAGGAACTTTCCATTCGATATGCGAACCGATCCCTTCAGTAGAACGACGCCGGTGGCGCCGAAAGCCTCGGCAGATCGCACGATGGTGCCGGCATTACCCGGATCCTGAATGGCATCGAGAACAATCAGCAGCATTCCGCGATCCGGCAGCTCATCCCAGGACCACTTTCGAGGCCGCAGGAGGGTCAGCACTCCCTGGCTATTCTCGGTGGCCGAAACAGAGTGGAAGGCCCGGTCAGATATTTCGACAGTTTCGGCATCCACACGGCTGATAAGGTTCGACCAACGCGACCGGCCCTCGACTGTAGTCAAAACCTGCTCAATAGTCCAGGAGCCCCGCAATGCTTCTTCCAGAAGACGAGGCCCTTCCGCTACGACCAACCCGCCTTCCGTGAGACTACCCGACGCAGCGGCCCTACGAACCTCTTGTAAGAGCGGATTTTGAGGGCTGGTGATAATCACAGGCTAGACTAAACTTTCAGCTAAGCAAATGCTATTCGTAAAAGCCGCATGAGGCGAGCCATCGCAAGTACTCTGGCGTTGCTCCTGATCTTGCTTTTAGGCTATCTGTTCTTTGTTGCCAGACTTATCGAGCGCCAGTCGACAATCGACGAAACCGCACAGGCGGACGTAATCATCGTTCTCGGCGCGGCCGAATATCGGGGTCGTCCTTCGCCTGTCCTGGAGAGCCGGCTGGATCACGCATTAACGCTCTACAATCAGGGTCTCGCACCGTACCTGCTGACGACCGGAGGCGCCGGAGGCGATCCGCGTTACACGGAAGGAGAAGTCGAACGCAATTACCTTATCGAACACGGAGTGCCTTCGGAAGTGATTTTCGTGGAGCCGGAAGGAACCACGACAGCTCAGAGTCTCAGTTCAGCGGCCGAGATGATGCATCGGATGAATCTGCACTCCTGCATCGTGGTCAGTGACGGCTATCACATCTACCGGGTGAAGCGCCTCTTACAGGCGCAGAATGTCAAGGTATACGGATCGCCGCGACCGGCGGGGACATTAAGCCAGAAGCAGTTGCGCCTCCTTTACTGGCGGCAGGCAGTCGGCTTTGTACTTTGGCAGATTGGGATTAATCTTTAGCTCGGTAACGCGATAAGCCATGCTTGGCTTGCGTTTTTGTCCGAACCTGCGTGGCCTGCTTCAGCTTGCGGAGAATCCGCCAGATCTGAGCCTTGCTGATATCCGGCAAAGCTTCCGCGATCCGGTTCCCGTTCCAGTGCGAATACCCTTTGGCGGAGCCTCATCCAGCAAACTCAAAACCCGTTTCTTCGCGGCCGCGCCATAGGTCACGGGCTTGCCCGAACGCGCCGCATCTTCCAATCCTTCCAGCCGACCGGCCCCGAAACGCTGCCGCCACTTTGAAATGCGCGCCGTACGTGTATCCAGCTGTTCCGCTATCTCCTGATTCGTCCCGCCCTCATTCGCCAGCAGAATGATCCGCGACCGCTCCACCAGCCGCTGCTCGCTTGTCCCGCGCCGAGTCCACGGCTCAAGCTGCCCTTTTTCTTCCTCTGTCGGGTTGATCGTGGCGGTCTCGCGGCGCATAGTTTCCCTAAATAAATGAGTACTCCAAGTTATGCAACTAGGCGCTAGATGAAGCCGCCTTGTAGATAGCAGCGCCACTCCAATCAAGGACCAATGTGCACCGAGCAATCACGAGCCCATCTGAGTGCGGATGGAAGAAGGGTTTTGGAGCAACGCGGATCAGCATATCTCTTGACACCAGCCGACCTTCTCATTGAAGAATTTGACAAGCACAACTGTGGACAAGACCTCTAGATCTAGACTGCACACCATCCTTCGGAATTCTCAGATGTCAGTATTCGTAACCTGCTCGTGAATAGGTGGTTGCGCCGGGCACCTTAGTTGCAACTCGGATTGAATGATAACCGGCTTCTGTGGAACTGGGTGTATAGCTGAGCGAGTACGTGCTTCTCAATTCAGTTCCCATCACGATCAGGTCATTCTCAAGTTGTGTTTGCTTTCGGAAGTGAATTTGTGTTCCTCCTGTCGCGATCGTCAACTGTGAGAATGGATCAGTTCCTTGATTCGACTTCGCCGCGCGCGATAATGTCGGGATTAAAGAAGTCAGTTCCACTCCTGCTGCAACACCGCCTCCTTGCGAGGCCATACTGGGGAAGTGAAACGTGTCGGCTACGAATTTCTTACCCGCTAGAGGCAAGACCAAGGCATAAATCTGGATATTCTCGGCTGTGGCATCCCTTATTACTTTCGTAAGTGTTTCTGTGCTGCCTTTGTCATAAGTCTGACCAATCAGAAGCAGCACACGCGCTCGTCCAACCGGCTCGGCCTTCAAAACTTGAATAGCCCGCTCGATAGCGTCGAGCAGGTGCGCATCCCGGCCATTAGTCGACAGCTTTGCGAATGCGCCGCGCAGATCAGCAGCTTCAAACGGCTCAATCAATTTGACGTCATCACTATAGGAAAAAATGGCCGCCTTGCCATTCGCCCCGAGCAGTAGATCTTCGACAACGCTGCCGGTTTTGGCGATGAACGGTAGGTAGTCGGTCACGGCGTTATTGGTCTGTATTGCTAACGCGACAGATGGTGGCTCGGGTTCGACATCTAGCCGAAATTCTTGTGAGCGCTCATTGTCGAAGAGATTGAATTTATTTGCGTCGAGACCGGTAATGGGCTTTCCAGTACGCGATAGGACGAGCGTGGGTGCTACGACTAACCGAACCGGAACGCGAATTAGAGGCGGAGACTGGCCCAGCAAAAGCGAAACGGCGAGAAGCAGATTGCCGACCCGGACCCAGCAAAACACACCTCAATCATAGCTATTCACTGCAGGCGGAGTTAGGAACTGGCGCACCTGCGCAGGGGCTGGGCGTTGTAGGAAGCTGAAACCGGCAACGGGAGCCACGACAATACCGTTTAGGTTCGTGAGATCCTTGCGGTGTCGCCCAAGCTCAAAATTTCGGCTCTGTTGCAATTACAGTTGCAGTATTAGCTTGCTAAGACGGGAATATTCACTATTAAACACCGCGAGAAGGCGAGGCCAATTCTATGAAGGAAGACGTGATTGCAAACCGCATCGAAGAACTGCTAGATCGTAGGTCCCCGTCCAAATTGCGACATCCGTAAACTGAAACGCAAATCAGAACATGATGCTTGTTCGGAAGTCAGTTTAAGCCGCAGTGACGTCGCTAGATGTGGCCAATCATGAGAATGCGATCCAAGACCGGCTTCCGGTTGTTCTCAAAAATGGCTTGCAGTTCGTTCACTCTGGAAGCTTACGCCAATAAAGGAACCCATGACATTGAGATCACGAGGCCTGAGACCGAGACCCTGATTCAGCGACACTTTCAAAGCGGCGAGTTTCATGATATCGACGAGCTCCTCACGAAGGCAATCGGCGTCCTGAAGCAGCCGGACGCTCCTCTTTCAGCAGAGACCGGGAACTTCGTTGAGCTCTTCAAGCCTGTTCGTGGCTTGTTTGCCGATGGTGAACTCGATTTCAGCCGTTCTACTGCAAGCGTTCGGCCGGCACTGGCACGTCCGCGTCGAACGCTACTCCCTTCTTCTCTTTGCCCACAGCTGCAAGTATGGCCGTCAACACGAATACAGTCGACGCAGTAGTCGCCATGGCGGTAGCGTAACTCATATGCTCGGCCATTAATGCCTCTAAATATCCCACCGATCCAGCAATCAAAACGCCGCACTGATATGCAAAACCGGGAAGGAATCCGCGTATCTCATTGGGGGAAAGCTCGCTGAGATGAGCCGGGATTACGCCCCAGGCGCCTTGCACAAAGAACTGCATCAGGAAGGCGCCGGTGACTAAGGCGCCCATCTGAGGCGCGTAAGCCCACAGTGGCGTGGTTAAGATCGCAGCCACCAGCGAGATAATGATGGCTCGACGCCGGCCGATCTTGTCGGAGAACAGCCCGATCAGAATACCGCCAATGATGGCGCCGATCATTGAGAATGCTGAGATATTCGAACGAGTGACGGTTCCAAGATGCCAAAAGCGCTGAAGAAACGTCGGATACATATCCTGCGTTCCGTGCGAAGCCAGATTCATTCCTGCCATCAGCAGCGTCATGTAGACGAATAGCTTCCACTGGCCCAAGATGGTGCTGCCCAAATTGCTCCAGCTTTCTTGCTTGGTTTTTTGCCAGACTTCTGACTCCTTGACCTGCATTCGCACAAACAGAGCGAGGATCGCGGGAAGGCCGCCGAGAAAGAAAAGGGGCCGCCAGCCCCAGCTATCGAAGAGGAATCGAAAACACAACGCGGCCAAAAGATTTCCGAGTGCATAGCCTTGTTGAAGAAAGCCCGAAAGCAGGCCGCGCCACTTGGGAGGCACTTTTTCCATCGCCAGCGAAGCGCCAACACCCCACTCACCGCCCATACCGATGCCGAAGAGCGCCCGCAGGATGAGAAAAACGGTGAAGTTCGGCGCAAAGCCGGTCGCCACTTCTACCACGGAGTAGAAGATCAGGTCAATCATGAGAGGCAGGCGGCGTCCGTAGCGGTCGGCGATCAGTCCGAAAATAAAAGCGCCTACAGGACGAAAGACTAAGGTCAGCGTGATGGAAAAAGCGACCGCCTTATCGCTCTGATGAAATTCTTTCCCAATCGCGGTTAGACAGAACACTACCAGGAAAAAGTCGAAGGCGTCCAGGGTCCACCCGAGAAATCCTGCAATAAGAGCAGCCCAGTGGCCGCTGGATGAACCTTTCGAATCGGAAGAAGTCTGCATTTTTGATCTTGTGTTTAGGTTTTCGACTGCCCGCCAGCGGCGGCGTTCGGCTCCCACAGGGTCTCCTCAATGTTCATGACGTGGTTTACCCATCGGCTCCATACGAAGAACGCGTCACTCAGACGGTTTAAGTATCGTAGCGCCTCTGCGGGCGCTTCCTGCTCACGCGCCAGGGCAACCAGAAGACGCTCTGCCCTTCGACAAACAGTGCGGCAGACATGGAGATCGACGTTGAGCCGGCTGCCGCCAGGGAGAACAAAAGATTGAAGACTGCTCAATTCAGCATTCGCTGAGTCTATTTCGCGCTCGAGTTGCTCGACATCAGCGACTGTGATGCGAGCTTGCTTGGGATGTACGTTTTCGGGCAAAGTCGCCAGAATGGATCCTAAATTGAACAGCTCGTGTTGAACACGTTTCAGGATGCCGGCCAAGTTGCGGATCGGCTCAAAGCGCGGTCCAAGCTCCTCTGCCGTGATCCGGGCGAGGCCCACAAAAGCGTTGAGTTCGTCGACGGTGCCGTAGCTTTCGATCCGCAAGTCATCTTTCGTGATTCTTTGGCCGCCCGCCAACTGGGTGTTTCCGGAATCGCCGGCTTTGGTGTAAATACGATTGAGATGGACAGAAGGCTTACCGAATGTTTCGTCAGTCATCTTGGTTTCTAATAGGCTCCTGAAGCGCTGTTAACGTCTTCTTGCGCATTATAGGCGCAAGCGCATGAGGAACGTCGGTTTATAATCTGGACTGTGTAACCATGAGTGATCTCTTCCGTGTACTCGTTTCGAGGACCGACCTCGCTGGGTACGATCGCGGAGCACAGGCGGTGGCTTGCGCTGTATGCGATGCGGTGGGATGGAAATCATTTACACAAGCCTCTGGCCAACACCGGAGAAAGTAGTGGATGCGAGCTTCAGGAGGACGCCAACGAAGTTGTCTTGTCCATCCTTTCTGGAGCACACATTGGAGCGAACCTCGCATGGTGAAACACCGCGCGAGAGGGAGATGGAAGACGTGCTGTTCGTAATTGGAGGCGTAGTCCCCGGCCAAGACGTGACTGACTTCGAAGCGTCAGGAATCGCTGAATTCTCCTATCTGTCGCTGTGCGCAAAGCATTCACCTCGCTTCTCCGCAAGGCGGGCGTTGAAGATCGTCTGAGCTACTTCCATAGACTATGATTCGGCTTGCTCAAGTGGGGATTAGGAACGACGGACAGAAAAGGAATTTGATGCAAGAAAGACTGAATATCGCCGTGTTCGTCGATTACGACAACATTGAAATAGGCGTGAAATCCACACTGCGGCGCGAGTTCGACGTATCGCTCGCGCTGAGTGCTTTGAAAGAGCGAGGCGATATAGTCGCCAAGTTTGCCTATGCGAATTGGGGCCGACAGGAAGGCGCCACCCGCCTCATGGCTGAGAACGCCGTGCAAATGGTACAGCGAATTCCATCGCCGCGCGGTGACAAAAACGGCGCCGACATTAACCTGGCCTTGGACGCTCTTGAAATGGCCTTCACCCATGCCCACGTCAACGCTTTTGCAATCGTCAGCGGCGATAGTGACTTTATTCCTCTGGTAAACAAGCTCAAGGAGTACGGAAAAACCGTTTTCGTGCTGGGCGGCAAGGCGTTTACCAGCACAATACTCCAGCAGAATTGCCATGAGTTTGTGAGCTATGAATCATTGCTTGAGGACGGCGACCGTATCGTAGCTGTTCCCATGCCGGATCGGCGGGAGCGGACAGACCGTCCTGAACGCGGCGAACGCCCCGAACGCGGTGAACGTCCGGATCGAAGAGACAAGAGAGATCGTGGACAACGCCCGGCGCCTCTCGATCTCTCGCAAGCTCTGCCTCTGGTGGAACGGGCGCTGCAGGTCTTAGAACGCCGGGCCGTGCAGCCGCAGCTTGGGCTATTAAAAAGCACCATGCTGCAATTGGATCCTGCTTTCAGCGAACGGGCCTACGGAGCGGGAAGCTTCTCCGATTTCGTCGACAAACTGAAGAAAGCCGAGTTTATCAACGTTAGCGGCTCCGGCGGCCGTTATATCATTGAGCGCCGCGGAGGTCACACTCCTGAGAAAGCTGCTCCCAAGCCAGAAGAGGCGCTTCCGCCACTTCGTGACGTGCTGGAGACGCATCGCATGGAGCTTGAAAATGGCGTTACTGCCGAAGAGCTGGAGCAATGGATGCTGGCTGAGAACCCGAACTTCAATCTCTCAAACTACGGGTTCCAGCAATTCACCGAGTTCTTGAATTACGCGCAGGATAAAACGGTGGTGCGCGCGGAGCCTGACGAAGAGCGTGGGCTTATGGTGCAGTTGGGTGCTGAGTTCTACCCGCCTGCCTTGCCCGAAGTCGCCCCGGAACCGACGATGGAAGAGGAAGAAGACGAGCCTCAACCCATTGTGGAAGGGCAGCCGACCATCTTTGAGCCGAATCCTCCGCCTCCGAAACCGAAGAAGGTAGTAACGCGGAAACGAGCGCCGGCTGGAGCAGCAACCACTCGCCGTCCTCGCAAACGGAAGCCGGAGTAACGCTCCGGCGCCGTGTCGGCACTCATGCCAAGCGCTTCTCGTATGGCTTTGATCCAGCCGCGGATAGGCGTGTTGTACCGGTTCACGGCGCCTCATCCCTTGATCGCTCGTCGAGGTGAGACCGGGATTTAGTAGCCAAACGAGCTTTTTTCAGAGGTCATAGCTTATTAAAATCCCTATCGCTTCGTCTCTGACACCGTGACTTCGATTTTTTCCAGCCGTATGTCGATTTGGGGTCCACTCGTTCGACGCATGAGTGAAGAACAATGAAGCGCTCTATGAGTCGCCGGCGAACGGAGTTATATGGGTCCTGTAGTATCGGTCGATTCGGCCAGCCTTCTCGCTCTTCCACTTTCAGAAGTTACGCCACGGCTAAAACTAAGGAGATTGAATATGACTACACAAACTATGACTACTAAGGAAGTTGCCGACGGGCTCGTCCAACTCTGCTCTCAAGGGAAATTTGACGAGGCCATGAAGACCTTCTATTCACCGGAGATTGTCAGCGTAGAAGCCGGCGCGCCTCCCGGACAATCACGCGAGGCGAAGGGCCTTCCCGCCGTGATGGCCAAAGGCGAATGGTGGAACGCGAACCACGAAATCCACTCAGCCAAGATTGAAGGCCCGCTTGTCGCTGGCCAGCATTTTGCGGTGGTGTTCAAGCTGGACGTCACTTTCAAACCACAAGCCAAACGCTTCCAAATGGAAGAAGTAGCGGTCTACAAGGTCGCCGATGGGCAAGTTGTGTATGAGGAGTTCTTCTACAACATGTAGAGAATCATCCCGTACCAACTGTCGCGGGTTGAGCCTGCCGGAGCCGCCGCCTATTTAGCGGCTCTGGCCTGGCTTACCACCCGGGAGACCTAGACTCTTTGGTGCGAATAGCTTGATAATCGCGATGAAATGCGCACCGAAATCCGCCATTGGAGATCTCCGCCTCTCATCGGCAGCATTGAGCGATAAGACAGCGTCAATGGGATCATCGGCAGCCACAGATTGATTGTAAGAAATGCACAAGACGCCGTTTCGGTAACCCGCGATTGGGGGCAACTTCCAACCAACACCTGTAGTTAAGATCTCTTGCCGATGGCCCTTGAACATCAGTCAAACAAAGTCAGACCGAGCGCCGATCTCAATTTTCAAAAACGAACCCAATCGAAGTTCGTTTCGTAAAAAACCAAGAATCAGCTCCGCTCAACCGACCCCAAACCGCGCGGTCACAGATTCCAGATTTCCGCCTTTCTCGCACCGCACCAAGCACTTAGCTCGTTTCCGGACCGCCGCCCGAACGCGCCTCAAGCGAAACTCGGCTGTGGAATCCAGCGCATGACCACCGACACCTGGCTCGAAGTCATCGCCCGCGAAGCGCCCGAATTTGAACGTCCCGGCTACCGTTCCTCCTTCGCCCCCGAACACATCGGACCGACCGGAATCGGCAATCTCCCCCGACCCAAAGAACGAGGAGGCTGTGACTGCCACGTCTGTACTAAAAATCAGGCGATTTTAGACAGGAAGGCGCACGCTGAATAACGACTGATGCTTGAAGTCAATCCAGCAAGGCGCTTACTTAGGCAGCTACAGCCAAAGAAGGAATCCATCGAAAAAGGAAGAAATGACGCCCACACAGTCCACACCGGAAAGGCAAAACGATCCAGGAAATAGCTTTTTCGAAAGCGTTACGGAGACCGACGCTCCTAAAATCAACAGACTTACAATTTGGACAGTGAGGCGTGAACACTACTTAGAGTACCGCGTTTCCGGCCCATTCGATCGCGTCTCATTGTGCAAAGTTACTAAGTCCGGTTTCGGACACTTATCGACTACCGCCTGAGGAAGCTGTTACCTTGTCCATCACCGTCTTGCCTTTGAACAAATTCGCTATGCTTCAGTTCATAATGAGGCTTTCCTGTTGAAGAGAATAGTTTCCCTGTTACTAACTTGCGCCGCGCTCTTGTTGGCGCAGACTCCGACAAAAATAACCACGCCCCAGGAAGCGCTCGGATTCAATCTCGGCGACGACTACCAGATGGCGAGCTACACCCAGCTCGAGGCGTATTGGAAGAAACTGGCATCCCAGTCTCCTCGCATGAAACTCGTCGATATGGGACCGACGGCCGAGGGACGCCGCCAGTACATGGCCATCATCACCTCTCCGGAAAATCTCAAACACCTCGCCCACTATAAAGAGATCTCTCAAAAGCTCGCTCATGCCGAAGGGTTGACGGACGAACAGGCGCATGCGCTGGGCCGCCAGGGGAAGGCCATTGTTTGGATCGATGGCGGTCTGCACGCCACCGAGACAGTCGGCTCGCAACAAATCATGGAAACTGTGTATCAGATGGTGAGCCGTACCGATCCCGAAACCATGCGCTTTCTGGACGACGACATCCTCCTCGCCGTTCCCGCCAATCCCGATGGCCAGGAAATCGTCTCCAACTGGTACATGCGCGAAAAGGATCCCCTCAAGCGGACCACCAACGGTCTGCCCATGCTCTGGCACAAGTACATCGGTCACGACAACAACCGCGATTTCTTTATCTCGAACATGCCGGAAACCACCAACATGAACCATCAATTGTTCATCGAATGGTTTCCGCAGATCCTCTACAATCACCACCAGCCAGGCAACAATGCCACCGGCGGCGTCATCTTTATGCCGCCCTTTCGCAATCCGTTCAACTTCAATTTCGATCCCTTGATTCCCTTGGATATCGATGCACTCGGCGCAGCCATGCACAGCCGTCTGGTTGCAGAAGGCAAGCCCGGATCGGGTATGCGAACTTTCTCGACTTACTCAACCTGGTGGAACGGCGGACTGCGTACCATCTGCTACTTCCACAACATGATCGGGCTGCTCACTGAAATCATTGGCAATCCAACTCCCACCGCCATCCCGCTCATACCCAACAAGCAGTTGCCGAATGGAGATCTGCCCGATCCCATCGCTCCTCAGGTTTGGCATTATCGTGAATCTATCGATTACGAAATCACCAACAACCGCGCAGTTCTCGATTACGCCTCCCGGAATCGAGAGACCATCCTCTATCGGATCTACACGATGGGCAAAAACTCCATCGAAAAAGGAAGTCACGATAATTGGACCGTCACACCCAAACGCATCGAAGCATTAGAAGCGGCAGCTTCAAAAGAGCAGCCCTCTGCTGCACCAAGAGAAGGAAGCCGCCGGTCGGCTGAAACTCCCGGCGCCACCGCCGTCTCGACCGGGTTGTACAACACCGTTCTGCACGACCCCAAATTCCGTGACCCGCGTGGCTACATCATTCCCTCCGATCAGGCCGATTTCCCCACCGCAACCAAATTCGTCGATGCCTTGTTAAAGGTTGGGATCACTGTTCTGAAAGCTGATTCTCAATTCGAAGTCAACGGCAAGAGCTACCCCGCCGGTTCCTTCGTCGTCAAAGCCGATCAGTCTTTCCGCCCCCACGTGATGGACATGTTCGAACCGCAGGACCATCCCAACGACTTTCGCTATCCGGGCGGGCCGCCCATTCCTCCATACGACATCACGGGCTGGACTCTGGCCTTCCAAATGGGCGTGCAATTCGATCGCATCCTCGACGGATTCAACGGACCCTTCACCAAAATCAACGGACTACTCAAGCCGCCTCCCTCGTCCGTCATGAGTTCATCGGCCAATCCGGCCGGTTATCTCGTCAGCCACCGTCTCAACGACTCCTTTGTTGTCGTCAATCGCTTGTTGAAAGCAAAATGCGATGTGTACTGGCTCAACGGCGATGCAACTGCCAACAATCAGGATCTGGGCAGCGGCGCCATCTGGGCGCCGGCCTCGGCGACCGCCCTTCCGATCCTGGAACGCGGAGCAAAAGAACTGGGCGTCACCGCATACGCGCAAGCCAAAGCCCCCGACACACCGAAGCTCAAGTTGAAACCCATTCGTATCGGACTCTATGATCAATACGGAGGCCTGATGCCTTCCGGTTGGGATCGCTGGCTCTTCGAGCAATACGAATTCCCCTTTGAAATCGTCCGGCCCCAAACGCTCGATGCCGGAGACCTCAAAAGTCGCTTCGACGTCCTGGTCTTTACTGACGGAGCGTTTCAACACGGCGGAGGCGGCCGCCCGCAAGGCATGCAAACCTCACAGCCGAAGCCCGACGACATTCCCGAACAGTATCGCTCCTGGTTAGGCGTCATCACGGAAGACAAAACTATTCCGCAGCTTAAGAAATTTGTGGAAGCCGGCGGCTCCATCGTAACAATCGGAAGCTCCACCGGCATGGCTCAGTTGCTCGGCGTTCCCGTCAGTGACTACCTCACCGAAATGGGCGCGAACGGAAAAGAGCATCACCTCTCCGGCGAGAAACTCTACATACCGGGTTCTCTCCTCCAGGTTGCCGTCAACAACAAGAACCCGCTTGCCTTCGGAATGCCGGACAAGATGGACGTTCTCTACGACAACAGTCCCGTCTTCAAACTGCAGCCCAATGCCGAGCAAAAACGGACCTCGCCAGTCGCCTGGTTCCCGAATGCCACTCCTTTACAAAGCGGCTGGGCCTGGGGACAGCAGTACCTGAACGGAGGAACCGCCATTGCTGAAGCCAGCGTTGGAGAAGGAAAGGTAATCCTGCTTGGTCCCGAAGTCACCTTTCGAGGACAGCCGCACGCCACCTTCAAGTTTCTCTTCAACAGCGTCTATTACGGAAGCGCAACTCCGGACAAAACCACCGCCCAAAAACCCGCAGGAGTGCAGTAGCCGATGCGCATTCTGGCAGTAGAAGACGAGCCGTCGATGGCGAAACTTCTTCAATCGGCCTTGTCCGAAGAAGGCCATCAGGTTGCGGTCGCCGCGCGTGGAGAAGATGCACTCTCTTTGGCCAAGTCGGCTGAGTTTGATTTGATTGTGCTCGACCTCATGCTTCCCGGCATGGATGGGTTCACGGTGTCGGAGAATCTCAGAAAGGCTCGCGTCCAAACTCCGATTCTCGTCTTGACGGCTCGCGATACCAACCTTGATCTGATTCGGGCTTTGGACGGCGGCGCCGATGATTACCTCACCAAACCGTTCTCGCTCGAAGTCTTTCTGGCCAGGGTTCGCGCCGTGAGCCGGCGGGGCAGCATTCCCCAGCCGGTGTGCTTTGAAGTCGGCTCTCTCGTTCTCAACACCTCGAGCCGGGAAGTGACCCGCGACGGGAGAACGCTCGACTTGACCCCGCGCGAGTACAGTCTCCTTGAACTTCTCGTCAGAAACAAAGCCAGGGTTCTTCCAAGATCGACCATCGTTCAGGCGGTGTGGGGATGGGATTCGGAAATAGGCGAGAACACCTTGGATGTTTTCATCCGCTCACTGCGCCAGAAAGTGGAACAGCCGGGCATTCCCAAATTGATCCGCACGGTCCGCGGCATCGGATACTGCATCGAAGACCGCCAGTCGTGACACGAGATGATATTCAAACGCGCTTGACGTTCTGGTACACGAGCGTCCTCGCCGTTGCCCTGATCGTATTCAGCCTCACCACCTGGTTCCTGCTCTACCGGATTGTTCGTTCCGATCTTGTTAGCAGCCTGGTGAACCAGTCATCGGGTCTGAGCACTTATCTTCAGATCGAGGATTCCGATCCATCTATTCACCTTCCCAATGAGACCGACGAATACTCTCGTTCGCTGCCGCAGAAGCATCTCCTCACGGTGCTGAATGATGCCAACCAAGTTGTATATGCAAACTGGGATGGAATCGGCCAGGCGCTTTCGAAACGAGAAAACCCTTCCGGTGTGCCATTCGCCTTGAGTTATCATGATGAGCCGTACCTGGCGGTTTTTCGTTCAGTCAAACTCAGAACCGGTCACTTCCAAACATTCCTCGCGATTCCGCAAGATCCATCCGGTAAAGCGGTCAGGAGCCTCGGCACTGTTCTGCTGTGTTTGATCCCGCTCTTTATCGCTGCCGGAATCCTGGGCGGTTATTGGCTTAGCCGAAAAGCGCTTGCGCCTGTCGGGAAGATCACCGAAAGAGCCCGTTCCATCGGTATCCACGATCTCTCCGAGCGCCTTCCCTCACTCCACACACACGATGAATTGCAACTGCTCACCGAGACCTGGAACGGAATGCTGGATCGAATCGAACAGTCGGTTACCAAGATCGCGCAGTTCACCGCCGATGCTTCGCACGAGCTGCGAACACCTGTCGCAATAATCCGTCTCGCCGCAGAGAACGCTTTGCGGAGAGATCGTTCGGCAGATCAATACCGCGAAGCTCTGGCCCGGATCCGGCAGGAATCCGAAAACATGACCACGCTGATCGAAGACCTGCTGTTTCTGGCGCGCGCCGATGCCAAGCTATCGGAAACCAGTCTGGAACTGGTGGCGATCGGACCGCTAATCGAAGCTGCCTCCAAGGACTTCGCCGACGCCGCTGAAACAAAACACATCCGGATCACTCTAGAGATTTCAGCCGGCGCCCCGCTTGTACTCGGCAATGCGAGCGCAGTTCACCGCGTGCTTCGGATCCTTCTCGATAATGCTGTCAAGTACACTCCCAATCACGGCTCCATCCGCCTCGAACTGGCCGAGCAAGACGACAAGCTTGTGCTGCGCGTGATCGACAGCGGCCTGGGAATTCCGGACGACTTGCACGATCGTATCTTTGAGCGTTTCTATCGTGTGGACACATCTCGCAGTAAAGAATCCGGCGGCTATGGACTCGGGCTCGCTATTGCAGCCGCGATTGTGAGTCAATATCAGGCGACGATTGCTGTTGAACGAAACGCAGAGGGCGGATCGACGTTTTCGCTCTTTTTGCCCGTAGCCGCCTAACCCCCGAACCGGTATGCAGGGGGATTCAGAATTTCTTCAGGTTGTCTTGGTTTAATCGAGTGGAAGCATGAGTGTTCACGGAGAAGTTCTGGTCGCGGTCTTTGCCTGTTTGGGTATCCTGCCCACGAGAACCGTGGCGGCGCCGACTACGCCTTCGACTCTTACCATTACTTTGAAGGATGCTTTCGAGCGTGCTCGCCAGTATGGCTTGCAAGTGCAGTCGGCCGACCTTTTGCGGAGGCTGGCGCACGAGGACACGTCCCAGGCCAAAGCGGCCACGCTGCCCTCGCTCAATGCCTTCAACCAATTCATCTACACGGAGGGCAATGGAACGCCCTCCGGCGTCTTCGTCGCGAATGATGGAGTGCACATTTACAACGAACAAGCCGTCGTGCATGAAGAGCTTTTGGCCCTGGCGCGGCGAGGCGAGATTAGGCTGGCGGCAGCTATCGAGGCTGTGGCCCGCGCCAAGCTGGATCTGGCGGCGCGCGGCCTGAATGCTACGGTCGCCCAGAATTACTATTCCATTGCCTCGGCGGAACGGAAGGCGGTCAGTTCGGTCACCAGCCTCAGTGAGGCTCGGCGCTTCTTCGACATTACGCAGAAGCAGGAAGCCGGTGGCGAAACGGCCCATTCGGACGTCGTCAAGGCTCAACTGCAGGTGCAGCAACGCGAGCGGGAATTACAGGATGCCGAGCTCGCCATAATCAAGGCCAAAGTCGCTTTGGGCGTGTTCATCTTCCCTACCTTGCAAACCGACTACGAGATCGTGGATGATCTGGCCAAGCTGCCCGCTCTACCGCCGCTGCCAGAAGTAACCACGCAAGCCACCGCGAGCAGTCCGGATCTGGCCGCGGCTCGGCTCACTGTCAATCAATCGCAGCTCGCAGTGGGAGTCGCTCGATACGGCTACTTGCCATCACTGAGCCTGGACTTCTTTTACGGAATTAATGCGAATCAGTTTGCGGATCAGAGCTCCGGCGAAGTGCAGGCCACCGGACGCAGCACGCTGCCCAATTTCCTTGTGAACGGCCGGCAAAATCTCGGCTACTCCGGACAAGTGACGCTCAACATTCCTGTATGGAACTGGGGCGCTACCCGCAGCAGAGTGAAACAAGCCGCCTATAGACAGGAACAGGCAAAGCTGGATCTCACTTCGACCGAGCGGAATCTACAAGGCCAGCTGCAAACAGGCTATCGGGAAGCGCAAACCGCTCTTTCGCAGGTACAGTCGCTGCGGTCGTCATCCGATCTTTCAGCTGAAAGTCTACGGCTGACCCTGCTTCGTTATGAAGCGGGGGAAGCAACAGCGCTCGAAGTGGTGGATGCGCAATCGACCGCCAGCCTGGCGAGAAACGCTTACGTGGACGGCCTCTATCGCTACCGAGTGGCTCTCACAACGCTGCAGACTTTGACGGGGAACTTTTTGCCATGAAGCCTATAGCTATTTCTTTGGTTTGTTTGTGTCTGTTGCTGGTCGTCGGCTGCTCCAAAAAGGCAGACGAGGCCGGCGCCGACGAAGCGGCGGTGACGCCTGTGGAAGTAGCGGCAGCCAAGCGACAGTCGATCGCAAACGTGATTACTTCGGAAGCTGTGTTGTTCCCACTGAAGCAGGCCACCATCGTGCCGAAGATCAGCGCACCCGTGCAACGATTCCTGGTGCAGCGCGGCGATCACGTCAAAGAAGGCCAACTGGTGGCTGTCCTGGAGGGCCGCGATCTGGCAGCCAGCGCTATAGAAAGCAAGCAGCTGTATGAACAAGCGCAGGCTTCCTATCAGAACACGAGCTTTGCCACAATGCCCGATGATCTTACGAGAGCGAAGGACGATGAGCAGGCGGCGAAAGAGACGCTGGATGCAGCACAAAGCGTGTACGACAGCCGGGTCAAGCTTTTGCAGCAAGGCGCTATCGCCCAGAAGCTGGTCGAGGACGCGAAGGTAACGTTGGTCCAGGCTAAGACCACCTTGCAAACTGCCAGTCAGCATTTAGATTCGCTGCAGTCTGTGGGACAAACAGCTCAGCTGAAAGCAGCGAAGGCGCAGGTCGATGCGGCCGAAGCGCACTTTCAAAGCGCGGATGCGCAGCTGTCATACACGCAAGTTCGCAGCCCGATGAGCGGCGTGGTTTCGGATCGCCCGCTCAACGTGGGCGAGATGGCAAGCAGCGGAAGCGCGCTCCTATCCGTCATCGACATTTCACGAGTGGTTGCGCGCGCCAATGTGTCAGTCCAGACCGCCGCCGACGTCCGAACTGGACAGGCCGCGGAGATAACAGGGGGCAAGGTCACTTTGAAGGGCAAGGTGACGGTGGTCAGTCCGGCCGTCGATCCAAACACCACTACGGTCCAGGTTTGGGTGGAAGCAGCCAATCCCGGCGAGAGGCTGAAGCTGGGCACAACGGTGCAGCTGTCCATTCAGGTCGGAGAAGAAGCCAACTCGGTGGTGGTGCCATCGGCTGCCATTCTCTCGTCCGACGAGGGCGGCGAAAAGGTGATGGTAGTGAGTTCAGATTCCCACGCGCACGACCAGAAAGTACAGGTTGGCATCCGTACGGCCGACGAAGCACAAATTACTAGCGGCCTCAAAGGGGGAGAGCAGGTGATTGTGACGGGGGGTCTCGGGTTGGACGACAATTCCAAGGTCAAGGTCGGTCAGGGCGCTCCGGAGAGTGAAGACAAGAAATGAGCCAATTCCCCTCATCCGCCGGTCCGGAACACTGGACCGCGCGGCATCTGAAAGCCATCTTGTTCCTCACAATAACTCTGGCAGCCGCCGGAGCTTATCTCGCCCTCAGCGTCCCCATCTCGGTGTTTCCGTCGACTGATTTTCCACGGATTGTAATCGGGGTTGACAACGGCGTGATGCCGATCGATCAGATGCAGGTCACGATTACTCGGCCGATCGAAGAAGTCATCAATTCGATACCCGGCCTGGACCACGTCGTCTCCATCACGAGCCGCGGTTCCGCCGAAATCGATCTGTTCTTTAACTGGAACATAGATATGTTCCAGACTCTTCAATACGCCAATGCGGCGGTTGCTCGAGTGCAGACAACTCTGCCATCAACTGCCACCATTACCACGAATCGGCTTACGTTTGCCGCTTTTCCAATCCTCGGCTATAGCCTTACTTCGACCAGTGTTCGCCAACAGGACTTATGGCAGATGGCGACCTACTCGCTGAAGCCTCAGCTGAACCGACTGCCCGGAGTTTCTACCGTGATCGTGCAAGGCGGCCAGCAACCTGAGTTTCAGATTCAGCCCGATCCGCAAAAGCTGGTGCAGTCACAGATTACGGTGACCAATATCCTGGATGCCGTCGCCAAGGGTAATTTGATCGATTCTCCCGGTCTCATCGAGCGGGATCATCAGCTCGTCCTCGGTCTGGTGAGTAGTCAGGCTCAGAACGCCGCGGAGATCGGGCGCATCGTTGTCAAGACAAGCGGGTCAGGAAATCCGATCGCAATACGAGACATCGGAACAGTCACCTCGTCAATCAAACCCTTATACACGGCGGTGACGGCGAACGGCAAACCCGCAGTATTGCTGAGCATCAATCGTCAGCCGGACAGCAACACCACGGCCGTCGCCAATGCTGTTCACGCCAGGATTGCGGATCTACAGCGCACTCTGCCGCCGGGCACTTCGCTTCAACCTTTCTACGATCAATCGGACGTAGTCAACGCGGCGATCTCAAGCGTCCGCGATGCCATTCTAATCGGCCTTCTCTTAGCGGCTGCCATTCTAGTTCTATTTCTTCGCGATTGGGGCACATCGATCGTCGCAGGACTGGTTATTCCGGTCACAGTGGCCATCACGATCATTGCTCTCCGAGTGCTGGGCCAGAGCTTCAATCTGATGACGCTCGGTGGTTTGGCTGCGGCTGTAGGGCTGGTGATCGACGACGCAATCGTGGTCGTCGAGAACGTAGTGATGCACCGGGACGCGGGCCAAGGGCGATCGGAGGCGATTCGCAGCGCGCTCAGCGAGATTCGAGTTCCCTTGATCGGCTCGACTGTGACTCCCATTGTGGTGTTTCTGCCGCTGGTGGGCATAACAGGAGTGACCGGCACATTCTTTCGAGCGTTGGCCATTACCGTTGGGATCGCGCTGCTCACCTCGCTGGTTTTAGCGCTGACCTGGACTCCTGCCTTGAGCTATGTGTTGTTGCGATCGGAGTCGCGGTCTAAAGCTCATTCACACCAGGCCGAAAAACCTTCCAGGTTGATGAGCCGAATCACGCAGGTCTATCAGCGGATTTTGACGCTCGCTTTGTCGCGGCCCCTGGTTCTCGTCATGGGTTGCCTGGCGCTGATTGTCGTATCCGCCTTCAGTTATCGAGCCTTAGGAACCGATCTTCTGCCTGCGATGGATGAAGGCGGCTTTATATTGGATTACCTCATGCCGGCCGGCTCCTCGCTGTCTGACACCAATCGTGTTCTGACGGGAGTGGAAGCCATTCTGCGTCAGACGCCGGAAGTGGAGGGTACGTCGAGGCGCACGGGCCTACAACTTGGTCTTGCCACTGTTACCGAGGCCAATAGGGGCGATATATCGGTCAAGCTGAAGCAGAAGCGCAGCCGCGGTATCGACGAAGTGATTGCCGACGTGCGAGAGCGCGTCAACAAACAGTACCCGCAGCTCGATACCGACTTCATTCAGGTTTTGCAAGATATGATCGGCGATTTGTCGAACTCGCCGGATCCAATCGCAATCAAGCTGTTTTCAGAAAACATAGATCTTCTGCGCACCTGGGCGCCACGCGTCGGCGACACGATCAAAAAAGTTTCCGGCGTAACGGACGTGAAGAATGGAATCGAGGACACCATAAGCGGTCCGGCGATAACGTTCCATGTCGACCCGTCTATTGCGGCGCGCGCGGGCTTCACTCCACAAGAGCTTGAACTAGATGCCAGCGCAGTTTTTCAGGGCGAACCCGCTCCGGCGCCGGTCGTGTCAAATAATCGCGCTTACACCTTGAGAGTTACTTTCCCTCCTGAGACTCGGTCGTCGCTCGAGGCGATCAAGAACACGCTTCTGGTTAGTGGTTCCGGAAAAGTCGGGACATTGGGTACGCTCGCTACCGTCACGGACGATCCAGGCCAACTGGAAGTTCGACGGGAGAACCTGCAACGCAATGTCACAGTGATCGGTCGCTTGCAAGGCGTTAGCCTGGGAACCGGAGTCGCTCGTGTTCAGAAAGCAGTGGCCCAACTCCATTTACCTTCTTCTATTCGAGTCGAATATGGTGGACTTTACCAGGAACAGCAGCAATCGTTCCGCGACTTATCACTTGTTCTTGCAGCAGCTGTGATTCTTGTATTCATTGTTTTGCTGATCGAGTTCGGTGATTTCGCAGCTCCAGCGGCCATCTTGATTTCTGCTTTACTTTCCACATCGGGTGTGTTTTTCGCTTTGTTAATCACCGGCACGACGTTCAATATTTCGTCCTTTATGGGTTTGATTATGGTGATCGGAATCGTTGCTAAGAACGGCATTCTGTTGCTGGACGCCGATGCTAGATTTCGCGCGGGAGGGATGTCGCCACAACAGGCCATGATCGAGGCCGGCGAGAGGCGGCTGCGTCCGATTCTAATGACTGCTTTAGCGGCGATGGCCGGCATGATTCCGCTCTCGCTTGCCTTCGGAGCTGGGTCACAGATGCTGCAACCGCTGGCGATCGCGGTGATCGGCGGCCTGCTTGCTTCCATGTTTCTATCGTTGATCGTCACGCCGGCGGCTTATCAGATGTTGAGCCGGCCTCGGGCGCTCCAAAGCGAAACGAGCAAGACCGAAGTTACAGTTTAATCGCTGCAACCCTTTAGACAATCCTCAGATTGGCGTGATAATTTCATGCTGAATCATACATGATCTCTAAAGCATTTTTACTAATTCTTCTGTTATCGGGATTCAATTCTCTGTTTGCACAGGCATTACCCCAAGCTCCTGCTGCTGCAAGCTCAGACGAAATTCCTTCGACAACGCTGACGACGACGATTCCGAACATCGTCAAAGATCAGAAGCGAATCTACTGGGATTTCCCCCGTGACTTAGCTCATGGAAAGCACTGGATACCGGTGGCGGCGTTCGTGGCGACGACCGCAGTGTTAAGCGCCACGGATCAGTTCGAGTCTCCGTATTTCCGGAAGACCACGACGTTTCACGGATTCAACAGCGGTCTCTCCGGCACTAATAGTTCTCTTATCATTGCGGCTGTGCCGGTTGCGACTTACGTCACGGGCTTATTCAGGAAGGATCATGATCTGCAGAGCGCGGCGTGGCAGACAGGAGAAGCGGTTGCCGATTCAGAGATCGCAGAGGAAGTTTTGAAATTGATCACTCGACGGGCGAGACCGGAAAGCATTCCGCCGAACGGCAACTTTGCCGACACGTGGTTCGATTCCCGCAGCGTGACTGACGGCGGGTTTCCTTCGGGGCACACGATAGCGGCATTTTCTGTCGCGACTGTCATGTCGCAGCACTTCGGGCGAAACCATCGTTGGGTCCCGTACGTAGCTTATGGCGCTGCCGGCGCGATCGGGTTCTCCCGAGTTACGCTCTCCGCTCATAACGTGTCGGATGTCGTGGCGGGGGCAGCACTAGGATATGTAATCAGCCGTTTCGTGGTGCTGCGCCATCAGTAACTCTGGCGTTAACTGGGAGTAACGACAAGAAGCTTGAAGCTGTTGGACAGAATCTTCGGGCGCGGATGAGGGGTTGACGCGGTAGCGGCCGGTGCAGGTCCAAAGCTCGCTGTTGGAAGAAAGATCCTGTGGGTCTTTTCGTCAAGCGTCATTGTACGCGCTCCTTGGGCCGTCTCGACATTCTGCGCAACGGTAAAGTGAGTGGCGTCAACTTCGCGAATGACCGTTAAGGTTCCGCTTTCACCGTTGGAGGAGAAGATCAGCTTGGTTCCGGGATCGTATCCGGCGGCATCCGGACCTTCGCCAATTACCGGTGTGGCGATCACTTTGCCCGAACTGGAATCTACAACCGCCATCATCTTGTTGTCGCAGACTGAGAAGAGCCGTCGGCCTGCTCTGTCTATGGCTAAGCCGGAAGGCGCCTCACAAGGAGTAAGTGGCCAATGACCGAGAATCGTCCGCTTCTTGGCATCGATCTTGATGATTTCGTTCTTGTCTTCCATGTTAACGAAAATGTTGCCCTTTTCATCACTGACTGGGAATTCAGGCTTACTGCCCAGCTTGATTGTTCCGGCGACTGCACCGCTTTCGGCTGAGACAACAGTCGCATCTCCGCTTCGGCCGTTGAAGGCGAAGACTTGCTTAGAGTAGCGGTCATATACAATCCCGTCGGGATTAGTACCAGCGGGGATTTTCCTGCTGATTTTGAGAGTCTTCAAATCAAACTGAACAATCTGGTTCGCGCCGCCATCGCTGATGAAGCCAGAGCCAAATTCGTGCGCGAGAGCGATTCCATGGATGCGAGTCAAGCCTGTTATCGCGCCGACACGCTTTTGGGAGTCCAGATCGAATACCTCAACCTGACCTGTGTGAGAGACAAACAGACGGCGGTCCGGCGAGTCCGCCGTGAGGTAGTCCCAGCCGCCGTCTCCTCCGACTGAAATGGAACCGGACAACTTGTAAGTATGGCTTTGTGGAGTTGCTATGAGGGCGGAAAGGAGAACAAGCGAGCAAGGAGCAAAGCGACGGAGGATAAGTTTCATAACAAGTAGACACTGATTATGCTCCTCTTACCTGAAGGTTTGCTTAAGGCAGATAAGAATTAGCATTTCTCCTAATTAACTCATTGTTCGCACAGTACAAACGCAACAGTAACAAAGCTACTCTACGCTTGGCGTGAGGAAAGTCTCTGCATGAAGATTCACGCCGCCGCGCTGCGTTGCCTCGCAGTGTGTTTGTTTATCGTTCCGCTCGGTTTTTCGCAGACGGAATCAGGCACTATATCGGGAACGGTACTCGATAGTTCCGGAGCAATGCTCCCCGATGCATCAGTCATAGCCGAGTCTCTTGACACAGGCGCGCGACGATCAACGCTAGCGAGCTCGTCCGGAGTTTATTCTCTGTCGGCCTTAAAAATCGGGCATTATCGGGTCATTTTTTCCGCACGAGGCTTTGAGACCGCCAAGTATGGAGACGTGCAGATACAGGTTGGGCAAACGCTCTCGCTCGATCCGAGGCTGGAGCTGAGTTCCGTGAATACGAGCGTGGATGTAGCAGCCACGACACCGCCGGTGGACACGGACTCGGCTGTAGTCGGCGGCGTTGTATCAGGAGAGCAGGTTCGTCAGCTTCCGATCAATGGCCGGAGCTGGGCGAGTTTGATGACGCAAACACCGGCGGCTGTCGACTCCGGTTCCGATAACCAGCGCAGCATTCGATTCGCCGGTCACGGGTTGGACGATAACAACTATCGGTTCGACGGCGTGGATGCTACCGGCATTCAAAATCAAGCGCAGAAGGGGACGTTCCGCCTTCAATTTTCTACCGAATCAATCGCTGAGTTTCGTGCCAATGCGGCCGTGTATACGGCAGAAAGCGGCGGTTCGCAAGGAGGGCAGGTCAATGTGGTATCCCGAAGCGGAACAAACCAGTTTCATGGCTCACTCTTCGAGTATCTGCGAAACGACGCCTTCGATGCGCGCGGCCCGTTCGACGGGGCAAGCCTTCCGCCGTTTCGGTTGAATCAATTTGGAGGAAGCTTCGGAGGTCCAATCCGAAAGGACAAGGATTTCTTTTTCGTGACGTACGAAGGCTTGCGACAACGGGTTGGACAGACCTTGATTGGGTTTGTTCCATCGGCTTCGTTCCGAGCATCCGTCGCGCAGACCTCAGCGGTTCTCAATCCGATATTGGCCGCCTATCCGACTGGAACGATCGCTACATCTGACCCGAACGTCAATCGCTACATCGGCAGTGGACGGCAGTTAACGAACGAGGACTTCGGAATCTTTCGTTACGACCACAGGTTTTCGGATACGAACACTCTTTCGGTTCGCTACAACATCGATAACGGTCTGTCCGATTTGCCGAACGGAGTGCTGCGGGACCGGACTGCGACGACGCTGGCCGCCCATAATGCCGTGATCGCGTTGGATACAGTGTTATCGCCTCGAACTGTGAATGAATTCAAGATTGGGTTCAATCGGCCGAATTTCCAGACACACAACGAAAGTATTCTCAACCTTCAGATTTCATCGCCGCAGTTCAGTCCGCTTTACAACGATACGGGCAAGGTACAGGTTGCTAACTCTTTCGATTATGTAGATACGCTGACGAGCGTGCATGGAAAGCACACGATCAAGGTTGGGGCGGAAATCCGCCGCATACAACTGAATGCAACGGCGACGGCGGGGAACGATTACGAGCTGACTTATGCGACCACGCAAGCGTTTCTACAGAATGCATTAAGTCAGGCCAGCTTAGTTAACACGCTGCCCACAACGGGTCTTCGCCGCACGGAGTACTTCGGTTTCGTACAGGATGAATTCCGGATCACACCGACGTTCACCGCCAATCTGGGCGTTCGCTACGAGTATTTTGGGGTTCCGTATGAGGTGGCAGGACGCGGGCTGGTCTTCGATCCGCTTACCTGTCCAGGCGGATATTGTCCGCAGGGCACGTCGTTCTATAAGGCGGACTACAACAACTTCAGTCCGCGCGTAAGCTTTGCCTGGTCACCCGCAGCGTTGGGGAACCGCACTGTGGTTCGCACCGGATATGGGATTTTTTACGGCGACGGACAAATCGGCGATCTGACAGCTCCGCTTGACAATCTGGCTGGACGAGCTCTTCTCACCTCAATCAGTAATCCCGGCCTGGCGTATCCGGTAAACTCCACGCTGGCAACTAGCAGCTTTGCACCGACGAGTCCTCGCAGCCTCGATCGGAATCGGGTTACTCCCTACACCGAAGAGTGGACGCTATCAGTGCAAGAGGCTTTGACGACCAAAACAGTACTGACGGTTGGTTATCTTGGGGAATCCGGAGCGCACCAGTTCACACGAAGTTACTTGAATACGCAGGACCCAATTACACACCAGGTGGCTTATCCGCAGTTCGGATTGATTGATTACAAAACTACAGCGAGCAACAACAATTTTAATGCTCTGCAAGTGTCCCTTCAGCGAAATTTGAGTGGCAGCTTGCAAGCGAGCGTCAACTATCTGTGGTCGCACTCCATCAACGATGGCTCAACAGGCGGCGGTGAGACGGATTATCCGGAGAACGTTCGGTGCCGGGCTTGCGATCGGGCTTCCAGCGACTTCGATATTCGGCATTACTTGTCGAGTAACCTGATTTATCAGCTTCCCTTCGGTCATGGCCGCCGCTTTCTTAGCGGCCAGGGTTTTGCGTCGAAAGTCCTAGGCGGATGGGAGTGGGCAAACATCTTTACGGCACGCTCTGGACTGCCGGAGAATGTTACGATTTCCCGCACGGCATCTGTAATTCCCGATAGTAATACCAGCAGTCCCCAACGCCCTAATGTAGCGGCAGGACAAGCCATCGTGCCGGCAAACCAGAGCATCACGAACTTCATCAACAGCGCCTCGTTTGCCATTCCTGTATCCGGAACTTTTGGGAACGCGGGACGCAACCTGATACGAGGACCGAATCAATGGCAACTGGACACTGCGCTGGTGAAGAACGTTCCGATTACGGAAAAGACGCAACTTACCTTCCGCGCAGAAGCTTTCAACGTGTTCAACCATACTCAGTATGGTTTGCCGAATGCAAACTTCTCTAACGCTGCTTCATTCGGACAGATCACCACAGAGGCGAATGCGACGGGCATCGGGACAGGGACGCCTCGCGAATTAGAGTTCGCGCTACGACTACAGTTTTAGGCACAAATAACAGTAACAATGACAAACA
Organism: Bryobacteraceae bacterium; assembly: GCA_965276965.1. GTDB lineage: Bacteria > Acidobacteriota > Terriglobia > Bryobacterales > Bryobacteraceae > Bog-105. The sequence goes on from OZ255713.1 coordinate 1,833,744, forward strand.
GGTCTTCTTTATTCTTCCTAAGTGCATGGCTTCCGGCGATGCTGATTTCGAGTAAGTTGGATGCACAAGTCATCCAGGCGCATTATGCTCAATATCTTGTGACGTCGACGATGTCGGCACATTCCGAATTGCAGAAGATGGGCATTCACGTCACTCCTCCGAACGGCTCCGATGAAGTGATCGTGGCGTGTAGCGTTCCGAGCAAGATTGGAAAGAAATCTTCAGCCGGCGATTTGGAGACAGAACACCAGGGGAAACCGACGGTTAAGACGGTCACTGAGAAGTCGTTTTATGATCTGGCGCTGCCTCTGAAGGACGCTCACAATCAGGCGATCGGAATGATTGTGATGGAGATGCGATTCGCGGGAGCGGAGAACGCCGACGATGCGGTTGGCAAGGCGCAGGCAATCACCGACGGCTTGGAACAGAAGATTGTCACTAAAGACACTCTGTTCGGCGAAGCCCCGAAGTCCACCCCGCTGGTTCTTTTGCGGACCACTCCAATGCCCGAAATCACGGGAGATTTCGATCATTTCGCGATGGACAAGGCAAATAACAGGCTGTACGTATCGGCAGAAGTTCATCATTCTATCGAGGTGTTTGACTTAAAGACCGGTCAGCATTTGAGCAGTGTTACAGGAGTAACGACGCCACATACTCTGGCGTTTGATCCCGAAAAACATGAATTACTGATTGCGGATGGCGGCGACGCGTCCTGTCGGATTTTTGACGTCAGCGACATGCATGAGGTGAAGCGTATTCCACTCGAAGCCGGGCCGGACGCAGGTTTCTATGACGCCGAGAAGAGGCTGTTTTACGTCGGCAACGGGGGACGCGGCGCCAAACAGCCGTTTTCTTTCATCAGCATCATTTCGGCCGACGAAGGAAAAGAGGTTGGGCGGATCCGAGTGGAAGCATCAAATTTGGAATCGATGGCTCTGAACCGATCCGAGAACTTACTTTATGTAAACATGCGGGATAAGAAGCTGGTCGGCGTTGTCGATCTGACAAAGAAAGAGATGCGGCAAACCTGGGCCATCCCGGATTTGAATTTAAATAAGCCGATGGCGTTCGATTCTCAGAATCACCGGTTGTTTATTGCAGGGCGCAAGCCGGGCAAGCTTTACATTCTCAACAGCGACTCCGGGAAGGTGATCCAAACGATGGATTGCGTGGACATCGCCGACGACATGACCTTCGATCGGGATAAAAAGAGGATTTACGTCAGTGGGTCGGGCGGGCTGACGGTGGTTCGGCAGGACAGTCCGGATTCCTATACGTTACTTGCGCAGTTCGGAACCAACGCAGGAAAAACTTCCACCTACGATGCTTCGCTCGGACAGTTTTATGTCGCTCATACCAAGACCGAAGAAGACAACGCCGCGCTTCAGATTTATTCGGTCAACTAAGTTCGACTGAGGCTATGCGGTACGGCAGGAAACTCAACCTGGAAGGTAGATCCGGCGCCTTCGACGCTTGATACCGAAATCTGTGCGCCGTGCCTTTCCGCAATCCACTTGGCTATGGCGAGGCCCAGCCCCGTTCCGCTGACCTCGCTTCTCGAAGGATCGACCCGGTAAAAGCGTTCAAAGACGTGCGGGAGACTGGCCAGCGGAATGCCGATTCCTGTATCGCTTACCGATAGGATTGCAAGCGGACCGTTCGATTGAAGATCGACCTTGATTTTGCCGCCAGTGGGAGTGTATTTGATGGCGTTCTCCAGGAGGATTTTCAGGAGCTGCCGTAGGGTCGATCGATCGCCATGAATCTCGATGGAGCTTTCAACGGGAAGCGAAATAGTTACGGATTGAGCTCGGCTTTCGGCGAAGGTAAGGACGCGAGAGTAAGATTCCTCCACAACATCCACCAAGTCAACCTGCTCGGAGGCCAAAGCCAAGCCGCCAGCATCGGAGCGGGCAAGGGTCAGCATGTCCTCGAGGAGCCTGCCAGCCTGATCGGATTCATCGATAATCTCGCGCAGGGCCGATTGGCTCTCCTTATCGATTTCAGGGTTCAGCAGCGCGCATTCGGCCACGGTTCGAATGAACGAAATGGGGCTGCGCAACTCATGAGAAGCATCTGCGGTAAACCGCTTCAGTTGAGTTACCGCAGCCTCCAACCGAGAGAGCATATCGTTACAGGTTTCGGCGAGCTTCTGGAATTCATCACCGGTGTTAGCGACCGGCAAACGGCCCGACAGATTGTGAATGCTAATGGCTCGTGCCGAATCGGTCAAGCGATCAACGGGCTGGAGCGCACGGCGGCTGAGGAAGTAACCACCGAAAGCAGACAAGATCAGGAGCGCCGGTATGGTAGCAAGGAGACCGTTAAGAAAGCGCCTGAGCAGCTGTTCGTTGTCGCTCAGTTGGCCTCCGACGAAGATACGAAGCTGATCGCCATTGACGAATTCCCGCTGCATCAAGACCAGATAGGGCTGCCCCTGATAGTGACGCCGAATAAACGCCGTGTCCCCATCCGCCCTGGTGACGGGCCAGGGAAAGTTGACAGTGGAAGTGACAGGATAGATCCGTTTGCTTCCGCGAAAGGCCTGAATCAAGGAACCCTCCGGCGTGGCTTGTTCAAATTCGACGAACTTGCGCGCTCTTTCGTCCGGCGCTAGAGCAGCGGACGAACGAAGCAGGTCGACGAGGCGCTCGGCACGATGCTTGAGGGTTCGTTCCCGGCCGGTTCGAAGAGACAGGCCCAGATCAAGGAACATGACCACTCCGAAAACAATCAACCCGAGCAAGAAAACCGCAGAAAACCATAGCGTTATCCGGAATGAGATGGAGCCAGATCGAATCCGTTCTAACGAAGAATTCATAATAGGTCTCTATACTCAGCAGCAAGAATGCGGATATTGCTGGCTGAAGACAAGGTTCGCATGGCGGAGATCCTGCAGCGAGCGCTGCAGAGGGAAGGCCACACCGTGAATTTAGCTTTCGATGGTGAAGCCGCCTTTACACTAGCAAATTACGAACACCTGGACGTCATCGTTCTGGATGTGATGCTTCCCAAAATGGATGGCTTGTCGGTAATGAGGTGCTTGCGAGCCAACAAAAACAAGACGCCCACGATCATGCTAACGGCTCGCGATGCAATGGAAGATATCGTAAAAGGTCTGGATGCCGGCGCAGACGATTACCTGACGAAGCCGTTCGCGTTGGACGTGCTGCTGGCTCGGATTCGGGCGCTAGGACGGCGAGGTCCTCTTAACTACGAATCGGAACTTCACTTTGCGGATTTAGTTCTCGATACGGGATCGAGACAAGTCAAACGCGGAAATCGTTTCGAATCTTTGACACGGACCGAATTTGCGTTGTTGGAAGCACTGATGCGGAGACCGGGGCGCGTGATAGCGAGAGACACGCTGATCCAAGCAGGCTGGGGTGTTGGGGCGGAGGTGAGTGAGAACACGCTATATGTATTCATTCGCAATCTGCGGGAAAAGATTGAACACCCGGGCGAGAGGCCTTTATTGCAAACGGCGCGAGGGGTGGGCTATTTACTGCGACTCCAGTCAGACTGAAAGTCGCTGACACGAAATCTTTCAATAGTTTTTCACTCATCCTAAGATTCTCTTAAGATTTGTGTTCACCAGTTCATATTGCATCTCTAAACTCCTGGTTTAAGGCCGAGTCGGTTCAGATCGAGGCATTCAAATTAGACGTTTGGCAGACACGTACACTGGACTATAGTTGTCGATCGCCAGTTCCACACCGATCATCATGCGGCTCGATTTCTAAAAATATGCAGACACCACTTGTTTTCTCGCGTGCACTTCTTTCGATTGGCTTGGCTTCGGCGGTGTTCGCTCAGTCGCCGGCGAAAGAAGGCGGCGCGCCGCTGAAGCTAGTTCAGACTTTTGAGCTTCCGGGCGCCGTGAAGGGGCATTTTGATCATTTGATCGCGGACTTGAAAGGGAATCGTTTATTTCTTACGCCGGAAGACTACAAAGCGGTTCTGGTTCTTGATCTGAGCTCGGGCAAGGTGATTCATACGATCACGGGAATCGGAAAACCTCACGCGATCCTATATCGCGAAGACCTGAACCGGATTTTTGTGACGGATGGAGTGGACGGAGATCTCAAGATCTTCGACGGAACATCTTATCAGCCTTTAGGCAAGGTGGCTTTGCTGAAGGACGCGGACTCGATCGGGTACGATGCTTCGACCAAACATTTGTTTATCGATAACGGCGGCGGGGATGTGGGCGCTACGTTTTCGATGCTGACAACGGTCGATACGAACACGTCACAGAAGATTGCGGACATGAAGATCGACGGCGACACGCTGGAAGCGATGGCCCTCGACGCCTATCGAGCGCGTTTGTATGTGAACAACAAGGCCAAGAACGAGGTGACGGTGGTTGACCGCTGGCAGCGCAAGATTATGGCGCAGTGGCCGGTCACAAAGGGCAAGACAAACGTCGCGATGGCATTGGATGAGCCGAATAGCCGGTTATTTGTTGCTTGCCGGAGCGGTGACCTGGTGGTGTTCGATACAAATACGGGCAAAGAACTGCAGACGCTTCCTATAACTAAAGGCGTGGATGATTTGGTTTACGACGTGGCAAGCAAGCGGCTGTATGCGGCGGCTGACGGGGCGGTTAGTGTGTATCAGCAGAGCGATGCGGATCACTATTCGCTGTTGGGCAATATTCCTTCCGGACCGGCAGGCCGTACGGCACGGCTGGTTCCGGAGCTGAGCCGTTACTTTGTCTCGGTCCCGGCGCACGACGATAAGCCGGCAGCGGTTCTGGTCTTTGATACGGTAGGCGCAAAAGCGGCTAAGCCGGCGCACGATCAAGTTGCCTATGAGGTTCACGCACCGGCCGCGCAAAAGCTGGTCCGTTCGACGCTCTCGGGCCATCCTACACTGCGCAAGCTGGGGCTGCACGCGATTGCACCGGGGCAGACCGCAAGCGTAATCATCGCAAACGGAAACGCTACTCGCCGCGGAATTAAGACTACGGACGGAGATTTCGAGGCGGTGAAATCCGGCAAGACTTCCTGCGTTCGGAAAGATAACGGCAGCTTTTACAACATGAAAATGCCGATGTTCGATGCGGCCGGCAAGCGGATCGGGATATTGGTGATGGAGATTCCGTATACCAGCGCAAAGGATGACGAAGAGGCAATTCGAATGGCGGAGAGCATTCGCGGGCAGATGGCCAAGCAGATTCCGGATCTGGACTCGCTCTTTCAAAAGAGCTAATAGGTCACTGGCGCGTTTAGCTAATTTCATCGCTTCCTTCGGGCGCGGCTCAGATACGGGCGGAGGACTATCAGTAGTTGAGAAAACCAGCAAAACGCGTCTCGACACGATTGTCGAGACGGCAGACAAAGTGTCCGCGCCACGGAATCCAAAGCCTGAGGAGAATCTAAGATTTCGTTGCGGTTTAAGAATCAGATAAATGACAAAAATTAGATATTTGATCGGTCTTCTTTCCGCTGCCACGCTCCTGGCGGCTGCTCAGCAACACCAGCAAATTAGAACGGCCAAGAAGCCGAAGCTTCTTTTAGTGATCGCGATCGATCAGTTTCGTTACGATTACACGACACGATTTCGCGATCAGTATACGGGTGGGTTTGCCCGTTTATTAACGCAGGGCGTGGTTTATCTGGATGCACATCAAGATCATTTCCCAACCGTAACCGCCACCGGCCATGCAGCGTTGCTGACCGGTTCAACTCCAGCGCTGTGTGGGATTGTCGGCAACGAGTGGTACGACCGAGCATCTGGGAAAAGCGTGACCTCCGTCCAAGACTCAGGCACTAAGTTGGTTGGAGTCGAGGGCGATCATGTCGGTTCTTCTCCTCATAACCTGATCATCAGTACGCTTGCGGACGAGATTAAGATGTCCGGCAACTCGGAGAGCAAGACCATCGGCATATCGATGAAAGATCGAGCCGCTATTCTGCCTTCGGGACGAATGGCCGACGCTGCGTACTGGATGGACTCGAAGACTGGGGCCGTTGTAACCAGCACTTACTATCGAAACGAGTTGCCGGGCTGGGTAGGAAAATTCAATAGCGAACACTGGCCAGCGAAGTGGTCCGGAGCAAAGTGGACGCCTCTTAGCAAGGACCCAAAACTTCCGGGTACTTTGATGACGCTTCCGGAGACCGGCAACCCGAAGTACTTGTCCGAATGGGAAAAGACACCGTTCGCGAATGAGACTTTAGAAACTTTAGCGGAACGGGCGATGGCGTCAGAGAAATTGGGGAAACACGATGGGACCGATGTTCTTACTATCAGCTTCTCAGCGAATGATCATTTGGGGCATGCAGTAGGTCCGGATGCGCCGCAAGTGGAAGATATGTGTGTACGCACCGATCGAACGCTTCAAAAACTTCTGGACGCGGCAGAGAAACAGGTGGACGGGAAAGATAATCTCATTGTGGTTGTCAGTGCCGATCATGGAGTCGCGCCGGTGCCTGAGGTGATGGCCGAACGCCACATGCCTGGCGGACGATTGGACAAGAAGAAAGCGCTGGCCGAAATATCGAAAGATTTGAGTGAAAAGTTTGGGGATGGCAAATGGATCTTGGCATCGGGCGAAGGGATGAGCGTTTATCTGAATAGAGACCTGATGACGGAGAAAAAAGTGAAGCCCTCGGCAGTTGAGGAGGAAGTGGCCCGGATCGCGATGACTTTTCCGTTTGTGGCTCGAACGTATACCCGGAGTCAGTTGTTGAAGCATGAGGCACTCGAAGACGAGATCGATCGGCTTGTTGCGAGCGGTTTCTATCCGGAGAGAAGCCCGGATGTGTTTGTGATCACGAAGCCGTATTATCTTTTTGGAGCTGAAGGCACTTCGCACGGGTCGCCCTATCCGTACGACACTCATGTCCCGCTGATGTTCTATGGCTTCGGCATTCATCCCGCTACGGTTAGCCAGCGGGTCGGCGTCTCAGATGTGGCCCCGACTCTGGCGGGAGTGCTTCACGTTCAAATGCCCAGTGGTTCGGTTGGCCGGATTTTAGACGATGTTCTGAAATGCGATAGATAGACAATTGCTGCGGTGGACAATGGAAACATGCGAAAGATAGTAACGGAGACTCTCCCCGCTCAACGAACTAATGAATCGGATGGCCAGTGGCTCGATCTGGAGACGGTGGCTAGTGTGGAGGTCAGTTCGGAAGATCCGAGTTATCCCATCGAATCGGCGCTTTCCTTAGAAGGCGGCCGGGGCTGGCGGGCTTCCCAGGGTGGGGCTCAGCAACTCCGGATTCTGTTTGACGAGCCTGTCGCTTTACGTCGCATTCAGCTTCGATTCGACGAGCCGACTCGTGAACGAACTCAAGAGTTCACAATTCGGTGGTCAGCGGGTAAGGGTAAGCCTGCCAGGGAAATCGTGCGGCAACAGTGGAATTTCAGCGCCACCGGTTCGACAACTGAAGTAGAGAATTTCACAGTTGAGCTGGCAGACGTTTCGGTTTTGGAGATCGCAATTCGACCTGATATCGGTGGTCGGGATGCCATAGCAAGCCTAACTTCTTTGCGCGTGGCTTAGAAATAAGAGAGTGAGGATCAGTATCAATCCCTCACTCTCTCATTGGCCTGGTCGATTAGCGACAGGGATTTTTCAGATTGGTGGCGATGGAACTGTCGACGAGACAGGCTTCATCATAGTAAGCCTGGGATCCGATGGTTTGATATAGAAGCACAGTTGTCTTACCAAGCTGCGTCGCGGCCGAAACAGCTTTCTGGTGCTGGACGGTCTCGGTATCCGTACCACCCTTCAAGGCTTCGCTCAGGACTCGGCCACTTAACGTGCCGTTCCCGCCGATGTTCAGATTCAGGATCTTCGCAAGTGTGGGCGCGAGATCGCTGTTGGCGATCGGTAAACGATCGACATAGCCACGCTTGAAATCGGGACCCCAGGCAGCCATGTTGTTGAAGGTGTCGGCCCGGCTCAGATTTCCGTGCATACCTTGTCCTTCCTGCAGGGCAGTGTCGGCGAACTCAACGCCACTGTTGATTTTGTCTAACGGATTCGTCGCGAACGTAAGGAAGTTTATGACGATGGTTGGCCGTGGAAGCGGGCTCGAGCCGACCAATCCGATGCTGCTGAGCGGTAAGGCGCCAGGAAGATTTCCGTAATCATCATCAAGGAAGAGGCCGCCTGTGTAGTCCTGGTTCGAAAGAAAGCGCACCAGCTTGGCCACGGTTTGGGGATTCTTGCTGGGCACGTAGATCAGGTCCGAACCGCCATTCGCGGCCACGATCACTTCCGCGTCTGTAACGTTCTGAATCTGGCCCGTTCCGCCAATCACACCGTCTCCGCTGGCAGGGCGCTGCGACACGCCGGCGTTTGCCTGGCCAATTGTCGGATCAACAGGTTTATAGGAGGCGGTTCCGCCGGCCGTAACTTGCGTGTCGGGATCGAACAGCGGCAGACCGAGGAAATGTGCGATGTCGATCGACACGAATCCGACTGGAAGAAAGCCTGAGTTCACTTCTTGACGTCCGGTTGAATCCTTGTAGGTGAATTGAGCCGAGTAGTCGTTCACAAACTTCGTTCCGGAGGCATCGAGATCGTGCCGGGAGATGGTCGAAAATCCGTGATCCGCGGTCACGATGATGTCGGTATTGTTGCGAAGGTTGGGGTCGTTTTGAACGTAAGCCAGAAGCTGGTTTAAATTCATATCGGCGTTTTTCACAGCCGCTCGCGAGGTGGGGCCGTTGATCCCGGGCGTCAGGCTGTTGAGGCTGTCGCCTTGATTGTGCTGAGTTCCGTCCGGATCACGAGACCAGAACAGAACGAAGAAGGGATGGCTGGTCTGCTTAAAGGAAGGCAGGATGACCTTGGTAAGCGCATCCGCAAAATACTGCTGCTGTTGCACGTTTGCTGAGGTGGTTCCCGGCGTCGTGTTATTTCCTGAATAGCTGTTGTTACATTGATCGGTCGCTCCACAGCCGTTGCTGCGCGAGGGCGCCACGGTGGCCAAGCCCAGGTCAGTTAGCGCACTTTGAATTTGCTGGGAGAGAGGAATGCCTGCGGGTCCCGTACCGTCATCGATGAAAACCGTATTCGGCGTTGGAAATTGTTTGCCCACAGGTGCAATTTCCGTGACGTCTTGAATCGCAACCGGTCCTACTTTGCCGACCGATGCCGTATTGTATCCGTTCTGGCGAGCGGCCGCCATGATGGATTCTTCGTTGAGGTAGTTTCCGTTGTAGTGGTCATCCAGATCCGAGAGAATCTGGTTATTTTCGACAAAAGGTGTTACGGTTCCAGGCTTGTTGCCAAAGTTACCCGTGTTGAAGATCGGATAGCCGGAAGCTAGCGTGTTGCTGAAGTCGCCGGTATCCCCGAGCTTGTGTCCGGTCGCAATGGCCGAAGCATTTGCTGTCGTAAAAGTCGGAAACAAGGCATGGCTATTCGCAAAGTGGACTCCTTGCCGTCGAATAAAGGCGAAAGTTGGACCGTCGTAAGCATTAACCGATCCGTGGCGGAGACCATCCGCAACGAAGATAATAACGTTTCTTTGTGGTGGAGCGGAGCTTTGTTCTGCTTGTGCTTTCAGATTCGTGAACGGCAGAATCAACAGAGCGCTGAAGCAGACGCTGCCAAGCAACCAGTGTTTGTGAGTCATTAAATGCCCTCCTCAGGGCGCATTTCTTATGACAGTATGCCGACTCAGCTACGGGCGAAAGATGAAGATTCGGTTTCAAAGGTGTGAAACCGGGCGGCGATTTTAAAAATAGTTTTCAGTGACTATTTAGTACTGCAAGTTTGCCGGGGCGAAGCGGACGGTATCGCACCGGCAAATTAATTGAGATGTTGCTGCTTATCGCGAAGCCGACTGCAGAGCCACCTTCGCGGTTTCAAAGCTGTGGTATTTGCGCACAACTTCTTTCTCGCGCTTGCTTTGGCCAAAAGCTCGGGCTTGCGCGCTGAAACTGTTCCAGAAACTCGTCAGGTAGTATTCATCGCCGTAGCGCGTGAAGCGCAAGGTGTTTGCGCGAGCTGCGGTTTCACGCGAAGCCGGGGCGGAAAGGCGAAATACGGTATTCTTTCCTCCCACTTCGTGCATCGCGAACATGCCGCTGGATTCCCGGATTGTGTATTGTCCCGCCGGCATCGCGGTGTCACCGACCTGAAAGTTGAACGGAACGTTCGCACTGCCGATCAGTGTTTGTGTTTGCGCATATCCGGAAGGACACATGAGTGCCGCCGCGAATAGAGCCGAATAAAAGAACGATTTCATAGCTTCCTCCTGTACTCAGCGCTTGCCTGGTTTTTGTGAAACTCTGCAATCGCCTCACTGAAGAAAGCGGAGATTGAAAAGATAGTCCGCCAAAGTCGAGAGAGCTAGCCAAGTCACTAGACGTGGTATAGTACGTGGCCATTAGGCGGCCGGCATGTCGGATGAGACCGGAGATATCACGCAATTGCTTCGTGAATGGCGTGAAGGAAACTCGGAAGCAGAAAATCACCTTTTTGAGCGGGTGTACGCTGACTTGCGGCGTTTGGCGCGCGCGCGGTTAAGAGGTGAGCGCCAAGGTCAGTCCCTTCAGCCGACTGAACTCGTGGACCAGGTGTATATGCGGCTCGTCGGCGCGAAGGATCGCGACTGGCAGAACCGGCAGCATTTCTTCGCTATAGCTGGGAGAGCCATGCGGCACTACCTGATCGATCTCGCGCGCGCTCGTCCGGACATCGATTTGATTGGACTCGAGGGTCTGGAACAAATCCTTCCGGCCGGGAGCGCCAAAGTGGATGTTGCCATCGGTCTCGGCAGGTTGCTCGGGCAGCTCGAAAAGGAGAATCCGGCTTGGTGCAAGCTGGTCGAGCTCAAGTTTTTTCTTGGCCTGACGGATGAAGAGGCCGCTAACGTGCTTGAGATCAAACTGCGCAGCATGCAAAGAATGTGGCGCGATGCCCGTCGATGGCTGTACGAACGGATGGAACACGGTGATGGAAAGCCGATCTCACAGTGACGACCTCGCGATGACTCTAGTGGAGGAGGCGCTTCACCGTCCCGATGAGGAGCGGGAAGCGTTCTTGCGAAGGGCTTGCGGCTCCAACCTTGAGTTGTATGCGGAGGCTCTGACCTATGTGCAGTGGGAACGGCGCATGCAGGGATTTCTTCTGGATCCTTTGCTGCCGTCGCCGGAGTCGAGACCTCCTTTCCAGGCGAGACAGCTTCTCATCAATCGTTTTCTGGTCGTCCGCGAGGTCGCACAAGGCGGGATGGGAATCGTATGGGAGGCGATTGACCAGAAATTGGATCGCCGAGTCGCTTTGAAGTGCGCCAAGGAAGGCTTCGGGAAGCAACTCCCGCCGGAAGTTCGCAATGCTCGCGAGATCAGTCATCCCAATGTTTGCAAGATCTTCGAGATCCACACGGCTTCGACAGCGGACGGGGAGATCGATTTCATCAGCATGGAGTTCGTGGAGGGTGAAACGTTAGCCGAACGTATCCGTCGTGCTCCGATTCCAAAGAGAGAGGCGCGCACGATTGCGGAACAGCTCTGTTCCGGCCTGGCCGAGGCGCACCGGATGCATTTAGTTCATGGCGATTTGAAGACAAACAACATTGTTGTGACGGAGGGTTCTGACGATTCGCTGCGGGCCGTGATCATGGATTTTGGCTTGGCTCAAAGAGCGGACGCTTCGGCCGGCGTTCTGGGCGGAACTCCCACCTACATGGCGCCGGAGCTATGGAAGGGCGAGAAGGCGTCGATCGCTTCCGATATATATGCTCTTGGGGTCCTGTTATGGGAGCTGCGCTATGGACGCCCTCCGAGCGACTTAGGAGTTGCTTCTTCGACGCTGCCGATGGGTGAGCGGACGAGTTGGAAGCCGCCACAGGGACGGGGCAGGTGGGACCGCATTATTGGGCGCTGCATTCATCCCGACCCGAAATCGAGATTTCACGGCGCCGCTGAAGTCGCGAAAGCTTTTCGCGTGTCTCCCAAGGTTAAGTGGCTACTGGCTGCGGCAGCAAGCGTGATTGTGGTGGCTGGCTCGGGAGCGATCAGTTACCAGCGCGCCATGGCTCCTGTCGAAACGGATAAGCTGGCCTTGCTGCCGTTCACTTCGGCATCGGAGGCCACTCTTGCGACGACGGGGAATTTGCTTCACGATACGGCGAACCAGCTGGCTGAGCTGAAGGGGAATTCCCATACGCGCTATCGCTTTATCTCTTTAGATAACGTTATTCGCGATAGAGTTCATACCCCGGATGAAGCACGTGTACTGCTTGGCGCGACTCATTCGTTGCGAGCCAGCCTGGAGCGGCAGGGCGATTCGACAACCGTGCATGGATTCCTGACGGATTTGCGGTCGGGAGTCGATATCCGTGATTGGAAGGCAGACTACAAACAGCAAGAGATACGCTATGCGTCCACGGCTCTGGCGGGAGTAGTTACGAACGCTCTTCGGTTGGCGCCGCCGGCTCGTGGCGCGTCGGTCAATGCCGCTGCCCGGAAGGATTATCTTAGCGGACTGGCCGATGTGCGGCAGGACAGCACGATCGATCGGGCATTCCAGCAGCTCAGCCGAGCCAAACAGGCTGATTCCGATTCAGCACTTATCTTTGCCGCTCTCGCGGAGGCGCAGTGGTTCAAGTACGTCATCACGCATGACAAAAACTGGTTAAAACCCGCGGCTGAAACGGTGCGGCAGGCTCAGCTCCGAAATCCGGATCTTCCTCAGGTCCATCGCGCCGAGGGGCTGCTTCTGGCTCATGAGGGTCGTTATGACCGAGCAGCGGGCGAGTATCAGCGAGCGATTGAATTGGACCCAAAGGACGGAGAGGCATACCGGCGACTGGGCGTGGTGTTTGGGAATAGCGATCGAAATGAGGAAGCGTTAGCCGCGTTTAAGAAGGCGACATTGTTGGATCCTCAGCTGTATCGAACTTTCCGAGATCTTGGCGACTTCTATCGGCATCGTGGTAAGTCCGAAGAGGCCATTACGAATTTTCGGAAAGCGTTAGAATTCGCTCCCGGTGAGGTGCTCGTCCGGAATCATTTAGGACAGGCATATATGGACGGTGGCCAGTTTGCCTCTGCTGAGGCAGAACTACGCAGATCACTCGGAATCAAAGAAACGCCGACCGCAGTTCAGACGTTAGGCCTCGTACTGATGTATCAATCACGAGACCGCGAAGCAATCCCGCTATTTTTACGAGCGTTGAAGCTGGGACCGCAACGATGTGAGTGGTGGACCCCGCTTGGAATTGCCTACCGTCGAAGCGGCCTTCTATCCGAGTCTAAGCAGGCGTTTCAGAATGGCATCGACATAGCGGAACGCGAGCTTGTGAGTAATCCGAGCAGTGGACTTTACCGAGCCTACGTAGGTTTTCTTTCTGCTCAGCTTGGAGATCGTCGGAGAGCACAGGCAGAGATTGCACAAGCGCTGCAGTCATCACCAGGACATACGGATGTGCTGTGGATAGCAGCGATCACTTACGAGGCGCTGCAGCAACGTAACGAAACCCTCTCGGTCGTAGCAAATTTTCCGGCAGGTCTCATCGCAGACTTAAATCGCTGGCCCGATGTAGCGGGTTTACGGGAGAACTCTCACTTTCAACGATTAGTAATGTCTTCAAGGAGATAAATGGCAATGTCGATGGAGTACAAAATTAGATTCGAAGGCGACGGCGTATCAATAAGCCGACATGACGATGATGGTCAAGTCGCAGAAAGAAAACCCGACGCTCCAGTGGTCCAAAGCTCACTACAGCTTACTCATGGGCATAGAAAAGCTTTACAGGAGAAACATTCGAAAGCGGGCAACGGATTCGACGCCAACGATGAAAGCGGCGGTTTAGACGCCAACGATGAAAGCGGCGGTTTAGACGCCAACGATGAGAGCGGCGGATTCGATGCTAACGATGAGAGCTTCTTGATTAGACGCGGTTCCGATGCCAGCGATGAGAGCCTGGCGGTTAGATTGGAGCGGGTAACGATTACGATTTCCAGACCATTCACTTCTTGGTGTCCATCCCGTACCCACATAAAAAAGAAGATCGCGGTTACCAATGGAATCGACTTTCAAATCGAGACGCAGAAGAAGCTCAATTGGTGCTGGGCTGCCGTAGCTGCTACAGTGTCGCAGTACTTCTTTCCCGATTCGTCGATCAGTCAATGCGAGATTGCCAGGGAAGTTCTTCATCCGCAGGGAGGAGATTGTTGCGGAGCGGTATCCGATTGTGATCGACCGGCCGAACTTAAAGAAGCACTGTCGGCCGCCGGTGCTCTAACAGGTCAAGCCATACATGCCCGAAAGCTGGCTGGCAGACCGATAACTTTCGGCGCCATTCGCAAGCAAATTGATTCTGGGCGTCCAGTGTGTGCGCATATTGAATGGTACGGAGAACAGCGTGGTCACGTTGTGATCATTAGCGGTTACTCCTTGGATAAATCGGGAGGACAGTGGCTCGATATTGCTGACCCGTACTACCAAGACGCGACTGTTCCCTACCAGCAATTTGTCTCTGCTTACCTGGATGCAGGCGAGTGGAGGGATACATACCTTGTTGATCTTGGATAGGAGACCATAATGCCATTGATTCCTGGAAAGTCTTCCCCTGAGCGCAGAAAGGCTTTTGAAGCCGGACTCGCTCACCTAGTCCGCTCAGGCCGTGTTCCGGCCGGACTTCACGTCGATCCCCATCCGCATCCGGTCTACGTGATGAGTCTCAAGGATGAATTGGATCACGCCGACTTGGAAAAGTCTGGAAAGCTGGTAAGCTGGCGCTATTTTGCTGGCGATGTGTCAGGTGAGGTGGTTGTCGGCGATGTGAGTGATTCCGCTCCGCCTACCGTGACCAGATTGATTCATGGAGAACCGGCCAGAGAAGTTATGCAGGCGAACCGTGAATTAGAAGGACTGGCGGAGGTTCAGGATAACGACTTCGAATTACGCCTGCTTCGAGTTCCCGGTGCGCATGTCGAAGGGTTATGGCTACAGCCGCCCGACGCAAGCGACGCTATCATCGTTCATTCTGGAAAGGTATTCGGATCTGCTCAAAAAAAGCGCGGTTCGGAACCTCTTCATGCCTTTCTTAAGAACTTACATCCGGTCGCGAAACACGACCCCAGATAGCGGTTCGCCGACGAAGACGACATAATTTCGATCGGCACAGAACGGTTTCAACCAGTCGTTCGTCATTAAAAGTTTCTTTGAACGGTCGATGCGTCGTGCGCCTGTTCGACTTAACTGTAAGGAACAACTTATGACGATTAGTGAACCACGATTTATTGACGGCGAGCCGCTGCTGATTGTAGGATTGCGCGGCTATTTCACGGCTGCCTCCTGGGAGGGCATTCCGGCTCAGTGGCAGCGCTTTGGATCTTACCTGGACAAGATACCCGGGCAGATTGACAACAAGGCTTACGGGTTATGCTTTCAAAAGCCTGACGGGATCGATTACATATCGGGTGTTGCCACGTCGAGCGCAGGCAATCTTCCGAGTGAATTCGGTTCGGTGAAGATTCCAGCACAACGGTACGCGGTGTTCTCACATCCGGAACACGTCTCAAAGCTGCAGAATACTTTAGACTATATCTGGCACAGATGGCTTCCGTCGTCGGGAAAAAAGGTGGCTGCGGCAGAGCCGGGCGCACCCGACTTTTTCGAACGGTACGGCAAAGACTTCGACCCTCGCACGGGGATGGGCGACATAGAAGTGTGGATACCGATTCAGGCCTGAGCGGAAAGAGAATCAATCATGGTTAACAACGCTTCGCTTCAGCAGGAACAGATCACGTCACATTCCAATCAGCAGAATCGCGGATCCAGGAAGGCTTTCTGGCCCGGGTGGATCCTCAGCAGTCTTCTGGCGATGTTTATAGGTTCCGGGGGCGTGAACATGGCGAGGAAGGCTTCGTTCGTACTACAGGGCGTGGCGCATCTAGGATTTCCGGAGAGCGCTTTGCCGGCTGTTGGAATCGTCGCCTTCCTGTCTTCCCTGTTATATGTGGTTCCGCGTACTGGCTTGCTCGGCGCGGTGTTGCTGACGGGCTATTTGGGAGGCGCTACTGCGAGCCACGTTCGGATAGGAGAGCCAATCTTCGGACCGGTAATTTTCGGCATACTGGTTTGGGTCGGACTCGCTTTGCGGGATGGCCGATTTCGGGCTCTGATCCGTTACCAATAATCGAAGGTGTGAGATTCACTCCGTTTTACAGGGCAGCGTAGTAGTCGTAGCCACGTTCCGCCCAGTAGTCGTCGGGACGTTCGTCCTGGTAGGTGATCGTCCCAATTCGTTTTAAATTTTTGATGCCGTACTTGACGGGAATTATCAGACGCAAGGGCGCTCCGTGCTCGGATGTCAGCGGTTGTCCGTTCATCTCGTAACAGAGCAGCGTTTGTGGGTGGAGCGCACTTGGCATGTCGATGCCCACGTAGTATTCTTCGTCCGGCGTTTCAAAAGATACATAGGCGGCCTTTTCCGATCCAGGCGCGAAATGGCTTGTGAAGTCAGAGAAGCGTGTTCCTGCCCAGTGCACAACCGTGCTCCAACCCTCGATGCATTTGAACTCCGTCACATGTTCGGTTCGCGGCAGTTTCTGAATTTCGGAGAGAGTCAGAACATGAGGCTTGTGCTGGTTGCGGCGAGTTAGAAGTCGGAGCTTCCAATCTGCGGCATTCATGGCCGGGTCGAGACCGTACTGACCGTTTGGCTTTAGTTTTCCCACTTTCGATGGAGAAAAGGAAGGCGCGAGCCGTCGATCGTCGAAGAACAATCGCTGCGTGATGTTTTTATTGAAGTTGAGGACCCGCCGAAAAGGCGACGGTATGTCGTCCTGGTCCGGACGTGACCACAGCCATTCCCACCCGCCTACGGCGGCAGCGGCGCCGAGGCCTAGCGTCAGAAATCCACGCCGGCTCTTGGCGGCCATCTGCCTCTCGGGAGTCGATTGTTGCTTCTCCTTTGAGTTAGTCATTTTGAACTCCTGTTTTGGTAGATGTAAGTTCAAATCCCGTGACGATAGAACGAAAGTTGTTCCAGCCGGCCCTTGCGACCTGAGCTACGTGAATGACGAAAAATACGAGATATCCGATAGTAAGCAGGAAATGCTCCCAACGTGCCATTTGGTAACCACCCAGTAAGTGTGCCAGCCAGGCGAGTTGGGTGGGACGATAGATGGCTAACCCGGTGACGAGGCTTCCGACGCCCATGACAATGATTGCGGTATAGGCAATTCGCTGCGCCGCATTGTATTTGTGCGCGGCGGGTTGGCTCTTACTCAAACCGAAGTCATATAGGGTAACTTGGAGGGCGTCGCGGAAGGAGTGGCGATTCGGAATCATTTCGCGCCAGGCGCCCGAGAACAAGGTATAGGCGACATACAAGATTCCGTTAATGGCAAAGAACCACATAAAAAAGAAGTGGACAGCCATGCCTTCCGCAAGTCGATGATCCAGAGACAGCGCGTTAAAAAGCCAATCAGGAAAAAAGTGAAAGAGTGTGAAGCCGCCAACGCCGATTCTGTAGGCGCGGTAGGCCCAGTAGATGAGGAGACCACTCCAGATCATGACAAACAAGAGAGGAAAGTTGATCCAATGGGTCCAGCGCGTGATTAGCCGGTGCTTATATTCCAACGAGGTCATTCACATCAGTGTTCGTAAGAGGCGGAAGCGGAGTTATGGTGGGACCCAAAAAAAATATTAGCGAGGTCTCCAACCTCAAACCTTCCACCACGCTCTTGTTTGCTCACTTTCTTCAGAGAGTGGCCCTGGTTGTCGAATCGCCCCACGACGTGCGGTCCCTAGCGTAGCGAAACCCGGCCGTCGAGATGTTCATGAATCGTGACGGTACAGCCCGCCAGTGTGCTCCGAAATCGAGACTTCTCGATCTGCCACACTCGTTCGCCAATACTGACCGTATTGTCTGGGCGACAGTACGTTTTGTTTGCACCGTGAACACCCAGTCGGATCCGACCGGCTGGAACGCCGAAACGCACTCGCTTTCTGTTCTGTTGCCACTCTGAACTTGCTATTGAAAACGTCGATATAGTTCAGGTCGAAGTTTCGTTCCCGGCACAAACCCAGCACCTTCTCGCACATCGCCAGCGGTAACCGTTTCGGGCTCACCACGCGCTTGCGCCGATCCGCCAGTCCGTCCTAGCCGTCCTGTTCCATCCACTCCCGCCAGCGTCGCATCGTGCGAGCGCTGACCCCAATGATTTCCGCTGCTTGCCACCAAGTGGTTTTCTTTGCCATGGCCCGCAACAGCACTTCCTGCACTTTCATCATCCGCTCCATCGCGCTAAAGCGTGACAGCTTCGCTGCCACTTCGGAGCTCGTATACGTTCGACTGGATTCCAACTTTCAGCCTTACGGCTCCGCCGTTTTGACAACGGACAGATCATGTGTGAATTAGAGCGGCCAACTCACATACTAACGACAGTGTGGCCTAATTGCTTGACACTCCTGGCGGCGAGTAGTTAAATGGGTTTTTCCGGAGGAGAGATCACCGTCGCAGGACGGTTGACACCGAAGGGGCAAGCGGCGCCGCGACCAGCACCGTGAAACTCTCAGGTACAAAGGACTTCGCACTCTTCAGTTCTCTGGAACGCAGGCGATTCCCACATCGTTGTGGTTCTTCGGTTTAGTTGATCTCGCTAACAGAGAAGAGAAGAAATAGCAATAACTCGGCAACTCCACGTTTGAGAATCTTCAAGATCGGAAACCATTGATGAATTGGAAGGCCTTAGCTTGCTGTCTTCTCGTCGTTCTGTCGGGATGCGCTCCGCGCCCGAGCGACAAGAATCGCTCCTCAGAAACAAATGTGCAATCGGTGCAGACCAAGCTTGGGA
This sequence comes from Bryobacteraceae bacterium, assembly GCA_965276965.1. Lineage (GTDB taxonomy): Bacteria > Acidobacteriota > Terriglobia > Bryobacterales > Bryobacteraceae > Bog-105. The sequence goes on from OZ255713.1 coordinate 1,852,533, forward strand.
TTCGTCCTCATGGGGACGAAACAATCGAGCCTGATCTAAAACAGGTCAAATCGGAAGAGCTCAAAAAAGTTTACTCGTACATCGACGGTCATATTGATGAACATGTAGAGAATCTCCAGAAGTGGATTCGTCAACCAAGTATCTCGAACAGCGGCGAAGGGATCCCAGAGTCCGCCGACATGGTAAAAGGCTTCTTCGACCAGCTTGGATGTCAAGAGTCTCGGGTTTATGACGTTGGCATCACGGAGTATGGGACGCCGGGGAATCCGGTTGTTTATGCACGTTGCGATCAAGGCGCGCCGCGCACGTTGGTGCTGTACTGGATGTACGATACGATGCCGATCACTCAACCCGATGCCTGGAAGTCACCTCCCTTCGAGGCCCGGCTTGTTGAGCAACCGCCGTTTAAGAAGGTTCTTATCGGAAGGGGCGCGGTTAATTCTAAAGGGCCGCAGATGTCGGAATACAACGCCATGGCCTCCATCAAAGCTGTCGCCGGCAAGTTGCCTGTGAACATCATCGTTGTGGCGGAAGGCGATGAAGAACGAATGGACATCGGGCTGAGGAAATTTGTGAAAGATCATCCTGACCTGTTCAAAGGCGCAGATGCGATGTTGATGTTCGGCGCTCAGGCGCCTAGTGGGGCCGGAGGAATAATGGGCGGATCCGAGGGTTGTGTCTATATCGAGCTGACAACCAGCGGGAGGACCTGGGGACGTGGTCCCGTTCAGTCAGATATACACGGATCCAATAAGCGAGCGGTGGATAGCCCGGCTTGGCGGCACATTAAAATGCTGGCCTCGCTAATTTCAGATGACGGGAATACGCCGGAAGTAAAAGGCTTCAATGACAATATTCAGCCTCTCAAGCCTTCTGAAATCGCGGAGTTGAAGGCGGGGGCTTCAAAGGTGAACATGAAAACAGCGTCCGAAAATCTCGGCATCGCTCGTTTTATCTCTGACGATCCGTTCACCATGTTGAAAATGGCTCGCTACGGCACGTCGTTCAATCTGGATGGCATCTGGGGCGGCAATATGTACGCCGGAGGGGCGGGAGCGATTCTTCCCAACAAGATCACGTCGAAGCACAACATGCGATACGTGCCGAACATGAACGGGTTAGATCTGGTGAAGAAGATACGGGCTCAGTTGGATCGTAATGGATACAAGGACGTGCAGATGAAGCTGATCGGCGATGTGCCGTGGTCGAAGATGTCTTATAAAACCGATATCGCGAGATCGATCACAAAGATGTACGAACAATTTTCGATTCCGCACGGGCAGCCTTCACAAACGGAAACGATTCTCGGCGGGTATTGGCCGGCTTATCTCTTCTCGAATGCCGAAGTTGGTCAGAAGGTTGCGCCCGTTTTCATGCCGATTGCAGGAGGAGCCGCAGGACACGGTGGGATGGCACATGCGGCCAACGAATATTATGTGATCGAAGGAGCAGGGAAGGTTTACGGGATGGCCGGAGCAGAGAAGTCGATCGCCACGATTCTGTATAACTTCGCCGGAAAGAACTAAATTAGTATGTCAGTCATTTCCTTCCGCAATCTAAATAAGACCTACCATGTCGGTGACATCTCTATTTTCGCTTTACGCGGAATTTCGCTGGAAGTGGATGCAGGCGAGTTTGTGAGCGTGGTTGGGCCGTCAGGCTCCGGTAAATCTACGCTGATGCATATTCTTGGTTGCCTTGATCGACCAACCGGCGGCGAATATTTTCTGGAAGGGCGTGACGTGTCGAAGCTGAACGACGATCAGTTGTCGGCCATCAGAAACAGGCAGATTGGATTTGTTTTTCAAGGCTTCAATCTGCTACCCCGAACCTCAGCTCTCGAGAATGTTGAGCTTCCGCTGCTTTACAGCAACGGCGCCGGTTCGAAATCGTCATCGGAACGCCGCAAGCTTGCGCTCGAGGCGCTTGCCTCCGTAGGGTTGAAGGATAGAGCGGTCCACCACCCCAACCAGTTGTCCGGAGGTCAGCAACAGAGAGTAGCCATTGCCCGCGCGCTGCTGAACAATCCGTCGATTCTGCTCGCCGATGAACCGACTGGAAATCTCGATAGCCGAACGAGTGTCGAAGTCCTGGAGATTTTCCAACGCCTGCGAAGCGAGCGAAAGATCACAGTGATTCTTATCACTCATGATCGTCAAGTGGCTGACTTCGGATCTCGGATCGTGACGTTCAAGGACGGACATATCGTGTCCGATCAACCGAATGAAAGTCAGCGTCAGGCGGGTTTTGAATTGGCAGAGTTGTCGCTGTTGGCCGAGGAGACTCAATGACGATCGGTTCCAGTCTTTCTGTGGCTTTTAAGGCTTTGGGAAGGAACAAGCTTCAGACATTCTTGACAATGATCGGAATGACGATCGGCGTGGCGACCGTGCTGACGATGATTGCGCTGGGAAGCGGCGCCGAGGCTGCGATTTCAGATCAAGTTCGAGCCGCCGGCATGAATCTGATTGTGGTCACAGCAGGTAACTTCCAGATGAAGCGAGAAAAAGGTCCGGATGACGCCATTGAACCAGCGAGCTTCAGGCGGCCCAGGCGGAAGGCAGAGCAGTTTCTTAGAACCGCCCTTTGGAGTTCGTCGCTTCAGCCGCGACTGGTTTTGGCATTTCACCCCGAGGATGATCCCATGGAAAAGCACGACCATCCCACGGCCCGGCAACGCCTCGGCGACTCTGAAGCTGGTTTAGGGGCGGCAGCGACCCTCACGGCCGGTGATGCCGACGCCATTCGCAAGATCAAAGGTGTTCAATATGTCTCCGAGGGAGTCCATGAGAATGCTCATGTCATTGCGGGCTCGAACCGTTGGTTTACACGCTTGCATGGGGACGACACGTCGCTGCCAATGATCCGTCGAGCCTGGGTGTTTTCAGAAGGGCGATTCTTCAACAGATCGGAGCAAGTCCGAGCTGACGAGGTTATCGTTTTGGGAAATGTTGTCAGTCGTAAACTGTTCGGCAACGAAAGTGCTGTGGGAAAGACCGTGAACCTCTGGAAGCAGTCGTTCAAAGTAGTGGGGGTAGTCGGAAGCGGAAGTTGGATGGTCGCTGCCGCGCCGGGCGATGATCAGTTCGATGCCGTGTATGTGCCGTTTACTACGGTTCACCGGCTTCTGAACTTGTCAAAACTGAATGACATCACGATCACAACTTCATCGACAGGCGACGTAAGTCGGGTTTCCAAACAGATATCGGATCTGATGCGGGTGCGTCACAAGATTGGACCGAAGACTCCGGATGACTTTACCGTAACCAGCCAAGCTAAGAAAGCTCTTGCCAGAGGCGGGATGCGTCCGGAAGTCGCTGAAGCTGTGGTTGGAAATGTGGCAGGTCTGGAAAAGGTCACGCTGGCTCAACTGGGGAAAACGCTCGACCGGGCCAGCAAGACAATGACTGCGCTGCTCTGTAGCATCGCAGGGGTTTCTTTATTGGTCGGCGGCATTGGGATCATGAATGTTATGCTGCTGTCCGTTACGGAGCGAACGCGAGAGATCGGCATCAGGCGAGCCGTTGGTGCTCGCGCTAAAGATGTTCTGCTTCAATTCCTGATGGAAGCAATCACGCTGAGTTTGTGCGGAGGAGTATTGGGTGTTTTGATCGGATTAGTTGTCTCGGGATCTGTTGCTCAATTTGTGCAATGGTCAGTTTCTGTGTCGCCGATGGCTATTCTGGTCTCGTTTGGAATTGCAGCGGCCGTTGGCATCTTCTTTGGCTTTTATCCTGCTCGTCAAGCTTCTCAAGTAGAACCGATTGAGTGTCTCCGGTACGAATAGATGCTTCTAACTTGTCTACGCCTCGCCATCAAAGCCCTGAGTGTTCATAAGCTGAGAACGGCTCTGACGATGCTCGGTATGACTATCGGCGTAGCGGCAGTAATCACTATGATTTCGCTTGGTACCGGGGCTCAGCAGACGGTATCTCAAGATATTCAAAGCGCCGGTACGACGCTGATTACTGTAAGAGCGGGTAATTTCACTCGAGGCGGCGAGGAGTCGAATATACCAAGTGGTCTCGGGTCAGCCAAGACTCTTACGCCCGCGGATGCCGATGTCATTAGAAGGATTCCAGGCGTCAAGTACGCCGCAAGCGGGATCAAGATGAGAAGTTGGATCAATGCCGGGCAACAAAAGGAGTATTCGGCTACCCTGGGAACCGATGTTAAGTATCCATTGTTGAACATGTGGACGTTTTCGCACGGCAAGTTCTTCGACGGTCGAGCTGTATCTTCGAACCTGGCAGTCGTTGTTCTCGGTCAGGGACTTTCTGACAAACTCTTCGGCCCGGATACAGATCCAACAGGTCAGCAGCAGGTGCAGATACAGGGACAGAACTTTCGGGTTTTGGGCGTTGCTTCGACCTCTGATGATGACCAAGGGGATATGGCGTACATGCCTTACACTTCTTTGTCGAAGTTACTTGGCGTCAATTATCTACAGACCATTAGCGTCTCTGTAGAACGGGCGGGCGACGCTACCACTGTTTCGGATCAAATAAAAAGTGTGTTGAGAACTCGGCATCAGAAGGCAGTCGGGGAGGCCTACGCAAGAGCTCGACAAAGCGGAATGCTGGGAAGTCAAATGCCGACCAGCGGAACTGTGATGCCTGACGATTTCACAGTCAAGACGCAGGCGGCAGAGGCGCTAACCAAAGGTTTATATACGTCTGTGGCAGCTTTCGTTTTAGCTAATATGCCAAAGGTGGATGAGGTGAACCTGCAGGAGATGGCGGGGACACTGAATCGCGCGGGCGCCACTATGACGGCCTTGCTGGTTGCGATTGCCACGATTTCGCTTGTGGTGGGCGGCATCGGGATCATGAATATCATGCTGGTTTCGGTTACGGAACGAACCCGCGAGATCGGCATCCGCCGGTCGGTTGGAGCTCGCAAACGCGACGTGCTTCTTCAATTCCTGGTGGAGGCCGTCACGCTGAGCCTGATCGGCGGATCAATAGGCATCTGTTTTGGCTTTCTTCTTTCACTTATTGTGACGAAAATCTTTGAGTGGCCCACCTCAGTGCCTCCGAGTGCAATTGCGTTGGCTTTCGGCATCGCGGGAGCAGTGGGTGTATTCTTTGGATTTTACCCCGCCAGGCGAGCTTCCCAGCTCGATCCAATTGAGGCGCTTCGTTATGAGTAACACTTCGTTTGTGCTTCGATGTTTCGGTTCTGTGCTGTTGTTGATAATTGCAATGTTAGCGTCGAGTTGCGGCGATTCGAGATCATCCCGACAAACTCAGGTCACTAATTCCCAATCAACCGATTCGATGGCGGGGATGGACATGCCAATGAAGGGCATGAAACACGGCAACCATGTCCCGAAGTATGGCGGAGTAGTGCTGATGAATGGTGATCTTCACATCGAGGTTGTTCTTAAGAACAGCGGGAGCTACGCCGTGTATTTCAGTGATGCCGCTCGTGAGGAACTGCCGGCGTCTACGGTTTCAAATGTGACGGTGACGGTGAAGCGCCCCAAGGCGGAACCTGAGATTGTTCATCTGCGCATCGGCGACACGGGCGAGAACTGGATTGGTTCTGGAAAAGCAATTACAAGCCCGTCGACGGAGATTGGCTTAGACTATCTTTTTCACGGCCAAACATTCAACGCGCAGGTTCCATTTAGCATACCCGAGAAGAATGTTTCGGGTTAGGGCGCCCTTCGTCAAACCGATGGTTGGGTCGAGCGTTCGTGGCGAGTTAACAAGGAATTCTTTTGTAAGGAGAATCTTTCGAGTTCTAAACAGATTCGCTCAGCGGGGCTGGCGCTATCGTCCTTCAGAGCGATCGGTTTAGAGATATGCCCATCGACTGTGATCTCAAGTAAAGGATTCCGATTGGCCCCTTGTGGAAGCTGTGTAATCTCACACGCCCAGGACTGGCCCGTGTTTCTTTGTAGCTCAGCTAATTTGCTGTCGACTTTTGCCTGATCTTCGCGGCTCAAATTACCGTATTGGCTCATTTCGGCTGTCCTTTCAATAGTCTCCAAAAAGAAACTTGTCTCTGCAAGTCGGTCTATCTTGATGACGTTTCGGAGCTTCTCAACGCTCATGGAAGAAACGTATGGTGAAAAGCGGCCTTACAAAACAGTTCGGTTATCTGAATTTTTTCTCGTTTTATTTTAAGGCGATTCTAGAGAGGTGCTTAGTCGGGATCCTGTTTCGGAAAAACAGCTATTCTTTAGGATGGGGTTGGACCCGTGTAAAGACCCAACGGGGGAACGGGATTCGCATATTGGTAGGGGCGACAGGGATCGAACCTGTGACCCTCAGCTTAGAAGGCTGATGCTCTATCCGACTGAGCTACGCCCCCAATCTTCTAATCACTTTCTAGTCTACCGTCCCTAGAATTATCATTCCTAGAATTATTATTCAATGATGAGCAATAGATCGCGTGCTTCCACGCTGCTGTTCAACTCAACGAAAATTTCTTTCACCACTCCACTTTTCGGAGCATAGATGGTCGTTTGCATTTTCATCGCCTCCATGATCAGCAAACGCTCGCCTTGGCTTACGCTAGCCGCGGTGTTGACGTAAAGCGTTGTCACTGCTCCCGGTATGGGCGCTCCAACTTCGCCGGGCTTCGATTCATCCGCTTTCCGACGGCTTTGTACTTCCGGCTTCGACGACTTGTCGAAAACATCGATTTCGCGAAGCTGTCCATTGAGCTCAAAGAAAACGGTTCGAAACCCGTCCGGCCTTGGCTCCCCGACCGTGAGCATACGGACGATCAAAGTTTTTCCCGGCTCTATGTCAAACACAACCTCAGCGCCCTCGTCGAGACCATAGAAAAACGGCAGGGTCGGGAGAGCCTCCAGATCGCCGTATTGCAGGCGGGCTTTTGCGAATTTCGCGAAAACGTCCGGGTACATCAAATAGCTCAGGACGTCAGTCCGTTCGTTCGCTCCCGTCAGCTCTTGAACAACCCGCTCGGCTTCCGGCAATTCAGCCGGCGCAAGATTCTGGCCCGGCCTTTCGGACTGCGATTGCCGATCCCCTATGATGATCCGCTTCAGCTTTTCTGGCCAGTCGCCTTCCGGTTGCCCTAAGGCGCCGAGAAACATTTCTATAACTGAGTTAGGAAAGGTGATCTGGTGGTCAGGCGGAAGGTTTTGTAGATCTTCAATCGTCAACTTGTGCGTCAAGAGGAAAAGAGCCATATCGCCGACAACTTTGCTAGAGGGTGTGACTTTGACGATATCGCCGAAAGCGAAGTTCACATCGGCGTACATTCGAGCGACCTCCGGCCACCTGTCGCCGAGCCCCATTGCCTCGGCCTGTTCTTTCAAATTTGTGTATTGACCTCCCGGCATTTCATGAATGTAGACATCCGCAGTACCGGATTTCGGGGCGTTGTCGAAAGCAGTGTAGTAAGTCCGAACGGTTTCCCAATAATCCGAGCATTGATTAAGCGCGGTCAGGCTTAGTTTAGAGTCGCGTTCTGTGTGAGCTAAAGCTGCTACCAGCGAATTCAAGTTGGGCTGGCTGGTTGTTCCGCTCATCGCCGCAATTGCGCCGTCCACCACATCCACTCCTGCTTCGCAAGCTTTGAGCAATGTGGCAGCATTTATGCCGCTTGTATCGTGGGTGTGAAGATGAATCGGAAGTCCGATTTCTTCTTGCAAGGTCTTCACCAGTTTGTAAGCAGCATAAGGCCTGAGCAACCCCGCCATGTCTTTAATGCCGAGAATGTGAGTGCCAAGCTGCCGCAGTTCTTTGGCCAGACGTACATAATAGTTCAGCGGGTATTTCTCGCGCGACGGATCGAGAATATCGCCGGTATAACAGATTGCGGCTTCGCAAACGCGTCCGGTCTTGAGCGTCGCTTCGATAGCGACCTGCATATTAGGCAACCAGTTCAGCGAATCGAAAATACGAAAGATGTCCACGCCCTGTTCTGCCGCTTCGATAATGAATTCCTGGACGACGTTGTCAGGGTATGCAGTGTAGCCAACGGCATTTGAGGCGCGCAGAAGCATTTGAAAACAGATATTGGGGATGAGCTCCCGTAGCCGCTGGAGACGCTTCCATGGATCTTCCAATAAGAAACGCATCGCAACGTCGAACGTCGCGCCGCCCCACACCTCTAGGCTATAGAGTCCGGCTAATTCCTTCGATACGAAATCTGCCGTCTGCACCAGATCAAAAGTACGAACCCTGGTGGCGAGCAAGGATTGATGAGCATCTCGGAAAGTGGTGTCGGTAAAGAGCAGCCTCGACTGCTCTTGCGTCCATTTCGCAAAGCCTTCCGGTCCGCGCTGAGTCAGAATTTCGCGCGTTCCCACCGGTCGGGTCTGCAGCGAGGATTTGGGGATCGAAGCTTTGTGAATGACCGCGGGTCTTTGTTTCTCCGCTACTTCGGGATTACCGTTTACGATAATTTCGCCTAGATAATGCAGCAGTTTTGAGGCACGGTCGCGCGAAGGTTCAAACTGCAATAGCTCGGGCGTGTCATCCAGAAAGGAAGTTGTTGCTGCTCCGGAGGAGAAGGTCGAATTGTAAACAACATTCTCAAGAAACGGAATGTTCGTCTTGACGCCACGGATGCGAAACTCGCGTAGAGCCCGACCCATTCGTTCACAGGCCTGGGTGAAATTAGATCCCCAGGCTGTCACTTTGACCAGCAGAGAGTCGTAAAACGGCGAGATAACAGCGCCGCCATAGGCCGAGGCGCCGTCAAGCCGAATCCCAAAGCCGGCCGGCGACCTGTATGTCTGTAGCTTGCCAAAATCCGGTGTGAAATTGTTCGCCGGGTCCTCAGTGGTAACACGGCATTGCAGGGCAGTTCCGTGAAGAGGAACGTCCGCCTGTTGAGGGAGAGCGATTTCCTCGGAATGCAGACCGAATCCCTGTGCAATGAGGATTTGCGTCCGGACGATATCTACGCCGGTAATGACTTCAGTAACAGTGTGTTCGACCTGAATCCGCGGATTGACCTCTATAAAAAACCACTCGTGCGTATCTGCATCGACAAGAAACTCGACCGTCCCGGCGCTAAAGTAATTGACCTTGCGAGCAAGAGAGAGCGCGGCATCGGCAAGCTGCTGTCGAACTTTTTGAGGGAGGCCGACTGCAGGAGCAATCTCTACGACCTTTTGATGACGTCGCTGCACCGAGCAATCGCGCTCATAAAGATGAAGAATATTGCCATGGGTATCTCCCAGGATTTGCACTTCAACGTGTTTGGCCTGACGGACATAACGCTCCAGAAAAACCGTCTTGTTTCCAAACGACGCCCCGGCTTCTTGGCTGGCCTCATTCAGCTTGGCGGAAAATTCAGAGGATGACTCGGCCACTCGCATACCCCTGCCACCACCACCGAATGCTGCCTTTATGATCAGCGGAAACCCGATGTTACGCTCGATCTGATTGACATCGATGCCGTCCGGATCGACTGCATCGTCGGTGCCCGGAACCACCGGTATGCCGGCTTCCTGAGCAAGCTTTCGAGCAGCTGTCTTGTCGCCCAGTCGGTCCAGGATATCAGCGCTTGGACCAATGAATGTGATCCCGGCTTCGGCGCAAGCGCGTGGAAGGGCAGGGTTCTCAGCCAGAAATCCATAGCCGGGATGTATGGCATCCACCTCCTTTTCAGCTGCGAGCTTTACTATGGCTTCAACGTTAAGATAGGACTGAACCGGACCTTCGCCTTGCCCAATCAGATACGCCTCATCTGCCTTGAATCGGTGTAAGCTAAGCCGGTCTTCCTGTGAATAGATGGCAACGGTTGGGATCCTGAGTTCATTGGAGGCTCTCAAGATTCGAATAGCGATTTCGCCACGGTTCAAAGCAAGCAGTTTTTTCATTGAATTTGCGAGAGAAGGTTGGCGGAGCACAGCGCGGTAGCAACGGTGATGGTGTACCGGGCGCCTCTGATCACTGTATCAATCGCCGGAGAATATATGGACGCAAGTCAACGCCCGTCTGGGTGTTGTTTCGCTGCTATACTTCGAGCGGAGTGACCTCATTTCGTACCCGCCTGATTCTACTGATACTGTTCTCAGCGTTAACTAACAGCCTCTACTGCCAAGCTGTAATAGATCGTCAGAGCGAGTCAATTCTTGACTACATCAAGCAGACCTGGAACGTGCTTGAACGCTCAAATAAAGGCTTAGCCCAAGCTGCGATAGATCCAAAGTTTAAACCAGAACCTGATGGCCGCTGGCCCCTCTATATTCCGCGAAACGGGGCGGTCCAGCTTATTTCTGAGGAACTGCGACAACAGATGTCTGCATCGGATTTCCGAGCCATTGACATCCGTGTACTGCCTCCCTCCTCAAGCGGGCTTCAGGTGGCGGGTCTGTTATACCTGCCGAAGCCGTATGTTGTGCCGGGCGGTAGATTCAATGAGATGTATGGCTGGGATAGCTACTTTATACAGCTTGGTCTACTACGGGATGGTCAACTTACTCTGGCAAAAGACATGGCGGATAATTTCCTCTATGAAGTCAAGAATTATGGTAAGGTTTTAAACGCAAACCGAACTTATTACCTAACGCGTTCTCAACCGCCATTCTTGACTCAAATGGTTCTTGGAGTCTACCGGAAAACTCATGATCGGAACTGGCTGGAAACGGCGTTGCCTTCGATCGAGAATTACTATCGTTTTTGGAATTCGGAGCCTCATCTCACACCTCAGACGGGTCTAGCGAGGTACTTCGATGAAGGAGAAGGTCCCGCTCCGGAGGTAGTTTCTGCGGAGCGCGATGCGCAGGGCCGTACTCACTATGAGTTGATCAAGCAGTATTTCAAAACCCACCAAATTGAAGACTACAACGTCAACCTCTATTACGATAAAAGAACCGATAAGCTGACTCCATTGTTTTACAAGGGAGACCGATCCATGCGTGAATCCGGCTTTGACCCTTCAAACCGTTTCGGAGCTTTCAACATTGACGTCATTCGCTATAACCCGGTGTGCTTGAACTCTCTTCTCTACCTAATGGAAAAAGATACCGCAGAAATTCTGCTCCTCTTGGGCCGCAACGAAGAGGCAAAGACATGGCAGTTGAATGCCAAAAGGCGAGCTGAGCGGATCGGCCACTTGTCTTGGGATGAAAAGGATGGTCTTTTCTACGATTACAATTTTGTAGAGAAGGGAATTCGCCGCTATCCGTTTTTGACGACGTTTTATCCAATGTGGGCAGGTTTCGCGACTAAGGCTCAAGCCGAAAGGATAGTTAAAAATCTATCGAGATTTGAAACACAGGGTGGGCTGCAAACCAGCACTTATGTAAGTGGAAACCAATGGGACTCACCTTTCGGATGGGGCCCTCTTCAGCTGATTGCTGTCGATGGATTGCGGCGCTACGACTACAACGAAGACGCAGAACGCATCTCTCTCAAATTTCTCTCGTTAGTCAGGCGAGAATTTCTCAGGCAAGGCTACATTGTAGAAAAATATGACGTCGTTCGGGGAGGATCGAACGTTTCCTCTCAGATCCATTTCGGATATAGCGCCAATCAAGCTGGTTTCGGGTGGACTAATGCTGCGTTTACTGCACTTTACGATGAACTTACTCCGGAAGACAAACGAAAACTGCTCGACTGACTCAATTTAGTGCCGGCTTTGCAGATCAGTGCTGGGATGTAGCCCTGACCCACTCTAACCGATACTTCTCGGCTTCTTGTTTCTGTCGTAATGCAGTGTAGGTAGTCGTAAGTGCTTGCCGCACGTTCTGAAGCGGTTCCATGGAAGGATTTCCCTGCTTGATCAGGATTTCGTGACTCTTAACCAGATGAGATTCAGCTTCCTGATAGCGCTTTTCAGCCAACAACACTTTGCCTAAGGCCAGCTGAATCACTCCGGTATAAAGATGATCCGGAGGCATCACATTTTCCGCGATTTTCAATGCTCCACGGTCCAACGTCTCCGCTTCAGAGAAATCGCCTCTCTTGCGTTTTAGCTCTCCAAGGTTTCGCATGGCCATGGCTGCAACCGGATGCTGGTTCTGGTACAACTTATTCTCGATGGCAAGCACCTTCGTAAAGTATGTTTCGGCATCTGACCATTTGCCGGAGTCCTGGGCGGCTATTGCCAGTGCATTTAGGTCGACGGCTACGTTCTGGTGAACAGTTCCGTATAGTTTCTCGTGTATAGCTAAAGCTTGCGTTAGAAAAGGTTGCGCCTCAGTCAACCGGTGTTCCTTTAGCAGCGTCTGTCCGAGCATGTACAGCCCGGTGGCGACTGTTACATTATTCTGGCCGTACCAAGCGCGCGTTGCTTCCAGCCCGGCTCGATAATTCTTTTCAGCTTGTAAAAAGTGCTGTAACTGAAACTGAACAGATCCCAGATTCATCAATTCTTCGGCCGCCAGAGGATGCGAGCTGCCATAAATTGAGCGATACAGCGTAAACGCCTTCTCGTATTGAGACTCTGCTTCGAGGTATTTGCCATCGTCGAAGTTTGTGGTCCCTAACGCATCAAGACTGCCGGCAAGATCAGCAGCGGGAGCACCTGGCCGCGATAAAAATGCGAACGCCGTCTCCAGTATTTGGCGAGAGCCTTTCAAATTGCCGCTCATTTCCAGCACTTTGCCAAGTGCCGTCTGGTCCCGAGCGATCGCGAACCCATTGGCTTTATGGAGTTCGGAATCGAGACTCAGCCCTTCTCGCACCAGGCGTTCGCCTTGCGGGAATTTGGCTTGCTCTGCGCTCAGAAGACCGAGCGAGACAAGCGTCTCTGCCACCTCGGAGCTTCTTCTTCCAAAGACAGAGGTACGAGTTGTGAGAGCTGATTGCAGAAGAGAGTTTGCACGGTCATACTGACCCAGCGCCTCGTAGAGATCGCCCAATACCTGGTACAGCTCACCTTGTGTTTGAGGCTCTTTGTTCAAGGCTTGTGCCTCGCGCGAACCTCGGTCTAACACGTCGAAAGCTCGTAGCTCATTCGATGGACCCGTTCTTCGGTCACCATCGAAAAGGTGAATCATGAATTGTTCGATTCGCTGGGATTTCGCTGCGGCTGATACCGCCTCACCTCGTCTTTGCTGAAGTCGCATCACAAAGAAAATGGTCAAGCTGAGAACGGTCGCAAAGACGACAACAACCGCAAGCAGGGAACGACGATGGCGCCGCAGAAATTTGCCGGCCTTGTAAATCGAGCTGTCAGCCCTCGCTTCCAGCGGCTCCCCGCTCAGATAATGGTCGACATCACGGATCAGGGCTTCGACAGATCGGTACCGGCGCTCAGCATCCTTGTGCATTGCCACCAGACAGAGAACGTCCAAATCGTCCCAGTAAGTTTTACTCAAGCCCTCGTTTTGATACTGACCTTCGGCCACGGTCGACGGTTTCTCCGGCACTCTAGTCAGGATGATGCGTTCTGCCTCAGCCGGCGTACTGGTTGACAAGTCTAACGGCAAGCGATTCGTCAGCAATTCGTAAAGGATGACACCCAGCGAGTAGACGTCGGTGTGTATGCCGGTTCTTCCCCCTTGAATCTGCTCTGGTGCTGCATAGGCGGGTGTCATCATCCGTAAGCCGGTGAGCGTTGGGTCTTTCAGCGCTTCGGCGGATTCGAGTTGCTTTGCGATTCCGAAGTCGAGTAACTTGATCTCGCCGTCCGGTTTGACAAGAATGTTTGAGGGCTTCAAGTCTCGATGAATGACGGCGTGAGCATGTGCATATTGAACCGCCTCGCACACGTCCCGGAACAGGCGCAGCCGTTGCTCCGCTGTGCAGTTGTGCTGACGGCAATGTTCGTCCAGCGGTTGCCCATCGACGTACTCCATCACAAAATACGGCGTGCCGTCAGGAAGTCTGTTGGCATCGTACAGGCGGGCGATGGAAGGATGATTCAGTTGCGCAAGCGCTTGCTGCTCTATCGCAAATCGGGCGGCGCGTGCCGCTGAAACATTAGCGTCGCGAAGTACTTTTATTGCGACCAGGTTGTGGAGGTCGCCGCGCTCAGCAAGAAAAACTGCGCCCATTCCTCCTTTGCCCAGTAGTTCTAATAGTCGATAGGGCGAAAAGTCGTAGTGGCCGGCCATTGCCTCAAATGAATTCCAATCGAAGACAGCGTGTGCCGCCGAACCGAGACCGCCATTCAGAAGACCGCCTTGACGAGAATCTTCTTCAAGCAACTCGAGGACCTCGGCGTGAAACTCGGGATCGTCAGAACACGCAGAGTAAAGAAAACGACGTTGTTCTTCCGGTGAAAAATCCGCTGCTTCATGAAATAGTTCCTGCAGGCGTGCCCAATGGATAGCATCCACGTTTTTGATCTCCTGACTGAACTAAAGCCGGTTATCCTTGCTGAGTCGGAGCATCTGTTCGAGCCACGCGCGAGCCACCCGCCAGTCCCGTAAAATCGTCGCTTCTGAAACGTCCAGTACCTCGGCAGCCTCACTTACATCCAATCCGCCAAAGAATCGCAACTCAACCATAAGCGCCTGTCGCGGATTTGCTTCTGCCAACTCATTCAACGCTGCATCCAATGCCAATATTTCGTTTGGAGTAATCACTCGCTCCGCTGATACGTTCTCAAGAGCCAACATGGGCATCGCCACGCCCCAATCTCGTTTGTATGCGCTTCGCCTTCTTGACGCATCGATCAGAACCTGCCGCATTGCTCGAGCCGCAATCCGCTTGAATTCGGAGAGGGACTCCGGAAGGTCGCTCCGCTCTCTCGCTAGCTTGATCCACGTTTCGTTGACGAGCGCCGTTGGGTTTAGCGTCTGGCTTCCATGGCTTCCCTTCACTTTGTCCGCGAGTCTTCTCAGTTCTTCATAAGTCAAACTGAAAAGCTCATCAAGCTTTTGTCGTGACTGAGAATCTTTCCACACGTCTTGAGGGGATCGTTCTTTTTTACTAGTGAAATAGTTTATCAGTCAGAGTGCGCCGCTACCGCCCCAAAATTCGATTTTCAGCGCGGACGCCAGTTGCGTCATTGTCAAGAGTATTTTGTCGATTCCGAGCGGACCGAATTACCAGTTCCGTCGAAAAGCCGAAGAGCAGGAGCACGAGCCAAGCATCAGTGGTCAAGAAGCGAGGAGTGGGCCGATCGACCGTCAACGTCGCGCCCTCGAGAAAAATCAAGGCAGTCACAATGCAGAGAATCACCGACGGTCTCTCCGAGGAACGACATAAAAATATGAGTACTGGCGAAAGGCAGAGCGCACCGAGGATGATCCAGTACCACGGCTCTGCTGCCAAATGCCATGATTTTGTAAGGCTTGGTTGGTAGGTCTTTGGGTTCGACACGTGATAGATGTTTTGCAAGACAGATCTGCTGTTTTTATCCAGTTCGCCAACCGTGCCTTCATCCACCAGCAACCACTCGTGAAGTCGCTTCGCATCAAAATAGAGGACGAACGTGCGGATTGCCAGGCGTGCAGCACCAAGAGGCTGCCGGATGAGTGCATGCAGGGCCGCCCTGCTCGCAACCTCGTTCGCTTGTTTAGGCTCGGGGAACTCTTTCCGCACCATCGCCCACAGTCCGCCATCGACGAAATGTTCAGAAGGTCTGTTTAGGAGGTCATGGCGATCAAATTTCTGATTTCGAAAAATTGCCTCGCGCTGCGGAACATTTGGAAAATCCTCTGGCTCTATAATCGGCGCAAAATCGGAAAGCAGAAACGCTCCGTTCTCATAAAGGATTGCCGGCTCCCGCTTCGAGAGATGTCCATTCAAATTCTCGTAAGCTGTCAAGGTTGCCTGGCTCACAAGCACCGAAACAACAACATGTAAAGCAACCGTTCGCAGCTGGTGGAAATGGGCGGATGTCGTCTTTCTCCGCAATCGAGCCCAAACATCTCTCCAAAACTCGAGAGCATTGGGCGATAGAAAGGGCGCCAACACTGAACCGATCAACACGTCAGGCAAAAAGCTGACTCGAATGCCCACAGTAAGAATGCCAAGAACCTGAGCCAGCAATAGCGGCCACAGCCTGCCGGTGTTGATATATCTAAGCAGCAACAGGAAATAAACGACGAAAAGAAAGTTCGAAACGGTCTCGGTCATTACGTACCGCTCCATAAGCAGTTCGAGGGGCTCTATGGCGCAGAGCACACCGAAAACCGCTGCGACTCGAAAGCGAACATGAAATAGAAACAGCAGACCGAAAGAGAGAAGCAACGCCGTCATAGCGGAGAGAAAGGACTGTACCCAAATGAGTGCTTCCAGCGAGTGGCTGTGAAAGGCTACACGGCGGATAAAAAAACCATAAAGAAAGCTTCTATCCGGAGGAATCCACTTAATAGTCGCTGTCGCCAGATAGGATGCTGAATCCCCGATAAAATACGCTGGTTCGTGGTCAACGAAAAGAAAGAGCGCCTTGATGCAAAGAATGGCAGCGAAGACAAAAACTAGTTTGACCCAAAGGTCCGGCCTAACGTTCGCGCTATTCACTACGAAACCGCGTCGCCCAATCGAATTGCCGGCTCGATATAAGATGTTGAAAGATCCATGAGCCAGTCTTACACGATGAGTATAGCTACGGGCAGCGGTAAGTAATCTGGGTCACCTCATTTTCGACAGCCTGATGGACGCACACACGAAGCCTCTTGTCGCAATCCTGTTAGTTATCATCCTTGGTTTAATTTTGGCCCTATTGGCTTGGAAGGGACTTGCCGGGCGATCAACTTTGATGTGGTTTATATTCGCCGTGATTAGCCTCGGCTGGATAGCGAAAGCTGTCAGCAAATACAAACAATAAGGTTCTAAGACGAGTTGGCTATGACTATCACGGATTTCCGACGGCTTGCGCTCAGCTTAGAAGGCGCCGAGGAAAAGTCGCACATGGGATCACCGGATTTTAGAGTTGTTCACTTATCTGGTGAGCGAAGATGTGCTCGCCGGAGCTTTGAAAACTGCCTGGCAGCTTCGACGGGAGATGAATCAACATAAAACTCGCAAGCGAAGGCTTCCCAAAACCCCTGACTAAGACATAATCATTCGAGAACGGGATAACATACATCTTAGTTGCCGGGATGATATTCGCGTTGTGTGTGTTTCTGAAGGTCAGAGCGATAAAAGTAAACGTCACGCAGCTTGCCTGTGGCATAACGTTCCGCCTCATCATTGAAGTGAGGCGATGTGGGGTGGCCGCTTTCTCCCCCTGCAGTGACGGCTTTGGCTCGTACTCTATCGCCAAATTCGACGGCAGCTACAAAGCTGTTGCCGCTGTTGCCATACCATTTCTTCGTTCCCGGATAGGAATGCGCTCCAAATGAAGCAAGCGAGCCCCACACCGAAGATGTGAAGCCAACTGGAATGCTCGGTTTGTTGTCGCTGAATGGCTGAACGAGTGCGTCGTTCAGGCGTTGAAACCGATTGATGTCGCCCCACGCGACCATCCATGTGCCGAAGTCGGCCGAAAGCTTGTCCGATGCCGCCTGAAGCGATTTGAGCAATTGCTCCCTGGAGACTGTGTCGGCGATGTAGTCTTCCACCGGCACACCTGATTTTTTGGCTTCAGGCAATACTTGTCGCCGAATCTCTTCACCCCAAAAAACTGCTAGCGACGTCGGCTTGGATGTCACGGCCCATCGGCGATCCCAGTTGCGCAAGAGACTGATTTGCCCGGCTAAACCTGTTCTTAAAGGATCAGCCGCCGACAACCCTTCCCAAGCCTTAAACAAAGCGGGAAGCGGCTTATCGAACCAAGGAAGATAACTGTCGTAGGCAGCCCTGATCAGCGAATCGAGCGTGAAATCCTTCTTGTTGTGCAAAACGCGAATGGCATGCAACCCTCGCGCCGACTCCGTGCCGCTCTCGACATACGCAGGATAATCTTCTCTCTTCGGGCTGCTCGATCCTGCTGCCGACCACGGCCAGTTGTTGGAGTTATAGAGCCAGCCGCTTTCCGGATTGAGAAGATGCGGGCTTTCTTCCACCGAAAGGAGGCCGTGCCACTCGGTCGCCGGATCGCTGCCGTCCACTGCCTTGGTCCAGTCGAAACGAGTGTCGCGTCTTGGTACGAAGTTGCCGTGGAAATAAGCGATATCACCGTCTTTATCGGCAAAGATTGTGTTGTTCGAAGAGTTGGCCTTCAGCTCCATCGTTTGTCGATAGGACTTATAATTCGTGGCCTTCGTTCGCAGATACGACTGCATCAAAGCCTTCACCGGCTCTTGCATTAATCGAATACTGACCCATTTGCCATCCACCTCCCGAACGATCGGTCCATGATGAGTTCTGAAGACCACAAACTTGCTCTCAGCCATGCCGCGATCGGTCTTGTACGGCACGACGATTTCCGAACTGGACACGGCGCGCTCTTCGTTTCCATACCGGTAATAGAAAGCGCGCTCTCGCTTTGTTACGGTCTCGAGGTACTCATCGACAGCATCTACCCCGCTCGAGGTGTGCATCCAGCCAGCGTGCTCATTGAAGCCCTGATAGATAAAGAATTGCCCCCAGGTCGCCGCGCCGTAGGCGTTCACTCCTTCCTCGCTCGTCATCTGCAATTCAGAACGAAAAAAGAAGGAGGTATGCGGATTGATCAGCAGGAGAGCATGATGACTCGTGGTATTCGACGGGGCGATGGCGACCCCGTTGGATCCTGCCGGCTCGGGATCGTCGGCTCTCCGCTCCGTGCTGTCTTCAATTCCTGCCGTTTTGAACGATTGGCGAGACCCGCGGCTGTAGAAAGCGCGAAGCTCTTTGAGATCTATGCGCTCTATGTCACCGCCAATGCTTCCCTCAGTAAAACTAAGAGCCATCCAAGGTTCGAAGCGCTGAATGACTCTGGGTTTTACTTCGGGATGTTTGTAGAGATAGTAGTTCAGGCCGTCGGCAAAGGCGCCCATCAGTAACTTCAACCATCCCGGGCTGACCGCGTATTCTTTCTTCAGTTGCTCGGGACTGATAAAAAGCTTCATGCGCAGGTCCTGGTATACCTTCGATTCGCCCTCCGCTTCCGCCAGGCGTCCCATCGCGTTAATATAATTTGTCTCCACTCGATAAAAGTCATCTTCGGCTTGCGCATAGATCATCCCGAAAACGGCATCTGCGTCGGTCTTTCCATATACGTGGGCGATGCCCCAATCGTCGCGAATTACCGTTACATTCCGGGCTTGTTGCTGCCATCGAGCAAGATCTTTTGCATCCTGACCGTAGAAGGCGGACACGGACGCAAGGAGAATGAGGAAAATCCTCAAAAGTGAGCCTCCAGTTCCCTGTAACATAAAAAATTAGAATTGCCGTTCTGCTCAGGGCTGGCCTTTACCCATCGGGAAACCATTCAACAGATCCACCAACTTTGTATTCGGACCCTGCCACTTCACGGCAAATCCATCCGCTCCGGCGGAGTGAGTCATCACAACATGAAAAGTGTGTCGTCCGGCTTTGAGGCCAATAGTTCCGGTTGCCAACTGCACCATATTCCCCAACATTCCGCAGACCTGCGGTTTGGGTGAAGGACTTACTGCAACGACGTGAGAATCGATCGCAAGCGATGCGAGGTCGTTCCCCAATAGCAGGAAGTTATACCCGCCATCCACCGGCGCTTGCATCGAACCATCGAAGACGAAGGCATAATTCTCGGCTCGCTTTCGATCCGGAGCGGGGGCGGTTGTTATGCTGCCGCTCGCGGCGGGCTTCATCTTGGCAATATCCGAGAGCTTGAGATCGGATCCCTCGTAGTATCGATATCCCAGAGTAGCGTTCGCTGTTTCGGCTGGGACTGGTGACGCCAGAGTCTCGGTCACCACAACTGGCCTGTAACTCCAGTCTTCGCGACCGCTCGCGTCGGTAACCTTCAGTAGTACTCGAAAGCGGCCCGAACCGTCGACCAGGCTTCCCTTGCTGTCTCGAAACGAATGACGCGCTACTTTGCCGCGGGCTTTTTCGCCGTCCCCAAAGAACCACTCGTACTTGGCTATTTCGCCTGCTGAGTCCGATGCATCGAATGTCACCCGAGTTCTCGGCTTAACGGCATCGGGCGTGACTTGAAATGTGGAGTGCGGCCCATCGTCAGATTGGTATGTGGGTTCCGCCGCCCCTGAACTCAGGCCTACTGGAACAGCCGCATTCCGTTCGACGGTCTCGCCGCCAATCTTCACATTTCTAAGCGCCACGCCTCGCACATCGCCGGACAGCATAGACGGTGTAAGCGAGGGATCCTCCAGCGCCCAGATATTTTTCAGCCGAACATCCCGGATCTCCGGATTTTGCTGTCGCAACTGCAATAACGAATACCAGGATTCAAGCCTTATATTCTCGAAAGAGTAGTTCTCATGCCGTCCGCGCCCCTCAGGATTGTCCCAGATTTCCAAAAGCCCGAAAGGCACCTTGCAACCTCCCATGCCCATATGGATCACATCGGAATCTCGCATCGTGAAATTGCGACTGTCGAATATTTTCTGTGGCCAACTCACACGCACCACATTCGAAATGCTCGTGGACAAAACTGAATGTTCAATCAGAATGTTCTCGACCGTTTCTCCCGGAGTGGTTATCGCTTTCGCATCGTAGCCAAGCCAGTTGCCGTAGAGCGCGAAGATGTCGTCTGACGCGCGGAAGAACGAATCGCGAATCACGGTATCGCCTCCGCCCAACCAGTCCATCCCGTCCTGATTGGCATTGCCAGGACAGCCTCCGATTACCTTGACATTGTCGAACCTGACATTACGTGAGCCAAGCATCTGAATCATCCAGGTGCGGCTCCGAACGATGCAGGTGATGCCGCTGATTTGAATATTTCGTGCGTGATCCATCACGATGACATGCCAGTCCCGCTTGTGCATCCAGCCTTCGTCATGATTGGGATCTTGCGGACCGTCGTAAACAATCGTTCCCCGCCCAAAGACTTTCACATTCTCCACGCCCCATAGGTTCAACGCCCCAAATATAACGGCGCCCGGAGCCAGGTAAATTGTCTCACCGCTCTTCGGGTTCAAATTCTCGTGATATGTACCCGGACCGTAATAGCGGATCCCGGCTTGGCCTTGTTTGGGCGTCTTCGTCTCCGGCGCGTCTGCAAACAGAAACAACATCTCCGCGCCGGCCGCATGATCGCCCGGACGAGAGATGGAAAGCTTCATTGGCTCCGTAATGCTGAACGTAATCGACCGACCCTTGACAATCGGCCGTATCCCCCATCGCCACGGCTGCACTTCAACTCCCTTAGACCAATAGTCATCTGTTTCTGCCGTGACACTGACCTTGGTCTTGCCTTCAATCGTGAAGTTAGAGAAGTAGTAAGTGGTTGCCGCATGCGCCACCGGCGAAGCATGACCCCCGATCGCCACTTGAAAACGATCGGAGCGAAGCTCTGGCGCCACCGGGTAAACGATCGCTTTGCCATACAACGAAGCGATACACAGGACCAGGGAAACGGACGAGATCGCTAGAGGTCGCATAGAGTCTCAGTGGCCATCTTACATGCCGCTTGAGGAGCGAGCGTTAGCTTTCTGGCGCCGGTTACCGGCTCTTCATAGGCGAACAGCAGGGCGTTTCCACCGGTTTGAACTCCATCAATTCAACCCGCGTCAGATCGGGGTCATATAAGTTGAGTTGCCATTTTCCGTCGCGGCCGATCTTCGGCTTTTCTATCGACGAGTTCACGCGGCTCAAGATTTCGTGATACGGCGCCTGAATGTCCTTGACGCCCAATGCAAAGTGATTCATCACGCCTCGTGTCTTCGCTGAAGGACTGCTGACATCGAGCATATACTCGAGCCAGTCATCTCCGTCCGGAACGCGCATGTCCACCCAGCTCGTTTGGCCGTCTTTCATGCCGCCGTACCACATCACGCTGAACCCGAGAATGTCCTTATAAAAACGATCCTCCGTCGCCCGGTCATGCACCACGAAGCCGGCATGAATCATATGATCCGATACGCGAGTCTTAGGCATCAGAGTCCCGAATTTACTGCCGTGAAGCCCATTCTTGGCGTACTGCACGAATTCGATCTTTCGTCCCTCCGGATCGTCCACCATAAAGCTGAGATTCTTATCAAGTCCTGGCTTCAAAGCTTCCGGCACTTTCACACCTTTGCCGGCCAGATAGTCTCTCATCTTTTGGGCATCCGGCGTTTCGAATGCCACGTGTGACAACCGGTCCTGATCGTCTTTCAGGCCAGGATAGATCTCGACGTACTGGTGGTCGTTTACTTTGTAGTAATTCAGCATCAAGCCGCCTGACGGCTTATCCAGGCTGAAGTGCGCGAACCCAAGTTCGTGACCATAAAACTCCTCCGCCGTCGAGATATCGCTGACGAAGAAGCCAACGTGTGCCAGCCCGATGATTGGCGGACGCTCCACTGAGGGCTGGGCCGCCATGGTCCGCGCACCGAACAAGCTGCCCAACCAGGCCAACCCGGCTAAAGACAAAATGCCCACGGTTTTCGCTAATCTCATCTTCAATTGAACTTCTCCTCCATCTCAGAACAGCAGCTTTAATGCCAGCTGAATGTCTCTAGGCGAATTTACCTGATTTGAGATTACGCCGGCCTGTGGAGAACCGATCACGGTATTTGGATTATCAAACTGCGGATGATTCAGCACATTGAAAACTTCTGCCCGGAACTGCATGTGCAGACGCTCGCGGATAGGAATCTCTTTGAATAGCGACACGTCTAATTGCACCGCTCCGGGCCCTCTCAAATAGGAAAGCAGGCGCCCGGTGTTCCCGTAAGTGAACGATGCCGGCACCTGGAAGGCGTTCACGTTAAAGTATTCTCCCACCCGATTCGAAACAGATCCCGTAGTATAGATCGGACCGCCGACATAATCCGGTCTCTGCACATTCGTCGAATAGCCGTAAGCTCCGTAATTAAAGAGCGTGTTTGCCTGGGTGGTTAAGCCCAACGGCGCACCGGTATGCGTGTTGAAGATTCCGTTCAATTGCCAGCCACCCAGAACCGCCGTGCTCCATCCGCCACCATGAACGAAGGTTTTCCCTTTACCAAAGGGCAGTTCCCAATTACTGTTAACGGTCAAGTAGTTCGGAGTATCATACGTGGCGACTGCTCGATCGGCACGCCGATTGTAAGCATCCTGAATGTATCCGGCGCTGAAATTTTCTCCCGGAAATCCGGAATACGTATCGGAAGGCAGAACATCGTCAATCAGTTTTGAAAAAGTATAGGACAGCAGGAACCCAAAGCCGTGAGAGAACCGCCGCTCCACCTTCACCTGAAGCGAGTGATAAATCGAATTTCCATACGAATTCGATTCGGCCGTAATGCCCTGGAACTGAGGATAAGGACGCAGCAGTTGACCGCGCTGAACCGTGGGCGTGCTCAACGGACCGCTCGAGATCAAGCCGTAGTAGGGATTTGTAACCTGAGTTAATAATCCGCTACCCAGAGAAAGATATTGATCCGGCAACTGATTGTAATTGACTGGACTATACAAATGCACGCCATGACTCCCCGCATAAGCCGCACTTACTAAGAAAGAACCAGGAATCGTCCGCTCAATCCCGAAGTTCCACTGCTCCGCATACAAATTCAACCGACCGCGATCGATCGTCTGAAGTGATTGGCCGAGCAGGGTCAATAAGCCTTCACTGCTTCCAGGCGCCCTCTGAAATCCATTGGGGAAAGGATTGCTAAGCGGGTTTACCGGCGTGACGCCATCCACTGTACTGGTCCAGTTTGTTGAAGCCGCGAATCCCGTGTACGGGGACATGTTGCCGGCGAAGGCAGCTCCATTAGTTGGCCCATAAAATATCCCGAACCCGCCGCGAATAACTGTCTTCTTGTCGGAGGCGTAAGCAAATCCGAAACGCGGTGCAAAATTGGTCCGGTTGTTCTGATATTGGCCGCGCGGCAAACCGTTCACGCCGGGAAATTCCAAGCCTCCGGTAAGAGCCACCCCATTTGGAGCAGTGTTCGTCGACGTTCCGTTCCAGCTGTTAATGCGGTTGTACTTCTCCAACCAGGGCGCATTGAAATCGTAGCGAAGACCTAAGTTGAGCGTGAGCTTAGGTGAGACTTTCCAGTCGTCTTGAAAATAAAATCCGTAGCTGTGATAACCGACAAACTCACCCGGAGTCGTGCTCTGAATGCTTCCGTTGTCTCCGGCCCCAAACAGGAATGAAGCAAAGCCCACACCGGAACTCGCGCTTGCCACAACAGGATTTGGACCCTGGGTGAAATCGGACGAGAACGCGTAATTGTTATATGCCGGCTGCTGCCGTTGTGACCAGCGGTTGTAAAACCAGTCTCCTCCCAGCTTCAGAGTGTGTGCGCCCAACACCTTCGTCATATTCGCGTACTCCGAAAACGTGTCGTAGGACTGGTTTGTGTACTGGCAGTCCCCGATGAATCCGCCGCCTGTATCGGGCACGTTAATAGTCGCGCCCAATCCACTTACTGAAATGCTCGGGAAACACTGTGTCAGCCCGACGTTGTTGAAGTAAGATGGAAAGCCGACCTGCGTCGGACTAAATCCCAACGCCGGGTTTTGCCTCCCCAACCAGTAATGCAAAACACTCGAACCCAACTCAATTACCGTAGTGGGATTCACCACATAATTGTAGTTAACCGTTGCCTCTTGGTTGTGAGAATTGTCCGTGCCGTTTGTAGGCTGGCTGTATGCAAAATTCGGGTTGCCGGTTCCGTACACATCGGGCCGTTCCACCGTACCGTAGTTCCTTGACCACCTGACGAAAATTTTCTGATTGTCGGTAATCTTCTGATCTACACGCAGCGAAATCGTATCTTCATTCGTCGGAGCGGATAAAGCGCTGGTGAAGTTATTCGAGCCAGTGAGAGCATTCCCGACCGTATTGGGAACAGGCAGATACCCGACCAATGTCGCAGAAACAGGATTGATCTGGGAGGGTTGCAACCTGTTACCGGGCACCGGCGCTCTTGCATACTGTCCGTTCGGCAATTGAATCGTTGAATGCGGATCGTAAATCGCTATCTGCTGTCCGTTCTGGTTGAAAGTTTGAGAGAAATCGCCCTGCCGCTGCAGCTCTGTCGGCATGCTGCCATCGGTCGTGTAGGACCTCACCCACCGGAGTCCTTCATAGGAAAAGAAGAAGAATGTCTTATTTCGTCCGTCGTACACTTTCGGAATATAAACGGGGCCGCCAAACGTTCCCCCAAACTGATTGAAGCGAATGGGTGCAATTGCCTGGCCCGCTGAGTTAGCGAAGAAGTTATTGGCATCGAAGTAGTTGTTTCGCAGAAAATCGTACGCGCTCCCGTGAACCTGGTTCGCGCCGCTCTTCGTCACCACGTTGATAACGCCCCCCGCGGTATTGCCGAACTCGGCCGGTACGTTACTGGTCTGTACCTTGTACTCCTGCACCAGGTCAATCGGCGGATAAATGCCCGGGCCGTTGAAGCCCGAGTTGGAGTTCCATCCCCCATCCAGAAGAAACATGCTGACGTTTACGCGGCTCCCATTTATAGAAAGGAACTGGTCGTTGTAATTCCCATAAGCAACCTGAGTAAATAAGTTCGGCGCTCGGACTCCGGGTACTAGCTGGGCAAATCCATAGCTGTTCCGCCCATTCGTCGGAAGGTCAATGATGCTGTTATTTCCCAAGACGGTACCGAGTGAAGAGGAGGCCGACTCGATCTGCGGACCACTATCGGTGACTGTCACCGTCTGACTCTCTTCTCCAAGTTGCAGCGTCACGTTCTCGGGTACCGCTTGGCCAACCTCAAGCGGAATACGCTCCATAACAAACTTCTTGAAGCCGGACAAATTCACTTCGAAGCGATACGTCGCCGGCGGCAGTAACTGGAAGGAGTAATAACCCTGTGCGTTTGTCGTTGCCGTGCGAGTCTCGTTTGTGGCGGTATTTTTTAGCGTGACCCCGGCCCCATTGACCGGCGCCTGGGTGGAATCTAGTACGGTTCCGGTAATCGCTCCGGTGGCGGTCTGCGCTGAAGATGACGTATTGAAAAATGCTATCAGCGGCAGCAGTACGAGAAATGGGAGACGTCTACGTAGCTTCATGGCTTCTCTCCTGGAATGTGTCTGATCATGTCTCGACACATTGCAAATGATGACCTTATCCTTCAACTCCTCGCTGGGGAAGCATTTCAGCGTTAAGAAACGTTACGAAACATCATCTTTCCGTCGAAAACCTGGGCTTTCTTCGTATCAGCGCAACAATGGCGACTCCTTCATCACCTGATGAGTCTCGTATTCCCAGTTCAAAGCCAAATTGTGATCGAGACCGCAGCGAACTACAACCTGGTAGGCTGGCGGGAATTTCCGATATCCTTCTTTTTGTAATCTTAATTCTAAAATTCGGAGGCCCTCCGGTGATCGGAAAAATTCCAGGCCGGCCTGAGGTCCAGCCGACGTTATGCCCGAGAAGATAATCGTCTTTGCGTTGCCCTCTTCGGCGGGCTCGCTCGGAAGTACGGTCACTAAGCCGTAAGCTTTAGTGATCATGTGCAGCGCATTTCGTGTAGGGCGAAAAATTCTTTTGGCGCCGGCTTCCGGAGCTCCATCACTGATCACCTCTTCGCGGCATATCGGATCGTAACGGACCGAAAAGGGAGTATTCATCAGGAACCGCGCCGCTAACGGGCTGTAATTAGGCGAACCAATGAGCACAACATTACGGCCTCGTAGCGCAAAGGCCCGTAAATTGGCTTCCGGTTCGACTCGCGGAGCCGCACCCCATCGGCTCAAGAACTGAACCGCCGATGTCGCCGCGAGCGAGTCGCCAAAAAGAAAGACATCTTGTGTGGTGTGCATGTACAGCTTCCCGCCACCATCCAGCATCTGAAGGTTCTCGTACCAAGATTTGACATCCTTTGGCGCGATCCACAGCGGACTCGGTTCGACCGGCAGTTTGCCGTCCCTATAAGAATGAAGCAGCATGGCCGGAGGAGTCGCGACCCAAACATCCACCCGTTCTCCCCGGGTGAGCATTTGTCCCCACGCATTCGCGACGGTGCGATCCAACGCAGAGGCCGGAGGCGCCGAGCGCGAACGAAAAGAAAGCGCCCCAAGAACATATCCGGCTGCCAGCGCAACTAAGAGACCCGCTCCCAATATGGCCGGATGCCGCCAGGCCGTCCGAATCGGAGGCGTCGCAGAAGGCCGCAGCGCCGCGGGATCACGATAGACAATCTCAGGCGCCGATTCCTCGGCAGCTACCTGGTGAATAAATTGAGGGTTGTACCCGCCTCGCGGCATGTCGATCCGAAGTTCTGCTTCCGGATGCTCAACCTCGTAATACTCCTGGAGTTTTTGCCGCAAAGCATGAGCTCTCGTCCGTACCGACGAGTCGCCAACCGGAGAATAATCAGCCGGCCTCCCGAGCGCCTCTACCGCGATAGAGTATTCGTTGATTTCATCTGCTTTTTCCGCTATTTCTTTTTCGCAAATATATTGCAAAAACCGCTTTAGCTGATCAGAACGGGAAAACGTGTGACTCCGAAGCACCCGCTCCATCTCGCTTCGTTTCTCATCAGGACCGATAACTACCGGGCTTGGACTTTCCACCGCTGCCGACTCTCACCTAAAGGACAGAACTACCATAACCGTTGCACGGACGGCCCAACCATGGTCAGCCTTGCCCAGTCGTTCGACCCTTATGTGCGACGCATGCCAGTAAAACGATCGCTGCCGCGATTGCGTCGCCTCACAAACAGGACGAAAAAGGAAGCGGCCAACTGCCCCGCCTGGGCCCCCGAATCTTCTCCGGATAGTCAAGACGAAGAAACGCCCGACGACATGGCCGCCCCCTTTGCCACTCAAAATCCATAGTGTCGCTTATACTTTACAAAGTACCTCTCGCGCGACACTATCATGCTTCAGAATGTTCGTCTATTCTCCCTTTTTCTGCCTGTTTTCACGGGCCTTTTTTCGCTCCAAACAATAGCGTGGGCGCAAGTCTCGGCAGGCCTCTCCGGAAGCGTCAGAGATCAATCGGGCTCGCTCGTTGTCGGCGCAACCGTGACCGCTAAAAACGATGACACCGGCGCCACCCGCAGCACCATCACGAACGGCTCCGGGTTATTCCAACTCTCCGCCTTACCGGTGGGGCGCTATGACGTTCGTGTCGACAAATCCGGGTTTGCAGAAGAGATCCGCTCTGGCCTCAACCTGGTAGTAGGTCAGGACGCAACGTTAAATCTCGATCTTCGGCTTGGAACTGCCAATCAGCAAGTCACGGTCAACGCAGATGCTCCGGTCGTAGGTGTGACCAGCGCGGACATCTCCGGAGTAGTTGGCGAGCGGCAGGTGAAAGATCTTCCACTGAACGGTCGAAGCTACGATGAGCTCCTCACCTTGAACCCCGGTGTTGTTAACTTCACATCGCAGAAAACCGGTGGCGTCGGCGTTTCCAACTCCACCACGGGCAACAACTTTGTCGTCACGGGAAACCGGCCGCAGCAAAACCTATACCTATTGAATGGAATCGAATTCACAGGCGCCGCCGAAAACAACATGCAGCCCGGCGGGACCAGCCAGCAACTGCTGGGCGTCGACGCAGTGCGGGAATTCAATGTTCTCCGCGACTCCTACAGCGCACAGTACGGCAAGCGTCCCGGTGCTCAAGTGTTGATCGTCACGCAATCAGGAGCGAACCAGCTGCACGGATCGCTCTACGAATTCCTGCGAAATAACGCTGTCGACGCACGCAATTTCTTCGACGGCAGCTCCGCTCCCAATTTTCAACGCAACCAGTTCGGCGCTTCTCTGAGCGGCCCCCTCAAAAAGGACAAGACATTCCTCTTCGGCAACTTCGAAGAACTGCGCCAGCATTTGCATCAGACCGGCGTTGACCTCGTTCCCGACACGGGCGCCCGAAACGGATTTCTCCCCTGTCGCCTCATCAGTCCCACCCCCAACCCCTGTCCGTCCTCTGGATCTGCCTTTGTCGGAATCTCCCCTTTGATCAACGCCTGGCCGACACCCACACCCGGTGCTCCAGACTTCGGTGGAATCTCAGAAGCCTTCAACAGCCCGCTCCAAACCATTCGCGACGACTTTGGAACGGTGCGCCTGGATCATAACTTCTCCGCTAATGATTCCGTGAACGCAGTCTACACGGTGGACGACAGCACCGATTTCACCCCCACCAGTACGAACTCCTACAGCACCGATGTCGAGAGCCTTCGCGAACAGGTTGCGAGCATCGAAGAAACCCACATTTTCTCTCCCTCGCTGCTCAACACCGCTCGCGTAGGTTACTCCAGGGCCGGATACTTCTTCACCGGCGAACCCACGCCCGGAACACCCGCCGCTTCGCTCCCCGGTTTTCTGCAAGGAAATCCGGTCGGCGCGATCGTGGTCGGAGGCAGCGCTGCATCCAATCCGGCAGCACAAGTGAGCCTCGCTGGAAGCAACAACGGAAGCAATCTGCGCGTCGCCCGAAACATATTCACCTACGAAGACCGCATCTCCTGGACCACCGGCAAACATCAACTGAGCTTCGGCGCCTGGGTGCAGCAATTCCAGTCCAATGAAACTCTGGCCTTGAGTCAATATGGACAGGCCACGTTCACCAGTCTCCAAACCTTCCTGCAAGGAACAGCCAGCGGATTGCTGTATGATCCCACTCCAACAGCACTCAATTGGCGGGCGATTTTTGGCGCCTGGTACGGCGAAGACGTGATGCGGCTGAGCCCGAAGCTCACGCTTACGTTAGGATTCCGTGAGGAATCCACATCCGGCTGGAACGAAGCGCACAATCGTGCCGCCAACTACACCTATCCGAACGGAATTATCTCCACCCAGCCAAATATCGGAAGCTCTGTCTACACACGAAACAGAGGAACCTTGCTGCCCGAACCAAGAGTCGGTCTTGCGTGGAGTCCTGTGAACAAAACCGTCATTCGCGCCGGCTTCGGCATGTACAACGACCTGCAGGATGCGCTCGGCTATCGAACCGATCAGAATGCTCCCTTTAACCCGACCTACAACCTACCCAACGCCGCCGTCTCTCAACTCCCGCTCTCGCGAACTGCGCCGGTGCCGGCAACCGCGCGGCTCGTTCCAGGCGGAGTCCAACCCGATCTCTACACCCCCACCCTCATCTCCTGGTCGTTCCGGGTGCAGCAGCAACTGACGACCAACACCGCTCTCACGGTCGGCTATGTGGGTTCGCACGGCTATCATGAGCTCATCGGCATCGACGCGAACGAGCCGTTCCCGGTGGTCTGTCCCGCTTCGCCATGCCCCGCTAATTATCCCAGCAGCTTTCCCGTCGGCATAGCGAACACGCCGGTGCCCCGCGGAACATACTACGTCCCCACCGCCACGCGCGCTAATCCGGCCATTGCCAATACCTGGACCTACTTCTCGGAAGGCACAAGCTCGTATCATTCCCTTCAGGTCGACATCAACCATCGATTCAATAACGGCTTCTCGCTTCGCGGAGTCTACACCTGGTCGAAGACGATCGACGACGGAGATTCTCTGAACGCCACCACGTCGGGAAATGAGCCGGCGCTGGCGTCTAATCCCTTCAACTTGCGCGCGGACCGGGGACTCGCCAATTTCGACGTCCGGCATGTGGGAGTGATCAGCGCCGTCTACGCTCTACCCTTCGGACAGGGACGCCGTTGGCTTTCGAGCGGCAGTGGGTTCGGAAACGCGCTGGCCAGTGGATGGACACTGAACTCCATCGTAACCATCCAGAGCGGCTTCCCCTTCACGCCGCAACTAAGCTACAACCCATCGAACAATGGCGACAGCCGGAACCCGGTACGTCCCTTCGTGAATCCCTCTTTCAGCGGCCCTGTGATTCTGGGCAACGTGAACCAGTGGTTCAATCCCGCTGCGTTTCTCGCACCGCCAAACAACAGTGGCTTTTACGGCAATCTGGGAAGAGATACGCTCATCGGCCCTGGTCTCGGAACCTGGGACTTCTCGTTGCTGAAAGATACGCCCATCCGCGAGAGGATGCATTTGCAGTTCCGCGCTGAGTTTTTCAACTTCTTGAACCGCGCAAACTTCAACTCACCGAATGCCGTGGTGTTCACGCCAACCGGAGTATCTCCCACCGCCGGCCTGATCACCAGCACATCGACCACTGCCCGGCAGATTCAGTTCGCGTTGAAGTTACTCTGGTGAGATTCCGGATTTCGTCACTCAGTCTTTCTGAATCATGACCTCAGTGGACTTCACGACCACCTTCACGGCATCGCCCTTCTGAAGCTTCAACTCATCGGCACTGGCGCGTGAGATCAGACTCTCCACTATGTGATCTCCAATCTTCACGGAAACATGCGCCATCACATCGCCTAAGCGAACATCGTCAATAGTGCCAGGAAGCTGATTTCGAGCAGATAAGGCCATGTGCAAGTTTATAGCAGATATGCTGAACGCCGTTAGCGACGTTGGCTAAATCTTAGGGCGCTGGCAGCTGCTGTCGTGTTGCTCGTCGAGACCCAGCCCGAATCTCTGTTCAACCACCACACCTCCCACCAAAGCCATGCCGCTGCGTACCTGGCAACCACCTCAACCCGATGCACCATTCCAGCTTCACACCATTCGCAACCAGGGCAGGGGATGCTCAAAAGCACGTTCCGACGGATACGCGGAAGAACTCGCATTGATAAACCGACCTGCCAGCAAGCATCTCAAGACGGTACTGAAACAACAAGATGCACCCACAGGCATATAGGTCCTGTGTTTCACAAAACTAAATAAAGGCGTTCTATATACTAAGCTCGATCTGGCCAAGTCGAGATGAACGAAAAGGCAGCAGCGGAGATCGTGAACCAGCTCTACGACTCCTGGTATCAGCGCTTGGTTTCATACGCTTCACACGTTCTCGGTGCGATCCCGGCGGGAGAAGATGTCGTCCAGGAGTCGTTCTTGGAACTTCACCGCCCAACTTTTGAAAGGCATAAACATTGAGAATCCGAGGGCCTGGACGTTTGCCGTCGTCCGGCGGGAAGTCTCCAAAAGCCGACGCTCTTATCTGCAACGGGAACACCTCCATGATTCCCTGGATATCTTGGAATTTTCTCCACGAGGCCAAAATCCACCGATCTCATCCGGGCATGGAAAGAATGAATTAGATCGCTTACTGGAGCATCTTACTCAGCGCGAGCGTGAGGTCCTCCTGCTGCGGTTCGAAGGACTAGAATATCGGGAAATTGCGCAGCATCTTGGCATTTCCGTAGGCTCAGTTGCGACTTTACTGACGCGGGCATTGCGAAAGCTTCAAGTGCAAGCTTCACCATTCTTGGCTGGCGTTTCGTCATGATGCCCAGGCTGGACGAAACCTGCTTGAATGACCAGATGTTGTTGGCGCTCCTGGACGGTGAGCTCCCTTCCTCGAAATCCCGCTCTGCCGACTTCCATCTTGCGCGCTGCGAAATTTGTCAGGCTCGGCGAAATGAGCTGCAATCTCTTCTGCAAACGTATGCCGTTGCAATGGGAGGGCACGAACTTCTGCCTCCGCATCGGGTGGAAGCTGCTCGCCGGAGATTTCTTGAGCAAGCCAAATCGAATCCACGCGGTAACAATCGTCGATGGACATTGTCGGCGGCCATAGCTCTCGCAACCTGCACAGTCTTAGCCCTGATTGCTTTTTTGTATCCACATTCTCAAGATTCAAGGAGCGCTCTTCTTCTAGCCCGCGCCTACGAACAAAGAGCAATCGCCGTCACCACACAACCTGTTCATCAGGTGTTCTCGATTCAAGTTAAACAGAGCCGCCCCATTCAGAAAAAGCGGGCCGGCATGCTAGACATCTTCTCTGACGCCGCCCACGGTCGAGCATCGCTCAGGTGGCGGGATGATCAAGATCATCTCCGTTACGCTGTTTGGCGCCCTGGCGCCGGAGCAGCCTACGTATACGATTCCGGATCCAGGCGCCCGGCCGTAATCGAAATGCCAAACCAAAAGTTGACGGCAACCTCCCAAAGCTATGTCGATGATGTCACCACCAGCGATCCCTCCGTCGAGAGCATGGAATCGGCAGTGCAACGGTGGATCCGGCAAACCGATTGGGAGCCGCTCCTGCTGGCCGAG
Source organism: Bryobacteraceae bacterium (assembly GCA_965276965.1). Lineage (GTDB taxonomy): Bacteria > Acidobacteriota > Terriglobia > Bryobacterales > Bryobacteraceae > Bog-105. The sequence continues at coordinate 1,885,406 of OZ255713.1, forward strand.
ACATTTGCGGTTTTTTGCAAAGACAACCATATCATCCCCACATCCGCAACCTATCGGGACGCAAGCGGCCATGCCCGAATAGCGCTGTTCGCCGAAAAGCAGGTCGAAGGGCGCTCGATCAGAATCGAGCTCCTCCTGGATAAAACGACCGACCGGCCTCTGCTGGAACGTGTCGTCTGCGCCGATCGGTCCAGGACCGTTGAACTTATCGTGTCAGCCAAACGGTGGGAGTTCCTGCGGAGCGATTCGGCGAAAACGAGAACATGGTTTAACCCGGATTCCTCTCTGTCTCCGAAGACGCTTCCGCGCATCGTTATGAAACCATCCCGCCAGATCGCGCGCTCCTCCGGCCTTCCAATTCCCCCGGATAAGAGAGTTCTTGATGAACTTCAAATCCAAACGCTTTACGCTCTCCACCGAATCGGCGCCTGTCTGGGCGATCCGATTTCGGTCGAACAGAGCGATCAGTCAATACTAGTTAACGGTTTGCTCGATTCTGCCGAGCGAAGAAAACAGATCGCCGAAGCGCTTGCTGGTCTTTCCGGAACAGCCTACCTTCAAATTCGACTGAAGACCGTAGAAGAGGTGCTTGCTAGCAAAACGACGCCTTCACCGGAGCAGACTTCTGAACCGGCTTCCAGATTCAACGTGCGCATGAGAACCGCAGCACTCGACTCGGTTCTCCTGCAAATTTTCAAACCCGTCGGCGATCCCGCTCTCGCAGCAACCAAACGGACCGAACTCGCCAATGAGGCGCTCTCTCGGTCCGCTACTCTCTTAGCCAATGCCTGGGCGTTTCGCCATTTGAACGAATCTTTTTCTCAGGCCCCGCCTGCCAACCTCGAGTCTCAAGTTCTGATCGAAAACATGACGCGTGACCATCTCAAGGAGATCGTAGAGTTATCGACTGCCCTGGAGCGACAATTCACACCGATTTTCCAAACCGAGCACATCACCGACCCAACGTCTAAGGGCGATTCTCCCGAAAAGGAAACGAACCAACCAGTGCTCCCGGTATTCGGCGAAGCGACACAGATCGATCGAGATCTGCATTTGCTGTTGTCCGATCCGAGGCCACTACAGGAAGACCAGGTCCGCGACTTGCTCCTTCAGCTGCGAACGAGCCTAAGAGCACTGAGCCTGGACGCAAATAAATCGACCGGCCCCGCCTCCATCACCTCCAAAAAATAATTGGAGCTTGTCATCAAAACACTTCTCATTCATTACTTCTCCTTGTAGACGTTGCCAGGAGAACTATGACCGTTCGACTTTCCCTATCCGTGTTGATAGTGACGCTTTCCTTCCTCGGGTCTCTTCGAGCCCAAACGACTTCGGCTGAGGTAACTGGAACGGTTTCCGACGGTTCGGGTGCTGTGGTCAGCCAAGCCTCGGTGACTGTGATCGACCGCGATACCGGTGTAAAACGCCAGGCGGAATCGAATAACAGCGGTAACTATTCGATTCCCCTCCTTTCACCGGGAACCTACTCGATAAGCGCGCAAAAGCAAGGCTTTCGAACCGCCACTCGCACGGACGTCAGTCTCCAGGTGGCCCAGGTAGCGCGAGTTGACTTCCAACTTGAATTGGGAAATGTCACGGAATCCGTGGAGGTAACGGGGCAGGCGCCGTTACTCGACCAGGCCACATCGTCACTTGGCCAGGTAGTCGACAGTAAGCAAATCGTCGATCTGCCTTTGAACGGTCGCAGCACATTCCGCCTTGTGCAGTTGACTCCCGGAATTACGGGAACGCCGAGTTCTAACGGCCAATTCAACGATATACCCGTTAACACCACAGACGACTCGATCATTTCCATCAACGGCGGCCGAGCGAAAACGAACCCCATTCTGATAGATGGGGTCCCCAGTACGAGTGGCTTCGTCAATCAGATGACCTACATTCCGTCGGTCGATGCAACCCTCGAATTTAAGGTTGAAAGCAGCAATTTACGAGCCGAGTATGGCCGAACGGGAGGTGGCATCATTAATGTGACCACCCGCTCCGGCACGAATCAGTTGCACGGTAGCTTGTTCGAGTTCGACCGGAATACTGTGTTCGACGCGAATGAGTTTTTTAACAAGGGAGCCGGCCAACCCAGACCCGCGTTTCATATGAACCAGTATGGGTTCGCACTGGGCGGCCCGGTGCTGATCCCCAAAATCTACAACGGCAAAAATAAAACCTTCTTTTTTACCGATTTTCAGGGAACTCGTTGGTTGCAAGGGTCAACTTTCTTGACAACTGTGCCGACCGATGCACAACGAGCGGGCGACTTCTCTCAGACTCGTAATCAAGCAGGAGCTCTGATTCCGATCTATAATCCCTTCTCAACTCAGCCGGATCCCAATCATGCGGGATCCTATCTGCGTGTACCGTTTGCCGGAAATGTGATCCCCTCATCGATGATCAATCCCATCTCCGCCAGACTGGACTCCTATTTCCCCCACGCCAACACGACAGGTAACCCGATCACGGGCACTAACAACTACATTAGCGGCGCTCCCCGATCGATAGATCAGGCCAATTTCGATATTCGCGTTGACCAGAACATTTCCGATACCGAGCACCTCTTTGGGCGCTTCGGTACGTTGCGTTCCACTCTTGGGCAGCCCGACTACTTTGGAAACATAGCAACGCCGAGCGTGGGAGCCCTTGGTAAGCTTTTTCTCAACAACTTCAACGCAGTGTTGGCCAGCACCACAGTTCTGAGCCCATCGACAGTTCTGGATATCCGGTATGGCTTCGCTCGTTATTATTGGAGTCGCCTGTCTCGAAGCTATGGGTTCGAATCAATCGTCACTGGGAATCCCAGTCTCACTTGTATCTCAATACCAGGTTCCCGTGTTTCCTACCGTTAATGTCTCGGGTTATAGCGGGCTGGCTGGCTCTAGTCTTCTGCTAACCGGCCAGGACACTCACAGCTTACTGGCATCCGTATCGCAGGTAGTGGGAAGGAACAATCTCAAATACGGCATAGAAATTCATCTGCAGCGGTTAAATGACTTTCAACTAAGTAACGGCGGAGGCGTGTATTCGTTCGATAACACCTTGACCGCCGGTCCGAATCCCAACAACGTGACGGCCAACTTAGGAAACGGTATCGCCAGCCTGCTATTAGGAACGCCCACTAGTGGCAGTGTCAATGCCAACGCCGGTTACTCGCTGCAAAACTTCTACTATGCGGGCTTTATTCAGGATGATATTCGGGTCTCAAAGAACCTGACGATCAACCTCGGTCTGCGCTACGAAACCGAAAGTCCCTATACGGAACGGCGCAATCAATTGAACTCCTTCAATTTTCAACTGCCTAGCCCTGCCCGCAATGCAGCGTTTCCGAATCTGACCGGAGGCTTGGTCTTTGCAACTAACGATAACCGCTCTGTCTATAACTGGGACAAAAATAATTTTAGCCCTCGTTTTGGATTTGCCTATTCGCCGTTTCAGAAGACGGTCATTCGTGGAGGCGCTGGTCTTCTTTACTCTCCTCTGACTGTCTCGAATAGTGACACCGGTTTTAGCCCAAATTCCGGATACGGCACCACAACCACCATGGTCGCCACCTTGAATGGCATAATTCCCTACAATACTTTGGGGTCTCCTTATCCTGGCGGATTGCTTTCTATATCCAGGAGTGCACAAGGAGCCGCGACTTTTCTGGGTCAAACGCCGATCGTGTGGGACAGCAATCCAGCGACCCCCTATGTCGTCGAATGGAACTTCGATGTTCAGCATCAACTAACGTCAAACCTGCGTCTGGACGCCGCCTATACCGGAACTCGGGGTGTCAAACTAACTCAGGTTCGATCGTTCGATGCATTGCCGGATTCAGATCTTAGCCTGGGCACAGGACTACAGACGCCAGTTCCCAATCCGTTCTCCGGAATCGTCTCCACCGGCCCGCTCTCTACTCCGACCATTGCACGAAGACAGCTGCTTCTGCCATATCCGCAATTTACGGGACTGAATGTGGAAAACGATACCTCTGGAAATTCTATCTACCACGCCTTCGATCTGAAGGCGGAACAGCGATTCCAGAATGGCGTAACGTTCCTCTTGGCGTTCTCTGCATCGAAGCTGATTTCCGATGTGCCGAACTCCATAAGTACCAATGACAATTCGACCAATGCCGGACTGAATACTACCGTGCAAGATCCGACTAATTTGAGAGCCGAGCGGTCTGTTTCGGAATTAGATATCCCCCGAAACTTGGCCTTTAATATCCTCTATGAGTTGCCGCTCGGCCCCGGAAAACCCTTTCTATCTCATTCCTCAGGTCTCGTTTCCAGGCTAGTCGGTGGTTGGCAGGTCGGAGGTATCTTGACCTATCACAGCGGCTATCCTCTGGTGTTAACGGCTACCGTTACAGGTGGGGGCTCCAGGCCCAATAGTACGGGAGCGAATGCCAATCTCCCCACTGATCGTTCCCGTGCATCGGAGATCAACCAATGGTTCAACACGGCTGCTTTCACAGTGCCCGCTCCCTTCACCTATGGAAATGTCTCGCGCACTTTGCCCAATGTGCGCGGTCCGGCGCTGACGAACTTAGATCTTACAGTTCTTAAGAACACACGCGTCAGAGAGCAGGTCAACGTACAGTTTCGCGCTGAAGCCTACAATTCCCTCAATGATGTTCACCTTTTTTTGCCAAACACCAACATAAACAGCGTTCAATTCGGCCAGATCAGTTCGACCACGGGCAATCCTCGTGTCATGCAACTGGCTCTCAAACTGATCTTTTAACAATACAGACCAGACATGATAAACCGACGTAGATTCATTCGCGAGGGAGCCGCCGTTACAGCAGGGTTGTCCTTGTCGGCCGGACTTGGAGCAGAGCCGCAAGCAGACAACAGAGCTGCCGCAACTGCCGGAACTCGTCCCAACATCATCCTCGTGTTAGCCGATGATATGGGTTTTTCCGACATCGGCTGCTATGGATCGGAGATCTCCACTCCGAACCTGAACCAGCTGGCGGCGGGAGGTTTGCGATTCACGCAGTTTTATAACAACCCTCGCTGCTGTCCCTCGCGGGCATCGCTAATGACCGGGCTTTATCCCCATCAGGCGGGAGTCGGCATGATGGTCGATGCCGATTACAAACGATATCCTTACCCCGCCTACGCCGGCGATCTGAGTAGCAGTTGCGTCACCATCGCCGAGGCGCTCAAAACCGCTGGCTACAACACCGCTATGGCTGGCAAATGGCATCTGACCCCGCCCGAAGGTGTGTCCAATCACAATTGGCCCCTGCAGCGTGGCTTCGACAAGTATTTCGGAACCATCGCCGGCGCAAGCAGCTATTTCGACCCGGCCACGCTGACTCGGGACAACACTCCTATTCGTGCCGAGAAGGGCTTCTACTACACGGACGCCATCGCGGAGAACGCCGCGCAATATGTAGAGGACTTCGCAAGCCGGCAAATGCCCTTCTTCCTGTACACGGCTTTTACCGCTCCCCACTGGCCGCTGCAAGTGCCTGAGGAGGACATCGAAAAGTACAAGGATCGTTACCGCGGCGGTTGGGATGAGTTACGGCGCGAACGACATCAACGCCAAATCCGGATGGGGATCGTGCAAGAGAAGTGGGGAATCACTCCGCGAGACGCCCGAGTTCCGTCCTGGGAAGTTGCCTCCTACAAGGAATGGGAGATGCGCCGAATGGCGGTTTTTGCCGCTCAGGTTGAGCGGCTGGATCGCGGCATAGGAAAGATCATCGCCAAGGTAGAGCAGCTCGGTATTGCCGACAACACGCTGATGCTCTTTATGGCCGACAACGGAGGCAACTACGAGGAATTGGGGGACCCTGGTCCTGAAGCTTCCCGCCCGATTCACCTCCCTTATAAGACGCTCGATGGGCGCTCTGTCGAGCAAGGGAATAAACCCTCCGTCTTTCCCGGACCGGAAGACACCTATCAAAGCTACGGGATTCCGTGGGGCAACTGCAGCAACACGCCTTTCCGGCTCTACAAGCACTTTGCCCACGAAGGTGGCATCAGCACGCCGCTTGTGGCCTATTGGCCTGCGGTGATCCGGCAGAAGAACTCGCTAACGCATCAGATTGGCCATGAAACCGACATGATGGCCACTTGCCTCGACATAGCAGGGGCCAAATATCCCTCGACGACGAAGTCCGGAGCGACTCCTCCTCCTTTGGTAGGCAAGAGTCTGCTGCCCGTCTTTCACGGACAAACACGCGATCGAGGACCCATCTTTTGGGAGCACGAAGGAAACAGCGCCATGCGGGATGGGAAGTGGAAATTGGTCTCTCAATTCCCCGACTACTGGGAACTATTTGACATGGAAGAGGACCGCACCGAAATGCACAACCTCGCCGATAAAGAGCCCGAGAGGCTCAAGCAGATGACGGCGGCCTATGCGGACTGGGCGAAGCACGTCGGTGTTCAACCCTGGCCAATGCCGGAAACCCCGCCAGGCCAGCGCGAGGGAACTATGGGGTCTCCGGAATATTTACGCAAGGACCGAATTTAAGAATCATTGGTGTGGATGAGAGGACTTGTATTCGATCTTCGTCAAAGGCTAGCGACAAAGTAGACTCAGCGCTGTATGCCAACACTGAGCATCTTCTTTGGAATTTTTATCCGCATGTATTTCGACGACCATCCACCACCGCATTTCCACGCCATATACGGCGAACACGAAGTCAAAATTGCCATCGAGGTGATTGAGGGGAGACTTCCACGGCGAGCTCTTGGGCTCGTGATGGATTGGGCTGAAATTCACAAGCAAGAACTGCGCGACAATTGGATCAGGGCAGGGGAGCACAGATTGTTGAAGCCCATCCTGCCACTGGAGTAACGAAATTGAATCGAGTTATCAGGGTTAGTGCCGGTGACGGGTACACACTCGATGTAGCGTTCAGCGACGGCACGAGCGGAAAGGTCGATCTTTCTTCAAGGCTTTTCGGGCCGGTGTTTGAGCCTCTCCAAGATTTGGCCGTGTTCTCGCAGGTTTACGTTGATGAGTTCGGAGCCGTTTGCTGGCCGAATGGAGCAGACCTAGCGCCGGATGCTCTATATCAGACTGTTTCATCGAGCGCCGACGGGCAAAGTGCCTTGGCTTCTTAGCCCCTTTCGGCAGGCTTGAACCCTGCGCTCCCCCGAGTACCTCCGCAAAGACCGCATTTACAATTTAAACAAAGACCGAACTCAAACTTCCTTCATGACGGATGATCCTTCTCCAACGGATAAATGCGCTGCACGTTGCCCGGAGTCACCATCGTGTGCTTCACGAACATCGCAGGAGGCGCGGGTTTTCCATTCACTATCGAGAGTGCGAGCGGCAACAGCTGCTCTCCATAGCGCTCCGGAAAATATGCCACCGAGCCTACCATTCGGCTACCCGGCCGCCGCATCTCCTCGCGCGCTTCAAACACACAGTTTTGCGACATAACCGCGCATAACTCCAGCCGCTTCAGATCTTCAAACGCTTTCAGCGCCCCCACTGCCGTCGGATCATTGTTGGCTGCCACCAGCGTGCGCCGCGGCGGCCTATGCCGCAGATACTGATGCACGGCCTCGTAGCTGTGTTTGCTGGCGCCTTTCCCGTCGAGCTCAACCACCATCGCATCCGTGATGTGCGGCAGTTCCCTCTGAATCACCTCGTGCATGGCGCTTACGCGAGCTCCCGGCAGCGATCCTGCAACCCGCTCCCGAAGCAACAGAACTTCCTCTATCTGACCGTTCCATTCGTCCTTTGCCCAGCGCGCCAGAGCATGTCCGCCGAGCAAACCGGCGCGGTAATTGTCCGCCCCAAAGTAGGTGGCGCCCGGATGCGGAATCTCAATGGCGATCACCGGTATCCCCGCCTGCAGAAAACGAGAAGCAATCGCCGACGCGACGCTCTCATAAGTCTGAAATTCCAGCGCCAAGTCGACCTTCTTTTGAATCAGCAACTCAGTATTGTGCAGTGCAGTCTTAGCGCTGTAACGGTTGTCGGCGACAATCAATTCGACGCCATACGCCCGCGCCGCGCGATGAATGCTCTCGCTCACCAAACGCGCAAATGTCGTGCTCGCTGTTTGAGCCCCGAAACCGATACGAACCGCTTTCCGGTCGGTGGGCAGAAATCGCGTCCGGAACTCAGCCGGTCCGGCCCGTTCGATCATCTCAGCCTTCTCCAGCGTCCGCAGCAGGCGATGCACCGTCGTCTTACTCAGCGAAGTGCGACTCACAAGATCACGCAGGCGCAAAGACTCACCCGCTCGAAAACACTTCAGGATTCGGCACGCCTTTACCACCGATCCGGCTTCGTCGTTCATATAGGTTTGTTCCAAATTGCGGAACAACCATTACACCGCATGGTTTAGTTAAATATTCTTTTTTCTCAAAATGAAGCTGTGGAAGGCATTTCTGAATCGCCCGCGATACTACTTTCGTTCCACGCCTCGGAACACAAAAAAGTAGTATCTTTTTTGGATTTCGGATGCTAAATGTACAACCAAAGACGGAAGTTCTCCCAAGGCTTCCGTTCGCTTCAGGTAAGGAGGCATTGCCATGTTTCGCAATCAAGGCACATTAACTCGCTTCGCGTGTTGGTGCATGTATCTTTTATCGCCCGTCGCGCTATTTGCTCAATTCAACAGTAATGTGCAAGGAACAATCACCGATCCAAACGGCGCAACCGTCGCCAACGCCACCATCCGGCTTCAAAATACGGAGACCGGCACTGATTTGACAGCCCGCCCGGACACCGGCGGCTTTTACCGCTTCACCAGCATTATTCCAGGCGCCTATCGCGTGATTGTGGAGGCGCCCGGCTTTGCGCGGACCGAGGTGGCGACCGCAGTCACGACGGACCAAACCGCCGGCGTCGATGTCACGCTGACACTTGCCAATACATCCACGCAGATCACTGTCAACGAGGTCGCCGCCGGACTCAACCCGGACGAGATAAGACTGCAAGTGACTTTGAGCAGCAAGGAACTCGTTGCTTTACCGCTGCAGAACCGGGGCACGCTCAACGTAGTAAAAACAGCCCCCGGTGTGAACGGAATTGTGGAGAACGAAGACAATGTTCCCATCGGCCGTGACCAGCCCTCGGTACAAGCGAACGGCCGGCCGAGCAGTTCTAACTTATATCTGTTCGACGGACTCCCTCTGGTCAGCAATATCGATTTGGGAAGTCTCAATATCATTCCGAATCCCGACATGCTGCGCGAGGCTGCTCTTCAAACCACCACCTTCTCGGTCGAAAACGGGGCATCCAGTTCCCTCCAGGTGGACTTCAGCACCAAATCGGGCGGCAACCAGTTTCATGGCGACGGCGACTGGACTTATACCAACAAAGCCCTATCTGCTACTCCCACGTTCACTTCGAGCCTTGCTCCTTTTCGCAAACAGTGGTTCTCAGGCGCGCTCGGTGGTCCAATCATCAAGAACCGGACCTTTTTCTTTGGCTCCTTTCAGAATCGTAATCAGGCACAAAGCATAAGCGGACAGGATTTTGTCGAGACCGATCAGTTTGTTGCCTGGGCCAAGCAGGCCTTTCCGAATTCACAGAACGTCAACTCTCTCTTGATTCCGTTTCGCCCGACGCAAGTACAATTCCAGAAGGTCTCGCAGTATGCCAGCGACATCTATCCCAGTACCTGCGGCACACCCGCCGCTTACAACATCCCGTGCAACCTGCCGGTCCAGGAGCAAGGCTTATTCACCCAATCGCCGACGATTCGGGGAACGCAATACAACGTCCGCCTGGATCAATACTTCAACGACGCCAAAGACCGTCTCTTCGGAAGCTATTTCCGAGTCGATCAGCATTCCGATTACCTGGCGGACCGCCCCCTATGGGACTCGCAGACACCGGGCACCAGCTTCTATGCCTCAGCGAGCTGGACCCATCAGTTCAGTGCCACGTTGCTCAATCAAGCCTCGTTCGGCTGGACACGTACCGCTTTTGCGTTCGGAGGCGGCGGCAATCTCGCCTTTGTCACCGTTCCGGCGGGTGTGACGATCTGTTGCCAGAATGGATTCTTTGGATTCTTCCCGCCCTTCTCCCCAACCGCCGACAAAGAGCATTCCTACACCTTCCGTGACTACGCCAGTTGGGTCAAGGGCAGCCACACGGTTCGTCTCGGGACCGTAATCGCGCACCAGGATTACTGGCAAGACCGGGCCGGTGAATACGCTCGCCCGTTCAATGTGAGTTACAACAGCATCTTCGACTTCCTGAACGATAAGCCCTCGTCCATGGCTCTCTACACGCTTTCCGCGCAGACAGGCAGGTTTCAGGCGCAGTACTACGGTGCGCAGACAACACGTCCAAGCATCTATGTCCAGGACGAATGGAAGGTCAAGCCCAGCCTGCTGCTCTCACTGGGGCTGCGTTGGGACGATTACGGCAATCCAACTCCCTACGGCTTCGGCGCTCTACCGTATGTACAAGTGTTCCCCGGCGCCGGGAGCACCTTCCAGCAACAGATAGCAAACGCGTTCACGAGGTTCTCTTCCGCGGCCTTCGCCGGCCGCCAGAATAAGAATTTTCTGCCGCGCGTCGGTGTCGCATGGTCGCCGGATCGCGACCGGAAGTGGAGCATTCGGGGCGGCGGCGGACTCTACGAAGACGGAATTTCGCTCGCCAACGTGACCGCCAATCTCCCCACTCAGCCGCCCAATCGTGTCACCTTGAACCTCAGTCAGTTCAGTCCCAATCTTCCGGCGCCCTACACCACATACGGAACCAATACGCAAGGGCCGCCCTGGGGCTTTACGTATCCGACGCTTAATCTGCAAGGCATCGATTCTCGCGGAGCAGTCATCGGAATTCCAGCTGGAATCAGCGGCATCGACGCCCATCTCACGCCGCAAAAAACTGTTCTTTACAATCTCGGTGTCCAACGCGAACTGCCCGGCCGCCTGGTGGTCGGCGCGACCTTCGTCGGCTCCCATTCCTGGGATCTCTTCTACAACCCCAACTACAACTCTTTTGCAGGTGACCTGCTCGACGGCACACTCAACCGTTTGACATCGGAATGGGGCGGGATCAGTTACATGCGCAATGGGTTGGTTTCCAACTACAACGGCTTGGTAATCACGGCACAACAGAACAAAGGTCCACTAACCTGGCAGGCCTCTTACACTTGGTCGCACACCCTTGCAGACGGAGCCTTGAATTTGGGAAATACAGTCAACGCCTATCAGCCGCATGCTTATTACGCCTCAACTAACTACGATGTGCGCCACCGGCTCTCCCTATCGGCAATCTATCAGTTGCCGTCGCCCGCTCAGCCCTGGCTCAAGCCGGTTCTGGGCGGCTGGCAAATCAGCGCCATCGCCATCCTGCAGTCCGGCACGCCCTTTACGGTTTATAATTCGGCAAACTATGCCTCGGGCGGCGATTACAATGCGGACGGCGTCAACCTCGATCTGCCCAACGTAGCTGCCGGCACTCAATTGACCGGATTCACGCGAACCCAATACGAAAACGGCGTGATCGGCAAAGCGAGCATCACATCGCCTGTCGGCTATCAGACCGCGCCGGTCGAAGGAAATTCGCCGCCTAACATGTTCCGCAACCCCGGCTACGCAACCTTGGATAGTGGCGTTAACAAGCGAATCACCCTGCCCTGGTTCGGCAGCGAAAACAGCACGCTCATCCTGAGAGGCGACATCTTCAACACGCTGAATCGCGTCAACCTGCAAAGTGTCGACGGCAACCTTAACGACAACACCTTCGGACGCAGCTCGTCCGCATACCAAGGGAGAGTCGTTCAGGTAGGCGCGCGTTTTGAGTTCTAATAGCTGGTCTGTTTGGTGCGGATGAGAGGACTTGAACCTCCACGAAGTTTCCCCCACTAGAACCTGAATCTAGCGCGTCTGCCAATTCCGCCACATCCGCAAAGGTAGGTAGACGCCCTCTATTGTGCCATACCGGGCTTTCCTTGCTCGAAGCTCTTTGGTGGGTTGTTACACTCAACCTTCGAGACTCTTTGAGATGGACATTGAGATTCATCAACTGGGGCTTCACGACGAATTTGCCGCGGCAGTGAAGCTGCAACAGGAGATCTGGGGATTTGAAGAAGTGGATCTTTTGCCCTTGAGACTGTTCGTAGTCGCGAGCAAGATCGGAGGGCAGGTCCTTGGCGCGTTCGATAGTCACAAGATGGTGGCTTTCTGTTTCTGCATTCCTGGTTTGAAGTCCGGCGGGAAAGCCTATCTACACAGTCACATGCTCGGCGTGTTGCCCGAATATCGGAACACTGGCCTGGGTCGGAAGATGAAGCTCGCTCAGCGCGAGTTTGCTCTCGCTGCTGGCGTCGATCTCATCGAGTGGACCTTCGATCCGCTTGAGATCAAGAATGCGTTCTTCAACATCGAGCGGCTTGGCGTCATCGTGCGGCGTTATGTTCCCAATCAATACGGTTCCAGTTCGAGCCACCTTCATGGCGGGTTGCCGACGGATCGTTTAGTTGCCGAATGGTGGATCGGCTCGCCAAGAGTCAAATCGATCTGTGAAGATAGCCCCTATCAACGTCCGGAGACCAAAGTCTCGATCTCCGTTCCCGCCGAGATCGCGACGCTCCGTCTTCACGACAAGCCGAAAGCCCGCCACGTGCAGGCCGCCATCGGAGACCAATTCCAGGAGTATTTCCGTTCAGCCTTGACGGTCGTCGGTTTCGATAAGAACGAGAGCGCGGGAACCTATCAGTTAAGCGAATGGCAATAAAACTCGACCAAATCGTTCTCCGGCAAATCCGGATGCCTCTTGTTCATTTCTTCGAAACCAGTTTCGGACGGACACACGAACGCGACATCGTACTCGTGCAGGTTTTTGCTGATGGAATGAGCGGATGGGGCGAAGTTACAGCCGGCGAGAACCCCTTCTACAACGAAGAGTGGACCGACTCAGTTTGGCCAATGTTGAGGAACTACATCGCTCCTCGCCTTCTCCATCACGAACTCGCCTCGCCCGCTTCTGTGTCGGAACGCACTTCGCACATCCGAGGCCACAAAATGGCCCAAGGGGGAACGGAAACCGCCGTGTGGGACCTGCAGGCGCGGCTCGACAATCAACCCCTCTGGAAAACAATCGGCGCCGGTGCGAGACACGAAATTATGTGTGGTGTGTCGATCGGTATTCAAAACAGCATCGAGCAGTTACTCGAAAAGATCCAAATTGAATTAGACTCGGGCTATCAGCGCATCAAGATGAAGATCAAACCGGGCTGGGACGTCGATGTCATTCGCCAGGCGCGGCAGCGTTTTCCAACTATCAAGCTGATGGCCGACGCAAACTCGGCGTACACGCTTCGAGATTTGGATCACCTGAAAAAACTGGATGAGTTTTATCTCATGATGATCGAACAGCCGCTCGCCCACGACGACATTATCGATCATGCTGTTTTGCAGGCGGCTCTCGAAACTCCGATTTGCCTTGATGAGTGCATTCGATCGGCTCATCACGCCGAACAGGCAATTCGCCTGGGCGCCGGTCGAATCATCAACATAAAGCTCGGTCGTGTCGGGGGATTCGGCGAAGCGATCCGGGTTCATGACGTCTGCCAACGGAATGCGATTCCGGTGTGGTGCGGCGGCATGTTGGAGTCCGGCATCGGTCGCGCGCACAATATCGCTCTTTCTACACTGCCCAACTTTGTGCTGCCCGGAGACGTTTCCGCTAGCAAACGCTACTGGAAACGCGATGTGACGACTCCTCCGATTGAGGTAACGTTGAACGGAGTAATCGAGGTCTCGGATCGGGCGGGATTCGGCTATGAGATCGATGCCGACTACCTCGAGAGTCTGGTGATTCGGAAAGAGACTCTGGTTTAAGGCAGCTAATTCTTGGGACCGAACTTCTCGGTTCGCCCCGCCAGCGGCCTCACCGTGGGCCCTCCGCACACTCCGACTCCGGTATTCAGCAAGGCATTCAAAAGCTGAAGAAGAATGGCGTAGATGACCTGCTCGTTAACTGGCTGTCGGCCAGGCATCCGAAACGTTCCCGGCAGTTCTTTTGCAATCTGCAATCGGATCGCATGGGGAAGATTGCGGCCCGACTTGTCGCGCTGATTAGCTATGGAAAGCGGGGTTTGCAAAACTGCTCCCGAAGAGCCGTCTACATAGAATTGACAGCGCGAAAACCATCCCAGATTACCTGGGTCGGCAGCATCGAAGAGCAACAAGGGCGCTTGCCGGTCAACCGCCGCCAACCCTAGAGACAAAACTCGCTGCTGATTGTCGATCGTGAACTCGAACCCAGCCTGACGCGCGATATTGCCAACGAACTCCGGGTCCAGTTCAAGCAGTAGGTATTTGTTGGGCCCGGCATCAAGAACCTGCATTCGTAAATAACATCTTAACTGCCACTTGCAGCTAAGTCTCCGCGCAGCTTTTTTGTGTGATTCCGATAGACTTCATGGTCTGCTTCGCTAAACTGAACCAGCTTGATTGTATGGACAGGTCCGGGATTTTCGGTCAGCCATCTGGCGACAGTCCGCACCGCGATCTCAGCCGCCTCTTGCACCGGATATCCGTACACTCCTGTGCTGATCGAAGGAAAGCTGATCGTCTTCACTTCCCGCTCGGCCGCCAGATTCAGGCACGTCGAATAACAGGCAGTGAGTAACTCGGCTTCTTTGTGTTGCCCATCTCGATAGATCGGTCCGACTGTATGGAAGACATACTTTGCCGGCAGCTTTCCGGCACTGGTCGCCACTGCGCTTCCGGTCTCGCATCGACTGATCTCCTGGCGAATTACGTCGAGTTCCTGCATGATCCCTGGACCTCCGGCACGATGAATCGCGCCGTCCACCCCGCCGCCGCCGGCTAGTTGCGAATTGGCAGCGTTGACGATGGCGTCGACTGCAATCGCAGTGATGTCACCCTTGATTAACTGAAGTTGGCAGAGACCGAGTCGGACAACAAAATCGGAAGACATAAAACTACAAGCAAGACCGTAGAGCTTCTAACAGCAAGTCGACGTTCTGATGCGTCGCGAGTGGACCCATGGTTCCGATTCGCAGAATCTTTCCCGCGAGCTTTCCGAGGCCGGAAGCAATCTCGATCTCATAGCGCTCCATTAGCTTCTGACGAAGTTCCGCTTCGTTGACGCCACTGGGCGGTATTACAGTTGCCAGGTGCGACGTGCGATGCTCCGGATTCTTAACAAGCGGCTGGAATCCTAGCTCAATCAGACCCTCCATAAGCTGCTGACCGGCTCGCCGATGCCTCTTGATCCGATCCTTCAGTCCTTCTTCTTCAATGACCGCAAGAGCTTCGTGCATTGCATAGAAAAGAGGCGGCGCTGGCGTGTGATGGTAAACATGAGGCGACTCAAAGTAGTTGGCCATCAACTTGAGATCGAAATACCAGGTCGTGAGATCTTCAGAGCGACTCATCAAAACATCCCATGCCTTCGGGGAAACGGTAAACGGAGAAAGGCCGGCAGGACAACTCAATCCTTTTTGAGAACAACTGAAGGCGATATCGATCCCAACGTCGTCAATCTCGACTGGCATGGCGCCGAGAGACGTCACTGTGTCGGCTATTACCAGGGCATCTACATCTTTGGCAGCTTTCGTAATGGCGCGCCCGGATTGATAGGCTCCGGTCGAAGTTTCAGCTTGCACAAACGTCACAACGTCCGGACGTTCTCTGTGGATGAACTCACGAGCTTCGTCTTCCGAGAAGATCTCGCCCCACTCCTTCTGGCAGACTGCAACAACCGCTCGATTCCTCTTCGCCATGATCGAGATGCGATCGGCAAAGTGCCCCGCGGCGAAGACCGCCAACTTCGATCCTGGAAGGACGAAGTTGGCGACGGCCGTCTCCATCGCTCCGCTTCCCGAAGCTGGAATGGGAAACGTCATCTTATTCTTGGTTCCGAACACGCTCCGCAAACCGGCCCGCAGTTCATCCATGATCTGGAGAAACCGTGGATCCCGGATTCCCAATACAGGTTGGCTCATCGCCTCGTACGCTCTCGGATCAACAACCGAGGGCCCAGGACCAAACAATAAGCGCTTCGGCACTACGAAACGTTCGTGCGTCGTCGTCAGCATAATTTCAACTTAGCAGGAGTCTGAAACAGGCAGGCATGGTGGGCCCTACAGAACTCGAATCTGTGACCTCTACCGTGTCAAGGTAGCGCTCTAACCAACTGAGCTAAGGGCCCGAGGGTAAACTCCAAAATAGCACGAGAATACAGCAATTCTTCCGATCGTAACCTGGCGTGGTAAGTCGCTCAATTCGATTGTGATATCAAAGTAAGCTGTATGACCGAGTTGGTCAATTGCCAAGATTGCGGCGGTGAAGTGCGCCGGTCGAAGCGCTCCTGGTGGGAGCGACTATGGGTTCGTGTCGCCTTTCGATGCATCGAGTGTGGAAGTCGAGAACATATCACCTGGCTGGCTAGTCAAAAGATCACCAGATATGCTCGCTGCCCGGAGTGCGAATCGCCCTATTTGCGTCACTTGCGAAAACGAGACAGAGTCGATCGCTTTAACAAAAACCCGTTTCGACTGATACAAAGCCTTACCAACGCAAACCTCTACCATTGCTCGTGCTGTCGTTTACAGTTCTATGATGTGCGCCCGTTATTTAATGCCGAGAGCAAGTTGGTGGAGGCGGCGGGAGTTGAACCCGCGTCCGAAAAAGTCCGCCGTAAAAAGCCTACGTGTGTATCCGATTCTGCAAATTCAGTGACTCCCTAAAGAACCGGCAAAAGCGGGAACCAACCTAGTCCGATTGATCTCAGCACATGGCTACGAACAGAAGCCTGACGCCTATCCTGCAAAATGACGTCCCATGACTAACGCGCAGGCTCGTCAGCCGGAACGGCAACCTAATTAATTAGGCAGCGTAAGCAAACTGCTGATTATTGGCAGTTGTTGTTTTCCGATCGTTTTACGGGAGCTCGGAACCCGACACGCCTTAATACAACGATCCAATCCCGTCGAGACCGTTGCGCCCCCAATCTTGGGAGGACTGTTTAAGTGTATCAACTTTCAGGAGGTTACGGGGAGCTGATCGATCGAACGTTGCGCCGTCCGCCTTTCAGATGTTTCAATGAATTAACTCTGCTTACGATGGAAACTACCGTAGTTGCGCCTGTCGCAACCCCTTCAACAGAAGACATCCAGGAACGCCAGCGGGAGCGTTTATTCCACGTCGTGCTGCTTGATGACGATGAGCACACCTATGACTATGTCATCGAAATGCTACAAAAGCTGTTTGCGCATTCGACAGAGTTAGCCTTTCAACACGCTGTGGAAGTAGATACGACTGGAAGAACGATCGTGATTACCTGTGAGCGGCCTCACGCCGAGTTCGCTCGCGACCAAATCCAAGGCTACGGCGCCGATCCAAGGATGCCGAAATCCAAAGGCTCCATGTCGGCTGTCCTGATGCCGGTTGGCGACACGACGGTTAGCTGATCGATTCCTCTTCGGAAACAAAGGTCGGGAAAGTGTTGGACATGTGATCGTGCCAGGTGAGAGAATCTTCGTCCACGAACACCCACACAAGTCCCATGCCGGCCGCGAGAACACTCACAATGGAACCGAACATTCGCTGGTAGCGACGCCGTTGCGAAGGAGGATTTCCGTCGAAATCGACCAGCGTGAGGCCTACCTTCTGCATGCCGAGCGAATCGTTTGCCGCGTAGGCCCAAAGCAGGTTGTAGAGAAAAGGCACTGTGACGAGAGCCACGACGAAGAACGGCAGAACGTGCTTATCGGTCGAAATCTGGCAGCCCAGGAAACGAAAAATGGCGTAACAAAGAGCCCAGCCGATCGCCATGATGGAAAGATCAATGGCGGCCGCCCGCATTCTGAGCTCGACCGGGGCCACGGGAGCGTCACATTTAATTGAATTGCCGGGTTGGCTCAGAACCTGTTCTTCGCCTAGAAACTCCAACCAGCGCTGGCTGTTGTTGCTCGCCGAGCGGCGTTGAGGACGGGCATGCTTCACTTCCACTCGTTCATTTTTCAGCGGAACAGGCCGGGGAAGCTCCGTCGCGCGGGCCCGAATAGACTCTCGTTGAGCCGGCGTTGCAAATTTATCGAAGGGGATGACGCGAGGTTCAGCCACTGCCTGCGAGAATAATGTTTGTTGCCCCAATTCATACACAATGGGCGGTTGCACCGGATGCAGGGCGAATCCGCTGTTAACCGCTGTTTGATCCTGCACGTCAAGGGACATGACGCGGGCGGTTGCTGCTGCGGCGATCGGATAGGTCGTGGGAGAGATGCGTGGCGGCGTACTTCTCACTCGGCGGCCACAGTGCCGGCAGCGGTGGTCAACGTCTGAGATCCAAGTCTGACAATGCTGGCAAGTCATGAAAAATCGAAGGTCGTCGTCCGGGTTGACACAGTCACACTATTGCAGCTCGCGAAGTCCTCGTGTTACGGTTTTCGGTTGAACCACTTCGCGCGGTTGAATGTTCCCCCCGCTCACTTATCTAGCAGATTAGGTGCTGTTTGTCGAGAACATTTCTCTCCAAAATTGTGTACTGTTCTTTTCCTCACGTTCTTAGTACTAGAGCCATTAGTATCGGGCCAAACTACTCGTCGATCTTTGAAGGCGGATCTGCCGGCGCAAGACGAGATTCGCCTCCGGGCAGTCCATCAGGATTCGAACGGCTCGATGCGCTATCTACGGGGAGCTGCCGAGATCGAAACAACGGAGATGAAAATCACCGCAGACGATATTGACTTCAATTCAGATACCGACTGGGCCTACGCGCGGGGGCATGTGCATATGGAGCACTTTGCAACCGGCGACAAGATCAATGCCCAACGCGCCGAATACAACCTCCGAACAGAGGAGGGAAGGTTTTATGAGCTGAACGGCACCTCGCCTGCCAAGGTCATGACCAGCCCAGGCGTTCTGACCACCACCAATCCTTTTTACTTTCAGGCCATGTGGGCCGACCGGATCAAGGATCGCTACATTCTGCATAGCGGGTTCGTTACGGACTGCAAGATACCGAAGCCCTGGTGGATCTTTCAGGCGCCGGTCTTCAACATCGTGCCCGGCGATCGAGCCATCGCCCGGAACAGTATTTTCCGCTTGCGCGGCATTCCGATTTTCTATCTTCCGTACTACTATCGTCCGCTGGGAAGAAACCCAAGACAAAGCGGATTTCTAACGCCGGATTTCGGCCACAGCACCTTCTACGGTTACGTTTACGGCGGCGGCTACTACTGGGCGATCAATCCCAGTTATGACATGACCGGGATCGTCGAGTATTTCTCTTCGCGGGGTCCCGCTTTCAGCTACGACTTTCGAGGCAAGCCGAATCGAGTGACCGATTTCAACTTCAACCTTTACGACGTAGACGATCGCGGAATTCCCATCGGTAAAGACAGCAGCGGAAACGAAATTATGCAGAAGGAGGGCGGCCTGCAATTCCAAATCACCGCCCGCACCGAAATCGCCGGGTTCACTGGCCGTCTCGACTACAACTATCTCAGCTCGCTGATCTTTCGAGAGGCGTTCTCCTATTCGTTTGCCGCTACGATTTATAACGAAGTGGATTCGATTGGATTTCTGCAACGCCGCTTCAAGGACGAAACGTACACATTGAACTTCGTCGGGCAACGGAATCAGGTTTTCGAATCGATCACTCAGCTGAACCAACCGGCAAACCAAGTCATTCTTCAGAAATTACCGTCGGTGGAATTTAACGCTCGCGACCAGGAGATCTTGCACGGTCCACTTCCGGTCTGGTTTTCGTTTTCGTCGTCGGCTTCTTTACTTGACCGGCAGGAACCAACCGGCGCGATTGCTCAATCCGGTCCTCCAGCGGCGATATTTCATACCAACCCGTATTCGCGAATCGATCTGGAGCCGCATGTCGATACGGCTTTCAACTTCAAAGGATTTTCACTGCAACCAGGCCTAACGTTTGGCGCTACCGACTACGGCGAATCTTATTCCGTGAACGCCACCTCCTATTCGCCGGTTTCTTTTTGTGGCGGGTATTCGGCATGCCCGCCGAACTCGTTTGTCAACCTGGCCGGCGGACATGGCAATCTTTTTCGCAAAGACGCGGACTTCACACTCGATCTGAGATCGCCTGTGCTCGAGCGAGTTTATACGCCACCGGCGTGGCTTCATCTCGGCGGCAAAATTAAGCATACGATCGAAGGCGAAGCGAATTACGAATACGTGACCGGCATTAACGAGTTCCAGCGAACCATACACTTCGATGAAACAGATATCATCTCGAACACCAACCAGCTCACGCTTTCGGTCACTAACCGACTCTATCGAAAGGACAAAAATAATAACGTCAGCGAGGTACTGACCTGGAAAGTCGCGCAAGCCCGTTACTTCGATCCGACGTTCGGAGGAGCGGTACTGCCGGGTGTCCGCAACGTGGTGCTTGCGACGGAGAATCTGACGCCGTTTGCATTTCTGGACGGACCACGCGGCTATTCGCCCGTCGTCTCGTCATTGGTCGTCAATCCTTACCCTTTTCTTAGCGCCGAGTGGCGAGCCGACTATGACCCGCGCCGAAACAAGTTTATCGACCAGACGGTCACGGCCACTGGGCGGGCGGGAAAATACTTCGCCAGCGTGGGAGATACGGCGATCACGACGGATCCGCTGCTGGTTCCGCAGGCCAATCAGCTCACGTTCGGCGGCGGTTATGGGAGCGCCAATCGCCGAGGTTGGAATGCGGCGGCGATTTTCACCCGCGATTTGTTGTTACGCCGCTCTTTGTTCGAATTCGTGCAGACTTCTTATAACACGGACTGCTGCGGGTTCAGCTTTCAGCTACGCCGGATCAACTTCGGAATCCGCGATGACAACCAGTACCTGTTCTCGTTTTCGGTCGCGAATCTGGGCACATTTGGAAGCCTGCAGAAGCAGGAAAGGATTTTTTAGTCGCGGACGGTCAGCACTTCGTCGAGCAGATGCGCAAAGTCCCTCGTCTTGTGACTGACCGAATTTCGGAGCTGATCCAGCTCTTTCTCTGCCTGCCGAAGGCGGTCCGCCATGTGAAGGCATGCCAGGACTGCGGTGCGGGCCGAATCGAGGTTGCCGGCACGGCGAGCGATCGATGACATGAGATCGTCAACGGACTGGGCGAGTTGTTGGGTGTCGTTCGGATCGCCCGACGTACTGAGCGTGTAGGCCTGGTTGAAGATGATGACCCGAACAGACTGCTTGGGTGCATCCGCGGTGTCCATTGAGAACTCCTAACGTTCGCTCAACAGATCCAGCTGGCCAAGCAGCTTCTCAATGCGATCTTTCACCTGCCGGCGTTCGTCCAGCAACCCATTCAGTTCGTCTTGTGTGCCCTTCAGCTTTTCTCCAAGCTCGCTGTTCTCTCGTTGAAACTCGGCCGAAAGGCCCTGGGCCTCATCGCGAGCAGAGCGAGTGGAATTGAGCTCCGATTCGGTGGTGCGAAGACGCTCCTGAAGCTCATGATTCTCACTGCGGAGAGCGGTGATGGCTCCGACAGCGCGCGTGATGCGTTCTTCCAGGTGCGAGAGTGTGTCGATTTGTTGCTCTTGGACTGCTTCCATGCTTTTCTCTATGAGCATAGCCGTTCGAACCCAAAAGATTTCAGCCCAGGCTATGCGCTTGTCAGACTATTATCGACTATCGAACTTGAAAGCTACTGCAGTTGCGCTTGGGGAGCTGCTTTAGCCTGGCCGACCAAGCTCAGGAAGCCGGCTGCGTCGTTTACAGCGATGTCGGCGAGAACCTTACGGTTCAAATCGATCCCGGCGCGCTTCAGGCCGTGGATGAATTTGCTGTATGAAATGTCGGCGGCGCGGCAAGCGGCGTTGATTCGAACGATCCACAGAGAGCGGAAGTTCCGCTTCTTGAGACGGCGACCGACATACCCATAGCGAAGCGCCTTTTCGACGGCTTCCTGGGCAGCACGATTGAGCTTTGACTTAGTGAGGAAATAACCCTTGGCGAGCCTCAGGGTTTTGTGGCGATAATCCCGCCGATTGGTACCGCGTTTTACTCTAGGCACGTTTTCTCCTTAACTGGTATTCGTTCAACCCCTAGTGGGGTTGTTTGAGGGTGGCAGGCACGTGCGGCGCTCTGCCCCCCGCTCATTGTATAGTGACGTTCTATTTAATAAGGAAGCATGCTGTGCAGCTTCGCCTGGTCGGTGGAATCGGCCACTAGGCCATGGCTAAGTTTACGTTTTCGTGACCGCGACTTGGAGGTCAGAATATGCCGCGCATAAGCATGACGACGGGTTATTTTACCCGTACCTGTTTTCTTAAAGCGCTTCGACGCGCCCTTGTGTGTCTTCAACTTGGGCATTAGGATGTCCTGGGATTTTGATAGGCGAGGTGCGCCTGTGTACACCGCACAACTGACAGAAGGGCGGAACTACTCAATAAAGTATAACAGAGGGTTGGGCCACGCACTCCTGAACGTAGAAGCGATTACCGCTTTGTCGTTTCTGATCCTGCTTTTCTGGCGTGTTCGGCCAGTCACAACCATACCCACAGAGATTCCGGTTGCGGATGCGGCGGTTTGCGGTGTGCTGGCCGTCGTGATTTTTCTTTTCTACTGGCCGAGCCTTTATCTTCCGCTCCTGCATGACTCCTATGGCCTGGTGTACCTTCCTTCCCAACAATCTCTTGGCGATGTGCTGCGCTTGTTTTACGTTCACCCCCGGTCAGGCGATTTCTTTTTCCGGCCGGTCTCCTATCTGGTGTATTGGTTGTACTTCAAATGGGCGCATTTCGATCCCTTTCGCTGGCACCTGCTCAGCGTGACAGTGCATACAGTCAATTGCTGCCTGGTTTACGTGCTGGCTCGACGGCTCGATCTGGCCCGAGTGGTCTCGTTCGGGTCTGCCGTTTTGTTCGGTCTACATGGGTCGCGACCGGAAGCGGTGGTGTGGGCGGCGGCTCGCGTGGATGTGTTTGCTACGTTTTTTGTTCTCCTGACGCTGTTATCGACGCTGGCTTTACTACGTACGGAACGAAGCCACTGGTATGTGGCGATGGTGCTCGGCGCGCTGGCGGCGGTGTGTTGCAAAGAGTCTGCGTTTTGTCTTCCCTTTCTTGCCTGGGCCATGTCGTTTCTGCCGAACGAAGCCAGACGACGCGTTCGAGCGATCTCGCTACTTTTCCTGACTTGCGGCGTGGCGTTTTTTTATCGCTACTGGGTGATCGGGAATGTCGGAGGATATGGCGCATCGAGCGGTCAGCCGGCAGTTTTGCACTTCAGCTTGATTCGTACGGCCAACGCTTTGCTGTACCGGCAGTGGGCGTTGCTGTTGTTCCCGATTAACTGGTCGACGCCTCCTTTCTTCTATTTGAAAGCCGGACTGGCGGTCTTTGCCTTGGTTCTCCTTTGGTCGCTTTTGACGGCCAGAGGAGATAGACGGACGTTACTGGCCGCGCTTGGCATGACGATGGCGGCGGCTTTGCCGGTTGAGCACCTGCTCCTGATCAGCACCGATTTGAGCGGCTCGCGCGTGCTGTATTTGCCGGTGCTCGGGCTAGCGCTTTTTTGGGGCCTCCTAATAGGGTCCTATCGAAGCTGGAGAGTACAAATCGGCCTTCTGGCCGGGCTGTTGGCGTTCCAAGTGGCAGCTTTGACGCATAATCTTTCGATCTGGCGCGCAGTGGCTTTCACGGCGCAGCGCTCTTGCGGCTACATTGCCAGCGAGATCAGTCGTGATCCGTCTCCGGTGGCGGTTCCGGATTTGCCTGCGACTTGGCGTGGCGTTTACTTTCTCTATAATTCCTTTCCGGCCTGCGTGATGATGAACTCGGGAGGCGCGCTTCGGCAACTGCCGCCGATTCCCACACGGGCTGAACCGGGACTCAGAGTCTATCGCTGGAACCAGAACGCCGGACGGATAGAGCGCGAGCAATAAGAGCTTGCCGAGGGGCTATTCGTTGTCCTGGTATTCCTCGAGCCATGCCATTTGAATTGCCTCCAGTTTGCCTTCGGTAGAAGCTGCCGGGTCGTCTTTGAAATTAGGTAGTTCGGTGATCCACTTGTGAAGGTCGGTGTAACGGATATGCGTGGGATCGACATCGGGGTGTGCATCGTAAAGGCTCAACGCGATGTCTTCGGTGTGAGTCCAAGTGAGTCCGGGCATGGTAATTTTCATTTTACTTGGGCGATCCGAAATCGGGCACGGGGCGACCGAGCAGTTCGTCAAGCGGCATGTTGCGCATTTGTTCGGCGAAAGCCAGATCGCTTTGGTGTTCCGCTTCGAGGGCGGCAATGTCGCGTTTGTAATCGGCGGCTTTTTGCTTGCGCTTTTCGTCAGTTTGTCTTTGTTCCTGCTTGCGGGTTTCGGCGTGCGCTTTACGGGCGTCGTTTTCCGCTTGACGCTGGGCGGCTCTGAGTTTGAGGAGGTCGTGCAGGCATTTGGAGAAGGCTCGTTCGTTGGTGGTCTGGTAGCGCAGGTAGAGCGAGAAGGTCTTTTCGTGCTGCTCGATCAGGCCGTCGTCGGAGAGGAGCATAGTTTGTAGGTGGATGGCGCGCTGGCTGAGCCAGTGGTGTTGGGCCATGCGTTCGACCAGGATGTCTTCGGTGGTGTTGGCGGGTCGATGGTCTTGGCGCAGAGCGACGAGGAGATTGTCGAAATCCTGCCTCGATTCGGAGGGCAGGAGGGAGAACACGCTGCAGAAGCCGTGTTTAAAGTGGTTCATGCTGGATTTGGCCCTTCCTTCTTGGGTACGTGGACCGGTTGAGTATTGTGAGTTTTCGCGATTGATTTCGGCCCGGGTACGCGGGGTTGGATTGGATTCCGCTGGATCGGGAGTGAGGCTGTCGATTGAGGCGGCCTCAGCTGGTGCGAACGACGGTTCCGGAGTGGCTTCGGCGGCCAGGCGGTCGGATTTTTTGGCGAGCTTGCGAGTGCGGCGCTCCTGTGCTCGGCGGATCTGACGCGATGTCATATGACATGGTTTTCCCATGGCAGATGTTCGGGGGGCGGAATTTTCGGGGGGAAGTTGTTGGTTTGGCAGGAGAGAAAGATGGGGTTGGTTTGTGATTGGGGTTTTGGGGGTACTTGATAAGGCGTGAAGTGAGGGTTTGGCTGGGGGGGGGTGAGTCGTGGTGGCGCTGCCGGGGGGCAATGTTGCCCCGGCGTAGAGCGGCCGGGCGATGCTGATCAAGAACTGCGCGAAGTCGGAGTAGATGCGCCAGTCGTGGCGCTCGTTGGCGTCGGCCAGTGTGGTGCGCGTCACGCTGCCGCGAAACCCCATGTGATGCAGCTTGCCGCTCATCGATCCACCATTCTTCCCCAGCGGGCAGGCGCTCTCATTCGATCCAAAACGATTCTCGGAATTTTAAATCGTTCCCGTGTTCAGCAGCCGCCTCCAGTTGGCGTAACAGGACTTATTGCGTTCTCTCAAAATTTAGCCAGACACTAGTGGGCTGGAATATATGCTCAACGTTCAGAACCCATAGCCGCAGCGTCCGGGTGTAGCGCACCACTTCGCACTGGGCGAGAACAGCATTCAGCCAGCCTATGACGATCCGAACCACACGCGCGCCGAACTGATGGAGGTCAAGCAGGCGGAGAAGCCTTGCTGCTCACCGATGTTGTCGCTGCTTAGTGCGCCGAGCTTTTAGACCACTGCGCTGACAAGACGTCCGCAGCTTCCTGGCAGTTCTTCCTGCGCCAGGTCCACTATCGTTTGAAATCCGAGACTGCGAAGCATCGTTGCTACGGCTTGCGGTTGAATGACATATTTGACGATGCCTTTGGCGCATACAAGGCGGCTTGCCAAGGCATCGAGCGCAGTGTGGGTGAGCGATCCAAAAGCCGAGCGTTCCACTGCATAATCCAACACGACGCCACTTCCAGCGGGAAGAGAGGCCATAAAGGCGAGACTAGCCAAGGCGGTTTCAACGGTGCGATAACCGTTGCCGCCAAGCCATACGAACAGACTCGCTTTCAGCTTGTCGAAGCCTGCTTTGTCAAGCGATGCAGCGAGCGGTTCGGACTCGAATTGCGCAGGGACAATCATCGCCGGCGAAACCGACGAATGCTCTTCCGCCAAAGCAAACAACTGAAGGCTTCGGTCGGAAGCAGTTTTAAACGCTTCAAGCAAAGGCGCCCGAGAACCTATTACGACGCATTGGCGCACGCCTCTGGCGACGGCGGAGCTCAACTCGGTCTTAGTGAAGTTAATGAGATTCACGCTCGCACTTCCGCTTCCCGGTTCGGAGTTGCAACGTTCTGACGGGCGCCGCAGCCGCGACTCATTCCCTGTTTAAATTTCTCGCGCTCTTCGGGCGTCATGCTGTCCCAACGGTCAATCATGCGCCGACGCCAGCGCGAACCGGCGCCGCCACCAGCGGGTCCGAACCTTCCGAACAAGATTTTCGTCAACAGCAGAAGTCCCAGCGCCTGCCAGAAGCTGATCGCTCGAACGGCAAAAATGGCGGGCATTAAGACGTTCCAGAGACTCATCACAATGAAACTGGCGGCCGCCACAGCAACAGCGGCGAACACTGCGAATTTCAAGACTCTCAATAAACGGTATCTTTTCATTTGTTACTCCTCGTTTGTTACTGCTCAGGCTTTTCCAAACTCGTTATAAATGGCTTGCAATCGACGACGCAGCTGCAGCACGGCGTAGCGTTTTCGGGAGAGCAACGTGTTGACGCTGACGCCAGTTGCTTCACTCAGTTCTTTGAAGCTCCGACCGTCTATTTCATGCGCCACAAACACATCGCGCTGCTCTTCGGGCAAGTCTTCAAGGGCAGCATCCAGCTGTTCCAGCAGCACGGCTCGCGCGTAAGCGGCTTCCGGTCCGGCATCGGGCGACGGGAGCAGGTCCTCCCATTGCTGGGTTTCGCCGTCTTCGGTTGCGATCATAGAATCGTTTCCTAAGACGGAGGGCCGCTTGCTGCGAAACAGGTCGACGATGCGATTGCGCGCTACGCGAAATAGCCAGGCGCCGACTTGTTCCACGGGCTTCATGAGCCGGTAGGCGTCTACAAGTTCGTAGAACACTTCCTGAAAGATGTCTTCGGCTTCGTCCTGATCGGGGACGCGCTTGCGAATGAACCGGCGCAGCCGAGACTGCTCCCGTGCAAGGGCTTCGGAGATCCGCCGATTCTGATCGGAGGTAATTCCCTCGACGCCGCTCAAGACTTCTTCCATCCACTCAGGTAGACGGAACGGAGGCCGAAATATTGTGGACGGAGAAGATTTTCGCGAAGCTAGGGAGAATTTTACCGGAAGTCCGTGAAGATGGAGGCGGCAATCTGGAAAGTTTGGGCGTGGGCTTCAGCAGTCGATTCAATGGGTTCAGAGTAGCCGCCTCCCATGGTGACGACGATGGGAATGTTGCGCCGCTCCGCTTCGCCCAAGACGATTCGGTCTCTCCGCGCAAGGTCCTGCAAGGTAAGTGACAGAAGCCCGAGGCGATCGCTCGCCAGCGCGTCAACACCCGATTGGAACAGGATCAATTGGGGCTGAAAGCGCCAGATTTCGGAGAGCGCCCGATCGAGAGCGGGAAAGTATTGTTCGGCGCCGGCGCCATCGGCGAACTCGATGTCTAAGCGGCTGCGTTGTTTGCGAAAAGGAAAATTACGAGCGCCGTGCAAGGAAAGCGTGAACACGCCTTCGTCATTTTCAAAGATGCTGGCTGTCCCGTCGCCTTGGTGGACATCGAGGTCGATGACTGCGACGCGGGTGAGTCCGCCACATTGGCGAGCCCATTCAATTGAGACGGCCAGATCATTGAAGACGCAAAAACCAGCTCCCTCGCTTCGGAAGGCGTGATGCGTGCCCCCGGCCACTGTACCGGCGAAGCCAGATTGAAGGGCAGTTCGGGTAGCGGCGAGAGTTCCACCGGCGCTGGCGAGCGTTCGTTTGACCAGTCCTTCGGACCAGGGAAAGCCGATACGGCGAATGGCGCTCGGCTCGAGAGTGCCGGCGAGGAAGCCGTCGATGTAGCTGTCGGTATGCACGCGCCGCAGATCCTGCTTCGTGACAAGCGGCGCTTCGCGTAGATCGAAACGCCCGTCCTGGTTGAGGCGGTCACGCACCATGCGGTATTTGGCCAGCGGAAATTTGTGCCCTTGCGGCAATGGAAGGTGATGGTGGTCGCAGAAGTAGAGGGGCAACCGCGCGCTTAGCTTTTTTGCCAGCATACTGTTGCCAGGATAAGAGAGCGTCGTGGAGATAGTTCCTATTCGATGCGGAGAGTGTCGATGGGATTGAGATTGGCGGTCAAAGCAATTGGAGAGGGAAATGGCGGCAGTAGGGTCAATCGGCTTGATAACAATAATCACCTTTCTTAGGGTCGTAGGTGTATCTGCTTGACCAAACCACATCGGTACTAACCGTCTCGAACAATTCGACTATTTTTATCAAAGAAACCTCGAGTAAGGCTTTAGAACGATAAAAATCAGAAGCAACCCAAACCGCTGAAAGCATGTTTTGTTCATCGAAAACGAGGCAGAATACGTAGCTGTGAATGACCTGATTACACAAAAAGCGGAGCGAAGCATTTTGTCGTCTAGGTTTTCTCAAATCATAGAGTTCGTCAAGATCGCGCTTGTTTAACAGCGTGACGTCTTTCCCGGTGGGAGGGTACGAATAGACTTGATGCGCATTATTACTCGCCGTATCGGTCAACTTCATTGAGTCGATAAGTTTCCGTACCGAGTAGAAACCCATCATGATGGTCTGCTCACATCTAGCGAATGACGCATCAACCCACCGTTTTTGTGCCATTCGTCTTTTCAATTCAGAACTCTGCTTTAGCAAATCGTTTTTCCAGTAAGAAGTCTCCCAAATCATTTGCGATTGAGTCCTTAGCGAACGATTGAATAGCGCATTGAAATTTGCATCGTCCAGCAGTCGGTCGCCAGGGCGCCCATTTCTGCAGTAACTTGACACGTTGATATCCGCTGGATATCATAACATCCAATGGATCAATATGGCTTCGATTTCGCCTGAAAGCATTCGTAAAGTGCGCCGACTCCTGGGTGAAACACAGGCCGAGTTTGCGAGGCGATTTGCAGTAACGAAATTGACGGTAGCCAGGTGGGAAGCCGGAGAGAGAAGTTGTTCAGGTCTGTATGCCAGACAAGTCGTGCAACTCGACCTTTCCGGAGAGCTGCAGATTTTGAACTCAATTCCTAGGGGAGAAAACGTGACACACAAATATTTCACCGTTGCTTTGTTCAATCACAAGGGAGGCGTGAGTAAAACGACGACTACGTTCAATCTCGGCTGGGCCTTAGCTAATAAGGGCAAGAGGGTATTGATGGTCGATGCAGATCCCCAGTGCAACTTAACCGGCATGAGTCTGTCACTTTCAGGCAGCAACGACTTTGAATCTTTTTATGAGAAGAACAAGACCGTTAATTTGTACGAAGCTTTACGACCCGCTTTTGAAGCTTTGCCAGAACGGCTCAAATCAGTTGAATGCTTCG
Organism: Bryobacteraceae bacterium; assembly: GCA_965276965.1. Taxonomy (GTDB): domain Bacteria; phylum Acidobacteriota; class Terriglobia; order Bryobacterales; family Bryobacteraceae; genus Bog-105. The sequence continues at coordinate 1,914,775 of OZ255713.1, forward strand.
AGATAACAAAACGGCCAGGCTTGTATTTGTTGCCAGGGCATGTGCGAATTGCTGAATACGACATTCCTTTAGGAGTTGCCCATGAACTGACAGGAAGTTTTGGTGTTATGAAAAATCTTCCTGGAGCCATAGCTGCATTGCTTCGGGAAACAGCGAAGGATTTAAAAATCGATTACGTTTTGGTCGATCTTAGCCCTGCAATCAGCTCATTGAACCAGAATTTTGTGATGTCGAGTTCGCACTTCATCGTGCCTTGTAATCCTGATTACTTCTGCTCTCTTGCTATCGATAGCTTGGCGGAGGTCCTACCAAAGTGGGCAGAGTGGCCGGACAAAGCCAATGCTAGTGGTATCTTCCAAGGGGCGGCGTATCCAGTCCCATCACACAGACCTCTGTTCATTGGCACAATCAATCAGCGGTTCCGCCCGAGATACGGGGCACCAGCGTCGGCTTTTAAGATGTGGATTGATCGGATCAATCAAAAAGTTGAGAACAAGCTGGTTCCGGTGTTTAAGAGGTTCAAGATGATGATGCCAGAAGCTTTGTATGCTGCTGTTTCTGTCAATTCTGAACCCTTTAACCTAGCTAATATCGCAGACTTTAATAGCCTAATTGCTCGGTCTCAAGATTACAACGTTCCAGTTTTTGAGCTGACCGATACGCAACTCGAAACCGTCGGCACGGTTCTTAAGAACATGAAAAAGTCGCGTAATGACTTTAAAACCTTGTTTGAAAACCTTGCGACTTCTGTCGTTACGGCAACGGATAACAGCGCCGCTTTCCTTACAGCATAATCAGCACTTTGACGGTGGGGTTAAGAGCTCGTCCTCGATTCATCAGGATCTCAGCACGGATCTGCGCTAACAAGTTGCTTTTCGTAGGCTGGTTGGGTGTATCCCTGCGGCGAATACGTCGTGAGCGAGAAGATTTTCTCGGGATGGCTGTACGGCAAAGGGCGCACGAAGACCGCATCGAGAACACTGAAGACCGTTGTACTTAAAGCAACAGTAAGACCCAGCGTTAAAAGGACGATGAGAGCAAATCCGGGTGATTTAGCAATCTGTCGCCAGGCGTAGTGGAAGTCGCGAGAAATCTGCATGATTAACTTTGTCCGTAAACAGGCACAGCGGCGCCGTGGATGACTTTGGCTTCGTCGCTGCATAGAAAAAGGATGACGCGGGCGATCTCCTCTGGCTTGGGCCATTGGTCGAAGGCGGCTTTGGGCATGGCTTTGCGGTTTGCTTCGGTATCGATGATGTCGGGAACTACTGAATTGACTCGCACTCCTGAAGCTTTTAACTCCTCGGCTAGCGAATCCATCATAGCGAGTGAGGCGGCTTTCGAGGCGGAGTAAGCGGCGAGTCCGGCAGCGGGCTCCAGTGCTGATTTGGATAACACGTTGACGATTGCTCCGCGCTTCTCTTTGAGCATGGCCGGGACGACGGCTCTTGACAGGATCAGACCGGAGCGGAAGTTGAGCTGGAACATTTGATCGAACGTTTTGCTGCCTTCTTCCCAAAGCTTTGCGCCGCCGGCGTAGCCGCCAACAGCGTTGACCATGATGTCGAGCCGGCCGTGGTCCTTCAGGATTTGCGTTATGAGACCGCTGACGGCGGTTTCCTCCGTTACGTCAACAGCGTGCCCTTCGAGTAAGTGCTGCGACGCACCCGCTGCTTTCTGCAGAGCGGCAAACTCCTTTTCATTTCGAGACGTGACGATTACCTTGGCGCCTTCTTCCAGGAACGCCAAGACTACGGCACGTCCCAATCCACCGGCACCCCCCGCAACCAGCGCTGTTTTTCCTGAAAATGTGATGTTCATGGCCTGTTCGCTTTTGCTTTAGTTTGCGACAACAATAACGCAGGTAAGCGCCTCTGAGCTGAATTCGAATCGTGTTTCACGGTGATACCATCCGGATGTGAGCGCCGTATTCGTTGAGCCCTATCACCTGGAATTGATCGACGGCCAGGAGGTGGAGAAGCCTTTGCCGAAGAAGCTACACGTGGCCGTTCAGTCGTATCTTCTGTTTCTTTTTCTCAATTTACTGCGCGAGCGCTATCTTTGCGCGTCGGAGTTGAACTTCTGGTGCGGTCCGGATCGGCTTGTACCAGATATCACAGTAGTGCGGCGAGGAGCGGACTATCGCGATGGGGACCTGGTCGAAGCGCCCGCTCTGGTTGTTGAAATTCTGTCGCCCGGACAGACTATCGGTAGTCTCATGGATAAAGCCAGTCGCCTCGTCATGGCCGGCGGCGCCAAATGTTGTTGGGTGATTTGGCCGGAGCGGAAGCGGGCTTGGACGTTCACTCTTGACGGCAACATGATCGAAGAGACGGAAAGTCTGACCGCTCGATTTGACGATGTTCCGGTAATTGTCCCGTTAGCCGACCTTTGGGCGGAACTAGACCGAGCCTAACCGCTAACCGCCTGCAATAGCGCCGACGATCAAAAAGGGTTCAGCGCCACTGGCAACAGCATCGGGAAGCGGCGCATCCACGGGGTCATGCGAGAGATCCTGTTCGCAGGCAAAGAAGCGGACAAAGGGGCGCCGCTTTAGAGTGTCGTGATCGCGGATAGTCCCCTGCAGCATCGGGTATCGCGCTTCGAGCGCATCGATGATTGAGCGAACGGTAGGATGGCCCGCCACCTCAAGAACAACTTCGCCCTGAACGCGCGCCAAATCGCGCAGATGCGCAGGAAGGATGACGCGAATCACTGATATGTCTGGACCTCTACGGATAGCACGGCAGGAAGATCCCGCACGATGGGTCGCCAGTTGTCGCCGGAGTCGCTCGATGCATACACTTGTCCCCCGGTGGTTCCAAAATAGACTCCGCAATCAGCAAGCGAGTCGACGGCCATGGCATCACGCAGGACATTGACGTAGCAATTTTGTTGCGGCAATCCGGCGGTGAGCGGCTCCCACTCATTTCCGCCGCTGCGGCTGCGATACACGCGAAGTTTCCCGTCGGGCGGATAGTGCTCGGAATCGCTTTTGATGGGAACCACATAGATAGTGTCTGGCTCATGCGAGTGGACATCGATGGCAAAACCGAAGTCGGAAGGCAAGTTGCCGCTGACCTCATGCCAGGAGTCGCCGGCATCGTCGCTGCGCATCACATCCCAGTGCTTCTGCATAAACAGAACGTTGGGACGGATCTGGTTCATCGCCACATGATGAACGCAGTGGCCGACTTCAGCGGTTGGGTCGGGAAGGAACTCCGAGCGCAATCCACGGTTGATGGGACGCCACGTTGCACCGCCATCACGGGAGCGGAAGGCCCCGGCGGCTGAAATAGCAATCACAATTTGGCTCGGATCACTTCGATCGAGAAGAATGGTGTGGAGACACAGGCCTCCGGCCCCAGGCTGCCAACCGGGACCGGTGCCATGATTCCGCAGTCCGGAGAGTTCCTGCCAATTCTGTCCACCGTCATCGGAGCGAAACAGCGCGCCATCTTCAACGCCGGCATAGATGGTATCCGGATTTGCGAACGATGGTTCCAGATGCCAGACTCGCTTGAACTCCCACGGATGCGGTGTGCCGTCATACCATTGATGCGTTCCGGGAACACCGTCGTAAGCGAATTTATTGCCGACCGGTTGCCAGGTGGCGCCCCCGTCGTCAGAGCGCTGAATCAACTGACCGAACCAACCGCTGGACTGCGATGCATACAGCCGGTTAGGGTCTACGGGCGAGCCTTTCACGTGATAAATCTCCCAGCCCCCAAAAAAGGGTCCGCTCACTTCCCAATTTTGGCGTTTGCCGTCGGCGCTCAGTACGAACGCCCCTTTGCGTGTACCCACCAGAACTCGAACTTTGCTCATCTCTTCTTCCTTTCTGACCGTCAGTTGATTCGGCTCTCTGAAAGCCATGGTTGCGAGGAAACATCGGAACCCATCAATACGTTTTCTCCTGCTTCGAGCTTGGCGTGGATGATCTTGCCGCCAAGACATTGTTCGTAGAATTTGAAAGCTGCTTCGCATTGTCCGTTGAAGTTTAGGTAAGGATTCAGTTGCATTAGATTTCCTTTCGCTCGATTTCCGGTTCTAGAGGAATGTCGAACGAAGAGTGGCCAGATCGACAGGCAGAAAATTTTTTTTAGCCGATGGAGTTGGGCAGGCCGTCGATCTCCACTAAAGGCCGGATTTCAACGGTCCCAAAGCGTCCTCCCGGCACGCCGGCGGCGATTTTGATCGCCTCATCCAGATTCTTGGCATCCACGAGGAAGTAGCCGCCGAGTTGTTCGCGCACTTCTGCGAAAGGGCCGTCGGTCACGACATACTGACCGTCACGAAAGCGCACGCTGGTGGCGGTGGAAGTTGGGTGGAGCGGGGAAGCCCCGATGTACTGCCCCTTGGAACTGAGTTGATGGGCGTATTGGGCAGACTCCTGATAACACTGTTCCCGCTGGGTCTCGTCCAAAGCTCCTTCTTCGCCATAGATCAGCAACATATATTTCATTCTTGGTCCTGCCTCTCCTAATACGAAGTCGAACGGCGCGAGGCCGGCTCGACATAAGTTAGCAAATTCTTACAATCAGATATGGCTGCGTACGCCCATACGGTTGTAGAAGAACTGTATCGCTCCGACTGGGGGCGAATTGTGGCCGCTCTAATCGGGCTGGTTGGGGATTTCGATCTGGCGGAGGATACAGCGCAGGAGGCTTTTGCGGCCGCGGTGGAGCAGTGGGACATTTCCGGCGTGCCGGAGTTTCCGCGGGCCTGGATTATACAGACGGCCCGGCATAAAGCGATCGACCGCATTCGCCGAAAGCAGTTGTTCGAGAAGAAGCTGGAAAAGCTGCTGGCCGAATCGGCGACGGCGGCGCGCCCGGACGTGGAGGTCGACTCCGTTGAGATTCCGGATGACCGGCTGCGCTTGATTTTTACCTGCTGTCATCCGGCGCTGGCGCTGGAGGCGCAGGTCGCTCTAACATTGCGGACGCTGTGCGGCCTGAGTACGGAGGAGATTGCCCGGGCCTTTCTGGTTCCCGATGCGACCATGGCCCAGAGGCTGGTGCGGGCGAAGCGGAAGATTCGCGATGCCGCGATACCCTATGCGACGCCCGAGACGAATGAGCTTCCGAAGCGGCTGCAGGCTGTCCTGACGGTCATTTATCTGGTGTTCAATGAGGGCTACGCTTCGACACGAGGCGATTCGCTGCTGAGGACCGATCTCTGCGCTGAGGCGATCAGACTGGGCCGGCTGATGCAGAACATTGTGGGACCGGAGTATGCGCCGGAAACCAAGGGTCTGCTGGCGCTAATGCTGCTGCAAGACTCGCGGCGCGAGGCGCGTCGAGACCAGGCGGGCGACCTGATTCTTTTAGAAGAGCAGGATCGCAGCCGATGGGATAAAGCGGAGATCGCCGAGGCCCTGCCGCTGGTGGAACAGGCTTTGGGAGGCGGACCGAGTCCGTATGCGGTCCAGGCCGCGATTGCGGCGCTGCATTGTCAGGCGGCGCGGGCCGAGGATACCGATTGGCTGCAGATTGTTCGTTTGTACGAGCTGCTGGAGATCTTGCAGCCTTCGCCGATCGTGCTGCTAAACCGGGCGGTAGCGGTGTCGATGGCGGAAGGTCCGGAACGGGGGCTGGAAATCATCGATGCGCCAGAGGCGACCACCGATTTGGAGAAGTATCATTTGCTCCATGCCGTGCGTGCCGATCTGCTGCGCCGGACGGGGCATTTAGAGGAAGCCGCAGCAAATTATAAGCGAGCATTTGAGCTGGCCGGCAATGAAAGTGAGCGGCGTTTCTTGGGGCGACGATTGCGGGAACTGCGGGCGGTTGGAGTTGGGTAGGAGTTTTGTACGAAGTACAAACATTTTCGCTCATCGCTGTTGGCTCTCATCATTTCGTCGCAAGGACGGCTGATCAGTGCGCTTCTGGCGTCACGCAGATCACGGGAGGCGGATCTACAGATACACATACGGCACGTATACTGGAGGGAGTCGGAGCAATTTACTCCTGACTATTCGGTCGTCGCTCTAGGTTCGGCGGCCTTACTCGCTCCAAAGCCTGGCCCCCAACTTTAACTTGGCTGTAAACCCGCTGCCCTTAGAAGGAAACCTATGTCACACCGAAGTGGCGATCGCGCCAGAGCCGATAAACAGGCAAGAAAACGTCGCGTACGTCGAAGCCTCCTGCAGCCTTTGCGTAAAACCATAAATGCTGCAAAGCTCAGGACGGCCCTTGCATCCAAAGAAACGCCCGCTCCAGCCTGAACGCTCTTTTTCAGGAGTATCATTTTTTTGTTCTGCCTACCAGGAAAGTGATCAGCGGCCTAGGCCACTTATTCCCCCTCTGCTTCAATCGACAACTAAACAATCGCCCCCGCGCCCGGCAAAATCCGCACGGCTGTCTCCGCGTTTTATTACCTCAGACCTCCGCTCGGGGAGCTTCACCAAAATAAGATTTCCATTGACATCGACAAACTTCTCGTAGAAGCGTTTGTGGGCCTACTCCCCGTTCTTCAGAATGCGGTGCGACTGGTACTCTTCGGTGACCAGCAGCATATTCTCGAATTTGCACTTCACCACAACCTGATAAGCTGTCGGGAAACCGGAAATGCCCTCGCCGGCAAAGACCGCACGCAAGGATCGCAGCGCTTTCGGCGAGGTAAAGTATTCTGCCGCGCCATAGGTTCCGACAGAAGTAATTCCGGAGAATACGACTAATCCCAGGCGCCCGTGGTCAGATTCACGGTTGTTCAGAACCGTGACCAGTCCGTAAACGGTGCGAAAGTCGCCGCTCGCATTTTTCTCTGGCGCTAGGGTTTGACCGTTTAGACGGTCGCGAATCACAAACTCCTTGACGCCTTCGTCGTATAGGACGCTCAACGGTGTGTCGGACAGAATCTCAGAGATCAGCTGGCTGTCCACCGGAGCTCCGAACAACACGGCGTCCCGGCCATGAAGAAGAGACATCATGGTCGGCCTCTCGGGCAAAATCTCAGTTGAAGCGCCGAGTGCCCGGACTACGGCCGTTGTCGTAACTGCGGCGCTCAGGTTGCCCACGCCCAAAGCATCATTTGTAAAGATCATGCCCAGTTTTGCGCCGGAAGCGAGTGGCCGATGCTGACGGAAAAGAGGATAGGCTTCCGGAGGCGCCGGATAAGTAGGCGTCCCGTATGCGCCGTGCGTTTCGGGTCCAAGCACCAGATACAAAGGTGTGGCAAGAACCACCAATACGCTATCGTCCGATTTGGCAAAGGGCGCCCAAGCCTCGGCCACTACTGGATCCAGGCTGCCGGCCGGCTTAAACTTTGTCTGAATCCAGAAGGCGAACGCAGCGCCCCCCGCAGCTACGATTAAGACAGCGGCGATCAAAATAGCTGCGATCAGGCTTGTGGACCGATTCGAACGCGTAGTGGCGACTGCCGCCGAAGGCGCCACTTGGGCCTCAGGCTTGCGATCCGGCGCCTGAGCTGGAGACTCTATAGAAATACGGACGAACTGTGGAACGTAAGCGCCCTTGGGAATGACAATCTGAATTCTCTCGCCGGGTAGTTCTGCCGAGTACAACTTTTCGAGCTTCTGGCGAAGCTCGTAAGCGCGGGTCCTGACCGCGGAATCTTCGGCGGGCGAGTAGTCCGCCGGGCGGTGCAATACCTCAGTCCCGATCACATACTCGGTCAACTCGCCCGTCGCCCCGCGAAACTCAGCTTCGCAAACATACTGAAGAAAACCGCGCAGCTGTTCGGAACGCGCGAAAGTCCGGCTCTCCAGGGCTCGACGGAGTGCGTCCTGCTTATCTTCGAAACTGGGGCTGGCAACGGCGATCATGCGCTACGCGAGATTGTACTACCGTCGAAGCAAGCGAGCCGGAACAGCGTAACACTGGGAGAACTCCTGATTTCTCAATGCTTTTCAGGAACTCGTAACAGTTAATGAACAGTGAGGAAACTTGTAACCGCCCCCATCTAGCGCTCACACTCTGGTAGCAATTCATTGTGGGAGGTTGTTCACTCTATGTTGGAGTACACTCGCTTCAGACAAACGGTTGCGGGCTTCGGCGCCGCACGGGTCTTCGCCGCTCTTTCTCTTTTCATCTGGACAACCGGCTTGCAGGCGCAGGACAGTCGCGCCAAGCTGGCCGTCACCATCACCGATCCGACAGGCAGTCCGGTGGCAGGTGTGAATCTCGAGTTAAAAGACAACGCCACGTCCCAGATAACCAAGGGCCTGACCAACGAGAGCGGAACTTATACCTTCCTGTTTGTGGAGCCCGGCACTTACACCCTGACGGCGAACGCTCACGGCTTCGCAGTTTCAGAGAGGTCGGGCATCGCCCTGCAATCTTTCCAATCGTCCAATGTCGCCTTGCAACTTGCGATGGGTGCGACCACGCAAAATGTCACCGTAACCTCGGAACCGGCCTTGCTTGACACTGAAAATGCCGGCCGCGAGCAAGACATATCGGGAAAGCTCATCGTCGATTTGCCGATGCCCAACCACAACCCAGTGATGTTGCTGCAAGACGTGCCGGGCGTTTTTATCCGGCCGCTGGGAGTGTACACCGACCCGTGGACCGTCACGTCGCAGTTCCTGATTAACGGCGGTCTGATGTACTTGAACGAATTTCAGGTGGACGGCGCGCCCAACGACGCGGAGCTAGGAAGCAATACCTATGGATACACGCCGCCGGCCGAAGCGGTCGCCTCCGCCAACGTCAATGCAAATGCGTACGACGCCAACTACGGTCATACCAGCGGAGGCGTCATCGATATCGATACCAAGTCCGGTACATCGGATTTCCACGGAACAGGTTGGGCCTACTTTAAACGCACCGGCTGGGACGCCAATACCTTCCAGAACAACTTCATCGGCTCGCCCAGAACGCCGTCGCCGCAAAACCAATGGGGATTACAGGTAGGCGGTCCGGCCTACATTCCGAAACTGCTCACCAAAGACAGCAAGGTCAAGGCCTTTTTCTTCTTTTCCTACGACAACTACTATGAGCTCTTGCCCCATGCTCTGATCGGCCTGAGCGTCCCGACCGCCGAGATGCGACAGGGCGATTTCAGTCACCTAACGGATGCCAACGGAAATCTGATCAAGATCTACGACCCGCAGTCGGCAACTACCGTCGGCGGCAACCGAACACAGTTCCCCAATAACCAGATTCCCCTAAGCAGGATCAACCCGGTCGGGGCGAAAGTCGCATCCTTCTTCCCGCAACCCAACTCACCGTCTTCCCCGCTGCTCGGTTACTCGAAAGGAAACTTGAACCTGCCTGGAAATGCCAATACTTGGAATTTCTATAATTTCATGGTGCGCGGCGATTTCAATGTCGGCGACAAATTCAGGTTCTTCGTCCGGCCCGCGCATAGCCTGTTTACTGAGACCAGCAACTTCAACGGAGTAACCGGCCCCGGTTTGTCGGGCGGTCAGTTCTCACGGCTGAATTCCGCGCTGCTAGTCGATTTAATCGCCACTCCGAATCCGACCACGGTCATTAACGTACGGCTCAATGCGGCGCTATTCCGGCCAAAATGGCAGAGCCCTCCGAACCAGGGCTATAATCCCACCCAGCTCGGTTTGCCCGCTTCGATGGCAGCGCAACTGGAAAACGGAACCAGTTTCGGTCAATGGGCTTTTGGGCCAGCATCCGCGTCCTATGACCAACTGGGGTGGTTCAGCAATGTGACAAATACCGAGACCTACAGTCTCGAAGGCAGCCTGAACAAATTCCTCGGCAATCACAATCTTCGCGCCGGTCTCGACCTGCGTTTGACGCATTACCAGACCTATAATCCCGGAACTCCGTTCACGTTCAACTTCCTCACCGATATGACGCAGCAATCCTCCACCTCCGCCTCGGAGAGCGGAAACGAGATTGCTTCGCTGCTCCTCGGCACCCCGTCCAGCGGCACTGCCAACATCAACCCCGCTCTGTTTTACTCAACCTGGTACATCGCCCCCTGGATTCAGGACAACTGGAAGGTAACCCAGCGCTTGACGATCAATTACGGGCTTCGCTACGACATCAACACTCCGCCCACAGAACGGTATAACAGGTTGAACGATGGGTTCAATACGAACGCAGCGAGTCCCCTCGTCCGGCAGATTCCTGCCTCCGTCATCAGCCAGTATCCGCAGCTGGCGAACCTCAAAGGCGCGCTAACCTTCGCGGGTGTGAATGGCTATTCCGCACATCCGTTCGCGACTGACTATCGCGATATCCAGCCCCGAATCGGTGTGGCGTACAAGCTCTCTGACCGGCTGGTTCTGCGCGGCGGATATGGCCTGTTCTTCACCAATTTCCAGGACAACGCCATGCTGCAGAATATCGGCTTCAATGCCACAACGCCGCTTGTTACCTCTAATAACCCTGTCACGCCCATTCCTAACCTGCTGAGCAATCCGTTTCCAAGCGGCATCACGCAGCCGACCGGTTCTTCGCTGGGCGGTTTAACGGGCCTCAGCACCGGCTTCAGTTTCTGGAACCCGAATTACGAAATGCCGCGCGCTCATGAGTTCTCGTTCGGATTCCAATTCCGCATCGCTCAGAACGGCGTGCTGGATGTGTCCTACGTCGGGAACAGGGTGCACGATTATGCCGGCAACACTCAGCTCAACGTGCCAGGCGCATCTTTTGTCGAGCCATGCAACGAAATAACCGGAGGAATCGCGGCCAGGTGCCAAGTAAACGGTCCCTTCCCTCTGTCTGGAGTGACTGCGGGGGCAGTAAGAGCACGATACAAAACGCTCTTAACTACGACAATAATCGTCCCTTCCTGCAGTTCCAGGACATTCAGGAACAAGGCGTAAACCTCGGAAAGGATTCTTATAACGGCCTCCAGATCGGCTACACCTTTCGCCTCTCGCACGGACTTTCCTTTAACACCAGCTACGTGTGGTCGAAACAAATTGAGCAGTGGGGTTGGATGGACCAGTACAATCAGGTTCCGCAGCGCAGCCCCTACTATTTGGAGCATCCGCACGTGTTCAAGATCTCCGGCAGCTACGATCTGCCGTTCGGTAGAAGCCGCACCTTCAATTTCGGCGGCAATCGCGTGGCAGACTTCTTCCTGGGCGGCTGGGTAGTGGCGCCGTCCGTAAATATTCAGACCGGTGAGCCGGCCTCGCTGCCCAATAACGCCGTCCAAGTGCATCCGGCCAATGCCAAGAACATCAATTGGAGCTCTTCGAGCGTGCGCGGTTGGAGTAACTGCGTACTGAACGAGGATGCCAACGGCAACGTCACTCCCATGCCTTACAGTTTGCAAGCCGGATGCGGAACTAACTATTCGACTTACGATTGGATGGTCTACACTCTGCCTCCGGGCCCGACCGGAACAATCCAAGCCGAATCGTCCAACTCCAGCACCCTGTTCATGAAGCCTCAGGTCTATGTGGACCTGTCGTTGGGGAAAACAGTCTCAGTCTGGGAGAAGTTGAAGCTCGATTTTCGCGCCACCGCCACCAACGTTCTGAACCATTACAATTGGTTGACCACCAAGTTCAACACGAATCCCTTTGATCCCAATTTCGGAACGGTACAGCCCCAATTCAACAGCAGCCTCGACACCGTGCCGAGAGTCATTCAGATTGGAGTACGAGTTCTTTGGTAAAACCTTTTCTTATCGGGCTGTTAGCCATCGTCTCGCTCGTCATTCAAGGACGCGCTCCCGGAGGCGCGTATCAGGCGTATCTGTTCTCGCACATGATGAAGGCTGACTACGGCGGACTTTATTACTCGGTTAGTCTGGACGGGTTGCACTGGCGTCTGCTGAATAAGGGCAACCGCGTGTTTCCCGAATATCACGGTCACTCGTCGATCGCACAGGGCGCAGACGGCAAATACTATTTGGTTGGGAATCGCAGCGACGCAGCCCCGGACATTAACTTTTGGGTGTCCGACGATCTGATCCACTGGACTAAGTACGCCGACTATACTCCGGACTTGATGCACGTGCCGAACTATCCGCATCCTCTGGCCAGGATCGGGGCGCCGAAGCTCTACTTCGACAAGCCGTCTGCACAGTTTGTTCTCACATGGCACACGCCGAGCATACCGGGAACCAAAGAGGATCCGGAGAGGTATTGGGCAAGCCAGCGAACCTTGTATGTTACGTCACCCAATCTGAAACGATTCTCCGATCCTCCGCAGCGGCTATTCTCTTTTGAGATGGCGACCATCGACACCATCATCCGGCCCAATCCGGATGGCGGATACGCCGCTATCTTGAAGGATGAACGCTATCCCTCCTACGAATGGACCACCGGCAAGACAGTTCGCATCAGCTTCTCTCCTAAGCTGCTCGGTCCTTACTCACAACCCGGACCTCCGCTGAGTCCAAACTTTCGTGAAGCTCCGACCCTCATCCCCTCGCCCGATGGACGCGATTGGTACCTTTATTACGAGCAGTATGCAGGCGTCAGTTATGGGCTCTCGATGGCGCCCAGCCTGAAAGGGCCGTGGTATCAGGTTTCCGGAAACACCGGAGTGCCGGAGTGGAACAAATACGAAGTTCCCGCCGGAATCCGCCACGGCTCGATGATGCCGATTACAAAAGAGCAGTACGACAAAATAACAAATGCTTTTGAAACCCACTAACTTGCTTTTCTGTTTCGTCGCGGCAGTAACTTTCATGCGGGCGGAGGTGCCGCGTCCCGAATATCCCGAGCCTCAATTTCAGAGACCTCAATGGCTTACTCTGAACGGGAACTGGAAGTTCGCTTTCGACGACAAAGAGCAGGGAGTGACTGAACACTGGTACACCGGCGCCCTCAAATCGCCGCGTCAGATAACCGTTCCCTATTGCTTCGAAAGCCGGCTCAGCGGCATCGGCGATACGGGCTTTCATAACGCCGCCTGGTACCAGCGCACATTTACCGTTCCGAACGGCTGGAGCGGCAAACACGTTCTGCTGCATTTCGGCGCCGTTTACTATCAGGCTTCGGTTTGGCTGAATGGACATTTTCTGGGTGCGCACGTGGGCGGCAATGTTCCCTTCTCTTGGGACATCACGCCGCAGTTGAAGAGCACGGCAAACGTCATTACAGTTCGCGTGGAGAATCCGCCCACCGATCGTTCCATCGCGCGCGGCAAACAGTATTGGAAACCGGCCTCGGCCAAGATTTTCTACACCCGTACCAGCGGAATCTGGCAGCCGGTCTGGCTGGAAGCTACGGGCGAAAACCATCTGCGATTCGTTCATGTCACAGCCGGGCGCGACGGAACGGCGCATTTCGAAGCAACCCTCGCGTTGCGTTCCCAGGATCCGCTTACCCTATCCATCAAGTTATTCGACGGCGCCACACAGGTTGCACAGACCGAAGCGCAGAGTTCCCAAGATCAAGTTCAAGCCGACGTCCGCGTCGAGTCCGTCAAGCTCTGGTCTCCCGCTGCCCCCAACCTTTACACAGTGAAATACGAATTGAGGCAGAATGGCCAGATCATAGATCAAGTCGAGTCGTATACAGGCTTCCGCAGTGTCGAGGTGAAAGACGGCCGTGTGGCAGTGAACGGTTCTCCTGTCTACCTGAAGTTCTTACTCGATCAGGGTTACTGGCCGGAAAGCATTTTGACGCCGCCGTCGGAAGCTGCGATTCAGCGCGACATCGACCTGATCCAGTCGATGGGGTTCAACGGCGTGCGCAAACATCAGAAGGTGGAAGATCCGCGCTTTCTGTATTGGGCGGACCGGCGCGGGCTGCTCGTATCGGGCGAAATTGCCGATGCCTATGAATTCACAGAAGAAGAAGTGGGGCGCTTCAGCGCGGAATGGACGCAAGCCGTTCAGCGCGACTATAATCACCCGTCCATCATCATCTGGAACGCGATCAACGAAAGCTGGGGTGTACCCGATCTTGCGCAGCCTCGTCAACAGGCTTTTCTCAAAGAGATGTACCAGCTTACGCATACGCTCGACAGCACGCGCCTGGTCATCGACAACGAAGGCTGGCAGCACACCGACCAAACCGACCTGTTTGCTATCCATGACTACATTAAGTCCGGAGATGATCTGTATCAACGCTACAAAGCAATCACGCCGAACAGCACGAGCTTTCCTAAAAACGGGCGTGAGGCGTTGATTCCCGGTTATCGCTACAACGGGACTCCGATCTACTTGTCCGAGTTCGGAGGCATCGCCTACATACCAAATGCTTCGGATGTGCCTTCCCAAAGCTGGGGCTATTCGGGCGTCGAGAAGACCCAGGAGGACGCGCTTGCCAGACTGCGGCAGTTGTATCAGGGCCTCGCGAAAACGAACACCATCGTCGGTATCTGCTACACGCAACTGACCGATGTGGAGCAGGAAGTGAATGGCTTAGTAACTTACCATCGGCAGCCGAAATTCAAAGCCGAAGAGATCAAAAAGCTGAATGACTTACTGCAATAAACGCTTCGCCGTGTTACTCGCCTTCGGGTTGCTGGCGTGCTTGCCTGCCTGCGGACAGAAAGAGTCGGTGACCTGGGGCCGTGAGATTCAGATTGCCGATCCTCCTACCTATAAAGACTCGGCAACCGACGCGCGTAAGCTTCACCCGGGCGTTTTTGGCGGCGATTATCCCAGGGCCGTGCACCTGCAAGACGGCGCCTGGCTTTGCACGTACACCGGCTTCGAGCATGGAAACCTGGGCTATCGCGCTGACCCGCACGGCGGAAATCGTATCTTCGTCCTGAAAAGCGTGGACGGAGCAAAAACCTGGAAGCAGATCGCAATACTTTCCGATCCGGGCCGCGACATGGATAACGGTGAGATGATCCAGCTTGCCGATGGCTCCATTCTGCTTGGTACGCGCTCCGTTCGCTGGCAAGAATCGTACCGCTTGCCGGTGTTTCGCAGTGTTGACAAGGGCGTGACGTGGAAATATCTCAGTAACCTAGACGAGAACGAGGGCAAGCCGGGCGAGCTTGGCCATCCCGATAAAGGAGTCTACGAACCGCACTTCTACCAACTCGACGGGCAAACCTTGGCTGTTATGTATTCGACCGAGAAGCACGTCACGGAGAATCCATCGTACAGTCAGACGGTCGCCGAAAAGCTTTCTCGCGATCATGGCGCCACCTGGGGAAAAGAGATTTGGGTTGCGGCAGGAGGCGCCAAGGATCGTCCGGGCATGCCCGTATGGGTCAAGTCGAAGAACGGCAATTATCTTGTTACGTACGAAGTCTGCGGCCCTCAGCACTGCCAGATTTATTCGAAAACTTCAGCCGATGGCGTTCACTGGGCGCCCGGACTAGGCGTAGCAGTTCCCTCTCAACGCGGAGCCCCTTACTTACTTGGGTTGCACGACGGCCGTCTTATCCTGACATCGAACAATCATCAAGTTTCGATGAGCAGTGATGATGGGAAATCGTGGCAGCTGGTGACGCCTGCCTTCGAAGGTGGGCCCAAGGCTGCCTTCTTTTCCTCGATCTATGAAGTAAGCCCGAATGAGGTAATGATCATGACCGGCCTAGAGCGTCCGCAAGGCGGAAGAAAGATCGTCGCTCGCTTTGGAAAGACTACTTCTTAGCTTGCGCATCCAGCAGCGTGATGGCTGCGCCGTCCCAATTGTCTCGCCCCGCATTTTGAGGCGGTGTATTTTTCAGAGGAACGATTCCCACGTCGCTGTGTCTGAGATGAAAATGTGCCTCTAAATAGCGTCGAACCAGATCTGCCCGCCGCCTTGAATTGATAAATTGCTGATCGGGTGAGCCATTTGCCGCATACCCCTCCACCACGATCACGTGCTTCGGAAGGGAATCGAGGAGCGGCGCGACCTCGGCATCGATCTGCCGGCGACCGCCGTCCGACAATTGCTGTTTGCCATCACTGTTGTCAACCACAAAGCCGGAAGCATCGATCCACTTCCGAGTAACAGCGTCTTTGCGGCTGGCATTCGCCTCCAGATATTCGGTCGGCGTGATCTGGTCAAGATTGTAAAAACCTCGCTTTTTGAAAAACCCGCGGAAAAAAAAGTTATGCTTTAGAGCTTCCGTGTCTTCTGACAGATTAGTGGTGCTTCGATTGAGGTTCGAGAGCGTCTGACGAAGATTCGCCGCTCCGTTTTGTCCCATGTTGTCCTCATCTAAAGCGTCTTTCAGCGTGGTGTTTAATTCCTGAGAAACCGACTGCACATTTTCGAGACTTACCTGCGCTTTTTGGACTAGCTCTCGCGACTGAAAGTCCGTGATGACCTGATTGGCCCGGGCCGAAGCCTGGTCCACATTCTTAGACGTATCCTGAACGTTCGATAACGTCGCTTGAACTTGCTGTTTCGTTCCTTCGTCTCTGAGGAGCATGCCAACCGAACCCTTACCAGCGTTCACATCCGTGACAAGCGTATTCAAGTTACCCGTAATCTGACTGCTGTCCTGAGCAACCTTCTGCAAATTCGGCCGGAGGCTGACTATTAAACCGTCGGTGTGGTTTACTGTCCTGGTAAGCGAGTCAAGCGCCCCATCCACCCGCCCGCGAATGTCGCCTACGCTGCCGTGAACATCAGTTAGCAATGTCGACCCTTTATCCAGCAGATCCGCCAGCTCCAAAGGTTCTTTGCTCGGCAGCATGCTACCGGCTTGCACCTCTTCCGATTTGTCGCTTCCGCGTTTAATGAGTATGAATTTGTCGCCGACAACGCCGTCGGTTTCAATCGATACAACCGAATCTTTGCGGATCATTCCGCGCACTCGCTCCTCTACCTGGAGCTCCAATCGAAACTTGGTGGAAGCATTGTGTGGGACTTCGATCTTCTGTAGCTTCCCGGCATCGAGACCGGAGACCCGCACTTTCGCCCCGTTGGCAAGCCCGCTCAGATTAGAAAACTCGGTTCGCAGTTCCAGATGCCTGTTGAACGCCTTCTGACGATCGCCGATGAGAAACAGAAGTGCAGTCAACAAACCAAAGCCAACCGTAATAAACAGGCCCACGGCCCAATTGTTAACCCGCATAGCAGTCCTCCGAAACCAGGGCTCTCACCAATTCGTTTTCGTCTTTCTCCAGCTCTTCGGCCTTGCCGATTGCAATCAGCCGGCCCTTATCGAGTACCGCAAGCCGGTCCCCTACCCGGCGCGCTCCCCGAATGTCGTGAGTGACAATCACCATCGTTGTTTTGCTCGTTTCTTTTAGTTTGAGCAGCAGATTGTCAATCTCAGATGAGGTCACGCGATCCAGCCCGCTACTCGGCTCATCCACCAGCAAAATACACGGCTCGAGTACCAGCGCGCGCGCCAGACCTGCCCGTTTCCGCATGCCGCCCGACAGTTCGACCGGCATTTTTTGGCGGTCCTTTCCCAGCCCTACTTCGTCCAGTGTTTTCTGAATTTGCGAATCCATCTCGCTCTTCGACCTTGGCTTCAGCCGCTGCAGTGGCACCGCGAGGTTATCGTTCAGTGAAAACGAATCGAAGAGCGCCGCGCTTTGAAACAGAAACCCCATCTTCCGTCGCACTTGTGTCAAGCCATCTTCATCCAAATCGACAATGTTCTCGCCCTGAATCAAAACTTTTCCCTGGTCTGGCTTCAATAATCCAATCATCAGTTTCAAGGTCACGCTCTTGCCGGTGCCGCTTCGCCCCAGGATGCACAAGGCTTCGCCCGGCTGAATGGCGAAGGAGACATCGTCCAGCACGTTGTGTCCTCCGAATGCTTTCGATACGTTTTCGAACTCGATCGCCGGAGAGACTTGTCCGTCGTTCATATCGCGCTATCCGGAAAGAAGAAGAAGATGGATTTCACCAGCACCACGTCCGACAAAATAATAACTAGCGACGACAGCACCACGCTGTTGGTCGAAGCCCGGCCCACGCCGCTGGCGCCTTCGTTCGTCGTATACCCGAAATAGGATGAGACCAGACCGATAATAAAGCCAAACACTGCCGTCTTGAACGTCGGCGGTACGAAACTCGCCCAACCGACCTGGCTGAAGGCACGATTCAGATACAGCTGAAACGAAAGGTGTGAGATGCCACGTTCCACCAGATACCCTCCGGTGAGGCCGGCCACATCCATGAACACTGTCAGCAGAGGAAGCGCCAGCATACAGGCGATGATGCGAGGAATGACCAAGAGCTTGAACGAATCGACCGAGAGCGACTCAATGGCATCGATCTGTTCCGTAACGCGCATGTTGGCCAATTCGGCGCCGATACCAGCCCCCACCCGGCCGGCAACCAGCAGGCCGGCAACTAGCGGACCGATCTCATTGAAGAACGACAGTGATTGTACCGTCGGGATCATGGCCTCAGCACCGAAACGGATGAGTGAGCTCCGCGTATGAAGAGTGAGTACTAAGCCGACCGCAAAGCCGGATGCCAGAACCAAAGGCAAGGATTTCCAACCCACCTCTTCGATCTGCTGCCAGATCGTTCTCCATTCGAAGGGTCGTACAAACGCCCTCCGCAGCGCGGCCCAGGCAAACATTCCCAATTGTCCAATCACTTCCAGGTATTGCTGCATGCCTCTTAAACGATGCCCTTTTGAATCCCCGTTTATCATTGCTCCCCGCGCGTTAGACGCGTTCGCCTCCCCAGTAGATGAATCCCGACCTAAGATCGAAGCGATAATTTATGAAATGGGAGCCTGATCCCGTCAACCTCCCTCGACGTAGCTTGTCACTCCGCCGGACCTCTCGAACGTGCGATAGTGCTACCAGGAACCCGTGTGGGCCCCAGCAATGCGTACATATATCAAAGCGAGTTGGATTTGTTTGCTCGCCTGTCTGTTAACTGTCGGAGCAAAACCCCAGCAATTGTCTCAGTCTTCAAACCAGCCATCGTCTTCCACTCGATCGGACCAGATTGGTCCTGCCACGGCGTCACCGAGTTCTGTCCAGGGACAAAAGTCTGAAGCGAAACCGCCCAAGGTCGCCACGCCGGACGCTTCCGAAATCCCGTACGATCCCGCCTCCCACAACGAATTACCGTATCCGATTCTTACTGCCCCGCCACCTCCGCTGCCGCCCTCCCTGTCAGCCAATGCTAATCCCTTGAGCCTGCAGTCCGCCTCGGAGGTCATCAAGGTTGTCTTGGGCCTGGTGTTTATGTTCGCGCTGGCTTACCTTGCCGGAACCACCAGAGTGCAGGCCCTGGAAAACAAACTGCAAGTGACGAATGTTGTCACTGCCGGATTGCCGTTTGTCTTTCTCGGCGTCATTGCGCACATGCGCGGTGTTGGCATCCTTTCTGAACAGGTCCTCTGGGAGGTTCGGCCCTTGCTTGCTCTTGGCCTGGGCTGGATCGGGTTCAGCACCGGCTTCCGCTTCGATTCCAAACTCGGCGAGTCCATCTTGCCGGGAACCAGCGCCGTGAGTTTGATCACCGCATCGGTCCCATTCGCCACCATCGTCGCTACCTCTGCTGTGCTGCTCCTCTATGTGGAGCACTTCCCCGCCAACGCTGTCTTTTTGCGAGACGCGATGATGCTCGGCACGGCCGGCGCTATGACAGCATACAACGCGCCAAAGTTTCTTAATGCCCGCGGCGTCTCCGGGAGTAGTCTTGATCGTGTCGCCTCCATCGTCACCTTGGAGCAGCTCGCCGGCTTCATCGGCCTCTTAGTAGTGGCAGCTTACTTTCGTCCACAGGACAACTCCGTCGCCTGGCATCTGCCCGGAACAGCCTGGTTGTTCATTACACTCGGCATGGGAACCATGATCGGCGGCGTCATTTGGGGAACGCTTGCCAAAATAAAAGCCGGCCCCGAATTCACGGTCCTCATCCTTGGTTCAGTTTGTTTCACTGCTGGAATGGCCAGCTTTCTTCGTATCTCTCCGTTGGTCGTCTGTTTCATCGTCGGCTTGATCCTGGTCAACTTGCCGGGCACTTCGAAAGATCAAATTCGCGAGGCCCTGCAGCATATGGAGCGCCCTATCTATCTTCTATTCCTCCTGATTGCCGGTTCGCTGTGGAAGATCACCGAATGGCAGGGCTGGGCGCTCATGCTCTTGTTCGTCCCAGCTCGCCTCTTCGGCAAATGGCTTGCCGTGAAGTTGTGCCGTAAAGAACTTCAGGGCGGACTATCGACCGATGAACAGCGCACTCTCATCTTCTCGCCGATGGGCGCTTTATCCATTGCCATCGTTGTCAATGCACAGGATTTGTACTTCGGTTCAGCTATCTCCTGGATGGTGACGGCCGTCATCGGCGGGGCCATTGTCACGGAGGTGATTGTCCAGATCGCCTCCCGCAGCAGCCTGTTTGAGGAACAGCCGCTGGGCGGGACCTCCTAAACCCGCATGCGCCTCTTGTTCGTTCTGATATTTGCCGGTTTGATGCACGCTGCCCGCTCCTTTGCTCCCGACTCGACAAACGTCGGAGGGGGAGCTGCCGGAACCGCCCTGGCCTGTGGCTATCTGCTGCTGTCGGCCTTCCTAATGGGCTCCATCTTCAAGTCCCTTCGTCTACCACGCCTCACCGGTTATTTATTCACCGGAATAGTGGTGGGCCCCCAAGTGTTGAACCTGATCAGCGGACCCATGGTCTCGAACCTTCAGATCTTCAACGGCATCGCCACCGCTCTCATCGCGCTGACCGCCGGCGTCGAGCTGGATTTAGACGCCATGAAGCCTCTTCTGCGGAACATCCTTTGGCTCACCTCTATCGCCATCTGCGGAACCATTCTCCTCATCAGCGCCGCAGTGTTTTTGCTGCGCGCCCAATTGCCGTTTTTTCACGGCCTCTCTGGCTCTCAGATTGCCGCCATCTCTGTCGTTCTCGGCGTGACTATGGTGGCTCAATCGCCGGCCGTTGTCGTCGCCCTCCAAGCCGAAATGGCCGCCGACGGTCCCTTGACGCGGACGGTTCTCGGCGTCGTCGTAATCTCCGACCTGGTCGTCATCGTTCTGTTCGCGATTGTTTCGACAATCGCCAAGAGTTTCCTTGGCTCAAAAATCGACGCACTCCACACCGCAGGAACACTGGCCTGGGAGGTGTTAGGATCGATCGCCATCGGCGCCTGTGTCGGAATTATCATCTCCATTTATCTGCGCTTTGTGAAAGGCCGCTCCGCCCTCTTCGTTCTTGCAGCTGCCTTCTTAGTCGCCGAAGTCGGTCAACGCATCGACCTGGATCCCTTGCTAGTCGCCTTGGCTGCCGGCGTCTTCATCCGGAATGTCACCGCCTACGGTGAGCGCCTCCAGGAAGAAATTGAAGTGTCCTCTCTCCCCGTCTACGTCGTGTTCTTTGCAGTCACCGGGGCCACCGTTCATATCCGTGAACTACTCGAAGTAGGCATACCGGCCATCATCTTAGTGTTGACGCGAGCCGGTGGATTCATCGGCCTGGGAAGGCTCGCCACGAACCTCGCGGACGCCCCCGACCAGGTCAAGAAATACATCGGTCTTGGACTTATGCCGCAAGCCGGGCTCGCTCTTGCCCTCGCCTTGCTGTTCGTAAAAACGTTTCCTAGAATCGGCGCCGAAGCGTCCGCCCTGGTTTTCGGGGGAGTCGCAATTAACGAGATGCTCGCGCCGGTCCTTTACCGCTTCGCCCTGGTTGCAAGCGGAGAAGCCGGAAAGGCGGAAGAGTCAGACATAGCGGTCAACTCCGTCATCGTACCGGCTGAGGGGTAGGCTCGCCGCGAGATTCGGGTGTGCGCTCCCTGTGGTCGCGGCTCTGTTCGGCTGCTTGGCGATCTAAGATGGCTTGATTTTTGGTGCAGACGTGGCAGTCGCAGCCTCCTCGTTCTTTGGGGCGGTGGCGTGGCCGGGGCGGTTCGGTTGGCGGCGGCGTTGATTCGGATTCTGAATCGAGATTGGGCACGAGGCGAGTTTCGCCTGCGGGGTGTTCGAACGGCCGTTTGGAAACGAGCTAAGTGATTGGTGCGGTGGGAGAAAGCGGAAATCCGAAATTTGTGATGCCGGTTTGGGGTGAGTTCGGCGAGGCTGATTCCTGGTTTTTTACGAAACGAACTCCGGTTGGGTTCGTTTTTGAAATTTTCTGGGGACTCCGCTCTGCGATCAATCGTCGAGGATTTGAAAGACCGTTTACCTTCAGGGTGAAAACATAGAGGCGGACGAAAATAGGGAAGTCTTCAATTCAAACTTGAATATTTTTGGTAAACGGCGTTGGACACGGGTGTCCGCCACCGGCTCTTAAGTTACCGCTTATGGGGAGTAGCCCTTATTTAAAACCCTTCAACAAGGTATGTCTATTGCGGCTTCGAATCGGCTCGGCTTTCGCCGACTCGAGCGCCTCTTTCCAAGCCGGGTTCTCCGGGTCTAAGTCGATGGCTCGTTCGAGGAGTGTTAGCCCGTCCTGATCGTCATGAACTTGAACCAGTTTCGTACCAATAAGGCTGAGGAGTTCCGGATCGGTGGAGATATCTAGTTCGGTTCGTAAGGTTTGCGCAAAAGCTGAGGACACCTTGATGATGTTGTTGATGCGACGACTTGCGTTTACGCCTGTGGAGTCGGAAATCACAGCCGCGGTGTAGGAGAGTAGCAATTGCGTCAAGGTATCGAGCTTGAGCATTGGGTTCGGCGGCCGTCATGTTCTTCGCACGATTGAATAAAACAAAAGCGCGTTGAGGATCCTCGGCTTGAAAGAATAGTCCGGCGTGATAGAGCACTTCAGCTGAATCGGAATGCGTTGTCAAAGAGCTTTCCCAAGCGGCTTTCACCCGTTCATAATTTGCGGACGCAATGGCGTGTTCGGCGAGGGATTCGCTGAGCGGCTGAAAGCCCCGATCGAGTCTTTGGACAGCTGTAAATCCGGCGATGGGAGCTTCTGGGTGGTGATCGATCATCCATAACAGATGCTTTGTAAATGCAGGGGCGTTGCCTTCGTTCCAACAGAAATTCATGAGCGCACTCTGCGTCATCAGATTATCGGGATTTTCCTGAAGATCCGATTCGAGTTTTTCGGCTTGCTCCTGACTGGAAATCGAAATTACCTGTTCCGGGTCGAGCCGTGCTGTGGCAGTGAGATACAGAGCCGGAAAAAACATGACGATCAGGAGCACACGGAGAAGGCTATGGCTTGGTCCCGTACATCGGGGTAGTGAAAAGACCCGCTCGAGACGTTTCTTCATTCGCGATCGGTGCGCAACGACAGGGGAGGCCAGCAGAAGGCGAATACGTGGCTGGATCTGTTCGGCGCGCGTGCGCCATTTCATGGATTAAGGCTGCCTGTAGTTTGTCGGGTGACCAAAGCTTCCAAGAGGCCGGCAACAAAATCGAAACTTCGTTTAGACCGATGGTCATGGGCACACAAACATCAGACGAGACGCGGATCCGAGGTTTCCATGGACAAAGACTGCGCAGCCAGATGTCGTGCCAGAGTTTTTTAGCATCCGGGTCGATGAGAGGCTCACTTCGTTGCAGGATTGTTTTCAAACGGAAAAAATTGAGTAGCAGTCGCAGGAGGAAAAAGTTTGCGACGAACAAGTATCCAGCAGACGCACAAAACATCCACGGGAACGGTCCTTTGTTGTGGGCTGGTGCGATCACTGGGGTTGATTTGAATGAAACGCTTCTATTTACTTCGTTACGTAAGTGGGCGGGGAACAAGGCCGTCTCGGTCCTCACCAGGATCTCCGTCGCAGGTCGGACCGGAGGTGCTGTAAGTTGGAGCACCGGCAAGACGAGCAGTCCGTACAACGCGCTGCGCCAGATGAAGTGTCTGAACTCCGCTGATTTCGATCGAAAGAAGAGGATCACGAACGTGGATATTAGAACCAGCACGGATAAACGGAGTAAGATCCCGAAGAGCATCTCTGCAAATACCCGGCTGAGCGCCTCAAGTTCGTTCATGCTCATTTCTGGCGACCCTTTCGCTTTGAAGTTTTTCGTGGCTTGACCGATTTTTGTGTCGCGAGGCGGTCTACAATTCGCTGCAGTTCATCCGGATCGACGATCTGGTCGTCGACCATGCCAACGAGAAGGGATTCTAGCGATCCCTGACAGAAGCGATCCATGATCTGCTTCACTGCACGAACGGCCAGGCTCCTGGGCGGTTCAAGGCTGGTGTACACAAAGGTACGACCGTCCACCTCATGCCGGAGATAGCCTTTGTCTTCGAGCCGCGTCAGAACAGTTCGAATCGTCGAATCCCGAAGAGCGCGCTGAGGCGTGAGATCGGCCTGAACGTTTGTTGCGGTGGCTGTTCCGCGGGACCAGATCAGATTCATGACTTCCTGCTCGAGACGGGAGAGGGGCAGCTTCAGCGGCATTTGTATGCTACAAGCTGTAGCACTACAGAATGTAACTCTCTTGGCTCAAGAGGTCAATACGTATGTTCAGGCCTCTCGTTTGTAAATAGCGAAGTACGGTTGATTGGAGAGCGTTGAGTTGAACGCGGGATAGAGCCATGCCTCAGCGGTTCCGCGGCGCAGCTCAAAGTAGTATTGCAGGGGGAAAGGCGAATTGGTGTAGTCGCCAGGAATCGGGGAGTGAAACGCGCGGTGCTCTTTCTCCATGGCGATAGATTGCCAGCGCTCGGCCTGGTTGACGTGCCGATAGTACAGGTGGACCGAAGAGGGTGAGGCGTGTGCGGCGACTTCGGTCATGAGAAGCGTTAGAGCGAGTGGCTTGCCGGGCTGGAAGTTGGTTGGCGGGGTGTGCATGCAAGGAACGGAAGGACGAACAATTTTTTGCGTGACGGCGCGAATTACCGGTTGAGTCTTTTGGGGAGGGGCAGGCGGCGTGTTGGGCTTTGCTTGCAGGGCAGTTTGCATGGCGGCAATGTCTTTCCCGATGTCAGGCAGCCGGTCGATCCAGTGGCCTTGCCGCATCGGGGCTTGGCCGTAGGAGATGTTCGCGCGGTAAACCTTTTGAGCCCGCTGTGCCATGGCAGCCCAACGATCGCGGGCTTTGCCGTAGTGCTCGAGAGCCAGCTTTCCCGCCTCGGGATCGCCGGTTTGCTGATAGATCGCAAACAGGAGCCCGCTGCGTAGTTTCGCTGCGAAGAATTCGCCCAGACCGTTTTGGATGAGGACATCTTCTTCGATGCGGCGGAGTTCGGGTTTAGAGGTGTCTGATCCCGAAATGTTTGTGAGGGCTTTGGACGAGGCCGCCGTGTACTCCTCTAACCATTGCGCTACCTCGACGGGAGAGTATTTGGGATTAGGGCGGCCGGCGAGCAGATCGGCGGCGTGCTCGACAATGGTCGAAAAGAGTTGCGGATCGAGAGGGCTGACGGTTCCGAAACATTTCGGGGTGGGCGTGTCAGAGTAGGGCGAACGCTCTCCGCTGCTGAGCACGATCGGCATGTTGGTGTAGAGCTCGGGCCAATAGGCGTGATTCGAGGCAGAGGCAAGATGGGCGCTGGTGACCAGGGGAAGGACGCGGGACGCTTTCGCCACGGCGGTTTCAACCGAGTCCGCCGCAGTGCTGAAGTTGCTCCTCAGATATCTACGCCACGCCTCAGGGTCGGCGTCGGGATTGTACAGTCGGCGGCCCCAAACACGGTAGTAGTATTCGAACTTTTGCCAATCCTGCTTCGGATTGAGAGAGGCGTCGGCATAGGCGCAGCGACCGCCGGGCAACCCGGAGCCCTCGCGTCCTTTAAAAGTCAACGGTTCACAAAGTTCGACTCCGGCTGCGCCGCACAAGTGGGAGGTTCGTCCAAAGGCCGCTGCCATCTCCGGATCGGCCGACAGCAAATGCCGCTGCGTTCCAGGCCATAAGCGATAGATCAACTTATAGTGGCTGCCCTGCTGGTAGAAGTCGGCATAGCCATAGCGTGTGAAGCGGCGGGCGCCGTTGCTGACGTTGAAGAGACCGCTTTCCATACGGTCGGGCTGAGGTATCTCGAGCTGGCGGATGTCGGCCTGTTGATAACCAAGGCTTTGATGCTCGGCGGAGTACTTCGCACCGAGTTTGACGGGCATGCCGGTGTCGGCCGCCATGTCGATCATGGTCTGGTTGACGCCTTTGGCGTGCATGTCGATCTCAATCTTGCGCCCGCAGCCGGAGATGGCTTCGAATAAGGTCTTCCAGAACGGATAGCTGCCTTCCGGGATGCCACTCTCTCCGTGAACGCGCATCGTGAGCCCTTGAATCTCGGGACAAGTCTTCAGGATGATCGCGAGCGCATCGCGGCAGTAGGCAGCATGTGTTTTGGGCGTTAGGCCTTCGATCCGATGATCAGCATGAGGGCTGTCGGTCCATTGATAGGCGTGGGTCCAAATTCCCAGTTGGAACTCGAGCCCGCGAGAAGCTGTCTCAGTTGCGATGAAGCGCAGCATCTCAAAATTCTTTTCTCGTTCCTCGGCCGGAAGGGGGCTGGGATGATGTTCTCCCTCTTGGCTGGCCAGTCGAATGACTTGCACTTTATAGCCGGGAACATCGACCAAATAGGGATAGGGAAAGTGGAAGTAATCGCCGGTTACGTGGGTGGGAAAATCGTATCCGAAGCCAAGGGCGAAGTTGAAGCGGTTGAAGCGGCTGGCGGCGAGTACATCCAAATAGCCGCGCCAAAAATCCTTATCGTAGTACCAAGCTTTGTCCTCGATCTCACTGCAGAAGGCGCGAGCCACACTTCGTACATCGTTCGAAGCTTTTTCCTCAATGGTGCGGGGAAGGTGGAGCGCGGCGGTCGGATCGGAGCTGAACTGGACGCGTTCGGCTAACTCGAGAAGGCCGTAGATGAAGCCTCTGGCATCACTTCCCGAAACCAAGATGGCTGGCGTTTTCGACATATGTCCAGGGCTCATGCGCATGCTCTCCACACCTTCGAGAGGCGCGCCTGACTGCGGGAAGCCCTTGGCCATTGTTGAAGCGGGACCAGCCGCCAGGATGAAGAGGGTGGATCCTTCAGCGTGGCTGGGCGACTGAACTATTTCGGAGGTTGCACCTTTCGCCAGGAGGGCCTGGCGAAGCTGCCCGGCAGCCCACTTCACCGGAGCGCTGGAGGCAACTGCATCATCGGCGTCCAGCACGATTGAAACTCGCGGGGTAGGCGCGCCGAGAGCAGTGTTGCCGGGACTGAATGCAGTCACCGCACTGACCAACTTCAGAAAATCCCGGCGCTGTAATGGCAAAAACGAGTCAGCAGTCATGATTCTTCAGCTCTCTCCTGTCGATCTTATTGTTATCGACCTTATCCCACGATGCAATACACGGTCTTGCCTTATACAAGATCGAGTTATATAATGCGTCCGCGGGAGTGAGGGTCCGTCTCAATGTCGAGTCGTAAGCTAAGAAGCTTTATAGCCGTAAGTATTTTACTCATCATTTTCGGCCTTTTGGGAGAGCCTCCGGCGTTGCGTGCGCAAGCAGTCTCCATTGCCAGTGTGACGGGTCGGGTGACGGACCAGGAAGGCGCAGTGCTGAGCGGCGCCCAGATCACGATTACGGGAGTGGATACCGGCACGGTCCACAGTATTGCCACCAATGCGGCCGGCCTCTACACCGTTCCCAGTTTGCCGATCGGCGCTTATACCTTGCAAGTGACCGCGCCCGGCTTTCAGACCTACGAGCAGACCGGGATTCTGCTCCGGGTGAATGACAACGTGCAGATTAACGTCACGATGAAAGTAGGTCAGCTGGTTGAAAAAGTTGAGGTACAAGCCGACGCCGGCATGGTGCAGACGCAGCAGAACACGATCTCTCAAGTGATCGATCAGCGGCGCATTGTCGATCTGCCATTAAATGGACGGGATCCAACGCAGCTGATTACGATCTCCGGGGCATCGATCAATCACAGCGATGGAACCAACACCGGCAGCAAGAGCTTCTTCAGTTCACAATCGATTTCGATAGCGGGCAGCGCCGGCAACGAGACCAATTATCTGCTGGATGGGGGAGACAACAACGACAGCTTTACCAACGTAAACATGCCGTTTCCGTTTCCCGATGCGCTGGCCGAATTTAGCGTAGAGACGAGCACGCTGCCGGCCCGGAACGGTCTGCATCCGGGGGGCGTGGTGAATGCGGTCACTAAGTCGGGAACGAATCAATGGCACGGCGATCTTTTTGAGTTTATTCGCAATGGGAATGTCAACGCGATTAATTACTTTGCGCCCAGGCAAGACAGTTTGAAGAGGAATCAGTTCGGAGGCACGCTGGGAGGGAAGATCATCCGCGACAGGCTGTTTTTTTTCGGCGGTTTTCAGCAGTCCAATATTCGCCAGGACCCGTCCGCAACTACCGCTTATGTTCCGACGGCAGCGGCGCTGGCAGGCAACTTCAGCGTACTCGACGGCGCCGGTTGCCAAGCCAAAGGAGTTGCCCGCGCCATTAACGATCCGACCACCGGCCTGCCGTTGCCAAACAAGCAACTTAGTCCAAGCCGGTTCGATCCCGCGGCGGTCGCGCTCGCCAAATACCTGCCGGCAACGTCGGACCCTTGCGGCAGAGTTTCTTACGGGATCCCGGTTAAATCTAACGAAAGCCAGTATGTGGGACGTGTGGACTGGATCATCAGCCCGAAGCAGACTTTGTATGGACGCTATTTCCTGGATGACTATACTCTGGCGGCATTCTTCAATCCGCAAGACATCCTAGTCACGTCGGCGTCGGGAAACGTGGAGCGCGCCCAGACCTTCGTTCTCGGCGATACGTACACTCTTAATCCATCGACGGTAAACTCCTTTCACGCCACGTTCGGACGGAGGGCCGATGCCCGCGGTCCTAACGCAAGTGGAGTCAATGCCGCGGCGCTGGGCGTGAAAAACATTTATCAGGGCACCAATGATTTCCTGCAGGTGGCCGTGAACAATGGCGGATTTGCCGTGGGTTGCGGCACGTGCGCGCTGGGGATTTTCAATATCACGAGTTATCAGCTGGCGGACGATGTGGACATCCTGCGCGGCAAGCATCAGATTGCGTTTGGAGTAGACCTGCTGAGAACGCGGGACATCCAGAACAATCACTATCAGGACGACGGCGTGTTCAATTTTTCGGGCCAGTACAGCAACGATCCACTGCTGGACTTCCTGGCGGGCAAGATGAACTCCTTTAGCCAGAGCGGTCCTCAACTCAACGACCTTTTCCAAAATGTGGTTGGCTTCTATGTGCAGGATACGTTTCACGCGACTCCGAAGCTGGTGGTCAACGGGGGCTTGCGCTGGGAGCCAATGCTGCCTCTTCACGACCGCTTCAATCGAGGCAGCACCTTTTCGCGCGCGGCATTCGATGCCGGCCAAGTCAGCCAGGTATTCGTAAATGCGCCTGCCGGTTCCCTGTTTTACGGCGACCCGGGAATCCCGAATAGTTTTACCTCAAGGAAGCTTGCCAACTTCTCGCCGCGCCTGGGCATGGTCTACAATCCGGACGGCAATGGCAAGACCACCTTTCGGGTCGGCGGAGGAATTCTTTATGACTCGGTGGCGACGTTCATACCGTATCGCATGGTTGCGCAGAATCCGCCTTTTGGCCCTCAGGTAACCAACACCAACGGTCCATATCAGTTCGGCAATCCATGGTCGACTGTTCCGGGAGGCAATCCGTTTCCGCTGCCGCCGCCGGGCAAGAACGTAATTTTCTCGCCGGCGAATGCAGAGGTTTTTCTGCCGCCTCATATCCAGCCTCCGAACGTGGCGCAATGGAATGTCAGCGTGCAGCATCGATTCGGCAGCGATTGGGTGTTGTCGATCTCTTATCTGGGCAACAAGACGTCTCATTTGTGGATAGGAAACGAGACCAACCCGGCCGTCTACATTCCGGGGCTCTGCGCGGGCAAACCGTGCTCGTCCACGAGCAACACTCAGTCCAGGCGCGTTTTTTCCCTGGCAAATCCCGCTGCCGGCCAATACTATTCGCAGATGGTGATTGCCGATGACGGCATCAACTCTAATTACAACGGGATGCTTACGTCCATCGAGCACCGCTTTGCGCACAACTACACGCTGCTTGCCAATTACACATGGTCGAAGTGTCTGGGTATTGCACCGGTCACGTCGTTGAGCGGAGGCGTTGTCCAGGATCCTAACAATGTGCGGGGAGATTACGGCCCTTGTAGCTACGATGCGCCGCATCTGTTCAACGCCAGCATGGTGATCGCAACCCGGTTCGGGGGTGGCGGGCTGATGTCCCACCTGCTTAGCAGCTGGCAGATCGCGCCTCTGGTTCGATACCAGAGCGGATTGCCGGTCAGTCCTGTCACCGGGAAGGATAATTCACTGACGGGCGTCAATAACGATCGGCCCAACGTCGTGTCTTCGACGCAATACACGGGCGCGCCTCATGGATTGTTCTATCAGTACATAAATCCTCAACTGTACACAGCCAATGCGATCGGCACTTACGGTAATGCGGGCCATAACAGCCTGCGCGGTCCTGGATTTTTCGACGTGGACTTAGCGGTCAGCCGGACGTTTAAGATGTATGAGCGGCTGACGCTCGACATACGGGCGGAAGCGTTCAATGTGCTCAATCATCCGAATTTTATGACACCGAATGCGAACGTTTCGTCCAGCAGTTTCGGGCAGATCACGACCGCTTTCGATCCGCGCATTCTGCAGGCGGCGGTGAAGGTGATTTTTTAATCACTTCATCATTCCAGTTGTTTCGCCTACGCCAATCGAGCGGTTTGCCGGGACATTCTCGAAGTGTTGAACCTTCCCACTGGGCCATTCCACACTTAGGACAGAGATGATTCGGTCTTGTTTTACGCCGAAGGTCAGAGCCAGGTCGCTTTGTGAACAATAGCTCGAGCCGCTGTGCACGGTTTGCCATTGCTTGCCGGATGCGCTCTCTACCCTGACGATCGCTCCCAGTCCGCTTTTGTTCGATACGCTGCCTGTCAGATGAACGCTGATCCAATTGTTTTTGTTGCCGCCATCGTTGCGAAGTAGTTCGGCTGGGCCGCCATTTTCGGTGACGAGTATATCGAGGTCTCCATCATGATCGAAGTCGGCATAGGCGGCGCCTCTTCCGACGATGGCGCGGCGGATGTCCGGGCCTACGGCGTTGCTCTCGTTTTCGAACGAGCCGTGGCCGTTGTTGTGAAAGAGCAGAGCTGCTTCCCGAAATTGCAGGTCCGATTGCGTTTTGTTGATGTCCGGCTCGATGTGCCCGTTCACCGCAAAGATGTCGGGATAGCCGTCTAGATCGTAATCGAAAAAGAAAGCGCCGAACGTGACGTCGAGCAGGCTCGCACGACTCAGAATCGTCGTTGGCGCAATGTCGGTGAAGAGACCGCTTCCATCGTTGTGATAAAGCGCCATCATCTGCTTGCTGAAGTTTCCGACCACCAAATGCGGATGGCCAGAGCGGTCGTAGTCCGCAGCGTCGGCGCCCATTGCTCCGCGTGCCGTGCCGTCGTCGCCGTAACCGAGCCCCGCCTCAATGCCGCCTTCCGTGAAGGCTCCGTTTTTATTGTTGCGGTAGAGCTTGTTGGGCTGAGTATCGTTCGCGATGAATAAGTCAGGCCAGCCGTCTCCGTTGTAGTCGAATACCACAATGCCAAGCGACTTACTGCTTCCATTGTCCAAGCCGGCGTTCTTTGTTACGTCCTGAAATCTGCCGTTACCCAAATTCCTATAGAGCTTTAAACTTTCTCCCTTGTAGGATTCTGGTGTGCAGTACGATTTCGTCTTTCCATCCATCGAACAGTGAACATCTTTTGGAGCGCTCCACTGAACATAGTTGGCGACAATCAGGTCCGCTTTGCCATCGCGATCGTAGTCAAACCAGGCGGCGCTGGTTCCGAAGTTGGCGTTGTGAATGCCGCTTGTGGCAGTGACGTCTTTGAAGTGTCCGTGACCTTCGTTGTGAAACAGATGGTCGCCTTCCAGAGCAGTGATGTAGATATCGGGCAATCCGTCGTTGTCGTAATCGGCCACGGCGACTCCGTTGGCATACATTTCGACATCCAGGCCGCTGCCTTTCGTCGCGTCAGTAAAAGTTCCGTTATGATTATTTCTATAAAAAGCGGGCAGATGGCGGGTTCCTTTGGGGATCCAGTCTTTCCCATTGAGCAGAAGAATGTCTGCCCAACCATCGTTGTCGAGATCGATGAAAGCGCAGCCGGATCCAATCGTTTCGGGCAACCATTTTTGGCCGGCTGCGCCGTTGTAATGCGAGAAGTGAATGCCGGCCTGATTCGCAACGTCGACGAAGCGTATGTTGGCGCTTGGTTCAGCGGTGAGTTCAGCGGCGAGACACAGGAATGTTGGCGTAAGAAGTAGAACGAAAAAAGGCCGGGCTCTCATGAATTGTTTTTCGGGCGAAGTACTCGTGGAAAATGTAGCAAATCGCGAACGCTCGCCTGGCGAGAAAGGGAATCGTCGGCAGAGTTCCCAACTGGAGATGGAGGGGAAAATCAGCCTAAAGATGGAGGCTGGAAAATCTTGTACATCGTTGCAATTGGTGCCACACTTCTTACAGTTATCTTTGGTTAGGAGCGCGGGCCCGGTTGAGGTCCGCTACAAGTCAGTTGAAGGGATTACTTACCACAGTTTTGTTGGTGTTGTCGTTGTGCAGCGGGTGCCGCAAGTCAGGATTGCCGGAGCCTGGTTCCAAGGCTTACGCAGATTTCTGCTCTGCGTTTTATCTGGGTTTGGCCGGGTTACAGGCGGGCGAGGATGTACGTGCCAAAGAGTATCTCAGCCGATCCACACAGATCGCTCCAGGAGAGCCGTCCGGTTGGGCCGACGTTGGTATTTTGCAGATGCGGCAACAGCAGTTTGACAACGCTTTCGCGAACGTTGAAACAGCGCGATCGCTGTCTCCGAATGAGAGCCGGATTGAGGCGCTGCTGGGGTTGATTGAGAGCCGCCGCGGCAAGCCAGCGGAGGCAGCAGGGCATCTGCGGAAGGCGGTTTCACTCGATAGCCATAATTTGAAGGCGACTTATTCGCTTGCCGAGGAGTCGGAGCGCGATGCCACGCCGGCGGGTCAGGCCAATGCGGAGACGCTGCTCAATCAGATTCTGCAACAACGACCTTCGAATATGGCCGTGTTGCTGGAGATTGTGCGGCTGTCCGCCAGGCGAGGCGATGCAGCTGAAGCAAAGAAGCGGGTGAGCGAGCTAATGCCGCTGACGGCGAATTGGCCTGTGGCGGCGAAGCAGCAGCTTGCAACCGTGCAGCGAAGCCTAGAGAGCGGAAATGTGCGACCTGCCGCCATACAAGTGCAGTTCTTGCGGAACGTATTGCTGCGCGTTCCGAGCTATCGCGAAGATCTGGACGAAATCAAGACGCCCGCGACACTGGTTGCACAGCCGTTCACCAGGTTTCTGCGCCTGCCTTCTCCGAACTCCGAGCCCGCAGAACCAGATCGATCGACCCATTTTGAAGCGCGTCCTTTGAACTTAGGTTCGGGAAACAAAGTGTCTTGGATTGGCCCTTCCGTGCTCGACGAGACGGCGGTTTCCATCTCCTGGGCAGATAACAATGTTCTGCATCTGGCAAGCGGAGCCACTCTTCCGCTTCCGAGCCGACAAATGGCAGCGATGAGAAAAGAGGCGATAGCATTTGCCGATCTGAACTACGATTTCAAAGCCGATGTCGCGATCGCCACGCAATCCGGACTGAAGATTTATCAGCAACAGGACCCGCAGCACTTCCGCGACATCACCGCGGAAAGTAAAATTCCGCGCAGTGTAGCGACCGGAAGTTACACCGGCGTTTGGGCCTTCGATGTTGATCTGGATGGCGATCTCGATCTCGTTCTGGGAGCCGTGACCGACGCTCCCGTCGTTTTGCGGAATAACGGGGACGGGACCTTCACCACGATCAATCCGTTCCAGGATATGGATGGCGTGATCGGATTTGTGGCTGCGGATTTAGACGGCGATGGCGATCCTGATGTTGCGATGCTGGACCGTAACGGAAAGCTCAGCGTGTTTACCAATGAGCGATTAGGCACGTATCGAAGGATCGAAACTCCGGCAAATCTCGGCGAGGGGATGGTGGCTCTTTCGGCAGGAGACGTCAACGGTGACGGTGTTATCGATCTGGTCGTGCTGAAGAGCGATTCCTCACTGGTCAGACTTTCGCTTAAAGAAGGAAATACCGGCTGGGATTCAGCCGAAGTAGTGCGAGCGAGCGCCAGTCCCGAGCCCAGTCTTCTTCTTACCGATCTCGACAACAACGGCGCTCTGGACGTTGTGGTCAACGATCAGGTCTTCCTCAGTGACGGGAAGAGCTTCTCGGCGCTTAAAGAGCGGACCAAAGATTTATATAGTGGAACCGCTGACGTCAACTCAGACGGGAAGTTGGATCTGGTCGGGCTTGATCAGAACGGCCTGCCGGTTGAGCTGATCAACATAGGATCGAAGCGCTATCACTGGCAGGTCATCCGGACAAAGGCTGCTCAAGCGGTCGGCGACCAGCGAATTAATTCCTTCGGCATTGGCGGCGAGATCGAGGTGCGTTCCGAACTGCTCGCGCAGAGGCAGATCATCAATTCGCCTATCTTGCATTTCGGATTAGGCGAGCATTCTTCGGTTCAGTTCGCGCGAATCGTTTGGCCGAACGGATTCATTCAGGCCGAGTTTGATCTGAAGACGGATCAAACCGTTCTCGCCGAGCAGCGAATCAAGGGATCCTGCCCGATGCTATTCACCTGGAACGGCCGAAAGATGGAGTTCTTGAAGGACGTAGGCCCGTGGGGTTCGGCGCTCGGTTTAAACGTCAATGCGCAGGGAAAGGGCATCTATGGGACTCGCGAATGGTTCAAAATTCGGGGAGATCAGTTGATTCCGCGCGATGGGCTTTACGACTTGCGGATTACGGCCGAGTATTGGGAAACCTATTACATGGATCATTATTCTCTGCTGGTGGTGGACCATCCTGACGATGCCGAAGTTTATACGGACGAGAGATTTGCACTGCCTTCACCTGTCCCGAATCTAGTCACGACGTCGGCGACGAAGCCGTTTGCACGGGCCATCGATGATAACGGTCAAGATGTTACTGCGGTGGTTCGCGATTTGGACCATCGATATCTCGATACGTTCGGTCGCGGTCAGTATCAGGGGCTGACGCGCGATCATTGGTTGGAGCTTCAAATGCCGGACGATGCTCCATTAAGCGGACCTCTGTTTTTAGTGGGACAAGGCTGGATTCACGACACTGACGCCACCATTGTAAAAGCGCAGGCTCAGAACAGCAAAGCGCATCCGGCAGGATTGAGTATTGAAGTCCCCGACGCGTCGGGCAAGTGGATTACGGTTCGCGATGGGTTAGGATTCCCGAAGGGCCGGACGAAGACCATCGTGCTCGACATCAGCAACATCTTTCGCGCAGGGGCTCCTCGGAAGCTGCGATTGCGCACGAACCTGGAGCTCTACTGGAACAAACTAGCGTGGGGCGAGTGTGCGCCGGACGAAAAGCAGATTCACGTCCGGCATATTGATTTGAAATCCGCCGAGTTGCGATTCCGAGGCTTTTCGTTGATTACTAAGGCGGATCCGTCTTCTCCCGAGCTGCCGAACTACGATACGGTGCAGCAGTCTGACCTGCGCTGGCGCGACCAGGAAGGATATGCCACGCGATATGGCGAAGTTCGCGAATTACTCCAGCAAGTGGACGACAGATATGTGATTACCAGTCCGGGCGACGAACTGCGGATGAAGTTTGCTGCTCCAGCGCCCCCTCCGGCTCACTGGAAGCGCGACTTCATTTTAATATGCGATGGATGGGTGAAAGACGGAGATTATAATTCGACATTTGCCGGGACAATTCTTCCCCTTCCTTATCACGCCATGACTGATTACGTGCTGCCGCCGACGGCGCTTGAGGACGATCATGCGTATCGGCTTCATCCTGCCGATTGGCAGAATTATCACACGCGATATGTTACCCCGCATTACTTTGCCCGCGCACTCTGGAATCAGTAATGAGTAAGGCACGTCTGGCGGTTGTCGTACTCTTTGTAGCGCTACTAACCGCTCCCATTATTTACAAACGCCTGCAGGCGGGCCGGCAAGCTCCGATTCGTTCTGAGACCGCAAGCGTGGGCAGCTACGGGTTCCGGCTGAAAGAATGTGCCGAAGCCTCGGGAGTTGACTTCAAACACAAAGCGCCAACACTTGATCCTCGACTCAACCCGATCATGGAGCAAATCGCGTCGATGGGCGCTGCCGTTTCCGTGGTCGATTTTGACGGCGATGGCTGGGCCGATTTCTATGTCACCAACAGCGGCGAGGGTTCCCACAATGCCCTCTACCGAAACCTGCACGACGGGACTTTTCGCGATGTGGCGGCCGAGGTTGGTTTAGCAGACTTGAACTCGCGCGACTCGGGCGTGTCGATGGGTGCGGTTTGGGGAGACTATGACAACGACGGTTACGAAGATGTCTTGGTCTATAAATGGGGCCGGCCGGAGTTGTATCACAATGACGCCGGCAAACACTTTAGCCGCGTTACCGAAACTGCGGGGCTGCCGCCGTGGGTCAACGCGAACAGCGCCATCTGGTTCGATTACGACAACGATGGAAAGCTCGATCTGTTTTTAGGCGGTTATTACTCGGAAGCCGTCGACCTGTGGCATCTCAAGACTACCAAGATGATGCCGGAGAGCTTTGAGTACGCGCAGAATGGCGGACGCAAGTATCTGTTTCACAATCTCGGCAACGGAAATTTCGAAGAGGTCTCGCAAAAGTTGGGCATTGATTCCCGGCGCTGGGCGCTGGCCGCGGTTGCTGCCGATTTCCGGGGAACGGGATTTCCCGATCTATTTATCGCCAACGACTACGGTGTGTCGGAGCTCTATCTGAACGAGAAAGGAAAGCACTTTCGAGAAGCTGGGAAAGAAACCGGTGTGGGATACGCTCCCAAGAGCGGAATGACCGCCTCCGTTGGCGATATCCTCAATCAGGGCCGTTACGGCGTGTTCGTGACCAATATCTCTGAAGAGGGCGTGCTGGTGCAGGGAAACAATCTCTGGATGCCGCAGCCGGGGACATCGGGCAAGGACCTGAAATTCGAGAACGTCGCAAACGCCATGGGGGTCGAGCTCGGCGGATGGAGTTTCGGCGCACAGTTCGGGGATTTGAACAACGATGGCTTTCTCGATCTCTACCAGGTGAACGGCAACATTTCCCTCGACCCGGATCACAGTTACTGGTACGACTATTCGAAGGTGGCAGGAGGCAACCGGGCGATTATTTCCGACGCCGCAAACTGGCCGCCTATCAAAAACCGCAGTCTTTCCGGCTATCAGCAAAAGCGAGTTTGGATCAACGATGGTTCAGGCCAATTCAAAGAAGTATCGCAACTGGTAGGAGTGAAGGATCGCTTCGATGGACGCTCGGTAGCGCTTGCCGATTTCAGCAATAGCGGTGCGCTGGACGCTGTCGTTGCCAACGAGAAGGGACCGGTGCTCCTCTATAAGAATTCGGTCGATCCGGAGAATAAGTGGATCGAGTTTCAGCTGATTGGGGAACATAGCAATCGGAGCGCGATCGGAGCAGAAGTTCGGGTGTTTTGGAACGGCCAGCAACAGTTGCAGGAGGTCTCCGGGGGGAGTGGCTTTTGCGCCGAAAACCAGCGACGGCTCCATTTTGGATTGGGGAAAGTCACGGCTGTTGATCGAGTGGAGATCCATTGGCCATCCGGACGAATACAAACGATTACCTCACCGGGGCTGAATCAAATCCATAAAATAGAAGAGCCGACATGAGCGGACCAGCAAATCTCGTGAACTCTGCGCCGCCGGTTCTATCGCCATCCGGGGCCGGATTGATCAGTCGCTTCTTCAGTGCCGAGAACCGTTATCTTCCTCCGCTTTTCATCACGCTCATTCTCCTCGTCAGTAACTTTTCGTTCGGATTATTGGAAAGCTTTTCTCGAACGACGCTCGCGATTGGAACGAGCATGCTATTTGAAGTCGCTCTAACCTTGCTGCTGTATCGAAAGTTTCCCAATCTGGCGAGTTCCTACATCACTGGAATCAGTGTTGGAATCCTGATACGGTCTCCTGCCTTCTGGCCCTATGCTTTATGCAGTGCTATCGCCATCACCTCAAAGTACGTGGTCCGCTGGCGGGGACGTCATCTGTGGAATCCCTCTAATTTCGCCATCAGCGCCATGCTGCTATTGGTTCCCGAGTATGTCGCCACTCTGAGCGTCCAATGGGGAAACACTGTCTGGCCGATGGTTATCGTTTGGCTGTTGGGCGCGGCGATCGTTTATCGAGTGAAGCGATTCCACATCACGGCTACTTATGTCGTCTCGTTCGTTGTCCTCTCCTTCGTGCGAACTCTCTTTACGGGACACTCTTTCTTGGCCGAAGTGGCGCCGATTACCGGTCCGATGTACCAGCTCTTTATCTTCTTCATGATTACGGACCCGAAAACGACCGTAAAATCCAGGCGTGGTCAGTACCTGGTTGCGGTGCTGATCGCCGTCGCCGAGATGGTTCTTCGGCTGGGCGAGAACATTCACGCGCCCTACTACGCTCTTGCCATTGTTGGACCAGCAGCCAACGCGTTCGAAATATACTTCAGCGGAAAACGGCGGCTTGCTTCAAACGTTCCGTCTCCCCAAACAGTCGTTCCTTAGAGCAGGACCGACCCTGCTGCTGCGGCGCCACATCACCAGTCCGACCAGCCCGATCGTTGCGAGAACAAACGCGGACGGTTCTGGTGTGAATGTGGGCGGTGCGTCGAACAGTCCATCGGCATGGATTTCACCTGTGAAGTCCAAGGCGTCCGCGATAATCGTCCCGTTGTAGTCGCTCGCGCCCGTCACGGTCGCCCAGGGAGCAAGCACGCTCCCGCCGAACGAGTTTCCAAGAGTTACGGTGTTCTTGTCCTGGTAGAAATTGAACAATACTTTGCTGGCAACGGTTGATCCGGCTGTATTCTGTTGCCCGTTGACGAACATGTTGTTGGTGTTCTGTCCCGGAGTACCCGCCACATTGATGATTACGGTGCCGCCATCCGTGTAGATGTTCGTCAAAGTCATAAACTCAGCCGCACTCAGATCGAATACATTCTGACCGGACGATGTGGCGTTAATAATGCCCGAACCGATTGTTCCAGTCGCCGATAGACTCGACAGATTAGCGGACAGTAATTGGAATTGAGATTGTGCGGATGAGAAATCGACTGGATCCGGTCCCGCTGTGACAAGCGACCCGCCGCCGTTCATTAGGACATTTGAACCTAGCTGTCCGTTCGGTACGTATGTCTTGCCGCTGCTTTCGACTTTGATCTGCGCATTGGCAGCCAGCCCGCTGCCGGCAACGACGTCGAAATTAGCCGGTGAGCTCGTGAGCTGGGCTCCGATGTCGAAATTGCCAGAGATCGTAGTTCCCGCTGCGACGCGCCCGCCGATATCGCTCGAGCTCTGCAAAGAACCAAATACGAAAACGTTGTACCCGTCGGCGGCGCCCAATGAGCCGGCATTGACCGACAGGACAAACGACAAAGAAAGGTAAATCAATACGAAGAATTGTTTGAACATAGTTGCACCCTGCCTGATCCCTCTGCAGGATTCACAGAAGCACTTGACCTATCGGCACAACGTGAAGGTAGCAATAGGGAAACCTTCGACACAATCGGTTTTCACTGCCACGCGGACTAGAACCAAACCTCTGGTGGTTTGCAAATTCGCGTGAACAGACCTCTGCAGACCGATAGCAGGTTGTGTGAACCTGGACTCCTGGTACCCATTAGTTCTGCCTTGGAAGCAGGTCGGATACCGCCGAAAGGCTTATTCAGCGTCCCTAGGATTTACCCTGTCACTTACTTAGTAAGCCAAGTAAGTCGTCACTTAGCGACCGGAAGGGCAGTACCACTCGACACCCTTCTCGGGTGATCAACTATCTCGTTCGGAAGCGATCTGAAAAAGTCGAAAGCTTGTCCGCAATCGAGTTCGTCTTGCTTTCTTGCATCTGTTTGGTCTGGCCGTGCTTCATCTTGGGAAGCGTGGATTGCTGAAGAGCCTTTATCGAAAGAGAAATGCGTTTGGTTTTCGGGTCTGCATTAAGAACCTGGACCTTCACGATCTCGCCAACTTTAACCGCTTGATGAGGATCCTGGATAAAACTGATCGATAGCTCGCTGATATGGACCAGGCCGTCCTGATGAACCCCGACATCGACAAAAGCGCCGAAGTTCGTCACATTCGTCACTGCGCCTTCCAAAACCATTCCGGGCGTCAGGTCTGAGATCTCCCTGATGGTGGCCTGGAACTTCGGCACAGTAAACTGCTGCCTTGGATCACGGCCAGGCCGCAGAAGCTCTTCCTGAATATCTCGCAGCGTGTACATGCCAACTTTTTCAGTCCGAAAAGTCTCGAGTTTGATGGTGTCGGCAAGGGCCGGCTTCTCGATCAGCTCGCGCACAGCGATCTTTAGCGACGAAGCAATCTGTTCCACAATCGGATAGGATTCCGGATGAACCGCCGTGAAATCGAGCGGATTGTCGCCGCCCCTGATGCGCAGGAACCCCGCGGCCTGTTCAAATGTCTTGGGACCGAACCCGGGAACGGCCATGAGCTGAACGCGCGAGCGAAAGAGCCCATGTTCATTGCGAAACACGACAATCTTCTGCGCTGTGCGTTCATTGATTCCAGCCACGTACTTCAAGAGAGAATGCGAGGCGCTATTGAGGTCAACGCCCACGCGGTTCACGCAGCTTTCTACCGTGTTATCGAGCGTATGATTGAGCTTTCGTTGATCGACATCATGCTGATATTGACCCACACCAATAGCCTTGGGATCGATCTTCACCAGTTCAGCGAGAGGATCTTGCAGACGGCGTGCGATGGAGATGGCGCCCCTGACCGTCAGGTCAAGATCGGGAAATTCGTGACGAGCCACCTCGGAAGCCGAATAGACCGACGCTCCCGATTCGTTGACGACGACGCTGAAGACGCCTGACAAGCCAGCCTCCCGCAGAAGGTCTTGGACGAAGGCCGCGGTCTCCCGGGAGCCAGTACCGTTGCCAATCGAGATCGCCTGGATTTTGTGTTGCTCGATGAACTTGAGGACAGCCTTCGATGCTTCCACAGTGTCGTTCTTAGGCTCGAGCGGATAGATAACGCCGTGGTCGAGAAACTTTCCTGTTGCGTCGACCGCCGCGATCTTGCACCCGGTCCTCAAGCCCGGATCGATACCAAGAACTGCAATCGAACCAGCTGGCGGCGCAAGGAGCAGGTTCTGAAGGTTTTCCCGAAAAACACGGATAGCTTCCTCGTCAGAACGCTCCTTGAGTTCAAGGCGAACCTCCGTCTGAATGGAAAGATTCAGAAGTCGCTTCCAGGCATCTTCCACCGCCAGTTCAAGTTGAGGAGTCCACTCGCCCCGTGCCCGGAGAACCTTGCTCTTCAAATACGCCACCGGCGCAACTGACTCCAGTTCAATCTGGAAATAAAGAACACTCTCCTCCGACCCACGCCGGATGGCAAGCATGCGATGCGATGGGATCTTGGAAGCTGCTTCGCTGTAATCGTAATACATGCTGAACTTGCCGGCAGCATCGACA
Organism: Bryobacteraceae bacterium; assembly: GCA_965276965.1. Taxonomy (GTDB): domain Bacteria; phylum Acidobacteriota; class Terriglobia; order Bryobacterales; family Bryobacteraceae; genus Bog-105. The sequence continues at coordinate 1,956,038 of OZ255713.1, forward strand.
GCATCTTCTATCTTGCGGCTGACGACTTTGCCTTCCCGCAGCATCATCTGGCGAAGATGACCACGAAATTCCGGCGTTTCGCTGATTCGTTCGGCGATGATGTGACGTGCCCCTTCCAGAGCCTCTTCGCCGCTCGAAACTCCCTTGTCCGCATTCACGAACTCTTGGGCATAATCCGACAGCGAGTCACCACGCGCTTGCTGCTCCCATAGATAAAGGGCCAGAGGCTCCAACCCTTTCTCGCGAGCGATCGTTGCCTTGGTGCGCCGCTTTGGTCGGTATGGGAGATAGAGATCTTCCAGTTCAGTCTTGTCCAGCGAGCTTTGAATCTTGGCGGTCAATTCGGCCGTGAGCTTGCCTTGCTCCGCGATACTCTTGAGGACGGTCTCGCGCCGTTCTTCGAACTCACGAAAATAAGCGAGCTTTTCTTCGATCGCGCCAATCGCCACTTCGTCTAAATTGCCCGTGACCTCTTTCCGGTAGCGAGCAATGAACGGAACGGTGCCGCCCTCGTCAAGCAATTTGATGGTGGCAAGCAGGCTGTGAAGCGAGACTCGGAGCTGCTGGGCGATGTGGTTGAGAATCGCGGAGGAAAGTTCTTTTAAAGCTGATGGCATCGACGCTGAAATTCCATGATAGTCGTCGAAGCCACAAGAGCTCGCGCGACTTCGTTAAAAGTGCACAAAGCCGGCGGCGCGCCGCCACTCAGGAAAGGATCTCGCCTGACCTTTGGGCGGGACGCTTGCTCCCGGGCCTTTTGTGCGCGCGGTTCTTAGAAACTAACGTCCTGCCGAAAGCGCTCGAAGCAGCGCCTTACTCACTTCTAGCGCATCGACTGTGTAACTGCCATCCTGCACACGGCGCCGCAGTTCTTCCAGGCGAAATTGGTGTTGCTCGTCGTCGGTTGAAGCTGAATCTACAACCGGTTCCTCGGGCTTTGTTGCGGAAGGCTCCACGAAATCCATTCTAGCCGACTGAAATACATCTCTTTTAGTTTGTTGATACACGTGGGCTCTATCGCACAAGCTCTAACCTAAGCATTCGTGGCCACGAAATCGGAGCATTTGTGATGGTGACCAGTCACGTCCCTGTTCTGCTGCTGCAGTAGTTCGCTCCGCGCCACGTCGACGCTGGTGCTGCTATAACCCATCGGCGCTGATTGCAAACAGAGATCGGTTCACAAATGTTGTGCTACTTTGATCGGTCGGATGTTAGAAGACTCCGCTTCAGAGCACATTTCCTACGCTGCGCAACGCAAATATCAGGATGTGCCAGCCGCTAAATTCGTTGAGAGCGGCCGCAAGGCTCAACCGGTTTTTGTATCCTCAACCGAAACGGTAGCCACGGTCCTCACAAACATCGCAAAGATCGGAGCCTTGGCATCATTGCCGATCGGGATTGTCCTCCTAAACAGCTATCTGCGCGATGAAGGCGCTCCGCTCCCGGCGGCGGACACCTCGATTAGCGTCTTACTATCGCTTGTTTGCGTGATCTTTCTCTTCATAACACTGATCCTGGCCTCAATTTTCCTTCTGCCAACATTCGCAACGATCTTTGACAGTTCCAAATCTGGGACGGCCACCGATTCGTTCCCTCACAAGCAGAAGCGGCAAATCGCACGGCTGGTATTCAGAGAATACGGGCTGCGTTTCGGTCCCTTTTTTTGTGGCGCGCTCTTCTTCTTCCTAAAAATTTCCTTGATCGAGAAGCATGGCTGTTGGTGGCTAGCGCCCATTATTAGTCTCGTGTGCCTCGTCCTTTACCTTTTGATTTGGCGCTTTACCCGTTATGGCAAGCTCGATTTTGTGCTATGGAGCAGCATGACTTCGATGGGTTCTTTTCTAGCCCTGCTTTTGATCATCCTCGCCGTAATCGGTCAGGTGAACCCGAACATACCTGCCTGGGGTATAGCCTTATGCGTGCTCATTCCACTGGTTGTTCATTTCTTCACGGTCTGGCGGGTTACCGATTGGAAAGCGGCCGTGGCTTTGTACGTCGTGATTTTGCTGATAATCACATTTGTCTGGCCGGGATCGGGATTCCTCGGAGGTTTGACTCTGCGATACATTGGCATCGGCGGCACTATCCCCGTGTCTATCCGAGTGAAGACCTATGCCAGAACCGAAGGGATCTCAGGCGTAGATGAGATAACGGGTTGCCTCGTACTGATGACTGGAGGCGACGTCCTGATCCGGCCCACTGAGCAAAAACTTGATTGTAAGCTGCATCCGCAATCAATGACGGGACAAACACTAAATTTGATCCAGACCTATTCGCGCGTCGAAAGATACCCGCGAGCTGATGTTCTTCGTGTTTCTAAGTTCCCTGATTTGTCGAAACGATAGACGGCTTGCCAAGCTGCTAGGTGGCTTGTCGCGGTGAAATTGTTCGCATTGCCATTCACCGTCGACTCAGTGAAAAACCCGGGACTGGAAGGTGCGAATCAATCATTCGAAGCCTAACTCGCTAGGGATCAGGGATCTCCCGCGACGGGGATCTCCCGCGACGGGGACAGTCACCATAACTCCCTAATTCGGAGAGATGGCTCGCGTGGGAGGCACTTCAGCAACATGCCACGCCAACGCCGTATCGTTCTGCCCAATCAACCGCATCATGTGACACAACGGGGAAATAACCGCCGTGATGTCTTCTTCAGCGCTGGGGACCGAGACATATATCTCTCGTTGCTCAAGGAGTACGCCACAGAATACGGAGTACGGATTCTCGGCTATTGCCTGTTGACGAATCACGTGCACGTGCTCGCCATACCGACCAGTCCCACGGCAATGGCGAAGGCGTTCGGGCGCACCCACAACGACTATGCGCGTTGGCTGCACATTCGGCGGAGGGAGTCGGGGCATTTGTGGCAAAACCGTTTCTTTTCCTGCCCTTTGGACGAGGCCTATACCTGGGCGGCGCTGGCGTATGTGGAACGCAATGCGATGCGTGCCGGGTTGGTTGATCGTTGTGAAGACTGGCCCTGGAGCAGCGCCGGGCAGCATCTGAACCCGTCGGCTGCCGGCGAGTGGCTGGAGATGGACTGCTGGGCGCAAAACTGGACGCCCGCTCTGTGGCGAGTTGCGCTTGAGGATGGATTGGCGGAAGCAGACATGCGAAAGCGCCTGCCGGAGTCGACTCGCACCGGCAGGCCGTTAGGCGGTGACAAGTTTCTGGACCTCTGCGAGCGCCAATCCGGACTGATACTTGGTCGCCAACGGCCCGGGCCAAAGCCGGTCGCACGTGTTATCACCGATTCGTTGCAATACGATGTGGCATGAAGCGAGTTCGGGAGTTACGGTGACTGTCCCCTTGGGATCGTCCGTCCCCTTGGGATCGTCCCCCTGGGGATCCCGATTGCCGAAAACCAAATCGACGAGTAGCGCGTTATACGGGCAAGTGAGGCAACGTCTGCCTAGCAGATTCGCGAACAAATCCCGACTACTCGCGATTCATCGGCAAATTCACTTCTCGACGCGAACCCCAGGGTTCGTTCCTGGGATTGGGTTTTGGTCTTAGGCAGAGGCTAAGTTTGAAAAACCTGGCGCCCTGAAGTATTACCTACCAAGTTAGTTTCACGCTGGGATAGTACATCGATATCGGGTTGTCTACGGCATCTGCGTCCTCAAGCGCGCGTCGCACCTGATTTGCAATTTCGGATATGTACGTCTGTAGACTGGGCAGAAATCCGTATACGTCAGTTGTATCGATCTTGACCGTGCGGTACTGGTCGATGTCGAACGGTATTTCTTCGGCGCCGCGAATAATCTGGACGGTTGGGAGCCGAGCTACGTGCCTGAGGCAAAGTTCGTAGAACACGTTCGGATTGTGAAACGAAAGATCCGCAATCACAAGCCGGGATTTTAGTATGTGCTCCAAGACTTGTTTCCCAATCATCCCGGGCTTGCCGATCTGGTCTGCTCGTATAACCCTGAGATCGAACTCCTTTAACGCTGGCGTAATGACATATTCCAGGAAGAAATCGGCGTGCTTCCGTCGCTCCGAATCTTCTTGCCCAATCGGACTGATGTAGAAGCACGTGGCCTCGAAACTTTCCGCATCAACTCGCCGTGCATGGCTGCCATCAGGCAGAGAAACGGGACCCGGCCCAGACGCAGGAGATTTACCACATTCTTCAAGCGCATGTTCGAGCGTTACAAGGCGCTCTGCGCCCGCTATTGTCCGAAGCATCCCCAGAAATTTCGCGTTGAGGATGAAGGTATCGATGCACTCAGAAAACAAATCCTCTTCGAAGGAATTTTTTTCCCTAAGCGCGTCAATCAAGAACTCCTTGCTCGGCATCTTCTTGTCCTTGCAACGTTCGTATAAGAAATTGAAGGGTTCGATTTCGTTGATGGCGAGTTTGAACCGGGCCTGCAACTTTACTGCTGGTGCAACGTCTTCGCCCGTGGCAAGAGCACCATCTACAGTCAGTTCAATGAAGTCAGCCTGGTAGCCGCCTTTCGTTAGGCCATATCGCGAAGAGTTTGTGATTAATTGACGGCTCGGACCACTGTCGGGGGATTTTCCGAGCTTGTCAAAGAGCGTTAGCTTTCGGACCTTGTCCTGCCCGGGCGCGAATTTCTGGATGGCATCGGCAAGAGTGAACGCCTCCTCAAACGTTGAGGCTGGAAAACTTCGCGATGTGCGGGCTTTGGCTAGCTCGCTCTTCGCAGTCTGGTCGACTTGTCTGGATTGTGCTTTTCGAGGCCGTCTTTTCTTCCCGCGCTTGCGACCCTTGTGGACCGAAGTTCTGCCCTCTGCGGGGGATTTTCGGGGCTTCGTCGCTCCTGGGTTCACTTCATTATCGGTTTCGCCTTCGGCCATAAAAGTGTCTACGTCGACTCAATTCTACAGCCCGTTCGAATTCACATACACACGACCAGAATTCTGATGAGCTGGCCCCAAGTTCACGAAGACTACTGTTTTGGACCATTATCCGCGGATCGTAACTTACACTTCGACGTGGAACGCTCGATTCCCTCGAACTTACGCACACTGTCCCGAATTGTCGTTCTCTGAAGCTCCACTTTGACGCATAGTCGGCATCTCGTACATCTTGCCAAGCTAAGCCTTACGGATTGCGACCGGAACACGCGCTACTCGGAAACTATCAAGTCTTAAATTAACGATTATGTGGCTCTGCCCCAACCTCCAGGGCTGATTTGCGCCGCCCTGCAGCTTCAGGATTTGGCTCTTCGCTCGATCAGGCGCCCTCCTCCCAAATTTCAAAAACGAACCCAAACGGAAGTTCGTTTCGTAAAAAAGCCCGTTTCGTAAAAACCACAAATCCCCTCCGCACGCGCCTATCCCGAACCAGCCATTCACAAATTCCAGATTTTCGCTTTCTCACACCGCCCCAACCACTTAGCTCGTTTCCAAACGGCCGCCCGGACGTCGCGCAAGCGAAACTCACCTCGTGCCCGATCTCGATCCCAATTCAGAATTCCAAACGCCGCCGCTGACGGAGCCACCCGGCCACGCCACCGGTCCACGTACCGAAAAAGGTAAAAAGCGCTCCAGCCAAAACGCGCTCCAGCACGGCTGCTGCTCCAAAACCCTCCTCCTCCCCGACGAAGACCCCAACGAACTCCGCCAACTCCTCGAAAGCTGGCTCTACGACTACCGCGCCGACACCTACACCGTCGACCAGCTCGTACGAGAAACGGTCAGCGCGCAATGGATCGTCCTCCGCAATCGCAGCCGCTACAACCAGTGCGAACACTCGCTCCATCAAGAACAAACCAACTGCCTCAACTGGACCGACGATCAGCACAATCGCCTGGAACGTTTCCGCCGCTACCTGCGCCAGGCCGAACGCCAGTTCAACAGCGCCTTCCACAATCTGGAACGCCTCCACGGCCGCCGCTTCCGCGAAGGCATGCAACTCCAACGAGCCCAGGAACGAGCCGCCGCCATCGAAACCAAACGAGCGCAAGCGCTTTTGCAACAGAATCAGCACAAAGCCGATAAACCCGAGAAGAAATCCGCCAAAGCCGAACCGCCCACCCCCACCAAACCCTCCGAGCTCCTCTTCCAAGGGCAAAACCACCCCAAAAAACGCCGCAAAATCCCCCTCCTCGAACAATGGGTCGAAGTCACCATCCAGGAGAACGGAGAAACCCTCACCCGCCTCTTCCCCTCCAACAAAAACCTGATCGAACGAGGCAAAGCCATGCTCCCGCCGCCCGAACTGGTCTATCGCCGCCTCAACTTCCCGCACGGAGTCCCGCCCGAATACGAATGGGTCAACGCAAAAGAAGAGAAACGCAAACTGGGAGGCTGCGGCATCCAGCGCATGACCACCGACACCTGGCTCGAAGTCATCGCCCGCGAAGCCCCCGAATTCGAGCGTCCCGGCTACAAATCCTCCTTCGCCCCCGAACACATCGGACCAACCGGAGTCGGCAATCTCCCCCGCCCCAAAGAACGAGGAGGCTGCGACTGCCACGTCTGCACCAAAAATCAAGCGATTCTAGATCGCCAAAAAGCGATCGGACAAATATGATTCGGATTTCCAAATAACCGATTGACATAAAACAACTAGGAGGTATATGCTCTTCAAAGCTCGCTTTAGCTTTGGTTGCTAGCTACCACGTAGAAAGGGGAATGTTATGACTACGCACTCCGCGTTCCGGTCCTGCCCTGCCTTATCGGCGTTTCACTCGCGAGTATCGTTTGGGGGAGTTCTCGCGATCCTCCTGCTTTTGACCCTGTCGAACGGGACCGTCCGAGCTCAAGTGCTCTTTGGTTCCATGGTCGGAAATGTCCTCGACGCAACCGGCGCCGCCGTGCCGGCCGCAGCGGTTAAAGCCACTGAAACTTCAACCAACAACGTGTTTACAGCCGAAACGAACGACTCCGGCATTTACACAATAAACAATGTGCCTGCCGGCAACTACCGGGTTGAGGTCACCAAACAGGGGTTTCGAACCTTCATCGCTACCAGCGTTATAGTCAACCAGAACAACGTCGTCCGTGTGGACGCTTCGCTGGAAGTTGGCTCCCAGGTGGAGCAGGTCGAAGTGACCGCAGAGGCGGCTGCGCTGCAGACCGACCGAGCCGATATCCATTCCGAAGTGGCTACTCGTCAACTAGAGAATCTCCCGCAGCCCAACCGCACCTATGAGGGACTGTTGACGCTGGTCCCCGGAGTCACGCCGCCCAACGGACAACTGCAGGGCGGGACAAACAACCCTTCGAAGTCGGCGCAGTTTTCCTTTAACGGACAAGGCACGAGTGCGGCGAACGTCCGCATCGAAGGCGTCAGCGCGCGTAATCCATGGGTTACCCAATATACAACCTTCGTGCCGTCCATCGAGGCAATCGAGAATGTCAACGTCGTGACGAACGCGGCAGACGCCGAACAGGGGCTGGCGGGCGGCGCGTCCGTCAACGTGCGTCTGAAGAGCGGGTCCAACCAGACGCATGGAGCTCTGTTCGAGTACAACGTGGGCTCCTACTCGAGGGCGCAGGATTTCTTCGCTCCCGCCGGCAGCAAGGTCCCTCACCTGATCGATAATGACCTCGGCGGCTCGGTCGGCGGACACATCATCAAAAACAAGCTTTTCTACTTCGGCAGTTACGAAGGTGACTTCAACCATTCGGCCGTGTCGGGAATCCTGTCGCTCCCAAACGCCACGGAGCTTTCCGGCAATGAAAGCGCGTCACCCAACAGGATCTATGATCCGCGTACCGGTAATCAAACGAACGGTACGGGCAGAACTCCGTTTCCTGGGAACATCATCCCAACCACCCGCTTTGACCCGGTTGTCGCTCAGTTACTCCCGCATTTCCCGGCCGTGACCTATCCCAATCTTTCAGTCAATAACGACTTCGTCAATCAAGGTAATATCTACAATCTGCACAAGATCGACACCAAGGTCGATTACACTGCCACTCCCAAGCTACGAATCTCGGGACGCTACGGGTATCAGCCCTATTACAACGTGCAAGACCCGATCTACGGTCAGTTTCTGGGCGGATCGGGCGGTTTTGCCTCGGCTGGCGCAGGTAATTACCTGCAGCACGGCGCAACTTTGGCCATTTCGGCTTCGGCGACATACATTGTCAGCCCGACCTTCGTCCTCGACGCCACTTTTGGCGTCACGCAGGGACATCAATTACTCTTCCCGACGAGTTCGAATGAAAGAGTGGGGCAAGAGCTTGGAATCCCGGGTGCAAATACGGGCCCTCTTCCCTGGGCAGGCGGTCTGCCCAATTTCGCATTCAGCAATTCCACCTTCGTTACTCTCGGATACTCTTACCCGGCGTTGGAATACAAAGACCCAATCTTTGAGTACACAGCTAATGGAACGAAAACGATTGGAGCGCACACCATTCGATTCGGTTTAGACATCATGCGTGAGCACCAGAACCACATTGAGGTGAGGCCAACTGTATTTACGTTTGCCGGAACCACTACCGCTCTGAATGGCGGTCCCTCGCCGAACCAGTTCAATCAGATTGCAGACTTTCTGCTGGGTGAGCCGGCTACTCTGGGAAACTACGTTCAATTCACATTTCCCCTGACCCTTCGGACTTGGGAAATGGCATTTTATGTTCGCGACCAATTTCAAGTCAGCCGTAAGCTGACGGTAAACTATGGCGTCCGCTGGGAGAAGTATCCCGTTCCAGAACAAACGACCCACGGAATTAGTTACTATAATCAGAATACAAATATCATCGAGGTGTGCGGGGCTGCCCTGATTCCCTTAGACTGCGGCATCCATGTCTCGAACAAGCTGTTCGCACCAAGCATCGGTATCGCTTACCGTCCGTTTGAGACCTTTGTCATCCGAACCGGTTATGCGCTGTCTCCGCAGACGGACGTTTCCATGGGAAGGCAGTCCATTCAAAGCTATCCGGATGAGGCTCAATCCACAGTCAACGGACCCAACTCATTCATTCCAGCAGGTACGGTGAGCGGGACGGGCGCGCCGGTCATTCCACAGCCCACACTGAATAACGGCACCGTTTTCGTGCCGCCCAACACCGGCAACCTGTTCACAAACCCGCTGAACTTCATTCGGGGCTACTTCCAGTCATACAACTTCACCATCGAAAAGCAGTTCAAGGGCGACATCACGGCCCAGGTGGGCTACGTCGGGTCGCACGGGGTTCACCTCGACGCCAACTATAACTTCAATTACGGCCAGCTGGGCGGCGGAGCGGCAAGCCAGCAGCTCTACAAGTACGGGATTACGGCCGTCGCCAATGAGAATCTTCCGGTCTTGACCGATAAATATAATTCGCTTCAATCGACAGTTCGGAAGCGATTTTCGAACGGGTTCACGTTCAACGTGGCGTTTACCTATCAGCACGACATCGGGATACAAACGCAAAATATCTCGCTCCCGCAGTACTTCAACCGAAACAACACCACGACGGCTCTCGATAGGACGTTCAATCTATACATTGGCAGCAGCTACGAATTGCCGTTCGGAAAAGGCAAGGCCTTCGTCCCGAGCGGCCCGGTGGCATACGTCGTGGGTGGTTGGACATTAAATGGCGTGTTCAGTCACATCTCGGGATCACCGTTTAATGTGATCGCTTCCACCGCGTCCTGTAATTGTCCTGGCCTGACCACCCAGACTGCAAATCAGGTCAAGACCAACGTGGCCAAGGTAGGCAATGGTCTCAACGGGCAGCCATATTTCGATCCGCTGGCCTACGCTCCGGTGACTGGCGCTACTCTCGGAACATCGGGTTACTTTCAGCTTCGCGGCCCCGGAGCCACCAACCTCGATCTGTCGATCTTCCGCAATTTCCCGATTACAGAACGCATCAGCCTTCAGTTCCGCGCCGAAGCGCTGAATGCAACAAACACGCCTCACTTCGCCAACCCTGGTGGAAACAGCGCAACCAGCGGCTCAAACGTCTCAAACGCGACGTTCGCGTCGAACGGTACGATCACGAATCTGGGTGGCTACGATCAGATTACGTCAACTGCTCAGCTCAGCCGTTTGATCGATCCAAGATACTTTCGCTTTGGCTTGCGGATCATCTTCTAAGCTTGCTATACACCTGAAATCCTGCTAGATTGATAGTTTCCGCTCGCCTGGAGAAGTGGAGGTGTGTTGATATGGCAAAAGTTTGTGAAGTTTGTGGCCGCGGGCCGCAGTTCGGGCATCGCATTAGTCATGCCCACAATGTGACGAAGCGTCGTTGGAACCTGAATCTTCAGACGGTACACGCGGTAATCAAAGGCGCGGGTAAACGCGTTCGCGTCTGCACCTCCTGTATTCGTAGCGGTAAGATCCAGAAGGCTCCCCTCGCGTAAACTGTCCATCACTTCAGAACGTTCTCACTTTAGAACATTGATGGTTCCCCGACAATTTGGGGATCCGCAGCGGCAGATTACTTTGTCTACTTTCTTGTCGAAGTGATAATCAACTGTCAGTTCCTCTCCGGCCCGAATGTCGCGAAGGCTCATATACAAAATATGACCTTTGACGATCCGCGCGATCAGGTTGGGGTCGCACGAGTGATTTATGTATTGCGCTCCGGATCCTCCCACTGAACCATCGAGGGTCCAGTACGGATCCAGCGTGAAGAGATAAATGAACTGACTGGTTTCTCCACGCCGCTTCGTTTCACGCCGGTTGATCTTCTCGCCGGTATACTCAATCACCTTCCTGCCGTTAGGAATAAACTCCTTCGCATACACGCCCCAGCGATGAATTTTCGACGGGGCAAGTTTGATGTGGAAGCATGCAAAGTTCGGATCGATGCTAGGTCCAGCTATTTTTTCTGTCACTCGCCCGTTGACAGCCTTGGAACGCGCCATTCCCGTCAGATCAGCCTATAAGTCTCAACAACGTTTATTGTACTTTCTGTTTGAGCACATCGACGAGTTCCTGCACTGCGCTGGCGCTTTTCTTTAATGCAGCTTGCTCGTCGTCAGTTAGTTTGATTTCGTAGATCTTTTCGATTCCTGTCTTTCCAAGCTTCACAGGCACACCGACAAACAGTTCTTTGACGCCGTATTCTCCGTTGAGCTGAACAGCGCAAGGCAAAACCTTCTTCTTGTCTTTGAGAATGGATTCAACCATCTCAACAGCAGAGGCCGCCGGTGCATAGTAGGCGCTGCCGGTTTTCAGATATTTGACGATCTCCGCGCCGCCATCGCGCGTTCTTTGTACCAGGCGATCGATCGTGGCTTGGTCCGTAAGCTCACTCAGCGGGATGCCGCTGACATTCGTAAAGCGCACCAAGGGAACCATGGCATCGCCGTGGCCGCCTAGGACCATGGCTGTGACATTCTCAAAGGAAACGCCCAACTCTTCCGCGATGAAGGTTCGAAAACGCGCTGTATCCAGCACGCCGGCCATGCCGATGACACGCTCGCGGGGGAAGCCGGAAACTTTCATTGCTGTCCAGCACATCGCATCCAACGGATTGGTAACCAGGATCAAAATCGCATTCGGAGAATGCTTGACGGCTTGTTCCGTCGCGCTCTTGACGACTTCGTAGTTTGCAAGAAGCAGGTCATCGCGGCTCATGCCAGGTTTACGAGGGAAGCCGGCTGTGATAACGACGATATCGGAATCGCCCGTCTCTTCGTAGCCATTCGTACCCGTGATGCGCACATCGTAGCCTTCCACGGGAGCCGACTCGAGCATGTCCAAGCCTTTGCCCTGAGGAACGCCCTCGACGACATCTACCAGAACAACATCTGCCAGTTCTTTGGCAACGATCTTTTGCGCGGTGTTCGCTCCAACGTTGCCGGCGCCGACAACGGTCACTTTCTTTCGCATATCTATACGGTAAGCTTTCGAATCAGAAGTATACCAACCGAACTATTTCTTCGATCAGAAATCGATGCGAAGACTGGCTTGCGCCCGTCGAGCGTTGGTTCCGTCCGGAAAGCCTGCCGAAGCTGTGGGAGTGTTGAGACCGGAAACAGGATAGATCACGCCTCGGCCCGTCGCCGCCGTCCAGGTCGCCTGATAGCCGGTCGCAATCGCCGATGTATACGTAACGGTGTTTGTCAGATTGAACACCTCGAACTGCAACGTAGCACGCAGCCGTTCGACGATGGGAAAGGTCTTGGATAAACGAGCATCCACGCGAGTGGTGTCGTTCGGAAGCCGTAGAGTGTTGCTCCCAAGAAAAGGAACCTGGCTCGATCCGTTGAACCCGGTGAGATAGCCGTTGTTCTCCAAGCCAGGATAGTTGCTGAGGATCTGTAGCGTCTCGCTCTGCGCGAAAGGCGTGGCAATCGTCGTGATAGCCGCCAGCTGCCAACCGTTCACACCATAGCGAGCCCAGGCACTGGAGCTATGAGAAAAGGTCGGAGACCAGACCCAGCTGATAGAGAGGCGCTGCCGTTGATCGAGAGCCGAATCGCCTTTTACACCCTGATAGTTGCCGTTGTAAAGAGTAGCGGCGGGACCGCTGAAAAATTCATTACTGCTGATACCGCCGACATTGGTATCGATGGTATGCGACCAGGTGTAAGCAAGACTCGCCTGGATCCCATGAGCCATACGCCGCTGGATCTGTGCCGTGAACGCATTGTAGTAACTGTTATTGCCGTTGTCCAGTTCGTAGATGTGATTGAAGTTGGTGTTCAGACGATTGGCACTCAGATAAACCGGCGTAGTGAAGCTTCCAACCGAAGTGCCATTCAATCCGCTCAAGATCGAGTACGTCGCCGAGGTCGGCGGAACAACCGGAAGATTGGCGTCGCGAATCGAAAGCAGGTGTGCCGCGCGATCCCACAAGTAGCTGAGGGTAATGCTGGTGTTCGAGTCGATGGCCTGCTGGACCGAGAAATCGGCTTGCTGCGTATACGGGGTCTTCAGATCGGGGGCGGCAAACTCAATTGAGGCGGCGCCGGAAGTTCTCAGCCCGGCGCTGCTCGTTAACAGGTTCGGGAAGCTTGGCGCTACAACACGGGGGGGAAGGGAACCCGGCTGGAGCGTGTAGGTCTGCGTGTAGTTGTTGTTTGAGACGAACAGCGTGTTCAAGGCAGCAGAACCGAATCGCGAGTAGTAGATGCCGTATCCGGACCGAACAACAGTCTTTTGGTGATTCATGCTCCAGGCGAAACCGACTCGCGGCGCGACGTTGTTGTTGTCCTGCGGGATTCGTCCGGTCTGCGGGAAACCCGGGTTCACATATTGCGAAGACGGCTGAGGAATGAAGTTCTTTTCGTACCGCACACCGTAATACAGCGTGAGATTAGGACGGATTCGATACTGATCCTGCGCGTAAACGTCGATCTCATTAATGCGCGTGTCGACGATGGGATTCCCAAAAGTCTGCGAATAGCTGGTGTAATCCGTGCCGCCCCGCCCGTAATCCAGGGCGAAGGCGTTGGCATTCGGGAACGTATAAGAACCGTTTCCGTTGTTCAGTTCGTTGTAGTAGTCCTCGGTGTTGAGGTAATCGACGCCGACCTTGAAGTTATGCTTTCCAACGGTATAGCTCAGGTTGTCGGCGAACTCGTAGCGGTTCTCACTCGGATCGATGCGCGGAATATAGTTGGCGAAGCCGATCGACTGACCAGCGATGCTGAGCGAAATCGTGCCGATATTCGGCTGGATCAAAGAATTGTTCACCGAATCCGCCTGTCTGTCTTTAAACCATCCGAAGCGCGCCTCGTTAACGATCCGACCGTTCGGCACATAGGTCCACTGAACCCGGCCGTTTCTGACGTTCACGTCGTCGTTTCCGTTGCCGGTGAAGGCGCCCCCACTGGTCACTACAGCGCCCGTTTGGATGCCGTTGGGCGAATTGAAATGCATGTAGTTGAAGTCGAAGCTGAAGGAGCTCTTGTCGCTCGGCCGCCAGTCGATTTTCCCGAAAGCCGTCTGTTGATTCGCAGTGCGGGGCAGGCTGGTAAAGAACGGCGGCAATAGAGCGTTGATAGTGGCGCACTGTTGAGGAGAAGCCGCTCGCAATCCTCCTATCGAAACACCGCAGTTCAAGAATCGAGCGGAGCTACCGCTTCCTGAAACTACGGTTGGATTGATGATGCTCGAAACCAACGGGAACGTTCGAAGTTGCTCTTCTGTGTTGAGAAAGAAAAACAACTTGTTCTTTACGATCGGACCGCTGATATCGCCTCCGAACTGGTTTCGCACCTCCGGAGGATTGACGGTAGCGAACGGATCTCGCGCATTCAACGTACGGTTGCGAAAGAACCAGAAGCCCGAGCCGTGAAGGTCATTACTCCCACTTCGCGTCACGGTATTTACAACGCCACCCATGGCGTGCCCGTACTCGGCCGAATAGGCGTCTGATAGCACCTGAAATTCCTGCACCGCGTCTTGAGAGATCTGCGAAGCGATGCGGGTACGTCCTGCGTTTTCGTTATAAAACTGATCGGTCGTGTCGTTCCCATCAATCAGAAACGCATTTCCTCCGGCAATCCCTCGGAAACTGAGGTCTCCGAAAGTCCCATCGGGCACCACGCCGGGCGTTAGTTGCACGAACTGATCCACTCGCCGCCCATTAATCGGTAAGTTGTCGATCTGACTCTGATCGATGGTTTGTGAGACGTCGGTCTTCACTTGATCGACAATGGGCGCCTCGTCTTTCACTTCCACCTGCGTGGTAGACGACTGCAATCGCAGCTGGGCTTGGATACTTACGTTTTCACCGACATGCAAAGTGATGGATCGATTTTCGAAGGGCGCGAAGCCGGACGCATTCACCGTGACCTGATAGCCCGCTCGCGGAACCAGGCTGGGAGCGTTGAAGAGCCCTCCACCGGTAGTTTTAAGCTCTCGATGAATGCCCAGGCTTTGATTCTCAACGACAACCGTGGCCCCTTGTACGGTAGAGCCGCTGGGATCGGTAACGACCCCGCTGATTGCGCCCACTCCGGCGGAAGTTTGACTGAAACTCGGCGCGCAGCAGGAGAACAAAATGAAGACTGCAGAAAGGAATTTACTCATAGATGTGACTTGACCCTCAAAAGCGATACCTACAAGTTACTAAGAAATCGTTTCACACGAGTTACAAACAAGCTAATACCGCGCTGCAACTATCCGAGGAGCGCTCTGACATGAGCCTGACTGGCCTGGGCCAAGCCGACCAGATTGTAGCCGCCTTCGAGCACAGAGACCAGCCGCCCATCGCAAAACTGCGACGCCAAATCCATCATCAAAGCGGTGAGATCGGCGAAGTCATGATCAGTAAGCAGGAACTTTCCCAGCGGGTCGCCCTCTCGCGAATCGAAGCCTGCCGATACAAGGATTAAATCCGGTTCGAACTTTTCGGTCGCCGGCGCTAGAACGTCCTTGAAGGCGGCAAAAATCTCTTGACGCCCGGATCCGGCGGGAAGAGGAACGTTGATGGTTGTTCCAAGCCCTTCGCCCTCTCCCTGCTCCGATTGAGCGCCTGTTCCCGGATACCAGGGCGATTGATGCGTACTGAAGAACAACACGGACCCGTCGTCGTAGAAGATGTCCTGCGTGCCGTTGCCATGGTGAACATCCCAATCGGCAATCAGGATCCGTTTGGCGCCGAACGTTTGTTGAGCATACCTTGCGCCGACAGCGATGTTATTGAACAGGCAAAATCCCATGCCTCTCGATCTGTTGGCATGGTGACCCGGAGGCCGAACGATGCAAAACGCATTCATGACACGGCCTTCGAAGACCGAGTCAACGGCTTCAATCACGGCGCCGGCAGCAGTCTGCGCGGCTCGCAGAGACTGTGGGCTGATGACGGTATCTCCTGTGCTTAATTCTCGCCGTCCCTCAGCAATCTCGGCCGCGACCAGCGAGATATATTCACGGCTATGCACAAGCGCCAGCTCATCGTCGCCGGCCGGACGCGGCGTCAGCCATGCCACTTCGTCCAGAATGCCGGTGGCATTGAGCTGATTGACGATAACCGAATAGCGCTCTGGCTGCTCCGGATGTCCCGGCCCCGTGTCGTGCAGTTTGACTACCTCGTCAGCGACTATGCCGGTATTCTGCATACCGAGAAGGCCTAACGGCCGGCTGCCTTGATCGTGACAAGCTGATCTTCAGTAACAGGCTCTACTGTAAGGGTCTGCTCTCCTCTGAAGAAATCGAAGTAGGAGATCTGGTGAACGCAGGAAATAGTACAGAACGGAGCGCAGGACTTCTGGGTGATGTATTCGCGCCGGATGTCGGAGACGGTGTAATTCTCGAGAGGCTTGGCCGGAAAACCACGTTGCTGAGAACAGTAGTGGACCAGACCATCCTCGCAAATATACAGGTATCGCGAACCGGCTCTGCAGCGCCAGTCGCTGGGCTGTCCATTGGCGATATTTTCCTGAAAGTAGTTGATCCGGGAGAAGTGCTTTTTTTCGAACTTCTTCATCTCCAGAAACACTTCTCGTTCGCGTTTGGCGAGTGGCCGAAGTTGTCCGTCGCCATCGTGAATGATGCCGACCGTGGACGTAAAGCCCAGTTCCATGGCTCGTTTGCCGACCGTGAGGGCGTCTTCCGGATTTCGAATCCCACCCCCTAGAACTGAATTGATGTTTACATGAAAGTCGGCATATTCGGAAAGAATCTGCAGCTTTTTGTCTAAAACTTTCAGGCTTTTCTTGGAGACGTCATCCGGCATCACGTTATCGATGCTGATCTGCATGTAATCCAAGCCGGCATCGTTCAAACGCTGCACGCGATCCGCCGTCAACAGGTAGCCGTTTGTAATCAGGCCGGCCAGTGTGGCATGCTTGCGAATCCCTTGGATGATGTCATCGAGCTCAGGATGCAGAAGAGGTTCCCCGCCACTCAGAGTGACGACTCCGGTCTTTAAGTTACCCAGCAACTCGATACGGCGCAGCATTGTCCGGAGCGCGACCGGCTTAGAAAAATTGTCGTATTCGTTGCAGTAAGTGCACGCCAGATTACAGCGCCGGATAGGGATAATGTGAGCCATCATCGGGCGATCCGTATGGAGCGCGCCATCCATCAAAAGCTTGGCCTCGCGCAGACGTCGATCCAACTTTCGACGGTGACGTTTACGGTGAGGATTCAATTCAGACATGAAGCAAGATCGTCTTTCATTTAACCACAAAGTGCCATCTTTGCATTACTTTGCAGAGCCGAAAAGCGGTAAGCGCGAGGTGACTGCCAAAGATACGGGGCTCAGCTGCAATCTAAGGAGCGGTCTATTTTGCGCCTTGTAGCGGAGCAGGAAGATCGATCGGTTTAAAAGCCATGATAAAGGATCGCATGCCGCGCTCCGTCCAGCTCATGCCATAACGATTCGCTTCCTGTTGCGCCCGGTGATGATCCCAGCCATCGTGTTCGATCCGGTAGCAGGCGATGATCGTCCCGGTTCGATCTTTTCCGCGCCTGCAGTGAACGAAGATCCTATCGGCGTCGTCGGGAGTGATCAGGGTTAAAACACGCTTTACTTCTGCTTGCGAAGGCGCAGAGAAGCCATTCATCGGCACACTGACGTAGTGCATTCCGAGACTTTCGGCAAGCCTTCGTTCATTCTCGGTTGCCGAACCGGCCTCGCGAAGATCGATATCCGTGCTGATTTTGATTGCAGCCAATTCTTGAAGCCCCTCAGCGGTGGGCTCACCACCCCGATACAGATGATCGTTCACCTGCCCGAAATTGCGCACATGGATTGTTGCATTGTCGCCGGCGCTACAGACACAAGCACAGGTAAAGAAAACTAATGCGGCCAGCTTCATTTGTGAGGAGGCTGGGAACCAGCCGGCGGATTTGCCGGAGGCGGCGTTGTCGAATCCGCTCCGCCCACGGTTCCGTATTTGATCGAAGACTCTGATTTAAACTCGTATTTCTTGTAGTGATCGTACTTCACCGTGACTTTGATCCGCTGAGAAGGACCATCCTTGAAATTGAGCGTATCATCGGCATAGGTGTACACCGGAAACCAGTATTTTCCGTCTATCTGCTCTCGATACGTCTCGAATTTAGGAAACTGCTGGTCTTCGTTTTTTCGAAGATAGCCAGTTGCTCTGCCGAACGTTTTTACAATCTGCAGATCCTGGTCGTCTACCCAAATCTGGCCTTCAAAATAACGTTTTCGATCCTTTGTCAGAACCTTCGGATGCACGGAAAAAACATAGCAGAAAATCTCATCGACCGGCTCATGCCCAACGTATTTGACCTCGTATTCCGAGGAAGTATCGTTGGTCATGACGAATGGCAAGACGTTCCGCAAATCCTGTTCGTCTTCCTGGGTCATCAGTATGTTCTGCAAACTGGCAACCGGAGCGTGCGTCACGTGCGCCGTCCTGCGATTCCGGTCGTCGAAACCAACCTCTTCTACAATCTCGTAGCTGCCGCCCGCCGGCTCCGTCTCGACGATTTTGCTGGTTTGACGAAAGGTGTAACTTTCCCGAGCATTGGAGAAGTCCGTCTCCTTTTGCGTAAACTTCTTGATGATGTCCTGGATCTGATCGGGAGTCGGATCGGGCTTCTTATCTATGGCCCGAGCGAAGGCCAAACCCAAGGAGAGAACCGCGCTACAGGAAAGGAAAAGCACACAACTTCGTCGTAACATCTCGTTTTCTATTGTCTCTTGTGACGTTCAGGTTTGGTAAAGAAGTTACCAGAACTCTATTCCTTGCCGACCGGAACATTCGTCCGCTATGATTTGCCCCAGATGATTTGTCCCAAATGGACTTGCCCCAGATGAACTCGCCGCCCGAACTTACCGGAGATCACCCCCAGGGAGACCCGGTCAACCCGCTTCCTCCCCTTTGGAAGAGGGATTTTGTTCCGTATTTGCTGGCGTCTATCATCGCCATCGCAATGCTGGTTTACGCCGAAGTCCGGGCTTTCGTTTGGGATGAAGGTTTTCATCTGGTGGCAGCGCAGCTGATCGATGCCGGGAAGAAGCCGTATATCGATTTCTGCTTTCCACAACCTCCGCTGAACGCTTACTGGAACGCGGGCTGGATGCGGCTGTTTGGGCAATCCTGGCGAGTTCCGCATCTGTTCGCGACTCTACTCACCATTGCAACTGTCTTCCTCGTCACCCAATTCTTGCTCTCCCGCCTGTCCGATACAAACTGGCGCTTGCCGTGCGTAATCGCCGGAATGTTGTCGGTAGCGCTCAGTGTCACTGTCTTTGAATTTGGCGCCATCTCTCAGGCTTACGCGATATGCCTCTTTACTACGTTTGCCGCCTTTCGCCTGGCCATCGTCGCGATCCACCGGAGAACATTATGGCTTAGTTTGAGCGCGGGAATCCTGGCCGGTGCTGCGTCCGCGTCGTCACTATTAAGCGCCCCTGTTGCGATCGTCCTGCTGATATGGATCATCGTCCGGAATGAAGCGGCTAATAGGTGGATGAAAGGCGCGGCCTTCCTCGTCGGCGCCCTAATTCCGTTTGGTCCTGTTTTTTGGCTCTTTTCGCAAGCGCCCTACCAGGTTTTCTTCAACATTGTGACGTATCAGGCGCTCTTTCGACGAGTGAACTGGGGCGATGCGGTCTCTCACGATATCGATGTCCTGACGAGTTGGGTCGACTCCGGACAGACGCTCTTCCTGTTCTTCTTGACTTTGGCAGGTCTTTTGTTCATCGCGAAGAAGAGCGGTTGGTCGGTCCGCGTCCGGCGCGAGTTCTATCTATGTGGATGGCTGGCGGCCGCGCTGGTGGCCTACATCTCGACCGCACACCCCACCTTCAACCGCTACTTCGTTATTGCAATCCCGTTTCTGGCTGTGCTGGCTGCGCCCGGAGTCTTTGCCGTGGGCTCGCGCCTGGTTTCCCCCACCCGCCCCTTCTGGCCGACCGTAACGGTTGCTTTGATTTTTGCGATTGCCCTGGGCAGAGATCTTTTCAATGGGCGCGATGGCGGATCCTGGCAGCGCTACGGAAAAATTGCGGACAAAGTTTCGCAAGTGACGTCACGCGATGTCAATCTGTTTGCCGACGAGCCGGTATACTTCCTTCTTCGCTGGACGCCGCCCTCCGGCATGGAGTTCTCTTACTCCCACAAGCTGGAGTTGCCTGCCGAACAGGAAGCCAGGCTCCACATCATCTCGCAAAAGGAACTCCAGGCGCAGGTGACAAAAGGCGTCTATGCAACGCTCGAGACTTGCGACGACGATCGCATCGACGACTGGAGCTTGGACAAGATCTACAAGCAGAGGGCCGATCTGGAAGACTGCACGGTCTTCTGGGATTTCAACCCGGCTGCGAAGGTCCCTGGGAAAGAAGAAAAGCCCAAAAAGTGATTCGATTGGATTTCGATTAAGATTCCACCGCGACCGGAGACGGCGCCACGGCTACTTCCGGTTTGACTGGCAGCCACGCGATGGCTCCTGCGACACAAAGAACCGCTGCTACCAGAAAAGACGCGGTCCAACCGTAATTCTTCGCAATCCATGGTGTGAGCGACGCCGTGATTGCTCCTCCAAATTGACAGACCATATTCATAAAGCCCGAAACCGAACCGGCAGAAGCTTTTCCAATGTCGGCCGAAATCGACCAGAACGAACTTTGCGACAAATACAGAGCGCCGGCGCCCCCAGCCAGCACAACGCTGGCCAGCTTGGCATCATCGACCATTGTTCCCATGGCAACGAAGATCGCACAAAGCGCAATCGCACCGGCCGCGAAGTAGCACCTGCCCACCCGTTTCCCTCGGCTGATCGTCAGGCGATCGCTAATCCAGCCGCCGATGAGCGATCCCAGCGCCATTGCCATGAAAGGCAGGATGGTGAAGAAAGCACTCTGCTTCACGTTTAAGTGACGCGCCGTGTTCAGGTAAATGAAGAACCAACTGATGAAAATATAGGAAGCGTAGCCGTACGTAAAATAACTGAAAGTGACAGCCAAGATATTACGGTCGCGGAGGATAACGCTCCAGGGCAGCTTCGCGCCGGCACCTTTCTTCCCGGTCCCATGCGGCAGACCCTCCTCGATGTAAGCAAGCTCTTGAGGCGAAATCCACGGATGCTCGTGCGGCTTATCGCGAGCGATCAAGTACCAGACTGCACCTACTATCAAGCCGAGCACGGCGCTCGCCCAAAAACAGGAGCGCCATCCGTAGTTCACCATCAAATAGCTGACGAACGGAGACGTCAGCGCTCCCCCGATACCGACTCCAGCGAAGATAATGCCGTTGGCCTTTCCGCGCTCCGAAGACGGAATCCAGGAGGAGACCGTCGTATTCGAGGCCGGATAGACGACCGCCTCGCCCATCCCCAAAAAGAATCGGATACTCATCAAAATCACCAGCAGGCCGCCCATCGAGGGCGACAACGCAGTAATCAAACAGGTGAAAATCGCCCACCAAACCACGCCCAACCCGAGTACTTTACGCGAGCCGAATTTGTCCGCAAGCGCACCTCCCGGCGCCTGAAAGAGGGCGTAGCCTATCAGGAACGAACTAAAGATCCACCCCAGTTGCACATTGTCGATATGAAATTCTCTGGCTATGCTGGAGCCCGCAATCGAAATGTTCACACGATCGAGGTAGGCAACAGCGCTGATAAGAAACATCCAAAATGTGAGTAGCCAACGGACGTTGCTGTTTTGAGGTTGATTCACTAGGGTCACTTTACTCCCGCGGGCGTGGTTGGGACTGCGCCTTTCGCCCGACGAACATTGCAATCTTATCTAACATATGTCATTCAGGAAAGCCTATCTTTCGCTCGGTTCAAACCTGGGGAACCGCCAACAAAACCTCGTGCTTGCGCAGAGGCTGTTAGAAGAGGCCGGAATCAGCATCTTGGCGCGATCTTCTCTGTATGAGACCGAGCCGCAGGATGTACTAGACCAGCCGTGGTTCCTCAATCTGGCCCTCACCTGCGAAACAAAGCTTCTCCCGCTCCTGTTGCTGGCGGAAATTCAGCGCATTGAGCGTGAGTTAGGACGAACGCGAGAGCCGAACGAAACCCGACGAAGTCCTCGCACGGTTGACATTGACATCCTCCTCTTCGACGGCCTGATCATGAAAATTCCGGCTCTGACCATTCCTCATCCGCGAATGGCGCAAAGGAGATTCGTTCTCGAACCGCTGCTCGAAATAGCGCCCCACCTGTTGCATCCCGAAACGAGTAAGCCTTGGACCGAATACCTTGCCGATGTCAGATCCCAGCAGCTCCGCAAGGTCCCATGGTGAGCAATCAGCCTTCGTTCGCCGGGTCCGGTTGTTCTTTCGGCTCGAGCTTTTCAACCAGGACTGTCGCGATTCGGTTGCGGTCCATCTGCGTGATCGTAAAGCGGCGGCCTCCGTACTCTACTGAATCCTTGACAGTCGGGATATAGCCAAACTGGAACAACAGAAATCCGGCCAGAGTTTCGAATCCCGCTTCCGCCGGAAGAACCATGTTGTAGCGCGTCTCCAGATCGCGAATGGTTGTGCTTCCTTCCACCTGCAGAACCTTGTCCTGGTAAGAAGGCGTGGGCCGCACCACGTCGTGTTCGTCGCCGATGTCACCGAAGACCTGCATCAGCACATCGCCCAGCGTGACCAGTCCCGTTACCGTTCCGAACTCGTCCACCACCAGCGCCATGTGGGTATGAGCCTTGCGGAACTCATCCACTAACTGATTCAGCGGCTTGGTTTCGGGCACCACCAGAGGTTTTCGGACGAAGCGGCGAAGGCGAAAGGGCCGCGTAGTGCGTCGCCGGTCATGGGCAAAGCGGCGCTCATCCCAAACGCGCATCAAATCCTTGTAATGAACAACTCCGATAATCTGATCGGGACGGTCCTCGTACACGGGAACACGCGTAAACTTATGTTCTGCCATCGTGCTCAGCACCAGATCCAAGTCCGCATCGACGGAAAGCGAGACGATGTTGTGCCGCGGAGTCATGATCTCTCGCGCTGAGTAATCCGACAGCTCAATGATGTGCTGAATGGTGTCTTCTTCGAACTGCTGAAGATGCCCCTCATGGCGGCTCGATTGAATGATGTACTTCAGCTCCTCGGGAGTGTGTCCCCCTCTGGCATGTCCTGTCCGAAGACCCAGTAGGCGTAGCACCAACGCGGAAGACTTTTCGATCACCACCACGAACGGCGCTGACAGCCGATAGAAAAGCAGAAGCACCGGCGCGGAAAGAATCGCCACGCGATCCGCTTTCTCGAGGGCGAGATTTTTCGGAACGACCTCTCCGATAATCACATGGCCGTAACTGATGATCAGAAAGGCAAAGGCGAACGCGACGCTATGAAGCAGAACCGGCGAAACGTGAACCGATGAGGAATCGATAGGCAGGGAATCAAATGCGCCGCGAAATACTCTGTACATGGTGTCTTCGCCGGCCCAGCCCAGACCGAGGCTCGCCAGTGTCACGCCCACTTGCGTCACCGAGAGCAGACGTCCCGGGTTGGCCAGCAGATTCAGCGCCGTTTGGGCCCCGGTCTCTCCTTGCTCTGCCAGTTCACGGAGCCGTGATTGGCGCACCGAAACCAGTGAGACCTCTGCCGCCGCGAAGAAACCGTTCGTTGCCAGTATCAAGATCAGCGCAAAGAAGCGGATGCCCATAAGCCTTTAACGCTCAATCCTGCCCGGACTGAGGAAGACTTCCACAGCAGAGTAAAATCGGCTAGTGCTATCGCTCGCTGTGCGAATCATCAATATCGGCATAGCGCTGATTGTTGTGCTCATCGGATTCGCTGTTTACTGGTATGCCGTTCGGCCGTTGCCGAAAACAGCAGGTGAAATTACAGCTCCCATCGGTTCCCGCGCTCTCGTGGAGCGAGACGCTCGAGGTGTGCCTCATATCGAAGCGGCGTCCTGGCAGGACGCTATTTTTCTCCAAGGCTTCGTCACGGCTCAAGACCGATTGTGGCAGATGGATGCTCTTCGCCGGTACGCCGCCGGCGAACTAGCCGAGGTATTCGGACCGAGCGCGCTGAGAGAGGATCAACAAGCGCGGCGCATGCAATTCCGCGCCATTGCCGAAGCCGATGCTACACAGCTGACTGCGGAGGAGCGCACTCTTTTCAGTGCATACGCGCGCGGCGTGAACTACTTCATCGAAACGCACCGCGGGGACTACCAGCTCGAGTTCTCCTTGCCCGGGCACACCTACGCTCCCCGTTCATGGTCGGTCGTCGATTCGATCCTCGTCGGACTCCTGATGTATCGCGACTTGACTGAGAGCGCCGGCCTCGATCTCGAACGGGCCGAGATCCTGTCCACGTCATTGAATCGAGCAAAGTTCAACCTGTTGTTTCCTTCCACGCAAGGTGGATATGTCAATCCCGGCTCCAATGCGTGGGCGGTCTCCGGCTCGCGGACTGCCGATGGGAAGCCCATCCTGGCGAACGATCCTCATTTGGCTTACGGGATCCCTTCCACCTGGCACCTGGTTCACTTAACAGCGCCGGGGCTGAATGTCACTGGTTGCGCGCTGCCCGGACTGCCAGGTGTCATCCTCGGTCACAACGATCGAATCGCCTGGGGCGTAACAAATCTGCAGTCCGACGTGCAGGATATTTACGTCGAACAAATGGATGCTCGGAGCGGCCGCTATCTCTATCGGGGACAGCTGGAACAAGCGCGCCTCGATTCCCAAATGGTTCCCGTTCACGGCGCCAAGCCGGTTCGCCTTGACACCTGGGTGACTCGGCACGGACCCGTAATTGCTGCGGCTCCGGGAAAAGGCTACAGCTTGCGATGGATCGCCGCCGATGGCTTCCGCTACTCCTTCTGGGCAATCGACCGCGCGCAAGACTGGAGCCAATTCCGCCAGGTTCTCAGCGCCTTCTGGGGTCCGGGGCAAAACTTCCTCTACGCCGACCGGGAGGGCAATATCGGCTATCAAGCCGCTGGCCGCCTCCCCATCAGGCGAGGCTTCAACGGCGATGTTCCGCTCGACGGCGCCTCAGGCAAATTTGAATGGGACGGCTACATCCCCTTCGCCCAAATGCCAACGGCCTACAATCCGCCCAGCGGCATTCTAGCCTCTGCCAACCAGGACCCGTTTCCAGCAGGCTACTCTTATAGCGTGGGCGGTGGCTACGCAGACCCCTATCGCGTCCGGCAGATCAGAGCGTTACTCTCTGCCAAACAAAAGCTCGACGTCGAAGATATGCTCGCCATTCAGAAAGACGTCTACTCGGCCTACGACTTTTTTCTGGCTCAGCAAATTCTCTCCGCCATTTCCGCGCGAGGCAATCCCGACGCTGCGTTGCGCGAGGTGAAAACCATCCTCAGCCATTGGAACGGCCAAATGGACAAGAGCCAGGCCGCGCCCGTGATCATCGAGCTGTTCAGCAACCAGCTCGGACAGTCGCTGGCCGGGTCGATGATGGCTCCTTCTGTACCGTCCTCCCATCCGATCCCGTCGAAAGCTCGGAAAAGCTATCGAATTGTGATGCAGACCGCCCCTCGAATCTTTCCCCGACCCTACATGATAGAAACGCTGCTTCGCAAGCGCCCGGCTGGTTGGTTGTCAGGCGAAGATTGGAACTCCTGGCTCCTGGCGAATCTCATCGCCGCCTTGGAGCAGGGCAGACATCTGCAGGGAAGCCCGGTTTCGAACTGGCGCTGGGGCCGCGTACTCGCATGGAAAGTCATGCACCCGGTCGGCAAGCAATTGCCTTTCGTGGATCGTTTTTTCGATATCGGTCCGGTCGAGATGAGCGGTTCCGGAACAACAGTGAAACAAACGACCACTACCCTCGGTCCGTCGGAACGGATGGTGGTGGATCTTGGCGACCTGGACAAGTCCGTCCAAAATCTTCCCACCGGCGAATCCGGTCACGTGGCCTCCGCTCACTACAAAGATCAATGGATGGCTTACTACGCCGGCCGCAGCTATCCGATGGAATTCCGTTCCGTCGACGCCAAAGAAATCCTGCGTGTGAAGCCGGGCCGGGCGTCTAAATGACAAGGCTTACGAAAAAAGAAAAACTGAAAGGACATTCTCAGTCGAAATGGCCATAACATCCGTCAGCAAATCGACAGCGACAACCACGGTATCGGGTCAGGCCGCGAACAATACCGCGGCAATGGCCATTGTCACCACGCTGTTCTTCATGTGGGGCTTTATCACCTGCCTCAACGACATTTTGATTCCACATCTGGCCAACATCTTCGACCTGAACTATGCGCAATCCATGCTGGTTCAGTTGTTCTTCTTTTTTGGCTACTTTATCTTCGCGCTGCCTTCGGGAAGAATCGTCGAATGGCTTGGTTACAAGAGAACGATGGTGATCGGCCTGGTCACCATGGCTGCCGGAGCCGTCTGTTTTATCCCTGCCGCCATGGCTCTGTCCTACCCGTTTTTTCTCGCCGCTTTGACTATTATTGCGGCCGGCATGACAGCGCTGCAGGTCTCGGCCAACGCGTATGTGGCGGTTTTGGGCAAGCCCGAGACCGCGTCCAGCCGGTTGAATCTGGCGCAAGCCTTCAACTCGCTCGGCACCACCATCGCGCCCTGGTTCGGTAGTTTCTTAATTCTCAGCGTCGCGACGATTGCCATCGAAGAAGTCCGCAAGATGGCGCCGGCAGCGCGTCATATCTATGAAACTCAGCAGGCTTCCACCGTGAAGACGCCGTATCTCGGCATCGCGATAGTCTTGCTTGCACTGTCCGTGGTGATCGGTTTATTCAAGCTGCCGGCCATCTCCACTCACGAAGATGTCACCGAAGCAAAGGCTAATTCGGGAACTAAGGCTAGCGTATGGAAACAGCGGCATCTGGTCCTGGGCGTCGCGGCCATCTTCCTTTATGTGGGTGCGGAAGTTGCGATCGGCAGTTTCCTCGTCAAGTTTCTGAGCGGTCCAGAGATCGGTAACTTCAGTGAAAAGACCGCAGCCGCCTATGTCTCGGTCTACTGGGGATGTGCCATGGTGGGCAGATTCATCG
The DNA here is from genome assembly GCA_965276965.1 of Bryobacteraceae bacterium. Lineage (GTDB taxonomy): Bacteria > Acidobacteriota > Terriglobia > Bryobacterales > Bryobacteraceae > Bog-105. Next base: position 1,982,791 of record OZ255713.1, read on the forward strand.
GCTCAGCCATTCTCCAGAAGTTGCGGCCCGGTTCTGCTTTGGGATATGCCGCTTTCATCGCTTTCGCGCTACTGGCGGTGACAATGTTAACCTCTGGCGACCTCGCTATGTGGAGCGTGCTTCTGATCGGTCTCTTCAACTCCATCATGTTTCCCACCATCTTCACGCTCGGAATCGCCGGCCTTGGTCCTCTTACGGGCGAGGGCTCTGGCCTGCTGGTCATGGGGATTGTTGGAGGCGCAGTGATTCCGCTCATCCAAGGGGTCATCGCCGATAAGATCGGCATTCATCATGCCTTCATCCTTCCGTTGCTCTGCTATCTTTTCATCGCCTTCTATGGATTCAAAGGATCCAAACCGGGCGTGGCTGTCGCCTAGTCTCGGCTAGTCAATGCCAGTCGCAGCAGTCCAGCGTAGCAAGCACCACCGCAGCCGCTACGAAGGCAAAAACCTTCTACGTTTGCTGTTAGCCCTCGGCCTTCCCGCCTTCATCCTCTACCTGCGTATTGTGTTCCTGTTCGCCGCCGACACTGCCGGTTCGAATCACGGACCAGGTATCTGGCTGGTACGCGCCTCTTACCTCGTTCTTTTCATCTTCGTAATAGTCCAGGCCTTCTGCGCACGCTACATTCAGAAACTAGTGACACCGGTCAATACTCGCCTCCTCGATGCGCTGCAGTATCTCGCAATATTTACTATGTGCGTGTTTTTCTCGGTAACCGGAGCCATCGCCTGCGAAGCCTTCGGCTACAACCTGTTCCTGCGCGTTGCTCAAAGCGGGAGATGAAACGGGAAGACACCTGGTCGTCCGGGGCTCAGCGCCTTCATCGTCCTCATCGCGCCATTCGCAGAGAAATGTAAGAGCCGGAAACAGGTCGAACAGCTTGACGAGGATCGACCGCGGGCGCACCACGCGGTCATAAAGTCGATCGTCAGGGAGCGGCGCGCGATGGCCGATATCGTGCAGCACCACTTCCTCGTCGGGCGTGAACTGCCGCGCAGCGGATGGTGCCTGCAGATAACCTTCGTAGTTGAGTTTTTTTTGCAGGTTGCGTCGCACGGAACGAAAGCCGGTGAGAATTCGATTGATGATCGTCATCGTCGATAAACGGGTGAGTTTAAACAGGAGATCCTGGCATAGGCATTGAACGCAAAAGATCAGGGCTGATAGACCGTGATGTTTTCGACGCCGGCTGCCCTTACGAGATCGCCGTCGCGGCTGGCGATCGGCAGGGCTTTACGGATTGCCAGCTCAAGATAGGCGGCATCGTAGATGGTGAGCCGGTGATGCTGGGCAAGCCGGAAAACGTCGCTATAGGCGAGGGGATCGGTAATGATGATCGAAAGGGCCGGCAAGAGCCTGATAAAAGCCTCGGCGTCGTCTTGGCTGACGCGCTGCCGGCGCAATCCCATCAGGGTCAGGTTATGTGTCTCGTAGAAAAAGAGCCTTGACGCCGCCGCAGTTGCCGGGCCGGTGATCGCATCGAGCACGGCTTCTGTATACGGCGTGGCTTCGTCCTTGAAGCACCAGGCGGCGGCTATGGACGCATCAACAACGAAGTCGGCCACGTTTAGCGGCGGCCGAAGGCGATATAGTCGCGGCTGGTCAGGCCTTCGGGATCGGGCTTGCTGCGGGACTGTATGTCGCGAATGCGTGCCGCGGCTTCCTCCCTTGACAGGGCAGGAGAGAACGTTTCCTCGTCGGCCAGTTTCTTGAGCCAGGCTTCGAGCGTAAAACCTTGTGCGGCCGCCCGCGCTTTAAGCGCCGCTGCCTGCTGGTCGGAAAGCTTTATAACGGTCATGGCCTGATCTCCTGTGTGCTTTTCAGAATAAAGCAAATAACAACGGTTGTCACGAATGCAAGCCGCGGGCTGGTGCGACCGAGTAACCCTGCAAGCATCATAAACACTTGAAGGAACACGGCCGCTGCGCAAAGCGGCGCGCGAAGCAGCAACGCCTGGGCGTCGATGCGCTGCCTTGAAATAGCGGATCGTGCAATCGACAATGGACGACGTGTGGTTTGTTTGGTCGGAAGAGGAGCTTATGTTGTAGATCGCTAGTCATTCGTAAAGCGGGGTTCGCTAAACGCCGTGCTGGCCCAGGATCCGCCTACCGCGTAACGAATCCCGGCTTTTTCAAGCGCGGAGCGTAACGATTCGAACGCGTCCGCGGGAGACATTATGTCCTCCGGTAAGCCTTTCGTGCGAGTTCTGCTCCAAACCTCGTTACCGCAAGGTGGAACAAAATCTCGGCCTCGTCGGCGTCGGGATTCTCTTGCCGGAAAGCGGCGCGTTGGAGGGAATCTCCCGCCTGCCAAAGCGCCACGCCAAGAGCGACCCGTTCGGAAGGCGTCATCTCCTTCAGCCGCTGAACATAGAACTCGTAGGCTTTCGGCGAGGTGTCGATCAACGCCACGGTACTTCGACTATCGCTCATTGAGTATCGCTCATTACCCAACCGTGGCTCAGCATGAATGCCGCATGCCGACTAGCCCGATTATTCGCCGGAAGACCAGGCCGTCCGAAACTCGGGAAAGAGCGTTAATCCGCCACAGGCGAAAAGAGTTTGGCCAGTGATGTAAGACGCCTCGTCCGAAGCCAAGAACGCAAACACCACCGCAATCTCGTCCGCTTCGCCGGGACGACCCATCGGGATGTGACTCTCCACTTCGCCTCGCGCCTTCGGGTCGTTAATCCATGCATTGTTGATCGGCGTGACAATCGCGCCGGGACCCACCGCGTTAACCCGGATCCCACGGCTCGCATATTCAAGCGCCAGCGTCCGGGTCATGTTCTCCATGCCGCCTTTGCTGATCGAGTACGGCAAGTATTTCGGCTTCGGTATGATCTCGTGAACGCTTGAGTTGTTCACAATCACTCCCTTCGCTTTCCGCGAAAGAAAATGTTTGATGGCTTCGCGAGAGCAGATAAAAGCGCCTCGTAAGTTGACGCCCAGAATGCGGTCGAAGTCCGTCATTGAAAGCTCCTCGCTCGGGACGGGCTTCTGTATGCCGGAGTTGTTGATCAAAACGTCGATCGAACCGAACGCGTCAGTCACCTTCTTGAACATTGCAATAATCTGCTGCTCATCGCCGAGGTCGGCCTGTACGGTCAAATCTTTCGCGTTCTTGCCGCGAACCGCCGCGCCCGCTTCCTGCGCTTTTTTCTTGACCTCTTCGGCTCGTTCCGCTCCGCTGTTGTAGTTAATCGCGACAGTAGCGCCCTCTTGTGCGAAACGGATGGCAATGGCTTCCCCGATCCCGGATGACGCTCCGGTGATGAGTACATTCTTCCCTGATAACCTTGACATTATGCTCCTTGGATAATCGGCGTCCTGCGCCGGGCCGACCTCGCCCGTCGTTTACGCCGATAGCATCTTTCACTGTAACTGTAGTGGATTCGATCTTCCGACAGTCGGATTTTAAGGTGTGCATCTGGAAACAGACAGCGACCGGTTCGAGTCCAAGCTGTAGGACAAATCAATGCCTTCCCAAGAAGAACACGAAAAACCGGAAAATTTGGTCGAAAGCCCGCATCAGGCTGAACATGAGGCCCATAGCCTGGAAGACGCCGTCGATTCGGACGGAACGCTCCAAGGCTACTACGCAATGAACAACATCAAAATGCCGCCTGCCGAGCTCGAAAAAGAGCTGAGCGAAGAGGAGAAGCGCGAAAATCGCGAAAAGAAAGACGATCGTTAATCGCTTGTAGCTTTGGTGTCGATCAGGTTCCGTAAATCCGTCAAAAAAGCATCCAGCTTCTTCACACCCTGATCTCCGTGCTTGCGGTTCCTGACCGACACCTCCCCAGCCTGGATTTCCCGGTCTCCCACCACCAGCATGTACGGTATCTTCTGAAGCTGAGCTTCCCGAATCTTGAAGTTCACCTTATCGTTCCGAGTATCGATTTCGGTGCGAATCCCCGCTTTGGTTAGGGTCTCGTGGATCTGGTGAGCATATTCGTTTTGCCGGTCAGTGATCGGCAGCACGGTCACCTGTACCGGAGCCAGCCACACCGGAAACGCGCCGGCATAGAGCTCAATCAGGTACGAAATCATCCGCTCCATCGTGCTGACAATGGCGCGATGAATCATGACCGGACGGTGTTCCTGACCGTCAGCGCCCACATAGCCCAGGTCAAACTGATTCGGCAGATGAAAATCAATCTGAATCGTGGAATAAGTCTCTTCGTGACCCATCACGTCGGCTAATTGAATGTCGAGCTTCGGTCCATAGAACGCCGCTTCGCCTGGCGCCTCTACATACGGAAGGCCGAGCGAATCCATTGCTTCACGAAGCACCCGCTCCGCCAGCGTCCACATTTCGTCGTTCTTGACGTATTTCTCCGTATTCGTCTTATCGCCCAGACTGAGGCGATAGCGGTACTGCGTGATGCCCAGATCCCGGTATGCCTCCTCCACCAACTGCATCACCTTGGTAAATTCGCTCTTGATCTGATCCGGGGTGCAGAAGATATGGGCATCGTTCAACGTCATGCAGCGCACGCGACTGAGACCGCTCAAGACACCAGACCGCTCATAGCGGTACATCGTTCCCAGCTCCGCAATACGCACCGGCAGATCGCGATAGCTGCGCATTTTGGACTTGTAAATGAGAATATGATGCGGGCAGTTCATGGGCCTCAGCACCATCCGCTCTGTCTCCAGATCCATCGGAGGAAACATGTCCTCGTGGTAGTGCTGCCAGTGCCCGGACCGCTCGTACAGCTCCACCTTCGCCAGATCGGGAGTGTAAACGTGCTGATAGCCGGTCGCGCGTTCCCGCTCCAAGATGTAGTCTTCGAGCAGCCGCCGCACCGTCGCGCCCTTCGGCAGCCACAGCGGAAGGCCGGCGCCTACCAGCTCGTTAACAGTGAATAACTCCAGCTCCTTCCCCAGCTTGCGATGATCCCTTTTTTTCGCCTCTTCCAGGCGCTGTAGATAGTCGTCGAGCTCCTTTTTGGTGAAAAAAGCCGTTCCATAAATACGCTGGAGCTGCGGGTTCTTTTCGTTTCCTTTCCAGTACGCTCCGGCGATGGAAAGCAGCTTGAACGCCTTCAGCTTCTCGGTCGAAGGAACATGCGGGCCCCGGCAGAAATCAATGAAGTGCGGCCCCAGCGTGTATTCGGAGAAAATCTCGCCAGCCCGCTCTTCAATCAGCTCGCGCTTCATCCAGTCGTCGTGGTATTTCGCTAACCCCTCCTGCTTGGGCGTCATCTTGCGCTCAAAGGGAAGATTCTGCGCCTGCAACTCGCGCATCCGGGCTTCGATTTTCTCCAAATCCTCGGGCGTAAACTTCGCGTCGCGCTGAAAATCGTAGTAGAAGCCAGCTTCGGTAGGAGGTCCAATTCCAAGCTGCGTCTCAGGAAACAGCTCCAGCACCGCGGCGGCCAGCAGGTGTGCCGTCGAATGTCGGTATACCTGCAGCGATTCAGGATTTTTCGTCGTTAAAATCTCCAGCTGTCCGTCCGAGTCAAGCGGTCTTGTCAAATCGAACAACTCACCGCCCACACGCGCCACAACGGCATCCGCTGCCAGCCTCGGGCTGATGGACTTGGCCACATCGATCGGCCGTGTTCCCGGCGGCACAGTTTGCCGGCTGCCATCAGGCAACGTAATCGTCAAATCGCTCATAATTCGGGTAAATTCGAGCCTATCAGACCTGCCCCCGCTCGACTGATAAACTGAGGATACCTTTCGTGAGTATTCCGACGTCCAACGGTTTAAGTATCGACCCAGAAGGAGCTACGGCTGTCAATGCCTCCTCTGGCGGCTTTGACGAGTCCGCTCTGGTCGCGCGCGCCAAAGCCGGCGACATGGGCGCCTTCTCCGACCTCATTACCCACTATGACCGTCGGGTATTCCGAATGGCCAAACAGATCACGCAGAATGACGATGATGCGGAAGATGTTCTGCAAGAGACCTTCTTAAAGGCGTATTCGCATTTAGACGATTTTCAGGGCAATTCCAAGTTCTATACCTGGCTCGTTCGCATCGCAGTGAACGAGGCGTTGATGAAGCTGCGCAAGCGGCGCTCGGATCGCACTGTTCCGCTGGATGAGCCTATCGACACCGGTGAAGATGAGGTAGTTCGGGAAATCGCCGTTTGGGAAGAAAATCCTGAACAACGCTACTCTCGCGAAGAGCTTGGGAGTATTCTGGACGAAGCAATTGAAAGTTTGAAGCCAGCTTATCGAACCGTTTTCATTCTGAGAGACATCGAAGAGCTGTCAATCGAGGAGACAGCAGAAGCCTTGGATTTATCAATTTCAGCGGTCAAAAGTCGCCTTTTGCGGGCGCGACTGCAACTGAGAGAAAAGCTCACGCGCCTCTTCAAGCGGAAAGGGGAAGACGCCTTTGCTTACCTGTAAACGATTTCTCCAGGAACTGAACGATTACCTCGAAGAGACTCTGGACCCCCAGGTTAGAAGCGATCTGCAACGGCATATCAATGAATGCCCAAATTGCTGGGTGATTTGTAATACCACCGAAAAGACCCTGAAGATCTTCAAAGGTATGGAAACCAAGGCCGTTCCAACTGGTATTCAGGAACGTCTAATGGCAGCTCTGCAAAGGCGAATCGACGAAAAAGGCCCCATCTGCGAGAAAAAAACCGAAGCGTAGCGTTTACCGTCCAGCTGACCCGGTTGGTAGCGGCTGCGTCCTGAAAATTTCCAGAAAGATCCTTCTCTGGTTTGTATTCAGAACGTCCAAAATCCGCCGTTTCCCATGCTCCGCAACATCCTCGCGCTCTTCTTCAATGTTTTGGTAATACTTGGCGTAGTCGTCCAGCTCTCTCGCCACAATGGCCTCTTGATCGGCACTAAGCTGTAATCTCGCTTTCAGCTGAGTGAGCCCAATTACCTGACCGTTAGTGTGGACTCGTCGCATTCGTGCGTGCAGGATGCCACTCGTAAGGATCGATCCGCACATCAGCCCGCATAGGAAAATGAGGGCGAAAAGACTTAATACTCTAGGATTTTGCCAGCCTGCGTCACTGTGCCGCAGCGTGGACGCCGACCGGATTGGTGCAGAGAAGGGGATGTGGAACGTCCTCAATGGGAGGCAAAATTCGTAAGAACCGCGTCCCGCTGCTGACTCAGGTCGCCAAAAACCTGCGCATCAACGTGTACGGCAGTTTGAGCCACCATTCCGTGCCCTCCGGGAATCCCGTCCTGATCGTCTTGCACTATCACGTACGATCCCAGAACTACCGCCAAAGTAAGCGAAGCATAAACCAGGCGCGTTCCGAATGGAGAAGTGGCAAGCGCAGTCCAGATTGAACCCTTGGCCCGTTGTTCCTCCACCTTTTGCATCACTCGGGAGTAAAAACCGACCGTAGGTTCGACTTGTTCCGGCGCGCGTAACAACCGCAACATCTCCGATTGCGCTTCCATTTTGTTGACTTCTAACGAACAATCCGGACAAGCGGCAAGGTGGGCCAACTGCTCGTCTCCCACGGTTTTTCGCCCTGCCCCAAGCAGATCTTCTAACCGATCCCGAATGGACCCGTGCATATTTCCCTCAAAAGAACCGCATCATGCTATGCCGGATCTATCGTCCGGCTTAACTTAACTCTACATCCTAAATCGTAACTAGGAAAGACTAGGAATTTGGAGGCGCCAACGGCGCTCTCGCCAGCCTCTCGGCCGCCTTTACCAGCTTCTGACGAGCGCGGAACAGCTTTACCTTAATTGTGTTCTCGTTCATGCCCATCATCACCGACAACTCCTCCACAGAGTGGCCTTCTACTTCTTTCAATAAGATGAGCGCCCGGTCCTCGTCCGACACCTTGGCCAACAGTTTGAAAATCAGGTCCCGCTGCGCCAGTCTATGGTCCACCGGGGGCGCCTGGTCGGTCGCCGGCTCGGAGTTCTCCAGCCGCAAGGAGTCCTCTGCGGAGAAGTCACTCTCGTAGACAAGCTTCCGAACTCTCTTCTTACGCAGATAGTCGTAACACTCGTTAACCGTGATCTTATAAATCCAGGTCAGGAGCGAGCTGCGGAAGTCGAAGTTCTTGATCGAAAAGTAAATCTTCGCGAAAACCTGCTGCGCAATATCTTCGGCGTCGTTGCGATTCCGCAAAATCCCGTAAATGATTGAAAAGACTTTCGCTTGATAGCGATCCACGATCTCGCGGAACGCCATCTCGTCCTGAGCCTGCACCCGACGAACTAGGGCTGCTTCCTCGCTCGTTCTATGATCCAATTTTGTAGTTGCCGGGTTAGTCGCCCCGTCAGTTGTCGCCGGAAATGGCAGAGTAGCCGTCAGACCGCTCATATATGCCGCTACCGACGCGGTCCTTTCGTCGCGGGTTTCACCTAAATTGACAGATTTCCTACTTAACAGGTAACAAACCATGTTTTCCGGCGCCGGGCCTCACTAAGCGGTTTGGGTTAGTAAACTGCTCAAGTCCTACCAAAGAAGTTCTTGAAAGGACATCTGATTATGATCCCGTCAATAATCCCACTCACCATTTCTCTCGCCATCTGTCCCCTTCTTCTGAGGGCCGCTGACGTTACTTATGAAACGCAGGGCCGGTTTGGGCGAACTTCCACACTCACTGCCACGCAAGCGAATGGTCGACGATAGGAATCCCGCGGCGCAAATCAGCGTTGAGGCATCCGATCAACCCTCCACCGAACAGGCGGTTACTCCGCTACAAATTCGAAGTCATTTTGTAGATATTCAGTCCGTCACCTTGTCATTTACTTCGGATGATGATGAATATCAGAGCTTTAACCTCAATAACTTTCGTATCCAGTCCGGCTCGGGACCTGATCCGGCGAAACAGTTTCCCACCAATGGCCTGCGAGAGTGGCTGCGAGCTGACCGAATAGACACTGCGTCCATTTTCCTGCCTCATCCAATTACTACCTGGAAAGATCAATCCGCGCAAGGCAGCGATGCGGTTGCCGCCGGCAGCACATCCGCTCCTACGTTGGTCTACGACGGCCCTAACTGCATCCAAGTCGCCTCCTTCATCCCTCCTGACAGATCGGGGGTGATTTCAGTGTCACCACTGCCATTCACAAGGGCAATATCGACTCCTTGTAGGTAACGGTGTCCTGGCGCTCCGACAAGGCGGAAAGCTCTCTTCGATCGCAGGCGTGGGGTCTACAGCTACTATCGGAGCGGGTCTTTACAATTCTTATTTCAACGGAAATGTCGGTGAAATTCTGATCTACGACAGGGCCCTTTCGAACGTCGAAAGGGCGAAAGTGGAATAGTACCTGACTGCAAAATATGGAGCCCACTGATCGGGCTCGAAGCCTAAGCGTCTGCCTCAGCATCACAATTATGTAAATCGTTGTACACTAATAAGTACAGCGATCTAGTAAGGAGATTTTGATGATTCAGCTAACCGAGACCGCCGTAACGAAGGTCAGCGAAATTTTGGGTATGCAGGAGCCGAAACCGGCGGGGCTCCGGATTTCGGTCGTCGGTGGCGGTTGCTCCGGCTTCAGTTATTCGATGGCCTTCGAGACTACCCCGAGTATGCTTGACAAGACCTACGACTTTGGAGGTCTTCGAGTTTTCGTCGACCAAGCGAGCATGCTTTATCTGGACGGCGCAGAGGTCGATTATGTCGAGACTCTGGAAGGCTCCGGATTTAAGTTCAACAACCCGCAAGTGAAGTCAACTTGTGGTTGCGGCAGTTCCTTCAGCGCCTAGTCGACTGGGATAGCAGAGTTTAAAGAAGACCAGACGGACAGAATCCGGCTGGTCTTTGTTATTTTGGGGCTTTGATGCGCCATGACCTGTTGACTGAAGCTCAGAATCCCGCCTCGCTTCATATAGATGCCCTTACAACGGCAGACATGCTGCATGTCATCAATGCCGCTGATCAGGAAATCGCCATCGCCGTAGAGCGTGAGTTGCCTCATATTGCCCAGGCAGTTGATGCTATCGCCCATCGACTTCAGGCTGGAGGACGCCTTTTCTACACAGGCGCCGGCACTTCCGGACGACTCGGTGTGCTCGATGCCTCGGAATGCCCGCCCACCTTCAACACTCCGCCTGAAATGGTCCAAGGTCTCATCGCCGGCGGAGATGGGGCGTTACGCCGCTCCGTCGAGAGAGCCGAGGACGACCCAAACGGCGGAAGGCAAGATCTCGAACGAAGCGGCCTGCGGAAAGGCGACGCCGTGGTCGGTATAGCCGCCAGCGGCCGAACACCCTACGTCCTGGGCGGTCTAGCTTACGCCAAGAGCATCGGCGCACTGACAATCGGGCTGAGCTGCACAACCAATTCGGAGATCGCGCAAGCCGCTGACCTCGCCATCACCCCAGTACCGGGCCCCGAAATCATAACCGGCTCTACCCGGATGCGGGCCGGCACGGCCACCAAACTAGTCCTCAACATGCTCAGCACCGGCGTCATGATCAAGCTGGGCTATGTCTACGGCAACCTCATGGTCAACGTTCAGCCGACCAATGAAAAGCTGACTGATCGGGCGCGTCGCATCATCGCCTCCATTGCGGGCGTGTCTTATGATGAAGCATCGAAGCTGTTACGCGAGGCTGGTTCAGTTCGGACCGCGATCGTCATGCATTGCCAAAACCTGTCCCGGCCGGAGGCTGAAATTCGCCTCGCTGCTGCAAACGGTCAACTCCGAGCCGCCTTAGCTAAATAACACCCAAGAACGAAATCGATGGAAAAGTTCAAAATCGTTGGCGGCAAACCGCTGACCGGCGAAATCCACATCAGCGGCGCCAAAAACTCCGCCCTGCCCGCTTTGGCCGCTTGTCTGCTGACCGAAGAAAACGTAGTTCTTCACCGCATTCCGCAGGTGAAGGATAGCGCCACCATGAAGTCGCTCCTCTCCTATACCGGGGCCAAACTATCGAGCGAAGGCGAAAAAGTGTGCGTCGAGGGAAAGTCTCTGGACCGGCCTGAAGCGCCCTACGACGTCGTCAAAACCATGCGCGCCTCCAGCCTGGTCCTCGGTCCCCTGGTTGCCCGGACCGGCCGAGCACGAGTCTCCATGCCCGGCGGCTGTGCCATCGGCGCTCGTCCCATCAACTTGCATGTTTCGGCGCTGGAACAACTCGGCGCGACCATTGAGCAGGCGCACGGCTACGTGGAAGCGCAGGCCCCCAACGGCCTTCGCGGCGGAAACATTCATTTCGATCGGATCACGGTCACCGGAACCGAAGATGTCCTGATGGCGGCAGTCCTGGCGCGAGGAGAAACTGTTATCCGCAACGCCGCACGTGAGCCCGAGGTCAAAGATCTGGCCGAGTTGCTCACCAAAATGGGCGCCAAAATCGAAGGCGCAGGCACGCCGATGATCAAAATCCAGGGAGTTGAGCGGCTGCACGGAACCGAACACACCATCATCCCGGACCGCATCGAAGCCGGAACCTTTCTGCTGGCCGGCGCCATCTCACGCGGCGAGCTTGTCATCACCGACTGTGTCCCCGAGCACATCGCCGCCCTGATCTTCAAAATGCAGCAAGCCGGCGCCGACATCGAGCAGTTGGATGCAAACACCGTCCGGGTTCGTTGCCCGCATCGCCCCAAAGCAGTCGACATGTCAACCGAAGAGTATCCCGGTTTCGCGACCGATCTGCAGGCGCAATACATGGCTTGGATGACCATTGCGCAAGGCATCAGTTTTGTGACCGAGACCATCTTCGAAAATCGATTCATGCACGTCCTCGAACTGGCGCGTCTGGGAGCGAACATCCGGATCGAAGGACGGCAGGCCATTGTGGCGGGCGAAGAACGCTTAACCGGGGCCCAGGTCATCGCCTCGGACCTGCGCGCCAGCGCCTCGCTCGTCCTGGCCGCCCTGGTAGCGCAAGGAGAAACAATCATCGATCGCGTCTACCATATGGATCGAGGCTATGAGCGCATCGAACAAAAACTAGCCGGAGCCGGAGCGCAAATCGAGCGCGTCAAATAAGGAAATATGAGCACTCCCGTAAAAGAGCACACCGCGGGCTTTCTCGCGATCGTTGCGGACGCCAGGAAACGGATCCACGAAATCGACATCGAGGAATACAAACGAATGCGCGGGTCCGGAGAAGCCGGACAACTGGTGGATGTCCGCGAGGACAACGAATGGCAGGCCGCACATGCCGCCGGAGCCATCCACCTGAGTAAAGGAATCATCGAGCGAGACATCGAAACCGCCTTCCCCGACAAGACCACCCGCCTGGTCCTCTACTGCGGCGGCGGTTACCGCTCAGCGCTCGCCACCGACAACCTCCGGAAGATGGGCTACACCAACATCCTTTCGCTGGATGGCGGCTGGAGAGCCATCGAAGCCTCAGGCCTGCCGCTTGAAAAAGGGGCGAGCTAAACGGGTGCAAATAGGCAAGGCTTTGCTGAAAGAGCAGGACGAAGAAACAGCATGTGCTCAAGCATTGATCTCACTTTCCCTTTTTCCCTCCCAAAGACTCCTTGGCCGCTTCTATGATCACCCGAATATCCGTGAGCGTATACGGTGGCATCTGCTCCACTGTCGCTAAACCCAAGATCTTTTGTAAACCAAACTCATAGTGATCTGCCCGCCGTTTTTCGCGATACCAATTGACGGCAAGCAAAATCGCCAGCAGCAAGAGAAGGACTGTTGTCTTGCTCATTCGCCTAGAATTTTTCGAAGCAACCTACATTCAAATGCAATGTGGTTCTTGCGAAATCGCAATCCAACCCTTTTGCAGTGCCCTCAGCATCCGGTTGGACCGTTACGAGGTAGGAGTGGGAATCTGAACATCGCACACTCCAGATTGCGATCTTGTCCGCACTCACTCCGGCATAGAATGCCTCGACACCTATACAGCCCGCCGATTTCCCGAGCAGAGCCGCTTGCTCTGCGGCGGGGCGAGCTCGAAGCTGATCGCTTTGTATATTGCCGGTAGGCTCAATCTGAGGTGAGGGCGCGGCGATCTCGGACTGGCTGGCTCGGTCTTGAACGTGCGCAAGAAGCACCATCAAAACCACTATGATGACAACGACAGTTGAACCGAGAACAGTCGATATTTTCACGGCAGGCAAAATAGTATCACGGTGATACCACGACGTCCCTACACCTGAACTGAAGTTGCTTGGGCAGCCAGGTGGAAAAACCGTTGTCGTTACACACGTCTTTTACCGTTCCGGCCTGAACTCCGGATCCACCACTCTCTTCGCCGTCTCCACGCCAAACACCGGCAACGTCGGATCAGTAAGAAGCCCAATCTGCTTCAACACGGATGCCTGATCCCAATAGATATGTTCGTGCACCAGCTTGTCCCCGCGAAATCGCACGATCGCCACCAGAGGCACTTCTACTCGACGGTTCGTAGGCGCGACGCCCGGTAGCATCCAGGGCATCTCCTGCGTATGTGTAAACGAGAAAATCATCTCATCCACCAATTGCTCTTCGCCCACAGTGCGCGATATAGGCGTGAGCACCGTATCAGGAGGCATGCTCGGAATAAAATCCTTCGAATAAAAGACGCGCAGCGCAGCCTTTCCGAATCCGCCGGTCAAAACAGGAACATGATTGACGTAGGCATCCTCCACCATGGTGGCCAAAGTAGCCTCAGTGTCATGCGTGACAAACTCCTGCTTCGTATGCTCTTCCCATAGTTCCAACAGATTTGTCATTCCGCTGTATCTTTCTGTCTCTCGATCAGCCCTTCCACCGTCTTCCCAACCTGCAACAAGCGAGGCTCGCTACCCGCCCGCGAAATAAGCTGCAGACCTACCGGAAGCCCTTTCGAATCGTATCCGCACGGCATCGACAGAGCAGGCAGTCCAAGAAAATTCATCGCGCGTACCAACCTAGTGGAAGCCATCCGAACTTCCTCGTCCTCTCCGTTGATCTTCACCGTAATTTCGTTCAGCAAAGGCGCCGTGATAGGTGTAGTGGGCGCGGCGATTATATCGATCTTCTGCCAAAGCCTCTCAAAATCACGTTGATAAACCGTCCGCAGTCGTTGCGCATTTACATACTCGTGTCCAGCAATCAATCTCCCCCGTTGCAACAGCTCCCAGGCGCCCTCGCTGAACAGCGACGAATCCACATAGTTCGCGTAAAGCGCCGAAGCCTCCGCCAACTGCACCACCAGCGCGGCGAGATTCACGTCCGCCAGCTTAGGAACGTCCAACTCGACAATGCTCGCGCCATGCCGCCCCATCTCTCTAACCGTCTTCCTGACCGCAGCCGCGACCCCCTCCGTCACTCGATCGAAAAACGAATCCGCGGGCACGCCCACCCGAACACCCCGCAAATCCGGAAGCGCATCGAGATTAAACTCGTCGCTTCCGTCCGCGATGACATTCATCGTTAACGCGCAGTCCTCCACGCAGGACCCGAGCGGCCCCACGTGATCCAGACTGAAAGCAAGCGGCAACACACCGTGCCGGCTAACCCGACCATAGGTCGGCTTCAATCCCACAATGCCGCAATACGAAGCGGGAATCCGAATCGATCCGCCTGTATCCGTCCCCAAACACATCGGCAGCAAACCCGCCGCCACCAACGAAGCCGAACCGCCGCTAGAACCACCGGGGATGCGCATTGGGTCCCGCGGGTTAAGTACTGCTCCGTAGTGCGGATTATTAGAAGTAACTCCGTACGCAAGCTCATGCAGGTTTGTCTTGCCGACATTGATCGCCCCGGCCTGTTGCATTCTGCTGACGACCGTCGCGTCATAGTCAGGTACAAAATCGGCATAAACAAGCGAACCGCCGGTGGTTCGAACGCCGCGCGTATAAAACAAATCCTTGACTGCCACCGGAACGCCGTGAAGCGGACCACGGTCGACACCGCCGCCGAATTCGGCATCACAAGCGGCAGCCTGTTCGAGCGCCGCCTCTTCGGTAAGCGTAATAAAGCTGTTGTACTTGTCCCGTTCCCGAATCGCCGCAAACGTCTGCCGGATCAATTCAACGCAAGAAACTCGACGGCTTCGAAGAGCGCTGCCTATTTCGCGAATCGTCATCGGCAGGAGAACACGATCGCCGGCTCATCTTCCGGCCGGAGTCGCAACACCAGCGGAGCAAACCGAAGTTGTATCTCTCTTACGATACGTTCACGCGAAGAAACTTCCACAGCGGCCGCTGTCGCGCCCTGACCAACCTGATCCGCCTGGCGATCCTCAGCCATTTTGAATTCTTCACTCAAGCGATTCGTCTCCTCCGGGGACCTACTGTGGGGCAGGCCCACGAACAACCTGCACCAAATTCGCCGGATCGATCCACTTTGCAAACGCCATCCGAACCTGATCCGCGTTCATATCGAAGTAATGCTTAGCCGCCGTAAACGGCTCATCCAACGCCAGCCCGATCCGCGCCCGCGCCACCAACCCGCTCGCCAGATCGTCCTCACTCGATTCCGACAAAGGAATCTGGCGAAGCAACAGCGCCTTGGCCTGCTGCAGTTCCGCCGGGCTCACATTGAACTGCTTCATGGCATATAGTTCTCCCTCAATCAGCCGGCGCGCCTTGGTAACATTTTGTGGATCGCATCCATACTCTACCGAATATTCCGCCCGAGTCTGTCCCGCCGCCAGCGAATCGTTGATGTTATACACATAGCCCGCCTTCTCGCGAACATCACGGTACAAGCGCGTGGCGTAAAACCCTCCGCCCAGAACATGATTGCCCACCTGCAGCGCGTAGTAATCGGGAGTGAACCGGTTCATCTCCAACTGCTCCGCTAGATTCACCGTGTCCTGAATCTGGCTCGGATCGGGCACGCTCACCGCGCTGGCCTTGTTTCCCGGCACAGGCGGCAGCACCACATTCGGCTTCAGTCCCGCAGCCTTCCACTCGCCAAAATACTTCTCAATCACCCTGCGCGCCTCATCTGGCTCAATATCGCCCACCACAACAATCGTCGTTAGGTCCGGTCGATACGTCTTGCTGTAATAACCGGTAACGTCGCCATAGGTGAGCCCCGAGACCTTATCCGGCGTGATCTCTCGAAGAAGCGGATCTCCCGCCGGCAGCAACGCTTTCGACAGCGCACGCTCGAAGTGATACCCCGGACTCTGCAGTTCACCTGCCGTCTCTTCTGCCGTCTGCTGCTGAACGATTTTGAATGCCTCCTCCGGCAGCGCCGGATGAAGTTCGTTGTCCGCAAGCAACTGCGTTCCTCGCTCGAAATACTGCTTCAACACTTTTAGATTGAAGCTCGCTCCGGCATTCTCGCCCGCCGCAATATCGTCCAGCGCCTTCTGAAATGCCAGTCTGTCCAAAGACTTGCTCCCGTAAGAGAACAGCCCTTCCAACACCTCTGACACGCCCTCTTTCCCCGGCGGAGTCTGCATGTCCGCCTGCGACTTGATGGAACCGAGCAACGTAATCGTCGGACTGGCCTTCTCCGTCTGAACAATCAACCGAATCCCGTTCGGCAACGTGATGTCGGACGCATGCACCACCGACTCCGGTATACGCAGCGACTTCACCGCCGCCTCGGCCCACTCGGGAAGCGCCACCGGCTTCGTGGGCGTCGAGGTGGTCTTCTCCGAACCGCCAAACCCTTTCGAACTGACGGGCTCGCCGGAGGGCTTCGGCTTCAAAACGGCAGTCACCGAATTCTCCGCCACCAGATACGTCTTGGCCACCCGGTTCACATCCTCCACCGTGACGCGCTTCATGGCCTCCACGTCTTCATCCGGAGATTGTCGCCCCTCTTCTGCCAGAGCCTGCGACCAAAGCGAAGCCAGATTGCTGATCGAGTTGCGCCCGAACTCCGCCCCCGCCACCTCGCCTTTCTTCGCCGCCTCCACCAGATCGGCCGGAACCCCGTTCGCAGAGTAATTAGAAAGAATCTTCTGCAGTTCGCCGTTCACGGCCGTCGGATCGGCGTTCGGCGGAATCGCCGCATAGCTCAACAATACGCTCGCCTTGGGATACGTCTCCATCAGCTCCGCGCCCGCACCCAGCGCCTTGTTCTGAGGAACCAGTCCATACAGATCCGCCCGTTGACTCGATAAAACATCTCCCAAAATACGAGCCGCCGCAAAATCCGGACTAGCCGATCCTGGTAGCCGGAATGACATCGTCGCCAGCGTATAGGGAAGATTGCTGTCCAGCGTGAATGAATCTTTTTTTACCGGCTGAAGATTGATGGCCGGATGCGCCGGCAACTCATGCCGCGGAATCGCCCCGTAGTATTTCTTGATCTTCTCGAGCGTGGCAGCCGGGTCCACGTCTCCGCTCAGAATCAGGATGGCGTTGTTGGGCGCATACCACTTGTCATGAAACTCCTTCAGCATGGCTGCTGTCGTCTTGTCGAACGAGGGCTTGGAGCCCAAGGCGTCGGTCTGATATGGCGTTCCGGCAAACAGGTCTTCGTTCAAGCGAACGATCAGCTTGTAGGTCGGCGCCGAAAAATCGCGCGACACTTCTTGCTCAATCGCGCCGCGCTCTTGGTCCCACTGGTCTTGCAGATCCTGAACACCCGACATGCAGGCCGCGTCCAGCCGCAGCGCCACATCCAAGTCCTGGGCAGGAACGGTCACGAAATACTGCGTAATGCTTTGCTGGGTATCGGCATTCATGTTGCCGCCGAGCTGCGCATAGATAGCCGCAATCTGATCGGCGCTCAGTCCGGAACACCCGCGAAACGTCATGTGCTCCTGCGCATGCGCCGAGCCCGGAAAACCAGTTGGCGTTTCGTTGCCGCCCGCTAAATAGTTCTCCTCCAAAGTGACAACCGGAGCCAGCGGATCACGAACAATCACCACCCGCAATCCGTTATCGAGAGTCGCTCTTGTAACCCCCGTTGTCGTCGTCGTTTGTGCCAAACAAACGCCGGCAATTTCGGTAAAGAGCAGGGAAATGGAGAATAGCGAAAACAGAAATCTCATGTAGGCTTACAGTTCCAGAGTACGAAAGAGCCAGCCTGTGCGCCGTGCGGAGGAACATTTGGCGCCAGTGGTCCGGCTCTCCAGAGTAGAACGGATGGAGCGGTAATCGGTGAGGCTTTATTGGACGCTCAGGTGATTAACCACCTTCTCAACTCCGTCAATCTGAGAAACAGACCGCTCCGCCTGCGTCTTCTGCTCCTCCGACGAAACCGTTCCCGCCAGCGTCACCGTCCCGCCCACAACCTGCACATCCACATTAGACGCAGTCGATAAACCCACCTCGCTAACGAGTTTCGCTTTCACCTTGCCGATCATCGCGGCTCGGCTCAATTTCCGCGTTGCGCGCTCGCCTTCGGTCTTGGCCACCTGCGCCGCGTGATCCAACTTCTCTCCCGCTTGATTGCCGGCATCCTGAACATCGGCCGGACGACCCTTCAGCGAACGATCAATCCGCTGATTGAGGTCGCGGGCGCCTTGCTTCGCCTCTCGGCCAAGCTTCTCCGCTTCAGTGCGGCTCTTCTGCTGCGCCTCGGCGCCCCGCTCTCTGGCGCGATCCTGATCCGTCTTACTGCAACCGATCAAAAACAAACTGACATACAGGCATCCGCAAGCGCCAAATATAGGTTTCATGGCTTACCTCGCCGTTGGATGTCGAAGCGCGTAAGCGTGTTTCTTACGCCTCGGAATAATCCGTACCGTCTATAGCCCAGTACCTCTTTGTACCGAGGAGAGCAGTAAACCCTTATCCACACTCAATAAATGCAAGACCTCGCCGATAAGGAGCACAGGCCGTTATGGATTCAATCATTCGCAATAAAAAAATCATCTCCATCTGTGAGACCCAGCCTCTCACCGTCAATGGGCTGGTTCACGTCCTGGAGGCAACCGACGACCTCGCCTTTGGCTCTTCCCATGGCTCGCCCGCAGAGTGGATGTTAGCTCCCGGCGCGGAGAAAACGGATGTGCTCATCATCGACAAAGGACTAGGTGCGAACGTGGTGCTCGAAGCCCTCCAGCAACTGCCCGCCAGCGCCTCCAGCTCCCGTGCTACTGTTCCTGCGGTTGTGGTTTGGGGCATGTCCATCACCGAAGCCGAAGCTCTCCGCTTCTTGCAAGCCGGGGCCAAAGGTATTGTCCGCAAATCAGCCGATGGTCCAACCGTGCTGTCCTGCTTACGCGCTGTGATTCTCGGTCGAAGCTGGATGCAGGATTCTGTCTTCCGCGAAGCGATTTCTCCCCAAGCTCAACTCCGTACCGACCTCACTCCCCGCGAGCATCAAGTCATGGAATTGGTGGAGCAGGGCTTCAAAAACCGTGAGATCGCGCAAGAGCTCGGCATCCGTCCCGGCACCGTCAAAATCCATCTCAAACACATCTTCGAGAAGACCGGCGTACGCGGCCGGCACGGTCTCGCCCTTAACGGCCTCCGCCAAAAAGGCGTCATTTCGCTCTTAGCCTCTTAAACGTCGGGCCTAGTCCCTTCTTGACAGGGGGCGAATAAAGAGCGAAGATTCTAGCGGGAGGCTTCTTCCGTGGAGAATTTCGTCAAGCTCGTCGGTATCGCCCGCTTAGCCGCGCAAGGTACCTTACTCTCCGAAAAGCGTCGCGTCGAATACCGTACCCTGCCCACCCGCAAATGGTTGAACCGCTGCGGCTCTGATCGAGTCCCTTTCGACTGGACTATCAATCCCTATCGCGGTTGTGAGTACGGCTGCAAATACTGCTACGCCCGCTTCACGCACGAGTTTCTGGAACGCCGCGAGTCCGACGCCTTCGAGACCGAAATCTACGCCAAAACCTGGGATGCTTCTGCCTTTCGCCGCGAGCTTCATAGCGTCAAGCCCGGCCACGTCATCGCGATCGGAACCGCCACCGACCCATACCAACCCGCTGAGCGGACCTTCGGCCTGACGCAACAAGTCCTCGACACCATGCGCCTGATTCGTGGAATCTCCCTGTTCATCACCACCAAATCGAATCTGGTTGCCCGCGATATCGACCTTCTCAAGTCTCTATCGGTGCACAACTACGTTCGCGTTACGCTCACCGTCACCACGATGAGCCGGAAGCTGGCCCGCCTCACTGAACCCTATGCGCCGCGCCCCGATCTGCGAATCGAAGCTGTCCGCAAATTGTCCGAAGCCGGGATATCCGTCAACGTCATCGCCAGCCCGGTGTTGCCACTCATCACGGATTCCGAAGAAAATCTGGAAGGCGTAGCCAAAGCGGCGAAGGGAGCCGGAGCCTGTCAGTTCGGAGCGAACGTCCTATTCCTCATGCCGGCCGCGCAGCGGGTGTATTTCCCGTTTATCGAGAAGCACTTTCCGCAACACCTGAAACGCTACGAAAAAAGCTACGCAGCAGGCGCCTATCTGAACGGAAAATATACGGATCGAATCCGCGAATTAGTAAGCGAAATTCGAGAACGAGTCGGGATCGGCGCCCGAGACCTTACAGCGAGGGACTATTTTCAACCCCAGGCTTTGCCGCAGCCGCAGATGGCTCTGTTCTGAGCTGGGCGGGCGTCTTGCGTCCTTTAACTACCTGCAGAATGGCGGGAATCAGCGAAACGGCAATGATCGCCAGCACAACCTTCTCGAAATTATGCCGGATCACGGGGATGTTGCCCAACAGGTAGCCCAGCGTAATCATGCTCGTCACCCAACCGGCCGCCCCAATCACATTGAAGCTGAGGAATCGAAGATAATGCATCTTGCCAACGCCCGCAATGAAAGCGGCGAACGTCCGGATAATCGGTACGAACTTGGCGTAGATAATCGTCTTCCCGCCGTGCCGCTCGTAAAATTCATGCGTGCGGTCAAGGTACTCCTTGCGAAAGATCCGCGAGTTCGATTTCTGAAAAAGACTGTAGCCGAACGTCGAGCCAAGTAGAAACCCAATGCCATCGCCCAGCATCGAGGCAAAGGTCAGCAGCGCGATCATGCTGACAATGCCCAGCTTGCCCGCTCCGGCCACCACGCCCACCGTAAAGAGAAGGGAATCGCCCGGCAGAAAAAACCCAATCAGCAATCCGCTCTCCGCAAACACAACCAAAAATAGAACCAGGTAGCCGATCCAGCCAACCATCACAGTCGACAGCAACTGGATCAGCTTGTCGGGATCCGTCAGGCTTCGAAAAACATCGAGTAAGTGTGCTAACAAAAACGTTCCTCGACCGAATCTGACAGAGCCGCGCACGCAGTAAGCGATTTTTCAACGGAGCGGTTTACGATCATTTTCCAATGAAAACTATAACTAAGACTGGTACGACTCGACCATGCGGTTGATGGTGTCTTGATTGATCTTGATCTTTCGCCGTCGTTTCAGCTCCGAAACAATACTGGCCCGGAACAGTGGATCCTGAACGCCCTGTTTCTGCGTCTGCAGGCTCTGAACGATGCTATCCCGGTTTTTCGCATACTGACCCATGTCTGCCGGAGTCTTCTCGCTCACCCTGCAAACGAACTGCCCGCCTTGCGCCGACAGCGGGCCCACCATATCGCCCACCTTCGACTTGAACGCGCTTTCAAACAAAGTGGCTGAACCGATCCCTTCGGCCGCCCCGTCGACCGTAAATGGCGCAGCCGTCTTCACCGGCAGCTTGTAGCTTTTCGCAATGGCCTCCAGGCTGTCGCCCTTGCCCGCCCGCTCCGCCGCAGCCTTTGCCGCAGCTTCCGCCAGCTTGGTAGACTCGGCCGTCGTATATTTCGCGAGCACATCGCTCTGCACTTCTTTGTATTCGGCATTGCGCGCCGCTACAACGCTGGTGACCGTAGCGAAAGCCGCTTTCCCTTGCCCCTCCACGTTGGTCACATCGGTAACGCCGCCCTTGGCAGAGCTGAAGATCGCCGTCGAGATCTGCTGCTGCGTGTTCACTTCGGGAAGGGAAGCGCCGGACACGTAGTTATCCACCTTGAAGAACTTCAGATTGTATTTCTTGGCAATCGCTTCGGCTTGCCCGGGCGCTTTTGCAATTTCAGAATGGGCGCTGTCGATGGCGCGAGACAAGTGCTCCGTTGCCCCTTGCTTCTGAATTTCGGATAGGATTTGCGGCTTCACTTCGTCGAAGGTCTGCAAACGTCCGGTCTGCTTCTCTTCCACTTGAATAATGTGAAATCCAAACTCTGTCTCCACCAAACCGCTCAACTGATTCGGCTGCAGAGAGAACGCAGTCTTCTCAAAATTCGGAACCGTCTGTCCTTTCACAATCCAGTCCAGCTCTCCACCCTTTGCCGCCGAGCCCGGATCGTCCGAATTTTTCTTAGCAAGCTCGGCAAAGTTGCCGCCATGCTGCAGCTGTTTCAGCAGGTCCTCGGCCTTGGCCTTCAACTTTGGAACATCATCCTTCGGTTTGCCCTGCGTCTTCACCAGAATATGTCGAACTTTCACCCGCTCCGGAATCCGGTAACTATCGATGCTGTCCTGATACTCCTTCTTCAACTGATCGTCTGAGACAGTCACGGTGGGAAGAAAGTCCGCCGTAATCCCGGCAATCAGGTCGACATTCCGCTTCTCAGGAATCCGAAACATGGATCGGTTCTTATCGAAATAAGCCTTCAATGCCGACGGATCTTTGTTCACCTTCGAAGCAAAATCCTTGTCCGCGAAATCGATGTACTGCAGGCCGACTTTCAGGTTCTTGCGTTCGTACTCCGCACGCGCATCCTTGTCCGAGATCACCAGCGCCTGCTGTTCCAAGGCCGCCAGCCTGGCGCCCAGCATCGCTTCGCGCCGATCCTTCTCGTAATCGGGCACCGTCATCCCTTGCTGTTGCAACACTGACTGGTAAATGCTCATATCGAACTTGCCGCCCAGTTCGCTCGCAAATTCGGCCTGAATTGTCTCCCCCAGCTCCTGATCGGAAACACGCAAGCCGAGTTCATGCGCCTTATAGGCCATCGCTTTTGCTTCCACCATCTGGTTCACAACCGACGGCAAATACATCGCCAGCAAACCTTTGGGCAAATTCGTTTGATTACGCGTCAACCGCTGGATCGCCCGTTGCACATCCTGCGTACTGATCTCCGAATTGCCCACCACGGCGACCGTTGTCTGTCCGGAGGCGCTCGGTCCGCCCGGCCCTCCCGGTATCAGGTAAACCAACATTGAAAGTGCTACCAGACCCAGCAACACGCCAAGCAGAATGCGCACACTCTTCTCTCGGCTTCGAAACAGATCAAACATAGTAGGGGACGGAACTCCTGCTGATTACTTCTTCAGATAGCTAGCTTTCTGCTATCTCGATTCCTTCAAACACAGTATATCGGCTCACCGGCATGCCAGACCTTCAGTAAGATCGAAAGAGCAACTGCCACATAAAAGGAGTCTGCCGATGAGAGTCTTTATCGCCGGAGCCAGCGGAGCCATCGGTCAGCCGCTCGTCGCCGAGTTGATCCGCCAGGGCCACACCGTGATTGGCATGACGCACTCGGAAGCAGGCATGCAAAAATTGGCAACCTTGGGCGCGAGCGTCGTTCAAGTGAGCGCCTTCGACGCCCTCGCTTTAAAAGCCTCCTTAAAGCAGGCCAAGGCGGACGTGGTCATCGATCAACTCACCGCTTTGCCCAAACATCCCTCTGAACTCGCGGACGCTTTGCCCGGCGATCGCCAGCTGCGGCTCGAAGGAGGCGGCAATCTCTACCAGGCGGCGAAAGCAACCGGAGTGCGTCGCTATATCCAACAGTCGAGCGGTTTCTTCTTAAAAGCCGGCAAGGGCCTCGCCAATGAATCCGAGCAGCTGGCAACCGAGGCAGGCGGCAACGTGGGCATCAATGCCCAAACCTACACCACGCTCGAAGCAAGAGTTCTCCGCTCGCAGGACATGGAAGGCCTCGCCTTACGCTACGGCTTCTTCTACGGTCCGAACACGTGGTATCACGAGGACGGCGCTGCCGCCGAACAGGTGCGCCACGGACAAATGCCCATCGTCGGGTCGGGAGAAGGCATCTGGTCTTGGGTTCACATCGAAGACGCCGCCCAGGCCACGGTCGCAGCGCTCACCGCCCTTCCGGGAATCTACAACATCGTCGATGACGACCCATCTCCAGTCATCCGCTGGTTGCCGGCCTTCGCCCATCGAATAGGCGCCCCACCTCCGCCCCACATCACGGAACAGGAGGCTCTCGAAACAGCCGGACAAGATGCGGTCTACTACGGCACAAAGCTACGCGGAGCTTCAAACAGAAAAGCTCGCAAAATTCTCGACTTCGAACCTCGTCCCCTGGAGTGGCTCTCCCACTAAGATTTCGACCGGCTGTATCAAGTCTTGTCCTCATGGGACCGTCACACGTAACGGGCGGAGCCGCGCACGCAGTAAGCGTTCTTCAATCGAGCGGC
Source organism: Bryobacteraceae bacterium (assembly GCA_965276965.1). Taxonomy (GTDB): domain Bacteria; phylum Acidobacteriota; class Terriglobia; order Bryobacterales; family Bryobacteraceae; genus Bog-105. The sequence continues at coordinate 2,006,937 of OZ255713.1, forward strand.
TCATGATGATTTCGCGACGAAAATTCGCTAGCTCTGCCGACGAAAGAAAAACATATGCTGCCAAGGCAAATTCTCAACCAGATGGTCCAGCACATAACCTTCCGCCGATAACTCGGCCTTCACATCTTTCACGCTCATCTCATGCTCGGGCCGGATGGGAACTCTCGGATCTTCTTTGCGAAACTCGAGCAGCACAAGTTCGCCATTGGGCTTCAAAGCTTTTGCGACATTGCGCAGCATCACCTGCGGCTCCGACAGTTCGTGATACACATCTACCATCAGCAGATAATCCAGAGCGCCCGCAGGCAGCCGCGAATCGGCCTGTGTGCCGAGCACCGTTTTGATGTTGCTCACCTTCTGCGCAGCCGCGTTTCGCGAAAGAAGCGTGAGCATGGCCGGCTGAATATCATTCGCGTAATACGTGCCGCCCGGTTGAATCAACTTGGCAATGCGCAGAGCATAAAAGCCCGTACCCGAACCGATCTCACCGACATTCATCCCGGGAAGCAGATGAAGCGAAGCAATTGCCTTCTTCGGCTGCTCCTCGCGTTCCCGCTCCGGACGATCCAGCCAATCCGCTCCATCGACGCTCATCGTAGGAGCAATAGCCCGGCCCGTAACCGGATCGACGCCCCGGCTCCCGGCCGCCTGCGAAAACCAATAACCAGCCAGTAACAATACGCAAGCAGCGAACGAACCGAAAAACGAACTCATCAATTGTGAGATAGCACGAATCGCATTTAGGTGGCACTTGTAAGAATTGCGCTGCGCCGAATCTCAGAAAATCATCTTGATCGCCAACTGCATGTTGAACGGCTCCCCCGGTCCCAGCCCCGGCGCTCCGTTAAAATCACCGATCGTATCGCTCACCACGCCATTGCTCCCCACCGATCCCGCGCCCGTCGCCAGATTCTTTCTGTTAAACACGTTGAACATCTCCGCGCGAAGCTGAAACTTCAATCGTTCCGTAACCGGAATGTTCTTGAACACGGAAAGATCGACATCCGAAAATCCAGGACCGAAGAATTCATTGCGCCCAACATTGCCGCTCGGGTTCGTCGTCCCCACGCAACCCACCGACCCCGGAACACAAAATGCCGCCGGATTCACCCACTGCTCGCCGCCGTTCGCAATGTTGAAGCTGTGATCGACACCCGCAAACGGGTTCGCAACCAGATTGAGCCCCGGCCGCTGGGTCGCCGCCCCGAAGTTGAATGGTTGTCCCGAATGCAGAGTGACCAGCCCTGTCACCTGCCATCCATTCGTCAAGAACTTCGGACCGTGCGAGGATCCTGGAATGTCATAGCTAAAATAAGCCGTGAAATTGTGCCGCGTGTCGAAATCGCTGTTGCCATACTCCTGCCTCAAATCGAAGCTATCCAGCGGAATCGCTCCGCGATATTGAGTGACTGCGTCCAAAGCATGAGACCACGTGTACGAAAGCTGTGCATTCAGACCGTGCCAAGTTCGAACCTTGAGCGTCGTCTGTAGCGAGTTGTAATTCGAGTTGCCAATGCTCTTCAATTGAATAACCGAACCGTAGTTCGGATACTGCGCCGCATAAGCTCCGTTCTGGTTGATATCTTCCACAATGGACAGCTTGTGGGCAGCGCTTCCTACATAACCGACCTGCCACACCGCATAGCGTCCCAGCCCTTTTTCCACATTCAAGTTGTAATTAAAGACGTAAGGTGTCTGGAAGTTTTGATCAACCGAGAAAACGTTGAAAATCTGGCTCGCGCTCAAACAATTTTTGTCGGTGGCAAAGTTTCCCAAACACGTCGTCACACCGGGAAAGATCGAAGCGCCGCCCGCCTGGACACCTTGCCAGTTGTAAGTGTTCCGGCTGTAGTTGTCCACCGAATGTATGCCGATCGGATTATTCTCGAGTCCGTCCGCAGCGCTGATCGGCGGCCGAAAATCCAGAAACGGATTCATATTGATCTGGTCGTAAAACACGCCGAAACCGCCGCGCACCACCAGACCGTTCTTCACTTGGTAAGCGAATCCGCCCCGTGGTCCGAAATTATTCCAGTCCGACTTGAAGACCGTCGGTACGCCTGCGCCCTGCAACTGCAAGCCCTGCCCTTGAACAAACACGCCCAGGTCAGCTTCGGGTCCACTGCTGTGCAGCGGCCCAAAATACTCCCAGCGCAAACCGAGATTCAGGTTCAGCCTTGGCGTAATCTGCCAGTTATCTTGCCCAAAGAAGTCGAAGCTGTTTACCAACACTTTGCGTTCGGCATTGCCGACCGAGATCGAAGACGTGCTCACATCGCCCGCTAAAAAGTCTGCCAGGGCCCGTGTGGTTGCATCGCAGCCGCTCACTGCCGCATTCGCTCCGCAGAAATTGTTCCACGGTCCCTGTGTTCCGTCGAAATTGAACACGCCCGTAGAACGGCGGAAGTAGAACTCATCCACCTGCCCCTGCCGCACTTCCCCGCCGAAGCGCAGTTGATGTCTGCCCACTGCGTAGGACAAAATGTCCGTCAAGTGACCCGTGACATCGCTACGTCCCTCGGGCGGAGTAATGCCGACCTGATCGAACCCGCTGATAATAACGTTCGACGCGCCCAGAATCGGCTGCCCGCTCAAATTTGCCCCCGGACTCAGACTCAACCCGAGGCTGTTCATATTGAAGCTGTTATTGGCATCATGAAAAATTTGGTTGAAGTAACTGATCCCGAACAGTAATTGGTTAGTCAACCTATCGCTGATCAATGAGTTCAAAACCAGCGAGTAATTCTGCACATGTAACGGAGCTACTTCAAAGTAGTAACCAAGATTAGAGCTTGCGGTGGCCAGCGCCAGACTCGCGCCCGGCGGTTGGGTTTGGCTTCCTTGTCCGGCAAATATGTGAAAAGACAGGTGCTCCTTATCGGTAAAGTTATGATCCAGGCGCGCTACGCCGTTGTAGCTATAGCCTGTTCCGGGCACCGTCGCGAAATAGTTATTGGCCGTTCCTGGCAGATTGGTAATCGAACTCGGCCAAAGCGTACTGAGTAGCCTCGCCGATAAGCTACTTGCCGGCACCGGAGCATACGCCCCATATCGGCCTCCTGTATTGTTTAGGAGTGCCGTCGCCTGACTCGCCCAGGCAGCCGAAGGCTCCGTAGACAATCCAGTCAGCCCAAAAATGTAGTTCTGCTTTTCGAAGCCAAGAAAGAGGAACGTCTTGTCCTTGATAATAGGTCCGCCCACCGTGCCTCCCCAGTTCTGGTTCCGCAATTCAGGAGCCTTCGGAAACTGTGGGGTCGCCGTGAAGAAGGGCGAGGTCGCTGCATAGAATTCGTTGCGGTTAAAGTAATAAGCGCTTCCGTGTATCTGGTTCGTGCCGCTCTTGATTGTTAAGTTGACAGTCCCGCCGGCGCTGCGCCCCGTCTCCGCGTTCGATTGTGTCTGTGCTGAAAATTCATCGATCGCATCCACCGGCATCACAGTACCGGCAATTCCCGACACGCCACCCTGGTTCACAGCCGGAATGTTATGCCAGAAGTCATTGTTATCCGTACCGTCTATCTGCCAGTTCATCTGATTGCCGCGTGTGCCGTTGAGCGATCCGAAACCGCCAACTGAATAGCCCGCGTACCCAGGCATCACGGCAATCAACTGCGTAAAATCGCGGCCATTCAGCGGAATATCTTGAACCGTCCCCGTCGAGATCGTGTTGCTCTGGGTTGATGTAGTCGTGTCCACTTGCGCGGCGGCGGCGGAAACATCCACGGTCGCCGTAGTCTGCCCCATCGTCAGCTTCACCGGCACTGTATAAACATTGCCGGCTGTTACAGACACATTCGAGACAGTTACTTTCTCAAAGCCCACCGCAGTTACAGCCACTTTGTAAGTGCCCGGCGGCAGATCTTGAAAGGAAAACTGACCATCGCCTGTCGTCGTGCTCTTCAAAGCAATACCGGTCGCATCGTTGGTCGCAGTTACGATTGCCGTCTGGACGGTCGCGCCGGACGGGTCAGTAACCGTACCGCTGATTGCTCCTCGAAACGTCTGCCCGTGCAGGCACACATTCAAAAAAAGAAGACCTAACAAGCTGGCTTTCGCTAGAAATCGGAATGCATGTTGGATAGCGCTCATCGTTTCCCCTGTTAGCAACCGTGATCGGATGTTTGCGGACGGGGCTGAGCGCTACAAAGCGTTTCAGACTAATGAAGCTTGAATTTACGACAGTCTTGCTCCAGATGCAAGAGGAATTATGCGCTCTTTCTACACAAACAGTGAGGCCATTTAGATGTTAGTAACGCTAAATGGATCTGACGCCGGCTCAGAAGCCAATCTCCATAGCGGTATTCTTGGCAAAACTGATATCCCGGCCGCGCCCCATAAAGTTCGAATAAATCGATCTGGATCCGCCATACGCGCTCATAATAATGCCAATCGAATGGGATCGAACGATCAAGCCCACTGCAATTCCCACCAGCTTGAAGCCGGTCGCACCGCCGGCGACAGGACCGGCCTCGCCCACGTCCTTCCGTCCTCCACTCCCTATCAAGGCCAACCCGACTGACGCGCCTGTGGAGATGTATCGCATTTTCGAACTGGTCGCTTTCGCTCCGCCCTCCGCGTCCAGCTGGGTGTGGTCGCCTTCTTTCGATTGAACCCCTTCCAGAATCGCGTCTACTCTTTGCGCCGTGCCATCCGGAAGAAGCAGTTCATGAAAGGCAATGCGAAGCTGCCCGTTCCGTTTCCAGTATCTTGCCGGTTGCACTCTGACCACCGAACCTCTCATCCGGCTACCCTGTGGAAATAGGAGGCGCTTCCCATCGAAAAGCGGCCGAGACAATACCGCTTCCACGTCGGCCCCCTTCTGTGTCGTTGACGAATCGACAGGCGTCACCAGCACAGCATGAACAAGGCTGCCCCGAGGCGGCGCGCTACCAATCGTCAATGCGGCTTCTCTTGTCAGCGATTCGCTTCCGAAATCCAGCGGCTCTTGCAATTCAGCGAAATAAAGCGTTCCCCCATCGAGATATTGAGGATGCACGGGAAGCTGTGCCACTCCGTACCTCACCAGGCGGTGCATCTTGTCTGGCTCTTTGATCTGCTTCATTGCATTCTGCCACTCCTGTCTTGCCGTCTGCTTGGCCTCGTCCATCTTCTGTGTTGCCGCATCTCTAACGCCGCCCTGGTTCCCCTTCTCACCGGCGCTTAACATTCGCATCACTTGTCCGGATCCAGGAGATACCAGCGCACGCATGCGTATCTGCCTGCCATCGGGAAGCCGCAGCTCATCGAACTCGACGTGAACTTGGCGGGTCGGTGTAAAGTCAACATTCAATATCGAAAGAAAGCGGCTCTTGCCTGATGGCCCCGCAATATCTGTGATTTGACCCATCACTTCAGACCCGGCCGGAATAACAAGGTGGTCGAAAACATAGATGGGTTGGACAACCCGTCCATGAAGCGGCTGACCGGTTTCCTTAACCCGGATTTCTCTATCGAGGGCGACCTGAATAGGTGTGCCGCTAGCCACCCGCAACAAAATAGGTTTTGTAGCCGGTGGACCGATAGCCTGTGCTACCATCCGACTCGCACCGACACTCAGGACGAAGACCAAACCCAGGAACGATCTTGATCGCCGCTTCAGGTTCACCGCGAACATAGCCATTCTCCTTCGCTGCCCTAAACGACAACTAAAGCTTCACTCGATCGCAAGTATCGTCGGTGAAGCTGAAGATTGGCTGAGTGTCTGCTGAGATGTCTAGTAAGTTCTAATGAGTACGTTAGCGATTTTTCGACCGGTGTTTCCGCGAAAACTTACGGTAAATATCCGGCGAGAACTCTTTCAGAAGGTTGGAAGCCATGTCCACTCCCAACTGCGTTCCAAACTTGGTTACTGCGTCGCCAACATCGCGGTTATCCACATAATAGGCGTTGGAGATCGCAACGGCTGTCGCATTTCCTAATATCTCTGAATAGTTAAAGTTCCTTCCACCCGAATCTGTATGTGTCCAAAATAGCTGGCCAATAGCATACTCCACCCTTGAAAACCCACTGCCTCTACCTCGCCGGAAGTAACGAGGATCCTGATGCAGCAAGCTCGGATAGATGGCCTCCGTCATGTAATCGCCAATGACGAAGTCCGCGTAAGACGTTCCCAGATAACTGAAATACCCCGCCGCGCCGCCGCCGAAAGAAGGGTTCGACCTGGTGATATCGCTATAGCCGGCAAATGCAGCCGCCAGAATAAAAGTGCCGCGGTCAAACGAATCTTGGGTCGCGATTTTGTACTTTTGCCTTGTGGTCAGAGGCTTATAATTCACCAGGCTGGGTGACGTCCGATAGTTCGGAATGATTCCGAATAATCGCTTGTGCTCGGGCTCCGGTGGATTGTTACCGGTGGGACGATCGATCGAATCGGTCCTTCCCGGCTGGGGAGGCTTTTCGTCGGCGCCCTGCTGTCCATAGCAAAAAGCCGGAGAAAGTGTAGCAACTAATAGAATCGAGAGGAAAGAAAAAATAACGGACCTAGCCGCATTGAAAAAAAGCATGGTTAATAGACGAGGCCACAACGTAACCTACGTACAAGCCCTTACGCTTCTTTTCCGGTAATGGCAGGAACCTGATCGACCGCCTCGGCGCCCTTCACCGCTCCGATTTGCTTCAAAATTCCCAGCTCGTCCGAACTGCCCCACCGCTCGACAATCAATCCGTCTTTAAATTTTGCAATCTGCATACCGCGAATCTTCATCTTTCTCCCCGACGCCGGAATCCCGAGAAAGTTCCCTTTGTGTGTTCCAGTCGCCGTGTAGGCCACCGCCACATTGTCCTCATCGGCAACCGCGTGTTCCGGCTTGATCTCGAGATCCGGAAATGCCTCTCGGAACGCCGTAAAGAATTTTATGAAGCCCTCGGGCCCTTTGCTTTGGTCCGGCGCCGGATCGTGATCCACCACATTAGGCGCGAAGATCCCATGGAAGGCGTCAAGATTGCCCTTATTAATCGCTTCGCCCATCTTCTGGGCCACTTGCATATTTTGTTCTTTGCTCATAGTTCTGCTTCCGTTAGGTTGGATGCAGAAATGGCAAATTCGGTTCTTCGCAGGACGATTTATCGAAACAACGCTACTCAATGTCCCCTGTTCCACACCCGAAGTCGCTAAGCTGTTCGCCGAGCCAGCATCCAAGCTCCCGCAGCTTAGTCATGGAGTTGGCTCGCGAAAAATGTGGAATCTGCAGTATGGTGACCGCGCAGCCTCCCACCGCTGTTTCAGACCTCGACCATTGATAACTCCCGCCCGGTCCGAAAAAAACCTTACCGCTAATCGGCGCCTCCATCAGGCCCAGGTCGTTCAGAAGAGTGAGCGAACTTTTACCAGCCATGATCAGAAGTTTTGCCTGGTGGTGACGAACGATCTGTGTAACAAGTTGGCCTGCATGCGCAAACAAGCGTCCCTCTGTCCGACGGTTGAGCTTGTACAAATCAATAGTGTTTCGTGTTCTCCATGGAGCCAGGAAGGCGCTTGTAACCTTATTGTTCATCCATTGCGATAGCGCCGCGTGGCATCCCAAGAATCGCTCGCAATTGTGCAGGTAAACATATTGCCTGCGAAGCAGCTCCGGATTCACAAACGGAACATTCGAATCGCCCGACGATGAATTACCCCAGGAAGATGGATCCTGAGGCGAGCCGTCTCGCGCAAAACCAGGATTCAAGCTGAAATAAACATAAGGTGACTCGGCGTAGTGGCGTCCCAGAACCAGGCAATGTCCCGCCGCGACAAGCTCTTGGCCATACCGCCGCCGCAAGTCACGATCGCAAGCCGCCAGGCTCTCCTCCAGCTCCCTCCTCTTGTCACTGCTCGTCCCAACCCGCCCCGCTGTCGGCATCGCTCTGCCACCATCCTAGCTTTTCGATTCCGGGCAAAGCATTTGCAAATGCGGACACAAAGACCGCAAGCCCACCTCGCCAACCGCCTGAAACAAAGGCATCTTTAAAACCTGACTTTTCGGCATCCAGCGTGCCCAATCATAATTGTTAAATTCTCCTGAACTTCATGAAAGACCTCCAACTCGCTCTTCGCCAACTTCGAAAATCGCCCGTGTTCACGATTACCGTCGTCCTCACGATCGCGCTCGGAATCGGCGCTAACACCTCCATCTTCACCCTGGTGCACTCGATCCTTCTTTCCTCGCTTCCTGTTGCCGATCCGAAAACGCTCTACCGTATCGGCGACAAAGATGACTGCTGCGTAAACGGCGGCTTCATAAATCCGAACGGCGATTTCGACCTGTTCTCGTACGATCTCTACAAACAATTCGAAACGACAACGCCGGAATTTCAGCAGCTGACCGCCGTACAAGCAGGCGAAAACACCATCAGCGCGCGTCGCGGCGCCGAACCAACCCGAACCCAGCGTTCCGAATATGTCTCCGGAAATTACTTTTCTACCTTTGGCATCGGGCCTTTCGCCGGCCGCATGCTGACGGCCAACGACGACAAACCCGGAGCTGCGCCAGTCGCCATCATCAGCTTTCAAACCTGGCAATCGGATTACGGCGGCGACCCGGGCGTTCTCGGCGCCACTTTCTACCTGCAGAGCCAGGCCGTCACGATAGTCGGCATCGCGCCTCCCGGCTTCTTCGGTGATCGCATCCGCAGCAATCCGCCGGCCCTGTGGCTTCCCCTGGCCATAGAGCCCCTCATCGAGCGCGAGAACACCATCCTCCATATTGCGCAAACCAATTGGCTCTACGTCATCGGACGCCTCAAGCCAGGAGTAAGCCTCGCCCCTCTGCAGCAAAAGATCTCGAACAGCCTCCGCAATTGGCTGGCGACCCGCGATGAATACACCCGTAACGGAGGAGCCTCCATCATCCCGAAGCAGCACGTCATTCTGAGCGCTGCCGGCGGTGGCATTCAGAATCTTCAGCAGCGACAAGGTAAAGGGCTGCGTCTGCTCATGGCGCTCTCCGGACTGGTGCTTCTCGTCGCCTGCGCCAACGTCGCCAACCTGCTGCTTGCCAGAAGCGCGGCGCGTAAAGTAGAGAACTCGATTCGCATCGCTCTCGGCGCCGCACGGCCGCAATTGATCCGCCAGCTGCTCACTGAAAGCCTGCTTCTCGCCTGCATCGGAGGCGCTACCGGCCTGCTCATGGCGTACGCCGGAACGCGGGCCATCCTCGCCCTCGCCTTTCCCGGCGCTCAGCACCTGCCCATCGACGCCAGTCCTTCACTGCCGGTGCTTGGATTCGCATTTCTCCTGTCGTTATTGACCGGCGCAATCTTTGGCCTGGCGCCCGCCTGGATTACATCCAATGCGGATCCAGCGCAAGCGCTACGGGGAGCTAATCGCGCCACCAGCGAACACGTCTCGCTGCAGCAGAAATCGCTCATCGTCTTCCAGGCGGCTCTTTCGTTGGTTCTGCTCGTCGGCGCAGGCTTGCTCACCACCAGCCTTCGCAACTGCGAGCATCAAAACTTCGGTCTCGCTACCGACCATCGCTTCGTCTTGCATCTCGACCCCGCCGGCGCCGGCTACACGCCAGCGAAACTTCCTGCTCTGTACGCTTCGCTCGAACGCGATTTCGGATCGTTGCCCAATGTCAAGAACGTGGGACTCTGCCTGTACAGCCCGCTCGAAGGCGACAACTGGGGTGAAGCAATCTTTGTGCAAGGCCGTCCCGATCCGGGCGCCAACGCACAAAATAATTCTTCCTGGGATCGCATCAATCCGAAGTTCTTCGACGCCGTGGAACAGCCCGTCATCCGCGGCCGCGGCTTCACCGATGCCGATACGGAAACTTCGCAGCGCGTGGCAGTCGTCAATCAGGCCTTCGTAAAAAAGTTCTTCCCGCATGAGGATCCGCTCGGTCGGCACTTCGGTATCTTTGCCCAAAAGTACTCGAACACCTTCTTGATCGTCGGAGTCGTGGCAGACGCCAAATACAATAACCCGCGCGATGAGTTCCTTCCCATGTACTTTCGTCCCCTGAAGCAAACCATGCACGGAATCCAGGAAATTAATGCCTCAACGGCTGAGAACCGCAGCCTCTACATCAACTCCCTGGTGCTGCATTTCCGATCGAAACCACAAAACGTAGATACGCTCCTGCGTCACACACTGGCCAACATCGATCCCAGCCTCCCCGTCGTCGATCTCCGCCCGATGGAAGACCAGGTCGCCGAAAACTTCAACCAGGAGCGCTTGATCGCGCGTCTGACCATGCTCTTCGGAATCCTGGCGCTCCTGCTGGCCTCGATCGGACTCTACGGCATCACCGCCTACCAGGTAGCCCGCCGAACCAGCGAGATCGGCCTCCGCATGGCCCTCGGAGCAGACCGCACAAGCGTAGTCGGCATGATCCTCGGCGGAGCCTTCGCGCTCGTAGCGGTAGGAGTCGTCATCGGAATACCCATCGCCATCCTGGCCGCTCTCTTAATGGCAGACCAGCTCTATCAAGTGCGTTCCTATGACCCGCTCACTCTGGCAGAAGCCTTAATCGTGCTCTCCCTGGCCACAGCCATAGCCGGCTTCATCCCCGCCCGCCGAGCCGCCAGCGTAGACCCCATGAAGGCGCTCAGAACGGAATGATGAGTTCATGCGGATTTTCGTCCACTGGGAAATCCGGCCCAAGCCTCCCCGATCCGCTGATTGGAGGCCCTGTTAAGCAATCCCCTTTTTTCGATTCAGCGAAAATCTGCTCAATCGCCCGAATAATAAGCGACTCGACAGACATCCCGCACCTTTCCGCCCTATGTAGCAATCTTTCATTAAGCAGTTCGGGAATATCGACGGTGGTGCGAACAGCCATAACATAAAAGATAAGCCCCATTCCGAGCTAAAATCAACCCATGAACATGGCCGTCAATCCCCATCTCTCCCGGATTGTGATCAAGCCGGGCGTAAGATCCGGAAGGCCCTGTGTAAGGGACACTCGCATCGCCGTTCAGGAGATTCTACGTTGGCTGGCTTCAGGAGCTACTGAAGAAGAAATCCTGAGCGACTATCCATACCTCGAAAAAGACGATTTCAAAGCCGTCTTCGCATATGCAGCACAGTTTCCGGATCCGCGAACAGCTTCGCTGTGAGGCTCCTATTTGATGCCAATCTCTCCCCGCGGCTAGTCAAGCAATTGAATGATCTTCTTCCCGGATCTGTCCACTTATTCGATCTTTAGTTGCCCCGAGACGCCAAGGATGAAGCAATCTGGTCGTACGCAAAACAGAATGGATTCGACATCATCACGACTGACGGCGACGATTATCCTCAGCTGGCGACGCTTGGGTTCGCCGCCTAAAGTAATCCTTCTCGAAAGTTGGCGGTTCCCGACAAAGATCGCTTTGGAACTAATTCGCGGGAACGCCATTCTGATCGCAGAATTTGCAAAAAGCAAAGAAGCCCTGCTTATCCTGCGCGCGTAATTAGTACGTCCATCTGCCTTCATACCGAGACGGGATCAACACATCGCAAATATTCGACAGAGAGTTGACAGGTAAAGCAATATCGCAATCAACACCGTCCTCTACCGGTCCATCAGCGTTGTAGAGCGCGGCGCGAGATGGATTCCGTGCTGTGCGGCCATTGTCTCCATCTCCTCAACCCGCTCCCGAGTGATTCCATGAAAATCCGGCTTGAATCTCAATTCGCCGGTAATCTGTCCCAGACCTCCGCAGAAGACTTTGACGCCAGCCATCTGCGCTCCGGGAGACAGGTTCTTCGGGTAACCAGCATCGCACACGATCGCCTCGGGCGCGATCCGGCCCAACAGAAGTGAAGGAGATGTCAGACTCGCCGCGCAGATCACGACATCGGCCTCCAACTCCGCGGCGAGCCTTCGTAGTCGCTCTACATTGCGTGCGCTGAGCAGAACTCGCTTGACCATAGGTGCCAAACAACGGGCGCAGCCGGAACCCAAATCTCCTGTCACTCCCACAATGAGCAGCGTTGATCTCCGGAGGTTTCGACCCTCCAGCGCGCACATCTTTTTGATGCCCTGAACGATGAAACCGACCGTCAACGTATTGCCCGTCGTGAAGACGGTGTCGTGTCTTTCCGGAAGCTGGTCGAAGTTGCCCTCGATCAGAATGGAACTGAATCCGCCGAGACTCACGATCTTCGCTCCTGCCTTGATCGCGTAAGCCGTGTTCTCCAGGCCGCTAGTGGAATCGTTCAGCTCAGATGCAAGTGCACACGCTTTTCTACGCACAAGCGCCGGGAAAAGTTCAACAAATGAGAATAGGCCGCTCAGCTACTATTTGCGGAGTAAATGTGCCGTATCGATGCCCAAAGCGCGCCGCGCCGGATTGGCAACGGACAGCACTCCCGCCAACAGCGTCGTCAATACAACCGCGACGAGTACAAATAGATCTTGCGCGGACGCCTGGTAGACGATCGCAATTTTCTTTCATCCGCAAGCAGCACCTCGTCTACGGTCCTGCTTGCAGCAAAGCAAAAATAAGTTTTACGGCGCTGGAACGGCCGTTCGGTTTGCAGGGACAATCTGCGGCTGATACGCAAACACGTCACGGCTCCCTGCATCTACCAGCACCTTGAGCCAATGCACGTCGTTGTTACCGTTCTGCTGGTTATCGCCAAAGGTTTCCACGCGTGTAAAATTCTCCAGGCGCTGTCCCTGGGCGTTGAGGAACGGCTTGTCGATCCGGAAATAATGCGAGTCTCCGTGGACATACGCTACCGGACTGCGAAACGCCACTACTTCGTCGCGCAGCGCCAGCAGGAACTCTTGAAAGCCGTCCGGCTGTCCATCGGTCTCCATCAGCGTCTGCGGATCGCGCAACGGGCTGAGTGTTGGGTTGCTGGCATCAAAACCAGGATCGGCTTGCGAAATCAACATTACCGCGGCCGAGTTATTGGCCTTGGCCTCGTCAAACGTCTCCCGCATCCACGCGATATCGGCAGCATTGCGCGCCGCATACTCTGCCGGATCCGGCGCCGTGTCGCATAAATTATTGCAAGACCCCTGAATATTCAGAGTCGCGTACGTCACTCCGCCATACGTCCAACGCCGGTTCTCCGAACACGGCACGCTCCCATTCACACCCAGACACAGCGGAGCCGACTGCACCTCTTGGCGCAGACGGTGTTGCCCTAACGTGAACTGATTGCTGAAGAACAGTCCCCGCTCCTTGTCCAATTGCGCCCGCGACGAATAGCCGGCCGTCCGGTCGCAATCGGTCCAATCGTTGTCTCCTGGCGTGAAGATGGCGGGAGCTCGGAGCGAGTTAAAATACAAAAGCGCCTGCACGTAAACCGAATCCGAGCACACGCTGGACCCGCTCTTCAGGTCTCCATCATGCGCGGTAAACGCCAGCTCTTGCGAGTTCATATCGGCAATGAGGTTCGGTACACCCTCCGTCGCCTGCACAGTCGAGTAGGGCAGGTCGCCCCACAGCCCGACGGCGTAAGTGCCGCTCCGGTCCGGCCGCTTATTCGCCTGACTGTCATTCCCGTTTGCTTGTGCGCCCAGTGTCAGAGCTGCGGTAGCGCAGACAAGCAGAAAAACGCCGCTATTTCGCCAAAGCGTGTTACACATTTTCGATCAGTCCCCTTTGATGGCTGACGGATGGTCCGAGCAAGGGAAAACCTTTTCCAGCCGCCGCAAGCAAAGAGTCTAATCGATTCAACTTACAATTTCGTGAATCGACGGAAGCTTGCCTGAAGCCGGATCCACCCACTGCCCGAACAACTTCCGCCACGGATGCCGCAGCACCTTCCGCGTCCAAACCCACCGAAAACGAGAAAGAATTCGAAAGCCTCCCCGTCGCCATGCGCCCGGAGCACCAACCCAACACCACCACCGAACACATCCTGGTGGACAAAATGGTCGAGCACTTCTGGCTCAGCCGCCGCTGCTTGACTTGGCCGGTCGCAAGCCGACTTTCCGTTACTGCTTCACTTCCGAGGCAGGAGGACGGAAGATCTGGCGCACTGTTTGTCGAAGCCAGACATGGAGCAAATCGCTATCGAAGCGCGGATGCCAGACCATCGAGTAGCGTATCGGCGGAATCTCTTTCGGCGCTTTCAGGCGCGGCAAGTCAAGTAGGGTTGGCACGGGCTCTGCGATCCGAGCGGGCATGGTCAGCACCAAGTTCGTCGATTCGAGCATTCGGATCGCGGCCAGAAAGTAGGGCAGGTGAACAGCCACACGACGCTGCAGGCCCCTTTCCCCAAGCGTACGGTCGATATGGTTGTGCTGATGCGGTTGTGTTTCAACCGAGAGATGGCGAAAGCTGAGGTACTCCTTCATTGTGATAGAGCTCTTGCCACGCCTGAGCCGGCGGCCGAGAACGCACAGGAAGGCGTCCTCAAAAAGGGGCTCCACGCGAAACATTGAGGGTACGGCGAGTGGACTGAGGATCAGATGCGTTGCCGCGGTTCCATTGTCTTCATGAGCTCGCTCATGCCAGGGAACCGCCTCCAGCGTAATGCCGGGAGCAAGCTGGCCACAAAGCTCCGCCAGCGGCGCTAGAACGACATTGCTTGCATAATCCGTCATCGACAGACGGATGTGCGCTTCGCTCTGCGCCGGCGAAAAAGGCTCTCCTGCCCAAAGTCGAGCCAGGCGAGGCAGGATTTGCCCCAGCTCGTCGAGCAGCGCACTACCGCGCGGAGTGAGCTCATAGTTGCGTCCCACCCGCACGAGCAGTTCGTCACCCAGCTCTGAACGCAGGCGATCAAGCGTCCGGCTCATGGCGGATTGACTGAGGTGGACGCGCTCCGCGGCCCGGGTCACATTCCGCTCATGCAGCAGGGCCTTCAAAGGAAGCAGGAGATTTAGGTCAACGTTGCGCAGTTGCGTTGGATGCATACCTGGCATTCTAACAATGCATGACGCGCCAACTAGGCCCGAATACTCCAATTGCTAAAGGAGAAATGCCAATGCCACTAAATTCGTACCTTACACTCGGCCGATCGGGTCTCCGAGTTAGTCCATTTTGCCTGGGAACCATGACCTTTGGAGAAGACCTCGGCGGGGGCTTCGGAGCCAGTGTGACGGACTCCGAAGCAATGCTTTCGCACTATCTGGAACAGGGTGGGAACTTCATCGATACAGCCAACGCTTATACCTGTGGGCACTCCGAAAAGATCGTCGGGGACTTCTACCATCAGGGCAAAGGCAAGCGCGACCGTGCTGTGATCGCGACCAAGTTTTCTTTTAATTTCTTCGCCGGCGATCCTAACGGGGGAGGAGCAGGAAGAAAGGCCATCGTAGCGCAATGCGAGGAATCACTGCGACGCCTGCGAACTGACTACATCGACCTGTACTACATCCATATCTGGGACCCCTTTACGCCCATCGAGGAGACGATGAGCGCGTTGGACGATTTGGTCAAGTCGGGCAAGGTGCGTTACATCGGCTTCTCCGATGCCCCGGCGTGGAAGGTTGCTCAGGCGCAGACGATAGCTCACTTCCGAGGCTGGATTCCTCTGATAGCGCTGCAGATTGAGTATTCACTCATGCAGCGAACCGTCGAAGGAGAGCTGATTCCCATGGCACAAGAACTCGGCCTCGGCGTCCTCCCCTGGGGACCGCTGAAGAGCGGCGCTCTAACGGGCAAGTACACACGGGCGAACGGCGCAAAGATGCAGGGCTTAAGAGGTGCACGCAGCGGAAACTTCACAGAGAAGCAGTACGAAATAATTGATGCGGTCGGCAACATTGCGGCGGAGTGCGGCACAGATTCTTCTACTGTGGCTCTCGCGTGGCTGAGGGCTCAACCGGGGGTACGGTCTACCGTGATTGGTGCGCGAACGCTCGAGCAACTGGACGCAAATCTGAAGGCTCTTGATCTCACACTCACGCCTGAGCAGATTACATCTCTCAACACAGTGTCCACGCCCGTTCTGAATTTCCCTGCTGATTTCCTCGCCCAGGCGCCCTCCTTTGGCCATGCTGGAGCGACAGTCGATGGCATCCCAAGTCAGATAACACCCTTGGTCCCGAAGGACGACAGCTCCCGGTGGTGACAGCCTGGTCGGAGAGGGAGAGCTCTTTTCCGGGCTCTCCGTCCTCCCGTCGTCAGTACCGAGAAACGCCGAAGCATACGGCCAACTTAAGACGCCTGTGCTGTAAGAGCAAATGGCTGCAAACGAAGTATGTACTGGGACATAGTTGAGGTGGCGCCGAAGGCCGATTCCTCCCTGTTCGTCCGATTCAAGGATGGGTTGGAAGGGTTAGTGCGTTTGCGTCGGGAGCAGTTGACCGGGGCGCTCGAACCGCTGCTCGACGAACGCTTCTTTGAACAGGTTTTCATCGCTGACGGCCGTCGCTTGGCCAGGAGGAATCGATCTGGCGCCGGATGCAATGTACGCCGAGGTCTCGAGGAAGCAAGAGGACCGAATTCTCCCCACTTCGTTTGGGCGATTCCATCGATTACTAACCGCCAGACTCTGGAATCCGCACACTCTGACTTGCATTGGTGCTAACTTTTAGCATTGTGCCCCAATTCGTGATCGAACGCGAGATTCCCGGCGCCGGAAGCCTATCGGAAACCCAGATCCGCGACATCGCACTGCGTTCATTGGAGACATTGAAGGAAATGGGCCCTCGAATTCAGTGGCTACACAGCTACGTTACCGAAGACAAGGTGTACTGCGTCTACCTGGCGCCGGACGAGGATAGCATTCGGGAGCACGCTCGAAAGGCAGGTATTCCAGCCAATCGCGTTGCCGCGGTGCGCCGTCTGATCGATCCTACTGATTTGAGATAGCAGACCGCCCCAACTCGCCTAGAGAGTATTGAATAGCGTTTTCCAGGCTCAGCACGGAACCTTCTTCCCAGGCCCGCTTCGCTTCCGCCTCACTGAGCACTTGCCAGGCAGGCAGCAGCGTTTGATCGAGCTTAGCTTGTTCTGCTTGATGCAAAGGAGCGCTGATTGACTGGCGTAAGCGGGCTGCGGCCGCCGCGAGCGTCAGGGCAAGTTCGGCGTGTCCTTCCGCCAGCGCCAGACATGCCGAGCCTTCCAGCGCCCGTGCAATGCCGCGCCGGTGTCTTAAGCCCGCAAAGATTTCCAGGGCCTCGCGGCACGCTGCGTGAGCAGCCGAATGATTTCCCTGCGCGCAGTCGATGTAAGCCAAGTCTGTCAAGGACCGGGCCGAGCCCCAGGGATCTCCGGCTTCCCGAAAGGCCGAAAGTGCACATTGATACAAATCTCGAGCGGTGGGCATGTCGCATTGTGCGCGCGCTATATCGCCCTGCTGGTTGATGGACCAGGCGCGACCGCTGCGGTCGCCAAGCTCCTCGAAAATATCGGCCGCCTCGCGAAGGGCCCATCGAGCCCGTGAATAGTCGCCGCGAATCTTCACCACATTGGCCAGGTTGTGAAGGCAACGCGCGATTGCCAACCGGTCGGACAAAATACGCCAGCATGCGAGGCTTCGCTCAAGATTGCTCTGCGCCGCGGAGTAGTCACCCCGATCTCGCGCCGATATCGCCAAGGCGTTCAAAGACGCGGCGATGCCCGCCTCATCACCCATTTCTTCGTAAAGAGAAAGGCTCTGCTTTAGATGTTGCTCGGCAGCTGGATAATCGCCCTGAGTCGTTGCTAGCGCGCCGATAAAATGCGATACCCTGGCCCGCTCTTTTGAGCACGTGGCGCCCGCCAGGCGCAGGACAGTTTCGAGACGGGTACGGCCCTCCATCAGGTGTTCCCGCATATCCCAGAAACGAAACAAAGCCACGCAGACACGCAATCCCCAGTCCGGATCCAGCGTTTGAAACAGCCAGTCGAGAGCGAAACGGAAATTATCGATCTCGACATCACATCGCGCCAGCCAATGAACCCGATCGGCGGGGCTCAGTTCTGGATTTCCTTCCTCCGCTAGGACGAGACAATACGCCGCATGTGCCTGCCGCGCCGCAGTTTGCTCGCCGCTATGGATCAAGCGCTCGAAAGCGTACTCGCGAATTGTCTCGAGCATGGAGAAACGCGGCTCAGCCTCGTCTCGGTCCGCGCGCTGAACCAAATTCTTATCCACCAAGGACGATAGCCCTTCGAAAATCTCGATGCCGAGATCCCGGCTTGTATTGCACACCGCTTCTGCTGCTTCCAATGTGCAACCGCCGACAAACACGGAAAGTCTGCGGAAGAGTTTCCCCTCGGCCTCATTCAGAAGACCATGACTCCAATCGATGGTCTTGCGGAGCGTTTGTTGCCGTTCCGGGAGGTCGAGCGCACCACCGGTTAGCAACTGCAGGCGGCTTTGGAGCCGATCCAGGATGGCCCTGGGCGACAGGACCTTAGTTCGGGCAGCCGCCAATTCGATGGCTAGTGGCAGCCCATCCAGCCGTAAACAGATTTCTCGTACCGCAGGTACATTCTCCGCAGTAATTGCAAAATCGGGCCACACGGCTGCGGCGCGTTGCGCAAACAATTCCATAGCGGAACTCTGCGCAAGCGCCGTTACGGGGTATTCCTGTTCACCGTACACACGCAAGCACGACCGGCTAGTCACCAGAATCTTGAGAGAAGGACATGCCTCCAATGTTTCGGCCACCACTGTCGCGGCCGGCAGCACCTGTTCGAAGTTGTCCAGCAGTAGGAGGAATGGTCCCGAGTTCTTTAACTGATCGCCAATGAGTTGTGGAACGGTGCGGTTGGCGACTTGCCGGATTGCCAGCGCGTCCGCCAGAGCGGTTGCCACCAGGTCTGGATCTGTGATGGAACCCAAACCGACAAATTGAACACCGGCCGTGAAGTGATCCGCAACGGCGGCAGCTCCCGCCACGGCAAGCCGCGTCTTTCCAGCACCTCCCGGACCAGTCAGGCTCAATAACCTGACGTCGGGTCGAAGTATCAGCTCGGCGATCTCTGCCAATTGTTGTTTTCGTCCGATGAGCGAGGTACGCGGGGCAGGCAAATCGTGGCGATTTCTTTTAGCCTTCGCCGAGGTCAGCTCGCGACCGTCGGACAAGTCAAAGGGATTAGCGGTTGGAACAGGATCTGGCTTCGCCGCTGGTTGGATCACCTCAGCGGTAAACAAGTAGCCCCGTCGAGGCACAGTCTTGAACAACTGCTGACTGCGATCCTCCAGAGCGCGGCGCAACTCGAGCGTGCACTGCACCAGCGAATCGTCAGTAACGAAGGAATCGGGCCACACCGCCCGCATCAATTCCTGCTTATCAATCAGCTGTCCAGGGTGTTGCACCAGGTACTTGAGAGTTTCAAATACCTTCGGGCGAAGCTTGATCTCTTCACCCGCCTTAAGTACACACCCTCTTACGAGGTCCAGCGTGAACTCGCCGAATTGATAGGTGGGGGACCTCATATCCAATTGCATTCCCGTTCTTCAAACCTAAGCAGTTTGCATGCCGTTTTCTTTTGGCTTTTCTTTGGCGTTCTTTCGTTACTTGGCCTTCAGATTACTGTTACTTTGCAATTGCAAGGCGAGGACTCAGCACTCCATTAAGCACATTCCTAAACGGCAATCTCTGATGATCCGCTTTCTACAGAGCGGATTCTAGCAAAAAGCCGATCTCCGCGGAAGCCGTCAGGAATCACGCAATGGAAGATGAGTACTGAGCTGCAAAAAGGAGTCCAAAATGAGTAAATCGCAGCTTTTCACCATAAGTACGAACACCAGACGGTTTGCAACGCAACTGCAGAGCTCATGGGACAGCTTTTTCATTACTGGGAAAGCCCCAATCGCTTCGGCCTCCCGGCATCCTACACGCTGCATGTCTGGGCTTGGAAGGACAATCCCAACGGCGCCTTCGTGAACTAGCACCCACACTTCTCGTGTCAGTCATTCGCCGGCCAAAACCCCTGAATCGGAAAGATGGCCGAAAGGAAACAAATCCAATGAGTACAGCACAGATTCCCACTCTTGCCATGAACAAGTTGAACACTTTCATCGGCCGGTTCGTGACCGAGCTACGGAAAACGCCCTTCAACATCGTTTACGAAGCTCGGCCATGATTTGGAAATTTCACTGAAGCACGGGTCACAAAGGAGAACAGCCATGTCAATGCAGCAAGCGATTACGGAGTTTCGCGGACAGTTTCGCGGGAGCGTACTCGAGCCTGAAGAGCCCGCCTACGAAGAAGCGAGGAAAGTCTACAACGGCATGATCGATCGAAGGCCGCGGCTGATCGTCAAGTGTGCCGACGTAGCCGACGTGATGGCCGCCCTGAGAATGGCGAAGGCCGGCGATCTGCGCGTTGCAATCCGTGGCGGTGGTCACAATGCAGCAGGTCTAGGCGTGTGCGATGAAGGCCTGGTGATCGATCTATCGCACATAAATTACGTAAGAGTCGATCCCTCCGCCCGTACGGTTCTTGTGGGCGCCGGGTGTCAATGGAGTGACGTAGACCACGCCACGCACGCATTCGGCTTGGCCGTTCCATCAGGTATCGTCTCCAGCACCGGAGTTGCCGGGCTGACGTTAGGCGGAGGCATGGGACATCTTACCCGGAAGTACGGTCTGACAATCGACAACCTTCTTTCCGTCGATGTCGTGCTCGCGGATGGCAGCTTCGTTGTCGCGAATGCCGAGACGAATCCGGACTTGTTCTGGGCGCTGCGTGGCGGCGGAGGAAATTTCGGCATCGTCACCTCCTTCCTGTTTAAGGCGCACCCGGTTGATACGGTTTGCGCCGGCCCGATGCTCTGGAATCTGGAAGACGCCGCGGACGTCATGAAGTGGTACCGGGAGTTCATCGCCAATGCGCCCGAAGAAATGAATGGCTTCTTCGCCATTTTGAGCGTGCCGCCGGGGCCGCCCTTCCCTGAAGCGTTGCACTTGCGGAAGATGTGCGGCATCGTGTGGTGTTATCAGGGGTCGATGGAACAGGCCAACGCAATATTGCAACCCATTCGCAGCTACCGGCCGCCGGCTTTTGAATTCTTTGTACCCATGCCCTTTCCGATGCTGCAAGGACTTTTCGATGGCATCTATCCTGCGGGGCTGCAATGGTATTGGAAAGCTGATTTCTTCCGGGAACTCAGTGATGCTGCCATCGAAAAACATATCCAGTACGGGTCCAAGATGCCGACCTGGCAATCTACAATGCATCTGTATCCGGTGAATGGAAAAGTGAATCGGGTAGCACAAGAAGATACGGCTTTCAGCTATCGCGATGTCGTCTGGAGCGAGGTGATCGTGGGTGTAGATCCGGACCCGGCGAACTGCGAAAAGATCATCGATTGGGCCAGATCCTATTACGATGCACTGCATCCGTTCGGAGCGGGCGGTGCATATCTGAACTTCATGATGGACGAAGGAGAGGACCGCATCCGGGCGACATACCGGGCCAATTACGATCGCTTGGCGGCCATCAAAGCGAAGTACGACCCGGGGAACTTTTTCTGCGTGAATCAAAATATTCGGCCTGCAACCTAATCCCTCGCGCGTGTACAAAGGGCGGAGACTAAAGTAGCGAGAGGTCCAGCGACAGTGAGGTCTAACGCCCTCCTCTAAGACCCTGACAACGATCACCCCCCAATTTCCGCCATCTCTCCCGACCCAGTCACAACCTATAGTCAAAACAGAATCAACAACATACCGGGAATCGCTTGGAAGCGTAGTGTACACTCTTAGCTTCCCGATCAGGGAAACGCTAGCGAAAAGCGCCGGCGAGGCTGTCATGCCTCCCCGGCGCTTTTCCTTTTTACAAGGAGACCCAAACCCATGCCCGCCACCGAAGCCCAAAGCGAAGCCAATCGCGCCAACGCCCAGCACTCCACCGGACCCCGCACCCAGGAAGGGAAATCCACCTCCTGCCTGAACAACTTCCGCCACGGATTCCGCAGCACCTTCCAAGTCCTGCCCACCGAAAACGAAGAAGAATTCGAAAGCCTCCTCTTCGCCATGCGTATGGAGCACCAACCCAACACCCCCACCGAACACATGCTGGTCGACAAAATGGTCGAGCACTTCTGGCTTAGCCGCCGCGCCCAACTCCTCCAAGATCTCTCCATGGACACCGAAGAACCCGAGCGCAACCAGCAAAAATCCTTCGCTCTCTTCCTCCGCTACCAAACCACCAACGACCGAGGCTTCTCCAAATGCCTCAGCGACCTATTAAAGTTCCGAGCCGACCGCCGCAAGCAGGAAGCCGATCTAGAAAAGCAAAAACAAAGAGAAGCCGCCGAGCGCCGCAAAGAAGCCGAAGCCCTAAGAAAGCAGGAAGCGCACGAAGTTCGGGTTCGAATGGCAAACGCCAAAGCGGAAGAAAAAGAACTCGACACCAGCATCCGCCAAACCATCGAAGCGCGTCTCCCCGGCCACACCCAAATTCCATTCGGCGTAGTAAAGAACGTGCTCGCCAACGCACTCGAAGGCTTCAACGCCGAACTCGACGCCAATCCCGAGCTCGCCAAGATCTTCAAGGCCGCCTAAAACAAAGAAAGCAGTCTCCGCTTCATCAAGCAGTCCCCGATCTTTGACAATCAGCAGGAAATTTAGAAGTGAGTGGATACGTGTGTCTACTGGTGAACGGCCGTCTCCTCTGCACTTTGCACAGCAGAGGAAAGCCGCCCCAGTTCACACTCGCGATGTACGCTTTGTACCGCTCGCTCGAGTCCGTCCAGCCGCACAATAATCCCAATCGTCAACTCACTCGAACCTTGCGCGATCGCGATGATGTTGATGTCCTCTCGGGAAATGGCGGTGAAAACGCGTCCCGCCAGTCCCGGCATCCCACGCATTCCTTCTCCCACTACCGCCAGCAGCCCGACATTCTCATCCACCGCAATCGGCTTCAGATAACCGTGCGCCAGCTCGATCGACAGGTTCGCCTCCAATGCTTCCAGAACAATCGGAACATCCGGTTTGCGAACCAGAAAGCAAAAGCTCTGTCGATAACTCGAACTACTGAAGACCAGAATTTCGACATTGGCCAGTGCCAGCGCGTCCAGCGTGCGCGCCATCAACCGCGTGCCGCTCAGCGAGGCCGTGGGCTCCATTGAAATCAGCGCTACGCTCGACATCGACGTGACTGCGCGAACCCCTTTCGGTTCGTCGAAGTGAGACACGATCTTCGTTCCGGGCTTATGTGGCGCAAAGCTGTTCTTGCTCCACACCGGAATCTGCTTCTCTACCAACGGCGCCAGCGTGCGTGGATGAAGAACTTTGGCCCCGTTATAGGCGAGTTCAGCCGCTTCCGCGTACGTCACCTCGTGCAAAATAGCGACGTCCTCCACCAGTCGTGGATCTGCGCTCATGATGCCATCCACGTCGGTCCAGATCCAAAGTTCCTCTGCCTCGAGCGAAGCCGCCAGAATCGAAGCCGAAAAGTCGGATCCTCCACGCCCCAGCGTAGTGGGCCTGCCGTCGATGGTCGCGCCGTTATACCCCGTCACCACCGGAAGCACTCCTTGTTCGAGCAACGGCAGCAGACGTTCCGTACACTTCACGCGAGTCGGGCCCATCTGTGGAGATGCGTTTCCAAACACCGCGTCGGTAACGATCACTTCAGCGGCATTCACCGCGCTCGCTTCCACGCCGATCGATTGAAGATAGTGAGCCAGCAAAACGGAGGACAGTCGTTCCCCGATCGCCACCGCTTCGTCCACCGATCGCGGCGGACGCTCCCCCAGCATTGCAATCCCGCCGGCGATTCGCTCGAACTCCGTTATCAAAGCCTTCACTGCTTCACCGGCATCCACCCGGAACTGCGCAGCTTGAGGCGCATCGAGCAACTGATCCACTGTTTCCAGATGCCGTGCCAGCAAATTCTTCAGGTTGGCTTGCACCACCACGCGATCGCCTAACTCGGCGCGCCGCATCGTCTCGAGTAGAAGATCGGTGACCTTCGACATGGCCGAAACCACCACCACAACCGGACGTTCTTGTTGCTCGACAATGATCCCGGCGGCGACGCGCATCCGTTCAGCGTTTCCCATGCTGGTTCCGCCGAACTTCATCACTAACAATTGCTTCAACGACTGGCCTCTTTACCGTTCGATATGCGGGCGCGCACCAAACGCAAAATTACTTCTTCTACCTCGTCAATTGACAAACCTGTCGTATCGATCAGTTGTGCGTCCGGAGCCTGCACTAACGGCGCCTCGGCGCGCTGCCGGTCTTGTGTGTCTCGCTGCTGCAAATCTCCCGCTACCTTTTGCATGTCGGCGCCTTCTCCCCGCGTCTGCAGCTCCCGCGCTCGCCGTCGCGCCCGCTCTTCCGGATGAGCATCGAGATAGATCTTCACTTGAGCGTTCGGAAATACCACCGACCCGATATCCCGCCCCTCCATCACGACACTATTTTCTTCCGCCATCTGCCGTTGAATTCTGATCAAGGCCCGCCGAACGCCCGGAACGGCAGAAACTTTCGAGGCCGCCGCGGAGACTTTCTCATCGCGAATTGCCTCCGTCACATCCTCTCCGTTCAGGCTGATGTTGCCGTTCAACGGATCCAGCTCGATCTCGGCTTCCCTTGCCAACTGCTCCAGCCGGTGCATGTCGCTCAACTTGATTCTCAATCGGAGCGCCCACAAAGCTACCGCCCGGTACATCGCTCCCGTATTTATGTAAAGGAAGCCTAACCGTTCAGCTACCCGCCTCGCGAGCGTGCTTTTACCCGCGCCGCCTGGCCCATCGATGGCCACTATTATCCGTTTCTCACTCATGAACAATCCGGCCGCGTAGCCGGCCCGTTGAATCTTTCAACCAGCTTCGAATACGTATCGTCCAGCAGTTCCGGCAAAATACGAGTCTCGGCAATGCTGGTCATGAAGTTCGCATCACCGTTCCATCGAGGAAGCAAGTGCATATGGATGTGCTGCTCGATTCCCGCGCCGGCAGCTTCGCCTAAATTCATCCCAACGTTGAGTCCGGCAGGACGGTAAACCTGTTCGAGGATCTCTTCTCCCCGGCGAACCAGTTGCATCATCTCTTCCGTAGCCGGTTCACTGCTCTGGTTGAGCCGTGAAACATGCTCGTATGGAGCGATCATCACATGCCCGTTCGTGTACGGATAACGATTCAGCATCACGAAGCAGAATCGACCTCGAAACACCACCAGGTTCTCGCGGTCTTCCGAACTGGCCGCTGCCTCGCAGAATATGCAGCGCCCTTTGTCTTTCTTTTCTTGTATGTACTTGGAACGCCACGGCGTCCACAAGTGATTCATTCGTTCGGACCGGCCTCGGGCAGAACTTTACCCGCCGCGGCTGCTGCGGTCGTTGGAGCGTGGGTGTTCACTAGATCGCGCAGCTCTTTGCTGGGCTTGAAATAGGGGATTCGTTTGGAAGGAACTTCCACTCGTGTGCCGGTCTTCGGGTTGCGCCCTACTCTAGGCTGCCTTTGCCGTGTTCGGAAGCTGCCGAACCCCCGGATCTCGATCTTCTCTCCCTTGTGCAGACTGCTCACTATACTCTCGAAGATGGTCTCGACGATCTCTTCCGAGTCTTTCCGGGTCATCTCGACCACCTTCGAGACTTCTTCGATGAGCTCAGCCTTGGTCATGCTTTCAATTGTCCTTGATTCTATTTCGGGTCAGACTTGTGCTGCTTGATGACGTCGCCGACGGTGGATGTGGCCGCGGCGGCCTGCCGTTGGTAATCTCCTAACCGCACCCGTTCATCTTCCTCGCCTGCCGCTTTCAAGCTCAGCCCAATGCGCTTTTGACTTTCGTTCATCTTGATAATTTTGAAATCGAACTCTTCACCCACCGGAAGCTCGGGCCCATCTTGGGATGCCATGGGCGCGCCTCGGCGCTTAGGAGTTTCCACCGTGATTTCAGATCGATGACAGAGACCTTCCACGCCCGGCAGCAACTCCACGAAGACTCCGAAAGCCGCGCTTCGGCAAATCTTTCCTCGCACGCTGTCGCCTATCTGATGCGTGCGAAAAAAAGTCTCCCAGGCGTCCGGCTGAAGCTGCTTCATCCCCAGCGATAAGCGGCGGTTGCCGGCATCGATATTCAAGATGACGGCCTGCACGATCTGCCCCTTCTTCACAATCTCGGACGGGTGCTTGATGCGAGCGGTCCATGACATATCGGAAATATGCACCAGCCCGTCGACGCCTTCCTCGATTTCGATAAAAGCGCCAAAATCCGCCAGCTTGCGGACGCGGCCTTCCACTACCGAACCGATGCTGTAGCGGTCTGCCACGGTCGTCCAAGGATCTACTTCCAGTTGCTTGATGCCGAGAGAGATCCGCCGTTCCTTAGGCTTCACATCCAGAACCACAGCCTCCACCTGGTCGCCCGGTTTCACCACCTTCGCCGGATGTTTCATCCGCCGGCTCCAGGTCATCTCGGATATATGAATGAGGCCTTCCACGCCCGCCTCGAGCTCTACAAACGCGCCGTAATCGGTAACACTGACCACTCGTCCGATTACACGGGCCGCTTGCGGATACCGTTCATCGATATCGATCCAGGGATCCGGCGACATCTGCTTCAAACCAAGCGAGATGCGCTCCTTCTCCCGATCGAACTTCAGCACGCGAACCGTCACCTGATCGCCGACCGCAACCACCGACGAAGGATGCGTGACGTTCCCGTAGCTCAGGTCGCTGACATGAAGCAGTCCGTCGATTCCGCCCAGATCGACAAAAGCGCCGTAATCGGTGAGGTTCTTAATCGTGCCGGAGACCACCGCGCCTTCGTGCAGGTTCGCCAGCGATTCACTCTTGCGGGCATTCAGATCTGCTTCCAGCAGCACGCGGCGAGAGACCACCGCGTTGCCGCGACGCCGGTTCAACTTCAGAATGCGAACGTCCAGGTCCCGTCCGACGTATGTATCCAGATTATGAATCGGACGAACTTCCACCTGCGAACTCGGCAGAAAGGCCACAATCCCGATGTCCATGGCCAGGCCACCTTTGATTTTGTTGATCACCTTGCCGCTGATGGGCGTGCCTTCGGTCGCAGCCTTCTCCAGGTGTTCCCAGGCCTGCTTGCGGTGGGCCCGTTCGTAGGAGAGAAGGATGTACCCTTCCACCGGACTGCCGCTGCGATCGAACATCACTTCGATCACATCGCCCGCTTTGACCGCCGGCTTTCCTTCGACCAGAGGGAACTGTGAAGCAGGAACCAGGCCTTCGATCTTCCGCCCTATATCGACAATCACTTCCTTCTCGGTGACGGTCAGAACGTGACCATGAAGGATCTCCCCGCCATCCGTAGGCGTGAATTGATTGCTATAGTCATCGAGAAACGCTTGATAGTCTTCACTATCGCTCGTTTCAGTCGTTTCGAGGTACTCGTCAGACGGACCGGCCATTGTGTCTAAATAGTTCCTAAGCTGTCGCCTCCAAGAAGGCAGACTGACAACCGGACGTGAGCCTCCACCGCTCCCCGTAACACTGAACCTTCACGCTGGGGGAAGCCTCAGGTGGAGCCAACTAATTGATAGTTCAGTTCTCCAGAACTATAGCGGAGGTCCTAAATGTTGTCAACCGTGCTGAGTAGCCTATTTCCGTGAACTCATATATACTTAGAGCACAGCGAGGCAAGCCTCGCTGGGAGAACCCTATGCTCGATGGATTATTTCAGCCGACCCATTTGCTGATCATTTTGGTCATCGCGCTGTTCGTGTTTGGTCCAAAGAAGCTCCCGGAGCTCGGCCAGGGACTTGGCAAGGGGATCCGATCCTTCCGTGAAAGCATGAAGGCTGCCACAGAAGATCCCGACAAGACCGAAACTCCCAGTTCTACTCACAGCGAGACAACAAAGTAGTTTCCGGTTCTTCCATCTGTATTGTTTTTCGACGCCAGCCGTCTATTAACTGAGAGCTGAAGGAAGCAAATTTTGCTTGGCCGGAAAGATTTGCTGTACTTCATCTCGGACAGCTTCTTCGTCGTGCGGGGTCAAATTGATTCCGTATCCCTCAAGTGATTGATTCCAGTCGCGATTCTTCTTTCGCTCCATTCTTTCAATAGCGTCCGTAGGTGTGGCACGCAAACTGCCTATTAAGATGCCATGAGTGATTGTCGAAAGGCAGTTCTCTAAAGGTGGTTCAATCAGGCCACCGAACCTGCTTGTGGAGAGAGCGGGATACGTAACAAAACGAATTTCAGGAGCGGTGAAATCGAAAATGACTACAGAAGAATACGGTAAGGCATACCAAAAGGGATTTAATTTGACGGTGCGGTTCCTAGTGTCCCGCGGTCTTTCCTACGATGCAGCGCTCGATACCGCGCAAGCGGCTTGGGCGAAAGGCTGGGAACGACGAGAACAATTACGAGATCCGAATCTGGTCTTAACTTGGACAAACAGCATCGCGCTTAATATTCACCGCACATTCCTGCGCAGAGAACCTCAGACTCAAACACTGCCCGAGCTACAAGCGCCGCCTCGCATGAATGTGGCAGCGATTGACGTCAAGCGTATTCTTGGCGACTGCAAACCAAACGATCGGGTAGTTCTGGAAGGTCATTACATTCAGGGTTACAAAGTTCAAGAGATCGCCCGGCAACACGGCTGGTCGGAAACGGCTGTTCGTATCCGTTTACTCCGTGCTCGTCGCAGCGTAGAGCGTCGGTTAAGCCGTCCCAAGCATGCGCGCTTGCGCAACCTGGCAGAGAAGACTCGGAAGGCCCTTGCGAAAGCGGTCGAGATGCCGGCGGCCTTAGAAGCGCGAGTCGCCTAAATTCAGAACCGTTATTGGGAGGGCGTCTGGTCTCATTGAGACTAGGCGCCCTTCTTGCGTTAAGGCTGTACGCGTTCTACTTTGCCGCTCTGCAAAAGCTCGTAAGGCTGACCTCGAAAATGAATCTTGTTCCCGAACCAAGCCGCCGACCAGACGCCAAAGCCGATCAAGTCGCGAAGAGGGTAAAGCCAACAGCTACGAAGCGCTTGCCGATCGCGTACTACACCCCAGCCGATCAAGATCGAGCGAGTCATGCAATTCGCCGTTCCAACGAGAAGCCAGGCGGTTGCCAATAGATTGTTGTGCAGAAGCAAGCTGGAAATTGAGCCAAGCCCGGCGTATGGCATGGCGAACGTGAGACCCACTCCGACATGACCTTTGGGCCTGAGATACCGGTTATTCTTCATCCAAAGAAGTTGGTGACGGATGGAAGTCAAGAACGAGCTTTTGGGAACAACGTGCTCAATGATCGAGCGCGAAAGAACCACTTTTAAACCGGATTGCTCGATGATGTTGCCGAGCGCGAAATCGTCAGCGTAGTACGACCCGCTCTCCTGCAACCCTCCGATCTCTTCAATATGTTCACGGGTGGTGACGGTTGCCGGCCCAAGAGCGAAATCCATGCCGTTGAGCAGGTTGGCGATGAGAACGTTCGACATGAGTTCGACAGACATGCCGAGCGCTTCAAGCCTCGACCAAAAGCCTCCCAGTGACACGCCCCGGTACAAACAGGTGACTAGCCCTACATTGGGCTGCGCGATCGGAGCGACTACCTGTGAGATAAAGTCTTTGCCGACCCGGACATCGCTGTCGGCGATGACAACTGTGGAGTTCTTCGCTTCCGAGATCAACGTGCTGACCGAAAAGGCTCGGGCATTCGGCCAGGCCGGTTCGCCGCTGGCAATAATCCGGGTCGGCACGTGCGAATAACGAGCAGCAATCCGGCGGACGATCTCTAAAGCAGGATCGTCGAACGTGCGTGCGCCGAAAAGCAGTTCATAGTTTGAATGGTCCTGCTCGAAGAAGGTGAGGAGATTCTCTTCCAAACCATGGTCTTCGCCGTGAACCGGTTTCAGGACACTAATCGGCTTATGTGAACACGGAACCGCGTCGGAGTCATCCGATCGCTTGAAAAATACCGCAGCCCTCCAGGCGAGAAACAAATAAACCCAGGAGCTAATAGTGCCAATAATGGCCAGAACGAAACAGCAAGTCAGCACGCCCGCTTAATGCTGAAGCGGTTGATTTTACGCACCACAGTCATCCCCAACTTTCCGTTTCCGAAGGAAGCTCCCCAAAGCCACCGCTCGGATGATTACTAGCTTACAGCAATTCGGAAGAGGTGAAGAAGAAGGGAATTTCCTGAGTTGCGGTTTCCGGTGCGTCCGAGCCGTGGACGCAATTGCGCTCGATGCTTTCGGCGAACTGCTTGCGGATAGTGCCTTCGTTGGCGTTGGCAGGGTTGGTAGCGCCCATGACCTCCCGCCATTTTGAGATCGCGCCGTCGCGCTCGAGCGCTAGCAAGACCACCGGACCCTCGGTCATGAATGTGACAAGACCGTTAAAGAAAGGCCGCTCTTTGTGAACCGCATAGAAAGCCTCGGCTTCCGATTTGGACAGGCGTTTGGATTTCATCGCCAGAATGCGGAAGCCGCTCTTCTCGACGATGCTCAGAATGTCTCCGACGTGCCGGTTCGCTACGGCATCCGGCTTGATGATTGCAAAAGTCCGTTCTAGGGCCATAAAAAAGTATTCTTTGGGCTAAACAGCGGCCATCGCCTGCTGCATCTTCTCGCCCATCAAGGCGGGCGAAGGGCAAACGACGATGCCGGCGTCAGTCATAGCGGCGAGCTTATCTTCTGCTCTGCCGGCGCCTCCGGAAATGATTGCGCCAGCATGTCCCATACGGCGGCCGGGAGGCGCTGTCTGCCCAGCGATAAATCCGACGACCGGCTTCTTCACATGAGCCTTAACGTATTCCGCCGCGGTTTCCTCCGCGCTCCCGCCGATCTCGCCGATCATGATGATGGCGTGAGTGTCGGGATCTTCGTTGAACAGGCGGATAGCATCGGTGAAGCTGGTGCCGATGATCGGATCGCCTCCAATCCCGATGCAAGTGGACTGGCCGATTCCCAACTTAGTCAGTTGACCGACCGCTTCGTAGGTGAGCGTTCCCGAGCGGGAGACGATGCCGACGTGACCAGGCAGGTGAATGTGCCAAGGCATGATTCCGATCTTGCACTTGCCCGGCGTAATCACACCCGGGCAGTTGGGACCGACCAGCCTGGTCGCCGGTTTCGTTCGCAAATACGACCAAACGCGAATCATGTCGAGAACGGGAATGCCCTCCGTGATGCAGACCACCAGCGGCAACTCGGCGTCGGCCGCTTCCATGATGGCGTCAGCGGCAAAAGGAGGCGGGACGAATATTACAGAGGCGTTGGCGCCCGTTTCACGCACCGCCTCATCGACGGTGTTGAACACTGGCCGATCCAAATGTTTCTGGCCGCCCTTTCCGGGCGTGGTGCCGCCAACCACCTGCGTTTTAAATTTGATCGCCTGCTCGGCGTGGAACGTTCCCTCGCGGCCGGTGAATCCCTGAAAAAGAACTTTGGTCGTTTCATCGATCAGAACGCTCATTGTGCGAGTCTCACTACTTTCTCAGCGGCGTCTTTCATGCCGTCCGCCACGGTGAAGTTGAATCCCGATTCCTTCAATACTTTCTGCCCCAGTTCGACGTTCGTTCCTTCCATGCGAACTACTACCGGGATTTTGATATCAAGCTCTTTGGCCGCCGAAACGACGCCGTTGGCGAGGGTATCGCATCGCAGTATACCGCCGAAAATATTGATGAGAACGGCTTTAACGCTGGGATCCGACAACAGGATGCGAAAGGCGTTCTTGATCTGTTCGGCATTTGCGCCGCCGCCTACATCGAGGAAGTTCGCCGGCTGACCACCCGCGTATTTGATGATGTCCATGGTTGCCATAGCAAGACCAGCGCCATTCACCATGCAAGCGATATTGCCTTCGAGCTTGATGTAGTTGAGACCGAAGCGCGAAGCTTCTACCTCAAGCGGGTCTTCTTCGTTCAAATCACGAAGTTCGAGCAGATCTTTATGACGGTATAGAGAGTTGTCGTCGATATTGATCTTGGCATCGAGCGCATAGACTTTGCCGTCCTTCGTCAGAATGAAAGGATTGATCTCAGCCAGCGAACCGTCGATAGCGTCGTAGGCTTTCGAGAGTGCCGTCATGGCAGCCGCCGCGGCGCCAATGCTGCCGGTTGGAATGCCCATCCCAAAAGCAAGTTTTCGCGCTTGGAAGGGCTGTAGCGGAGTGCCGGGAATGAGCGGTTCTCGCAAAATCAATTCGGGAGTAGACGCGGCTACTTCTTCGATTTCCATCCCGCCCGCTTTCGAAGCCATAAAGACAGACTGTCCAATGGCACGATCCAGAACGATCCCGAGATAAAGTTCCCGTTCGATGGGGAGCGTTTCTTCAATGAGCAGCCGTTGCACGACGCGACCTTCGGAGCCGGTTTGGTGAGTCACAAGCGTCATGCCGATCATCTTCTTCGCGATTTCGGCCGCTTCTGTCGAGTTCTTAGCGATTTTTACGCCGCCGCCTTTGCCTCGACCGCCGGCGTGGATCTGAGCTTTTACTACTACGCTGCCGCCGATTTTTTTGGCGGCAGCTTCCGCCTCTTCCACGGTGTAAGCCACTTCTCCGCGCGGCACAGGAACGTCGTATTTGGCCAAAATGGCCTTCCCCTGATACTCGTGAATCTTCATAAATGGGTTAAGCGCCCGAACCCGCAGAAGCACCGTGGTTGGAGGCCAACCGCTAGTGTATCTCGCGGCATGCAAAAAGTTCGTTAAAGCGAGTTAGTTCAAAATGGTTCCTTAAGACGGAATGGGTCACTATTTTTGTGTGCTGGTCGTAGTGTTCGGGTATGCAGCGGTTTGGACGGGAGTTTGGGCGGCTGGAAAGAGATGACGGAGAACGCGCCGATGGAATCTGAAGGCGCATGTGTTCGAATGAGTAACCGAGGCATGTCTCACCTTCCATTCCGGAACTTCGTCCATCTGTCGCAACAGGAAGCGTACGACCTGATGCACAG
Source organism: Bryobacteraceae bacterium (assembly GCA_965276965.1). Classification (GTDB taxonomy): domain Bacteria; phylum Acidobacteriota; class Terriglobia; order Bryobacterales; family Bryobacteraceae; genus Bog-105. The sequence goes on from OZ255713.1 coordinate 2,039,580, forward strand.
AATGCTGTCGGGCGAAATGAGCACCGAGGGTATCGCCGAAGTTCTGCATTTTCTGCGGCAGAAGGGCGAGACGATCGCCGAACTGGTGGGTTTCGCGACGGCGATTCGAGAAAAGGCTCAGCCTCTGGAGCTCGATCAGACAGACGAGCCCGTGCTCGACACCTGTGGAACGGGCGGCGACGGAACGAATACATTCAACATTTCGACCACTACGGCTTTTGTGGTTGCAGGCGCAGGTCTTCGCGTGGCGAAACATGGGAATCGACGGATCTCCAGTCAATGCGGGAGCGCCGATGTTCTCGAAGCACTGGGTGTTCCGGTAGACCTCTCCGCAGAGAGAGTTCTGGAGTGTCTCAGGCAGACTGGAATCGGATTTCTATATGCGCCGGTGCTTCATCCGGCTGTGAAGCATTCACAGGAAGCGCGTTTGATGATGAAGGGCCGGACGGTTTTCAATCTATTGGGTCCACTTACGAATCCTGTTCGCGCCCGCATGCAATTGATTGGAGCGTTTTCAGTGAGAGCGGCCGAGGCGCTGGCACATGCCTCCGCGCGGCTCGGTGTTGAGAGAGCGTTCATCGTTCACGGCGCGGATGGTTTGGACGAGATCGGCACCAGTGGACGAACTACGGTGTTTCAGGTGGAAGAAGGCCGGGTGCAAAAAGGATTGTGGTCTCCGGCAGACTTCGGTTTGAGCGAAAGTCCGGTTGAAGCCTTGAGGGGCGGCGACGCCGAGACCAACGCGGCGATGCTGAAGGGCGTTCTGGAGGGCGAAGCAGGTCCGCGGCGTGAAGTGGTTGTCGCAAACGCGGCGGCGGCGCTCTTGCTGGCGCAGAAAGCCTCCGATCTAAAATCCGCTGTGGAGATTGCGAAAGACGCGATCGACAGCGGCGCGGCAATGAGTAAGTTGAATCGTCTTGTCGAGTTCGCCAGTCAATTCCAGCATGAAGTCGTTTGAGATTCAGGCATTCGGGATCGACAATCTAAAGATCGTCGACCGGGAAACTCCCCGTCCCGGCGCGCGAGAAGTTCTGGTGCGGATGACTGCCGCCTCGTTGAACTATCGCGACTATCTGGTAGCGAAAGGCGATTACAACCCGAAGATGAAATTGCCCCGAGTTCCATTGTCCGATGGAGCGGGAGTGGTGGAAGAGCTGGGGCCGGAAGTCACGCGAGCAAAGAAGGGTGACCGCGTGGCAGGCTGCTTTATGCAGACCTGGGTCGAGGGACCTCCGACTCCGGAGAAGGGCGAGTCCGCGTTGGGCGGTGCGATCGACGGCGTTCTGAGCGAATACGTCCTATTTCACGAAGACGGCCTCGTGCAATCTCCTCCTTCTTTGACGGACGTGGAAACAGTGGCACTGCCGTGCGCCGGCGTGACAGCTTGGCACGCTCTATTCGAACACACGAATTTCGCTCCAGGAGACACAGTTCTGCTGCAGGGTACCGGCGGCGTGTCGGCGTTGGCACTGCTGTTTGCCCGAGCAGCCGGGCTGCGGATTCTGCTTACGTCGAGCAGTGACGAGAAGATCGGCTTAGCTCGCGAGATGGGCGCCAATGAGGCGATCAACTATAAAAAGACTCCGGACTGGGACAAAGAAGCGCGTAAGCTGACGGACGGCTTAGGCGTCGATCACGTGGTGGACGTGGGCGGAAACGATACGATGCCACGATCACTCAAGGCAGTGAGAACGGGCGGCGTCATCAGCTCAATTGGTATCCTCGCCGGAAAAGAATCCAGCATAAGCGCCGGCCAGATTTTGATGAACAGCATTCGGGTGCAGGGAATCTATGTCGGCTCGCGAGCGATGTTCGAACGCATGAATCGCGCCATCGAGTTTCACAAGCTGAAGCCCGCGATCGACAAAGTCTTTCCATGGAGCGAGTTCAAAGAAGCCCTACATTACATGGAAGGACAGTCACACGTTGGAAAGATCTGCCTCAAATTCTGAGGCGGCGCAGATTATTCGAATGGGGTATCTTCTTCGCCGGTGTCGGTGGCGAGATTCTCGAACTTGGTGAACTTATTCAGGAAGGCAAGCTTGACTCGCCCAGTGGGCCCGTTGCGCTGCTTGGCGAGGATCAGTTCCGCGATGCCTTTCAAGCTTTCTTTATCGGGACGATAAACCTCTTCCCGGAAAATGAACGCGACGAGGTCGGCGTCCTGCTCAATGGAGCCCGATTCACGCAGATCGCTCAACATGGGGCGATGATCTCCCTGGCGAGTTTCCGGCGCGCGGCTCAACTGCGAGAGCACGAGGAAGGGAACTCGCAGCTCTTTGGACATCAGCTTAAAGCCACGCGACAAAGAACTGATCTCCTGGACACGATTTTCAAAACGACCTCGACCCTGCATCAGCTGGAGATAATCGACGACAACCAAGCCAAGATCCTGTTCCGCCTGGAGACGGCGGAGCTTGGAATGAATGTCCATCAGGTTAATGCCAGCGGTGTCATCGATAAATAGCGGCGCTTCGACCATTCGGTACATGGCATCCTGCAAGGAATGACGCTCCTCGGAGCTGAGATAGCCGGCGCGAAAGCGTTGCTGGTCCACGCGCGCCGCGGCGCACAGCATTCGGGTGAGCAGCGACTCCTTCGACATCTCAAGCGAGAACACGGCGACAGCTTTTGGATTCTTGGTATTACTGGCGACATGCTGGGCGACGTTCAAGGCGAGAGCTGTTTTGCCCATGGCGGGACGAGCAGCGAGGATGATGAGTTCTCCTTCGCGGAGCCCTCCAGTCATTTCGTCAAACTTCAGGAAACCAGTGCTGATGCCTTTGATGCGTTTGCTGGTGTCTAGAAAGGCATTGATGCCTCCCTCATATTCGGTGATGATCTGGGCAGGAGTGGAGAGCGCGTTGTTCGATTGAACATCGCCCATCTTGATGAGCGCGTCTTCCACAGCGCCGAGGATGTTCTTTGCTTCGTCTTCGCAATTTAAGCAGCGATTGATGGTGTCGTGAGAAACGTTGATGATGCGGCGAAGAAGGGATTTCTCTTTGACGATGCCGACGTAGCTGTCGAGATTGTGAAACTGCGGGAGACCGTCATCTAAGGAGACGAGATAGCTTAGCCCGTCAACCGATTGCAACTGTCCTTGCTTCATCAGTTCGTTGGCCAGGGTGACGCGATCGATCTTTTCGCCACGCTCATGGAGATCGCTCATCCGCAGGAAGATGCGCTTGTGCTTTTCGAGGCTGAAGTCGTCAGCAGCAAGAGTTCCGGCCACCTGAAGAAAAGCATTATCGTTGCTCATAATCGCGCCAAGAACAAAACGTTCGGCGTCGATGTTATCGGGAAGCGGAAGTTCGAGGGCTAGATCACGGGCCGCCATAGACAAGGGAACTTAATCACTTTTACCGTAAAAACGCCGTCGTCTCAACGAGAATCTCTGCGGAAGTTTGTTTTTTCCGGGAAGCGGGCGGAAATTACGGCTGCTATACTTCGACTTGATGACCCGGAACGCTCATCGCCATCACCACCACACTTTGGTGCAATAGACGGCGTGTCTCGATTCCGACTCAGATTTTAGATTGTGACGAGCCCGCCAGCTTCAATGGCGGGCTTTTTCTTTGTAGTGAGCAGAGTTGCAGGATGAGTGAAATTCCGGATTTTGACAAGCAGAGCGGATTGGTTACCGCCGTGGTGCAGGATGCCGATAGCGGCCGCGTGCTGATGGTGGGTTACATGAATCGAGAGGCGTTTGCAAAGACGATTGAAACCGGGCATGTCACCTTCTTCAGCCGCTCGCGGCAGAAGCTCTGGACCAAGGGAGAAAGCTCGGGCCACTACTTGACTTTGAAGTCGATCGCTACAGATTGCGATGGCGATGCCTTGCTGGTGCAAGCGGAAGCGACCGAGCCGGGTGTTTGTCACGAGGGTTTCAACAGCTGTTTTTATCGAACGCTGAAAAACGGGGAATGGGTAGAAACCGAGTTGCGAGTGTACGACCCGGCGGTCGTCTACGGAGCTAAGCGGTGAAGTTGAAGCTTGGCATCCCGAAAGGCAGTCTGGAAAACGCCACCATCGACCTGTTTCGGCGGGCGGGTTTTAACATCACGACGAGCAGCCGCAGTTACTTTCCGGCGGTGGACGATCCGGAGATGGAGTGCATGCTGATTCGCGCGCAGGAGATGGCTCGTTATGTGGAAGACGGCGTTCTCGATGCCGGCCTGACTGGCCGCGACTGGGTGGTGGAGAGCGAGGCCCAGATTGAGACGGTGGCCGATCTGATCTACGCCAAACAAAGTTTTGGGAAGGTGCGCTGGGTGCTGGCGGCGCCTGAAGCATCGCCGTTCAAGCGCATTGAAGATTTGGAGGGTAAGGTGATCGCGACGGAACTGGTTGCGACAACCAAGCGGTACCTGGCCAAGAAAGGCGTGCGAGCCAAAGTGGAGTTCAGCTGGGGCGCAACGGAAGTGAAGCCGCCCGAACTGGCCGATGCGATTGTGGAAGTCACCGAGACGGGTTCGTCCCTAAGGGCCAACAAGCTTCGCATTCTCGAGACGGTGCTCGAGTCGAATACACAGCTGATTGCGAACCGCGAGGCCTGGAAAGACGATTGGAAGCGCCGCAAATTAGAAGACGTTCGGATGCTGCTCGAAGGAGCGATCAACGCGCTGGGGAAAGTCGGGATGATGTTGAACGTGCGTTCAACCGATTTAGAAGCGGTGCTGGCCGTGTTGCCGGCCATGAAGAATCCCACTGTGTCTCAGTTGAGCGACCGGCAATGGCTCGCAGTGAACACGATTTTAGAGGAAACGACAGTGCGGACAATAATTCCGCGGTTGAAAGACGCCGGCGCCCAGGATATTGTCGAATATCCATTGAACAAGATCGTGATGTAAGGTAATGATCAAGATATTTGATTGGCGAGAGTCGGATGTCTTCAATATTGAGCGGGAAGGGTCCGAGGAGAACTGCGATGCGATCGTGCGCCCCATTATTGAGAAGGTTCGACGAGAGGGCGACGAGGCGCTGCTGCGGTATGCGCGCGAGCTAGACGGGTTAGAGACTCGCCCGTTGCGAGTCGATGAGGCCGAGTTCGAAAGCGCCGCGGAGCAGATGCGGCCGGAGGTTCGGCGGGCTGCTGAAGTGGCGATTCAGAACATCAGGCAGTTCGCTGAATTGCAACTTCCGAAGGAGTGCCTGAAGGAGTTTGCGCCGGGGCGAAAACTAGGGTGGATTGTACGTCCGCTCGATGCAGTCGGCTGCTATGTGCCATCGGGCCGGTACCCACTTCCGTCGACGCTGCTAATGACGGCAGTGCTGGCGCAGACTGCGGGCGTTCGACGAATCTGTGTCACGACGCCTAAGCCGTCCATCGAGATTTTAGGATGTGCCCACCTGCTTGGCCTGACGGAAATGTATCGGGTAGGCGGCGCTCAGGCCATTGCCGCGATGGCATTTGGAACCGAAAGCATCGAGCGAGTCGATCGGATCGTAGGTCCGGGCAATGCGTATGTCGCCACAGCGAAGCGGATGCTGGCCGGGGAAGTAGGGATCGATTTCGTGGCTGGACCGACTGAGATTATGATTCTGACAGCCGACGGAAACCCTGCTGCCATTGCTGCGGATATGCTGGCGCAAGCCGAGCATGACGTGACGGCGAGCGCCATTCTGGTGACTGCCTCATTGGAATTAGCGCAGAAGGTGGCCGAAGAAATTGAGACGCAGCTAGAACACTTATCGACCAGCGAGACCGCCCGAGGTTCTATCGACGGCGGCAGCATTATCTTCGTGGTCAAGAGCATGGAACACGCAGTGCAACTGGCGAATCTTTACGCGCCGGAGCATCTCAGCTTGCATGACGCATCGTTGCTTCCCGAAATTAAAAATGCAGGCACGGTGTTCCTGGGGCAGGATACGCCGGAGTCGGCCGGCGACTACGCTTCGGGTCCGAGTCATGTGCTGCCAACGAACGGAGCGGCTCGTTTGCGAGGCGGTTTATCGGCGGCGGATTTCGTGAAGGTAATTGCGGTACAGCAGCTCTCGCCTGCGGCATTGCAGGACTTGGCGCCCACGATCACGACGCTGGCTCGTGCGGAAGGGTTGGAGGCGCATGCCCGCGCCGTGGAGGTTCGTTCTGTCCGATAATTTGATCGAAGCGGAGAGCGGTACGAAGAGTGCGCCTGGGCCGAAGATGCCGAAGCCGCGTGAGGCCGTGCTCAACATGGCCGCTTACCATCCGCCCACAGGCGGTCGACGTAACAAACTTCGCCTTGATTTCAACGAGAACACAGTGGGCGCTCCGCCTCACGTAATCGACTTCATCAAGCGGTTTTTGACGGCCGCCGACTTGAGCATTTATCCGGAGTACGATCATGCCCTCGAAGATTTGTCGCTCTACTTCGGGGTCCTGGTGGATGAGATGACGCTGACCAACGGCACGGATGAAGCGATCCAGCTTCTGATGAATACCTACATCAATCCGGGAGATGAGGTGTTGATTCTGCGTCCCTCTTATGCGATGTACAAATTCTACGCGCAACTGGCGGGGGCAAAGATTGAAGAGGTCGATTACCGTCCCGGCACGTTGGCGTTTCCAGCGGAAGAGCTTCTGGAACGAATCACGCCAGACACCCGAGCCGTTTTGATCAGCAATCCGAACAACCCCACCGGCACGGGGACCAATCTTAACTTGATCGATCGCGTCTTGCGTAAAGCGGAACAAGCCGTGGTTTTCGTAGACGAGGCATACTATGAGTTCAGCGGAATCACAGCCATCCCTTGGGTCGGGGAGCGGGAAAATCTCTTCGTTAGCCGAACGTTTTCGAAGATCTTTGGCATGGCTGCCATGCGGTGTGGATGTTTGTTCTCCCACGCCGAAAACGTAGCTTATCTTCGCAAGGCGCAGTCGCCTTACAGCGTGAATGCGGTTGCGGCGATGGCTGCGAGAATCGCTATTCAGGATCAGAAATTTATTGAAGATTATGCGCTGGAGGTTCTGACCGCGCGCGAACTTCTCTATGTCGGTCTGGAGAGACTGAAGATTCCCTATATCAAAAGCCAGGCGAACTTCGTTTTGTTCCAAGCAGCGGACCGGGCCATTCCGATTCGGGATGAACTGCGGCGTCGGGGGGTGCTGGTGCGGGACCGCAGCTATGAGATTCCGGGTTGTATTCGCGTGACGATTGGCACGCGCGATCAAGTCCAGCAGTTTTTGGATGAACTGGAGCAGATTTGGTAATGGCGCAGCATGCGGGCGGCGCGCCTGAGATTTTGGTTTTCGACATGGACGGCGTGCTGGTGGAAGTATCGCGTTCCTATCGCGAGGCGATCCGCGAAACGGTGAAGCATTTTACGGGGGACCTTGTTTCTCATGATCTGATTCAAGATTTCAAGAATGCTGGAGGCTGGAATAACGATTGGCTGCTGTCTCACCGCATGATTAAAGACCGCGGGAAGGACGCCGAGTACGCCGACGTGGTCGCTTACTTCAACGAAGTGTTTCTGGGCAAGGACGGCAATGGCCTGATCCGGTTCGAAGAATGGATGCCGGCGGAAGGCCTGCTCGACCGTTTATCCAAACGCGCTCAACTTGCCATCTTTACGGGACGCGCGAAGTACGAAGCGGACGTGACCTTGCGGCGTCATGCGGAGTCGATTCTTTTCGAACCGCTGGTGACGGACGAGTCGGTAACGAATCCGAAACCTGCTCCGGATGGCCTACGGCTTATTCAACGCGAGTATCCGGGGCGATTGATCTGGTATTTGGGCGATACCGTGGATGACGCTCGGAGCGCTCAAGCGGCGGAGGTTCCCTTCATTGGCGTTTCTACCCGCCACAATCCCCGGCATGAAGAGATTGCTCAGATTCTAAAGAGCCTGGGGGCCTTCGCTGTCATTCAGGACATCAACCAGCTGGAGGGCTTGATGGACGAGGCGGCGCACTCCTGATGAGGGAAGCAAGCGTCACGCGCGATACGAAGGAAACGCAGATTGCCGGAGAGCTGCGTATCGAGGGAAGCGGTGAATACAACATTTCGACGGGCATCCGCTTTCTGGATCACATGCTGGAGCTGTTCACCAAGCATGGCGCGTTCGACCTGAACCTGCAGGTGCACGGCGATTTGGATGTGGATCAACACCACACGGTCGAAGACACGGGCATCGTGCTGGGCGATCTATTCTCAAAGGCGCTCAGTGACAGGCGAGGAATCAATCGGGCGGGCTATTTCGTGCAGACGATGGACGAGTCGCTGGCAGTGGTGGCGGTGGATTTAGGCGGCCGCCCGGCGCTGGTTTACGATCAGCAGGTGGATGTGGTTCATGTCGGCGATCTGCAGACTGAACTGCTGGAAGATTTCTTCGGAGGCTTTGCCAATCACGCCGGAGCGAACCTGCACGCCAAGGTGTTTTACGGCAGATCGAACCACCACAAGATTGAGGCGATCTTCAAGTGTTTCGCGCGCGCGATGCGGTATGCCTGCTCGACGGATGAGCGATTGAAAGACCAGCTTCCTTCGACCAAGGGTTTGCTGTGATGACGGTGGTCGATTACGGCGCGGGCAATTTGCGATCGGTTCAGAATACGCTGGATGAACTGGGCGCGTGCTATGAAGTGACGAACAAACCGGATGTGATTCGAAGGGCCGAGAAGATTATTCTTCCGGGGGTCGGACATTTCGGGCAGATGATGCGGGCGATGGATGATCTCGGATTGCGTGAGCCTATTCGCGAGAAGATTTTGGCCGGCGTTCCGTTTCTTGGGATTTGTATTGGCTTGCAGTGTTTGTTTGAAGCGAGTGAAGAATCGCCCGGCAGCCAGGGATTGGCTGTGTTTCCGGGTTCGATTAAGCGCTTTGTGGGAGAGGCCCGTATTCCGCACATGGGATGGAACTCGTTGTCGAGAGTAAAGCCAAGCCGCTTGCTGGAGGGACTGGAAGAGCAGCCGTTCACCTATTTCGCTCACAGTTTCTACGCTCCGGTTTTGTCGGCGACGGCGGCGACCTGCGAGTACATCAATCCATACTCGGCGGCGCTCGAGCAGGACAACATTTATGCGGTGCAATTCCATCCGGAGAAATCGGGCCGGACGGGATTGCGTGTGGTCGACAATTTTCTGACGCTTACGTAAGCAATTTGCCATGCTGGTGAAACGAATCATTCCGTGCCTGGACGTAACCGAGGGCCGCGTTGTGAAGGGAGTTAATTTCGTTGGGCTGCGTGATGCGGGCGATCCGGTGGAACTGGCGGAACGTTACAACTTGCAGGGAGCTGACGAACTGGTTTTTCTGGACATCACTGCCTCGAGCGATGCGCGGGAGACGATGGCGGAAGTAGTGGCTCGGACGGCTCGTAAGGTTTTTATTCCGCTAACGGTGGGCGGTGGAATTCGATCAGTGGCGGACGCACGGAAGATTATTTTAGCGGGCGCAGACAAAGTGAGCGTGAACACGGCGGCGGTTCGGCGGCCGGAATTGATTCGCGAATTGAGCGAAGAGTTCGGTGCACAAGCAGTGGTGCTGGCGATCGATGCGCGGGGTTCCGGTCCGGAGCGTTGGAACGTCTACACCAAAGGAGGACGGCACGATGAACAGAGGGATGCGGTTCAATGGGCGGCTCAGGGCGAATCTTTGGGCGCGGGCGAGGTGTTGTTGACGTCGATGGATACGGACGGCGTGCAGACCGGATTCGATTGCCCGTTGACCAAGGCCGTTTCGAAAGCAACGACCATTCCGGTAATTGCTTCGGGAGGAGCTGGTAAGCCAGCGGACTTTGTCGATGTGCTGACCCTGGGCTGTGCGGACGCTGCTCTGGCCGCCTCCGTGTTTCACTACGGCAAATTCTCAGTTATGGATTTGAAATCTGCTTTGACCGCAGCGAATATTCCGGTGAGGCCTCGGGCTTGATCATTCCTTGTATCGATTTGATGGACGGCAAAGTGGTGCAACTGCGACAAGGCCGTGAAAAAGTCTTAGAGGGTCAGGCGCCCGAAAAGACCCTGGAACTGTTTTCCGGGTTTCCTCAGATCCAAGTGATTGATCTGGATGCGGCGATGGGACGAGGATCGAACCACGCGATTGTCGAGCATATGGCGGCACGATCGCAATTGCGAATCGGGGGCGGAGTGCGAACTTTGGAGCGGGCGAAACAGCTGCTGGATCAGGGCGCTTATCGGGTGATCATCGGGACGGCCGCTCTGACGCACGATGGGCCGAACGTTGCTCTGCTGGGCGAGTTGCGGGATGCTGTGGGGCGAGAGCGGCTGACGATTGCGCTTGACAGTAAAGGCGGACGGGTGGTGGTGAAAGGATGGCAGGAAGCCACGCGCTGGAACGCCGGAGAGATGCTTGTTCAGCTGGAGGAATTCTGTTCCGGCTTTCTTTGCACGTACGTGGATAAAGAAGGCATGATGGAGGGCACCGATCTGCCGTGGTTCGAAAGCCTGAGAAAGGTGACTGGCCACGAAGTAATTGCGGCCGGGGGAATTACGACAATGGATGACATCAAGGCTCTTACGGCCATGGATATTCATTGTGCGATCGGCATGTCGATTTACACGGGGCATTTGAATCTGGAAACGCTGCGTGCTTTCAATGCGGTAACGTGCTAAGTTTCGGAAACTTCTTTCGTAGCGGGGCTTCCTGGAGTGGGAGAGTGAAGCTTCGCCTGGGTGAGTACATCAATAAGAGCGAACCATATTACGAGCAAACCATATGAGGAGAACTGAATGAGAAAACGTGTCCGTGGTCTTGTCGTGTGCGGAACCCTGCTTGGCGCCGGCGTGTTGATTGTCACGGCCGGACCGCGGCGGGACACCTCCGATGTCAAGAACGTGATTACCGGGAAAGAAGCGTTCGACAGTTATCAGACCGAAAAGCCGGGCGTCTTCCGTAAGATTACGGTAGCGGATCTTCCTCAGCCTTATGCAACCGAGGGCGTCTCGAATGCGCCGACCGTGGTGCCCAGGCCCGCAGATGCTTGGCCGAAAGCGCCGGAGGGATTCAAAGTAGATCTTTACGCCGAGCAGCTGGCCGGCCCGCGCGAAATTCGAACGGCGCCGAACGGCGACTTTTTCGTGTCGCAGAGCAGAAAGGGCGAAGTGGTGGTGTTTCGTGGAATTACGCATGACGGTAAGCCCGGACAGAAATCGGTCTTTGCGAGTCACTTGAAGAATAACTTCGGCATCGCGTTCTATCCGTTGGGCAAGAATCCGAAATGGGTTTATTTTGCCAACACGGATTCCGTGGTGCGGTACGCGTATAAAAACGGAGATCTGGAAGCCAGCGGGCAGCCTGAGACGGTGATTGCCGAATTGCCCGCGGGCGGAGGCCATTGGACTCGCGATCTGGCGTTTTCTCCCGATGGAACGAAGCTCTATGTGTCGGTGGGATCGGCATCCAATGTGGACGATCCGGATACGCACCCCAAGGAGCACAATCGCGCCAACATTCTGGAATTCACTCCGGAAGGAAAATTCGTCAAGATCTATGCTGCGGGAATCAGAAATCCGGTGGGCATTGCGGTGAATCCCACGACGGGTCAGCTGTGGTGCTCGACCAATGAGCGCGATATGTTGGGCGATAATCTGGTGCCCGACTACATTACTTCGGTAAAAGAGGATGGCTTTTACGGGTGGCCGTGGTTTTATATGGGTGATCATCAGGATCCGCGGCTTGCGGGAAAGCATCCCGAGCTGAAGGACAAAGTGCTGGTGCCGGATGTTCTTCTGCAGCCGCACAACGCCTCTTTGGAACTTACTTTTTATGAAGGCAAACAGTTCCCGAAGAAATACAAGGGCGATATTTTTGCAGCCGAGCATGGGTCCTGGAACAAGTCGGCGCGCGCCGGTTACGAGGTGGTGCGAGTGCCCCTCGAAGACGGTAAATCGAGCGGTGTGTATCAGGACTTCCTGACCGGATTTGTGACTCCGGATGGGAACGCGTGGGGTCGTCCGGTGGGAGTGGCGGTAGCTCCGGACGGATCGCTCCTGGTTTCCGACGACGGTTCAAATTCGATTTGGCGTGTGGCGTACACCGGTAAATAAGAGCAGTTCTGATCGATGCAGTCAGTAGAAGCGCCGTGGGCTAAGCCCGTTAGTTTCGAGCTGGCACAGCGTGAGAAGTGGTCTTCGTTCGCGCTGGTCGGGCTGCTGGCTGCTTACACGGTAACGACACTCGATGGCGGAGAAATTCCTTCTCGGATGATCTCCGCCGTTTTGCTTTTGGCGGCGGCCGCATTTTTTCTGTTCCGTCCGGCGACGGCGATCACCATCAACCTGCCTGTGATTTGTCTGCTGTTGATGACCGGCTACGGCATTGTGCAGACGCTGTGGTTTCGGCAGAAGATCACGTATGACGGCTGGAGCGGCGTGCTGTTCTGGTTCACTGCTGCGGCGATCACGTGGTGGGCAGCTCAAATCCTGCGGGACCGCCGGAGAGCGACGTTGTTCCGTCTGATCTTCGTCCTTTTTGGGAGCGGCCTTTGCATCCTGGAACTTCTGGAACAGGCCTCGCGAAGCAACAAATACTTTTGGATCGTTCCGAGCAAGTATGAAATGGTTTACGGCACTTTTGCCTATTGGAATAACTTCGCTCAATTCGTAGAGCTGTTGTTACCGGTGACGCTGGCGATGGCGCTCGGGCAGAAGAAACCGGATTTCAAATATGTGCTTCTGGCGGCGCTGCAGATCGGCGCTGTTGCCGCCTCGGGCTCACGAGCCGGCGTGGCGTTGGTGTTGGCTGAGGTGTTGACCATTCTGTTGCTCGCTTACTTCCGGAATCGCGATCGGGCCTTTCTTTACGTCAGTATTGCCACCCTGATTCTCAGTGCGATTTTCGTGTATGCAGCTGGCACAACGGAAGTGGTGCGAAAATTCGAACAGAACGATCAGCTTTCGGTGAGACGTGATGTGAACAAGTCCTCGTGGGCAATGATCAAGGAACGGCCGCTAACGGGATGGGGATTAGAAAGCTACGTTTCTGTATACCCGATGTTTGCCCGGATGGATGCCGGGAACTCCGTGAACCGCGCTCATAATGACTGGTTTCAATGGACGGCTGAGGGAGGCGTTTTGTTTTCGAGTCTCATGCTCGTCGTTTTTGTGTGGAGCATACGTCCGGCTGTTGCCTCGTTGTGGGGCATCTGCTTGGTCGCGGTTTGTCTGCATGCGGTGGTTGATTATCCGTTTGCACGATTTGGGGTGTGTGGGTGGTATTTCGGGTTACTGGGGATGTTATCGGTGTGGCGTCCGAGTGAGAAGGGCGCTAGAAGACGACGGCGGAGCTCGCAAGCGGAGCCGCATAGTCGCGAGGGTATAGCGGACAGCTTTGGATAGATAGATGACGCGGCACTTGCTGTTTGGCGCGATTTTGATGTTGACTGCTTTCGGGCTTCCCGTCGTTGCGGGCGCAGATGCATCTCTGGAGTTTGATACTCCGCGCCTTACTAAGACGGCGCGCGCGCCTTCCCAGGCTACCTCCTTGCGTGTGGCGACCTGGAACATCGACCGGGGCGAGCAGCTCGAAACGATCTCGTCCGAACTGAAGCAGAATGCCGCCGGTCTGGTTCTGTTGCAAGAAGTGGATTGGAACACCATGCGGGGCGGCAAGGTGGATGAAGCTGGTGAACTGGCCAGGCAGTTAGGGTTTAACTCTGCTTACGGGATTGAGTTCGAAGAACTGAGCCAGGAACGGGGGCAGCAGGCTTTCATTGGCCAAGCGACGCTGACGCAAATGAAGATCCGCCGGGCGCGGATTTTGCGGTTTCAACATCAGTCCGGATTTTGGAAACCGCACAGCTGGCTGCCTTCTTCGCTTCCGCTGATGCAGCGTCGGTTGGGGAGCCGAATCGCACTGATTACGGAGTTGGATTTCTGTGGACGCTTGCTGGTGGTCTATAACGTACACCTGGAGAGCCGAAGTTATGGACGGATTCAGGCCGATCAACTGGATGAGGTGCTTGAAGATTCTAAACGGTATCCGTCCGAGGCGGCCGTGATCTTAGGTGGAGACTTGAATACGAAATATTTTCCGTCGGTTTTTCTTCACAAGCTGCAGCGTGCCGGCTATCGAAGTGTGATGGGGGAGCGGATTCAAAGGACGCATGCGATTGCCATGGCGTTGGATTGGATTTTTGCCAAGGGGCCGATTGAAGTGTCTGAGGGACGGGTGCGCCGGGATTTCAAAGGGTCAGATCATTACCCGGTTTATGCCGAGCTCAAGCTGAAATGAGAGGGCAGCGATGATCGGGTGCGGAAATGTTGTGGAAATTTAGTGGCAATTTTGTCTTGGGTTGGCGTAAATTGCTGAAAAGCCGCGCATTTCCAGGCAGGAAAGTTCTTCTTTGTTTTCCACAGATGTTCATTATTTCTTTGTTGCTACGGATGAGAGGTAGTGGTACCCTCAAGAAGTCGCCGGTTGGATTAGGCGACTGAGGTTGAGTGAAAACAAGAGTGTTGCGCTAGCCAAGATTTCCTGGTAAATTAGCAGATGGGCGATGAAGAGTCGCCATGGGAAAAGGTAAGCAGATATGCTCAATCGCGGTTAGATTGAGTCCTGCTTCGGGCTCCATAGCAGTTATCAAGTAGTCCTGAAGTAACCCCTAAGCTATTGTTTCGAGGACGTAAGTCCCAAATTTTTGAGTGAGCTTGTTTAATCGAGTTATTCGATTGAATGAGCAGCTCGAACGGCTTTCGAGGCCGTGCATTCGGTTCCGTTTTCGCTGCGAGGCGATCGGGGGAGGGGGTGCATAGATGATTGACAATCTGATTGGATGAGAAAAGAAGTAATTCGTCAGACTTTTTGAGTCAAAAGCGGAGCGATAAAACGATGAGCCGTTTTGGTGCGGGAAGAGGCTGAGCTGGAAGGCAGGCATCGGAAGGCACTGAGACGGGGAAGTCTTGTAAACAAACAGATCAAACGAGAGTTTGATCCCGGCTCAGAATCAACGCTGGCGGCGCGCTTAACACATGCAAGTCGAGCGAGAAAGGGGAGCAATCCCTGAGTAGAGCGGCGTACGGGTGAGTAACACGTGGGTAATCTACCTCTTAGTGGGGAATAACCCTGGGAAACCGGGGCTAATACCGCATAAGCCTGGGAAGGGAAAGCGAGTAATTGCGCTGAGAGAGGAGCCCGCGGCCGATTAGCTAGTTGGTGAGGTAACGGCTCACCAAGGCGACGATCGGTAGCCGGCCTGAGAGGGCACACGGCCACACTGGCACTGAAACACGGGCCAGACTCCTACGGGAGGCAGCAGTGGGGAATCTTGCACAATGGAGGCAACTCTGATGCAGCGACGCCGCGTGAGCGATGAAGCCCTTCGGGGTGTAAAGCTCTTTCGGCAGGAACGATCATGACGGTACCTGAAGAAGAAGCTGCGGCTAACTACGTGCCAGCAGCCGCGGTAATACGTAGGCAGCGAGCGTTGTTCGGAATTACTGGGCGTAAAGAGTGTGTAGGCGGTGCTCTAA